>JBEKEZ010000021.1:0-95022 GCA_050013575.1 Terriglobia bacterium | reverse complement strand
AAGTAGCGCGGGCCGCGCGTCGGTAGCGCAGACCGCCGGATTTGCGGTCTGCGGCTTCTCATGGGGTATGCGGCGGATCAAATTCGGGTGAGTGGATCGGCGGGCATTCTCACGCGGTCGATGGTCAAGCCGCACCGCCGCTTTTGCTCCTCGGCGCTCATGCCCGAATACTCGTTGAAGCTCGACCATCGCCAATCTTGTGGACGGCGCACCAATCTTGACGAAGGTAGGGGCACGCCATGGCGTGCCCCTACGGAGGAGGTTGAGGTGAATGTACTCGACCTTCTCGTTGTATTCCTTCACGGTGCGCAGGGCGCGGTCGAAAAAGCGAGGCTGCCACAATTCGCCCGATTCTCCGCGCCGGCGGTTGATCAAGATCATCGAGCTGGTTTTGATGGATTTCATCACTAGCGAGATCGTCGCCGGGTACACTGGCGCGCAGATGAGGTGCCAGTGATCGGGAAGAAAGACCCAGGCGGTCAAATAGAACCGATGCATCGCGCGCGACCGGTTGTGGGCGAGAGCCAGCAAAGTGAAATCGGTCTCCACGATCCCGCAAGGCGGGACCGCTCTTTGAGTAGGCGCACAGTAATGAAGAAATACCGATTCGAAAGAAAAGGACGCCGGAGCTTCGACACGGCGCTAGAATACGCCACGGCGGAGATCATTGCCAGAGAAGAGACGCGGACCGCAAAACCGGCGGTCCGCGCTACCTGCTAATCCGGCCACCGATAAGAATTACTCGTACTTGACATGGACGTACACGGTCCCGCTAGGTGCCGGCTGCACACCGGAGTATTAGGAGGCGAAAGTGCCCAAGATTTTGAACTCGTCGCTCAACGCGCTCATATCTGTCATGCTTGGGAGCGCTGGGATGCTGCTCATCGGCCTGTGCGCTCCGCCATCCGCCTCGTGTCAGCAGTCCGCGCCAACGGCGCCCGATCTATCGCTTGCCCTCACGGCCCCCAACGACGTATTGAGGGGGGGCTCGCCGGTCGAAGTGAACTTTGTTGTCAAAAACATCACAGATCACAACGTTGAGTACTCATGCTTCGTGCTGATACCATGTGGCCTCCAGGTGCATGACGCGAACGGCGACGAGCCGCCGGACGCGCAGCTACACAGGAGATTTCGGCCAGGGTTGGCACGTTCGCCCAACATATCTCCGCAGGAGATTCCGATGGGGCGGCTGGGAGTCGGGGTCCTCAAGCCTGGCGAGGTGCAAACCAACGTCATAGACGTCGACAAATGGTATGACCTGAGCCGCCCCGGCATCTATACGGTCCAGGTGATACGGGCAACCAAGGCGGGCGAAGTCTGGCAACGATCAAACGCGATCACGATTCAGGTCGTACCGGCGGAGGCCTCCCGGACCGCGCCGGCCCCTGGCCCTCCCTTTTCGCTCATCGTAAGAACCTACGGAAAGTATTCCACCGTAACAAGCCGGGAACCCGGCTTCGGCTTGCTCGTGGACACAAAAAATACCTCAGCTCACAGGATTACCCTTGCTACGCAGAAGCCGGACCAGGAGCAGGTCGGCCCTGTATACAAGATCGATGTACTAGACAGCGCGGGAGCGAGCGCGCCAGAGAAAGACGCCGGTCGCCTTGCGAAGATCCGCGACCAATCTCCGCCTTTCGCAGGCCAGGAAGCGGCTCAGCGGCACGGCGAAGAGGCCCTTTCACTCAAGCCCGGCGAGGAATGGTGGGACGCGATCAGCGTAAGCCAGTTCTACGATCTGAGCAAGCCGGGGCAGTACACCATCCAGCTCCGCCGCTGGGACGACGAAACCAAGACCTGGGTAAAATCGAACACGATCACGCTAACCGTGACGCCCTAAAAGCGGAAACTCGAAAATCGAAACTCACAAGAGAACGAAACCCGAAATTCGAAACTGGATTCCCCGACATGCCTTGGTTTCGGTTGACGATGCGATGATACTGGGCGGCCTGGCGCAGATGCCCCTCTCTGGGTCTGCGATTTCGCGAAGCGACTCTCTTGCTGAGACGCAATAGTGCGATGCAGCAAGCCTCTTCCAGGACGATTTCTCCGCGATAGGGCTAGTGCCGTTCCAACTATTTCGACCTAGCTTCTCGGGGCCGTCCCGATTATGGGGCGAAACAGAACGTACGTGTTGAACATAGGTCTAATAAGTTGGAACGGCACTAGTCCAATAGCCTCGCCGTGGCAGCGGGCCCGGGCCCGCTTTGGCAGATGCAGCTAAGCCCGTAGCGCAGACCGCCGGATTTGCGGTCTGCGGCTTCTCATGGGGTATGCGGTGGATCAAATTCGGGTGAGTGGATCGGCGGGCATTCTCACGCGGTCGATGGTCAGGCCGCAACGGCTCTTCTGTTCTGCCGCGGTCACGCCCGCGTACTCGTTGTGGCTGGACCATTTCCAATCTTGTGGGCGGGACACCAGCCCGGCCCTCACCGGATTCAGGTGAATATATTCGACCTTCTCGTTATATTCTTTGACCGTGCGGAGGGCGCGATCAAAGAATCGAGGTTGCCAAAGCTCGCCTTCCACGCCTCGGCGCCGGTTGATGGCGTTCATCGAACTCTGCTTCACGGACTTCATGGCCAGCGAAATGGTCGCCGGATACACCGGCGCGCAGATCACATGCCAGTGATCGGGAAGGAAGACCCACGCTGTCAAATAAAATGGGTGCAGCGCCCGCGCTCGGTTGAACGCGCGCGCCAACAGAGCGAAATCAGCTTCGATCAGTTTTGCGCGGCGTTTCAGCAGGCGCACAGTAATGAAGAAATACCGATTCGAAAGAAAAGGACGCCGGAGAGAAGAGACGCGGACCGCAAAACCGGCGGTCCGCGCTACCTGCTATGGACGGGCAGCGTTCATAAAGGGGCAACGGCTGCAGCGGTTGAAGGCATGATTACGGCTCCCGGAGACCTAAGCGAAGGCAGCCGGGCCGGACGCGCCGTGAGGGCGCTCGACCTGGGACAGGACATAAAGACGGTGGTCCAGCACGTCCGAGACTGGGCTAACGAAAAGGCTAACAAGATTGAAGAGGCCATCAGCGATTGAACCTCCATCAAGGAAAAGGATCGCTAACATGATGGACCAGCATCCCGCTAATCGGATTGTGCGTACGATGGTTCTCGTGGATGTTCTCCTGGTTGCTGGACTGGTCGGGTCGTACGCTTTCCTCAATTCATTCCTACTGCTGGTGTGCGGGCTTCCGCTGCTCCTTGGATTCAATTATTTATACCTCCGTCAGAAAATGTCCAGGCTTCGCCCTGTTACAGCGTTGCGAAAGGGGGAGCCCGCTGGGGGTGCCGTTTCCCTGTATACGATGTCTGTGGTTTTCTTCGGCGGCGCTGCGTACGGGGTCTACCTGTTCTCGACGGGAGAGCTTCCGCTGGCCCTCGTTCCGGTGTTGGTCGTCCCAGTTGGGTTCGGTCTATACCTCCTGCGTCAGGCGCGGAAGGTGGGAGCCCGACCGGCAGAATAGCGGGCGGGCTGGCGCAGGCCCTGCTGTTTGGGTCTGCGATTTCGCGAAGCCCCGCGCCGTACGGTGCAGGGCGGAGCGATTCTCGCTTGCTGAGATGCAATAGTGCGATGCAGTAAGCCTCTCCCAGAACGATTTCCGCGCGATAGGGCTAGTCCAATAGCCTCGCCATGGGAGCGGGCCCGCCCTCGGGCTGGCAGATGCGATTAAATTCCAACGGCAACAATCAGATTTCAACTTCGGGGTATCGTTGCGACGCGGCGGGCAACGTGCTGAAGAAAAATCTCGTTGCGAGCGGACATCCAGTCATAGTAGTATGGTGGACCCTAAAAGCAAACCCCTAGGAGGTCGCAAGCATGTTTGTGAACAAAAAATTCCTGCTATACACAACACTCTCTCTGCTCTTTGGGGGTAGTTGTTTTGGGCAGCAGAGCGTTCTGACGTGGCACTATGACAACATGCGCACAGGAGCAAACGTCCAGGAAACCATTCTTACTCCCAAGAATGTGGTGTGGACCGGGTTCGGAAAGCTGTTCACGCAGCCGGTTGATGGAGCGATCATTGGTCAGCCGCTCTATCTTCCGAGCGTTTCCATACCGGACCTGGGCGTTCACAACGTCGTCTACGTGGCGACCATGAATGACAGCGTGTATGCATTCGATGCGGACGATAATACAGGTACTAACGCGCATCCTCTCTGGCAAACGAGCGTGCTCGCCCCAGGCGCAACGCCCGTGCCCATGAACGTACAAGGCGGGGAAAAAGAAACCGGGTGGACGGAAGTCGGCGTGGTTTCGACTCCTGTGATCGACCCTGCCACTGGCATCTTGTATGTGCTGGCTAAGGATTACTTGAATGGGGTAGCGACCAACCGCCTCTGGGGCCTCGACGTGACTACCGGTGCCAGCAAATTTCCTCCCGTGGCCATTTCGGCTACCTTTACCAGCGGCGGTAAAGAATACACGTTCAACAATCTGACACAGATCAACCGGCCCGCGCTCCTGCTGAGCAATGGAGTCATTTACATCGCCTTTGGATCAAACGGAGTCAATGGCCTGGAGCAGGGTTGGGTTATCGCGTATAGTGCGGTAACTGCCCCTTCTCAACTCACCAGCCCAACCCGAGTAGTCCCGCAATTCGTCGGCGCATTCGATGACGAACCTGGCAACTACACTGCAGCGATCTGGCAGAAAGGTGCCGGACTCTCGGCCGACAGTGATGGGAATATTTACGGAGAGACCGGTGACGGCGCATTCACAGCCGGTACGAATCTCGGCCAAAGTGTGCTTAAGTTCACCCTGAACTCCAACGGCCTGGCATTAGCTGATTGGTTTACTCCCTATAATTGGCAATACCTATTCGATAATGATCTCGATTTGAATGATTCGGTTCTCATCTTACCCGATCAGCCGGGTCCACATCCCTACCTGGCGATCGGTTGTGGAAAGGTTGGAACGCTTTACCTGCTCGATCGCACCAATATGGGCGGCGTGTGTACGACCTGCACGAACGGGGACACGCAAATCGTGCAGGAACTGCCGAGCGCCGTTGGCTGGGAAACAGGATCGCTAGTCTACTGGAATAGCACAGTATATTCCACCGCTGCCGGATCACCCGTCATGGCTTGGGCATTGAACAATGGTTTGCTGCCGGATAGTCCTACAGTAAAGACGCCGAGGAACTGGGCAGGGGGCCACTCGCCAGTACTTTCAGCTAACGGAACAACGAACGGCATCCTTTGGCAGCTCAATGGCGGAAACTCCGGTAACGCCAATCTTGTAGCCTACGATGCGGTGACGCTGAAAGAGTTGTACGCCATCTCGGATACCAAAGGGCGCGACAACCTGCCCACCGTGTCCCATTTTGCTTTTATCATGGAGGTTAACGGAAAGGTGTACGTCAGCACCAACTCGAGTCTCGAAGTGTTTGGACTCTTGTGAACCGACTGCAAGTGAAGAAATGGATATGCATTGGACTACCCGCGCAGCCTCCAAGCCATTTCTGCCTAGCCGCGAGTGCCTTTCTCGATTGCAGAAACGCCATTTAGCCTCCCTAAGCCTCCGCCGCAACCACCGGCGGCTTCGCTCTAGTCTCATATTGAAAACGCGCCATAACCCCAACCTGCCGGGACGATTGAGACTCGTTACGGAACTTGCGTGTGTTTCAAGACCCTGCGGCGTGGCCCGGGTCCACCTGACGGCCGTTGGAGTCCACAACCAGCCAGAAGGGGACGCCGTGCTGCCGCGCCTCATCACGAATCATTAACAGAATGCCTTCGGTAACCCGCCACGCCTTCTTCCTGTCGTCGGAGGTGGGCGGATAATAAGCCCTGTTGACGAGAACGGCGACAGGACAAGGATCCAATGAAAGACACACCCAGTGAAAAGACAACGCTGACGTTCAAAGCTCGCATGGCGCTCCTATGCGGAGGATTGCTCATCGGGCTTCTGTTGGCCGAACTCGGCTTGAGGGTGGTCGGATTCTCGATTCCATCGTTCTCCACGACCGACCTGGATTTCGGCTGGATCAATCGACCGGACGACGGCGGGTGTGCTGCCGTGAACCAAGAACTCATACGTAGAAAATTCCGCGGACCTATACCCCGTGCACATCCCCTGGAAACTCGTACATTCGGCGCCACACTGCCTTCAGCGCTGTAGGGAGGCGCAAATGTGAGAAGCGAGTAGCGCGGACCGCGTAGCGCAGGCCGCCGCTTTTGCGGCCTGCGGCTCTTCTCTGCCATAGGCTAGCATGATGGCCTATCATAATCGGATGGATGGCCTACGACACGGAAGGGACTTGCTGGAATAAAGCGAGCGCGGACCCCGTAGCGCATCTGTAGCGGTGTCGGCTTGGTCAAGCGATTCTTGGCGACACTGCCGGCTGGCGCAGACACCTGCCTTTGGGTGTCTGCGATTTCGCGAAGCGACTCTCGCTTGCTAAGACGCAGTAGTGGGATGCAGTAAGCCTCTTTCAGAACGATTTCTCCGCCATAGGGCTAGTGCCGTTCCAACTATTTCGACCTAGCTTCTCGGGGCCGTCGGGATTATGGGGCGAAACAGAACGTACGTGTTGAACATAGGTCTAACAAGTTGGAACGGCACTAGCCGCTTGGGGTTGGGGGTTAGGAAAGCAACTGACCACTGACGACTGACAACGGGCGGCTCTGAGCCGCTATTCAGCGCGGAGAGCGACCATCGGGTCGATGCGCGAGGCTCGATGTGCCGGAACAAGTCCGGCCATCAACGCAACCGCGCCCAGCCGGGCGGCCATGCCTGCGAATGTCGCGGGATCGGTTGGCGTGGTCCCAAAGAGCAGCGGCGCAATCAGTCTCGCGACCACAAACGAGGCCACGATCCCGAGCGCGATACGCACCGCGTTTGCCGAGATCGGCGTTCATTGCGGCGAGACGCCGCCGTCACATCAGGTCACCGTCAGCGTCAGCGCAATGTTGTGCTTCAGCGTGGTGGAGCCGGAGGTGAACGTCGCCGTGACGGTCAAGGTGTAAGTGCCTGCGGGTGTGCCGGGATTGGGTGGCGGCCCGCTACTGCCGCTGCCACCGCCGCCGCAAGCGAGCGTCCACATCGACGCGAGCACCACCGCACAGAGCACGATGAACAGTCGCAACGCTCCTAGGGGCGCCCCTGGTGGGAGCCCCAGGGCTGGGCGGGCACAATGCCCGCCCCTACGGCACGCCGCGAGCCATTGCGCCGCGCTGACCAGGAACAATGCCATCGCGAGCCACGTAAGGGGCGCTCTGAAAGGCGCGGGCGGCTGAGGCGCGCGATGCGCAGGCACCGCCGAGCTTGGTGCGGTGGTCGCAACGCTGACGGTCACGTTAGTGGCCGCATTGCTCATCGGCGCGCTCCCGGGCGAGACCGTGCAAGTAGCCTCGGACGGTGCGCCCGTGCAGGTGAGCGAGACCGTCCCACTCAGCCCACCCAACGGCGCAATGCTCAATGTGTAGGTGGCAGTCTGTCCGGGCGTGACGGTGGCCGAGGTGGATGACCCGGATGGCGGGGCGATGGTGAAGTCCTCGCCGGTGCCTGTCAGATTCACCGTCTGCGGGCTACCTGCCGCATTATCGGCGATCGTGATCGTTCCGGTGCAAGTTCCTCCCGCCGAGGGCGTGAAAGTGACCGTCACAGTGCAGTTCGCTCCCGCCGCCACGCTCGCGCCGCAAGTATTGGTCTGGGCAAAGTCCCCGCTCGCCACGATACTTGAAATCGAAAGTGGGGCGCTGCCGGAATTGGTCAACGTCACGGTCTGAGCAGCGCTGGTTGTGCCGACCATCTGCGGATCGAACGTAACGCTCGAAGGCGCAGCTTGGGCGACTGGAATCTGCAACAGAACGGAAGCCGTGTTGTCGTAATCGTTCGCGGTCACCAGGTCGAGACTTCCATCTCCGTTGAAATCCCCAACTGCGACCCAATCGGGTGTTCTGCCTGTGCCGAAATCGACGTGAGATTGAAACGTGCCATCGCCATTGCCCAAGAGCACGCTCACCGAGTTGCCCATAAAGTTTGCTGTCACGATATCCAGTTTCCCGTCTCCATTGAAGTCTCCCACTGCGAGGGCCTGTGGCGAACTCCCGGAGGCATAGTCAACTCGCGTCTGGAAGGTGCCGTCGCCATTGCCGAGAAACACTCCCACGCTTTGTCTGCCGGCCACCGCCAAGTCCAGCTTGCCGTCTCCGTTGAAGTCGCCCAACACAACCTGAACGGGCGCCAGACCGGTCGCCGGAGATTGACCGGAGAGAGTGAAGGTCCCATCCCCGTTTCCCAGCAGAATCATCAGCTTATCGTCCGCCGCATCTAGAACAACCAAGTCCGGTTTTCCGTCACCGTTAAGATCCCCTACAGCAACGAAGTCCGTGCTCGAATAGAGAAGAATCGGAGAGCCGATCGCTTGGGTGAAAGTCCCATCGCCATTGCCAAGGAGAACGGTCACGCTGAGGTCGTTCCCCACCGCTATGTCCAGCCTCCCGTCACCATCGAAATCCCCGATTGCTATAGAGTGGGAGTTGTGGCCGGTGGTGACCGGTGAACCTGGAGCCTGGGTAAACGTCCCATCGCCGTTGCCGAGCTGAATGGTCACGTTGGAGCCGCCGTAGTCCACCACCGCCAAATCCAATTTCCCATCGCCGTTAAAGTCCCCCAACGCGAGGGCGCACGCGCTGCTGAATCCGCCGATCGGCGAGCCAGGCGCAGGCGTAAAACTCCCATCGCCGTTTCCAAGCAGAATCCGCACATTGCTGCTGAGATTGTTATAGCCATCGCGGTCGACAACCACCACGTCCATTTTGCCGTCGCCGTTCAGGTCTCCGACGGCGACCGATAGTGGTGTGGCCTCGGCGGACATCGGCGAGCCCGGAGCCATGGCAAAAGTCAGCGACGTTGTAGCGACGGTGATGGGCAGGAAGACGACGTTGGACGCGCCTCCGCCCGGCGAAGGGTTCACCGCGGTGATGGAAGCGGTGCGGGCCACCGTGATATCGGAAGCGGGTACCGCTGCCGTCAATTGCGAGCCGCTGACGAACGTCGTGGCGAGCGGCGCGCCGTTCCAATCCACCGTCGCGCCTGAGACGAAGCCTGTCCCATTCACCGTGAGCGTGAACCCTGCCCCTCCCACCGCTGCCGCGTCGGGGGTGAGAGGCTGATTAACCAACGGGACTGGATTCGATCTGGCCGTTCCCGAGAGCGGGATAGTCTGCGGGCTGCCGCTGGCGTTGTCAGTAATGCTCATTGAGGCGGTGCGGCTGCGCGGTCCTGCGGCCGTGGGTGTAAACGTGACACTGATGGTGCAGCTTCCGCCCCCTGCGACGCTCGTGCCGCAGGTATTGGTCTGGGAGAATTCGCCTGCGTTCGTGCCCGAAATCGCGATGCTCGAGATGGCGAGCGCAACCACACCAGGATTAGAAAGCGTCACCGGCTGCGGCGCGCTTGATGTGTTCACGAATTGAGCCGGGAAAGTGAGGCTGGTGGGAGAAAGCGTTACCACTGGACTAGCGACTCCAGTGCCTGTCAGGGCGACCGTCTGAATAGAACCTGGAACCCCATTAGCGTCGTCTGTCACGGTAAGGGTTCCTGTTCGCGTCCCGACTTGCGTCGGTAGGAAGGTCACGGTGATGGTGCAGTTCGCGCTTGCAGCCAATTGAGAGGGGCAATTATTCGTCTGGGAGAAGTCGCCGCTGATGGAAATGCTGGAAATGTTCAAGGGCGTGCTCTGGCCGTTCGTCAGCGTTGCTGTTTGCGGCGGGCCCGAGGTCCCCGCGATCTGGCTGCCGAAGTTGAGGCTTGACGGCAAGAGGGCGGCCTTCGTCAGTTGCAGGAGAATGGACGTTGCATTCAGGCCAGTGGCTGCCGCCAAGTCGAGATGGCCATCGCCGTCGAAATCGCCAATCGCCGCCGAATACAGGAACGCGCCTTCGGGTGGAGTGGTTGATGCGGCAGGGGTGAACGTGCCGTCACCCTTGCCCAGGAGAATCGTCATGTTGCCACTGGTGCCATTCACCGCCACCAGATCGAGCACCCCGTCACCATTCATATCAGCCGCCGCCAGAAAATTCGGCCCGGAGCCCGTGGGCGGAGACGGGGCGGCAGCAGTGAACGTCCCATCGCCGTTCCCCAGCAGAATCGTGACGTTGTTGTCGCTCGCATTCGCGACCGCCAGATCCAGCTTGCCGTCACCATTGAAGTCCCCCACGGCCAAGCCATCAGGCGTGCGGCCCGTAGCCGGAGGTGAAGCGGCAGCAGTGAACGTACCGTCTCCGTTCCCGAGAAGGATCGTGATGTTATTGCTCCCGGCGTTTGCCACCGCCAAATCAATCTTGCCGTCTCCGTTGAAATCTCCAGCCACAATTGACATCGGGTACATGCCGACGTACGGAGATGGGGCATAGGTGAAGGTGCCATCGCCGTTCCCCAAGAGGATAGTCGCTTGAATGTCGCTCGCGCTGACGACCGCCAGATCCAACCTCCCATCTCCGTTGAAATCCCCTACGGCCAGCGCAGTAGGCGTGTTTCCTGTAGCAGGGGAGGGTGGCGCCGCATTAAATGTTCCGTCGCCATTTCCGAGTAAGATGGTCAGATTGTAGGCCATGCCGTTTGCGACCACCAGGTCCAGCTTCCCGTCACCGTTGAAATCGCCCACCGCCAGATATCTCGGGCCATCGCCTGTCGCCACGGATGGGGCAGCGGTGAAGGTGCCATCACCGTTCCCCAGAAGAATCGCTACGCTATTCAAGCCGCTGGTCACGGCCAAATCGAGCTTCCCATCGCCGTTGAAATCCCCCACCGCGAACGCGTACGGATCGTAACCCGTCGCAATCGGCGAGCCATTTGCGTTAACGAACAAGGGAGAGGTTACAGGGGTTGTAACCGGGAAGAAAACTACGTTCGACGCTGCGCCACCAGGACCGCCATTGAGTACGGATACGGAAGCGGTGCCGGCCGTCGCGATGTCGGACGCAGGAACTGCGGCCGTCAATTGCGAGCTGCTGACCAACGTTGTGGCGAGCGCCGCGCCATTCCACTTCACGTTCGCGCCCGAGACGAAGCCTGTCCCATTTACCGTGAGGGTGAAATCCGGGCCTCCTGGCAACGCCGCGGTCGGAACCAGAGGCTGGTTTATCAGCGGCACCGCATTAGCAATGCCGGCGCCCGAAAGCGCCACGCTTTGGGGGCTGCCATCAGCGTTATCGGTAAAGACGAGCGAGGCGCTGGCGGGGGCCGCCGCGCTGGGCGTGAAAGTGACGCTGACGGCGCAGGTGGCCGCCGGCGCGATGCTCGCGCCGGAACAACTGTTCGTGGCCAAGGAGAATTCGGACGCGTTCGCGCCGCCGATCGCCACGCTGCCGATCACAAGCATGGCGGTGCCTGTGTTGGTGACTGTCACGGTTTGGGAAGTGCTGGTTGTGCCGACAAACTGATTGCCAAAGCTGAGGCTTGCCACTGACGCGGAGAAAGTTGGGGCAACGCCCGTGCCGGTTAAGGCAACCGACTGCGGGCTGCCGCCGGCGTTGTCCGTGATTTTCACCGATCCGGAGCGGGTTCCGGTGGAGCTGGGGGTAAAGGTCACGCTGATTGTGCAAGAGCCCCCGATAGCTACCGAACTTCCGCAGTTATTCGTTTGAGCGAAGTCGCGGCTGGCGACAATGCTGGTGATGCTGAGCGCCAAGACCCCCGTGTTTGTAATCGTCACGGTCTGTGCCGCGCTGGTGGTATTCACCACTTGCGTCCCAAAGTCGAGGCTCGCGGTGCTCAGGACCACTACCGGCCCCTTGCCCGTGCCTTGTAAGGTCACGGTCTGCGGGTTGTAGTCAGAGTTATCGGTTAGAGTCAGCGTTCCGGAAATCTCGCCGGTCTCCGTCGGCGTAAACGTCACACTGATGGCGCAGCTCGCTTGGGGAGCGAGCGATCCGTTGCAATTGTTCGTCTGACCGAATTGGTCGCTCGCTGCAATGCTGGCAATGGTAAGCGTCATGACGCCGGAGTTGGTGAGTGTCACGGTTTGGGCCGGGCTGGTGGTGTACATGATTTGATCGCCGAATGCCAGGCTGGTGGGGGAGACTACCGCGTGGGCGCCGGTCCCTGTCCCGGAGAGAATCAGCGTTTGGGGAACGACTGACGCGTCGTCGGTAAAGGTGAGCGCCCCGGTAAGCGGGCCTGAAGTCGTCGGCGTGAAGGTGACGTTGACAGTGCAATTCTTCCCAATGCCAAGACTTGACCCGCAATCGTTGGATTGTGCGAAGTCCCCGCTCGCAGTAATGTCCGTGATGGCCAGCGGCGCAGAGCCGGGGTTGGTGAGGGTCACCGTCTGCTCGGAACTGGTTGTGCCGATCTCCTGGTTTGCAAAGGTCAAACCGCGAGGAGCGAAAGCAGCGACCGGCGAGTTGATGAACACGGAGACTTCACTATTGCCGAAATCGGCCAGACCTATGTCGGGCGCGCCGTCGCCGTTGAAGTCCGCCGCTGCCATAAAGTTGAGGCTGCCAACCCATTGGCTGGCGTATTCAGCGTGACGGCTGAATGTGCCGTCGCCATTGCCAAAAAGGATTGTCATCACGGTGCTCTGGCCGGCGAAAGCCACGTCTAGTTTCCCATCGCCATTAAAGTCTCGCACCACCGCCGCGCCGATATTCAGAATTGACGGGAGCTGGTAGCCGCCGGCGTCCTGAAAGGTGCCGTCGCCATTGCCCAGGGCGACAGAAATGATGTTGGTCTGGGTTGCCCTCAGGATGTCCAGCTTACCGTCGCCATTGAAGTCCGCCAGGGCAAGCAGTTCGTCCCCAGGATCATAGGGCAGTAAGGATGGCACGAGGCTGAAGGGCTGGAAGGTGCCGTCACCATTTCCGAGGAGAATGGCGATTCCGTTGTCGGTCGCAACAGCCAAATCCAGCTTGCCGTCGCCATTAAAATCGCCTACCAGCACGTTGTGGTTTGGCGGCGAAAGGAACATTGGTCCGGTGGAGAACTGGAGCGGAGCAGCGAAATGACCGTCGCCCATTCCGAGAAAAATCGAAACCGTATTGGTATTGATCCCAACGGCCGCCACATCGAGCTTGCCGTCTCGGTTAAAATCGCCCACTGCAAGGGACTGCGCGAAGTTGGAAAGAGACTGGCTGATCTTGTCTTGAAAGGTGCCATCGCCGTTGCCGATCAAGGTCGATAGGACAGGATAGGTATTACCTTGACTTCCTCGTGCAAAGTCCCCTATCACGAGATCTAGCTTGCCGTCGCCATTGAAGTCACCCGCCGCCATAGCGGTGGGGTTTTGTCCACTTGGAGGCTGGCCGGTGGGCGAATCGACGTGGGGCTGAAACGTGCCATCACCCTTTCCCAGCAGCACCGAAACGCCGCCAGTTGAAGTATCGTTCGTGATAGCGATGTCCGGCTTGCCGTCTCCGTTAAAGTCGCCCGCGACCGCGGAGTAAGGGTATTGCAGGACGGAGTAGTCGACGGGGTTTGGAAAAGTCCCGTCGCCCCGATTGATCAGGACCGCCACTGAGGAATAGGACGCGTAGCCACCCGCGACTGCCAAGTCGGGCTTGCCGTCGCCATTCACATCGATTGCAACTATGCCCGACGGCCCGAGGCCGGCTCCATATACCTCCGCCGGGCTCTGAAAAGTTCCGTCTCCATTCCCCATGAGAATTGTTACGGCATTTTCCACCACGCCCGTTGCGTCGGTCAGGGCGAGATCGAGCTTGCCGTCGCCGTTGAAGTCGGCTAACGCTACCGAAGTTGAGTAAGTGGGGAGCTGCTTGGTGGAATAAACGATGGGTGTGCCAAACGTGCCGTCGCCATTTCCCAGCAGCACCGAAACGCTGCTGGAATAACCGCCGCAAGGCACTACCAGATCGAGTTTGTGATTGCCGGTAAGGTCGGCTTCCGCCAGGGCCTGGACGATTCCCGAGATGGTGTATGTTACAGGGCTCGCGAACGTCCCGTCACCGTTGTTGAGTAGAATCTGGAGCTGTGTCTGTTGCCCGTCTGACCATTCGCCCGCCACCACAATGTCCGGCTTGCCGTCCCCGTTGAAGTCTCCTGCCGCGATGAACGAACCAACCAGGGTCGAATAGGTGACGGGGTTTTGGAACGTTCCGTCGCCGTTGCCCGGAAGCACCGTAACATTGGCGCTGTTCCAGGCACCTCCACTGAAGGCCAGATCCAATTTGCCATCGCTATTGAAGTCGGCCGCGATCATCGTTCCTAAATAAGCCTGACCGAGATTTGCGCTGATAGGGACGGCCGGTTGGAAGGTGCCGTCGCCGTTGCCAACAAGCAAGGCGAGCGAACTGGAGCTGCCAAACCAGCCGAAGGTAATCAGATCCAGCTTGCCATCGCCGTTGAAGTCGCCGGCCACCATCGGCGGATTGCTTCCAGCGCCCAAATTTATGGCGGAATCCAGCCTTGGCGCGAAAGTGCCGTCGGGCCTCCCCAGGAAGACAGAGACTACTGCCTTGCCGGCAAGGTCCGGCGAGCCCAGCACGGCGACGTCGGGTATGCCGTCGCCGTTGAAATCCGCAGTGATCATCGGTCCCGTTCCGGGCGCGGGATAACTGGCGGTGCCAAATACATATGTCTGAGCCTGGGCCTTGAAGCCCGCAAGGCTGAGAACTACGCAAACAAAGACGGTGTGAACGATGCAGCGATTAATTGAATTCAAACCGGCTCCTTCCACAACGGATCGGTCCGTTTCAGAAATGCGGTCTCCGTGGCCGTGACCGTCAGGCTACCGGTGCCGAGTGGCCTTCCCGGGTTCGGCAGCGTGCCACTCCTGCCTCCTCCGCTCGCCGTTCAGGAAATGCGGAGGCTGATCGGACGCCTGCGGCAGAACTGCTTTCGTTGAGTCCTCCGGTACTGCAAACTCCCGCACTTAGCAAACGGAGCCAAGCCTAGCCCTACCTGTCAATATTGTCAGTAACAGCGGTCACATTTCTTTGTGGTGCGGCGGGCGCGCTGTGGGCCGGATGATGGGGGCTGGCGGGTCTATAAAGGGCCCGCCGGGAGCTCGTAGCGCGGAGTTTCGGTTTTTGAGACTCTGCGGTCCTTCTTCGCTTCGGCCTCTTCGAAGTCTGTGGCTCTTTCTTCCGGGACAATCTCTTCGGATTGGAGGCTAGTTGAGTAGCCTCGTCAAGGCCGGGGCCGTCCATCAGTCGAAGCGCTCGACACGTTCACCTACACGAAGTGGGGCGCCATCACTACGCTGATGGAACTGTAGGGGGCGGACCCATTTTCATGCAAGGTCCAGCGCCAGGGCAGCGGCGCCGTACAAGGGAGAATACTGGGCCAACTCGGCCAACTCCACCTCGGTCGAGTAGCCAATCGATGAAGAAGAACGAAATTCCGTCAAGAACCCCTGAACAGGGAGAAGGAACATATTGCCCGCGGCAGTCACTCCTCCACCCAGAATGATCTTGTCCGGATCGAGGACGCGGATGACGAAGCAAAGGGCACGGGCAAGCCAGCGTGCCGCCTCACTGACGATTTGAACGGCCGCCAAATCGCCTTCGGCAGCAGCCTCATACACGGCTCGGGCGCTGATGCGCTCTGCGCTGCCGCTCAATTCCGCCATGCGGCCTCCGCCTTCGGGGCGCCGGCCGGCAAGTTCCTGAGCCCTCTTCGACATCGAGTCTCCAGAGCAAAAAGCTTCCAGGCAGCCTCTGGCGCCGCAAGAGCAAAGGACTCCTGAATCGGACATGGGCATGTGGCCAAATTCACCGGCCAAGCTGTCTTTGCCCCGATAGATCTTGCCACCCAGGATGACTCCGCCCCCGATCCCGGTGCTCAAAGTGACATACACGATCGACTCCGATCCGCGCCCGGCGCCGAACCGGTACTCTCCCAGGGCACCGCAGTTCCCGTCATTGTCGACCTGGCAGGGAAGAGAGAAGGTTTCTTCAACCCAATGCGCCAGCTCGAAATCTTCCCAGCCGGGGGAGTGAACCGAGCGGACGCGCTGATGGAGGAAATCGACGGGCCCGCCGAAGCTGACTCCGCACGCCTTGACCGGCGCGGCGGCTTTTTCCATTAACACGCGGCATCGCTCCTGGACCTCTTTGAGCATCCATTCGCGACCCCCGGAACGCAACGTGTCGCCCTCCAGAAGGGCCAGGCGCCGTCCTTCCTGATTGAATAGGCCAACCCGAAACCGCGACCCGCCGATGTCGATTGCAAGAACGTTGCTCATAGGAAATCAGAAACTAGAAATCAGAAATTAGAAACTGGAAATTAGAAGCTGGTTTCCAGTTTCTACTTTCTAACTTCTAGTTTCCGCCTCATCCTCCTGCCCGTCCGATATCTCGATGGACGATCTTGGTCTTATAACCCTCGCTCGAAAGCGCGGTGGCGATCCGCTCTGCCAACGCCACGGAGCGATGTCTTCCGCCCGTACAGCCAATGCCGATGGTCAAATACGCCTTGCCTTCGCGCAAATATTGCGGCAGCAGATAGAGCAGGAACTCCCGCAAGCGCTGTGTGAAATCCTTGCTCTGCGGGTAGGAATCGATGAAGCGTTGAACTTCAGCGTCGCGCCCGGTCTTGTTTTTCAAGCGCGGAACATAATTCGGATTGGGCAGGAAACGCACATCGAACATCAATTCGGCATCGGCGGGAATCCCAAAGCGATAGCCGAAGGAAATGACCGACACGAAGATCGCGCCGCGGGCTTTGACCCCACCGAACCGGAGTTGAATGAAGTCACGGAGCTCATGCACGTTCATGCGCGTCGTGTCAATCACCACGTCGGCGAGCTTGCGCATCGGCTTGAGCAGCGATCGTTCCAGACGAACACCTTCCCGGACCGGCAAGTCGCGTCCCAGGGGATGCGGTCGCCGGGTCTCTCCGAATCGGCGGATCAGCGCCGGGTCCGAAGCCTCCAGGAACACAAGGGAGGTTTTCGTGTGCTTCCGATCCAAGTTTTGGTACATGGCCGGGAGCTGGCTGAGGGCTTCGCCTTCGCGGATGTCAACCACCACCGCGGCGCGCTCGATGTGGCTCTTGGGAAGGCGGCAAAGCTCCGCGAACTTGGGGATGAGATCGATGGGGAGGTTATCCACGCAATAGAAGCCGAGGTCCTCAAAGGCCTTCAGTACGGATCCCTTGCCCGATCCGCTCAGTCCGGTAATCACGACGAATTGTGGCGCGGCCTTTGGGGCCAGTGGCTTCTTCATGGAAGAACAGGAATTAGGAGTTAGGGATTAGAGACCTGGGGAGATTTCAGCGGTCAGCTATCAGCTCTCAGCAAAAACCTGGGAGACGCCTTGGCTGAGGGCTGAGGGCTGAAGGCTGAGAGCTTGTCCGGTTCCTAATTCCTAATCCCTAATTCCTACTCCTGCTCCGGCTCAATGAGGCCCAGGTTCCCGTCCTCGCGACGATAGAGGACGTTCACTCGTTCCGTTTCGAGGTTGCGAAACACCACCACGCCTCGACGCTTCAAGTCCAGCGCGCCGACGGCCTCGTCGACCGTCAGCGGCTTAATTGGAATTCTCTCGGTCTCAAGGACCTGCCGCACTTCGTGATCCGTCCGGCTCGATTGCAAGACGTTCAACAGAATGACGGTAGTGGGCTTGGGCCGCCTTTTCCGCGTCCGCTGCCTCTCGACCAGCCGAACCGCCTGGCGGCGAAGCTTGTCCAAGGCTCCATTAATGGAGTCCCTGGCGTCCGCAGTTTCCGCGATCCCGACCAAAACATGGTCACGAACTTTTAGCCTGATTTCAGCGACGCGCCGATGCCTTTGCGCGGTCAAGGTCACGTGGGTGTGCCATCGATCCTGAAGAAGGCGGGAAAACTTCTGCAAGCGCTCTTCCGTGTACTGACGAAGATCCGGCGTAATCTCCATCTGCCGGCCAGTGTAGTCGATTTGCATGGGTCATCCTCCTTGCATGTAGGCAACAGAAAGAAGATGCAACTGAATCTCTCATGCTTTGACTCGGCGTTGATGAGTGCTGGGGATGCGCATATCTTCCCGGTATTTGGCAACCGTGCGGCGGGTCACGAGGATACCCTGGTCGCGCAAGCGCGCCGTGAGCTGCTCGTCGGTGAGGGGCTGGGCCGGATCCTCCTCCTCAATAGACTTCTTTACCAGCCGCTTCAGATTCACCAGGGAGAGGTTGCCCCCTGAAGGGCCCTGAACCGCTTCCGAGAAAAAGTACCGCAACTCGAACACCCCTTGAGGGGTGTGCGCATACTTGTGGGCCACGGCGCGGCTGACGGTCGAGGGATGCACGCCCACCTCTTCCGCCACATCTTTGATCATCATGGGCTTGAGGGAGTCGATGCCCTTGTCCAGAAACTCCGTCTGGCGGCGGATGATAGCCTCGCACACCCTGATGATCGTGTGTTTGCGTTGCTCGATATTGCGGATGAGCTGGATGGCGGATGAGAAGCGCTCTTTGACGTAGTTGCGAACATCGCGGCTGGTATCGCTACCCTCCAGCATGCGGCGGTAATGGCGGCTCAGGCGCAGTTGAGGCAGGCCGTCCTCATTCACCACTACCCGGTATCCGTCGCTGGTCTTGACGATAGCTACGTCGGGCTCGATCCAATGCGGTTGCGTCTGGTTGTACCGCTGGCCGGGACGAGGGTCGAGCTTTTTGATCAGATCCACGCAACGCTCCACGGAAACCACGGGCCGATCCAGCGCACGGGCAATCTCCCGATACTGTTTGTTTTCGATCTGCTTGAGATGATCGGAGACGATTTTCGCCGCCAGCGTGTTTTCTGGAGCCAATGTCCGGAGCTGCAACAGCAGGCATTCTCTCAAGTCTCGGGCCGCAACACCGAGAGGGTCGAACTCCTGGATCAGCGCCAGAGCCCGTTCCACGCTTTCCCGTGGGTGTTCTCCGGTGGTTGCAATCTCCTCCAGGCTGGCCGTCAGGTAACCGTCTTCGTTGAGGTTCCCGATGATCGAATGGCCGGCCTCGCGGACCTCGTCTGAACAGAGGGAGAGATTCAACTGCCATTCCAGGTGGTCGCCGAGCGATGAAGGTTTGGAAAGGAAATTCTCGAAGGAAGGCTTCTCCGAGACCTCGGCGGCAGGCGATTTATAGCCCGGATCCAAGTAGTCGTCAAAAAAGCTCCCAAAGTCGATCTCCTGAAAGGAATCGTGATTGTCGCCGGCCTGGATTTCCGCGTCGGCGGCGGTTCCGTTCGCAGGAGTGGCTTCCGTCTTCTGGGCAATCTCCTCCACGGTGGGCGCGTCATCGGGCAGCTCTTCCAAAACCGGATTGGCGGTGACCTCCTGGCTGATCATCTCGCGCAGCTCCAGGCGGTTGAGCGCCAAGACGCTCACCATTTGCACAAGGCCCGGCGTCAGAATTTGCCGCTGCGCGACCTTGAGACTCAGCCCGAGCCTGGATTGCTGTCCGCCCATCAGATGGCCCACTGGAAATTATCGCCCAGATAAACCTTTTTAACTTCGCGATCGTTGCCTAGTTCGTCCGGCGTTCCGGACCGGAAGATCCGGCCATTGTTGATGATATACGCCCGATCGGTCACCCGCAGAGTCTCGCGCACGTTGTGATCGGTCACCAGGATACCGATGCCCGTCTCCTTGAGTTGCAAGATGATTTTCTGGATGTCCAAAACCGTCAGCGGGTCGATGCCGGAGAACGGCTCGTCTAAGAGTATGAAAGAAGGAGAGATAACCAGAGACCGAGCGATCTCCACCCGGCGCCGCTCCCCACCCGAAAGCACGTAACCATAGCTGCGCCGGACCGACTGCAAGCCCATCTGCTCCATGAGTTCTTCCAAGCGTTCTCTTCGTTCGTGAGCCGTAAGCGGCAAGGTCTCGAGCACGGCCAGGATATTCTCTTCCACGGTCAGCTTTCGGAAGATCGAGGGCTCCTGAGGCAGGTAACTGATGCCGCTCCTGGCCCGGAGATACATAGGAAGGTTCGTGATGTCCTCGCCATCGAGCAGGACTTGGCCGGCGTCGGGCGCCGTCAGGCCCACAATGATGTAGAACGTTGTCGTCTTCCCTGCCCCGTTCGGGCCGAGCAAACCGACAACCTCGCCCTGGGCAATTTCAAGGCTAATATCGTCGACCACTTTTCGGCGTTTGTAGGACTTGGTCAACTCGACTGTGGAGAGGATTTGCATGGTCGCTCAAGGGGAGATGCGACGCTTGGAAATTGTAGGCGACTGGTCACCTCCGTCCACAAAAATCGTATCATCGTGAAGAAACAAAGTCAAACTGCGGCCACTGGTGAAGCCATTCGCGGCGTCATAGACGGTCGGGGGACCGCCGGTCAGCACGATCTTTCCCTGCGCCGCAAAGTACTCGGCGTGGTCCCCTGTGGCGCGGCGGGCCGGTTCGACCACCGAGACGTGTCCCTCCGCCACCGCGCGCTCGACCTCTGATGCCTCCGCCGTGGCCCCGCGGGAGGAATAGACATCCATGCGGTCCGCCCGCAGCGTGCTGTTCTCAGTCCGGAGTTCGACATGGCCGCGGTAAGCGCCCTTCCGGTCGGCATCGGAGTAATCCACGCCGTCGGCGCGGATGGTCACCGGACGATTCTCGCTCCGCATTCCCGCCGAGGCGGCGCCCTTTGGGTTCTCGGTCGAGGCGGCCTGAATGTAGGACGTCAGCACCCCAGAGCTTGCGGTGAGTCTCCGCGCCCCGTTGTAGATGTCCAGAAACGGGGATTCCACCACATCCTGGCCGTGCCACGCGCGTACGTGCCCCTCATAGTGAACAACCTGAGTGTCACGATGGGCTATGACCCGCTCCGCCACGACATTGGTCGGGATGGCCGGTCCCTTGGACGGGGCCTTTGTCCCGCCCGGCGGGCTCGCAGTGTCCCATTGGGTGGACTGAACATGTCCCCAACCCTCCACCGTGTCCTTCTGGAGATCGATGGCCACGCGATCCGCTCGCACCTGAGTGTTAGGGTCCCGGGCCGACGGGTGGCCAGTCAGTGTCATCACCTGACTTTGAGAATTGTAGATCGCCTGGTCGGCGCTCGCTTTTCGGTCACCTTCGGTGAATTGGAAGTCTCCAACCTGCTCCATTGAGACGAGCGCCCCCGTCGCCGGGTCGAAGTTCGCTTTTAAGCGATCCGACGTGCTCACTTGGTCAGGCCTCCCCGGTTTCGCCTGCTTCGGTGGATGCGCAATGACTTTGGCATGAGACTGCCCGCGAAGCTCTCGGAGCTGGCCGTGCGCATCGAAGTCCATCACCAGCGGATCAGCGAAGACCTCGCGCTCTCCCGCGTCGGGCGCGCTCAATAAAACCAGATGGCCGGCGCCAACGGTTTGAGCCTGCTGGAGAGTCTGCTTGCCCGGGCGAAAGGAAAACAGGATCTCAGAGGCGGCAAGTTCCTCTCGTCCGGAAGAGAGACTGGTCCCCTTGGCTGGGGACGCTGTGTCCGCGCAGGCTCTCGACAAAGTCTCGACCTTCAGATTGGCATTTCCCGATACCCTTCCGTTCACGGGTTGCGGGTGCATTCCGGCAAAAGCTAATTCGAACGATTCAGCCGAGAGGTGCGACACTCTCCCCGCGCTCCTGGTTTCACCCTCAACGTGGCCTTCTCCATGAAGGTTTTTCAAGTGGCCGTCGGAAGGGTCAAACTCTGCCTGGATCCGCTGCGCGCCGATGTCCATGCTGCGGGCTTCGGACTTGTCGACGGCGTGCACGCCATCTTCGAGCCACGCCTGGCTGACGCGGTGGCCACCCTCCAACAGAATCGTCCCCGCGCCGGCTGAAACGCGGCGGGTACCTTGGATAATCTCGATCGGCCCCGACAGAGTCGCCTCGTTCTTGTCTTTGTCGAATCGTAGCCGACTGGCGGTGAGGGTCACCGGCGGCTGGGGCGTAGGGCCGCCCCGCGGCTGCAAGTTAAGAACGACATCCTTTTCGAGTTCCAACGCTCCGGTCCGAGGAAGGTAGGAGAGTCCCTTGGCCGTGCCCGAAGCGTTGGCGGCACGGAATTTCACGGGCTCGGTGGTCTCGGCGACGCTCCCCTCCTGCTTGAAGGAGACCTTCGACGTTTCGAGGAAAACGGGAAGCGGTCTCCGTCCGCCACCCCAGGGAGACGCCAGGCCGGCGGCGGAGGCGTCGCTCGCGAGGTCATTGAGTTGAATGCTCACTTTGCCGGCGGCGAAGAACTCCTGGGAATCCGGGTTGTAGTCGCAGCGTTCGGTGCGCAGCACATCGTGACGAGCGCCGGACGTGCCAAACACCTCCACGTAGACTCCTTCCAGCACCGTCGAATCGCTCTGATTGAAAGCCACCGTGCGGTTCGCATGGATGGAGAAAATCCGGCGGCCTTCCTCGGAGCGCGTGTAGGTGTATCCGGAGAGCTGGCGATTCACGTTGGTGGGCACGGGTGGCGGCGGAGCAACGGGGCGCGCGCGGCGCTCAGGGCTCCGCCAGTAGGCTACGGCCACTACCAGAATCGCCACGGCCAATGCGCCGCCCACCACACCGGTGATCCGCTTCCTTCGTTGATGCGCTTGCTGGATAAGGCTTGGAGATCCCATGAAATTTGTGATTTGCGATTGGTGATTGGCGATTGTTCAATCAGAAATCACCAATCGCAAATTCCACTCTACGTCGACGTCAGGCTCTGGATATCTCTCACTATAAGCTGCAAAGTCCTGTTCCCCTGATACACATTCTCATCTAGAGTGAACGCGAGGTCTACCGGCCGGTTGACCGCCGGCAGCGGATACCGTTCCGCCCAGCCCCAACCGAGGGCGTCAAACGATTTGCCTCCTTGAGTCACCCTCCATTTTAGATGCTTTTCTTTGAGCACGCGCGGCGGCTCCAGAACCCGGACCCCGCGCGCCACAAGAACAGGAGTTGGATTGCCGTAACCCCACGGCTCTAGCCTATGGAGTTCCTCAAACAGACTTTCGTCGATTTGTTCCAGGCTGATTTCCGCGTCGATGCGCAGCGCCGGCTCGAGATCGTCCGCTCCGAGCACAGTTCGACAATATTCCTCCATCCGTCGCTCCAGCTCGCCGATGCGCTCGGCGGCAAGGGTGAAGCCGGCTGCCTGCGCGTGCCCGCCGTAACGATCGAATAGATCACTGACTTTGCTGAGCGCCTGAAGGAGATGAAGTTTGGCAATGGATCGCCCCGAGCCCTGCCCGACGCCTTGTTCGACGCCAATGACCAGGGCGGGGCGGTGATAACGATCCGCCAGGCGCTGCGCCACGATGCCGATAACCCCGCGGTGCCAGCCCTCCCCGGAAACAACGAGGGCATGGGCGTTGGCCTTTTCGGGATGTTGCTTCAGCGACTCCTCGACGCGGAAAAGGATTTCGTTCTCCACGCGCTGACGTTCGCGATTTAAGCCTTCGAGCCGCGCCGCGATCTCGCGCGCCACGCCCGCGTCAGACGTAGTGAACAGGTCGATGACGTCGCGGGCGTTTTCCATTCGCCCGGCGGCATTCAGGCGGGGCGCAATACGGAAGCCCACATCGCCCGCGCTGATCTCCCGCTCATTGAGCCCGGCTTCGGTCAGCAGCGCGCACAGGCCAGGGTGGACCGGTTTTGACAAACCTTGAAGCCCGAAATGGGCAATGACGCGATTCTCCCCCGTGAGCGGCACCACGTCCGCGATGGTGCCGATAGCGACCATTTTCAGGTAAGACTGAAGCAGCCGGTCGGAAGGGCCGTTGCCGCGCTGGGCGAGCAGCGCCTGCACCAGCTTGAACGCCACCCCCACGCCGGAGAGCTCCTTCTCAGGGTAGTTACAGTCCAGTCGGCGCGGATTGAGGATGGCAAAGGCCGGTGGTAAGTGGTCGCCGGGCAGGTGATGATCTGTCACGATGCAATCGACGCCAAGCGCTCGCCCCCGTTCGATGACTTCGTGCTCGCGGATACCCGTATCCACGCTCAGCACCACGGAATAAGACTGCTCCGCGGCCTGCTCGATGACGGGCACCCGCATGCCGTAGCCGTCCAGGAGGCGATGCGGTATGTGTGTGTCAACTTTGGCGCCCAGCGACCGCAGCGCGGTGAGGAGCACGACGACGGCCATCGTGCCGTCGACGTCATAGTCGCCGTAAATCAGAATCTTCTCTTGACGCTCCACGGCCCGGCGCAGCCGCTCGACTGCCGCGTCCATGCCGGCCATCAGGTACGGATCATGAAGCTGGCGCAGATTGGGGTTGAGAAATGCTGCCGCCGCCTCGGGCGCTTCCATGCCGCGCAGCACTAACAGGCGTGCCAAGAGCAACGGCACGTTCAGTTGGCGAGCGAGAACCGAAACCGCTTGGTCGTCAGCCGTGGCGAGCTGCCAGCGCATGGATTACACTTCATGGTGCCAGAGGAGAAAGCTGGTTGCAAGGCCGCGTGCCTCGCGCCTCTGGAGCGGGTTCGGCGCACCCCAAACCCGTGTTGACCACCCACTTCGGACAGCCGGTGGCGAAGGTGGCCCGGCCCTACGCGCAGGTGTCAGCTTACTGCCTTCTTTTGGAACCGGCGCAGCCCGGCGGCCACCAGGAACACGTCCACGAGCGCCATGGCGGCGATGACGATCACCATCGGCAAGTGCGGATACTGCGGCACCAGCGTGCCGCGCAGGCCCTCGCTGGCGTAGACCAGTGGATTCACCAGTACCACTTTTTGCAGGATAGGGAAACTCGCCAGCGCGCTCCAGGGATAATACGCGCAGCCGAAGAAAATCATGGGGGCGAGTACCAAACTAAACATCAGGCCGATTTCCGTCTGCCCGACGCTACAACCCAGGAGCAACCCTCCAGCGGCTGAGAACAACGCCACGAGCAAGACGACAACGAGAAAGGTGAGCGGCGCTCCAAACGACAGACCCAGGCCGGCGCGCATCATCAGCCATCCGGCAGGCACTACCACCAACCCCGCTACCATGGCTTGCAACATGCCGGCAATGATTTTCTCGACCGCCACCCAAGTGACATCGATCGGCGCCAGCAGGCGGTCTTCGATTTCGCGCGTGAACTGAAACTCGGCGATCAGCGGCATGGCCACGGCCTGGATACCCGACATCACCATGCTGATGGCAATGATGCCCGGCAGCAGCAGGCTCCTGTAGGCTCCGGCCGTGAGCCCGCTGCGCGTCATCACCACGCCGAAAACAAAGACGAAAAGCAAAGGCTGCAGCAGATTCATCACGACTACGCGCACGAAGTTTCGCCGCGCCACGCGCGCGTCGCGCGCCAAGAGGGCCACGAAGGTCTGCCAGTTCATTCGCGCAGGCTCCTTCCGGTGTGGTGCAAGAAGACGTTCTCGAGGCTCGGCTCCGAGATGTGAACGTCGTGGATTTCCACACTCGACTGGGCCGCGAGATTGACGATCTCCGGAATCAGTGACCCGCCGCGATCGGCGTAGAGGTCGGCGCCACTGTCCACGGCGCGGACTTCGCGCACTCCGGCGAGGGTCTCGAGGCCCTTCAGCAACTCCGGCGGCGTGGAGCCGAAACGCAGGCGCAGCAAGTACGCGCCGGCGATGGAGGTCTTCAGTTCCTTGGGAGTTCCCAGGGCGATGGTGCGGCCGTGATCGATGATGGCGATGCGATGGCACATCGCGTCGGCTTCTTCCATGTTGTGGGTGGTAAGAAGTATGGTTTTGCCGCGACGGTTATACTCCCGAACAATTTCCCACAGCAGCAGGCGGGTCTGCGGGTCGAGGCCGGCGCTCGGCTCGTCGAGGAACAACACCTGGGGGTCGTGCATCATGGCGCGCGCAATCGAGAGGCGTTGCATCAACCCGCCCGAAAAGCCAATGGGCATGCGGTCGGCGTGGTCGGTGAGCTTGAACCGCTCGAGCAGCTCGCCGGCACGCTGGGCGCGCTCCACCGGAGGGATGCCGAAGTAGGCGCCATGGAAAAGCAGGATCTCGCGCGCCGTGAGCGCGAAGTCCAGGTTCGGACGCTGCGCCACCACGCCAATGGCGCGCTTCACGGCGAGCTGCTGGCGCGGATTCCAGACGTCGTTTTCACCCACCCAGGCCTGGCCGCTCGTGGGCCGCACGCGTGTGGTCAAAATGCCGACCGTCGTCGATTTGCCTGCGCCGTTAGGGCCCAGCAGCCCGAAAATTTCGCCGGGCCTGACTTCAACAGAAATTCCATCCAGCGCCACGACTTCGTATTTCTTTTGCTTGCGCCCTCGTCGCGCGCCGGGAATCAAGGGCGCGCCGCGCGCCGCAATGGGCGGCGGTGCAGTATAGACCTTGCGCAAGTCCTGAGTTCGGATGCCGGCGTCCATGCTATTTTCTCCAGGATTTCTCCAGGCTCTCGAGTTCTTTTGTGGCGCGCTCAAGATCGGTTATTTCCACCAAACGCCAAAATGCGGTGCGAACCACATCTGCGACTTTTCGTTCACCAGCACCTTTTCGAGCACGACGGATGCGATTCCCGCGGTCGATTGTGGCGCGGGCGTCCACTTGACCACGCCGAAGGGCGTGACGCTGGCAGAGATCCAAACGTCGCCTCCTCCTGCGTACGCATCTCCACGGTAGTGCTCGCACTCGAATGTGCCGGCCGGCGTCGTGATCGTCTCCGTTCCGGCCTTTTCTCCCAAGCCGTTGTCCCGCAGGCCAGAATCAAACCCGCGTTTCGCGTTTTCCTTCGCCGGGAAAACTGGGATCTCGGTGGGTAAGGTGTCAGGCTCCTGCACGACCACGCGCACCGTGCCTTGATTCTTCCCCTGCGTCAAGATGAGTGAATCGGTGATTGGCCCAGCCCGCTTTCCTTCCACAACGCGCGCCTCCAACCAGTAGGCATCCTTACGCTGCACGCGCTCCTTTCCGACTACCGCGAAAGTCCAATGTGTTTTGGTGCCGTCCATTGAGGTGAACTCATACTGAGCGCCCGCGCCCAAAACCGGAGTGAATTCGCCCGGCACGTACGGCGGTCCCGCCATGGGAATCTGCGCCCGCAATACGGCTGCACAGGCCGAACACAGCGCCCATGCAACAACGGTTTTTGGCAAGTTTTTCAGCATAACGTGCCCCCGCTATTTGCGGACAAACACTTCGTGGGGCTCCCCGAGGTCGCGGGCGGAAGGGGTGATGATCGTGCGTGGGCCGACGAGGATCTTCTCGCCCTTTTTGAGTGCGGTGCGCACGTCATCCTCGCTGACAAAGTCCACGGGGCGTGGCGCTCGGCCGTTGCTGCCGTGGGGCTCAGGGGTCGCGGGGCGTGGCTCGGAGCCGGCCGAGACCGGTGCCGGCGCTCCCGCCGGCGCACTCGAGGCGCGATGAGCCGTTCCGACAAATCGTTGAACGAGCCGGGCAATTTCAGCGCGGTCTTCCGGCCGACGCGGCGCCGCGGGCGACGCGATCATTCCGACTCTGACGGACACCGGTGTGGGCGCCGGGGTGGCCGGCATGGCAGGCGCGCGCCGAGCCTGAAGGCCGTGGGCGCGGGTGCGCTCGGGCAATGCCGTCCCATCTTCGCGGTTCACCGGCGCGCGCTCGTAGGCCAGACGCTTGATGTTCAGCAGGTTCATGGGCGAGATGTTGTCAGTGGTAATGTTGCCGCCCAGCGTGCCGCAACCCAGCGACATGGAAGGAAAGAGCCTCGTGGTGTAGCCTACGGAACCGTGGGAAGCCGGCGAGTTCACGATCATCCGGAAAGCGTGCAAGCTCAGGGCGAATTCGCGGATCACTTTCTCATCGCGGGCGTGGATGGACATGGTATGACCCATGCCGCCGAAGCGCAGAAGACGGTCGCAGACGTCCAAGGCCTCGCGAGCGTCTTGGACCACATAGAAGGACAGCACCGGCGAGAGCTTCTCGGCGGAGAGCGGGTGCTCTTTTCCGATGCCTTCGAGCGGCGCGATCAGGGCGCGCGTTCCGGCGGGCACGGAGAAGCCGGCTTCGCGCGCGATCCGCTCCGCCGATTGGCCGACCATTTTGGCGTTGACGCGGAAATTGGGCAGGATGAGCACGCCCGCCACCGCCTCCGCCTGCTGGGCGCTGAGGAAGAAGCCGCCCTGGCGTTCGGCCTCGCCCTTCACCTGCGGCGCGATGGCGGCGTCCACCACCATGTGCTGCTCGGACGAGCAGAGCGTGCCATTGTCAAAACACTTTCCGGTCAGGACGTCGGCCACCGCTTTGGGAATGTTGGCCGAACTGTGAATGTAAGAGGGAACGTTGCCCGGCCCCACGCCCAGCGCCGGCTTGCCCGAGCTGTAAGCGGCGCGCACCAGCCCGGTGCCGCCCGTGGCCAGGATGATGGAGGTCAGCCGGTGGCGCATCAGCTCCTGGGTGGACTCGTTGGTGGGCGCGCTGAGGCAAGCGATCGAACCCTCGGGCGCGCCGGCCTTGATCGCCGCCTCATGCAAGATGCGTGCGCTCTCACGAATGCATTTGACGGCGTTCGGGTGCGGGCTCATCACCACCGAGTTGCGCGCCTTCAGGGAAATCAGGGTTTTGAAAATGGCGGTGGAAGTCGGATTCGTGGTCGGGATGATGGCGGCCACCACTCCTGCCGGCACGGCAATCTCGACCACACCGTTTTCCTTGTCTTCGCGGATCACGCCCACAGTCTTCATGTCCTTCACGGCGTTGTAAACGTCGCGCGAAGCAAACAGGTTCTTGGTCACCTTGTCGGCGACGACGCCGTACGTGGTCTCTTCCACCGCCAGGCGGGCGAGGGCCTCGGCGTTCTGCTGCGCCGCCTCGGCGCAGGCTTTCACCACCGCATCAATCTTTTCCTGGGTGAACTGTTCGAGAATCTTCTGGGCCTCGGCGGCCTTCTCAACCAGCCGGCGAGCTTCCTGGATGGACTCGAGATCTCGATCCAAAGGCATGGAATTGCATCATTGATTCATTGATTCATTGAGCCATTGAAAGAGCCCACGCGTTGTCAGTCGTCCGTGGCCCGATGCCGGTGTCAGAGCAATGATTCAATGACTCAATGATTCAATGGCTCAATTCCTTCATCCGGTCGAGGATTTCTTGCCGGAGAGCGAGCCTCCCGGAAGGATTTTCTCCGCTTCGCTATGAGGGCGCGGAATGACATGCACGCTGATCAGTTCGCCCACGCGCCTCGCCGCGGCAGCACCGGCGTCGGTGGCGGCCTTCACCGCACCCACGTCGCCGCGCACCATGACCGTGACGTAGCCGGCGCCAATATACTCTTTGCCGATCAGCACTACATTGGCGGCCTTCACCATCGCGTCGGCAGCCTCGATGGAGCCCACTAAGCCCTTCGTTTCGATCATCCCCAGCGCCTCTTGCGACATGCATCCTCCCTAATTCCAGAAGAAACGAGCGGGCTAGAACGTAACACGATTGCTGGAGTGGCGCAAGTGAGCAGAAGGCAGAAAGCAGAGACCGGCTTCTCAGACGCTTTTGCCCGAGTTGTGATTTCTGATTTCTGATTTGAATTCTGCTGCCGGCTGTCTTCTGCCTTCTACAGCCGAATGCCTTCGCCGGCCAAGGCAATATTGTTGCGTGTGGTGTTCTTTACGAGGTACATGGCCTCGTCGGCCATGCGGAGGATGTCCTTGCGGGTGCGAGCGTCGCTCGGGAACGAGGCGACGCCGAAGCTTGCAGTCACCTTGATGTTCAGGTTGTCTTCGGCGAAGAAGACTTTGGAATTGAGCAGCTCTTTGATACGCCGCACCACCAACAGGGCGCTCTCCTTGGAAGTTTGTGGTAGGAGGACGACGAACTCGTCGCCGCCGTAGCGGAAGGCGTAGTCGATGAGGCGAAGGTGGCCCTTGATGACGTCACCGATCATCCAGAGGAGCTTCGATCCGACGAGGTGGCCGAAAGTATCATTCACCTGCTTGAAATGATCCAGGTCAATGAAGATGACAGAGAACTCGTAATTGTAACGGCTGGAGCGGTAGATCTCGGCGTCGAGCACGAAATGAAGATGGCGGGCGTTGTAAAGGGCGGTGCAATCGTCGGTGATGGTTAGTTCCTGGATGCGCTGGACATATCGCGCGTTCTCCAGCGCGATGGCGGCATAGTCGGCCAGGTTCTTGAGGACCGGAATATCTTCTCTCTTGAAGCTGCCCTTCCATAGGCAGTTGACCAACTCGATGACGCCGAGGACTTTTTCGCGGCCCTTGATCGGCACACACACCACCGACTGGGTGGCCATGTGGGTCACCTCGTCGAACTTAGAGGAGAATCGCACGTCCGTCTTAGCGTCCTCCACCAACACCGGCTCGCCGTGCTCGGCCACCCAGCCCGCAATGCCTTCGCCCCTTTTGAGCCGAAGGTCTTTCAGGTTCTGGGCGCCAGCCCCAATGGCGATCTCGAAGTAGAGTTCGTCCGTCTTCTCGTCCACCATGAGCAGCGACCAAGTGTCGGGGTGGAGAAAATCGCTGATCTTCTCCATGATGGTTTCCAGGATTTTCTGCAACTCGAGCGTGGAGGCGAGCGTCTTCCCAACCTCGTGGAAGAGAGACAGTCGCTCTATTTGACTCTTCAGGTCGGTAATTTCTTGATTAGTATCCATCACGGGCTACCTGTAAGCCGGTTCCTTCATTTTGTAAACCATTCCGCTGTCCTTTACAACTTATTTTTCCGTGCCTGGCCGCCGAGAGAGCGATGGGTACCCCTCAAGCGCATTGGCAAGTCTCTGGCGGCGCGGGGCAAGTCGCTTCCCCCAAAACATTTGACACTCCTCTGGACGTAGCAATATCATCCAGAGAGGAGACTCTGGCGGGCTGACGAAAAGTGCCAATAATGCCATGCTGAGCGAAGCGAAGTATCTCGCCCTTGCCTGGAATCAATACCTTCGATTCTTCGCTGCCGCTCGGTTTGACGGGTGGCGAGACCGTTAGGAAACACATATCGCGATGGCTTCGTTTGGTGCTAACCTGCGGCGGGAACGCGAGATGCGCGGAGTCCCGCTGGAAGAGATCGCGGGCGCGACCAAGATCAGTATCCGCTCGCTTCAAGCTCTGGAAGCTGAGGAATTCTCCAAGCTTCCGGGCGGCATTTTCACGCGCAGCTTTATTCGAGCTTATGCCCGATATCTGGGTCTGGACGAAGAGACCGTAATCGGCGAATACCAGGCTGTAGCGCCCCCCAGTGAAGAAGTTGACCTCAGCCGCCTCACCCGGAGCAAACCGAAGCCAGCCAAGGAGAGTTCGAGGACGACAGTCCTGGGGCTGTTGATTGCAGTCCTGCTCTTGGCGGGCGGGTATGCGCTGTTCCGGTATTCGCGCCGCGCCGTCGAATCGCCGGTGAGCGTATCGAGCGCGAGCCGCACTGCACCGCCCGCGTCAAGCGCGTCGCAGCAGGCATCCACAGCGCCGGCGGTGCCCACAGCGACGTCACCCACTTTAGCTCAACCTGCGCTGCCAACGGCGGGAACGACATCGCAACCCGCGATGTCAGCGACGGCAACGACATCGCAACCCGCCACTCCACGCGCGCCCGAAGCAGGACAAGGCACAGCGAATCCGAAGCCACAGGACGCCTCGAAGCCACCTCCTCTCGCCACGCCTGGCGCGCCTTCGGGCGGCAAGGCGGGCGAAGCCGATTCAAACTTGGTGTTGCAGGTGGCAGCCAGCGAGCAAGCGTGGGTGGCTGTCGACGCGGATGGAAAGACCGTTCTGCAAAGGATTCTCAAGCCCAATGACATCCAGACTTTCAAGGCGACAAAGTCTTTCGACGTGATCACCGGAAACGCCCAGGGCATCATTTTGACACTGAACGGTGAAACGCTGAAACCACTGGGGCACCGCGGCGAAGTGAAGAAGGTCCATGTGACGCGTGACGACTTGCGGAATCCGTAGGGGCACCCCTCGTGGGTGCCCCCAAGGGCAGGCACAAGGCCTGCCCCTACGAATCCCTGAGGAGCGAGCTATTCCAGCACGAATCGTTGACTCACTGCGCGAGGGCAAGGCTCCCGACGTCATCCGCCGAAAAGGAGCCGCGGGCGAACTGCCGGTTTCGCTCGAAGAAAAGATTGAAATCCTCGCCCTGCTTTCGGAAGACCGCGACGAGACCATCCGCAATACGGCGTTCTACACTCTCCAGGCCCTGGACGCCTTGGAACTTCAGCAGGCCCTCTCCAACCCCACAACGTCGCCCGCCGTTCTGGATTTTGTCGTGATACACCTGGCCCCGACACGCCAGGATCTGGCCGAGGCGTTGCTCAAAAACCCCCGGCTCCCGGATGATATTCGCGCTTCGCTTCAAGCCTTGCATCCGGCGGCTGCGAATGAGTCAGGAGCAGCCCCGCCTCCTGCTCCCACACCGATCGAGCCTGCGCCCGAAGAGAAGGGCAATAGGCAGCGCGTGACGCTGCTGCAAAAGATCAACGCCATGACGCCCTCGGAAAAAATCAAGGCGGCGCTGACCGGCAACATGGAAGAACGCCTGTTGCTGATTCGGGACTCGAACAAGCTCGTCGCCCGCGCCGTCCTGGGATCACCCAAACTCACCGACCAGGAAATTGAAAACATCGCTTCCATGAAGAATGTGACCGAAGAAGTGCTGCGGCTCATCTCGACGAACCGCAAATTTATGAAGAGTTACGCGGTGGTGCGACAGCTCATCAACAATCCCCGCAGCCCGATCGACGTCGGCCTCCATTTGCTCAATCGATTAAACGATCGCGACCTGAAGGGCCTCCTGCTGAATAAGAATGTCGCCGAGGTCGTCCGCGGCATGGCCCTGAAAATGATAAAGCAGAAAGCCGACGCCAATAAACCCAAACTGAAAGACTGAAGTCAAACTAGAAATCAGAAAGTGGAAACCAGAAGAAAACCTCATCGAGGGCAGCTTCTGCTTTCTGCTGGAGCGTAGGGCAATGCGGACCCCTGCGATGCCACGGTGGTCAGAGGCCCGGGAGGATGACGTCGAAGAGTCGCGCCAGATTCTTTGCGGCCTGCTTGCCAACCTGAAGGACTTCTTGGTGACTCAACGGCTGTCGACTTAGCCCCGCGGCGCGGTTGGAAATGGTGGCGATGGCCAAAACTCGGGCGCCCATCTGCCGCGCGGCCATCACCTCGGGAACCGTGGACATACCAACGGCACTCGCGCCCAGTCTTGCCAGAGCCCGAATCTCTGCCGGCGTTTCGTAGTTCGGTCCCAGGAGGGCAACGTAGACGCCCTCGAAGCACTTCAGCCCCAAGGCTCGCGCCGCAGTCCGGGCTTTTTTCTTGAGTTCCGGATCGTAAGCGTGGCTGAAATCGACGAATCGCTGCCCCCAGCGCGGATCGTGCGCGCCGGCGAGAGGATTCGTCCCCTGGTAGCCGAGGTGGTCGGAGAAGATCATGAAGCTGCCGGGCGCTGCTTGCGGGGCAATCCCTCCGGCCGCGCACGTCAAGAGCAGAGTTTTGACTCCGGCCAAGATCAAGACCCGCGTCGGAAATACGACTTCGGCCGGAGCATAACCTTCGTAAAAGTGCATCCGCCCTTCCATGAGAGCAACCGGCGTGCTTCCCCATCGCCCAAGATGCAGAACCCCTGAGTGGCCCTCGACACTTGGCTTCGGAAAGAATGGGATCGCCTTGTATGGGATTTTTCGAACGTCGCGAACTTGGCTCACCACGTCGCCCAGCCCCGAGCCAAGAATAATGCCCACCCGCGGCCGCTCGCGCCACCGCGACGCGAGAAAGCGCGCCGCCCTCTGCGCTTCGTCGTAGCCCGGAAGTTTCGGCATAAGTAAAATCAGAAATTAGAAATCAGAATCAACAAGTCGGAGGCCAAAAACAGGAGATCCAATCATCCCCCGCAAGACTCTGGCTTCTGATTTCTGCTTTCTGATTTCTAATTTACAACAAAAGCCCTGCCATCGCCGCGGCCAGATAGTTGGCCAGCGTCCCGGCGAGAAGAGCGCGAAAACCGAGACGCGCCAAGTCGCGCTTGCGAGTGGGAGCCAGAGATCCGATTCCGCCGATTTGAATTCCGATGGAAGAGAAGTTGGCGAACCCACACAGCGCGTAAGTGGCAATGGTAAAAGACCTGTCAGCGATGTGGCCCTTGAGCGGGCCGAGCATAGAGAAGGCCACGAACTCGTTGATCACCACCTTCACGCCCATCAGATTGCCGACCTTCATCGCGTCCTGCCACGGGACGCCCAAGAGCCACGCCACGGGCGCCAGCGCGTAACCGAAGATGCTCTCCAGCTTGGTATGCGCAAGGCTCAGGATGCCGTTCGAAAGATAAACGAGCGCGATGAAAGCGATGAGCATCGCGGCCACATTGAGCGCCAAGAACAAGCCGTCGGTCACGCCGTGGGAAATGGCATCGAGGACATTGACGTCTTTTTTCTCAAGCAGCAACTTGACTTCGCCCGCCGTCTTGGGGACGCCGGTTTCCGGAACCAGCATCTTGGAAATCAGGATGGTGCCTGGAGCCGTCATCACGACGGCGGTCAGAAGGTGGCGAGCCTCGGCGCCAAAAAGAATATAAGCGCCCATCACCGATCCGGCGATGTGGGCCATGCCCGCGGTCATGATGGTCATCAACTCGGACTGGGTCAGTTCGGCAAGATAAGGGCGGATCACCAGCGGCGCCTCGGTCTGTCCCATCAGAATGCTCGCCGCCACTTCCAGGGATTCCGCGCCGCTCGTCCCCATGAGCTTGAACATCAGCTTCCCGACCAACTGCACGAGGAACGGCAGGACGCGCAGGTAGTAAAGCAAAGAAAAAAATGACGCCACGTAGATGATCAACGGAAGGGCCTGGAACGCGAAAATGAATCCGTACTGGCCTTTGGGATCACCCATCGGCCCGAAGACAAAGCTCGATCCGGCAAACGAATAATTGAGGAATTGGTTCACGCCCGCCGAAATCTTCCCCAGGAGCCAGTAGCCCGGCCCGGTACGCAGCACAAAGAGCGCCACCAGCAACTGCAATCCCAGGCCCCATCCGACGACGCGCCAGCGAATGGCCCGGCGATTCTTCGACAAGAGGAAAGCAATACCCAGGATGGTGAGGATGCCGAGGAGTGGAACAAGTCGATACATTTTTCTAAAATCAGAAATCAGAAACTAGAAATCAGAAGAAAATCAAAAAACCAGCGAGAGAGCACTTCTGCTTTCTAATTTCTAATTTCTGCTTTCTAATTTTTCCAAAATCAACGGCGGTGCTGCGACCGGTTCGGGCGAAATCGAAATCGCGGCACGCAACATCGCGCGAGCGCGCGCCAAACGCGATTCGTCATTGGCGAGCAAAATACACAGGCGCTCGCCGGCGCTGACGCGGTCACCCACTTTCTTCTCGAAGACCAAGCCCACGCCCGGATCGATCACCGAGTCCAATCGCTCGCGGCCGGCGCCGAGAACCATCGATGCTCGCCCGATGCTGAACGCCTCGAGACCGGATACCCAGCCGTCTTCCCATGCAACGATCGAATCTTCCTGCCGGGCCGATGGCAGGCGGGAATAATCTTCGACCACCCCCGCGTCTCCGCCCTGCTCGGCGATGGTGCGAGCCAGGGTTTCCAGGGGCTTTCCCGATGCCATTAGCGAGTCGAACTTGGCGCGAGCGGCATCGATCGATTTCTCCACGGCCCCGACGATGAACATCTGCGCGCTGAGTTCGCGACTGAGCTGCACCAAATCATGCGGGCCGCGACCCTTGAGCGTCTCGATGCATTCGATCACCTCAAGCGCATTGCCGACGGCATTCCCGAGCGGTTGGCTCATGTCGGTGATGACCGCCGCCACTTTTTTCTTGAATGCCGCGCCAATCTCCACCATGCGTGATGCCAGCTCACGCGAATCTTCCAGTGTTTTCATGAACGCGCCGGAACCGGTCTTCACGTCGAGCACCAAGCCGTCAATGCCCTCGGCGAGCTTCTTGCTCATAATCGAGGCCGAGATGAGAGGCATGGACTCGACCGTCGCCGTCACGTCGCGCAAGGCATAGAGTTTGCGATCGGCGGGCGCCAGCGCTTCGGTCTGGCCGATCAGTCCCATTCCACACACGCCGAGAACGCGGCGAAACTCCGCGAGCGAAAGGCGTGGGTTAAATCCCGGGATGGACTCCAGCTTATCGAGCGTTCCGCCGGTGTGCCCCAGGCCGCGGCCCGAAATCATGGGGACCACCAGGCCGCCCGCTGCCGCCACGGGAGCGACCACCAGCGACGTTTTGTCGCCCACGCCGCCGGTCGAGTGTTTGTCGACCTTGGGCTGCGGGAATTCCGAAAGGTCGAGCACCTCTCCGGAGCGCATCATGGCCTCAGTGAGGTCGGCAGTCTCCTGGCGGCTCAGCCCGCGAAAGAAAATCGCCATCAACAGAGAGGAGCACTGGTAGTCCGGAATCTCCCCGCGCGTGTAGCGCTGGACGAAGTCAAAAATCTCCTCCCGCGCCAGAGGCTGGCCGTCACGCTTCTTTCGGATCAGTTCGGGAAAATCCATGAGCCTGTGTCGAGTGTGAGGGTATACCAGAAGTTTTGCGGATTTACCACGAATTTCGACGCACGACAGGAAACTCGCCCAGGTTTTGGATCGTCAACCAGCAGAGTCCGTGCCAGCCGGTGTCCGCCGAACCACGCTTCAGGCGCGAACCTCGTTGGAGGCAAAAAAACGCGGCGGCCGAAGCCGCCGCGTTAGATTTCAGAAGACGAAACCACTCAAAACTTCAAGCGCAGTCCGATCTGGATTTGCCGCGTCGAATAGGCAAAGTTGCTGTTAGCGCTGCTCGGGATAGTGAACGAGGTGCTGTAGCTCAGGCAGGGTGTAGCGTTGGAGCAATTTTGCGTAGCGCCGGCGGTGTCTGTAATGGTTCCACTCTTCGAAACGATATACCCGGTGGTACCTACCCCTGTCACGTTATAGTGGTTGAAGAGGTTAAACGCTTCGCCCAGCAATTCCAGGTTGACTTTTTCCGTGATGGGAAAGGTCTTGGAGAGGCGCAAATCCAAGTTCTGCACGCTGGGCTCCTTGAAGGTATTACGTCCAGGTATGTCAATGCGGAAGGACCCGTCCGAGCCGTTAATTCCGCCTCCATTACCCAGTATTCCCGGGGCCGAGCCGCTGGTACCCACCCCATAGGCAAGCCCGGTCTGCGCCTGGAAGATGGGAGACATCTGCCAGCCGTTGGCAAGGTATCTCAAGGGCCCTGCTACGTGCCAGGGTGAGTTGAGGACCATGTTGACGACAAAACGACTCGGAACATTGTTGCTGGAGTTGCCATATTCATCGCCAATGTCATTGGGGGCGAACATGTTGAAGCCGCTGCTCGCCGTGTAGAGTGTGCCGGCGGAAGGATTATAGTCCAGGTTATGCGACCAAGTGTAATTGGCGTTGAACTGAACGGATTTGCTCAGCCGGTGGTTTGCCTGAATGACCAAACCATTATAATTCGAGTTGGTGCCAAAGATGTCGAGCATCTGGGCGTAATTGGGGTTGGGCCGATAGGCAAAGAAGGTAGTGGTGTACGTCGGGACTTTGATCGGACCTCCGCCGGCGACAAAATAGGTGAGGGTTGAACCGGCGCCCGCCGCATTCGTTCCGGGGGCGATGTTGTCATCGGTGTACTGGGGCAGGAAGTGTCCAAAGCTCCCGATGTAACTCACGGACACAACGGTGTTCCAACCCACGTTCCGCTCGACCGCCAAGTCCACCTCGTCAATCTGTGGGTTCTTGTAATTCGGGTTGAAGTAAAGAATCGCAGGCTTGGCCGCGGCGCTGCTGGGTGAAGAGGCCAGGACCTCCGGGAAATACGGTCCGCCTTTTGAGGCACTGCTAAAGCTGAAGCTCGGCTGGCCAGTTAGAACACCGTTTTGGATGAGGCCGCTCTCGGTCACGACGCTGAAGATCACGCCATTCGTGATTCGCCCGTAGTAGATGCCAGCTCCTCCGCGCACGGACGTCTTGCCATCGCCGAACACGTCCCACGCAAAGCCAATCCGCGGACCAAAGTTCGTCTTGGGCTCGGGCATTTGGGTGGTGGCAGGAACGGCAGGGTTGGGGAACAGTGGAGCAGGAAGATGCTCATATTCCCAGCGCAAGCCGAAAGAAAGGGAAAGGCGCGGCCGTACCTTCCAGTCGTCCTGTGCGAAGAACGCCACATCGTCGGTGGCAATGGTAAACCCCAGAGGACCGAAACCCTGGGCAAAGCTGGAATAATTCGTGGCGCAAGGATGTCCACTGCACGCAGCCGGCGCATAGAGGTCCTCCAAGTAGGCTGACATGCTGCTGTAACCAAACTGGCCATTCTGCTGGTAGATATCCAGGATCTTGTCGCGGACGCGGCTGAAGTCCCCGCCGAACTTGAGGGTGTGATTGCCATGCGCCCATGTCGCTGTGTCGGCTATCTGGTTCCGAAGCTCGTCGGGATACGAAATACGCGTATCGTAATACGGCTCCCCAAAATTGAACCCATTGGTCAGGGTGACATAGGTCGGAATACCAAAAGGATTGGAGTAATTGGTCCAGGACGGATAGGTGCTTGAGGTCGCGCTGGTTGTTTGAAGCTCGTTAATCTCGTAAGGGGCGGGGGGCGGAGCGCTTTCAAACTCAAAATCGCGGCCGATTTGGTAGCGAAGCTCGTTCGAGATCGTCGGGGTGAAGAAGGTATCCAGCTTGCCCACGCCCCAGGTGTCTTGAACGTAGTCATTTCCGAAAGCGGCGCCGTTGCTGTAACTGTTGGTCACCTGGGTCTGAACGCCGTAGGGTGAAGCCCAGCGCATCCGATTCACTTCAAAGGAAGCGCGATTCTTTTGATTAATTTGCCAGTCGAGCTTGGGGAAATAAATGCTCTGCTTTCCCGTGCGGGCGTTCGAACCCAACATGGTGATCAGACCGGCCAACCCGTTGTTGTAATCCGTCACCCCGGTGGCATACGAAGCCGGGTTGGCAGTACCTTCCACTACAATCCCAGCAATGGCGCAGGCACCCACGGTCGAGTTATAGACGTTCGTGTTCCCCCCGTATATCGCGTTCTTGCTGGAGTTGACATTCGCTGAGAGCGTGCCGGGGCTTGTGTTGTTCTTGGCGGTGCATGTGCCTCCCGCACCAGCGAGGGTGGCGGCAGACACGGGAGTCGTGAAGAAGACGCTGGGGCTGCTGGCCACGGCGTTTCCGGGAAAGGTACGCTTGAACCCGTCGTAGGCCAAGAAGAAGAAGAGTTTGTCCTTGACGATAGGCCCGCCGATTCCAAAGCCCCAAATGTTCCAAGAATCCTCAGGTTTGAAAGGATAGGGCGCAAAGCCCCCCGAACCGTTGGGTTCAGTGATGGTTGTAAAGGGGTTGCGCGAAGCCCAGCCATTTTCGCGATTCTTGTAGAAAAGCTCCCCATGGAAGTTGTTGGTCCCGCTCTTGGTGACGGTATTCACCACGCCCCCCGCAGCACGTCCATATTCAGCGGAGTAGTTTGAGGTGTTGACCTGGAATTCCTGGATCGACACCTCCGTGCTGGAATAGCTGATGCGCGTACGTCCCCGCTCTTCGGAGAAGAACGCTTGATTATTGTCGGCTCCATCGATGGTGTTGTTGTTCAAGATCGCGCTGATTCCCCGGAAGCTCAGCAGGCCGAATCCATCGTAGTTACTGACCACGCCTGGCGTCAGCAGGGCGAAGTTGGACCAGCGCGGGCGCTGGATGGGCAAGTTGGCGATGGCTGTCTGGTTGAGCGTGTTTGCAAAGTCCGCCGAGGTGGTATTGACCTGGGGCGCCTCACCGGTCACCGTGACGGTTTGTCCCACGGCGCCCACCGTGAGGTGCGGTGAAAGCTCGGTGACGCTGCCCACGGTCACCACCACCTGCTCGGCTTTGTACGTCTGGAAGCCCGTGGCGCTGAACGTCACGGTGTAGATGGCGGGCGGCAATCCGGTTACGCGATAGTAGCCGGAGGCGTCGGTGGTCGCCGCTTGTTCGGCGTTCGTTCCATTATTGTGTACGGTCACGTGTGCGTCCGGCACCACCGCGGCGCTCGGGTCAAACACCGTGCCGCCAATGGCGCCCTCCGTGGTGGACTGCGCCACGGCGTGACGCGCCGCAACGGAACCCACAAAGGTCAAAAGCAGGAGCAGCCACAGCAGTTGGCTGCCCAGCGATTTGGACCTCACATTGGACTTGTAGAGCTCTCCTCCATAGACTCTCATTGGCTTCCCTCCAAGGATTGGAAGTGTGCTGCAACTAGGCGAACCAACAGGCGACGCATGGACACAAGAACTGCAATTTTCCCGGCGTTTCGCTGGCCAAAATGTCACTACGGCCTTTTCTCAAATACAACTGCAAAGTTGCTCCGGATTTTACACCATTGCGCCAGCGGCGTTCACGTTCCCCTCAGACGCGGGCCGGCTGTTTATCAGAAATCGACCCGGCTCGCACCGAGCCGCGCATGACGCTTAAAACCTCATCCCGCGAGCGCAAAGAGGTCAGTGACCCCTGTCACAAGGGGTCGTGATTCGTACTCCCGCCAGAAATCCGGCGCCATCGGCGTCTCTGGCAGCGGTGAACTAGTGCCGTTCCAACTTAATAGGGCTATGCGTTACGCTTCTGTTTTGCACCGCATCGGCTCGCCATCGGGCTTACGCGGATTAGTCGCAAGAATTCGGAACGGCACTAGCCCATCCAATGCGCGAAGTTCCGTTTGATCCGAGACACAAGGACAGTAGTCCCTTTGCCGCACGAGACAGTTCCATTCCTCCTCGCATGAAGTGGCGCCCCCGGGTTCGCGCTTCCCGACGCAAAGGACAACCCGTTAGCAAGATTCAGTTCTGACTGACGACCTGTTTATACCCATTCGAGGTCTTTTGTCAAGATCGACTTGTCCAACGGATCTCACCAATGTCTGAGTCCATCATCGTTTCACTTGAAAGTCGTATTAAGCGTGTAGAATATGAAGCGCCGATGAAACGAATGTTAAGTCTTTGTCACAGGCGACCGTGACCTCAGGATATCGATGTTCCCCACACCTAAGCGTGCCGGCGGCTGCGTTTTGAAATTGAATTCGCTGGCAGGCGGAAGAGGCAGAAGATGTCGCGGCGAGTGCTGACCGGAGCCGATATCGAAGCCGTGCCGGCGGGTGAGCTCGTCGTGCCTCCGGGCACAATCGTCACCGACCGGGCGCGCGAGATCGCACTGGCGCGGGGCGTTGCGATTCGTGTCGACGAATCGGCCGCGACGAGCGGCGCAACATCCGCAAAACCTGCCGGGCCACGCGTGGTAGCGCTCGGCGCCGATCACGGAGGCTTTGACCTGAAGGAAGTTCTTAAGCGCCATTTGTCGGACTGGGGCTACGAAGTGCGGGATTTCGGCACCGACTCCAGCAAAGCGGTGGACTATCCGGATTTCGCGCTCGCCGTGGCGCAAGCTGTGGCGCGCGGCGAGGCTTGGCGCGGGATCGTGGTGGACACCGTCGGCATCGGCTCGGCCATGGTTGCCAACAAGGTCCGCGGGATTCGAGCCGCCTTGTGTTACGACCGCGCCACCGCCCGCAGCAGCCGGGAACATAATGACGCGAACGTCTTGACGCTGGGCGCGCGGATGCTCCGGCCGGAAGACGCCCGCGAAATCACCCGCGTTTGGCTGGACACGGAATTTGCCGGCGGCCGTCATCAGGAGCGTGTGGATAAGATCGCAGCCATCGAAAAGTCCAAATAGGGAATAACCCGCTCGGCTTTTCATTCATCATTCAGCCTTCATCATTCATAATTTCTTTTCAGTGCAGCCGGCGGCGCAAGCGGAAGCAGGCAATTTCGGGAGGGCAGTTGAGGCGCAGAGGAACGACGGATCTCCCGATGCCACGGCTGATATAAATCTGCGTGCCGTTCAGGCGGTTCCAGCCGTCGATGAAGCGCTCGCCCAGCTTGGAGTTGCCGCGCAGCGACCCCACCACCGGCAGGCGCACTTGTCCGCCGTGGGTGTGGCCTGAGATGACGAAGTCGATTCCGTGGGTCGAGGCGCGATGGATGCCGAGCGGGTTGTGACACAACAATATCTTGGGATCGCGGGCGGGAACGGAGCGCAGCGCCGCCGGCAAATCGTCCTCGCCGGACCACAGGTCATCCACGCCCACCACCCAGAGCGTGTCGCCCCGTGTGCGCAGGGCATGGTGGGCGTTGCGAAGCACGCGAATGTGCTGGGCGCGAAGGGCGCGCGTGGTTTCGCCGGCATCAACTCGGAAGTCGTGGTTGCCGAGCACCGCGAAGACGCCCAAGCGCGCGCTCAGTTTCCCCAGCGCCTGCGCCGCCGGCCAGATGTAGGCGGGCGAGAGCGTCACGTAGTCGCCGGTCAGCACCAGCAGATCGGGACGCAAGCGATTGGCCATGCGCACGGCACGCTGCACGTATTCGAGAGGCGTGAAAAGACTGTGGTGGATGTCGGTCAACTGAACCACGCGCAGGCCGTCGTGAGCGGCGCCCAGCCGGTGCAGCCAAATGTCGGTCTTGGTGATTTCCGGGTCGCGAGCCAGGGCCCGCGGCAATTGGCGCTCCGGCCCGCTCAGCGCCAACGTTATCAGCTCGCGCCGCTTCAAAAACCGCCGCGCTGTCAGCAGTTCACTCATAACAAATGAGGTTGCAGAGGTCAGAAGCTAGAAATCAAAAATTCAAAATTAAAAATGCAAAAACGGGGCCTCGCCTGAAGTGGGGCATTTTTAACTTTTAATTTTGAATTTCTAATTCTAGCTCCTGGCCTCCAGCTTCTTCCGGCTCGCCAGCACTTCCGTAAAGACGTCGAGCATGGCGTCATGGACGAGTCCGTTGGATGCAAAAACTTCGTCCGCGAGCAAATTGAATGGCCCGCCGGCGAGGTCGGAGACGCGTCCTCCCGCCTCGGCCACCAGCAGCGTGCCGGCGGCCTTGTCCCAGGGGTTGAGCTTCATTTCCCAAAAAGCCTCGAAGCGCCCGGCCGCCACCGAGCAAAGGTCGAGCGCCGCCGAGCCTGCCCGGCGCACGCCGTGGGTGAGATTGGTAAACCGCAAATAGTATTCGATGTTGATCTCGTGGTTGGAAGCGAAGGGAGGAAATCCGGTGGCCACAAGACTCTCACCCAGTTTTGTGATTTTCGAAACATGAATCCGCTTGTTGTTCAGGTAAGCGCCGCTGCCGCGCTCGGCGGTAAAGAGCTCGTCGCGCGTCGGATCGTAAACCACCCCGGCAACCACTTCGCCGCGATACGCGAGGCCGAGCGTTACACAAAACACCGGGAAGCCATGAGCAAAGTTGGTAGTCCCGTCCAACGGGTCGACGTACCAGCGGTAATCGGAGTCGGTTTCGGTCCCACCGCCTTCCTCAGCCACAATCGCGTGCTTGGGGAAGGAATTCCTCAGCCGCTCGATGATCAGCGCCTCGGAGCGGCGGTCCGCCTCGGTCACCAGGTCCGAGGGACGCTTATAGGAAATCTCCTGCGGGCGCTTGAAAAGCTGTGCCAACAGTGCGCCCGATTCACGGGCGATATCGACGGCGATCGTTAAGTAGCTTTCCATATAAATCAGAAATCAGAAATTAGAAATCAGAACAAGAAACAATCAGACATTAGAACTCAGCGAGAGAAGATGTTTGCTTTCTGATTTCTACTTTCTGCTTTCTGATTTTTCTCCTTCTGCCCACACCGCCCCATCTTCAAAATACTCCTTCTTCCAGATCGGGACGACCTGCTTCAACCGGTCGATGGCGTAGTGGCACGCCTCGAAGGCGGCGCGGCGGTGCGCCGAGGTCACGATAATCGCCACACTGGTCTCTCCGATTTCCAGCCGGCCCAGGCGGTGAATCACCCCGATGCGGTCGATGGCGAATTTCTGTTTCGCTTCCTGAGCGATTTCCTCCATTTTGGCGAGCGCCATCGGCTCGTAAGCTTCGTATTCGAGATAGAGGGTTCGCTTGCCGCGTGAGTGATTGCGCACGATGCCCTCGAAGGTCACCACCGCGCCGTCCTCGGGAGCCTTTAGGGACTGCACCAGGCGATGCGTCGGAATGGGCTGGCTGGTGAGACAGCAGGAATACGATTTTGAGATTTCAAATTTGAAATCTGAGATGTCAGATTCGGCATTTGAGATTTGAGATCTCAAATTTGAGATTTCAGACCGGCTATCGCCCTTGCCGCCGCTGACCGGAGGCAAAAAGGCAACTTCGTCGCCGTCGCGTAGCGGGTGGGAGCCCTCGGCAATTTCCTGGTTGACGGCGGTCACGAGCGAGTCTGCGATTTCCCCCAGCCGCGGAAATCGCGCCTGGCATTGGCGCCACAGGTCGCCCAGATGGCCGCCTTCCGCTATGTCCAAACGCTCTTCGGCAACGCCGGCCAGATCTCGCGCCATGCCAAAAAACAACACGCTCACCTGCATATAACCAGTATACACGGCCCAGGCAAGAGAGTGGTCAGCATTCAGCCGTCAGCTCTCAGCGAGCCTCTCTCGACCGGTGCTCCCGCTGAAGGCTGACTGCTGACCGCTGATGGCTCTTTCCTGCCACTTGCCCCTTGTCACTGGTCACAGTTTTCGCTAGTCTGTGCTCGTCACTCGTCACTTGTCACTGTATTTGTCATGACTCGGGTCTTGCTCGTCGCCAAGGACTGGCACACGCGCGCCTTGCTTCGCGCCCAGCTTCTCGAAGAAGGCGTTGACGTCGAGGCTTTTGAAGCCGTGGCCGACGCCCTCGCCAGCCTTGACTCGAGTGACGTGCTGCCCGGCCTCCTCGTCGCCGACCTTTCCGCGAGCGACAGTCCGTCCGCTGAGATCGACGCGCTCACCCAGTGGGCCGATCAAATTCCCATATGGGTCATTGCCTCGCGCAGCTTGATTACGGAGAAGAGTCTGAAGCGGCGCGGCTTCGAGATGTTACTGTTCCGGCCTGTCGATGTGGGAGAGCTGGTCGGCCAAATCAAGCGAAGGGCGGAAGCCTGACAAGTTGCCCTTGTCTGGGAGCGCGGGATGGGGCCGCTGGGCTCCCCGCCATTGCGTCTTCTGCTGATTGCGAGCGACACGCCCGCGCTCCCAAACACTAACTGGCATCTCACCCCAGGTTCTTGCATAATCTAGCCAACGCCGACGTCTCATGGAGGTGAACATGAAGGTTTTCCGCGCTTTGTGCTTGTCGATGGGCGCCTGTCTGTTGGTGACGTTCGCCGCCTACTCGGGCGCAGCCCCGGAGAGTGAGCTGAAGCCCGTGGCGGTGGCGGCCTTCAAAAACGGGCTGGCTTTCGTGGTCCGGCAGGGCGATGTGCCGCTTGAGGAAGGCATGGGAAGGATCGCGCCCATCCCCGCTGCGACCTTGGGCTCGCTGTGGATTACCCCCAACGACGCCAAAGTGACGCTGGATGAGGTTGTGGCTTATCGTTACAAGGTGGCGGGCGAACAGAGCCTGACGACGCTCGCGGACCTCCTACTGGCCAATGCGGGAAAAGTGGTCACGCTGGGATACGGCAACCAGAAAGAATACACCGGCGAGATTGTGGGATTTCGCGAAGCGCCGCCTGCGACGGAGCGCGCTTCTTCGATGGCCGTCGCCGAACCGGAGCGCCTCGTCCCGGAGTCTCTTCTGTCGGCGGAACGCGCTTCAACGGCCGTCTTCGAACCCGCGTCGCCCCAGCCCAAGCGCGTCGTCCCGGAGTTTTTGTTGCTGAAAGTGGAGGGCAAACTGCTGGCCCTCTCCCTCCGCAACGTCACTCAGGTCACGTTGCCTGCGGACCCCGTTCTCCTGATTAAGAAAGAGGAAGAACGGAAAGCGCTCCGCTTCAAGCTCAAGGGAGCGGCCGGCCACGCCAACCTGACCATGGGATATCTGGAAAACGGCTTTGGGTGGACGCCGTCGTATCTGGTCGCGCTTCAGGACGACAAGACTGCGCTCGTCACCATGCAGGCGGTGGTCATCGACGACGCCGAAGACCTGAAGGATTCGGACGTCTTCTTTGTGGTTGGGGTGCCGAACTTTGCCTACGCGCATATCCCTTCGCCCATGGCGCTCGAGCAGACGCTGATGGATTTCATTCAGGCGGCGAATCGCAGGGACGAGGGCACCCTCGGCCGCCTCGCCTCGAACGCGCTCATGGCACAGAGTGCCGTGGCGATGGAGGCGGGTCAACTGGCCGCTGCCGCCCCCGGTTTCGAAACCGCCGTCGAGGAGCTGCGCGGCGCGCCGGAGGAAGACCTCTTCCTCTATACCCGCAGCGGAGTGACTCTGGCCAAAGGCGAGCGCGCCACCTACAACGTCTTTTCGGGTAGCGTGAATTACGAGCACATTTACCAATGGGAAGTCCAGGACACGCCGCGCGTCGATGGGTTCGGAAACGTCCAGAATTACCAGAACGCTCCTCGCTCCGACCAGGCCGAGCGAAACAACATCTGGCACGCCCTGCGATTGAAGAACAGCACGAAATTTCCGTGGACGAGCGCACCGGCCCTGGTCATTTCCGGAACCAAGCCGGTTTCGCAAGACACCCTTCCCTATACCCCCAAGGGTGCGGCATCGAACCTGAAGCTGACCATTGCCACGGATATTCGCTCCAGCCACGACGAACGGGAGGTCGCCCGCCAGCAGAACGTGGCGCGGCGCCGCGGGTATAACTACGATGAAGTGACCGTCGAGGGGACACTCAAAATAAAGAATTACAAAACCAAGGACGTCCGGCTCAGCATCACCAAGACCCTGCGCGGCAGTGTGGAATCTCAGTCGGACGAGGGGAAAGCCGAGAAGCTGGGCGAAGCCATCTCGGTCGATAACCCCATGTCGCGTTTGACTTGGGAAATCACCCTCAAAGCCGGCGAGGAGCGGTTCATCACTTACCGATATAAGGTGTGGGTGCGCGTCTAGTGCCGTTCCAACTATTTCAACCTGGCTTCTCGGGGCCGTCCCGATTATGGGGCAAAACAGAACGCACGTGTTGAACTTGGGTCCAATAAGTTGGAACGGCACTAGCAGACGCACGTACCGGCGGACCGCCATACGGGACGGCAACCTTCGGAATGATCCCACCGCGTGATGGGCCGGGCAGCCAGCCGCTCGTGTTCGCCTCGACAATCATATGCCCCGCAGCACCGTAATAATACTGCTTCACCACTGCGCCGTTTTGTAACTTGGCCACACGCCGACCGTCCGGGTCATAGAGATAGGTCATGGTCGTCGGGCCGCACTTATCGCTGCCCGGCGCGCACCGGAGAAGTGTCGCTTGACAAAGCCGACGCCGTTATAGACGCGCTACCGGCTACCTGCTCCTATCGGGCGGTCTGCCAAGGCGCTTCGATATTTCGATGCGATGGATGACTGGAAAACTTAAAAACCAGAGAACCAACAACACGAACAAGGGAATACTGTGCAAGTAGTAACTTTTGACCTCTGCCGCCGCCCCTGCTGGGTCAAGCGTGTGTAGTTCATGCATAACAAACGGCGAGTCTCCGCTCAGCCAAGCCCACCAGCCAAATGCAAGACACCATATCGTCGTCACTGTCCAGACCCATCGACCCAACGGGCGACGCGTGACCCCAGTGAGTAGGACGAGAGTCGAAAGGGCTAAGAATGATGCTGGATGAACGGAAACCAGGACTGCACGCCAGCTCGCTTCCAGGGGTAGTACCCTGATTCCGAACATCGTCAGCAGATACATATAAATTACACGATATCCCCATGCTGCAGCTCGCGCCATGCCACCACCCTTCACTGCGGCTGATACACTGGTAGCTTGTTTATCTCATCCACCGCATTCCTATTTTGAGGAATGCTCATATCGAAGTGCTCTTCTCCCCAGCTGAGCAAGTAGATTCTCTCTTGAATTTCAACTATTAAGAACTTTTCTCTTTTGAAGGTGCAGGAAACTTTTCTCTTTTGCATCAGGCGGCGGCCTCCTTGGTGGAAATCTCCGGTGTGGGGAGGGCATAGACCTTGGAGCCGTCGAAAGGTTTTTGGTGTTTGAACATGCCGTAGATGGCGTGTAAGAGTTTCCGCATGACGGCGATCAAGGCGACCATCTTGGGTTTGCCGCGATCGCGCAGGTGCTGATAAAAGGCGCGCAGGTTGGGCTGATGTCGAATGGCCACCAGCGCGGGCATATAGAGGGCGCGCCGCAGGTGGGCGTTGCCGTGTTTGCTGATGCGGACCTTCTTGTGCACGGAAGTGCCGGAAGCAAGTAGCGCGGACCGCCGGTTTTGCGGTCCGCGTCTCTTCTCCGGCAATGATCTCCGCTGTGTCGTATTCTAGCGCCGTGTCGCGGCTGCGTCGTCCGTTTCTTTCGGATCGGTATTTCTTCATTACGGTGCGGCTGCTGAGACGGCGCGCGAACTTGAGCGGGGCCGAATTCGCCCTGTTGGCCCGCGCCTTCAACCGAGCGCGGGCGCTGCATGGATTTTATTTGACGGCTTGGGTTTTTCTCCCCGATCATTGGCATGCCATCTGCGCGCCAACGTACCCGCTCAGTGTCATGCTGAGCCCTTCGCTGTCATCCTGAGCGAAGCGAAGGATCTCGGCATTTGTCGCTCAGGGTAAACTGCGCGAAGGATCTCTGCATTTCCGCTCAGGGTAAACTGCGCGAAGCATCTCGGCATTTTCCGGACACCGCCAGAGACAAATACAGGGATTCTTCGCTTCGCTCAGAATGACAAGATCGCTTCGACCGCGCCCTGCGCACCGTGAAGGAATACAACGAGAAGGGCGAATACATCCACATGAACCCGGTGAGGGCCGGGCTGGTCTCCCGCCCACAAGATTGGAAATGGTCCAGCTTCAACGAATACTCCGGCATGAGCGCGGCAGAGCAAAAGCGGCGCTGCGGCCTGCCCATCGACCGAGCGAGGATGCCCTCCGATCCCCGAGCCCGTATCTGACAGGACATACACGACCCGCATCGCAAAAGAGAAGCCGCAGACCGCAAAAACGGCGGTCTGCGCTACGGGGTCGGTGCTACTTGCTTTGGTCGCCTTGCGCAACCCTGCACGCATCCATGCTACTGGACTGTCAAGGTCAAAGTAGTGGAGTGCGTCAGGTTTCCGGAAGTGCCTGTCACGCTGAGCGTGTAGGTGCCTGCCGGCGTGCCGGGCGACTTAGGAAGGAAACTCAAGCCTCCGCCGCACGAGAACAAAAGTGCGCCGACCAGGAGAAGCCCCGCAAGCGACCCGACCAGCGACAGTCGCGCACGCCGCGTGCTCGCCGCCCAGGGCCTGACTCTGTTTGGCGCGGCCAGAGCAAGCAGCCCAAGCATGCCCAGCAGCAGCACGGCCGGCCAGCCGCCTGAGACCGGTGGCGCGAGTACTGGCGGCAGCACGACCGTAGATGCCGTCGTGCTCACGGTGACTTTCACCGTGACCGCATTCGTTCCATCCAGCGTCACCGAGGGGGGCGAAACGGTGCAGATGGCCAGAAAGGGCGCGCCCGTGCAGGTGAGTGAAACCGTCTGATTGAACCCGCCGATGGGCGCCACGCTCAACGAGTAGCTGGCGGTTTGCCCAGCAGTGACCGTGGCCGAGGTCGATGAGCCCGAGGCCGCCGCCACGCTAAAGTCCTCGCCAGCGCCGACCAGGGACACAGACTGCTGGGTGGTATCCCCTCCACTGTCCTTTATGAGGATTGATCCTGTGCGAGGTCCGCCTGCCGCGGGTGTGAACGTCACACTGATGGTGCAGAAGGCATTTTCTGCCAAGATCGAGCCACAGTTGTTGGTTTGGGCAAAGTCGCCAATCACGGCAATGCTGTTAATCGTCAGAGTGGCAGTGCCGATGTTCTGGACGGTGACGGTTTGGTGCGCGCTCGTCGAGCCCACAAGCTGGCCGCCGAAATCCACCGAGGTGGGAACTATGTCTGGATTGGGGATACTGGCCGGAACGCCGGTGCCGGTCAAGGGCAAGGTCTGCGGGCTGTTTGGGGCGTTGTCGGTGAAGGTGAGGCCCGCGGCTTCCATCACGAAAAGCGATGGAGTGAATGTAACGCTCACTGAACAGGTCGCGTTCGGCGCGATTGTTGCCCCGCTACAGGTATCCGCGCTGAGAGCGAAATCAGCAGCATTCGCGCCCGAGAGCGTCACGGCGCCCGCGGCGAAGATCAGATTGGCGTTGCCGGTATTCGTGACCGTCACCGCTTGCGGGGCGCTGCTGGTACGCACAGTCCGGTCGCCGAAGTCCAGGCTGACCGAAGACAGCGCGACCTCCGGTGCGGTGGCAGTGGGGTTGAGCACGAAAACGGATCCGAACCCAGTAACGCCGCCCGCCTGGGTAGCGCCATAGAGATCGCCTGCCGCGTCCATGACGAGACCTGAGGGCCCGTTTCCATCGCCGACGTATCCACCAAAACTGAACAATATCTTTTCTGTGTATGTCCCGTACGAGTTAACCAATTCAAACGCCGTCCCATAGCCGTAATCGCCGCCGGAGTTTGTAGTTCCGTAGAGGTTCCCGGCTGCATCCGCGATCACCCCCGCCACAGGGAAAAAGCCATCGTTGAAGCCGCCCTTGAAACTGTACAGCACCCTCTCTGTAAAGCCACCCGAGGGACCGGCTAATTCGAACACGCTGCCGGCGTCGTGAAGTGCACCCTGATAAGCTCCACCGTGAAAAGTGGTGCCGTAAAGGTCGCCACTCGTGTCTAAAGTCAAATTCCCGATGGGGTTCGCGCCGTCACCGGGAAACGGGCCGACGGAATCCCAGAAGTAGTGCAGTACATTCTCCGTATAGGAACCTGATGAGTTGACCAACTCATAGACTGTTCCGAGGCCATACCCGCCGCCATTCACCGTAGTGCCGTAAAGATTCCCTGCTGGGTCCATGACCGGAGTCCCCTCGGGGCTTGCGCCGTCGAGGCCGACTCCGGTGAAGCTGTAAAGCACCCTCTCTGCATAGCTCCCTGAGGAGTTCACCAATTCGGATACGGTGCCGACGCCGCTCGCGCCGCCTAGAACCGCGGTGCCGTAAAGATTGCCGGCCGTATCCATCACTAGACCTGTTCCCGGGTGTGCTCCATCGCCGCTGGTGCCCGTGAAGCTGTATAGCACCTTCTCCGTATAGCTCCCGGAGGAGTTGACCAACTCGAACACGGTCCCGCAACCGCCGGCGCAGTTGGAGGAAGCGCCACCGTGCGGGGTAGTCCCGTAGAGGTTCCCCGCTGCGTCCCTGATGAGGGCCGACGAGGGATTTGCTCCATCGGAGCCCGCAAAACTATGGAGCACGGTTAAAGTCTGCGCCCGCGCGGCCACGGCCGCTGCCATAGCGATCAGCCCCAACGAAAACGCCAGCCGCATAACCCGCCTCTTGCTCCCAAAGGCGAAACGCGACTCCCCTCCGCGACCACCCATAACAACCTCCCGGCGCCTTTTGAATAGCCCGACGAAGGGATGCTCCAGCATCATTGCGTCACACCAATGTTAATGGGCCGATGCCCTCACGGTTCCGTCAGAGTCGACATAGCGCGAGTGCCCGAGAGGTAGAGGGGAGGATGGCGGAGCGGAGAGTCACATGCTTACAGCATTTCCGAATTTCGTTCCGAGAGCCAGGTGGCGCTCCACCACGAGTACTACTGAACCTGTCTCCTCGCCAGTCGGCAGTGGGTCAATTTGATGCCGTAGCGGCGAGTTGCGGGGACCCCTGGTTGTGCTTTGGGGCTCGCCACATGGGGTCCCCGAGCCGCCTCTACACCAAATTGACCTGCTGCCCGCAGCTCGATAAACGGTAGACTCGATATAAACGCCTTTAAGCAGTGATGTCAAGTGGAAGAGGCCAATGGTAGTGTTGTCATTTGGAATTGGATCCCCTTTGGAACAGCGGTCATTCCCGCGAAAGCGGGAATCCAGTCCGTTGTCGGCGCATTTCCAATGGCTTGCGAAGTAGATTCCCGCTTTCGCGGGAATGACTGGACCTGAGAGCGCCCGTATCTCGCAGATGACACCACTACTAGGCCATTTGTGGCCAGCCGAAAGTGCGTTGCTCGCCGGTAGCGGCCTGGACCAGATCGGCCAGCGGCTCGTCGAGGCCCGACCCTTGCGTGTAGTGGGCGATCTCTGCGCCCATGCCGTTGAGTTCTTCGATCAAATTGTCGCCGCCCCTTCGGCTTCGCTCTGGGTAAACTCCGACATGGACCCTCGTCCCGCTGGCCGAAAACTTCTAAAAACGTCCGCCCAAGGGAATGCGTTTGAAGCTCCCGATGTCTCGTTCGGTCCCGTTCCGGCGCAGCGTTTGACCCCGTTTCCGCAGTGCCTCAAGGAACCCGGAACCGGATATTGCCACAGAACGTTGCATCCGAAAGGTACTTGAAGTGCGCCGCTGAACTCGCCCGGGAAGTCGCTGAACACTTCGGCCTGCTCGGCGCTGATCGTGGGCCGACTGAGAGTGGCCGAGCCATCCGAGGTTCGGCAGGACAGAGAACTCCAGGCAATCAGTGCGAGGGCGACCCCCTTCTTAAGGGCTGCCATCTAAGCTGTTGCCTCCCATCACGGCGTAGAGTGTTCCTGTATTCAGACTCCTGCCTTAACGCCTTGAAGTGCCGTGACGCCATATAATCTATTCATTCTAAATCGCTAATCTCGGCAGTCAAGATTCACCAGGAACTGGAGCTATGTCATTGCGATATATCTATCCGCTACATATTAGTAACGCACATATTACTGCTACGTCTCCATATACTCTCGGAGGGGTATGCGAAATCGGATGGAACGAGCTATCACGGAATCCCGAAGACTCAGAACGCCAGGTAGACCGGATTCTCCAGGATCGATTGCAGGGTCTGGAGGAACTTCGCGCCGGTTCAGCCGGCCCAACCTTCCCCCTCGGCGGAGGGCAAGAAGCAGTCTCACCAAACGGCGGACGGCCTTCCGGTGCATAGCTTCCAGACCCTGCTGGCGGAGCTGGCGAGCCGAGCCAGAGTGACTTACGAGCTCGAACCCCAGGGCTCGAGCCTGATGTTCAAGCAGGCACCGACACCTACCCCGCTCGAAGCGCGGGCCTACGAATTGATCCGGTCGTTCCTAGTAGCGGGAAACTGAGGACGGTGCTATCCCGCAGAGAATCAGCAGAGCACTTCGCAAGACCGCGTGGAACTTCGGATAGAAGAGTTGGAAATACTGGTCGACGGGGTTCCCGCCAATTGGCCGGATTGTTCTTTACCGAAGCGTGGGGGCGCTTATCTCGCCAAGAGTAAGAGTTAGGTCTCAGGCACCGGCGATGGTTCGCCCTTTTCGGCCCGGCCTTTGACTCCGTGCTTCTCCATCAGGCGGTAAAGCCTGGGGCGGCTCACGCCGAGCACGCGGGCGACCTGCGACTTGTTGGGGTAGGCGTCGAGGGCGCGAACCAACGCGGCGCGTTCGGCCTCCTCGAGCGAACAGGGCACAGTGCCGGCTTCACCGGCAAGGCGCGACGAGATCGCGCCGAAGTCGCGCACGTCCAGGAAACTCCCGCTCGCCAACATGCATGCCCGGCCCATGGTGTTCTCCAGCTCGCGCACGTTGCCAGGCCAAGGGTAACTGAGCAGCATGTCTTGAGCGCGCCGCGAAATGCCCTGGATTTCTTTTGCGTAGTGCTGATTGAATTTCTCGAGGAAGTATCGGTAGAGGAGCGGGATGTCTTCGATGCGTTCCCGCAATGCTGGAATGGGAATCTCGATCATGTTCAGGCGGAAGAAGAGGTCGGCACGAAAGCGTCCTCTCTTCACCTCGCGGCCCAGATCCCGGCTCGTCGCGGCGATCAACAGGACGTCCACGCGCTGGGTTTGCGTCGAGCCGACTCGCTGGATTTCCTGGTTCTGAATCACGCGGAGTAGCTTGCTCTGCACAGCCTGGCCCAACTCGCCGATTTCATCGAGGAAGACAATACCGCCGTTCGCCGATTCGATGAGACCCTCCCGGTCTTCGTGGGCGCCCGTGAAGGCGCCCTTTTTGTGGCCAAAGAGTTCGCTCTCGAACAGGGTCTCAACCACCGCCGCGCAGTTGCACACCGCAAAGGGGCGATCGTGACGAGGGCTCATTTTGTGCAGGGCTCGCGCCACCAGCTCTTTGCCCGTGCCCGTCTCCCCCAGGATCAGCGCGGTGCGGAAGTGCGGCGCGACGCGACGGATCAGATCGAAGAGCTCGAGCATGCGCGGCGCTCGTCCGATGATGCCCTCCAGATTGAAATGCTGCACCAACTCCTTTTCCAGCTTGGCGGAACGGGCGCGCTGCTTGGCGAGTTCCCGGACATCCTCAACCAAGGCACGTAATCTCTCGGGGCTGACGGGTTTCGAAATGCACTTAGCCGCTCCTTCATGGATCGCTTCCACCACCGATTCGACAGTCTCGTGGTCATAGATCACCGCGACGCTGGTGCGCATGTCCAGGTTGTGGATGAGCCGCAGCGTTTCAACGCCTGGCATCTCGGGCATTTGCCACTCCAGAAGAACCAATTCGGGAGCAAGCTCGCGCACCAACTCGACGCCGCGTTTGGGGTCCGTGGCGGATTCGAACCGCACGCCCGCATCGCTGAGCGCGGCCCGGTACGACTCAAGGACCTCGGGATCATCGTCGATGGCCAGAACGACCATGCTGGTTCTGCCAAACTCGGAAGCTGGAGTCTTCCCCGATTACCTGCAACCTATATCAACGCCACTTAGAAAGCAACTCCACCCTGCGTCGTGGTTAAAGAACAACTTCGATCGAAACACCCTGTGCCCGGAGCAGAATTCGTCTCAACCTTGGGCGCCAGGATGTTAAAGGAGATGCGCGTCGGCTCCAAGTCAGACGTTTCCTCTGTTAGCTTCCAAGCGCAAGCACAGAAAGGAGATGTTGGCGCCGTACGCCGACGCCGTCCATTTACCTCCCGGACGCCACGCGAACTTCACGGCCGAGGCTAGCAGCCAGTGCTCGGGGCGTGGTGATACACCTCCCACCCCTTGTAATTCGCCAGCGCTTCGGCGACGGCGGGCCCGTAGTGGCTCCGATTGACTGCGACGTGGTGCTCGTAGCCGTTCTTGCAGACGTATTTCAGCAGGTCTTGCAGGCGCGGAATTTGGACCACGCCGTAGCCGCCGAAGCTCTGCGGCCGGTCGTCAGTGATGGCGCCTTCGCCGACGTAAGCTCTCATGCGCCCGTGCAGATCGTCAGTGGAGGCGCGGCAGTAAGTGAGCGGGCCGCTCTTGAGCTTTCCCACCACAGTGCCGAAAGTATTGTCTTTGCCCACCGACCCCGCGATGATTTCCTGAAAGTCCATTTTGAAATCCTCGAAGAAATGCTTGGGCAAGTTCGAGCAGTGGAAAATGACCGCCTTGTCGGGGTCTTCGCCAAAATTATTATTCCAATCGACAATCGCGCTAGGCTCGCCTGAGGCGAGCAGGAGAATGTACATGCCGATCATCCCAATCATGTCCGTCTCGCACGCACTGGGGAGGAGGTTGTTGGACATCATGCTCATCAAGGTGCACGGCACGACGCCGAAGAATTCCTCCATCGCCGTCCAGCACTGCACGGACGAGCCCGCCAGTTCGTTCGTCTGCATCCAGTCGTCAACGACCGCGCCGAACTTGGCCATCTTTATCAGCGCAGGTTGCGGAATGCCCTGCGTGGCGACGTAACCCTGAATGCCGGAGAGTTTCGCTTGCACTTGGGGATCGTCGTCCTTAAGCCGGTTGACTCGGCCAAAAACTTCCGAAAGATCGAGCGTTTCGACGGTGATGCCAGCCTGCTCCATCAGCTTCTCGCTGAAGCGCACGGTATTGAACGCCGCGGGCCGGGCGCCGATCACACCGACGCGGACGTTCTTGAGACCTTTGACGATTCGGCAAGTGGCCGCAAAGGCGCGCAGGTCAGACTTGAACGAAGCGGACTGCGGCGCCATGGTGTGGAGGGTGGTCAGTGTGTAATGGATGCCGTACTGCCAGAGGTTGTTGCACGCGGAAATCTTTCCGCAAAAGCTGTCGCGCCGTCCGCCCATCAGCATCTTGTCCGGCTGGTCGGGAAACGCCTGCACGAGCACCGGCACGTCGAGGCCGGAAAAACGGATGCTGTTCGCCACGCCGCGTTCGTCTCCAAAATTCGGCAGGCTCACCAGGATGCCGTCGATTTCATCTCGGTGCGCTTTGAATAGGTCGGCACACTTCCGCGCCTCCTGAAGAGTCTCGACCGCTCCGAACTTTGTATCTTCGGGAGTAAGGGCGATGGCCCCGTAACCTTCGTCCCTGAGAACGCGCAAGATTTCTTCCCGGCCATCACGCGCCAGGATTGCGGGAAAGAACCCGCGATTGCCGATGATCACACCCAATGTGGTTTTGCTCATTGATGCTCTCTCCTCTGAAAAAACGCTGCTGCGTTCTTAAGAATTGATTCATGAAAGAACCAAAGGCGGCTGTTGGTCCGCCACTATTGTAACGCCGGAGTGTTTCAATGGCGCAAGGATTCGATGGCGCACTCACTTAATTCCTTCAACGGCCTCTGATGCCAGGGTCCCCGGTTCCAGCCTCTCAAGCCGGGCGCTTAAAATGGTCAAGCACTTGAAACAAGACCAAAGCAAGCGCCGCGTTCACCAGGACTCCGCTCAGCATCTCGAGGGTTGGAGGAACCGGCTGTTCGAGCAACACGCGCTCGAGCCCGGCAAGAAAGAGGCGGTGGACGAAAATCAGAATTCCGGCGAACATCAGGCGCGGCACGAGTTGTTCCAGGTCGAACTTGACACTCGCTGATGCCGCCAGATATCCCACCAGCGCTTTGGCTATTCCAAAGATGCCAATAAAACCATGGGCCAACGCGTCCTGGAGCAGGCCGAGAACCGTGCCCAGCACTATTCCGAAGACCTTGCTCCTTCGCAGTAGGGCGAAATAAATAGCGACCAGAAGCGGAAAATCGAACAAGTGGGCGACGGGGATCTTGAGGGGCAAAACGGTTTGCAGCAAGAGCGCGGCGAAGGACGTGATCCAGAGTGTCGCCGGAGAGACGCGAAACACCTCCACCGGTCGGTCGGCGCGAGCGGCCATAGGTGATTGAGAGTATCAGAGACCGCAGCGAAAGTTAATCTTGAAGAATTGAGTGATCGGGTGATGGAGCGATTTGGTGATTTATCGGTTTCGCCGTTCCTGGCAATCGTCGGATGCAAGCGACAATTCGTTCGTCCAATCACTCAATCCGTCAATCACCTGGTGGGTTTAAGCACTACCAGGACAGTTTCCAATCGATCGAGGGGCGCAGCCGGCTTGACGGTGATTTCTTTATAGATATTACCGTCAGTGGTGCGCACCACCGTGCCCACGGGCAGTCCCTTCGGGTAGATCTGATCGAGGCCCGAGGTCAGAATCATATCGCCCACGGAGACGGACTGCTCGTTCATGACGTAGCGGAGTTGAGCCAACCCCTGGCTCCCGCCCTTCAGCACGCCTTGAATTCGGCCCTGCTCGAGAAGGCAGCCGACGCCGCTGGAGGGGTCGGTCAGCAGCAGCACCTGGGCCGAATGAGGAAATACGGCAATGATTTTTCCTACGACGCCGGAGGGAGTGATCACTGCAAGGTCTGTGGTCAAAGCGGAGTCTGAGCCCTTGCCGATGAAGATGGCATTGGACCGCTCTCCCGGGCTTGATGCAATCACCTCGGCGGCGATGGTCTGGAAGGGAAGTTGGCTCTTGAAATCGAGCAAGGCTCTCAGGCGCTCAGCTTCACCCGCCTTCTCCGAGAGCGCGAGGACTTGGGATCGCGCCGCGTCCAGTTGGGCGCGCAACTCCTGGTTTCGCTGTTGAGCGTGGCGCAGCCCGCTGAGACTCGTCCAAGAATTGCCCGTGGTTTTAACCGTCCAATGCAAGGCGCGCTCGAAGGGGTCCAAGGCGTCCACGGCCCACACCTGGATCAGGCGTACGTTGTGATTGCGAGTGATTTGAACCGACAGCAGCAGGAGCTGCGCCACCATCACACCGACGAGAATGAAGAAGGCCCGGTGACGCGAGACAAACGCCTGCACAACCTCAGGCCCCTCGCGGCCCACGCCTTGTGCAGCACCGAAGGATTGGGTGTCGGGATCCATCATCAAATTGAGTGATGGGGTGATCGGGCGATTGGGTGATGGGAGAAAACCGGAAACTGGAAATCGGAAAATGGAAACTGGAGGCGGATCGCGAGTGGCCAGTTTCCATTTTCCAATTTCTGTTTTCTACTTATTGCTCAATCACTCGATCACACAATCGCCCCATCATCCAATTCTTTCTCATTCTATCGCCACCCGCCGCAGCAGATTGAAATCGGTCAGCATTTTCCCGGTTCCCAGCACCACGGACGCCAATGGATCTTCGGCAATGGAGACCGGCAGTCCGGTTTCCTCCCGGATTCGTTTGTCCAGGTTCTTGATCAACGCGCCTCCGCCGGTCAGGACTATGCCGCGGTCGGAAATGTCGGCGGAGAGTTCGGGCGGGGTGCGCTCCAGCGCCACGCGGATGGCGTTGAGAATGGTCGCCACGCACTCCGAAAGCGCATCGCGAATCTCGGAATCATCGATGGTGATCGTTTTCGGAATGCCTTCGAGCAAATGCCGGCCCTTGACCTCCATGGTGAGCGGTTTTTCGAGCGGATAGGCGGAACCGATTTCTATCTTCACCTGCTCCGCCGTCCGCTCGCCGACCAGCAGGTTATATTTTCGCTTGAGATAGGCGGTGACCGCCTCGTCCATCTCGTTGCCCGCCACGCGCACGGAGCGGGCGTAGACGATGCCGGAAAGCGAGATCACCGCGATGTCCGTCGTGCCGCCGCCGATATCCACGATCATGCTGCCGGAAGGCTCGCTGATGGGCAAGCCGGCGCCGATGGCCGCCATCATGGCTTGCTCCACCAGGAACACCTCGCTGGCCTTGGCGCGCATCGCCGAATCTTGCACGGCGCGCTTTTCCACCTGGGTGATTTCCGACGGCACGCCGATCACAATCCGCGGGTGAACGAACATTTTGCGGTTATGGGCTTTCTGGATGAAATAATTCAACATCTTCTCCGTCACCTTGAAGTCGGCTATCACTCCGTCTTTCAAGGGGCGGATGGCGACGATGTTCCCCGGCGTGCGGCCCAGCATCTCCTTGGCCTCGCGACCCACGGCTTCGATTTCCCCCGTCATCTTGTTGATCGCCACAATCGAGGGCTCGTTCACCACGATGCCTTTGCCCTTGGCATAAACCAACGTGTTGGCGGTGCCCAGGTCGATCGCCAAGTCGGACGAGAACATGCTGAACAACGAACGGAAATTCATGCCCACAGGAAGTCACACCTCGTTGTCTCGGGAGAGCACGGCGGGCTTTGTCATTCGATCACAATGGTCTTTCGGATCGTGTTGGTGTCGCCTTTGCGATTTTGCGCGGTGATCGTGATTTGATTCTCACCGGCCCTCGGCAGCGGCGAGGTAAAATGACGAAAAGTGCCGTCCGGCGCAATGGAGAAGACTTGCTCGTTGTTAATGATCACCGTTGATCCCGGTTCGGTTCGTCCCACCACCTCAACCACTCGGCCGTGCAGGGTGGTCGCTGTCACTTCCAAAAAAGCCTTGGTGCCCGCTTCGACCTGTTGCACCAGATTGAAGCGGTTTGGTTCGCTGGGCTGGCTTTCCACTCCCTTCGCGTCAATGGCCGCCACCACCCAGTAGTAGGTCCCTTCGTCGAGGCCGTAAACCTGCACGGAAGTGGCTTGCAGCTTTTTATCGGCGACGAGGTTGGAAAACATGCCGGAGGGGGAAATCATCAGGTGATAGGCCGTCGCACCGGGCACCTCATGCCAGGCAAAAGCGACGGGCGTGGTCTTGGGGTCTTTGCTCACCGTTAAGGCCATGTTAGGCGGCTGGTCGAGCGTGGGTGGAGCGATCACGGTCTGCCGAATCATCCCCGGTTGACTGGAGTTGAAAGTCACCTGGTCGTACTGTCCCAAGCGAAGACTGCTCGATCCGCGCGTGATTTCCGCCTGGCCCTGATCCACGGTGATTTCGTGCACGTCCCGTTTCGGATCGTTGCGCACTACCGCGCGGCTGTCTTCACGAAGGTTGGCCACGGCGTTCTCAAACGACACCTGCGAAACCGAACCTTGCACTTCGAATCGTCCCGTCGAGAGGTCGACCGCGCCGGAGGTTACCTGGACCGCCACTTTCGTGGCTTTCGTCACCGGGTCCTCGTGGCTTTCCTCGACAACGATCAGGGAATCGGGTTTGAGCACATAATTCGTGCCGTCGGTGAAAATAATCCGCGCCACACCGTCACTCGAAGTCTGGATGAAATCACCCTTCTCCAGGCCCGTGTTGTAGTCGGCGCGAATCCACTGTTGCGATTCCGCTTTCTTCACGCGGACCGTTCCGTCGATATTCACAAAGTGCGCGTCGCGTTTCGACCCAACTTCCGCCACAGGGCTGCGAGTGGAAGAAACCGCCGATAGCACTTGGTCAATCTTCTGCCCAACGTAATGAGGAGCAATCAGGTAAAGGATGAGACAAAGAAGGCCGAATGCCAGAACGATAAACAGCGCGATGGTGCGGTAGGTGATCGTCGTCCACTCTACGTCCAGAGTGCGACCGGCGTCTTGGGAGGGCGGCCTGGGTGTTCTATCCATGGTAATCGTTCAGAGGGCTCGCGGCTTTATTGTTCAACAAAGTCCTAGCTGGGTCAAGGGTTTTCGCTTTTTGGGGGCTGAGCCCTCGGATTGAGACTGGCCTGCTGCTCGCGTAAGCCAGGATGGTCTTCATTGAGCTATAACTCCCCCTGCTTGAGATACTTGGCGGCTCGATCAGCGGGGCAGGCCAGGTTGCGGGTGCAACTTGGCACACGGATGTTGATGCGGTCCGCGCGGTCGGCTCATGGGGTTTTGCCGGCCGCTTTGGGTCCTGGGTTCGCTGCGACGCGGGCGCGGGTGGCGCGCAGGGCGCGCAGCGCGGCAGAGGCGACATCCGTGTTCGAATCGTGCGAGAGTTGTTCGAGCGGCGCGAGGCTGGTGCTATCGCCGGTGTAGACGAGCACAGTGGCCAACTTCCTTCGGATGGTCGCGTCCTGGTTGACCAAGTAGGGATACAACTTGGGCAGGAATTGCGGATTTCGAGACAGCTCGATGAGGTAGGTCTGGGCGGTGTCGCCGTGTAGTTTGGTGCCCAACTCCTGGATCACGCTGCTCACATAGTCGTCTTTGCCCAAGGCCGTCAAAGCAAACTCCATCGCCAGGCGCGCTTCGCCGTCTTTCTCCAGGGCCTCGGCTTTCTGCAAGTCGGGAACGACTTTCTTATCGCCCACGCGTCCCAGACCTTCCGCGGCGGAGATGCGGAATGATTTGTTTTGACTCCAGACCGCTTTGACAAAAATGGGCTCGGAAACGGGATCGCCGAGATAGGCCAGTCCTTCCAAAGCTTTTTCTTTGGTCTTCCGGTCCGGGTTGTTCTGGAAGACCAACTGAAGCTTGGCGATGGCATCGTGGGCGCGCAGCAGGCCGACGGTGACGCAGGCGTCTCGCTTCACGTTGTCGCGCGGAGAATCGAGAAGGTCAATCAATTTCGGACCGGCGGAGGTGTCCTTGATCTTCTGCAAAGCATTCAGGGATTCACGCGCCAAGTCTTCGTCGTTCGAGTGGGCGGAATTCACGAGATCGGGCACAGCCTGTTTGGCCATCAAAATGCCCAAGCCCTTGGCCGCTTCGCGCTGCACCTGAAAAGTGCGCGCGCTCCGCACGGCGTTTTCGAGCGCCGCGAGCACCACCGGATCCACTTCGACGCCCGGATCAATCCGCGTGTCGTCAGTCACGAAGACGCTTTTCACGTGCGTATAGCTTTTCTTCATAAAGCCTGTAAAGCCCGTTTCCGGTGATTGTCCAGTGTAGTAACCCACCATGCTCCGAATGGCCAGCGTCTGAACGCCCGGATCGGAATCTCTCGACGCCCCCGCCAAGGGTTCGAGTGCCGCCGCACTGTGAATTGAGGCGAGCGCGATGACCACGTCGCGCCGCACTCCCACGTCCGAGTCGGTCAACGCCGCTTTGAGCGCGGGAATCACCGATGGGTCGCCACTCTTTCCCAAGTCGCGAGCCGTCCGGGCGCGGACTTTGGGATCGGAGCTCTTCAGCAACGCGATCTCGGGATGGGATTTTTGGGCTTCAGGTTGGGATTTCTGAGCTTGCGCGGCCTCCGTCGCGCCAACCGGCCCCAGCAGGATCAAGATCATGAAAACAGATAAACGATTCATCGTGCCCTCATCTCCAAATCAATCAGATCTTTCATTCAGTACGTTAGCGCGCACCCACTTTTATCACCATTGGAAGGATGAGTCGAGAGCGGACCGGGTTGTAACCGCGGGAAGTTTCAGCACCGGGGACACAGGTGAGCATGTCAAATGGGCCACAGGAAATGTGAAATGGCAAAGGGCTCCGGCGGGTGCAGCGTGGAACCCTGCGAATTTGCTCTTCCTGCCATTTCCCATTTGCCATTTCCCATCTTCCATTTGAAATTCCGTCAGTAGCCCATGTGCTGAGTGGGTGCCGGCCGGGGAGCACACAGATCTGAGAGGGACGATCGCTAGAACAAGCTATCCTGCCAGCTTCGTGAGGAGCTGGGGCAGTTGTTGAGCGAACGCTGATCGAGCCATCACCATATCGCAACCCGCGGCGCGCGCTGCGGCTGCGAGTTCGCCCTGAACGTGGGACAGGAATGCCACCAGTTGGATGTTCCGCGTGGCGGGATTGGCTTTAATGGCGCGCGCCACGTCCACCGCGGCGCCGGATCGATGGTTCAAATCGAGGATGATCGAGCGCACCGGAGAGTCTCTGACGCGGTCCTCGACCTTCGAGGGATCGATCACCTCCAGCGCAACGCCCACTTGTCGGGCCGTTTGCTGAATCTTCGAGAGGAAGATCAAATCGTCAACGACCACAAGAATTGGTTCGCTCACTGGTCACCTGTACACAATTCTACTACCAAGGCGTAGCGCGGGCTTCTCGCCTGCTGTGACGCGGGCAGCCTGCCTCGCTACGGAAGGGAATTTTTGTTTGCGGCTTGGCATCTTGGTGGTACAACATCTTGCCGGAAAACCGGCTCGTATCCCACTGAAGACACCAGGAGGAGATTCTCACATGCGTCGCCTCGCCTTGAAAGTTTTGTTCTGCACCCTCAGTTTTCTGATTCCTCTTGCCGCAGCAGAAGAACCCAAGACCCTTCCAGGTTACTCGGACGATACGGCGCGGATCGAGCGCGATTGGGAGGCGAAGTTCCGCGCCATCCCCAGCCCTGAGAATCTTCGCGAATATGACCGGCGGCTGTCGGCGCGGCCCCATCACGTCGGCTCTCCTTACGACAAGGACAACGCGGAGTGGATTCTTTCCAAGTTCAGGGAATGGGGCCTCGACGCGCACATCGAGACGTTCGATGTCCTTTTCCCGACTCCCAAGGAGCGAGTGGTCGAGCTGGTTGAACCTACTAGATTTGTGGCCAAGCTTCAGGAGCCGCCGGTTTCCGGCGATCCCACCTCCAACCAACAGGCCGAGCAGCTTCCCACGTACAACGCATATTCTGTGGATGGCGATGTGACCGCGCCGCTTGTTTATGTGAACTACGGCGTTCCCGATGATTACGAGCAACTCGAGCGGCTGGGCATTTCGGTGAAGGGCGCGATCGTGATTGCGCGTTATGGCGGTTCGTGGCGCGGCATCAAGCCCAAAGTGGCGGCGGAACACGGTGCGCTCGGCTGCCTGATTTATTCCGATCCCCGCGACGACGGCTATTCTCAGGGCGACGTTTTTCCTGAAGGCGCGTGGCGGCCACCGGACGGCGTGCAGCGAGGCAGCGTGGCTGACATGCCGCTCTACTCCGGCGATCCGCTCACCCCGGGAGTCGGCGCCGTTCCGGGCGCGAAACGGCTGGCGCTGAAAGACGCGCAAACCATCACGAAAATTCCCGTCTTGCCCGTTTCCTACGGTGATGCCAAACCGCTGCTGGCGGCTCTCAAGGGGCCGATGGCTCCCAGCGATTGGCGCGGGGCATTGCCGATCAGCTATCACCTTGGGCCGGGGCCGGCCAAAGTGCATTTGAAGGTGATGTCCAATTGGGATTTGAAGCCGATAAACGACCTGGTTGCAAGAATCCCCGGTTCGACGGACGCCGACCAATGGATCATCCGCGGCAACCATCACGACGCTTGGGTGAATGGTGCTGAGGATCCACTCTCCGGGCAAGCCGCCCTGCTCGAAGAGGCTCGCGCTTTGGCCACGCTGCTCAAGCAGGGATGGAAGCCCAAGCGGACGATCATTTATTGCGCGTGGGACGGCGAGGAGCCGGGTCTGCTCGGTTCCACCGAATGGGTGGAGACGCACGCCGACGAACTGGAACAGCACGCCGCGGTGTACATCAACAGCGACTCCAACGGGCGAGGCTATCTCGGCATGGCTGGCTCGCATTCACTCGAGAGATTCATCAACGGCGTGGCGCGAGATGTCCAGGACCCGGAGAAAAACATTTCGGTCTGGAAACGGGAACAATTGCGGCGGATCGAGGGCGCGGGCCCTCGCCGCGGCCCCGCGCCCGGCGGTTCCATCGACCAACGCAGGGAAGCGCGCGAAAGGCGTGACCTGAGAATCGGCGCGCTGGGTTCGGGCTCCGACTACACGCCTTTTCTCCAGCACCTCGGCATCGCGTCACTGAATCTCGGCTATGGCGGGGAAGACGGTGGCGGGATCTACCATTCGATCTATGATGACTTCTATTGGTATACCCATTTTGCGGACACCGATTTTGTGTATGGCCGCGCGCTGGCACAAACCGCCGGGACCGCGGTGATGCGCTTGGCGGACGCCGAGCTCCTGCCCTACGACTTTACGGACTTCGCGGACACGCTGAAGCGCTACGTGACTGAGGTGCAGGATCTCTTGAAGGAAAAGCAGGACGAAATCCGCGAGCGCAACCGTGAGATTGAGGAAGGCGTTTTCACCGCCACTGCCGATCCCAAGAAGACGTTCGTCCCGCCGCCGATCGAGCCGGTGCCGCCCTATCTTAATTTCGCGCCTCTGGAAAATGGACTGGTCTCTGTGACCCGGGCCGCAGAACACTATCAGCGTGCGCTCGCTAAGGCGGAGGGCGAGGGTGGCGCGGCGCTGGCCCACGCGTCACTTCAATCGATTAACCAAGAGCTGATTCAGGCCGAGCGCACCCTGACCACACCGGATGGGCTTCCCGGCCGGCCCTGGTACAGACATCAGATCTACGCGCCGGGCTTCTATACAGGCTATGGCGTGAAGACCCTGCCCGCGGTTCGCGAAGCAATCGAGCAGAAGCGCTGGCAGGCGGCTGACGAGGGCATTAACATGGTTGGCAAGGTCTTTGAGAATGAAGCGCGCGTGATTGATACCGCCGCGGGGGAGTTGGAAAAAATCACTCATTGAGCGATGGGAGTCATTGGGTGATTGAGTGATTTGGTGATTGAGCGATTGAGAGGAGCCGGAAACCGGAAAAGCGGCAACTAGAGGCGATCGTGTGATTGGCTTCAATCACGCAATCACCAAATCACTCAATCGCTCAATGACTAGTCCGGACGTCCGTGCAGGCGATCGTAAACGGAGCGCGCGCATGTGGTACCGAGAGACTCGTTGTAGAGAGATTTCAAACCGAGGAGGGCCCTGACTTCTTCGTCGAACATGTGGAGAGTTTTCAGATCGTTCTGCTTGATGGGAAACCGCTTCCCATCGTGGTACCAGAACTTCTGATACCCATAGTCTTCGAGCTCACATTTCAGCCGTCGAACCATGAAGTGCGGCGGCCCTGACGGAGCCCATGCGCCCTTTGAATCACGGATTAACACCAGGCTGCAATTATTCTTCGTGACCTCGATGGACGCTGGACTAGTCCCGGCATCCACAACTTCGAAACCCACCTGTTCAAACTGCCTACGAATATCCATTCCGTTCGTCACCGCGCCTCCTGCTTCGAGAGTCACCCTGTCCTGAGCGTAGGGCCGGGGCTTGCCCCGGTCCTGCCGAGCGGGACCGACCCAAGGGTCGGCCCTACATGCTCATGTTAGAATGGAAGTTTATTTGACCTATGATGAAGAATGCAAGGACGCTCACCCAAGAAAATTCGCGTGTCCATGAAGGGCCGAAAGATGTGCTCTCCCTGATTGGGAATACGCCCCTCCTGTGCTTGCAGAAGGTCGGGCGCGAGTTCCCCGAGGTCGAATTCTACGCCAAAGCCGAGTGGGAGAATCCTGGCGGCTCGGTGAAAGACCGTCCGGCGCTGAACATCATTCTCGAGGCCGAGCGCGCCGGTCTGATGAAGAAGGAAAAAACTCTGATCGATTCCACTTCCGGCAACACGGGCATTGCCTACGCCATGATCTGCGCCGCGCGCGGGTACCGCCTCAAGCTCTGCATGCCTGCCAATGTGAGCGTGGAGCGCAAACGGATTCTGCACGCCTACGGCGCGGAAATCGTTTTCACCGACCCCATGGAGGGCTCGGATGGCGCCATTCGAGGGGTTCGCGAGATGGCTGCGGAGAATTCTGGACTCTATTTCTACGCCAATCAATACGACAATCCCGCCAATTGGAGAGCTCATTATCAGAGTACAGCGCCGGAAATTTTCAGCCAAACCGATGCGCGCATCACTCACTTCGTGGCTGGCCTGGGAACCAGCGGGACGTTTGTGGGCACGGCGCGGCGATTGAAGGAGCTGAATCCTGAAATACGATGCATCTCATTCCAGCCAGACGATCCCTTTCACGGCCTGGAAGGCATGAAGCACATGGCCACCGCCATCAAGCCGGGCATCTACGACCCGAGCGTTGCGGATGAAGATCTGGGAATTTCAACGGAAGAAGCCTACGTGATGACGCGGCGCTTGGCGCGCGAAGAGGGCCTGCTGGTCGGCGTCTCGTCGGGCGCAGCCATGGTCGCGGCCTTGAAAGTTGCTCAGCAAGCGCGGCAAGGCGTCATCGTGACCATTTTCCCGGACAGCGGGGATAAGTATCTGAGCGAGAGATTTTGGAACGAAGGACATTGAAGCATCGAGTGATCGGGCGATTGGGTGATTGAGTGATTGACGATGATTCTAGTTGTTCTGCCAGGCCATTTGGAAGCAATCAAGAGGCACGGGCACGAGGACTACCCAAACGAGTGCTGTGGAATGCTTCTCGGCGTTTCCGACGGTGAGGAAAAGAGAGTCCGTGAAGTTATTCCACTGAGAAATTTGCGGCATGACGCGCAACGGGCCCAAGCAGTCCTGCCGCTTGATGAACCAGGCAGGGAATCTGAGCGCAATCGGTTCTTGATCGATCCGCTGGAGCAATTGCGGGTGGAAAAGGACGCGCGGGCGCGCAAGCTGGAGGTCCTCGGGTATTACCATTCGCATCCGGACCATCCGGCGCGGCCATCTCAGTACGACCGGGATCACGCTTGGCCGTGGTATTCTTACGTGATCGTCTCCGTCGAGCGCGGCGAGCCGAACGATCTGACGTCATGGGTACTGTCCGACGATCGCTCCCGCTTTGACCCGGAGTCGATAGAAGTCCCGGATACTTAGGCTGCTCGCTGCATCAAATCCATAGTGGCGCTGCGCAAATTGCCGCTGTTGCAGATCCTGACGCCCTGACGATTGGGCGAGAAACAGCCAGTATTGGGTAGGGAGGAAATCGAATGTCAGTGAAAGTCATTATTCCCACTCCGCTCCGTCAATACACGGAGAAAAAAGAGTCGATCGAGCTCGAGGCCAAGACCGTGGCTGAGGCGCTGGCGAGCTTGACCGGCCAGTACGCCGACCTCCGCCGCCATCTTTACAACGACGAAGGTAAACTGCGCACTTTTGTGAACATCTACCTGAACGATGAAGACATTCGCTATTTACAAAAAGAGCAGACGCCGCTCGGCACCAACGATGTGATCAGCATTGTGCCCTCAATTGCGGGAGGAAGTTCTCAGTTATCAGTCTTCGGCTCCCAGTGAGAACAACAGCTCACGTCAAGAACAGAAGGCAACTGACTACTGACAACGGACAAAGGACAGCCTTATGGCAACACTGATTGAAGCTCCAGTGGTGAAACTGACGAAAGACGAAATCCTTCGCTACAGCCGGCATCTCATCATGCCGGAAGTGGGGATGGACGGTCAGCTCAAGCTCAAGCAAGCCAAGGTGCTGTGCATCGGCGCGGGCGGACTAGGCTCGCCGCTGGCGCTTTATCTGGCTGCGGCCGGCGTGGGGAAGCTCGGCATTGTTGATTTCGACGTGGTGGACTTCACCAACCTTCAGCGCCAGATCATTCATGACACGAACGACGTAGGTCGCCCCAAGTTGACTTCGGCGCGCGAGACCATTGCGGACATTAATCCCAACGTTGAGGTGGTGGGATTCGAAACGCGCCTGACTTCGGAGAACGCCCTTGAAATCTTCAAGGATTTTGACATCGTCGCCGACGGCACGGACAATTTTCCGACGCGATACCTGGTGAACGACGCGTGTGTTCTCTTGGGCAAGCCCAATGTTTACGGGAGCATTTTTCGTTTCGAAGGGCAGGCGTCCGTCTTTTATGCGAAGGAAGGGCCGTGCTATCGGTGCCTTTATCCCGAACCACCTCCGCCGGGGCTGGTTCCGAGCTGCGCGGAAGGCGGCGTGCTGGGCGTGTTGCCGGGCATCGTGGGTTGCATCCAGGCGATGGAGGTCATCAAACTGATCATCGGCCGCGGCCAACCGCTCATCGGCCGGTTGCTCCTCTTTGACGCGCTGAGCATGAAGTTCCGCGAGCTCAAGCTGCGCAAGAATCCCGAGTGCCCGGTGTGCGGCGAACATCCGACCGTCACCAAGCTGATTGACTACGACCAATTCTGCGGCGTTCGTGGCGAGGACCACATCGTCCCGATTACGGTTCCGGAGATTTCCGCGCGAGAAGTGAAGAAAATGATGGACGAGAAAAAGCCGTTCGTGCTCGTCGACGTGCGCGAGCCGCACGAGGTCCAGATTTGCCGGATTCCGGGTTCGACGTTGATTCCACTTGGCGACGTGCCCAAGCGCATGAACGAACTGAATTCGGCGGACGAGATTGTCGTCCACTGCCGCTCCGGGCAGCGCAGCGCGCAGGCCGTCGGTCTTCTCATGAAGGCGGGCTTCCGCAAGATTCACAACCTCAAAGGCGGCGTGCTCGCTTGGGCCGATCAAGTCGACTTCACTATGCCGAAGTACTGATAGGGCTCTTGCCGATTGATTGCGCGCGTTGGGATTCTTGTTTCGAGAGGTGTTCGATGGCCTTGAAAGTTGGTGACCGCGCACCCGATTTTAAATTGCCCGCTGTGATTGGCGATGAACAGGAAGAGTTTCAGCTTTCGAGTCACAGGGGGAAGAACGTCGTACTTCTCTTTTACGCGCTCGATTTCACGCCAGTGTGCTCGGCCGAGCTGCCGCCGTTCGAGGAAGATATGGCCAAGCTGGTCGGACACGGCGCGGTAGTGCTGGGAATTTCCACCGACTCGGTTTTTTCCCACGCTGCGTTTCAAGAATCTTTGGGCGGCTTGAATTTCCCTCTCGCTTCGGACCGCTGGCCTTACGCGGAGACAGCAAAAGCCTACGGGCTTTTTCCCGCCACCAAGCATCAGTTCGGCGGCGTCAATGATCGCGCCGTATTTGTGGTCGACCGAGAAGGAAAGATCGCTTGGATGAAGATCTATGAGCTCGCCGAGCAGCCTAGCGTTGATGAAGTGCTCAGCGCCCTCAAGAGCATATCGTAAGAGCCGCACTCGTCCCTCGTCATTTGTCACTCGCCCTTCGTCCGTTGTTATGTCCGAGGTTGCGGAGAATGGGCGCAAAGGACAAATGACCAAGGACAAAGGACACCTCGATGGACCTAAAAGACTTCTTCCTCTAAGAGCGCGCTTCAGCGCCAATGGTCCTCGCGATATTCGCGGATCCGCCGGTCGTGCCGGATATCGCGGCGCAGCGCCCTCCGCCTCTGCCTGTCATAACGGAGCCGCTCCCTATCTGCCCTCGCTTCCGGACTGTGCCTGCCAAACTGATAGATGTCGGATCGCAGGTGCTGTGCATCCCTTTGGGTCTGCCAGTTGAGCCGCCGTGCCTCACGCCAGTCTTCACGCTGATCGGCGCGCGATCCGGGCGGAGTTTCGTAAGGGTTCTGCGCGCGAGCCGCCACAGCGCCCGTCGCGAAGGCAAGCGCGCTGGCCAGACTTCCAGACAATGCCCATTTTCGAATGTCGGAGATCATTAGTTGTTCCTCCCAGCCTCCTCTTTCCCACATCCAATCAAACACGCAGGGAGGAGAAAAGTTTCGCAGGCGCGACCTGATCTGTACTTGCCCTGATCCTGGATGTTGACGGCCAGCGCCGACTCTGTATCGGCCTCGTGGTAGCATAGTCATTTTGAGGCACGGCAAAACACGAATCTACGGGTTCAAGCGAATATGAGAATTGTTGTTACGGGCGCGGCGGGATTGTTCGGAAATGCTCTGGCTCAGGTCTTCAGCACGCGGCACGAAGTGTTCGCGCTCACGCACGCTGAGCTGGACATCACCGACGCTGGCGCAGTGCGCGCGGCTTTTGCCAGGCTCAGACCCGAAGCCGTGGTCCATCCCGCCGGAATTCCCGATCTCGATATCTGCGAAGCCGAGCCGGGCAAGGCGTTCCTGGTGAACTTTCACGGCACGCGGCACGTGGCAGAGGCGGCGCGCGAAGTGGGCGCGGGCATGGTCTACATTTCAACCGACGCAGTGTTTGACGGGACGAAGCAATCGCCCTACAGGGAGTCGGACCCAACCATCCCGCCCACGGTTTACGGGCGCACGAAGCTGCGCGGCGAACAGATTGTCTTGAGTCTCGCGAATCATTGGATTTTCCGCGTCTCCCTGCTCTTCGGCCCGGGCAAAACCAACTTTGTCGAAAAGGCCTTGCAAAAGCTACGCGCTGGCGAACGACCTGTTGTTGCTTCAGACCAGCTTGGCTCGGCGACCTACACCGTCGGCGCGGCACAGAAGATCATGGAGGTTGTGGAAGCGCGCCGCTGCGGACTCTATCATCTCTCGAACCAGGGTGCCTGCTCGCGGCTGGAGCTGGCGCAAGAAGCGGCGCGGCTTGCAGGACTCGATCCGCTCAACGTGATCGGCAAGCCCTCCGCTCAGATGGGCCGGCGAGGCGTTCGGCTGAAGTATGCAGTGATGGAAATGGCCGCACTCAAGCAGGCCGGATTCGAACTGCCGCGCCCCTGGCAAGCGGCGTTAGCGGATTACGTAGGAACCAGGAATTAGGAGTTAAGAATTAGGGGCCGGACCGCGATCACCGCAGCGATTCTCTCACCTCCTGCAGCCATTCCGGCCGCTTCAACACCTCGCGCGGCTTGGCGCCGTCCGGCGCGCTGACGATGCCATCTTTTTCCATTATGTCGATCAATCGCGCGGCGCGCCCGTAACCCAGACGCAAGCGGCGTTGGAGCAAGGAAGTTGAGGCCTTGCCGGACTCGACCACGATCTCGACTGCCTCGTTGTAAACTTCGTCGAGCTCGGCGGGATCTTCCTCCTCCGCGACGTCTGTCTCGACGTCGCGCTCCTTGTCCCGGAACGGCTTCAGGAATTCTTCGTTGTAGTGCGGCTGAGACTGAGCCTTCCACCATTCTACGACCTTGCCGATTTCTTTCTCGGTTACCAGCGGCCCGTGCAGGCGGAGCAGGCGCGCGGTGCCGGGTGGCATAAAGAGCATGTCGCCGCGGCCGAGCAGAGCCTCGGCGCCGTTGGCGTCGAGGATAGTGCGCGAATCCACTTTGGAAGCGACGCGGAACGAAACTCGCGATGACATATTGGCTTTGATGAGCCCGGTGATCACGTCCACCGAGGGCCGCTGCGTGGCGAGGATCAAGTGAATGCCCACGGCGCGCGCCATTTGCGCCAGGCGCGTGATGGATTCCTCGACGCCCTGCGGTTCCACCATCATCAAGTCGGCCAGCTCGTCGATGACGATCACGATGTAAGGCAGCGGCCGCTCGGGCTCGCCGCTGGTGTCAAAAAGATTCAATGTGGAGTCAGGCTCGAAAATCTTATTGTACTGTTCGATGTTTCGCACCCCGTGTTCGGCGAGTTTCTTCAGGCGCTCCTCCATCTCGATGGTCGCCCGCCGCAGCACATTCGCAGCCTGCTTGGGCTCGGTCACGATGGGCGTATACAAATGCGGGACGCCATCGTAGAGGCCGAGCTCCAGCCGCTTGGGATCGATCATGATGAACTTCACTTCCTCCGGCGTCGCCTTGCAAAGAATCGAGATCACCAGAGCGTTGATGGACACGCTCTTTCCCGAGCCGGTCGACCCGGCGATCAAGAGATGCGGCATCTGGCCGAGATCGAAGACTTTGATCTTGCCCGTGATGTCCTTGCCCAGGCAAAGGGTGAGCTTCGAGGGCGATGAGCCGAATTCACTCGATTCGATCATCTCGCGAAGGTAAATGATTTCGCGGTGGAGGTTGGGCACCTCAATGCCCACGGTGGACTTGCCGGGAATCCGGTCAATCAAAATGGATTCCGCTTTCATCGCCAGGCACAAGTCATCGACAAGGTTGGTGATGCGGCTGTATTTCATTCCCGCTTCGGGCTTGTACTCATAGGTGGTGACCACCGGCCCGGGATGGATCTGCGTCACCGTGCCCATCACGGCGAACTCACTGAACTTTTCCGTCAGGCGCGCGGCGCGCTGCTTGAGCTCCTCTTCGTCAATTCCCTGGGAATCCTCGGGAGGCCGCAAGAGTGCGGGGCTCGGCAGCTTGTATGAGGTGTGAGCGCTGCGGCCAGTAATCCTGGGCGGCGCGGGCCGCTGGTCCCGCTGGGCGGGATCGTCATCCAGGCCACGGGCGCGCACCACAGGAGGCGCCGCAGGCGCAGGGTTGGAAGCGATGGCAGAACGCTCTTGCGCTCGAGATTCGAAACTCGAAACCCGAAATTCGTTCCCCGCTGGGCGAATTTCGATTTTCGAATTTCGATTTTCGATTTTCGACTCAGTAGCCGGCGTCGCCGTCCCGCCAGGCGGGAAGATCGTCGAGGCGCGCTGCACGATGATGGGCGGTTTCCCCACGATTTGCGACTTCTCCAGTTGCCGTCTCAAGCGGCGTTCCCGGGCAGCGGCAATGCGAGCTTCCCGCCAAGCGCGCAAGCGCAGAGCAATATCTTTCAGAAAAGCCAGCCTTGCTTTGATGAATTCAAAAGCGGCGGAAAACGAAAATCGAGTGACAAGAAACAGAGAGGACAAAAGGGCCGCGCCAGAGACAATCCACGCGCCCGCTTGATTGAACGTGTGGACCAGGCCGGCAACCAGGAGGTAACCAGCCAGGCCGCCCCCGCGAATCAATCCGCCCACCGGCGGAGTGAGAGGCAGCAATTCCGCCAGCGCCGCAAGCGAGCTCACGAGCAGTAACAAGCCCACCGCTTTCGTCTTCGGCGCTTCAAACGGGCGCACCAGGACCAGTCGAATGCCAACTACGAAGAGCGTGAGGGGAATCAGATACGCTACCCAGCCGAGCGCCTGAAAAAGCAAGTCCGCCGTGTAAGAGCCCGCCGGTCCCACCCAGTTGTGAGTGCCGGGCGCGGTCCCGCCCGGCGGGATCGAGGTGTTGAGCGATTGATCGGTCGCCACGTAGGACGCGAGGCTGAGGAGCAACAGCAAGCCCGCCACGCTGAGCAGGAATCCCACCAGCTCCGATTGACGCCGCTTGTCGAGCAACCGCGGCTTGGATGTGGATGGCTTGGCGGTGAAGTCCCGCGATTTTGCGGGTGGCGCAGGGGACAGCGTTGGCATGTTCGCACCTCGCGACAGCGAACTGGCGAGAAAACCTTGCAGGCTCCGCCCTCGCGGAGCGAGCCGCCGAAGTGGCGGGTGTCAGAATAAGCTGGGCGCCGACACCCGATACCTGGCGGTCAGTGACGCAATCCCCATCCGAGGATCGATACTATCACGCCCAGCACTATGCGGTACACAACGAAAATCTTGAAAGTGCGGCGCTCGAGGTAACGAATCAGGAAGGCAATCACCGCCACGCCCACCAAGCCCGACACGATAACGCCCAGAATGAAGGGCAGGCGCATGTCTGCCGGAATTCCTTCGTGGTGAATCTCCCAGCCTTTTTTCAACACCGCGCCGGCGATGAGCGGCGTGGACAGGAGAAAGGAAAATCGGGCGCAGGTTTCACGACTCAAGCCGCGGAACAGGCCGCCCGTCATGGTGACGCCGGAACGCGAGACACCCGGAATCACCGCGAAAGCCTGAGCCACACCTACCACAACCGAGTCAACGAAACTCACGTCCTTGAGCGCCGCCTTGCTGTGCTGCACGCGCTCACCAGCCCACATCAGCAGGGCCACGATGATCATGGCCAGGCCAATCACCAGCGGCTGGCGGAACTGCTCCTCGGCGGCGTGCTCGAAAAGCAAGCCCGCAATGCCGCCCGGTATTGTGCCGAGCATCAGGAACCAGAAGAGCCTGCGGTGTTCGCTGATCTTCTCGGGCGCGGCGCCACCGACGCCGGCCACCGCCATTAGCATTTCGACCCACAAACGCCAGAAGTAGAGCAGCACCGCCACTAGCGTTCCGGCGTGTAGGGCCACGTCGAACGTCAGGCCCGGATCCTTCCAGCCCAAGAGCCACGGAAAGAGCACCAGATGGGCTGTGCTCGAAATGGGCAGAAATTCCGTCAGGCCTTGAACGACGGCTAATACGATGGCTTGATAAATTGGCATGTTTTTAATTTTGGATTTTAGATTTTGGATTTTGGATTAAGCGATGATCGCCTAGCTCTCGCTTCCGCACAATCATACTATTTTGGATTTTGGATCCTAGATTGTGGATTGAGCGCTGATCGCCTCGCTCTCGTTTCCTTAACGTCTTGATGGAGGCGACGGTCATAGCGACGATCTCGTTCGCTTCTTTCGATAGAGCACTGAGCTTATCACCTGTTGCGAGTTTGGCCCCCTCCAAGATTTCGAGCCAATAGATCAACTCATCCGCTTCCTCCTCAACGATTCCTAACTTCGCAATCACGTCTGAGCCTGACCTTCCTCGACACGCCGACCGATAGTTCGCGCCCACAGAGGTAGCCGAGCGGAGCAGTTGGCGGCAGATTATATCTGCGGAACGGGTTCTCGGAAGTGTTTCAACAAGCTGAATAACTGCCAATCCAAAATCCTTAGTCCTCGCTTTGAAAGTCTGCTCGTCCATTGCGCACCCAAAATGTGAATTCCTAATCCAAAATCCAAAATCTAAAATCCAAAATCATTAGTTCTTCGTCTTCGCTTTGAAAGTCTGCTCGTCCATTGCGCACCCAAAATGTGAATTCCTAATCCAAAATCCAAAATCTAAAATCCAAAATCGCTACGGGCATTTTGCCAGCCGCTTGGGATAAATCACCCGCCAATGCGCATCCTTTGCCTTCGCGTCACCCAACGCTTCCAGCGTCCATTCACTGCCTCCTTCGGCGAGGTGAGGCAGCTTGATGTGAAGGATGTAAGACTCAGTCATCTCCTGAGCGAAGCTGCGCGAGGCCACGAGAAGCTTGTTGCGATCTTGAGGCGTCAGATCGGTAGCTCCGGCCGCCGCCGATTGGTTTGGAGTGGAAGAAAAGATCAAGTAGTCCCCGCCGGTCGCTTCGATCAAGTCGCGAAGCGCCGCTGCGCCTATCGAATCCGTCGCCGCCGCGCCCCCGGTCGCGAGAGCTGACTCCGGCAGAAAACCGAACAGGCGGACTCCGCCCGCCAGCATTTTCTGCTCGGCATCGTTCTTCTGCGCCGGGCTCCAATCCCCACTCATATCGGCAATCAGACAAATCACGTCGCCGGGATGAGGCTCCCCAAGCATCGCGAGCGCCTGCGTCATCGCATCGGAGAGACCGTTCTCTGCCGTTCCACCCGGTCCCGCACCAGAACTCGCTTCGAGCCCGGCTAACGCTGTGTTCACCGCCTCGCGGCCTTGACTGAAATCGATCTTCTCTGGCTTAGGATTTGCGAATGTCAGCAACGCCACCGGCGCTTGTGCAGGCATCCACGAAATCAAGCCTTCGGCCATCGCGAGCTCCGACCGCCACTTGGCTTGGTCCCGAGTCATGGCCGCGCTTGCGTCTACGAGAAAAAGCAACCGGTGCGGACTTCCGTCGTATTTCGCGGAAGTAATCTCGCTGTTTCCGCCCTGAATCTTGCCGCGGAAATGCGCGGCGTCCAAGCTTCTCACCGGCTCATCCTCGGCGTTGAAAACGCTCACGGTCACAGTGCGATTCAGGCACGCGTCTTCCTGCGCAGGCAACGAGCCAACTACCACTGTCAGGGCGATGGCCACCAAGCCAAGCCTGGCAAGCGGAAACTGGAAACTGGAAATTGGAAACTGGTTCTTCATATCCAAACGCATCCTTAACGCCTCGCTGAGTGTAACACGCGACTGCGTTTCCGTTGCCACGCCAGGCGCCCATCAATCACAAATCAGAAATCGAAAATCGGCAATCGAGAATCGACGATCCCGCCGCTTCCCGATCGCCACTGTCCTCCTGAGACACCTCATGCGGATTAGCCCTCGCGCGACCGGATCGGAGAAGAGCACAGGCATGAGTGCCTGTGCCATTGCCGATTAGCCCTCGATTGCTTCGAGCTTCTCCAGCTCGGTTCGCGGCGGCGGGGGATTTCCGTTATCATCCAACCCATATTTCACCCGATCCCACAGGCTGGGTCGCCGCAGGCGGAAGACGCGATGCCGCAGCCGATTTTCGAGCGCTTGCCGCAAAGGCGGCTCCTGGATTGGGCCGACTCCAGCGCCGGTCTCCGCGCTGCCGCCATTCCCGCGTAAAGCCTGCCCCGAGCCCGCCGAAGAGCGGGAATCCATAGCCTTGCCATTTCTTCCTTTTCCGTTCGGGCCTGGCATCTCCGTAACTCTCCAGTAACTACAGTTTCAACGTGTTTAATGGCCCTCGTCCACAACGCCCGCCCACTCAAGTCTTAGCCGTAAGCCGTTAGCATCAGGCCAGTGCCGTTCCAACTTAATGAGGCGGTGAGTTCAGTTCCTGTCCTGCCCAGCGTCAGACGGTACTTGACTTACGCGGATTAGGCGCAACAAGTTGGAACGGCACCAGTTGCGAGATTTTGCGCAACATTTGGCTTTGAACCTAAAGAATGGCTTCGTTCCAAAGGCATTTGTGTTTGTTTTCAACAACATGGTGGCTTCGAACCTCATTTTTAACATCTTTTTTTCGGGCAGCTCTCTCCGCCAAGCTTACCGTGCTCATTCTAAAAGACATTCCAGTTTCGTTTCGCGGTTTTTCAGAGGTGGAGTATCCCCTGGAATTGGAATGGCAAATCTGAGGTGGTTCAGAAGATCGAATCAACCTATGGTGGGTCACGTCGGCCACCTCACTTTCTCGGCTTTCCAGGCCGCGCAAGCGAGAGTATTCGCCATCCAGTTGTGTCGGATCGCCTCGACTGCACTTTCGGGCCGATAGGTCGGTGAGATTTGCTGACCGAACCTCTCGAAAAGCGCTGCGGCGCCGCCTGCCCCGCCCGCACGGAATTTCTGCGGCAACCGGTGGGCAAATCTGCCCTGCTTTGAGGCATTGAGAGAAGAATGGGCCTTGCCCGCCGGGGTTCGCGGACCGGTAGACTTCTGGGCGTTAAGCTGATGGGCGACTAGAATGGCGGGCGTTCGAACGGGCGATTTGCGCAGGCACACAGAAACCTCCTTGGCGCGTACGCTCCAAACACCCCGGTCCTATGACCAACTAGCTTTAGATAAAGGATACTAAGATAGGGGTTGCTTGTCAAGGACTAATCACCGGAATTTTGGATTTCGGATTTTAGATTTTGGATTGGGAAGACGTCCGTTGTCCGTTGCTCTCAGTCCTTCGGTAATTCAGTTTTTCACTGACCGTCAAACTGGTGTACAGGCGGACAACTGACAGCCACGGACAACGGACAACTGACAGCGGACAAATGCCTAATCCAAAATCCAAAATCGTCACACTTCCAGCACCACCGGCGCCACCATGGGCCGCTTGCCGGTTTCCTGGTCGAAGTGTTTACGCAGCGCGGTGCGGATTTTTTCTTTAATCACGCCCCAGTCGCCGACTTCCTCCACATTGGATTTCTCGATGGTTTTCAAAATCACCTGGCGGGCGCTTTCCATCAGGTCCTTGGCCTCATCGAACGCCACGAAGCCGCGCGAAACGATCTGCGGTTCGGCTTCAAGCGCTCCGGTGTGCTCGTTGATGGCGATAATGGGGATCACAATGCCGTCTTCGGAAATGTGGCGTCGCTCTTTCAGGATGACGTCGCCGACCTCGTCGAAGGTGCCCACGTCAATGCAGACGCGGCCGACCTTCACGCGCGGCCTGCGGCGCGCGCCTTGGGCGTCAAATTCCAGCACGTCACCGCTTTCCAGAAGAAAGACCTCGCCTGAGACCGCCGCCAATTGCTGCGCAGTTTCCACGTGACGAAAAAGCTGGCGGTATTCCCCGTGGATAGGGACGAAATACTTGGGCCGGATGAGGTTCAGCATCAGCTTCAATTCTTCCACGCTGGCGTGCCCGGAAACGTGGACGGGCGGCTGGCTGCCATCCTGATAGTGGACGTGAGCGCCGCGGCGGTAGAGATGGTCCATCATGCGGAAGATCGACTTCTCGTTGCCGGGAATGACGCGCGCCGAAATCACCACATCGTCGCCGGGCTCGACCGAGACGAAGCGGTGGCTTTTCACCGCGACCCGCGAGAGCGCCGCCATCGGCTCGCCCTGGCTGCCGGTCAACATGAGGGCCACCTGTTTGGGGGGCAATCGGCGGATGTCCTGGGGCGGGACGAGAAGTCCCTCGGGAATATGCAGCCGGCCCATCTGTTGAGCGATCTCGGCGTTCTGCATCATGCCGCGTCCGATGAAGCACAGCCGGCGCCCATGTTCTTGAGCAAGGTTGGCCACCACCTGGAGCCGGTGCAGGGAAGTGGAGAAACAGGAAATCAGCACGCGGCCTTTGCTTTGCTCCATGATTTCCGCGAAACGCTCGCGGACGGCCTGTTCCGAGGGCGTCATTCCGGGGCGCTCGACGTTGGTGGAATCAGAGAAGAGGGCGAGTACGCCCTTGCGGCCGTAATCGGCGAGCGTGTGCAAGTCGCTGACGCGGCCGTCGGTGGGGGTCGGATCGAATTTGAAATCACCGGTGTGGATCACAGTGCCGACCGGAGTGGTCAGGGCCAGCGCGCCGGATTCAATAATGCTGTGCGTGAGGTGGATGAACTCGACGTGGAACGGGCCAATATCGAAGGGACGATTGGGCTGCATCTCGCGCAGTTGGACGACGTCCGCCAGGCCGTGTTCCTCCAGTTTGGCGCGCGCCAGGGCCAGCGTGAAGGGCGTGCCGTAAACGGGCGCGTCAATCTCATCCACCACGTAAGGCAGCGCCCCGATGTGGTCCTCGTGCCCGTGGGTCAAGAGGATGGCGCGGATCCGGCTCCGGTTCTCACGCAGATAGGTAATATCAGGGATGATGATGTCCACACCGAGTAATTCTGCATCCGGAAATGTGATGCCGCAGTCGACCACCACCAGATGGTCGCCGAACTCGAAGACCATCATGTTCATCCCGAACTCGCCCAGGCCTCCAAGCGGGATGGCTCTCAACTTGTCGTCAGGGGAAGGAATGGCGTGCCTCCTTGGTACGGAGTCATCCTAGCACAACTCGCAGAAGGCGGCAGGCAGAAGGCAGAAAGCAGCAGGCAGAGGACTGAAGAATGGCAAATCGATCATGGGAAATGTGAAATGGTCCCGGTTATCCGATGCTCAGCCATTTGCCATTTCCCATTTACCATGGCCCATTTTCCATTTTTCCCGTAGCGCACTCGAACAATTTGCCAAACTGCTCCAATGTCAATTGCTCGGCGCGGACGGTGGAAGATAGACCAAGCCGCTCGAGCTCCTCCCCGACTCCTTGACGGGAAATGATGGCGGACAAATTGTTCGTCAGACTTTTCCTCTTGTGCGCGAAGCAGAGTTTGACAAACTCCAGGAATCTCTCTTCTTGCGCCACGGACATTTCGGGAAACCTAGGCGTCATCTTGAATTCGACGAGAGCGGATTGAACCTTGGGCGGAGGCGAAAACGCTCCGGGCGGAATGGTGAACAGAACGCGAGGCTGAGAGAAAAGCTGCACCGAGACGGAGAGGTATCCGTAATCGCGCCGGCCGGGCGCAGCCACAAGCCGGTCCGCGACTTCCCTTTGAACGAGCAGCGCCATGCCGCGAATCGCGCGGCGAAAATTCCTCAAGCGGTCGATGATGGGCGAGGTGATGTAATAGGGGAGATTGCCAACCACGTAGCACTGATCGGCGCCGTGGCGCCGGCAGATGTCGGCGAAATCGACCGCAAGAATGTCCGCCCGAATTATTTCCACCTGCGCATCGGCTCGGAATTGCTCTTCCAGTTTTGCGGCCAAGCTCCGGTCCACCTCGATTGCCACCACGCGACCGGCGCGCTCCCGCAAAAGACCGGTCAACGCGCCCCGCCCCGCCCCGATTTCGATCACCAAGTCGCCCGCGCCGAGCCCGAGCGAACTCACGATCCGCTTGCAATAATGCGAGCCAGTGAGAAAGTGTTGGCCCAGCCTTGGTCGGCGCCGTTGTGGCATGTGTAGTTGGCAGGTGGCTTGGGTCGATGCGGTGGCAAAATGCAGAACGAGGCCTGGGCAACACAACAGCAAATCAATGACGGCCTGCTGCTAACTCGTTACAGCATACTCTACCGAGCGAGGGCTAGCCACGCGTTTTGAGGCCTCCAGAATCTCCAGCCCCACGACGTTGCCCTCCTTGTCGTAGTCGAGGATCATTCCCGGCTTATCTTCGTCGCTTTCTTCAATGGGCGAGTCGCTAAGCACGATTCGCAACACGTCGACCTCGGGATCGTAAGTCACTCTCACATTTCCCTCCAGTATTTCTTGATCTTTGTGATCCGGTACGCTGTCACGACCACTGCTGGGTCCCTGGAGTCGTCCACGATGACCCTCACCAGGAAGATTTTACCACCGAAGTCGCACTTGGACTGATACGCCTTGAGGTCTCCTCTCTCTGGAACGACCTGCTCCGGCTTTTCGAGCACTGCATCAAGCATATCCAACGGCGGCTTATCTCCTGTCGGGCATGATCGGAGAGTCGGTAGTTCACGGTGCCTCTCCGAAAAACGGGCCTAGCTATTCTAGCTCCTAACTCCTAGCTTCTAGCTTCTCTTTTTCTTGACTTTGCCAATCTCCTCTTCTAACGTACCAGACTCAAGAAGCTTTTCTGCCCGCAGAGGAGTCTGACATGAAAATCACCTTTGTGGCCTCTGAAGGTGTGCCCTTCTCAAAGACAGGCGGTTTGGCGGACGTGGTGGGCGCGTTGCCCAAGGCGCTCGCGGCGAGTGGGCATGACGTGAACGTCCTGCTTCCTCGTTACCGAATGACCAAGCCCGGGAAAACGATTCCGCTATTCAAGAGCGTCACCATTCCGCTCTCGTCGGGTTTCCTCTTTGCTTCGATCCAGGATGGCGGTGAGGCGGCGCGTGTCCACACCTACCTGGTCGATTGTCCCGAGCTTTTTGACCGCGACGGGCTTTATCAGGACAAGGGCGAGGATTACCACGACAACGCCAAGCGGTTCGCGGCGTTCTCGCTTGCCTGCCTCGAATTCATCAAGCGAAGCGCCAACCCTCCCGACGTGATTCACTGTCACGACTGGCAAGCCGCGCTAGTGCCTATTTACCTTCGCAATCTCTATCAGGGCGACGCATTTTTTGAGCGCTCTTCCGTGCTCTTTACGATTCACAACCTGGGCTATCAAGGCCTGTTTCCGCCGCACATCCTGCCCCAGATTTCGCTGCACAGCGGACTGTTTACCATCGACGGGCTTGAATACTACGGAAAAATCAATTTGCTGAAAGGCGGAATTCTGTTTTCTGATTTCATCAACACGGTCAGCCGAAAGTACGCGGAGGAAATCCAGACGCCGGAGTTCGGTTACGGCTTGGAAGGCGTGCTCAAAAGTCGTGCCGACCGATTGACGGGAATTGTGAACGGCGTTGACTATGATGACTGGCATCCGGCCACCGACAAGCTGATCGCCGCTCATTATTCCCCCGAGGACCTGAAAGGCAAACAAACCTGTAAAAAAGCGCTGCTCGAGAAAATGGGTGTCAAGCAGCCGGCGCTCGACCGCCCGGTGATCGGCATCGTCTCGCGGTTCGCAGCGCAAAAGGGATTTGATCTGATCGCGGAAATCGCCGAGCGGCTCATGTCGATGGACCTTTACATCGTCGCGCTGGGCACCGGCGACCCGCAGTACGAGCAATTGTTCCGCGCCATGGCGGAGCGATATCCCGACAAGTTCCTGGTGAAGATCGCTTACGACAACAATCTGGCCCACCAGATCGAGGCCGGCGCGGATATGTTTCTGATGCCTTCGCGCTACGAGCCCTGCGGCCTGAATCAAATCTACAGCATGAAGTATGGCACCGTGCCCGTGGTGAGGGCCACCGGCGGGCTCGACGACACCATCGAGCCATTTAACGGGAAAACCGGGACCGGATATAAGTTCACGGAATATTCTGCTGAGGAACTGCTGGCCACCATCGGCAAAGCGGTGGCGGATTATCGCCAGCCCAAAGTCTGGCAGAAAGTGATGCTCAACGGCATGGCGAAGGACTATTCCTGGGCGTCCTCGGCCAAGGAATACGTTAAGATTTACGAGACTCTGCGCAAGGCAAAAGTGCGCACCAAATCCGTGCCCGCGGCATCAATATGATGGAGTGATTTTGCGATTGAGCGATCGAACTCATTGTGTGATTGAGCGATTGGGTGATCGGGCGATTGACAAAGAGACTATTCAATCACCCAATCGCCCGATCACCCAATCACTCAATGTGTTAGGGGGGTAAGATGTCCGTGAAAAACATCCACGAATTCAGTGACCAGAATTTTGAGCAGGAAGTGTTGAAATCCGACAAGCCGGTGATGTCTGGGAATAAGATCCATGAATTTAGTGACCAGAATTTCGAGCAGGAAGTGTTGAAATCCGACAAGCCGGTGCTGGTGGATTTTTGGGCCGCTTGGTGCGCGCCGTGCCGGATGATTGCGCCGGCCGTCGAGGCGATCGCGGAACAGTACGCGGACCGTGCCAAGGTCGGCAAAGTGAACGTGGACGAAAATCTTTCAGTGACGGGCCGCTACAATATCCGCGGCATCCCTACGCTGCTCTTGTTCAAGAACGGTGAAATTCAGGAGCAGGTCGTGGGCGCCACCACGAAGGAAGCCATCTCCAAGCTCATCGAAAAGCATCTCTAAGAAGTGTCTCAGTTCGTCAGTATGTCAGTCTGTCAGTTCGTCAGTGTCGCAGTTTTTCAGTCACTGACAAACTGAAGTACTGATGCACTGACGAACTAAATCCGCCAATGTCAAAGAACCTGGTTGTTGTCGGCGTGCAGTGGGGAGACGAGGGCAAGGGCAAAGTCGTCGACGCACTCGCCGAGCATTTTGACATTGTGGCTCGTTATCAAGGCGGCGCCAACGCCGGCCACACGGTGGTGGTGGGCGAGAAAAAGTTTGTGTTGCAGCTTCTCCCCACTGGAATTCTGCGCGCAGGAAAAGTTGCCGTCATCGGGAACGGCGTGGTGGTGGACCCCGAGGCTTTGTTCCACGAGCTTGAAGCAATCGAGAAGGCCGGTGTCGAGGTGGGCGACCGCCTTCGGGTAAGCGATCGCGCCCATTTAATTCTCCCCTACCACCGAACCCACGAACTCGCTGCCGAGGCGGCGCGCGGCGCCGGCAAGATCGGGACAACGGCGAAGGGCATCGGACCTTCTTACGAGGACAAAGCAGGCCGGCGCGGCCTGCGGACCTGCGACCTGCGCGACCCGGAAGTCTTCCGGCGAAAATGCGCCGCCGTTCTCGAGGAGAAAAACCGCTTTGCGTCCGCGGTATTCGGCAGCGGGATGCTCGATGCGGCGGAAGTCGTCGAGCGATACTATGAGACCGCCCGCCGCCTGGTTCCCTACCTGACCAACGTTTCCGTTTACCTCAACGACGCCATCGACCAAGGCCAATCGGTGCTCTTCGAAGGAGCGCAAGGCACGCTGTTGGACCTGGACCACGGAACCTACCCCTTTGTGACTTCATCGAGCGCGGCGGCGGGTGGCGCGGCCACGGGCACGGGCGTCGGGCCGTCCCGGCTGGGGGCGGTCATCGGCGTCTCCAAGGCCTACGCGACGCGCGTGGGCAGCGGACCCTTTCCCACGGAAGCGGCGGGGCCCGAGGCTGAGAAAATCCGCGAACGCGGCGGCGAATATGGCGCGGTGACGGGGCGACCGCGACGCTGCGGGTGGTTCGATGTCCCGGCGGCGCGTCACAGCGCGAGGGTGAACGGCTTGAGCGCGCTGGTCATCACCAAGCTCGATATTCTCGATCACCTGGAGGAGATCCCGGTCGGTGTCGAATACGAAATCGATGGCAAGCCGCTCGCGGACTTCCCCGCTGAAATCGAAGTTCTGGAGCGGGTGAAGGTTCGCTACAAGTTGGTGCCCGGCTGGCAGCAGCCAACCTTTGGCTTGCGTGACTTGGCGGCGCTCCCACAAAAAGCGCGGGACTATCTGCGATTTCTCGCCGATCAGGTTGGAGTTGAGATCGCCATGGTTTCCACCGGCCCCGCGCGAGATCAAACGATTTGGCTAAGAAATTCGTCATTTGTCATTGGTCATTAGTGCCTTGTCCTTGGTCCTTTGCTGCTCGAGTCTGCGACGTTCTCACCAGTCAGGCGAGACTAAGCACAAAGGACAAATGACAAGGGACATCTTTTCCAGATGCTCAGCTTTGAACAAGCGTTGACGGTGGTGAAGGAGAAACTGAGCGAGGCGAGACGAAGCCCTGCCATTGAGGCCTTGCCCCTCGATCGGGCGCGCGGCCGGGTCCTTGCCGAAGACGTGTTTGCCGATCGCGACTATCCCCCTTTTCATCGTGCCATCCGCGACGGCTATGCGCTGCGGTCCTCTGATCTCGTGTCGCTGCCCGCGGTCCTGGAGCGTGTGGGGCAGGTTCGCGCCGGAGAGCATTGGGCAGGCACGCTCGAGCCCGGCCAGTGCGTCGAAATCATGACCGGGGCGCCTCTGCCCGAAGGGGCCGACGCCGTCGCCATGATCGAGCATGTGCATGAACGCGATCACCAAGTCGAAGTGCCCCGCTTTCTCCAGCCGTTCGAAAACGTTGTGCGCCGGGGCAGCGAGGCAACCACCGGAGCCCGAGTCTTGCCGCGAGGCCGGCGATTGCAGGCGGCTGAAATCGGGCTGCTCGCCGCGGTGGGCAAGGCGCAAGTGAAAACGTATGTTGAGCCACGCATCGCAATTCTGCCGACAGGCGATGAAGTTGTGCCCGTCGAATCGCAGCCGGAATGGTTTCAGGTCCGTAACAGCAACGCGGCAACCCTCTCCGCGCTGGTCACGGCGGCGGGCGGCATTCCGCGCGTGATTGGCATTGCGCCGGATCGGACAGAAGAGCTTCACCGGCTCATCCTCGAGGGCCTGGAATCCGATTTATTGTTGCTGAGTGGCGGCGTGTCGATGGGCAAGTACGATTTGGTGAAGGAGGTCCTGAGCGAGTTGGGGGCGGAGTATTACGTTCAAGGTGTGGCCATCCGGCCCGGCAAGCCGCTGGTCTTCGGACGTGTTGGTGAGAAATTCTTTTTCGGATTGCCTGGCAACCCCGTTTCAACTTTCGTCACTTTCGAGCTCTTCGCGCGTCCGGCCATCGCCGCGCTGGGCGGCGCCGAAATTGAGGCTCCCATTTTTCTTCGCGCTCGATTGGGAAGACCATTCAAGCAGAAGCACGGCCTCACCGCTTTCATGCCGGCCCGGGTCGAGCTTGAAGACGGCGCGCCGGTGGTCAGACTGGTCGGCTGGCAAGGTTCAGGCGACTTGGTGGGCATGGCCGCAGCCAATTGCCTTCTAGTGGTGCATCCGGAACAATCGGAGTTGCCGGAAGGCGAATGGATGGATGTCCTTGAATTGTGAATCCGCAGATTTCGCAGATTTCACAGATTAAGAACCAAGAGGGTGAGGGTTGAAGAAGGCTCACCTGACGACCTGCCCTTAGCGGGCTGAAATCCCCTCAGTCTGTGCCATCTGAGTAATCTGCGGATCATGCAGATTTCACAGATTAAGAACCAAGAGGGTGAGGGTTGAAGAAGGCTAACTCGATGACTGACCCTAACTCACATCAGGCTGGGCCTCAGGCTCTTTGAGCGTAGTGGGTCAGTTTGAAGGCGTAGCGGCGAGTTTACCTCGCCACATGGCTGCAAACTCCGCCGCAGTATCTGCGGCCGATGCCAGCGCGTTCGTAGCGCCGTTCCCGCTTCCCAGGACCGGCATGCCGCCCCTTCGCTCGTTTCGGGGCGTCCCGCACCCCGTCAAGAAAAAGACGTCAAAGAAAAAGGAAAAAGAATTAAGGGCTTCTAACTTCCCCGACACAATGGCTGGGGTTCAGAGATTCTAAGAGCCAACGCCTGAAATAACCAGCCTGCGCCGACTCTGGTATACTTGAGCAGCGGAGGGGTAGCGTGCCATGACCAAGCTGGAGAGCATCGAGAATCAAATCAAAGGGCTCACTCCCGACGACCTCGAGAGGTTGCGCGACTGGTTTGCCGAACTTGATGGCGAGCTATGGGACCGGCAGTTCGAGGCCGATGCCAAGGCCGGCAAGCTTGATGCACTGGCGGAGCGTGCCTTGCGCGATCACGCTGCCGGTCACTCCACCAAGCTGTGACACCACGCCTCCCCGGACTTTTGGTCATCCTATCGGGCGCTTCCTGCCGACATTCGCGAAATCGCCGACAAAGCGTTCGCTCTTCTCAAGGAAAGTCCTCACCACCCGTCGCTTCATTTCAAGAAAGTTGGTCAGTATTGGTCCGCGCGCGTCGGCCTGCGCCAACGTGCGGTCGGAGTACGGGCGACAGATGGAATACTTTGGTTCTGGATCGGGCCTCACAGCGAATACAGTAGACTCCTACGCGGCTAGGCCTGCCCCGACGAAAGACAAGGAGCGAAGCCCATTCGCCTGGCGGATGGCGGGTGACCTTTCCCTACCGAGTTGGTGACTGACGCCAAGCAAACCCTGAGGCAATTTGTTGACGTGAACGAGGAGCAGTAGCCCATGGAGACGCACACGATCCGCAGTGAGCTGCTTCGGCGACGCGTGCGCGTTTTGGTAGTTGGTTGTGGCGGAACAGGCAGTGCCATCGCAGCCGGGCTGCCATTCCTACATCAAGCGATGATCGCGAATGGTCACCCCGGAGGTTTGCTTGTGACGCTAATGGATGGCGACACTATTTCGTCCAGCAATTGCGTACGGCAACCGTTCAGCTGGTAAGTAAGTGCCGATGCATTTTTTTGCACGCAAGCTGTTGAGTGAAGTGGATATGGGTACACACCACTAGCTCATATCTTTTCTCTTGAAACCAGTTGTTTTTTGATCTGTCGTTTTTGCTTCTGTTCCGTCCAAGGGAACAGTGTTCGTTAGCCTGTGGTGGGGAAGGCCCAAATGGACATCTGGAAGGGCGGAATGGAACTGGGCTGTCGAATCGTTACGCGGAGCTCGGTTGGGCGACACGCTGTGTTGGTGTTCGACCGGCGGAACGAGTTGCATTTTCCGCTTACGAACTTCGCTCGCGAGGCCATGAAGCGCTGCAGCTCTGGAACGGCGCGTCTCTACCTTAATGTACTCATTCCGTTCTTCGACTGGCTGGAGATGGATGAGTCGGAGGGCAGAGTCCATCGAAGCTGGGACGATCCACCCGAAGTCATCCGGCGAGAAGTTGACAACTATCTGGTCGAGCACCTGAAATGCAAAGTGAAGGAACATCGTGTGGGCTTCCAGCTAGTCTCTCTGACTGATGGCACGCGATCGACCGTTCGAGTTTTCTTGTCAGCCCTCAAGCTCTTTTACCGGATTATGCGAGCGCAGGATCGCTACCGACACACGAACCCCTTGGTGGACGGGCCCTCTGCGGTGCTCGCAGAAATTGAACTCAGAATGGACGATGACGTCTCCGTACCCAGAATGCCAACCGTCAGCGGCGTCATCCTTCCACGCAAACAGCGTCTGTCCGATAGTTACTTCAAACTTGTGGGTGAGTCGTGGACTCCCCAGGTGATCGATGATGCCGCGTTCTCGGCCCGGATTCTGGGCGGCGGCCGCAAGGTCGGATGGCGGTTGCAGGGGGAATGTATTACTCGCATTCTCTTCGAATCTGCATGTCGGGTCTCGGAAGTGGTCGGTCTGACCCTCGGCGACTGGGCCGTGCGAGGCCTGCTTCAAGAGGCCCAGGCGTTCAGCAAGGGGAGCCATGGAAGGCGTGTTAAGTTCATCCGCTTTTCTGCTGCCACCGCCAAGTTGTTGCGTCGGTGCTTTGACACCGAACGACGTCATCTGGATCAGAATCATTACCCACTTGCCGAGTACATCCGCAGGGCACAAGCTTACGGCACGGACCTCGATCATGTGCCCCTTTTTCTCTCTCGGCGCAGAACGCGACTGACGCCGAAGGCCTTTCGAGAAGGTTGCTGGGATCCAGCCTGCCAAGCTGCTGGAGTCGACGCTGACGTCCACCAGACACGCCATTGGTACGTCACACAGGTCATGCGCGGCATATACGAAACCTCTCAAGGCCAGCCGGAAATTGATCTCCGGCTGCGTGAGTTGATCGAGTACATGGGGTGGAGAAGTGGATGGCAAACGCTCGAGGCCTATCAGCATTATTTCGACCCGCAGCGACACGCGGAGATGCAAGACCGACTTCATCAACGGCTGGATGCCGCTCTGAAGAACAAACAGGCGTGCCGGCCTGATGGATACTCGTCTCCGAGTGCGCCCATCAGTGCTGACACCCAGGCGGAAGAGGCCCAGTCAAGCCACGACAGCGAACGCGATTCCGATCTCGAATATCTACTTGCCCTGGGAGGGAAACGTGCCGCCGCCGACTGAGCGTAATCCCTGGCAGCGTCTGCGCGGGAAGATTGCAGCCGAGATCTTGATGGCTCCAAGAACCGCAGCGGACCCCTCGAACCAAGGACAATGGCCGGAAGTACCGCACAGAGTCGTGTTCTATCTCGAACACAACGTCCTCGGCAAGCCCTGGAGGGACGCGCTGGCGTTGCTCGCCCCGGTCATGCTCGCCCGCCGGTTTGAGGTGACCTCCGTTTTCAACAAGCTGTCTACGCTCCATTCTCGATTCGGGCGGTTATTTGAAGCCCTGGGGCTTGCCCGAATGGAGGACTGGAACGCTACCAAGCACGTCCCAATGTACTTGAAATCCGAGATTCTGCCCGAAGACACACCGGGTGCTCGCAAACGTTTTTGGATGGACTACAACAGCGCGAGTAAGGCCATGGCAATCTGGCTTATGGGGCTGCCGGAGAAACGCAGGCCTGTTTATGAGCGGTTCACCTTGCCGGTTGTCCCTCCCTTTTTCGTCGACGGTCTAATTCGCGACCGGGAGATAACCGAACGACAGCAGCAGACGCGCAAGGCCGAAACGGGCGCCGTGGTGCCAAGATTCATAGCCATTCGGTCAGAAGCTCACCTTCGTTTCAATCGCGTGGCTCGGATACGCAGAGCCTATCGCGAGGCTTTACAAAGCTTGGGACCAGAACCTCGATTTCCCGTGACGTTCTCCTACGACGAAGGGGGCGATAACGAACGGGGCATTCCTGCGCAAGAACGGCTGTGGTTTACGATTTGGGATCGGCGAAGCTTCGTCCAGGCGCATCCCGAGGGTTACTACTGGCGCACCGTGCGCTATGCCCGATCGGGCGTGGGCGCTTTCGCTACCGACCTCAATCGTCCCTTCCTGGGGTTCGTAAGATCGGAGCGATTGGTCGGCGATGCGCCGCCCGCGGGGTTCTGGTTTGCAGATCTGTTGAAGCTCGGTGTAGTGGGGCAGAGACCTTATTATGGCTCGCCCGAAAACGTGAGAAAGAAACGCGCCTGGCTCGCCTCCTGGGGATATGCCTACAGGCCCTTCCGGTCGGAGGTTGCTGGCCTCATGACATGGCCGGAAGCCGAAATAACCTTTATGAGGTGCGCGCAATGTCGATGCAAAGGCGTGCTGTTGCCGGTTGAGTCGCTTTATGCCGGCGCTCTGTTCGGTTTGATGGCGATCGATTTATTCACCACGACAGGTGCGCGGATCAACGAAGTAATGCAGATTCGCCTTACCGATGACTGCATCGTTCGGCTCAAGATGCCGGCGCCTCCGGGGTCAGAGGATCAGTCTGTTCGACTCCGTTACGTTCTGCGACTTGTTCCAAAAGGAGAAAAAATCAATACATCGAAGGACTACTTCATCGGCGAACAGACCAAACGCCTGCTGGTGAAACTTGCCCGGATGCTGGCGGAGCATTACCAACTTGAGCCTGGTCAGGCCTTGCCGAGCGTCCCATTTTACGCTCATAACGGCCGGGCCCACCGGTTCGGAAGTGCGCCGTATTTGTTTCCATATTCGGGCGGCCACATGTCAGGAGAGACGATCAGCGCATGCATGCGATTCCTCTTGCATGGGATGGTGTTTAAGACTGTTGAGGGGAAGCTGGTGATATTGAAGTCGCATCTTCTTCGCCACGCTTTTGCAACGCACGTCGTGCAAGTTGAGAAGATCCCGGTGGACATTGTCGGCGCCTGGCTGCACCAGAAGGATTTGGCGACCACCGACTATTATTCCAAACCTACGGAAAACATGGTGGCCGAAGCTGCGGACGTGTACCTGGCACGCATCGCGACCCAGATTGATGTTGACAAGGCTGTGCTCCGCTCCCCGCAAGAGCTGCAGCAGCTCTATGACGAAGCCCGCGGAAAGGCCGGGACACTGGCGGATGTGATCGGCGGACAGTGTGTCAGCCATGGCTATTGCGCGGCGAAGTTCGCCTGTGTGGGCTGTGCAGGCAAGGTCCCGGATCCGGCCAAGAGAGATCAGGTTGAGACGCATAAGCAATGGGCATCGCTGCAAGTCGATTACGCCACCAAGGAAGGCTTGCTCCCTGAGGCCGAGCGAATGAAACAGTTGATGCGCGATTGCGACAACGAGCTGGAGGAGATGGATCTGATCGAGTCGTATCAGAAGGACGAACATCGTGACATCCGTATCCACGTCGAGCCCGGAGTCTGAAGCCAAGCCATGGCTCGAAGAGAAGGTATACAAGCCAAAGCGGAGACGCACGGTCGAGCTCGTAAAAAGCAGTGTCGATGCATTGATGAAAGATTGCAAGCGGGTGTCGCTGGCCGCGCTCTGCATTCGCTCCAAGGAAGTCGATCCGGACGGCAGGGGCGTCTCTGAAAGCGCCATTCTCAGGAACGAGGAAGCTCGCACCTACTACAAGGAACATCGTAGTTGGAAAGCCGCCTCCCGAAACCGACAGCGGATTTGCCAAACAGCACTAGCCCCTGGACGAATCAAGATTGATCGCGATCTAGCGCGTGTCCGTTCCAGGTACTTGAAATTGACCAAGGCAGAATTGGCCCAACGGCTTCTTGCGGTGGAACAAGCGCACGCGGCTCTCCAAGAGCGCTGGTTTCAGGTGAACGAGCAGATGCTGAGTTGGCGGATGCGAGCTGAAGAGTTCGAGCCTCAGGTCCGCCGCGGAGAGGGATGATCTTGCCGTGGGTGGACTTCAAAGCGGTCAAGGCAGCCGTCTCCGTAGAGATGGCCCTTGCCTACTACGGCGTGATGCTCCGTCGCGGTCACCGCCCCTACTTGCGAGGCCGTTGTCCGCTCCCGGGGCACGCATCGAAGAGCAGTCATCAGAGTTTTATCGTCAACACCGAGAAGAATGCCTGGGCCTGTCACTCGGCTTCGTGTGGGGCATCTCGCAACGGTCGCACCGGGGGCAATGTGCTCGATTTCGTGGCTGCTATGGAACGTTGCTCCCTCCGTGATGCGGCGCTTAAGCTGCAGGACCGGTTTACGGTGACCTCGCCGCCTTCACTGACAGCACGCGTGGTTTCTCTTGGAGATGTCCGCTCATCCGCCCTGGCCGTCTCAGAGGAAAGCAACAAGCCGTTGGCCTTTACGCTTCGGGACATTGACCAGCGCCATCCCTATCTCGCCGAGCGCGGTGTCGACCTGAACAGCGCCACCTACTTCGGCATCGGCTTCTATCCTGGAAAAGGCTGTATGGAAGGTCGAATTGTTATCCCCATTCACAACGAGCACGGAGTTTTGGTGGCGTATGCGGGAAGGATCCCGGGAATGGGCGAACCGAAATACAGGTTTCCAAGACGTTTTCGCAAGTCGCTGGTGCTTTTTAATCTCCACCGCGCTGTAGGTCACGGTCGGACGGCCGTGCTAGTCGAGGGGTTCTTTGATTGCATCAAGGTGCATCAGGCCGGATTTCCATGTGTTGTCGCCCTCATGGGCTCGTCCCTCTCTTCAGTCCAGGAGTGTCTTCTCCAGCAGCACTTCCGAGAAGTTATTCTAATGCTCGACGGCGATAAACCAGGCTGCCAGGCCAGTGAGACCATCGCCGCCCGATTGGTGACCCGACTGTCTGTCAGAGTCGTTGCGACTCCACCTGCCCTCCAACCAGACCAAATGTCCGCGGATCAAATCCACTGCCTGTGCGACCCCGACTTTTTCTGATTCTGGAGTAGTTCTCCGCTTGGCTCCGCCGTGCGGACCAGGAGAGATTTTCGATTGTCGCCTGCATCTATTTGTTGCTGAACCACGCCAGCGAAAGGAGTCGGCATGGAGACTCACCGGATCCATACGGAGTTGCTCGAACGACAGGTGCGCGTGTTGGTGGTGGGTTGCGGAGGAACAGGCAGTGCTGTCGTTGCGGGGCTGCCGTACCTGCATCAATCCCTTATTGCTCGCGGCCATCCTGAAGGCCTGCATGTAACGGTCTTGGATGGCGATACCATTTCTCCCACCAACTGTATTCGCCTGCCTTTCGCGCGATCAGAGATCGGACTCAGCAAGGCGATAGTTCTGGTCAACCGGCTGAACCTGTTCTGGGGACTGAAGTGGGAAGCGGTCCCCGTTCACTTGCGATCCGGTAGCGTGATCTCTGGCAGCTATCGTGGTGATAAACTCCGCGCTCACATTGTGATCGGGTGTGTTGACACGCGAGCAGCAAGGACCGCGATTCGCGACGCGGTCGGCAACTGGAGCACCGTTTCGTACTGGGTGGATCTGGGCAACAATGCGGACAGCGGGCAATTCATCTTGGGTGAACCACTGAATCAACGAAACCGCCGGTCGAGACTACGCCTGCGTACGGTGGCCGAGCTTTACCCAGAGATTGTGGATTCCAATCTCGACAACGACGGGGAGCCGAGCTGCAGCGCCATTGAAGCTCTGGAAAGACAGGAGCGGTTTGTAAACTCGACGCTCGCCCAACACGCTCTGGCATTACTGGCGCAGTTGTTTCGTCACGGGACGATGTCTTACCACGGCGGCTTCATCAACCTCGCTACTGGGGTGAGCGGACGCTTGCCGGTCGACCCATCGATGTGGAGTTTGATCAGGCGGCGCTCAAAGAGGCGTCAACATCCGATCTCGAAGGGTTAGGGCTTTCCGGCCATCTCAAGCGCCTTTTCCAAGACAACATCCTGCCCGGCTTTCAAGGCTTCGATTGAAGGACGAGCCTCGACGTCAGGTTTGATGCCGACTCCTTCGAATTCTGAACCATCGGGAAAGTAGTCGCGCTTGACGGCAATTCTCAGGCTCATGCCATTGCGGAAATCGTAGTAGTACGGCACTCCAGAACTTCCTTCGGTGGTTTCTCCAACTACGGTGGCGCGACCATTGTCTTTGAACGGCTCTACGAAATCCTCGCACGCCGACACGCAACCGCCATCGACCAAGATGATCAATCGACCGCGAAAGACTGGCTGGCCAGGGGCCACAAAACCGCCTCCCCACGATAATTGTGAATTTTCCAAGATGCCGAGAGCGTCAGCGTACCCTTTGAGATAATCAGGCATGCCGCTGGGTTCCGCATTCTGTGAACCTGGTTGTCGGAACTCAAACGCCCCAATGCGCATGGCGGCAGATTCTTTCCATCCGCGATAAGGCCGATCCATCAAAGCCCTGACAAGTCGCGCCGGCGAGAGTCCGCCGGAGTTGTTTCTGACGTCGATGATCAGGGTTCTTGCGTTGCGAAACTGTCCTAGATAGACCAGCGCTTTGTCTTCAAGCATCGGCTGGAAAAACGACGGGATTCGAATATATGCCGCCTGTCCCTGCCTCAGCCAGCGTCCCTCGGTCTTCATCTCCGGTTCTTTCGTCCAGTCGCGATCCACCAGAACCTTGCGGCCATCGCCCAACGTCAGTGTGAATCGTTCAGGAAAGAGATGAGGCAGAAGAAACAGATTGTGCCGCTGCGCCGCGACGTTGGAAGCTGAAATATATCGTAGCTGCTGCCGAAAGAAATCCTCGACCGTGCGATCATCAATACGATCGAGGACATCTCCAGGTTTCAGGCTGGCCAACGAACTGGTCTGAACCACCCACTTCCCGTTGAGCGGCGCCGCGTAGAAACCCAAGGGCTGGCCATAGTTCTTGCCCAGCCACGAATCCCAGAAAAGGGTGTGTCCGTTGTGCAGTTGGGCTACAAATTCGATCGTAGCAAGATCGAATTCGCGGCGATCGTCTATTGCCAGGACCGTCCGCAGGTAGTCTTTGTACAAAGCATCCCAACTGGAATCGGACAGACTTTTTGTGGAGACGAAGTACCGCTCCGAAAGCGAGTAGACTTTCGACGCCGTGAAGACGCGTTCATCGATGGCAAGTTTCGGGTCAGGTATCTTGTGTCCCGCTCCAGATGCCCCAAGAGCACTGAGACAAAATAGGGATGCAAAATAGCTAATGGTTCTCATGTTCCCTCACCTCAAGCCAAGCAGAAACACCTCAGGCACGCTTCGGCCGCAACGAAAGATCCCTGCGGAAGCGACTGATAAGTGCAAGCAGTGTGGCTCCGAAGACAGTTGGAGTGTCGCTCAAAGGCGAGTGCGGGACTCGTTGATCAGCCCCAAGCTTTGCGGCCGATCCCTTTTTCGAAGACACGAGATCGCAGTTTTCGTTCCCCGTCCAGCTATCCACGTTGCCGAGAGGACCCAGTAGTGGGCAACTTGCAATCCGGCGGCCTCCGAACAGGCACCCCGCAGATTGAAGTCACCATCTCCGCATCCGACGCGACGGATTTAACCCCTTCCCGAAAGGGATTGCCAGAGATTCCTTAGGATTAGGCGGTAGCAGATTACCAAGGAGATGGCGCCGCACACAAGCAAAGGAACGTCGTAGAAAAAGAAATAGTAATCCTCAGGGAACTCCGAAGGATATCGGCTCAGCGAGTATCCCAGGACAGTCAAGC
>JBEKEZ010000020.1:0-96449 GCA_050013575.1 Terriglobia bacterium | reverse complement strand
GGAAAAGTCTGAACGGCTGACTTTTCCACCGCGCTTGGAAATCCGGCAAAAGTCGCCGGATTTCCACATTCCCACAGCGCCGACGGCGACCCTCACCTCTCAACTGCCCAAAAGATTACACATCCAAACACCGCAGGGTGGACATGTCACTCCCCTTGATTTACAAAACTAATTGCGGTAGCTTGACACCGCTTCGTCCTGAAAAGAAGGGAACCTCCGAGGCCAAGTCACCGAGGCGCAGATGGCTGTGAACGTACGGAAAGCTGGTAATGCCAATGTAGTGGACCTGCAGGGCCCTCTCACTATCGGCGAGCCCGTGGAAGCCTTCAGCGCGCAGTTGAAGGAACTGCTGGACGCTGGCGCCAGAAACCTAGCGGTTAATCTGGCCGGGGTGAGTAGGCTCGACAGCTCCGGCATCGGCGCGTTCGTTCGGGCCCACACCACGATCCTAAAGGCTGGGGGCAAGTGCCGCTTCTTCGCGGCCCCCAAACTGGTGATGCAGACATTGCATATGGTGCGCCTGGATACCGTACTCGACTTGGCCGAGGACGAAGCCTCGGCCCTCGCCAGGTTCTAGCGCCGTTCCAACACACTGCGCCTATGGAGAGGGCAAGACATACCTGGGACATCCTGCCTAGGTAGCCCAAAGGGGAATAATCCGAAATAGTCGGAAGGGCACTAGCCCAATCAATTCCGAAGCGCCGGCTCACCCTTTGAGCCTGCAGCTTCTGCCCTGAAGCCAAAGAGGTGCGGCAGTCCAATAACCAATGTCCGACTTCAGCGGAGAAGAAGGCGCCGTGTGAGGCGCGGCGAGTCAAGTTGCCTGCGCGTGCGGTGATTGACGGCTCCATCTGAAACGAACTCACGAATCTGTCTTGGAAGGTCATCCCATGATCGGCCACACTGTATCCTGCTATCACATCCTCGAAAAGCATGGTGGCCTTCCTTTGTACCCGCCGTTCGGGTAGAAGGGGCGATGCACGGATATCTGGCCGGGCATGTCGCAGACGGAATAGAAATCCTTCCACTCGTTGCACCCCAGCTTCGAGAGCAGGGCGCGGAAGCTCGATATGCCCGCACGCTCGGCATAATAGGCCGGGACGCCAATCGGAAAGTCGAACCCAGCGAAGGCACAACGAACGCGCGGCATCAATCTGCCGGCCCGGTGCAGCACAGTCGCATCTACAACACGTTCTTCATCGGCGAAGGGCGTCAGGTGGATTTCTTGCTCTATTCGGCTTGGAGTGGATGGGCGGAAAATGCGCGCGTGGAAAACAACATATTTGACGTTCAAGGGAGCGGGCGGTTCTATCACCCCTTATCGGGGGACTCAGCGGGAGCTTACACCACGGTGCCCGGTTGGGGGGACAAGTAAGGGCAACGTCTTCGATTCCAACCTCTATTTTGGAAACATCTCGCCCATTGCCGAGGATTCGCGAGCCTCAACTGCGGATCCGAAGTTCATCGAGCCAGGAAGCGCAAACCTGGGACGCCTCACTCCGGCCGGTTATGGTTTGCTACCGGGCTCGCCGGCCATTCACTCGGCCAAGCCGATCGAGTCCAACGGAGGGAGAGAATCCCGGGGTGTTCCCGTGCCGTCCTGCGGACAGACGGACCGTGGGGCTTCGTAGCGGGCAGGGGGTAATGAAAAAACTGCTCCTTGACTATTTTCCACGCCGCACTCTCCGGTTGGTTACAAAATGACCAAACACGCGCACGACAAGACATGACGCAGCGGGTGGGAGTCGCAATGGTCTTGCTGAATGAACCGCACCTCGTGTAGTCTCTGGGCGGACCGGAACTAACCGTCAGGCCACGCCATAGGCGCGGGTTCGCTGCCGAGCGCGAGACGCGCCGGGGCACGGCGGCCTGCGCTCCAGGTGAGTTGATGTGACTGCCTCCATACGCTTTTGGATTCTCGCCCTTGTTAGAGTAACAGCACAATTCATAATCAAAGACAATGCCCATCTACCCGGAGAATCGCCATGAAGACCCTAGTTGGCACCGTCCTTCTCGCTTTTGCCGCCACCGCTGTCGCCGCCGCCGATCAGCCTGTCCCCAGGGCTATTCCTGATGCAGCTCGGCCACTGCCTTTGTCGGGGGTGCGCCTCACCGGCGGGCCGCTCAAGCATGCCCAGGATTTGGACCGGGAATATTTGCTCAAGCTCGAACCCGACCGCATGCTGTCCTACTACCGTCTGCGCGCCGGGTTGAAGCCCAAAGCCCAAGGTTATGGTGGCTGGGACGGCGACGGCAGAAATCTCACGGGCCACATCTTGGGCCACTACCTGTCGGCGGCGAGCCTGATGTGGGCCGCCACGGGCGACGCGCGCTTCAAGGAGCGCGTCGACTACATCGTCGCCGAGTTGAAACAAGTTCAGGACGCCAACGGGGATGGTTATCTGGGAGCCCTGGCGGGAGGCAAGGAGCGCTTCGCCGAGGTGGCCCGGGGCGAGATCCGGTCGGGCTCCTTCGACCTGAACGGCATGTGGTCGCCGTTCTACGTCCTGCATAAACTGTTTGCCGGGCTGCGGGATGCCTACCGCTATACCGGCAACCGCACCGCGCTGAATCTGGAGGTGAAGTTTGCCGCATGGACTGAAGGGATTCTCGCCAATCTCGACGACGCTCAAGTTCAGAAGATGCTCAACACTGAGTTTGGGGGCATGAATGAAGTCTTGGCCGACCTCTACGCCGACACCGGCGACAAGCGTTGGCTGGCCCTCTCCTACCGTTTCGAGCACAACGCGGTGCTCAACCCGTTGAAGCACCACGAGGACCTCCTCGGCGGTCTGCACGCCAACACTCAGGTGCCCAAGCTACTCGGCTCTCTGGCGCGCTTCGCCTATGTAGGCGATCCCGGCGACGGCTTCGCTGCCGGCTTCTTCTGGGACCAGGTAGTGCAGCATCACAGCTTTGCCACGGGTGGGTTCGGCAAAGATGAGTATTTCGATCCACCCAACAAGCTCAGCGACTTGGTGGACGGACGAACCGCGGAAACCTGCAATGTCTACAACATGCTCAAGATGACGCGGCAGCTCTTCGCCCTTCGTCCCGACGAGCACTACGTCGAATACCAAGAGCGAGCCCTGTTCAACCACATCCTGGCCTCTATCGACCCTGAAGACGGCCGTATGTGCTACATGGTTCCGGTAGGCCGGGGCGTGCAGCACGAGTATCAAGATATGTTCCGCGATTTCACCTGTTGCGTCGGATCGGGCATGGAGAGTCATGCGCTCCATGGTGCGGGGATCTACTACGAATCGGGCGACCACTTTTGGGTGAACCTGTATGCACCCTCCACCGCGGAGTGGAAGGCGGCGGGCTTGAACTTGGCCGTAGACACTGGCTTTCCGGAAGGTGAGTCGGCATCGCTCAAGCTGACGCTCCAGTCGCCGCGGCTCTTCACCCTGGCCCTGCGCCGTCCCGCCTGGGCCGGTGAGGGCTTTGCGGTCAAAGTCGACGGTGAAGAAGTGAAAGACCTGCCTAAGCCCGGCGCTTACGTTGCACTGAAACGGACCTGGAAGACTGGCGACACAGTGGAACTTGTTTTGCCCAAGGCGCTGCGCCTCGAGCCCCTGCCCGACAATCCTCGCCGCGTCGCCATCATGTGGGGTCCGCTGGTACTGGCCGGGGATCTGGGGCCGGAGAACGATTTCCCTGCTTGGAAGCCGGGAGCGATTCCCCTTCTCGCAGCAGCAGAGCGGCCCGTCGAGGAATGGCTGAAGCCCGTTCCTGACAAGCCTGGAGACTTCCGCAGCGACGGTGTCGGTCGCGAGAAGGACGTAGACTTCATGCCGTTCTACCGCCTGCACCGGCGTACTTATGCGGTGTACTGGGACCTGGTCACACCTCCGGAATGGGAAAAGAAGGCCGCGGAATATGCTGCCGAGCAGGAACGGGAGCGCAAGCTAGGAGTGGCCACGGTGGGATTTGTACAGCCGGGTGAAATGCAGTCGGAACGGGATTTCCGTCAACAGGGCGAGCAGACGTGGCCTGACCGGGTGTTGGGCCGCCCTTGCCGCCGCGGAAGGAAATGGTTTTCCTTCGATCTGCCTGTCGATCCCACTCATCCCATGGCGCTGGTCGTGACGTATTACAGCGATGAGTGGCGAAAGCGAACCTTCGAGATCCAGGTGGAGGGACAGCGCGTGGGCGAGCAGGTGGTAGAGAAAGGCGGTCCGCCTCGCTTCTTCGATGCGGAGTATGCCGTCCCCAAGGCCCTGCTGGGAGACAAGAAGAGTGTGACTGTCCGCTTTCAGTCCGCCCAGGGAAGCGAAATCGCTGCCATCTTCGGCATCCGCACGATCCGCGCTGATGCAGAGCGTTGAGGAGATCATAGCGGAGCCTAGGAGGAAATCCCAACCTCCGCTTTTGACCGGAGCTATAGTCACCCAAGAAAGAGGGACTATCAATCATGAGAAGCCGTCACTTGTTGCGCGCCAATCCAGTGGTTGTGTGTTTGTTGCTGAGTCTGATTCCGGCGCTACAGAATGATGCGCCCGCGCAGGAAAGAAGACGCGAGGCTCCGCCGACTCCGGGGCCCATGCTTGCTCAGGGCGTGATCAATCTTGACACGCCTGACTTTGATCTGAGCCTGGTGCGTTCTTCGCAGACGGTAGCCAGCCTCAAGCCCAAAGGCGCCGGCGGGTTCGACTTCACGCCCGGCGACCTGCTCGTCGAGCGCTCCCAGAACGGCTACTACCACCTCGGCGATCTCAATCTGCGCCTGCGCAAGGCGGGCTCAGAGGAGTGGAAGAATTACTCCACCAGCGTTGCCCGCGCGCCCGTTAACGCTCTGCCCACTTCGGCCGAAATTCTGGCCGCTGCCGACCTCACTCCAACGCTGCCTGTGGATTTCCCGCTCCAGGTGACGCGGACTTGGGTGCTGGACAACGGCAAGCTGGTCCTCCGCTTCGAGTTGAAAAACAAAACCGGGGAACCCATCCAGGTCGGCGCGCTGGGCATCCCGATGGTCTTCAACAACGTCCTCAACAATCGCACGCTTGACCAAGCGCACGCCCTCTGCTCCTTCTACGATCCCTACATCGGCGAAGACGCCGGCTACTTGCAGGTGACCCGCCTCAGCGGTCACGGCCCGGCGCTGGTCGTGGTGCCCGACGGCAAGACTCCGTTTGAGGCCTACAGTCCGATCCTGAATGCACGCCGATTCGGCGGTGCCGCGCCGATTTTCACCGACCCCACGCCGCGTGGCATGACGTTTGAAGGTTTCTTCGATTGGATGGTCCACAGCCAAGCCTATGCCGAAAACGAGTGGAAGAAAGCTCAGCCCTGGAACCCGCCGACTCTGCTGACGCTCGCCCCCGGTGAGTCAAAGACCTACGGCATCAAATTCCTTGTCTCCGACGAAATCCGCAACATCGAGAAGACGCTGGCGGCCAACAACCGGCCTGTCGCGGTTGGCATCCCCGGCTACGTGCTGCCGATGGACATGGTTGGGCAGCTCTTTCTCAAGTATTCCCAGGGCGTCAAATCCATGGAGGTCGAGCCCAAGGGCGCCATTGCGATTACGGAGAACAAGCCCACCGCGGGCGGCTGGAGGGCCTATGCCCTGAGGGGCAAGACTTGGGGCCGCGTCCGCCTGGTCGTCACTTACGAAGACGGTTTGGTGCAGGCGATCCACTATGATGTGATCAAGCCCGAGGCGCAGGCCGTGTCGGACATGGGTCACTTCCTGACCACCAAGCAGTGGTTCGTCGATCCGAACGATCCATTCAAGCGCAGCCCCTCCGTCATGACGTACGACCGTGAAGCCAATCAGATTGTCACCGAGGACAGCCGCGTTTGGATCGCCGGCCTGGGCGACGAGGGCGGCTCGGGATCGTGGCTGGCCGCCATCGTGAAAGAGCTGGGCCAGCCGAACAAGGAAGAACTCGACAAGCTTCAGCAGTTCGTCGACGGCGTGCTGTGGGGCGGCCTGCAGTATAAGGACGGCCCGCGCCAATACGGCGTGCGGAAAAGCCTCTTCTACTATCAGCCCGACCAAATGCGCGCCAACTATTACCGCAGCGATCTCAATTGGAAGAGCTGGACGAGTTGGAATAAAGAGGCCTCCGAAAGGGTGGATCGCTCGTTCAATTATCCCCACGTCGCCGCAGCGTATTGGGTGCTTTATCGCTTGGCGCGCAACCACTCGGGCCTGGTCACCAATCATCCCTGGGAGTGGTATCTGGAGCGGGCCTGGAGGACGAGCCTCGCGATGTCCCAGTACGCCGGCGACGATGCTGGCTTGGTCCCCTTCGGCCAGATGGAGGGCGACGTGTTCCTCGAGATCCTGCTCGACCTCAAGCGCGAGGGCTGGGCGACACAGGCCGGCCAGCTTGAATCTCAGATGGGGAAGCGCGCCGCCCTCTGGCGGCAACAGAATTATCCCTTCGGAAGTGAAATGCCTTGGGATTCCACCGGCCAGGAGGAAGTCTATGCCTGGACCAAATACTACCTTGATACCAACAAATCCAAGGTGACGCTTGACGCCATTCTCGGTTACATGCCCACGGTGCCGCACTGGGGCTACAACGGCAGCGCCCGCCGCTTCTGGGATTTCCTCTACGCCGGCAAGTACAGCCGCATCGAACGACAACTCCACCATTACGGCTCAGGCATCAACGCCATTCCTGTGCTCGCCGAGTATCGGGAGCATCCCGACGACTTCTACTTGTTGCGGATCGGTTATGGCGGCACTATGGGTGCGATCACCAACATCGATCAGGACGGATTCGCTTCCGCCGCCTTCCATTCCTTTCCGGACATGCTCAAGTTCGACCCGCTCTCCGGCGACTATGGCCCCAACTTCTTTGGCCACGCCCTTAACACGGCCACTTACATTGTCCACCACCCCGAGTTCGGATGGCTGGCGTTTGGAGGCAACATCAAGGTTGACGGCGGAGCAGTTAAGGTTACGCCGCTTGACTCCTTCCGAATGCGCGTCTACGCGGCCTCTCTCGGCCTATGGCTGACGCTCGATGCCGGCAAGTTCGAGAGCGTGGAGCTCAATCCCAAAACCGGCATGGTGCGCGTGGGCCTTGCGGCTGCCACAGGTTTTACGCCGACGGCGCGCTTGCGCATCGAACAGCCGGCCGACCTGAGCGGTGTGGGGACGTATCGTCCCGCCACGAGTCTCAAGTTCGAGCGCGACGCCTATGCGGTGCCGCTCAAGAAGGCCGCCACTTGGGTTGTGTTGATCCCCTGCCCGCAGTCAGGCGCCGCATGTGAAGAGGCAGCCCCCGGCGCCATGAACGACCAGGGAGAAAAACTGGGCATCAAAAAAATCGACCCGCCCGAAAGCGGTTTCTATGGCAAGGCGCTCGATTACCACGGTATCCCGATCAAGGCGCCGGACGTTGTCTCTGACGTGGCGATGTATGAAGCCTGGCACCGCATGGACCGTCAGCTCCGCCACAATCCGATGATCGTCAAGAATCTGGTCCGTGCCGGCGCACAGTTGCACATCATCGGGAAGAATCAAGTGACTTCCGACTTGCCCGAGTTTCGCGATGAAAGAGGCAAGCTCATCGACGACAAGGGCAACACCATCGACACCCGCACCCGCGGCATGGGCGGATTGGTCTCAAGTTGCGGTGAGGAGAACCTGCTCCAGCTCCCCAGGGACCGCTACTTCGGCCGCGACATCTGCAACCACGAGTTCGCCCACGCGATTTTCGGCGAAGGCCTGTCATCCAACGTACGCCAGGAGATCATCGATACTTATAACAAAGCGATGGCGAAAGGCTTGTGGAAGCCCGCCTACGCTTCGACCAACTTCGACGAATACTTTGCCGAGCTGACGATGTGGTACTTCGGCAACCACGGCGACATGGTGATTCCAGGGACCGAGGTCAGGCCCGGACCGGAGTGGCTGAAGAGCTACGATCCGGATGCCTATGCGTTGCTGGACAGAATCTATCAGGGGAAGGCGGACGTGAAGGAAATAACGGAGGCCGAGCGCGCGGCGCGTGGCTGGCGCGGCGGGCGCGTTGCCAAGATTGACCCGCCGCAGCATGGCGTCCTGACCAAGCAAGTCAGCTATCGCGGCATTCCAATCAAGTCGGGGGAGGCGGTCTCGAACGAGGCCCTCACGGAAGCCTGGCGGCGCGTGGCGCGACTGCTCAGGGCGAATCCGGTCATCCTTCAGAATCTCATCCTCTCCGGAGCGGAGCTTCAAATTATCGGCAAAGACCGGGTGACTTCGGACCTGCCTTACGAGAGCTATTGGAAGGGCAAGCTCTATGACGGCAAGAACGACATCGACAAACGCACGCGCGGGGTGGGCGACGTGTTCGCGAGCTGTGGTGAGGAAAACCTGCTCAGGCTACCCAATGACCGTTACTTCGGACGTGATATTTGCAGCCATGAGTTTACTCACACCATTCATCATTATGGCCTCTCGCCCAACGTCTATGACGAAATCGAGCAGCAGTACCACAAGTCCATCGACAAGGGGTTGTGGAAGAACTGCTATGCCGCCACAAATTCGACCGAATATGTCGCTGAGATGATCATGTGGTACGTCGGCGGCCATGGCGATTGGCGCCCGACCAACGGCGAGATGAAGCCCGGGCCGGAGTGGTTGAAAAGCTACGATCCCGAGGGGTACGCCTTGATGGATGACCTCGTCAACGGCAAATTAGCGGTAAAGCCCATCGTTTACCAGGAGCTTGAGCCCTTGCCTGCTGAGAAGGCAGACGAGGTCTCGCGCCTGCCGGGAGATGAGAAGAAGTATACGGCGATCGTGTTTGACAACCAGACCGACCAGAATTGGCTCTGCTGCTATTTCGATAAAGAGGGCAAGCGCATTGTCTACAACATGGTGCTGGCTCACGACAAGATGGGTGCCGACAGCAGCGAGGGCGCGGGCTGGGTCGTCGTCAATCCTCTAGACGACAAGGTCGTCTCCTGCTATATCGCCAAAGGGGATCATTGCCGGGTGGTGTTGAAAAAATAGTCCCGCCGGTAACGCAGCTATAAGGCCGGCGGCTCCATCAAGGGAAGTTCCTTGAGGTCCCCGGAGGCTCGGCGAATCGGCCGTTAGCGCAATCGCAGGAACAGGCTCCCTTCGTCCTCTTTCCTTTTGCAAGGGTGAAGCCGTCCCGCAAATGATGTTTAGATCTACGCCGTTCCTTATAGGATACGATATGGTATACTTTGCCGCAATTCTTCGATGCGTAGACACACCCAGTCTGGACGGCGTGGGCGCTTCAAACTGACGCTCGGCTTTATCGCTTGCATGGTTCTTGGGGAGTCTTCACAAAGGCTCGCTTGGGTAGCCGGTGGCGCGCGGACGAAATGCATTCACGACATTAGCGAAAGAGGAGGTCGAGATGGATCGACGACGATTCTTGCAAGACCTGGCGGCAACAACGACCGCAGCAGCCCTGGGGAATTCTGCGCGGGAGGGCAATGCAGCGCCGCGCATGGACGGAGCAACCGTGCCCACGGAAACGATGAACCCCGGACTCACATCGGAGTCCAGTCCGCAAATCGATATCAAAGGCCACACGCTGGTCAGCGAGTTCAAAATAGGCACGACGAGCTGGAAAGCGTATGAGGACCTGCGCACTCGCGACGGTTCGATCACCTTTGTCTCATCGCAGGGCGGCGCAAGAATTCTCGCAAAGAGCGCGGAAGCCTCCTTCGCGGAAGCCAGCCCTCCTTACCTGGGCTTGAGCTTGAAGGACATCGGTACGACCAGACGCGATCTGCTGGCGGACCGCCTGCTTGAGAAAGGCGACCCCGATCCCGAGGTAGTGAAATCGGCTGCTCCGCCTCAGGGATCAGCCACGGGCGACAACCGGCCTTTCTGGCGATTCCGTTGGGACACCTTTGTTGGAACCAAAGAATGCTTTGACACCATGCCGGTGTACCCGCCCGGCAGCACCCGAACTTACCATCCGGGGCACTCCTTTCCCGAACTCACAGGCCAATTGGCCGCAAAACGTTTCGACGGCCTGCTGGGGGGCTGGATGCCTGCGGTGCGGAAGGTCATGCCCGTTTCCGATTCGGCTTACTACGAAGTGCTCGTGTTCGGAGACGTCGAAGCCCGCGACAAGTTCATCGTTCAGACCTGGCACCGCACGGCTCAGATCGAGAACGGCAAGATCGTGAAGGCAGTCTATGGCTACAGCTATCCCCCCTTCCCGCCAGCGCGGCAGGATCCGCCTGCGGAGAAGTTCTATCGGGCTCTGCTGGTGTTCGCGGAATACTGGGACAAACTGCTGAGCGATTTTGCGCCGACGGAGCTTCCGCAGCAAGTCTGGGTCGATATGTCGAAGCACGCCTTCGCCAGAGAACTGATGGTTCGGCCCGGCGGCGTCTACCCGAAATACGGAGCCGTGGACCGGGACTATTACGGTTCGGAATACGACGGCTTCCAGGACATTTTCACGATGGCCACCTATGCCAATCTTGAGTGGGGACGCTTCGAACAGGCGCGGGCGATCATCGACAACTATTTCACCGACTTTGTTGACTCGAAAGGTGTGAACAACATGCGCGGCCCGGAAACCGCGCAGTTTGGCATGACCCTTTCCTTGCTCGCTCGATACTTCAACTACACGCGGGACAGCGCCCTGCTTCTGAAACACCGCGCTAAGATTGAGGCGACGGCCGCGCTCCTTACTGACCTTCATGACGAAAGCCTTCGCTTGCCGCGGGACGATCCCGGTTACGGCTTGATCCATGGTTGGAGCGAGTCGGACTCCTGCCTGATGCCCAAACCGATGATTTGGTGGCTCCCCTATTTCGCCAACAACGCATACTCCTGTCGTGGGCTGAAAGATATCAGCCAGGTGTGGCCCATAATTTATCGGTCCAAGGCTGCGCAAGGGCCCGCGCCGGGTGTCGGAAAGACGGCTGCGGATTGGCTCAAGCGCAGCAAGGTCCTTCAGAATGCGGTCGTCGCGAGCATGGCGAAAAGCGTTCGCAACGACATGAATCCTCCCTACCTCGGGATGTTTCCCGGAGCAAAGCTGACGTTTTGGGAATCCATGCAAAAGGAAAGACCCAGCCCGCAACAGTGGGCGCATCGGGCTTACGCCGAGCTACTCCAGGCGGACGTGTTGCCTGCCTCTTTGGCCAATCTCGTCATCGACTGCATGCGCGCCTACGGGGCCACAACGCTCGGCATCGTAGCCAACGTAGAACCTCCCCACGCTGATGGGCGCGACATCCTGGGCTTCATTTCGTATGGCTACGCGCAGATGCTGCTGCGCCTCGACCGAATCGAGGAGTATCTGCTGTTTCTTTACTCTCATCGCTATCACGACCATACGCGCGGCAGTTGGACCGCAGGTGAGGTCTCGGGGATCACGGCCGACATGGCCACTTTTTGCATCCCGGCGCAGCAGACGATTCCCTTGTTGGTCCGTTGGATGTTGGTCCTGGAGGATTCCGACGACGACAGGCTTTATCTGGCGAAGGGTCTCCCGCGCGATTGGGTGGGCTCGGGAAAGGAGATCAAGATTCAGCAAGCGCCGACGCGCTGGGGGAGAGTGAACTTCAGCTTGCAGGCTCAGCCGGAAAAGAAGCGAGCGGTGGGGCGAGTGGAACTTTCGCGGGCGGGTGCTCCGCGCGAGTTGCAGGTGAAATTCCGCCTGCCCAGCACCCACACGCTGAAAGCAGCGACGGTCAACGGCAAGGCGGCAGCGTTTTCCGGCCGTCACGGTGATACCATCGCGTTCGAAACGGGCGGTGAGAAGAGCTTTGAGGTTCTGGCACAATTCGATGCCTCTGCCTGATGCGCGACTCGGCCTCCTATGACGAGCGATGCTTGACTCGTCGCGCCGCGGCAAGAGGGTCAAAAACAACACCCAATCTTTCTGGGGCGCCTTGCCCGGCGGTCAAGTAGAATTGCGTCGAGTGGTATCTGGACTTGCCGTATACGTTTTTGCATACTATCATGCCAGCCGGACTTGCGAACAAGGGTTTTGAAGTACGCGCGGCTCGGAAAGTGCAGAGGGCCGAGAGATTACAGCGCGAAATGTGGCGCCGGATTCTTGAGAGCAGCCCAGGTGCCGCGCACGCGGGGTTTTCTTTGGGAAGTTCCAGCGAAAACGGCCATAGCCATCGTTCGGCTCGATCCGCTCGAATCTTGAGTCGCTTTCTTCTTGCCATAGTCATCTCCGGGCTCGCGATCTCGCGCGCCCTCACTGCCGGCTCGAATGACCAGGGGAATTCCCGGCTGGCCGAGTCGCTGCGGCGTATATTCGCTTCTGAGGAATTCTCCGGCCGGCCATTCGGTCCGGTTCACTGGCTGGCTGGTGGAGAAGCATATACCGTCCTGGAGTCCTCGCGTTCGGGAGCCAAGACCCAGGAGATCGCCCGCTACGAAACTTCCACTGGCAAGCGCGACGTACTCGTCTCGGCGACGCAGCTCGTCCCGACCGGGGAACAAGCGCCGCTCAGGATTGACGACTATGCGTGGTCGGATGATCTGAGCCGGCTGCTGATCTTCACCAACTCCGTTCAGGTATGGCGGGCAAGGACGCGGGGCGATTATTGGGTGTTGGACCGCCGCTCGGGCGCACTGCGAAAGCTTGGCGGCAAGGCGGCGCCTTCCGCCTTGATGTTCGCCAAATTCTCGCCCGACGGTTCTCGCGCGGCTTATGTGCGCGCCAACAATCTCTACGTTGAAGACTTGACCACGGGAGAGATCACTCCACTGACTTCGGACGGCTCCGAGACCGTCATCAATGGAACCTCCGACTGGGTCAGCGAAGAGGAACTCTTCCTCCGTGACGCATTTCGTTGGAGTCCCGATGGACGGTGGATCGCCTACTGGCAATTTGACACGAGCGGAGTCCAGGATTTCTCGCTCCTTTATAACACCGGCGATCAGCATCACGTGGTCACGCATATTCCTTATCCTCAACTCGGCGTCTATCCACTCGTCCAGCGTTTCCCTTACCCCAAACCCGGGACGACAAACTCCGCCGTGCGCGTGGGAGTGGTGAGTGCTGGAGGTGGGCCAACTCGGTGGATGGAAGTGCCCGGCGACCCGCGAGACAACTACATCGCGCGCATGGAATGGGCTGAAAACTCGGACGAACTCCTGCTCGAACATCTCAACCGCTTGCAGAATACCAATGACGTTTTGCTGGCGAACGCGGGGAACGGAGCGGTCAAGCGCATTTTTCGCGACCAGGATAGCGCCTGGGTCGATATTGTAGACGACGTTCGCTGGCTGACGGGCGGGCAGGAATTCCTGTGGCTCAGCGAGCGCGACGGATGGCGCCACGCCTATGCCGTCTCGCGCGCGGGAGGGGAAGCGCGCCTGCTCACGCCGGGAGAATTCGATGTCATCCAGCTCGAGCCGGTTGACTCCCATGGGGAGTGGCTCTATTTCATCGCCTCGCCGGACAATCCCACCGAGAAATACCTTTACCGAGTCCGACTGAGTGGAACGGGAGCGCCGGAGCGCGTCACGCCCTCGAATTCCGCCGGGACCCATTCCTACGAGATCGCGCCGAATGGGCTTTGGGCCCTTCACACGTACTCGACCTTCGACACGCCTCCAGCCACGGAGCTGGTTCACCTGCCCGACCACGCCGTAACGCGGACCCTCGAGGAAAACGGGGCGCTGCGGTCGAAAGTGGAAGAACTAAGGCCGAGCCAGACGGAATTCTTTCGCGTGGACATCGGCGGAGGAGTGGCGCTCGACGGTTGGATGATTCGCCCGGCGCATTTCGATCCCTCAAGAAAGTATCCTCTGCTGATCTACGTCTACGGCGAGCCTGCGGCACAAACCGTGGTCAACTCGTGGGGCGGCAAGCGCACGCTCTTTCATTACGCGCTGGCGAACGAGGGCTACCTCATCGCCAGCGTGGACAATCGGGGGACTCCCGCACCGCGCGGCCGCGATTGGCGCAAGGTCGTCTACGGATCGGTCGGCGTGCTTTCCTCCAAGGAACAAGCGGCGGCACTCATCGCGCTGGAGCGTGAGCGTCCGTATATCGACGCCTCTCGCGTCGCGGTCTGGGGATGGAGCGGCGGCGGGTCCAATACGCTGAACCTGATGTTCCGTTATCCCGACCTTTACAAGGTCGGTATGGCGGTGGCTTCGGTGCCGGATCAGCGCCTGTACGACACCATCTATCAGGAAAGGTTCATGGGATTGCCGCAGCAGAACGCGGAGGGATATCGGGCCGGCTCTCCCATCAATTTCGCCGAAGGATTGCGCGGGCGGCTTCTGGTTGTGCATGGGTCAGGCGATGATAACGTGCACTATCAGGGCGCCGAACTCCTCCTGAACAGGCTGATCGAGCTCGGAAAGCAATTCGACTTCATGGAGTATCCGAACCGCACGCACGGTTTGTCGGAAGGCGAAGGGACGGTGCTCCACGTTCACACGCTTCTGGCCCGATATTTGGAGGAACACATGCCGCCGGAACCTGTGGGGAGATAATCGACCTGCAACCAATTGACCTCAAGAGAGGAGCCAAAGCAAAACACATGAAAACGATTCTACGGCCCAGAAACCTGGTTGTCGTGGCCTGCGTGTTGCTCACATGGCGGCTCACTTATGCGCAAGGAACGCGCGCGGATTACGAGCGAGCAGAGCAATTCCTTGGGGGAAACTTGGACAAGCTTGTTCGGCCGGCGGACATCACTCCGCATTGGGTGGAAGAAAGCGACCAATTCTGGTATCGCAAGCCCGGCGCCGACAAGGAATTCGTGCTCGTCGATGCCGCCAAGAACACGCGCGGGCCCGCCTTCGACCACACGAAACTGGCCGCGGCCCTCTCGAGTTCGGCGGGGAAGGAGTATCGGCCGAATCGGCTGCCATTTGACACCTTCGAATTTGTCGAGAAGGGCACTGCCATTCGCTTTGTAGCGGAAGAGCAGCAGTGGACCTGCGACCTTGCATCGTACAAGTGCAAAAGGGAGAAAGTGCCGGCGATCGGGGAGTCAGTTTCCCCGGACGGCAAGTGGTCGGCGCTCGTGGACCATTACAATCTGTTCGTGCGTAATGTTTCCACGGGCACCCTCGTCCAGTTGACCCGCGATGGAGAAAAGTCCTGGGACTACGCCACGCCGCTTCCATCCTCCGATCTGATGATCCGGCAAGGCACCGAGGACGTGAAGCAAGGGGCCGCGGCGTTCTGGTCGCCGGATTCAACGAAATTCGTCACCTATCGAATCGATTCGCGGAATGCGGGTCGATTTGCCACCCTTCAGTTTGTGCCTCCGAACGAGCTTCGACCGAAAGTCTTTACGTATGTTTATCCCCTGCCGGGCGAAGTCGTTCCTACTGCCGCGCCCATCATCTTCGATCTTCCTTCCGGTAAGCGGATCGACGTCGAGACCGATCCGCTCGAGATTTATTTCCAGGACGGACCTGACTTCACTTGGTTTAAAGACGGCAAGAGATTCCACTACATGTTCCAGTCGCGGGGTTACAAGCGCTCCGAGTTCCGCGTCGTCGATGCCGAGACGGGCAAGCAGCACACCGTGATGGGAGAGGAATCCGAGAATTACATCGATCCGGGAGAGAACTCCGCTCAAATCGTCAAAGAGGGCGCTGAGATCTTGTGGACCTCCGAGCGCGACGGCTGGAACCATATCTACCTTTACAACGGGGAGACGGGCCAGCTCGAAAACCAGGTCACCAAGGGCTCCTGGCCGGTTCGCAGGATCGCGCATGTCGATGAGAAAGCCCGACAAGTGTATTTTCTCGCCGGCGGGCGTGAAGCCGGCGAAGACCCTTATCTGACCCACTTATACAGAGTCAATTTTGACGGCACGGGCTTGAAGTTGCTCACCGGCGAGCATGGGAATCACGCGGTCAACGTCTCGCCGGACAGCAAGTATTTCGTGGATAACTATTCTCGGCCCGATCTGCCCGGTGAAGCGAGGCTGTGCAACTCAACGGATGGCTCTCTCATCCAGACCCTGGAAAAACCGGATGTTGACGCTCTCATGAAAATGGGTTGGAAGTTTCCCGAGCCGTTTGAAGGAAAAGCGGCGGATGGGAAAACTGACATTTACGGATTGATATGGCGGCCCACGAACTTCGACGCCGCCAAGCAATATCCGGTCATCGAGCAGATTTACACGGGGCCGCAGGGTTTTTTCGTTCCGAAAACCTTCGCCAGCGCGATCTCCGGAGGTCGCGGCCTGCAAGCGATCGCCGAATTGGGTTTCATCGTGGTGATGGTGGACGGGCGCGGGACGACGGGGCGCTCGCGCGCTTTCCATGAATACTCCTATCGAAACCTGGGTGGAGTTTTCGACGACCATGTGGCGCTCATCCGCCAGATGGGCGCCAAGTATCCGTACATGGACCTGAATCGTGTGGGCATTTATGGGACCTCCGCCGGCGCTTACGGCGCCGCACACGCGATGCTCGTTCACCCGGAATTCTATAAAGTCTGCGTTTCGATTTCCGGGGACCACGACGCGCGGCTTGACAAGGCCTGGTGGAACGAGCTGTATCAAGGCTATCCGCTGGGCAAAGACTATGCCGAGCAATCGAACGTCACGATGGCGGACCGACTGCAGGGCCATCTTCTTCTCGTCCACGGGGATGTGGACAACAATGTGAATCCCGTGGAGACTATGCGTTTCGCCGACGCGCTGATAAAAGCCAACAAGGATTTTGACATGCTGCTTGTGCCCAACATGTTTCACGGTGAGGGAAGAAATCTCTATCTCGTCCGGCGACGCTGGGACTATTTCGTGCACCATTTGTTGGGCGTCGAGCCTCCGAAGGATTTCCAAATCAAGGTGGCGGAAAGCGGCGGCCCCATGGGTCTGTAGGCGGTATGGAGTGCGGCAGCTTGCTGCCGCTGTGGTTCATCGCACGCTTGCTTGCGATCTGTGCTGCGAAGGGAAGCGACTCCATAGAACGTGACCAGACCGGAAGCAAGCTTCCGGCAGGGACAGCGGCAGCAAGGTGCCGCACTCCAAGAAGGGTCAGAAATCGAATCACAAGGAGCGACTTTGCAACTACGAGGAGTCTTTTCGGTTCTCCCTACGCCCTTCACGACCAGCGGCGACGTCGACATTGAGAGTTTGCGTCGAGTGGTCGATCTGTTTCTGGGGGCCGGCGTCAACGGGGTGACGGCGCTCGGCGTCACCGGAGAGGTAGCGCGCCTGAACGAGCGCGAGCGCGCGCTTGTTCTGGACACGGTGCTCGCTCACGTCAACGGGCGGGTCCCGGTGATTGCGGGGACGAGCGCTGATGGATTGCAGACCTGCGTCGAATATACTCGGCAGGTCCGCTCGGCTGGGGCGGCCGCGGTGATGGTCAGCCCGCCACGGATGACGAAGCTCAATTCGGAGGCCGTGGTGGCGCATTTCGCGGCGCTTGCCTCCGCCGTGGACATCGAAATCGTGGTGCAGGACTATCCTCCCATCTCGGGATTCACCATGGAACCTTGGCTCCTGGCGCGCATCGCGCGGGAAGTTCCGCGGGCGCGCAACATCAAGCTCGAGGATCCGCCCACACCGCTGAAGACGGCGCGAATTCTGGAACAGACCAAGGGGATCGAAATCAGCATTCTGGGCGGGCTGGGCGGAGGATTCCTGATTGAGGAGTTGCTGGCCGGCGCTCAGGGCGCGATGACCGGATTCGCGTATCCCGAAATGCTGGTCGAGGTCGTGAGCCTTTTCAGCTCCGGAGATATTGACCGCGCTGCGGACGCGTTCTATCGTTATGTTCCGCTGATGCGCTTCGAGTTTCAGGAAGGGATCGGGATGGCGATTCGGAAAGAGGTCTTGCGGCGGCGCGGGGCTCTGGCTTGCGCCGATATCCGTCCGCCCGGCACGCGACTGGATTCATCCACTCGTGCCGCGCTCGACCGCCTGCTGAACTGGATGCGCACCAAACAGGGAGTTCCATGGATCTCGGGTTGACCGAAAAGGTCGCCATGGTGGCGGGGGCAAGCCGCGGGTTGGGGTTTGCTATCGCGAGGACTCTTGCCGCCGAAGGGGCGTGGGTTTCGATAGCGTCGCGCGATGCGAGCGCCATCGCCGCCGCCGCGCAGGCCATCGAGCAAGAGGGCAAAGGAAAGGTCTTCGGCTTTGCGGCCGACGTGCGCTCGCCGGAAGCGATTGTGGGATGGCACCGGGCCACGGTCGAGCGCTTCGGCGAGGTCAACCTGCTGGTTACAAATTCGGGCGGGCCACCCGCCGGGTCTGTGACATCGTTTGACGATGCGGCGTGGCGAGACGCATTTGAATTGTTGGTGCTGGGCGCGATTCGGACGATTCGCGCTGTGCTCCCCGCCATGACCAAACGAAAAAGCGGCAGCATCGTGATGCTGACTTCGTCTTCGGTCAAGGAGCCGATTGCGAACCTGGCGCTTTCCAACGTTTTGCGTCCCTCGATCGCGGCCTTCGCGAAAACCCTGGCCCTGGAGCTGGCGGGGCAGGGAGTTCGCGTGAATCACGTGATCCCCGGACGAATCGATACGGACCGCGTGCGGGAGCTCGACGAAATCGCCAGCCGAAAGCAGGGCATTACGGTGACCGAGCAACAGGCGCGCTCCCGGGCGAATATCCCGATGGGACGCTACGGCCGGCCGGAAGAATTTGCGCGCGCTGTCGTCTTCCTGCTCTCGGACGCGGCGTCTTACATTACCGGGGCTACACTGCAAGTCGATGGAGGACAGATCCGAAGTGTTCTTTAGGAATTCCAAACCTGCGACTCGCCTCATGAGCGCCATTGCCCTAATAGGTTCGATGGAGAATGCCGGCGGTTCGAGAGATACGCTCATGAGTCTCAGAGGCCAAGCAGCGAGCTTCAACAATAGACACTGAGCCATGGACTCCTTCATCGAAATGCGATAAGCTAACCTTCACCCATCGGGTCTCCTCGTGCGTGCTAGCGCACAGACGGAGGCCGCGTTGAATTGCGGAGGAAGATTCGCCAAATGACAGGTCCCCATGTCAGCGGTGACGTTACGAGTGCTGACCGGCAGGCTTCTGCGGATTCGGTCGCCTCACCCGTCAGCCAGAACATAAGCGGGGCCACCTTCCGCCGACTTCGAGACCTGATTGTTCACGGAAAGCTGGCGCCGGGGAGCCGTGTGATCGAGGCGGATCTTGCCGACAGGCTCGGGGTCAGCCGGACGCCCATTCGAGCCGCGCTTCACCGGTTGCAACAAGAAGGGTACATCCTTGTTAATTCGGGCAGCGGCAACAAAGCGCGCTTGTCCGTCGCCCCGCTGACTAAGGACGATGCTCGCGAACTCTATCGGATCGTGGGCCAATTGGAAGGGCTGGCCGCCCGGTCAAGTTCGCAACTGGAACCCCAGGCGCGAGCCGCCCTGGTCGAGAAACTCCGTGAATTCAATGAAGGTCTTCGAGGGCTTGCCGAAGCCAAGCGCGCCGACCCCAACCACACTTTTGACCTGGATATAAGTTTTCATCAGGCTATCGTGGATGCCGGTGCTGGTCCCCGCCTCCGAGCCATCCATGAAGCCGTCAAGCCTCAGACCGAGCGGTATTGGCGTCTCTACGCGAGTGCGATTATCGACCAACTCGGTCTTTCCGTCCGCGAACACCTGGACATTATCAGCAGTATCGAGCGCGGTGATTCCGATGGAGCCAAGCAGGCGACCCAGTTGAATTGGCAGAATGGCGCGGAGCGCCTGTGCCAGGTGATAGAGACCTTGGGTGAGCGCGGCAGTTGGTGAGCTACCACACAAAAACCAATTTAGGACTGGCTGAAATTCCGTGCATCTCGTGTATTCTGTCGTGGCGACGAAAGTATACAAATGTGGATACGGTTGCGGGGCGACAGAAAGCCGCGAGGGACCTTGTGGCTTGGCCCATGCCGTGTGGCGGCTTTAGATTAACTCATGGCGCACGAAGCTTTCTTGTGCCGAGTTCAAATTCTCTTGAAGGAGCACTTCTGGTTTTGATTTTGAAGGCACGCTTCTCTGGGGCTGATTGCAGGATGCCCGCCACATCCACTGTGAGGGGCTCCGTGCTTATGCGCGTTCGGCACAAGCCGTGTATTTCACCTGTCCGCCTCGTGCGCGTACCACAAGAGAACGGGGACAGCACATGGGACTGATGCGCAGTGTCTTCCTTGTCTGCTCGCAAAGCCAGTGGCTCCGCGAGCGAGCCACGCGCTACCGCTTTGTGCGGCGGGCGGTTTCGCGCTTCATGCCGGGTGAAACGGCGGAGGACGCCTTGGCGTCCGCCCGCCTGCTGAAGCAGGGGTCGATCGGCACAGTTTTTACCTATCTCGGTGAAAACGTCACGGATCCTATAGAGGCTGAGCGCGTCACGGATCATTATCTCGACGTGCTCGACCGCATACGAAGCCTCGGGCTGGACACGGAAGTCGCCGTTAAACTGACCCAGCTCGGATTGGACCTCAACCCCGTACTTTGTTACCAGAATTTGACCAAAATCATCGAGCGGGCTGGAACGGCGAGCGTCGTGTGGATCGACATGGAATCCAGCCAGTATGTCGATGCGACCCTGGATCTTTTCCGCCGTGCTCGCCTGGCGCACCCGAATGTTGGGGTGTGTTTGCAGGCGTACCTGTATCGAACCGCCGCTGACCTTGCGAGTCTTATTCCCCTGGGTTCGGCGATCCGTTTGGTGAAGGGGGCGTACAAAGAACCCTCTCATGTTGCCTTCCCCCACAAGAAACAGGTGGACGAGAACTTCTTCAACCTCGCCGTCCAAATGCTGAGCGACGAAGCTCGAACGGCCGGCGTGCGCGCCGCCATTGCCACGCACGATCTCAAACTCATTCAGCGGATCATCAGCTATGCCCAGTCCAGGAAACTGGGCAAGGACAACTTTGAATTCCAGATGCTGTATGGCATCCAACGACAAGAACAGCTTCGCCTGGCGCACGAGGGCTGGAAGACCATCGTTCTGGTGGCTTACGGCAGTTACTGGTTTCCTTGGTACATGAGGCGGCTGGCGGAGCGCCCTGCCAACGTCTGGTTTGTGCTTCGCAATCTGTTGGCAACTTGAGTTCACTGGCCAAGTGCTGGATTATCTCTTACGAGTTCGCCCCTAAAGATGCCGCAGCCCGTTCCATCCTCCCTCATCGAAGCCACTCCCGAGCGCGGCTTTGTCCGCGGGCTGGGACTGTTTGACTCGGTGATGATCGTGGCGGGAGTCATGATCGGTTCGGGCATCTTCATTGTCTCGGCCGACATGTCTCGGGATATCGGAAGTCCGGGCGGGCTGCTGGCCGCCTGGGCTTTCGCAGGAAGTCTGACCATTGCCGCCGCCCTTTCGTACGGAGAGCTGGCCTCGATGATGCCGCACGCCGGCGGCATGTATATTTATTTGCGTGAAGCGTTCTCGCCCCTGTGGGGATTCCTCTACGGTTGGACGCTGTTCGCCGTCATCCAGACCGGAACCATCGCCGCTGTGGCGGTGGCCTTCGCTCGATTCCTCGGCGTCCTGTGGCCGGCGATCGCGGAGGATCATTACTTGGTCGCACCTCTACATTTATCGACCGGCTACGCGGTTTCGCTTTCGACGGCACAGATCGCTGCCATCTTCGTGATTGCGCTGCTTTCCTGGACCAACATGCGAGGGCTGCAATACGGGAAGATCGTCCAGAACATCTTCACCACCGCCAAGACCGGCGCCTTGCTGGCACTGATTGCTGTAGGCCTGCTTCTGGGTTGGAATCACGATGCCGTGGCGGCGAACTTTCACCATTTGTGGTCTGCCCGTGGGTTCCACCCGATCGCCGCAGGGCTTGATGCCACCACCGCCATGGGTCTGGTGGTCGCCATTTGCGTATCTCAATCGGGCTCGCTCTTCGCGGCCGACTCGTGGCACGACATCACGTTCGCTGCCGACGAGGTGAAGGACCCTCGACGCACGCTTCCGCTGGCGCTGGCGATCGGGTCGGTGCTGGTGATCGCCCTCTATTTGTTGGCCAACGTGGCCTATCTGGTCACACTGCCGCTTCAGTCCATTCAAAACGCGCCTTATGACCGTGTGGGCACGGCAATGATTCAGACCATATTCCCGGGGCTTGGCCGGAATCTGATGGCGATTGCCATCATGGTTTCGACGTTCGGCTGCATCAACAGTCTCGTTCTGGCTGGGGCTCGAGCTTATTACGCCATGGCGCGAGATCAGCTCTTCTTTCCCCCAGCCGGCCGCTTGAACCGAGCGCGAGTTCCGGGGTGGTCGATCCTGGTTCAAGGAATCTGGTCGGTGGCCCTGGTGCTGCCGAGGACTTACAATCCGAGGACCAGAGCGTACGGCAACCTTTATAGTAACCTGCTGGACTATATTATCTCCGCCGCACTCATTTTCTATATTATGACCGTCGCGGGTCTGTTTCGACTGCGAGTCCGGCGGCCGGACGCGGAGCGGCCCTACAAGGCATTTGGTTATCCCGTCGTTCCTGCGTTTTACATCCTGGGAGCCGCTTCGGTGTTGGCAGCACTTTTCGCCTACCGTTCCCAGACGACTTGGCCGGGCTTGCTCATCGTGCTTGCGGGTTTGCCGGTCTATTGGTTCCTGTCGCGCCGGATTCGCGCCTAGTTAGGAATATAATGACTCTTCGCCGACAGCATGGCGGAACCAATCAGAGGAGGCGTCTTTCATGTCAAAGACAATCACCCGCCGAGGATTTGCAGGCAACGTTGCCGCCATCGCTCTTTCCTCGCTTCTACCGCGGAGAGCCTTCGCGGATTCTTCATCCCCACAACGAGTGATCGTTCACGGCGACTCGGAGCTGGGTGTGGTTCGTCCCGAATTTCATGGCCATTTCGCCGAGCACTTGGGGTCTTGCGTTTACGGCGGTCTCTGGGTGGGCAAGGACTCGCCAATCCCCAACATCGACGGATACCGCAAGGCCGCGGTCGAGTACCTTAGCGCGCTGGGCGTTCCTGTGCTGCGCTGGCCGGGCGGCTGTTTTGCCGACGACTACCACTGGCGGGACGGCATCGGTCCGGCCGCCAAACGCCCCAAGCGGGTGAACATCCATTGGGGAGGCTACGTCGAAGACAACAGCTTCGGCACGCACGAGTTCGTCGGCCTGTGCCGGAAAATCGGCGCGGAGCCTTATTTCGCGGGCAACGTCGGGAGCGGCTCTCCGGAAGAACTCCGGGACTGGATTGAGTACTGCAACTTTCCTTCCGGCAGCACCCTTGCCGATGAGCGCGCCGCCAACGGGTCGCCCGAGCCCTTTCGCGTGCGCTACTGGGGAGTGGGCAACGAAAGCTGGGGCTGTGGCGGCGCCATGCGGCCGGAAGAGTATGCGGATCTTTACCGGCGCTTTGCCGTCTACCTGCGCGAATTTGGCGGGACCAAGCCGTTCCTGGTGGCGAGCGGTCCGAATGGAAATGACGAGCGATGGTCGCGCCCCTTCATGGAAGGTCTGCGCTGGGAACGGCCGGACGGCATTTCCATGCACTACTATTCCGGCGGCGGGAATCGGGCCACGCAGTTTACGGTGGAGGAGATGAAGAAGCAATTGTCCTCGTTCGCTCTGGTCGAAAAGGCGGTGATTCAGCAGCGCGCGCTGCTCGACGGTTTCCAGAGGGGCTCGGAGGTGGGCTTGATTGTGGATGAGTGGGGCGTGTGGGATGAGATGGTCCCGGAGGAAGAGAAACGCAACGGCCGGTTGTGGCAGCAGAGTACGATGCGCAGCGCCCTGGCCGCCGGCCTCGGTCTGAACCTTTTCAACCGCCAGGCCGACAAGCTCTACATGTGCAACATCGCGCAGATGGTGAACGTCCTTCAGTCCGTGCTCCTGACGGACGGTCCGGAAGGGCAACACTGCGTTCGGACCACTACGTACTACGCCTACGAACTCTTCAAGCCTCACCGTTCGAAGACGGCCCTGCGCGCGGAGACCGCGGATTCCTCACCGCTGGGTCTCTCGGTCTCTGCTTCGAAAAGCGAACAGGATTTGGTGCTGAGCTTTGTGAATCCGCAGCATGACGCGGATATGCAAGTGGACTGCTCTTTAAGAAACATCTCGGCCGCAGAGGGAACAGCGCGAATCCTCCACGACAACGACTTCAACGCGTGCAATAGCTTCGACGACCCCGATCGAGTCACTCCGCGCCAACACCCCGTGACCGTCGAGGAATCCAGAGTCCGCCTCGATCTTCCCAGGCTGTCTGTGGCCACAGTGACGCTTCGACGAAGAACGTAGGGATAGCAGACCCCGGGTTCGCCGGGCTTGTGACCGGCGACGGATGTCTTCGAATCACGAGATCAAAGCTGGAACTTCAAGGTCGCCGTCTTTCCGAACCTCCAGAACTTCGTGACCAGTGATCTGGGATTCCTCGCGCGATCGTTTGACGCATTACTTCGCGTTGAGTAAGAATGGCCTCTACAAAAAATGGAATCGGTGGGGCAAAATGCCACACTTTTCCCAAAATCGCAAATTTCTGCAAATTTATTTTTTGCGCAAGTTCATTATTTGCGTCAGTTAGAAAAATTAGTTTCAATAGTTTCAAAAGTTTCAATAGTTACATTTGGGAAGTCTTCTGGCGGCGTCTATTATTCATACGTTAATATATTATAGATAATATTCCGAGCTCGCTGAAGTCCAAGCCCTGGCCCCGGCAGCTCAGCCCGCCGCTCGATTCGGCTTGCGGTCCAAAGGAAGGCGGTCGGCAGGCCATCCGCCAACCCTGGCAGGCAAAAGGCGCGAGGCGCCCTTATGGAGTCAGAAAGGCGCACGTCCGCGCGGCTGCTTCCGAAGCGTGCCCAGGTTTCGGTGGCCGCCTTTTCGGATTCGCTGCATGCGTCCTATGGGATCGCTGGGTGAGAGCGCGGCCGATGCGGCGCCGCCGCTTGACTCGGATCATCCCTTGGCTGACCCTGCGGGACGGGATGGCAGTTCAGCAGGAGGGTCCCCGCTCAAAGCGAATGACCACGGTCGCTCGCGCAAGGCGGAACTCGGGCAGCCTCAATGCCGAACTGCGAAACCCGCACCGACCGCACGGCCGCGGCCAACGACCTTTAGGGCGTGATCGATGTCGCCGACTTCAACGACGCCGACAAGCTGGGCGAGGGGAAGAGATGGTGGGCCGCCCAAAGGGCCGCCAGATTAGCTCAAACCCGAATTATGATATGATCCCTCCGGCAATCGTTGTCGAAGATGTTTATAAAGCTCCTTACTCTTACTCACGTCTAATGCGATGCCCGTCCTCACCGAAGCCGACACTTGCCGGAAATACGTGTTGCCCAAGCTCTACGCAGCGGGCTGGACCGACGACCAGATCAACGAGCAGCGCACGTTCACAGACGGGCGCATTGTGATAGTGGGCAGCAAGGTCACTCGTCGGCCGCAAAAGCGTGCCGACTACATTCTGCGGTACACCCGCGATTTCCCCATCGCGGTAGTCGAGGCGAAGTCAACCTTCAAAGCGCCGGGCGATGGTATCCAGCAGGCCAAGGAATACGCGGAAATTCTCGGCCTGAAGTTTGCCTATTCGACAAACGGCTACGGCATTCTGGAACACGACTTCCAGACCGGGGCAGAGAACGACCTCGAGACCTTTCCCAGCCCCGACGATCTTTGGAAGCGCCTGCGCTCGCAGGAAGGCATGGCAACCGCGGCGGGGAATCAACTCCTCACGCCCTACTACCACCTTTCCGGCAAGTCGCCGCGTTACTACCAGGAAATCGCCATCAACCGAGTCGTGCAGGCCATCCTTCAGGGCAATCACCGGGTGCTTCTCACCATGGCGACTGGCACCGGCAAGACGATTGTCGCCTTCCAAATCTGCTGGAAGCTCTGGAGCTCGCGTTGGAACCGCACCGGCGAATATCGCCGCCCCAGGATTCTCTACCTTGCCGACAGAAATGTTCTTGTGGACGATCCGATGGCCAAGATTTTCGCGCCCTTCGGCGACGCGCGCCACAAAATCGAGCGCGAGGCCGTGAAGAGCCGCGAAATGTACTTCGCCACTTATCAATCCATCGCGCGCGACGAGCGTCGGCCCGGCCTGTACCGCGAGTTTCCTGCCGATTTCTTCGACTTGACCGTCGTCGACGAATGCCACCGGGGCAGCGCGCGCGACGAGAGCAATTGGCACGAGATACTCACCTACTTCCAATCCGCTTTTCAGCTCGGCATGACGGCAACTCCCCTGCGTGAGGACAACCGTGACACGTATCTCTATTTTGGAAACCCCGTTTACGCGTACACCCTTCGGCAGGGCATTGAAGATGGCTTTCTTGCGCCCTATCGCGTTCATCGTATCGTCACCTCCGTGGACGCTGCCGGATGGCGGCCAAGCAAGGGCGAGCTTGACCGTTACGGCCGGGAAATCCCCGACGGCGAATACAGCACCAAGGATTTCGAGCGGGTCGTGGCGTTGAAGGTCCGCACGGAAGCCATTGCTCGCAACATTTCGGATTTTCTCAGGAAGACGGACCGGTACGGGAAAACGATCGTCTTCTGCGTCGATCAGGAGCACGCCGAGGAGATGCGCAAAGCGCTGAACAACTGCAATCGCGATCTGGTTCAGAAAAATCACAACTATGTTGTCCGGGTTACGGCGGAGGAGGGCAAGATTGGGCGCGGCCACCTTGACCGCTTTATGGAACTGGAAACCAGCGTGCCAACGCTCGTCACCACCTCCCAGCTTTTGACCACCGGCGTCGATGTTCCGACCTGCAAAAACGTCGTCCTGGCGCGCGTCATCAACTCCATGACCGAGTTCAAACAGATCATTGGTCGCGGCACGCGCGTTCGCGACGACTACGACAAATATTATTTCAACATCCTCGACTACACGGGCAGCGCCACGCGGCTATTTGCCGATCCTGACTTCGACGGCGAGCCTGTGCTGCTGAGCGAAGAGGAAATGAATGAGGCTGGCGAAACGGTCACCGAATCCGAGATCACGCCCGGAGAGGACAGTAGCGCCGGGCTTCAGCCCGGCACCCTTGTTGAGCCGCCCGATCTCCCACCCGACGATGGCGGCGACCAGCCGCCGCGCAAATTCTATGTCGACGGAGGGCAAGTCGAAATCGTCGCGGAGATGGTGCACGAGCTGGACGCCGACGGCAAGCAACTGCGCGTGGTCAAGCTCACCGAATACGCGGCCGAAAAGGTTCGGAGCATATATACTTCCGCCGCGGAGTTGCGCTCGAAATGGTCCGATGGCCAGGAACGCGCCGCCATCCTCGAATCCCTGGAACAGCACGGCATATCGTTGGAGGAACTGACCAAAGCGGCCAAGCAAGCCGATGCTGATCCGTTCGACGTGCTCTGCCACGTCGCTTACAGCGCGCCGCTCCGCAGCCGCCGCGAGCGAGCCGAGCAACTGCGCCGGGACAAGAAGGATTTCTTTGCGCGATATAGCGAACCGGCGCGGCAGGTTTTGAATGACATCCTGGAAAAATACGTCGAATACGGAACGGCGCAGTTCAAACTTCCGGACATTCTGCATTTGCCGCCTATTTCGGAACGCGGCACGGTGATGGAGATCGCCGCGTTGTTTAAGGGTGCTGAAAATTTGCGAGGAGCGGTCAGCGAAATGCAAACGCTCTTATACGCTCCGTAGAGCGGACTGCAGAGCCGGGCTTTAGCCCGGCAGTCCGGTGTGGTAGAGGCAGGCTTTAGCCCGGCACTTTTCCGGTCTTGCGCCCTGCGTGCCGCGGCATGGCAAATGCCGGGCTAAAGCCCGGCGCTACAAGGGCAAAAATGGTTACCTTCCGGCGAAAGAACATCCGCTTACCCCGCGCCTGTTATATCGGCCAGCAATGGTATCTTTTGACGGCGTGCACACAGGACCGCATTCCCCGACTTGCAGAATCCCGCATCGTCAATCAGCATCTGGGCATATTGCGCGAGGAGGCACACAACGAGGGCTTCGCCATCCAGGCATACTGCTTCATGCCCGACCACCTACATCTGCTGGTTAATGGCACGCGTGAGACCTCAGATTGCTTGGCGTTCATTAATGGGTTTAAGCAGAGCTCGGCCTATGACTTCAAGCAGACGACCGAAGAACGCCTCTGGCAGCACAAGCCATTTGATCACATTCTGCGGTCGGCCGAACATTGGGAGCCAGTTGCTTGGTATATCTGGATGAATCCGGTCCGCAAAGGCCTTTGCGCTCGACCCCAAGACTGGCCGTTTTCGGGCTCGGAAACCTTGGATTGGAAACGCTTGGTAGTGCCACTCAAGCAACTATGGATTCCCCCCTGGAAGAAGGCGGGTGTAGAGCCGGGCTTCAGCCCGGCACTTTAGCCCGGCACTCCGGGCAACGACGGAAAAAATGCCGGGGTGAGGCCCGGCGCAGAAGAACTGCCGGACTAAAGCCCGGCTCTACGACACACAAAACCATGGTCAGAACCCGAGCTGCAAAGACGCAAGTAACACAATCGACGCCCCAGCAGCTTGCTAGCCTGATCAAGTCCTGCCGCGACATCATGCGCAAGGACAAGGGCCTGAGCGGCGATCTCGACCGCTTGCCCATGCTCACCTGGATTATGTTCCTAAAGTTCCTAGATGACATGGAGCGCGTGTGCGAGGAGGAGGCGAAACTCGAAGCCAAGAAATTCCGGCCGGCCATCGAGCTACCTTACCGCTGGCGCGATTGGGCCGCGAATCCGCAAGGAATTACCGGAAATGAACTCTTGGCGTTCATTAACCAGGACGAGGCCACTCGCCCTGACGGCAAGAGCGGTCTCGGACTTTTTGCCTACCTGCGCAGCTTACAAACCGCCAACGGCGACCGCGCCGACGTGATTGCCAAGGTCTTTGAGGGCACCGTCAACCGCATGGTGAGCGGGTATCTCCTGCGCGACGTGCTCAATAAGGTGAATGAGATTCATTTCACCTCACGCGACGAGATTCATACGCTCGGTCTGCTCTATGAGTCCATGCTCAAAGAAATGCGCGACGCTGCCGGAGATTCCGGCGAGTTCTACACGCCGCGTCCGTTGGTGAAGTTCATCGTCTCGGTCGTTGATCCTCAGCTTGGCGAAACGGTGCTCGATCCTGCGGCGGGCACGGGCGGATTTCTGGTGGAAGCATACGAGCACCTCAGCACGCAGGCCAAAACCACGGAAGAATACGGCGGATTGCAGCGCGGCACGCTCTTCGGGATCGAGCCCAAGCCGCTTCCCTATCTGCTCTGCCAGATGAATCTGCTGTTGCACGGGCTCGAATACCCGGAAATCGAATCACGCAACGCCCTCGACAGGCCGCTACGGGAAATGGGCGACAAAGACCGCGTGGACGTCATCATGACCAACCCGCCTTTTGGCGGCGAGGAAGAGCGCGGCATTCTTTCGAATTTCCCCGAGGACAAGCAGACCGCGGAAACGGCGCTGCTGTTCCTTCAGCTCATCATGCGCCGGCTGCGTCGCGTAGCGCCGGCCTTTAGGCCGGCACAAGAATGCCGGGCTGAAGCCCGGCTCTACGGCCCGGGCCGATGCGGGATGGTTGTCCCCAATGGCGTGCTTTTCGGCGACGGCGTGTGCGCCCGAATCAAGAAAGAATTGTTGGAGGAATTCAACCTTCACACCATCGTCCGGCTCCCAAACGGCGTTTTTGCGCCCTACACGCCGATCCCGACTAATCTGCTTTTCCTTGACCGTTCCGGCCCGACGAAGGAAATCTGGTATTACGAGCAGCCGCTGCCCGAGGACAAAAAGAATTACACCAAAACTCAGCCGATGCGGTTTGAGGAGTTCGCCGACTGCCTGGCATGGTGGAAAAATCGTGAGCCCAACGGCCGTGCCTGGAAAGTGCCTGTCAGCGACGTGTTGAAGTTGAATCCGGACGGAAGTCTGCTCTCGGCGAATCTCGACATCAAGAATCCTAGCCGGAAGCAGGACCTTGAGCACTTGCCGCCCGCGCAATTGGCCGAATCGATTCTGGCAAAGGAACAGCGCATCGCGGAATTGGTAACGGAAATTAAGAGCCTTTTGTAGAGCCGGGCTTTAGCCCGGCACGTGCCGACCCCGAACGGCCCCCGGCACCCGATCACGGCAGAACTAAGATGCCGGGCTAAAGCCCGGCGCTACTACCGGCAGATTTCGGCAATTCGCTCGACAGGGAGCAACACGCCGGTTTCGTTATTCGCCCACATCGCAAAGGCAGTAGTCAGTCGTCGGTTGTCAGTGGTCAGTTGGACCAGCAAGGACGCACCAGGTCGTCGCGGTCAACGGGAAGGTAGGTGACGCGGTAGCTTGGTTGAGGTAGCGGCGGCTCGGGGACCCCATGTGGCGAGCCCCAAAGCAGAAGCTGGGGTCCCCGCAACTCGCCGCTACGAAATGGCGAGGTGAACTCGCCGCTACGAAATGGCGGGACAAACTCGCCGCTTAGCAATCGAACCTCGAGGAAGAGGGTCGGCGATGAAAATTTACTTGACAAATGGTTGTACTAGTACAATGCTATGTTTATGGGTTACAACTCCACCTCGGATGCGCGTACGGGGCCGGCGCTATGCAACCGAATCGCCGTCCTCCGCGCCGAGCGCGGTCTAAGCCGCAGCCAACTTGCTGACGCTCTCGAGATCAACTACCAAACGGTGGGCTACATTGAACGCGGGGATTTCAATCCCAGTTTGGAGCTTGCGTTCCGGATCAGCGAATATTTCCGCCTTCCCATCGAAGCTGTATTCTCGCGCAAGCCCTTTCGTCCGCTCAGCGAAGAAGTCTACGGCAACCGAAACTCGCCGCGGCGTGACCGTCCGAAGTGAGTTGGGAGGGACACCATGCTAAGAACTCCTGTAATTCTCGGTGCCTCGATGGCGCTTCGGAAGAATCGTCGCCTGTTCGTGGCGGTCACGTACGCAGTCATGCTGGCATTGACGGTGACCATCCTTATTGTTCCCTCCTGGGGGAACCGATTCGCAACTGTCTGGATGACTGCGGGCGGTGCATTCTTCCTGGCATGTTGGGTAGTTTTCGGCAAGCTTGTGAAGCAAACCGGACCGCTGGACATACGGGGGGGCGAGATCACGAGCCTCGGCTTGGTACCCCGACGACGGGATAAAGACGAACCGGATGAACGTGAGGCGGCGATAAGAAACGCCGCGTGCTTCCAGGCTTACCGCGTGCTGGCCTTGTACTCGATTATTATTTGGCTCGCTCTAGAGCTCTCCTTCGGCCTGAGCGCTTCGGCCGCGATCAAGTTACTGGAGCTACTGACCATGCCCTTGCTGGGGATGGTCTTCACGCTCCCCCAGGCGGCGCTCCTGTGGACGGAGCCTGACGTGCCGGAAGAGGCTAGGGTCTGAAGGAACCGTGAGCGGCTTATGTGTGTGTTTGAGGCCGACGCGTTCTGAAGCCGGCGTAAGCTGAGTACCGAATCGAGACACTCCCTCAATTTCTATCTTCCATCATCGAGATGGAGAACCTAGCGCGGCCTTGACCGCAAGCGAAGAAAAAGATCTCAACACAGAGATCACGGGGGTTTTACGGAGGGCACAGAGCTTGTATTGAGTTTCTTCCTCTGTGATCTCAATGGTCTTCCTCCGTGGCCTCTGTGTTGAATCTTTTTTTCGCAAGCCGGAAAGAAGTTTGGGATTAGTGCTACAGTCGTCTGTGACGGCGCCTCGTCTGGTACAATGTCTTTCAATGTCTAAACGCGTCCTGATGTTCTTTGTTGGCGCTCTCCTCTGCGGATTTCTAACGCGATCGTCCGCCGCCCAGGTCTCCAAGAAAACATCGGTGGCTGAATCTCCCTCCGCCGCTGCCGAGCGTGGCATCGACCTCGCCACCAAGGGCCATTGTGAGGAAGCGCTGCCGATGTTGAAGAAATCCATCCCGAAGCTTGCCGACAAGGACCTTCTGCACGACGCTGCCATGGCAAGGGCCCAATGTGGGATGAGCGTCAACCAGATTGACGCGGTGGTTGAATCTCTCGTCTTACTGAGGCGCGAATTCCCCGGCGATCCGAAGGTCCTTTACGTTACCACCCGCTATTTCTCCGAACTGGCCAACCGCGCCGCCCACGAACTGCTGGAGAAGGCTCCTTCTTCCTCCGAGGCTGAGACGCTTATCGCCGAGGCGTTTCAAGCGCAGGGGAAATGGGACGACGCCACCGCTGAATATCGCAAGATCCTGGAGAAGAACCCGAACCAGCCCGGCATTCATTACCAACTCGGCCGCATCCTTCTTTCCAAGCCACTGGACCCGACCGTGGCCGAAGAAGCCAGGAAAGAATTCGAGGCTGAGCTCAAGATCAATCCGACCTCACCCGCCGCGGAATTTATGCTCGGGGACCTCGCGTGGAGACAACAAAAGGCGGACGAGGCCATCGAGCATTTCTCCCGGGCAACGCAATTCGACGCCGGGTTGGCCGAGGCGTACCTCGGACTCGGCGTGGCGCTGAATGCTGCGGGGAGGTTCTCCGAGGCGATCACGCCTCTCAAGAAATACACGGAGATGGAACCCGCAAACCCGGCGGGTTACTATCAGCTCGCGATGTCTTACGCCCGAACTGGAAACAGGCAGGAAGCAGACCGGCTGATGGCCCTGCAACGTGAGGCTGAGAAGAAGCAGCAGAAAGTGGCGCCCACAACCCAGGACATCACACAACCGCACTAGCGGGATTGCCGATTTTCGATTGACGATTGCCGATTGGCAGGAAGGAGAAAATGGAAACTAGAAAATAGAAACTTGGCCGCCTCCCTGTTTCCAATTTCCACCGCAGAGTTTCGATTTTCCGCTTTTTCAATCGTCAATCGAAAATCGAAAATCGGCAATCACCTCCACTTGCCCTCACCCTCTACGATGGTGATGTATCGGTCGATGGGGGGATTCAAGAAGCGCTCCGTGGCGCCGCTGGGTTGCGGCCACTTCACTTCAACCCAGTCGATCTTGGTCCGTTGTCCCAATCCCAGCACCAGGCGCGGTTCGGAATAAGCCAGATAATTGCAATCGGCCACTTTGAACTGATGGCGCTCGAAGTCGCCCGAATGGTACGTCACCTTAGCGCCGATCCCGTCGATATTGGACTTGCGGCCGATGAGGCGCACGCCCAGCCAGTGGTTTTGCCGCCCAGCGTTGTTCCGCAACAGAATGGGGGAGGCATTGCTGACCGAGACGAGCACGTCCACGGAGCCATCATTGTCGAAGTCGCCGATCGCCAGCCCGCGGCCCGCGATCAGCTTCGAAAAAATCGGGCCGCACTGTTTGCTGACATTCTCAAAGCCCTTGCCGGTGTTGCGAAAGAGGAGCATGGGTTCCTCGTAGGTCACGCCGGGCACCATCTTGGCGACATTCAGTTCGGGGTGGCCATTGGAGAAGATGAGGTCGGGGTTGCCGTCATTGTCGTAGTCGAAGAACTTCACACCCATGCCGCTGAGCGAAAACGTCTGCGAGGCGATGCCATAGCGCGGGGCAACGTCGGTGAAGGTTTCGTTGCCATCATTGTGATAGAGCGAGTACATCTCACGATCGATGGTGGTCAAGAATAAATCAATCAAACCGTCCTGATCGTAATCGCAAGCGTCGACGGCCATGCCGGAGCGGGCGGCGCCAAAAGTGCTGTAACCCACACCCGCGAAAGCGCCGATCTCTTCAAATCGACCCTTGCCACGGTTGGCGAAGAGAAAGTTCGGCTCCGTGTCGTTGGCCACAAAGAGGTCGATCCACCCGTCGTTATTGATGTCGGCCGCTACAACGCCCCATCCTTTTCCCAATGACCGCGCGATTCCCGATTCCTTGCTGACGTCTGTGAAAGTGCCGTCGCCGTTGTTGTGAAACAGCCACGAGGGTTTCGGTTTGTAGACACTCGGCCGGCAGTACCAGCGTTCGTGAGTTAACTTGTCCCCACACCAAATGGTTTTGTCGAGCTCCGCAAATTGGACCACAAACAAGTCCAGCCGGCCGTCGTTGTCATAATCGAACCAAACCGCACCTGTGCTCCACCCCGGCGTCGTGACGCCGGCTGGGGCGGTGACGTCGGTGAAGGTGCCATCGCCATTGTTGCGGTAAAGGATGCCGCGAGCATACTGAGTGACGTAGAGGTCCGGGAATCCGTCGGCGTCGAAATCGCCCACCGCAACGCCCATGCCGTACGCGTTGCCCGGCACACCGGCCTTTTCGGTGACGTCGGTGAATGTGCCGTCGCGGTTGTTGTGGTACAGCGCATTGCGCAGCGGCTTGGGTGGCGAATAGAAATCGCACTGGCCGCTGTTCACAAGATAGATGTCCATCCAGCCGTCGTTGTCGTAATCGATGAAGGCGCAGCCCGCGCCGTCAGTTTCGGGCAGAACCATCGTGGGAGAAAGCCCAGCGTCGTGAACCCACGTAATCCCGCTGACCGAGGGCGGAATCTCTTCGAAGGCAGGCGAGGAAGTCGTGGCCGATCGTGTCCCCGGATGACCCGGAAGAACCAGCGCGGGCGCGACGATTCCGCCCGCCCCCACCGAGCTCAGTGTCTTGAGAAATTGGCGGCGCGAAACTGAGTCTCTTCGCCCGCCGGATTTCCCCACGCTGGACATCGTCGTTATTATACATTGGGAGTGTTGCAGTCATTTTGTCATCCGGTCGTGAGAGAGGCATGAGCAGGCACGGTGGTTTTTCCCGGCGGGATCTGCTGAAGTTCATGGGGGTTGCGTTGGCAGTGGGCGGCCCTGCCAAGACAACTGCCTCCGCGGCCAATCCAGTGAGCTTCGTGGATGTAGTCCCCGCCGCCGGAATTACGTTTCGGCACGACAATGCTGCTTCTCCCGAAAAATATCTGATCGAGACCATGGGATCGGGTTGCGGCTGGATTGATTATGACCAGAACGGACTGCTTGACTTGTATCTTGTGAACGGCGCGGAGACTCGCCTCTACAAACCGAAACAGCCCTTGCGCAGCGCCCTTTACCGCAACAACGGAGACGGCACCTTCACGGATGTCACCCTCAGTGCCGGCGTCGGCGCCGAGGGCTTGTTCGGCATGGGCGTGGCCGTCGGCGACTACGACAACGACGGCTATCCGGATCTGCTGGTCCTCGGTTATGGCCGGTGCATTCTATACCACAATAATGGCAACGGGACTTTCACGGAGGTGACCGCGCGCGCGGGATTGGAAAATCGTGGGCGATGGGCCTCGAGCGCCGCGTGGTTTGATTACGATAACGACGGGAAGCTGGATCTGGTGATTGCCAATTACGTGGACTGGACCCCGGAAAGCGGCTTCTGGTGCGGCGACCACGGCCCTGGCATGCGCAGCTACTGTCATCCGAACGACTATAACTCGCAGCCGCCGAGCCTCTATCGCAACAATGGCGACGGCACGTTCACGGACGTCAGCAAGTCATCGGGAGTGGGGCTGAAACCCGGGAATGGACTGGGCATCGTAACCTTCGATTACGACAACGACGGTTGGCAGGATATCTTTATCTCCAACGATGCCATGCCGAACTTTTTGTTTCATAACAACCACGACGGAACATTCAGTGAAGTAGGATACCAGGCCGGTGTCGCGGTCAGCATGGATGGTGAGCCGGAGTCTGGCATGGGAACCGATGCCGCAGACCTTACGGGGAGTGGCCGGCTCGACATCGCTGTCGGCCACCTGGAAAATCAGCTCGCCCGGCTTTACCGTAACATGGGGGATCAGGTCTTCGAGGACGCCACGCTCCTCTCCAAGATCGGCTACAGCACCTATCACATGAGCGAATTCGGCCTCCGGTTCATGGACTACGACAACGACGGAGCTTGCGACCTCTTTATGGCCGCTGGACACGTTCTCGATAACATCCACCTTTATAATTCTGAAGTTTACTATGCCGAACCAAAACTGATGTATCGCAATTTGGGAAACGGCACCTTCGAGAACGTGAGCGACAAGCTTGGACCTGACTTTCACGTGCCCCGCGTGAGCCGTGGCGCCGCCGTCGGAGACTTCGACAATGATGGTGACCTGGATATCCTCGTGAATCATTGCGGCCAAGCACCGCAATTGCTCCGCAATGACGGCGGCAACGCCAATCACTGGCTGGAAATCCTTCTCATCGGGACGCGCTCCAACCGCGATGGCGTGGGCGCCCGCGTCAAGGTGACGGCGGGGAAACTCGTTATTTATGGACAGCGGAAAGGGGGAATGAGTTATCAGTCTGCGCAGGACCCGCGGCTCCATTTTGGCTTGGGGCAAAACACGAAGGTCGATGCCGTTGAGATTCGCTGGCCGAGTGGCGTGGTGACGGGGCTCTCGAATCTCCAAAGCGATCAGATCATCGCCGTCAAAGAAGGCGAGGGCTTGGTGGCGCGCCCCTTCCCATGTGTCCCGCCCAAGTGATCAGCGCGGCTTCAGGGTGATTCCGAAGGCAGCAGGCTCTCGACCCGGGGTTTGCCCTTCTATCGGGCTCTGACCCACGCATCGCTTACGCCTGTCAGGAGACGTCTTGCCACCTAGTAGAAAAATTTCAAAAAAATACTTGACAGCCGGTGGGGGCGGTGGTAGGTTTCGGCCAGCGCAGTATACGAATACGTATACAGCTTTTTTATGGGGTGGGGAGTTAAGCGTTTTACTTATCCTCGCTCTGCCCGCTTATAGCGTCGCGTGAGGGTCTGCTGTAGTCGCTGTCCTTGAGATGATGGGGTGATGGCGCGGTCTCACTTGGCATCGTGCCTGCCTCACCATCACGATAGCCTCCGTTCTCCGCCTGCCAACTGAGTATCACTCAAAGGCAGGCGGGGTGGAACCAGGGGCGCTAGCGAAGTCGCCCTCCAAGGCTGATTTTGTATTGCGCCCCGCGTAGCACGAAACAGGATTGCTTCTCTAAGGTGGCGGCTCTCGGTTCTGTGGCTTAAGTGCCGACACCAATGACTTCGGGTGGGTTCGGGTCGACGCAAGGTGCGAATCACGTTTGAGGGACGCAGAGAAGATTTGAGCGTCCCGATAAACGAAGGAGGCGAAAATGTCGCTGAGTCTCTCTCGCCATTTGCTTGGCAAGGCAGTAGTCTGCATTTCGATTCTTTTGGGCTTGTGCGTTCTGCCGCTCTGGGGGCAGATGGGCTCGCAGGGTAGTATTAGTGTCACGGTTCTGGATCAGACGGGTGGGACCGTTCCAGATGCGACCCTGACGCTCCAGGATCTCTCGACGAACGACGTCCGAACTGCGGTGACGCCTTCGGAAGGGACCCATACCTTCGCTGGTCTGTCTCTCGGTAACTACAAATTGACAGTGTCCAAAGCCGATTTCAAGACCGAGGTCTTCGATTTGGTCACCGTTCAAGCGGCGCGGGTCACCGACCTGAAGGTCACACTGATCGTGGGCGCTAAGGCGGAACAAATCGTAGTCAGCGAGAGTGCCGTGCCCATCATCCAAACGACCTCAAACGCCATCTCTGGGACCATTGACCTGAAGCAGATCGAGCAACTGCCGCTGGGAGGGCGCGACGTCAGCCAAATGGCGTACTTGGTTCCCGGCTACAACGGCACTTGGGACGGACTTCCCACGGCGGCGCAGGGAAATAACATTGACGGCGTGGTCGCCTCGCCGAGCCGCATGAAGTTTGCCGGCAACGGTGCGCCTGTTCTACAGGCGCGTCTGGAGGACATGCAGGAGATGACCGTCCAAACGGACCAGCTCGATATGAACACCGGCTTTGGACAGTCAAACATGCAAGTGAATTTCGTCACGCGCCGAGGCACCAATAATTTTCATGGGCGCCTGTTCGAGGACCATCGAAATGCTGCGTTGAACTCCAATAGTTGGGGGAATAATGCCTATGGAGTGCCCAAGGCCCCGCTAATCCTGAATGATTTCGGCGGCAGCGTTGGTGGGCCGATCATCAAGAACAAGCTGTTCTTTTTTGGCAGCTTTGCGATGTCCAAACAGCCCGGTTCGGCCACTGTGGCGCCCAGCCCGGTTCTGACTTCGGCCGCCCAGCAGGGGAACATCACCTTCACGGACACCACTGGGAAAGTTCAGACCGTGAACATCCTGACGCAAATTGCCGCGCCCAATGGCCTGACCTCCACGATCAATCCCCTGGTCAGCAGCCAACTTCAGGCGATCAACAGCTCTCTGGCGAGCGGAGCGGTGGCGCAGAGTTCCGATCCGAACATCAACAACATCACGTGGCTGAATAACGCTCCCATCACCCGATACTTCCCGGCGCTGCGTTTGGATTACAATCTTCGCGACAATCTCCGCATCAACTTTGCCTGGAACGAAACCAAGGATCAGTTTCCAAACACTGCGGCCGCCGTATTCCCGGGTAGCGCTTTTGCAAATCGCATAGCCTCAAATAAAGACAAACAGTATACCGCCGGCCTCGGCATCGATTGGTCCCTCAGACCCAATATGATCAATCAATTCCGCGGGGGTTTCCTGTACAACGCTGGTTGGTTTGCCTATGATGCCGCCCCTCTGTACGCCTCGCAGCCGCAGGTGAATTGGGCTATCGGCGCGTCCGGGCAGACTTTCAATCTACCCATATCCACCTATTATCCTCTTTTCAACCTGGCGGACAATGTGAACTGGCTGCACGGCGCCCACACGTTCAACCTCGGGGCCTCGTTCTATCGGGAGCAGGACCACTATTGGAATCCGCCGGCGGGATTTCCTGTCATCCAATTGGGATTGGATCCTTCCGACCCGGCCACCAGCATCTTCGCGAATTCCGCGCTCCTGCAAAGCGCCGGGAATTACAACGCCGTCCTCGGCGATGCGGAGAACTTATACGCGACATTGGTAGGACGGATTCAAAACGTCACTGGGACTTTTGCCTTGGACCCGAAGACAAAACAGTACTTCAACCATGTGGGCGCTTATAACCTCGACGAGTTGCAGAAAGCGTGGGGCTTGTTTTTCCAGGATTCCTGGCGATTCAAGCCGACGTTGACCTTCAATTACGGACTGCGCTGGGACTTCACCGGGGATGACCACGACCTGACCAGCGCCTACCACAGCGCCGACCCGGTCGGCGTCTACGGACCTTCGGGAGTCGGGAACATCTTCAAACCTGGTACCCTGACGGGCGACCCGAACCCCTCCTATACGGCGAGCAGCCACCAGTACCAACCTTGGAACGTGAGCCCCCAGCCCGCAGTCGGCGTGGCGTGGAACCCGAACTACTCCGAAGGGATCAAGGGAAAGCTGTTTGGAGGGAGTAAGACCGTTATTCGCGCCGGGGCTGCGGTGAGGCGCTACACGGAGCCGTATCAGTTCTTCTGGAACTCGGCCTCCAATTACGGCTTCGCGTTTTACCAGAACTTCTCCCTCTACCCCAGCACTTCGCCTGGGACCGGGGTTTTTCAGCCAGGCAGCTTGGCGCTGGGCGATTCGCTCCCGCCCTACTTCGTGACCCCAAGCTCCTACTCCGATGTGATCCCCGAGGCTAGCCAGACGTTTTACGGTTACTGGTCGGGCGTCAACGGGATGTTGCCCAGTATCCATCAGCCCTATGTGATGTCATGGAACTTCGGCATTCAGCGGGCCCTGGGTCAGAGCAATGTACTTGAGGTGCGGTACGTCGGCAACCGAAGCGTTCACCAGTGGATTCAGCTCAATCCCAACGAGGTGAATATCTTTGAAAATGGGTTCTTGAATGAATTCAAGAACGCGGCGGCGAATCTGGCAATCAACGCGGCGCACGGGGTAGCCAATTCGTTTGCGAATAATGGCTATGCCGGGCAGCAGCCACTGCCGATTATGACCGCAGCTTCCCCGGGATACAACGGTCCCCCGACTGGCTTTTTTACCGACGGATACTTCATCAACCTTCTGCAAAACGGACGGGCCGGAGATTTCGCCTCTGTCCTGGCCGGTACTCAAAGCTACCTGTGCAATCTGATCGGGAGCGCCAACTTCTCGCCTTGCGCGGGCGCCGGGCCGGTCAACGGAGCCTATCCGATCAACTTCTTCCAGGCCAATCCGTTCAACGCCGGCAAGGCGACAGCGGTGATGACCGACGCAGGCTGGGGGAATTACCAAGCCCTCCAAGTCGATCTCCGCGAGAAGCCATGGCATGGCGCGCAGTTGGATGTGAATTACACCTGGAGCCACACTTTGGGCGTGCAGCCCGGCAATGACTGGACCGGGTCGTTCAACATGTTCACGATGCGTGACCTCCGACTGAGCTATGGGCCCACACTCTTTGATTTTCGGCACGTCCTCCACGCCAATGGCACTTACGACCTGCCCTTTGGCAAGGGCAGAGCCTTCCTCAACCACGGAGGCGTGGTTGACCGGGTGGTCGGCGGTTGGAGCTTTGGAACCATCGTCACTTACCAGAGCGGAGCCCCGGCGGAGGTGCTGGGCGGGTACAACAACTCCAATGGTCCATCGTACCTCCAGACGGGCGCCCGCTACGGCGACGGTGGAATCACACTCAGCGGTGTTACCGCGGCTCAACTGAACAGCTCCGTGGGTGTCTACAACACCGGTCAGCCGTTCGCGAACGGCGTCAATCCCAAATATCTGGCCAACAATGGAACCGGAGGCGGAGCCAACAGTAGCTTGATTAACCCGAATACTACGGCGGGCATTATTGGTTACCACCCCTGGCTGTATGGACCGCGTAATTTCTCCCAGGATATGGCGATCACGAAGTCCATTCCGATTCGTGAAAACCTACGGTTCACGTTCCAGAGTGAGTTCTTGAATGTGTGGAATCACCCGACCTGGGGCTATCTGGATACGGGCGTTCAGGACTACGGCTTCGGAGATGTGTACGTCAACAACATGGGGACCTTCGGTCGCCAAATCGAGTTTCGAGCAAACTTAGAGTTCTGAGATAGTGCAAAGCCATGGTCTCCTCCCGCCGCATTCACTGGCTGCAAGGCGCTTCCCAAGCAGCCAGTGAGTGCGCTCTTCTTTCCCGCATTCGATTTTGCAAAGTACCTCCCAACTTGGAAGGGGCATCCCAAAAAGATATAATGTAGAGAAAACGGGCCCTCGAGAGGACGGCTAGCGCTTTTGGGGAGGCTGGTTATGAAACAGTGCATCTGCACTCTCTTGCTACTTAGCCTAGCGTGTCTCTTGCCGGCGCCGCTGGTGGCCCAGCAGAATCCACCGGACATTACCCACGACTTCGACAATCTCGAAAGCATTCAGAGGTCCTGGCTCGTTCAAGGCAGGGTGAGGACGCTACAGGGTGATCCGGTTCGTGGCGCAAGGGTCGTAGCGGAAAACATCACCGTCGCCGGAGCATTGCAAACCCTGGTCACAAACTATCGAGGGGAGTTCCAAGTTGAATATCGCTTGAGCGGCAGCTTCGTCAAGACATTCATGGTTGATCTGAAAGTCAGCAAGAAAGGCTATCGCGACGCACACAGGGTCATCGATTTTGGCGGCTCGGACAAGTCGCAGTTGATCGAAGTGACTTTGCGGGATCCCAAGGAGGACCCTGAGCTGCTCTCGCAGGCCGACTTGGTCTCTGGCTTGGCGCCACGGCTGAAGAAGCTGGCGGCGTCCGACGGTTTGTCCGCTGCGAGCGAGAAGGACTACGCGCGAGGAGTGGACGAGTTCCTCGACCGCAACCATCCAGACCGTGCCTTACTTTCCTTCGCCAGCGTGACTAACCGTGACGCCTCTTGCATCGGGTGCACAACCATGCTCGCCCTGGCGGAGCTCCAGTCGGGAGACTGGGACGGCGCCGAAAGTCACATCGTGGACTCAGTGAAGAAGGGCCGGGCGGATCCGAAAGCGGGGAGGGCTGAACCGGCGCTGGTTCTCGGGGTGATGGAGAGCTGGCAGCACCACCCTGACAGGGCGTCGAGTTTCTTCGCGGAGGCACTTAAATTCGCTCCTCAAGATCCACTCGCGCTCCAGGAGCTCGGCCGCTCGCAGTCCAGTTTACAAAACTGGGACGCAGCCGACGCCTACCTGCTGAAGGCCATTGGCGCCGGCGCAAAACCTGATGCGCGGTTCCTGCGCGTCGAGGCCCTGCTGGGCAAGGGCGATCCCGAGGAAGCTAACAAAGAGATGACCCGTTACCTTGCAGGCCGGGACGTGAAGAAAATGCCGTCTCGCATCCGTGTGGTTTGGGAGCGGGTTCAGGACAAGATGAAGGCTCAGGCCGCGTACGCAAAGGCAAAAACGGACGTCGATCAACCCATCGATTATCTTCATCGCACCATACCAGAGCTTAAGGGGCTCGAGCCCGCCTCCAGCCAGGAACCATTGGAGTCCATCCTCACCGCGGTGGGCAAGAACGTGGCGGCGTTTTTCCGAAACCTCCCGAACACGACGTCGCTGGAACGAATACACCAGGAAAAACTGCACGCCAACGGAAAGGTGGTCGACGCTCAGGACCAGAGATTTCATTACCTCTGCCTGATGCAGGATGAGGCTGGAGGACCGTCCACCAATGAGCACCGCGCCGATTTATCAGGAAATGAATGTCTGCCGCATGGCGCGCAGGAAGGCTACATGCTGACTCTGGGATTCGTATCGGTTTCACTCATTTTCCATCCGTATTACCAGCCCGAATCCATGTTTCGTTATCTCGGTCGCCAGAAGGTCGATGGACGGGACACCTTCGTGATCGCTTTCGCACAGCGGCCGGCCAAGGCGCGATTCACGGGAACCTTCAGATCAGGTGGCACGACCGTGACCACCCTTTCTCAGGGTGTGGCTTGGGTCGATTCTGAAAATTATCACATCATTCGCCTCCGGACCGACCTGCTGAAGCCGTTGCCGGAAGTCCGGCTGAAAAGAAAGACAACCGAAATCGATTACGCCGAAACACGTTTCAGGGCGATTGCCGAGGGCCTCTGGCTGCCCCAGGAAGTGATGGTAACAGTAGATTGGAATGGCAAACTCCTGCGCAACACACATCAATACTCGGAATTCAAGGTTTTTGATGTGGACGTTAAGGACAAGATCCAGAAGCTGAAAGAGACAGGGCTGGGTTCCAATGATCCGACCAACCCTAAATCACCGCGTTGAGTTTCTCCCAGCGGAGCAGCGAGTCACGCTCGCCGCGAGAACGCGAAACCGGCCAGGAACCAGGGTCGAACAGGGTGAGGCAAAAAGTCGAAACCGGTCCGTCTTCTGCCGCCTCTCTGTCAGTGCCACGCTTGCGATAATCCTGTGGCCTAGTCCGCGAGCGAGCGCTCAGGCTTCTCTCCAGCCGCCGCAGACTGCTCCCAACCGCGCCACACAGAACGAGAATGCAGGCGCTGAGGCGGAGCTTCAGGCCGGTATTGCGCTCACTCGCCAGGGGAATTTTCGCGAGGCGATTCCGCACTTTCTCGCCGCGCAGGGGCGAGTCTCCAATGAATTCGCGTTGGATTTCGACCTTGCCCTCTGCTACGTGGCGACCAACCAGTTTAAGCAATCGATTCCTCTCCTGCTCGCGCTCCGCAGCGGCGGGCAGGCCACCGCCGACGTGGATAACCTGCTCGCTCAAGCTTACATCGGCAACGCTCAGCCCGAGGAGGCATTCGAAGCCTTTCAGCGAGCCGCAGCGCTGAACCCGAAAAGTGAGAAGCTGTATGTGTTTGTGGCCGACGCGTGCGTGGACCATGAGTATTACACCCTCGGCCTCGATGTTGTGAATCTCGGTCTCCAGCAGCTTCCGCGTTCGTCGCGCTTGTATTACGAGCGAGGCGTTCTTCGCTCGTTTATGAACCAGGCTGATCTCGCGAAGCAGGACCTGGCACTGGCCAGCAACCTGGCGCCGGGAACCGACATCTCCTCCTTGGCGGCCGCGCAAAAGGGGATGCTGGAGGGAAACCCGCCCGAGGCAATTCAGGCGGCGCGGGAAGGGGTGGAAAGAGACCCGAAGAATTACATCCTGCAAACCATCTTGGGGCAGGCTCTGATCCGTTCCGGCGCGGGTCCCGGCCAAGCGGAGTTCGTTGAAGCGGAGACGGCTCTCGAGAGAGCTGTCGCGGCGCGCCCCAACTTCGCCGCGGCGCAGCTCGCACTTGGGCAGCTCTACCTCGCGGCGCACCGCCTGGACGATGCGATCAAGCACTTGGAGATCGCGCGCCAGCTCACGCCGGCGAACACGTCCGTGTACTCACATCTTGCTGCGGCTTACCAGCGGCAAGGCGATCCTGCGGCAGCCCAAAAGATGCTGGCGATCCTGGCAACTCTAAATCAGGGGCGGGCTGCCAAGTACAAATCTGGTCCGCCCGAGCACAAAGCGAGTTACAGCGGCTCGAGACCGCCATGACAGTCGCAGTGGTCGCGGACGCGATATCTTTATCAACGCCAAGTGCTGGCGCAGCGAGAAGTTCTCCAAAGCGGATTCGCATCCTGCCTGGCACCTCCAAAGAACGCTGAGCAGCGAAAGCAGGACAGTCAACATGTTGAGAACTGTGGCCCGCGAGCGGGGCAGTGATGGGCATCACATACATGGTATCCGATTTTGTATCCAATACTCGTATGGCGTCCATTGACTTGGTCCGCGGGCGTGCGGCGGGGGCACAACGGAACTTGGATCACGAGCGTAAACTGCTAGGGCTCGTTTTCAACATCATGCGGTTCTCGATTCACGATGGGCCGGGCATCCGGACTACCGTGTTTCTCAAAGGGTGTCCCTTGCGCTGCGGGTGGTGCCACAACCCCGAGGGCCAGTCGCCCCGGCCCGAGGTGATCTACTTCGAAGAACGCTGCATTCGTTGTGGCGACTGCGTCCGCGCTTGTCCTGAAGAGGCGCTTCGGCTGGACGGGCGGGTGATCACTGATCCGGCGTTATGCCAGCGCCGGGGCGAGTGCGTCGAGGCTTGCTCCGCCGGCGCGCGCGAACTGGCGGGGCGCTGGATGGCAGTGCCCGAGGTGGTGGCGGAGGTGGCGAAAGACGAGGTCTTTTTTGAGGAGTCGGGGGGCGGCGTCACGATCTCCGGTGGTGAACCCCTCATGCAGGCGGCGTTTGTCGAACAACTCCTGGAGGCCTGCCACGCGCGCGGGATTCATACGGTGCTCGATACTTGTGGGTTCGCGGATCCTGACGTGGTGCGCCGCATCAGCGAGTGGGTCGACCTCTTCCTCTACGACCTCAAGCTGATGGACTGTGAAAAGCACCAGGGCTTCACAGGCGTAAAGAACGACCTGATCCTGGAGAACCTAAGGACGCTGGCCGAAATCGGCAGCAAGGTGATCGTCCGGATTCCCATCATTCCCGGCGTGAACGATGAAGACTCCGATATCGCCGCCCTGTCTGCCTTCCTCTCAGGCCTCGACCTTCGCCGCATCGACCTCCTCCCTTATCACCGGATCGGAAGCGACAAGTACAACCGTCTACACCTGCGATACGAGGTTGAGGATATAATCCCGCCCACGGCGGAACACACGGAGACCATAAGTGCACGCCTCTGCCGGGAAGGCTTCAGCGTGCGTGTTGGAGGTTGATCATGAATGAGCGTGTGGCGAAGCTAAGACGGGAGACACTGGAAACCAAGCCCTGGGTCTCCATTGAACGCGCCGCGCTGCTGACGGATTTCTATCTTCACGACAAAACCGCGTCAGTCCCAATACGCCGAGCCCGCGCCTTTCAGCATCTGATGGAGCACAAGACGATCTACATCGGCCCGGACGAACTGATCGTGGGAGAGCGCGGCCCGGCTCCCAAAGGTGCGCCTACCTTTCCCGAGCTTTGCTGTCACAGCCTCGAAGACTTAGAGATTCTCAGTTCGCGCGAGAAAATCTGCTACCAGATTGATGACCAGGTGCGCCGCGTCCAGCAGGATGAAGTGATTCCCTACTGGCGGGGCCGCTCCATGCGCGATCTGATTTTCGCGGAGATGACGCCGGAATGGAAAGACGCTTATGAGGCCGGCATCTTTACCGAATTCATGGAGCAGCGCGCGCCGGGGCACACCGCGTTAGACGGCGTCATTTACCGCAAGGGCTTGCTGGATCTGAAGGCCGAAATCCAAGCTGCCTTGTCGCAGTTGGATTTCTTTAATGATCCGACAGCGTGCTCGAAGAAGGATGAACTGTGGGCCATGGCGATTGCGGCTGACGCTGTGATTCGATTCGCCGAACGCCACGCCGAGAAGGCCGAAGCCATGGCCCGGGCGGAAAACAATCTGGAGCGCCGGCGAGAATTGGAGAGGATTGCTGAGGTTTGCCGCTACGTCCCGGCGCACGCGCCGCGCGATTTCTGGGAAGCACTTCAGGCTTACTGGTTCACCCACCTGGCGGTGGTCACGGAATTGAACACCTGGGATTCCTTCTGCCCGGGCCGGTTCGATCAGCACCTCTATCCTTTCTACCAGAAGGGCATGGAGGAGGGCACATTAACCAGAGACCAGGCGAAGGAGTTGCTCGAATGCTTGTGGGTCAAGTTCAACAATCAGCCCGCTCCTCCCAAGGTAGGAGTGACGGCGGCCGAAAGCGCCACTTACACGGACTTCGCCAACATCAATAACGGCGGCCTGAAGCAGGACGGATCCGACGGCGTGAACGACGTCACTTATCTCATTCTCGATGTCGTCGACGTGATGCACTTGTTGCAGCCCTCGTCAAATCTTCAGTTGAGCAAACGGAACCCCGAGGCGTTCTTGAGACGCGGGCTGGAGATTGTTCGCCAAGGTTGGGGACAGCCGTCGATCTTCAATGCTGACATGGTAGTGGAAGAGTTGTTGCGGCAGGGGAAATCGCTCGAAGATGCGCGTTGCGGGGGAACCTCAGGTTGTGTCGAGACCGGGGCCTTCGGAAAGGAAGCCTATATCCTGACGGGCTACTTTAATTTGCCCAAGGTGCTCGAGATCGCGCTCCATAACGGCGTCGATCCGCGCACGGGGAAGAGGATTGGGATCGAAACCGGCGATCCACGCGGTTTCATGGCGTACGATCAGATGTTCGAGGCTTTTCGCAAGCAGTTGCACCACTTCATCGACATCAAGGTGCGGGGTAACATCGTCATCGAACGGCTCTACGCCAACTACATGCCGGCGCCGTTTCTTTCCCTGCTCATCGACGACTGCGTCGCGAAGGGCAGGGATTACAACGACGGCGGCCCGCGTTATAACACCACCTACATCATGGGGGTGGCGCCGGCAACTTGCGCCGACAGCTTCTCGGCCATTAAGTACCACGTGTTTGATCGCAAGACCCTTTCCATGGATCAATTGCTCGACGCCCTCGCCCCTAACTTCGAGGGCCACGAGAAAACGCGCTTGTTGCTGTGGAACAAGACGCCCAAGTGTGGAAATGACGACGATTACGCGGACGCCAACCTCGTGCATGTGTTTAACGCCTTTTTTGATGAGGTGGATGGGCGCAAGAACACCAAGGGCGGAAATTACCGCGTGAACTACCTCTCGACAACCTGCCACGTGTATTTTGGTTCGTTGACCGGAGCCACTCCAGACGGTCGGCGGGCCTGGGAGCCGCTTTCCGAGGGCATCTCTCCCGTCCAAGGCGCGGACCGGCACGGGCCGACTGCGGTCATCAAGTCGGCCGCCAAGATCGATCATGCCCGGACCGGCGGAACCCTGCTCAACCAGAAGTTCACACCGCAGTTGTTGAGCGGTGATGAGGGACTGAACAAAGTGGCTCAACTGGTCCGCTCCTACTTCCGATTAGGTGGTCACCACATTCAATTCAATGTGGTCACGGCCGCTACTCTGCGCGCGGCGCAAGCGGAGCCGGAGAAGTACCGCGACCTGATCGTGCGCGTCGCCGGCTACAGCGATTACTTCTGCGACCTGACTCGGGCGCTTCAGGATGAAATCATCGCTCGGACAGAGCACGAAGCCTTCGCCCCTGCCGGGCCGGTGTTGGCAAGGGTGTGACCCGGTTGCGTCCAAGAACTCCATTGAAAGGCAGTTACCCCGGCCCAGCATTGCGCGTACGCGGCGCAAGTTTCCGTTTTTCATAACCGCCTAGAGCCCCGAGAATGTACCGGACCACAGTGGTCTTATCCCACGGGCAGGAGAGCGTTGACCGCGGCCATATCAGAAAGGTTCCGCGACAGATCTGCGGTGAATGCTTCTTGAGACAACAGGTACATTCTTGAGGCCGGCGTGCCGCTTGGCGTCATGAGCCGGGGGTAGTCAGACGTATTGATGGCGTACTCGGATACAAGCGACCTAGCAGAGTAGGCGATGATGCAGGAGGCGAGGGCCTCAGCCTGCACAACGGCGTTACCGGGGAACTATCCGACCACGCCTGTGCTCACGCATCCTCGAACGAGTTTGAAGGGGAACCGCGGTGAGACTTTGCAGCGAAACAACCGAAGGTTAACTCTCGCGACTGGGCTCCTATTCCGCGCGCAAGATCTCAGCCGGGTCGATGCGCACGGCGCGGATCACCGGTGTCAGTGCCGCCAGGAGCGCTGCCGCCAGAATGGTCAGCGTCGGAAGCGCCAGCATTCCCGGGTCGGTCGCTTTCACCTGGTAGAGCAGCGTCTCGACGTACCGCACCGATGCAAAGCCGAGCGCGTGGCCCACGAGCGCCCCGACGAGCACCATGGAGAACACGTCTGCCGTCACTCGCCGTGCGATGTCGCCGGCTTGCGCGCCTATCGCCATGCGAATGCCGATTTCCTTCCGCCGCTGAAGCACCGAGTAGTCGAGCACCCCATAGAGACCGACCCCCGCGAGCAACAGCGCCACCACACCAAAGAACAGCGCCAGCCTCGCCAGTAGCCGCTCGCGGACGGTGTGCGACTGATTGATCTCCGTTTGGGTGCGGATGTTGCTGACGCGGAATTCGGACCGCGCGCGCGGCACTTCCCGGCGCAGGGTGGACGCCAGCGCGAGTGGGTTCGCGCTGGACGTGCGCACGATGAACGTTCCCTGGCCTATCGGCCGCAATGCACCCCTGGCATCGATCGAGTGAAACGGAACATAGGCCTGGGGCAAGATAGGCTCGCGCACGTTACGGTAGCAAGCATCGCGGACCAAGCCCACGACCTCGAAGCGAAGACGCCAGCCTTCATCGGCCACCATGTCAAACGACTTGCCGACGGGATTTTCACCGTTGAAGTATTGCTTCGCGAAGGTTTCGTTGACGATGGCAGCACCAGGAAACGTCTCGCTCGGGCGGAGATCGCGACCGTCGATGAAGGGAATCTTCATTGCTTCTGCCCAGCCGGGTGAGACACTCAAAAAGTAGGCCAGCACCCCGTTTGTAGGCGCGCCGTTGACCGAAATGAAGTTGTTCCAGCTCCACCCGCCCAGCAGCGGCGAACTGGCCAGCGCCACGGTTTCCACACCTGGCATCACGCGCAGATGTTCAGCCACCTGGTCCCAGAAAGCTGGCGGCTGAGGACGCTCCGCGACCGTCTCGAGCGTGAGAAGCCGGTCGGCGGAAAAGCCGGTGGGCTGGTTCGACAGCCGCTCAAACGTGGCGACGAACAGGCCGGCCACGAAAAGCACCAGAAAACAGAAGGCGGTCTGGACGGCAATGAGCGCGTGCATCAGGGGGCGCCGCACGTGCGGGTCTTCTCCACCCTTGAGCGCGCTTACTGGCTTGACGGCCGAAGCGCGCAGCGCCGGCGCCAGACCGAACAGCAAAGTTACGCCGACGGTCAGCGCGAGGCCGAACGCAAGGACCCGCCAGTCTGCCGGAAGAAACAGGCGCGCCGGGTTGTCCGGCGGATTGATCATGCTGACGACGAGCGGCGCCGACCACCAGGCGAACACCCCGCCCAGCGCGGCCGCCAGGAAGGCAAGCCAGGCGCTTTCCACCAGGACCAGTTGCACCAGGCGCCCCCGTCCCGCGCCGATCGAGACGCGCAGCGCCATCTCGCGCGACCGCGCCGCCGCTTGCGCCGTCATCAGGTTGGCGACGTTCGCGCACGCAATGAGCAGCACCAGCGCCACGAGCACGCCGAGAGCCGCGAGCGAAGTTCGATAGTCGTTCTGCAGATCGGACACGCCCGCGGCCGCGGGCTCCAGCAATAACTTCTGGTTGAGGAAGTTGTCGATTTCCTGTTTGGACATGTTGCGAAAGCCTTTCGCCCTTTCCTCTTCGAATCCTCGAGAGGTTGCGTCCAGCTTCCCGCGAACAGGTTCGAGGGCAACTCCAGGCTTCAGCCGTGCCAACGTCCGCATCCAGGTCCAGTCTGAACGTTGGACCCCAGGATGCATCATGGTCGGTACGAAGATGTCGATCGCCGTGCCCGGCTCGGTGCCGGTGAAACGTTCCGGGCCCACCCCAACGATCTCGTAAACGTCGTTGCCTATGCGGAAAGTGCGCCCGACCACTGTCGGATCTCGTCCGAAGCGGTTCGTCCAATAGTCGTAAGAGAGCACGGCGTACGGGTGAGCCCTTGGCGTGAGATCGTCGCCTTCAGTCAGCAGCCGCCCCAAGGCGGGCCGCAATCCGAACGAGCTGAACATCCAACCGGAAACGTATTGCCGGTACGCTTTCTCCATCTCCTGGTCGGACCCGTAGGTCAGATCCGTCCGTTCCGCATACGAGATCGCTACCAACTCGGCTTGATCTTTAACCGCAGCGCGCATCAGGCGGAACGCCGGATACGCCCAGGCGTCGTATGTTTGGGGCTTGCCATCGAAACCGATTCCTTGACGAGCCAGAGCGTACAACTGCTCCGGCTCAGCCACTGGGAGAGGCCGCAGCAGGAGGGCGTCGATAAGCCGGAACGCCGACGTGCATGCCCCGATCGCGAGAGCCAGAGAAAGGATGGCTGCGGCCGAGGTCACCTTCCTCTTCATGAGCTGCCGCCAGCCGAAGATCGCGTCGGCGCGCAGAGAATCCAGCCATGTGATGAGCCTGACGTCACGGCTCTCTTCGCGCAACCGTAGCGCCGGGCCAAGCGCTCGGCGGGCCTCGGTCGGGTCGCGGCCTTGCTCGATGGCTTCTTCGATGTGCGACTGGAGTTCTTCGTCAATCTCGCGGCTCAAACGGTCGCCGCGAAACACATTTGCAATGCGGGACCACCATGACATATCAGGCCATCCTTAGAACGCGGCTTACGGCCAAAGTCACCGCCTGCCAGCGCCACTCTTCGGCCGTAAGTTGCTTCTTGCCCGCCGCTGTCAGCTCGTACAGGCGCGCCCGCCGTCCGGTGTCCTTGGTGACCCATTCGGCGCGAATCCACCCGGCTTCCTCCATCCGGTGCAGCGCCGGATAGAGCGAACCCTCCTCCACGCGGAGGACCTCTCGCGAAATGTCCTGGACCGCGGACATGATGGCGTAGCCGTGCAGGCGCCGGCGGCGCGAGAGAATCTTCAGTACCAGCAGATCGAGCGAGCCTTGGAGAGAGTCGGGCTTGGACATATTTAGGCCTCGAAATATATAGACGTCTTAGTATGGGAAAGGTTAGAAAAAAATCTCCATGTATGACAGGTCGATGACGTTCCCAATTTTCTGTCCGGCCTAAGAATTCAGAAATCGCCGCCTGCGCCCTCTCCCGTGGCTTGGCGCCACCCTCTCCCGATGGGAGACGGCATTGGCCTAATTTTTGAGCGTTGTCGATTCGGTATTTGTGGCTCTTTCCCCGTCGGGGGAGGGTGGCCCCGCATCGATACACCGGGAGAGGGCAACCCAAAGCTCTGGGCGAGCGACGGCGCGCTCGGAAACAGTCCGGTGACGGAAAGGTGCTCCAAACGTCCCTAATGCTGCCAACTGGAAAGAATGAGCTTTGGCGAGCTAGGTCCTCACCTGGCATCCAGGACGAGCAGCCAGTCGTTTGCTCTCGTCCCATTGTCCCCCGGTGTGCGGAAGTGACGAGTGTCGCGGTTCACGAAGGGCGAACCTTTGACTGCGACAACTCGCCCGTTGGTGGGATTGTACCATCGAGCGGTCACCGGCTCTGCGAAACGACCCAAAGCGACGGTCAGCTCCCGTTCGTCCGTGCCGGTTGAGGGGATATAGCTGACCGATAGCTTCCTATCTGCCGTGCTTGCTGTGAGAGCCGTGGCGGTGTCGCTGCCGTAGCCTTCGACCAAGATGGCATGGTTATCGTCCGGCACCAACTGGTACCAAGGCAGGTCAATAAACAGCTTGCGCAGAAGGGCGATGTTGTGAGAGCCGGTAGCGTTCAGAGCCTGCTGCCAAGTCGTCTTTGCCGGAAAGAGACCGGGGCCGTCGAAGTGCCAGATCGGATTGTTGCCGAAGAACTGGCCGCAGGCGCCACTGAGCATGGCCCAGTAGGCCTGCCGCCGGATCTGGTCCGGCGTCGAATTGTGCTCATCCTCGTAGGTGGTTTCCAGAAGAACAAACGGGCGCGCCGGCTTGCGTCCATATTCCGCCAGCATCGGACGAAACAGCGTTTTTTCGTAGCCGTAAACGGTGTTGATAGCGAGCCATTCTTGCTCTCCAAATGCAGCCACCGCAGAACTCTCCGGTGAGTGATGAGCTGTCATCAGATGGGTCGAATCCTGCTCGCGGATTGCCGCAGCCAATTCAGTGACCGTCCATTGATCGGGCTTTGCCGGCGTGTAGTCGCCGCCGAGCATCCAGACGATGTTAGGCAAGTCTTTGAACCGTCTGCCGACGAATCTGCCGTAGGTGTGAAGCTTCTCCCTGCCGCCAGCCTTGATCTCTCGAAAGAAACCCTCGTCGCCACCGCCGTAACCGAGATAGGCTGGAGCGAGCCACACCACAATCCCGTATTGGCCTGCTCGTTCGATGACCTTGTGGGCGAAATCGAAGTAGGCAGGGTTGGGAGTCGATAAATCGCCCGGACTTCTGAATGGCGCCAACCCCGAACGCGTCCTCGGCGTCGTCGTCGAGAACTTGTGCTCGATCAGGTTGACGATGATCGAGCTGAAGCCTTTGTTCCGGCGATCCTCCAGGTAGCTTTCAATGTCCCTGTCGTCGAGTTGAGCGATGAGTGACCACGGCGAATCGCCCACAACCAAAAAAGGGTCGCCCTTCTGGTCGACGAGATATCGGCCGTTATTGCTTATTTTCAGACGTAAGTCCGATGTCTGCGCGAGCGCCATGGGCGCCAACAGGAACAGCGCCAGGGCGGCGAGGCAATGCTTCCGGTTGAGTCTCCGCATGAATTCGGTTCTGCCCCCTTCCACTCGGCGTGCCAGGCGGTATTCGCCAGCACCCAAGGCTTCAGGTTTACTCGTGATCTGCTACCCTCAGCTTCGATAGCAGTGCCGCATCTGCGGTGTGATAAAGCGCTGTTGAGGCAGGCCGCGGCGTTACCCGATCTGTATGGTCGTCGTGCTCCCCGAACCGTCTCGGCCCGTGCTAACAAGTCCTGTCATTCCGGCAATCGATAGAGGAAGCGCTTTCAGGACATCGCGTCTCTGCATGGAGGATCCTCGTGGTCAGTCGCGCGGGCGAACATCCAAGGGCTAAGGAGATGACATCGGTGTCTGGGGCCGACCTAATGGGAAATAGCACGGCACGACGCCAAAAGGTCAGACCCCCGACTTCAGCGCACCTTCGACTGCCGCGCTGAAGGTGTCGACTTCCTGTACGGTTGAATAGATATTCGGTGTAACGCGAAGGCCGCTAAATTTGGTGTGCGTCATCGGGACGACGATGATCCGATGTTTATCCCAGAGGAATTCCGCAAGCTTGCCTGGGTCAAGTCCTTCCACGCTCACGAATCCGATTCCGCAAGATTGTCGCGGGTCAGAGCTGTGGAGGATCTTCACACGCTGGTTTTCGGCGAGCCGGCGGGCCCATCGGTCCCTCAGATAACGCAGCCGCGCAGCTTTCCTTTCCACCCCGATCCCCTCGCAAAATGTCAGCGCTTGCGAAATGGCGACTCTAATCGGGATGGGATGGGTTCCAATTTCCTCAAATTTGCGGATATCGCCCTGCATCTCTGCCGGCGCCGCCATCAACGGCCAGAGGTTCGGTATCTTCTCTTTCCGGACGTAAAGGAATCCCGTTCCGCGAGGGGCCAGGAGCCACTTGTGCAGGCTGGTTCCGTAATAATCACAGTCCAAATCGTCCTTCTGAAAAGGGAAATGGGCGAAGGCGTGCGCGCCGTCCACAATAGTTTGGATGCCCCGGCTGCGAGCCATCTGGCAAATCTTCTTGACCGGGAAAATCTGCCCCGTAAAGAAAGTGATGTGACAGAAATGAATCACTCGAGTGCGAGGGGTCACGGCCCTTTCGAACATTTCGTAAAGCTCATCCCAATCTCGGGGAGGGACGTCAAAGGGAATGGTTTTGAGGACGATTCCGTCTCGCCGCTCCCTTTGGCGCCAGGTGGTCAGCATGCGCGGGTAATCCTGATCGGTGGTCAGGATCTCATCGCCGCGTTTCAAATCCAGACCCAACTGGCAGATTTCGAGCGATTCACTGGTGTTGCGGGTAATAGCCATCTCCTCGGGGTCGCAGCCGAAATTGGCGGCCAGCCTCTGCCGAATCGTCTCCAGTTGAGCGCCGATGACACCCTGGTTGTGGGCGGGCGAAAGGTTGACGAACTCGTCATATCGTCGTAAGGCTTCTTCAACAATCTGCGGGGAGGGAGAAACCGTCCCGTTGTTGAAGTTGATCATGCTCCGATCCGTGTTAAAGGCCGACTGAATTTCGAACCAGTAGTCCTCGTCCGCCGCCAGGCTTTCCGCCGAGCGGCCGGCGGTTTGGACACCCGCCGCGAGGATTCGGGAAAGGCCCTCCTCACGAAAGGTGGGAAGCGCGGCCACCGCCACGCCACTTGCACTTTGCATAAAAGTTCGCCGATTCATAACAGGTCTCCTCACTATAATCTGGATTCTCCTGAGGGATGCCGTGGCGGGCGGAGCCCCGCACTCCCCGCAACTTGCTTTCCCAAGTTCATTGAGTTCCTCCGTGCACCAAGCCTTGGCCCGCCAGCCAACCCAGGCCTTCACAGTAAACCATCATTCTGAAAAGTGAGCCACTGCAAATTCGTATCGCAGCAAGTGGGGCATGTCGAATTCACTCTAGGCGGATGGCATCCGCCCGGCATTGCCTAATCCTGGTGTTTTACAATAACGGTGACGTATTTTCTTCGTACTCCCGGCGCAGCTTACGTCGGCACTAGATATCAACCCTGGAATTTCATGAAGAAAGGAGTGTCGCATCGGGCGGAGCGGCTGCTAACATAAGAACCCGACGGAGGATCATCCTATGAATAACCCCTTTTGGAAGGCCGCCATGATGTTGTTACCGATGCTGTGGCTGACCAGTGACGCCGTGGCGCAATCAAGCTACGAATTGCGTTCGCCTGACGGCAGAATTGTGATTAGGATCCGCGCCGCAGATCGAATCAGCTACGACGTTTTACTCCGGGGCAGGCCCCTGCTCCAGGATGCTACGCTGGCTCTCGATGTCGATCACACCTCTCTGGGTCTTCAACCCAAAGTCAAAGCGAAAAATGAGCGCAGCGTTGATCAAATCCTCGTGCCGGTGGTCCGCCAAAAATTCGCCAAGATTCGCGAGAACTACAATGAACTGAAGCTGGAAATGGAGGGCGGATATGCGGTGGTGTTTCGTGCGTACAATGAAGGAGTCGCGTACCGGCTGGAAACCTCGCTGCCGCAAAACCGGGTGAAGGTCTACAGTGAAGCAGCCAGCTTCAATTTCGCCGGCGACTACCCTGTGTTCTACCCTCAGGAGGAAAGCTTCTTCTCTCACAACGAGCGGCGGTACGTTTCGCAACCCATGAAGGGGATCGCTCCCTCGGCCATCGCCACTCTGCCGGCAGTCGTTGATGTGGGCGGCGGCGCGAAGGTGGCGATTGCAGAATCGGATGTCGAGGATTATCCCGGCCTGTGGTTACGCGGTACAAACGGCAACGGGCTCGCTGCCGCCTTTCCCCCTTATCCGCTGAAAGAGAAGCTCGAAAGAGACCGCGATTTCAAAGTCGTGGAAAGCGCGGATTACATTGCTGTCACCAGTGGCACGCGGGCCTTCCCCTGGCGGGTGATCGGCATCGTTGAGAGGGACGCAGACCTCCTGACGAATCAGTTGGTCTGGTTGCTGGAGAAACCATCGCAACTCGAGGACACATCCTGGGTCAGGCCGGGCAAAGTGGCCTGGGACTGGTGGAACGCCAATAACATTTACGGCGTGGATTTCAAGGCCGGAATCAACACCGAGACTTACAAGTACTACATCGATTTCGCTTCGAAATATGGGATTCAATACGTCATCCTCGACGAAGGCTGGTACAAGCTGGGGAACGTGCTCGAGGTCGTTCCGGAAATCAACATGGAAGAACTGACAGCCTATGCCCGGCAGAAAAACGTCGGGATCATTCTCTGGGTGATCTGGAAGACGCTGGACGACCAGCTCGAACCGGCGCTCGATCTCTACGCAAAATGGGGCATCAAGGGAATCAAGGTTGACTTCATGCAGCGCTCTGACCAGCTTCTGATCAACTACTATCACAAGGTAAGCCGCGAAACCGCCAAACGCAAAATGCTGGTGGATTTTCATGGCGACCAGAAGCCGGCCACCATGACCCGCACCTGGCCCAACCTGATCAGCACGGAAGGCGTGCGCGGCCTCGAGTGGAGCAAGTGGAGCGCCGAAACGGAGCCGGAGCATAACGTTACGCTGCCCTTCACGCGGATGTTCCTTGGTCCGATGGACTACACACCCGGAGCTATGCTGAATGCTCCCAAGGCCAGTTTTGCGCCCATCTTCAATCACCCCATGAGCCTGGGCACCCGCTGTCACCAACTCGCGATGTACGTGGTCTACGAGAGTCCGCTGCAAATGCTGTCCGACAGCCCATCGAACTATCTGCGTGAGCCGGAGGTGATGGAGTTCCTGGGGCCGGTGCCAACCGAGTGGGACGAAACAAGGGCGCTGGATGGGCGAATCGCCGAATACGTTGCGGTGGCGCGACGAAACGGCAGCGACTGGTACGTCGGCGTGATGAACAACTGGACGCCGCGCGAGTTGGAGATTGATTTCTCGTTCCTACCCGCCGGGGATTTCCAGATGGAAGCCTACGAAGATGGCGTCAATGCCGACCGCTACGGAAGTGATTATAAATTTGAGAATCTTACTGTAAATAATACGAAGAAAATGAAAATTCAACTCGCCTCGGGAGGGGGGTGGGTGGCGCGGGTACATCGCTAGGCCACTCGCTATTCTCGGCGAAGCACGCGCCATTTACTTTTGTTTTCAACAACATTCCGGCTTCGTTTTTTGGCTAACTACCTGTGATTTCTATAACATTCCGGCTTTCTTGGCTTCGTTACCGGGGATTTTCCTTTCTTTTCATATACATTCCGGCTTTGTTCCTCACCTTTCACTTTTTTTCTTGAGGCGCAGGCCCATCCCGAAATGATTTGTTGATTCTAAAGGTGTTTAGCGCCTCACGTAGAGCACTTGGTTTTCCTGTAACTTGGTTTATTTTCATAGACATTCCGGCTTTCAGTGCCAGAAAACGGAAAATGAGAATCTGAGATTCGCAACTTGAGCCTGACGCTGAAATCCAGTATTCGAGTACCGAGTTTTCGCTGGTTGCAGTTCCGAATTTCGAGCTTCGATTCCAGAGGATGGCTGGCGTTCGGATCGAGGGTCGACATGGGCGCACATAAACCTCCGTGCGGCCACGCTCCCCCTCAACTCGCTTCCGATCGTTGGAAAAGATCAATTACGAGATAGTACCGCTAGAATTGATTGTCGATGCAAAAACACTTAGTCGGATCTGTTTGAATTCGCAGCGGCGAGTTGCGGGGATCCCAGGTTCTGCTTTGGGGCTCGCCACATGGGGTCGCCGAGCCGCCTCTACGTCCAACTGACCCACTACTGCGTGAGAAGAAAGGCTGGCAGCTGGGCAAAAAAGAGAATATACTTACCACTTTGTGGAAAACAACTGGAGTAGAACAGGGGATGTTTCGATAGAAGTGTACCAACGGGCGTTTGCGAAAACTACCGTACTTCATTGTAGTGACGGATTTTAATGTCAGGTCAGGAATGTCTCTGCGCCCTGATTCGAGTTGGCAATTCCCGTGCTGGCACTGGAACGCGTTCCCTTGCAATGCAGTTTTCTTTGGATAATTGAGGGAGGGCAGATGCAATCCAAATCTCCCCAAATCGGAACTGAAGACCCCATGAAAGAAGCTGGCGCAATCGGAAATCATGGCTATGTTCGAAGCTCCAGTGCTGCGGTTCAGGCCGTGGAACACGTCATCACCGAAATTGCGCCCACTGACATTCCCGTGCTCCTGCTAGGCGAGAGCGGCTCCGGCAAAGAAGTCGTCGCCACGCTCATTCACCAGCTCTCCCGGCGGTCTCACGAGCCGCTCATCAAGATCCGGTGTGCGGCGTACACGGCCGAGTTATTGGATCGGCAGGGAGGGTTTGCTCCCGGGCAAGCGCAGGAAGACCAGCAGACCGCAGGCACGGTTTTCCTCGACGACATTGGTGAGCTCGACTTGGCCTGCCAAGCCAAACTTCTGCCCTTGCTTCCGGATGGCGAGATGGCGTCAGAGCGGAGTTTAGGGAAACGGGTGATTTCAGCCTCGAGCCGGAATCTCGAGGAGGAGATGGTCGCTGGCCGTTTCCGCGAGGAGTTGTACTATCGTATCAACGGTGTCTCGCTTCGATTGCCTCCACTTCGTCAACGGAAGGAAGACATCCCCGGCTTGGTGCAATTCTTCCTGAAGAAGTATGCCGTGCTCTTTGGGCACTCGGAGCCGAGTCTGAGCCCCCGCAGCATGCAGATTCTGATAGACCATCATTGGCCAGGTAACATTCGCGAGCTGGAGAACACCATCCGCAAGGTTGTGGCGCTCGGCGATGACCGCGGCGCGCTGTCGGAGCTGACTTCTTCCGTGCCTGAGGTGCCGCTTAGTGACGGTGCATCGCACGGGGGAGTTTCGCTGAAAGAGGCGTCCCGAGCGGCCTCCCATGTGGCCGAGAGGGAACTCATTTTGAAAGTATTGGCTCGAACGCGGTGGAATCGCAAGCGGGCGGCGAAGGAACTCCAAATCAGTTACAAGGCGTTGCTTTATAAACTCAAACAGATCGGGATGGACGAAGCCGCAGGTTCCCTGAGCCCCCGAGGAGAACAAGGATGAAAAAGTACGTGAGTCCGTGCGCAGTGTTTCTATTGCTTGTCGTAGCGGTCTCGTTGGCAGCGCAGCAGCAAACCCAGCCACCGGCGACAGGGACTTCTCCTCCCGCCACAAGTTCCGCGCCGGCACAAGACCAGGCGCAGCCTCCGGCTGCCGGTAAACAGTCATCCGAGCCCTCGTCGGCGAAGACGCAGACTCCGGCAACCTCGACTGCGCCCGCACCGCCGAACGCGCAAGCGCCTGCCACCAGCAAGCCATCGGGAGGCAGCTCGGGATCACGAGGCGCAAAGGCCGACTCCTCAACCCCCGACCCTGGGTATGTGATCGGCGTCGAAGACGTTATCGGTATCGACGTATGGCAGGAAAAAGAATTTGGCGTGAAGGCACAGGTGCGGCCGGACGGAAAGATTTCCATGCCGCTCCTCAACGATGTACAAGCCGCCGGCCTGACGCCTACCCAACTCGCAGCTTCGCTCAGGACGTTGTTGGAGAAATATGTAACCGACCCGCGGGTGACCGTGATGGTCGAGCAGATCAACAGCAGGATCATTTACCTCTCGGGAGAGATCAACAAGCCTGGATCGATGCCTCTGATTAGAGATATGACCGTGCTCCAGGCCCTGACCCTGGCCGGCGGTCCCAATCAGTTCGCGAATTCAAAGAAGATTTATGTCATGCGGACGGTCAAAGGAAAAATGGTGAAGTACCCGTTTGACTACAAGAAAGCTCTCAAGCTAGGGCCAGGTAAAGACAACATAATCCTTCAGCCCGGCGATACCATTGTCGTCCCTTAGGAGCGCATTTTGGTGAATGGGCGGTCCAAATTCGTGATGCGGATAGCGGTCCTGAGCTGCTGTGTCTCCATGGCTTGGGGGCAGCAGGAACCGCCGCCTGGCTCGGCGGGACCTCTGCCGCAGTCGAGTGCCGGCCAAGCACCCAGTCAGACAGGGACGAATCCTCCGAGTCAAGGCGAACAGGGAAGCCAGCAGGAAGCGCCTGAGATGCCTCCGCTCACCAGCGGAATCACGCTCGAGCCGGGCTCGCAGGGATCGAGCATTAGCTATTTCCTACCTTCCTTCCAATGGTCCGGCTTCGTAGACCGAGTTCTCTCGCAGAGAAGTGAGCAGAACGGCACACTGACTCGGAGCATCTACCTGGGGAATATCGTGCTCCAGCAGGTGCGGCGGCGCTCTCAGTTGAATCTGGACTACGCCGCTGGTGCGCAGTTCTACGGCCGACCGGTTCTGACGAACACCAAGGTTAAGCCGCCGGGATGGGGAAGTGTCCAGAGGTTATCCGTTGCTGAATCGATCAAGCTTCGCCGATTGGAATTGACTTTGAGCGACCAGTTTATGTACTTGCCCGAGTCTTCCTTTGGTTTCCCGGGGTTCTCGGGATTGCAGAGTTTCGGGGGAGGAAGCGGCGGCGCGTTCCTTGGCCAACAAGTGCTCCTCAGTCAGTCATTGCTGCCCACGGAGTCTATCTTGAGTGGGTCGTCGCGGCGCTACACCGAGGTGGTGTTGGGCGAGGTTCAGTACAGCCCGACGACGCGATCAACGATTACCGCGACCGCCGATGCGGGTGTCATCAACTTCATCGATCCGGGATTTGTCAACAGCCGACTCATGAGTTTTAATGCAGGATACAATTACAGACTCACTTCTCATGACGAAGTTTCCGTCTCTGTAGTTGACTACGGTTTCTCATACGAGTCGACGGGAGGTCGAAGCATCGTCAACCGCGGATTCCTCTTTGGTTACGGACACCAGTTCAGCAGCAGGTTCTCGTTCTTTTTCAGCGGGGGGCCGTCCGAGATCAAAGAGGCCCAGTCCCAGGGTACTTTCACCGAGCCTCTTTTCTTGACGAACGATTCCATACGATATCGTTCTCGAATAGCAGACTTTGATGCTCGCTTCACTCGGTATACGAGCGCGGGGTCCGGCGTCTTCCACGGCGCGGAAACCGAGTGGCTTCGTCTGTCAGCGGGCAGGAAAGTCCTGGGTAAGCTCCACGGAGCGGTGGATTTGGGTCATGCTTTCAATCAGTCAATTCAACGACAGGCCGGGCAGCAGGCTCAATTTGAATCCTGGGAGGCCGGATTTCGATTGAGCCGCGAGTTCAGAGAGCACGCCAGCCTTTATGCGCAGTATCAGTATCAGTACCAAGTCGGTTCCAACAGCCCTTGCTCTGCCTTTGGCTGTAGCAGAGTTTTCGGGCGCCATCTCGTCGGGGCCGGCGTCAACTGGCACGGGCGACCGCGCCGAATCCGATAGATTCGGGCGACCATCCGGCCTTGTAAACAGAAGGAGTTATCCATGCTTGGACAAAGAGAAATGACCGCGGAAGACGTGACTGGGATTCTGCGTCGAGGGTGGCTGTACATCTTGATTCCTTTCCTGCTGTGCCCTCTCCTGGCGCTTGGTGTCGCCTATTTGCTGCCCGCCAAGTACACCTCAGAGGCCCTGGTGATGATTGAGCAGCAGAAAGTGCCGGATAGCGTGGTGAAGTCGGTGGTGCAGCAAAACCTGATTGCGCGCGTCACGAGCATGGAATCGCAAGTACTGAGCCGATCCAAGCTTCAGCCCATGATCGAGAAGTACGGCTTGTACCGAAGCGAAATCGCCCGAGGAGTAGGGATGGATGATTTGCTCACGGAGATGCGGGAGAACATCAGCGTCAATCCCCTCCCGTCGGTGATTGCGCCGCCCAGCGGTGCCAAAGTCACGGTTGTACAGTCCTCAAAAGATGAGATCCCGGGGTTCATCGTCGCCTTCACTTACGAGAAAGCGAAATTAGCACAGGAGGTGTGCACGGAACTCGTGGGCGATTTTGTCCAGGTTAATCTCGTCGAGCGAGAGAAAATGGCGGCCGACACGACGACCTTTCTGGGCACCCAGTTGCAAGATGCCAAGCGAAACCTGGATGAGGAAGACGCCAAAATGGCGACGTTTCAACAGAAGTACGCCGGAGAACTTCCCGACGACGAGAGGAACAACCTGAGCCTGCTTCAGTCGATCACCGCGCGGTTAGAGGCAGTGACTACGGGTCTCCAACGCGCGCAGCAAGACAAAACTTATGCGGAATCGCTCTTGGCTCAACAACTGAGCTTCCTGGAAACGATGCGAAGCGGCGCGCACCCCGAGACGACGGACAAAGAAATTGCCGCCCTCGAAGACAGACTGACCACCATGGAGGCGCGCTACACTCCGGATCACCCGGATATTGTGAAGTTGAAGGCGACCATCGAGGAGTTGAAGAAATCCCGCGATGTGGCGCCGGCCGCGGCGGATTCCGGCCCAGCGATTACGACCAAGGGTGGGGGAAAGGTTCCACTGCCCGCCGGAGTGGATCCTCCCGATATTCAGAAATTGCGGAGCCAACTCCGCGGTCTCGAAGAAGCGGTCAGTGCCTATCATCGTGAACAAGTTCAATTGAGCCAGGAGGCCAAGTCACTCGAAGCCAAGCTGAGGATGAGCCCGACCGTCGAGGCGGAGTACAAAGCGGTGAGTCGCGACTACAAGACCGCCATGGATTTTTACAATGATTTGCTCACTAAGAGAAACAATTCCGGAATGGCGACCGACCTGGAACGCGCCTCTCAGGGGGAAACATTTACCGTTTTGGACCCACCCAGCCTCCCGGATACGCCGTCCTTCCCCGTCTATTGGATGTTTGCGGCAGGGGGCGCGGCGGGAGGATTGGTGATTGGACTGGCCATCGTTCTGCTGCGCGAAATGAAGGACAAAGCGATCCGCAGCGAACGGGACATCGAGTTCTTCCTGGAATTGCCGACCCTGGTCTTGCTCCCTTCGGTGGGCGTGATCCAGAAGCGCAAGAATGGCCGGTTCAGAACTTGGTGGCGTAAAAGGCGAAAGGTGGCAGTTAAGTCTGGGGCCGAGCAGCCCGTTCAGGCCTAAGGGGCATCAGGGAAGACCACTATGTATAAGCAGTTTTTCGGCTTGAGAGAGGTTCCCTTCAGCGTGAGTCCGGACCCGCGCTTTCTCTTCATGACTCATTACTCCCAGGAAGCGCTGGCTTCTCTGACCTACGGAATCCAAAGCCGCAAGGGGTTTGTCCTGCTCACCGGAGAAGTGGGTACAGGGAAAACGACGCTGCTCAACAAACTTTTTGACTGGCTGCGGTGCGAGCGCGCGGCCACCGCGTTTGTGTTCAACTCTCGCCTCAACACGGCTCAGTTTCTGGACTTTGTGATGGGGGATTTTGGCATCGCGTGCGAATCCGGAATGAAGAGCCAAATCCTGATGCGCCTCAATCAGTGGCTTCTGGAGCGTTACGCTGCCGGCGAGTCCGCGGTCCTGGTGGTCGACGAAGCCCAGAACCTTTCCACCCAGGTGCTCGAGGAAATTCGCCTGCTAACCAACCTGGAAACATCCACGGACAAACTACTTCAAATCGTGCTGTGTGGCCAGCCCGAACTCGAAGCGAAGTTGAGACAACCACAGCTCCGGCAACTTCGCCAGCGGATCACGCTGCGGTGCAAGACCCACCCCCTGACCCTCGAAGAGACCCACGGCTACATCGCGGAGCGCCTGCGGATCGCGGGCGCGGACAGCCAGCCGGTCTTTTCGTCCGTCGCCGTCGAAAACATCTTTAAGTTTGCGCGAGGCATTCCGCGGGTCATCAACGTCATCTGCGAGCACGCGATGATCAGCGCCTATGTCGATCAAGAAAGACCCGTGAAGGAAGCAACGATTTTGCAGGTGGTCCGGGACCTGGAGCTGGATCGGCCCGAGTCAGTGACGGGGGCGGCGCCGGCGGAAACCGTCGAGAATGTTCGCTTGGTGGAAGCTTTGCAGACCTTAGCAACGATGATGGACCGGCTACGAAAGACGGAATAGTGGCCGGAACCCTGAAAGGAAGTTATGAGCCGAATTCATGATGCGTTGAGAAAGGCAGAGCGCGAAAGATCCAGCGGAATCGCGTCGGAGGAACCCGGGCTGCTCTCGGAGACAGCAGTGACAGAAACGACGCGGCCTCCGGCTCCCCCGATCCCCGCGGTCGACCTGGAGGCGTTGCGCGCAGCGCCGAAAAAGACCGATGCTCGCGATTCGGCGCGAATCGAAGAGAAGCAGCTCTCCCAAATTGCGCAAGTGCCGTGGAATCCCGACAAGAAGACGATGCTATTTTTCGACGAGCAGAATCACGCCCTCGGGACCGAGCAATTTCGTTCGCTGCGCTCCCATCTTTATTTGATCCGGAAGGAATTACCCCTCAAGAAAGTGCTGGTCACGAGCCCTTTGCCCAAGGAAGGTAAGACCTTTGTCGCCGGAAACCTGGCCCAGGCCTTCGTCCGGCAACAGGACCGGCGCGTTCTAGTTATCGACGCCGACCTTCGACGCTCCGACATGCACGCTTGGTTTGGAGCCGCGGCTGCCCCCGGACTTTCGGATTATCTGGCCGGCGAAGCCGAGACTTTTCAGATCATCCAGCGGGGGCCGCTGGACAACTTCTTTTTCATCCCCGGTGGAAAGACCGTCTCCAACCCCCTCGAGCTGATCGGGAATGGGCGCTTGAGAACCCTCCTCGACCGCGTGGCTCCGGTTTTTGACTGGATTATTCTGGACTCGCCCCCGGCCACGCTGGTATCGGACGCCAAGCTGTTGGCCGATATGTGCGACGGCGTTCTAATGGTTGTTCAGGCCGCCGCGACGCCGTTTGACGTCGCACAGAAAGGCTGCCAGGAGTTTCGTGGAAAGCGAATTCTGGGGGTGGTTCTGAACCGCGCCCAGGGAGCCTCCGTCTACTCCACTTTTCAATATTATGACGAGGTCCAGCATCGAGGCAAGCCAGAGACATCGGCCAAGCAATGATTCGTCTATTCAACGTTTATTACCCAAAACGGTTGCTCGTCCTCGTGGTTGGGGAAGCCGTGCTGGTCTGCGCATCTTTCGTTCTGGGCGCCGTGCTGAGGCTCGAAGACTCCATGCTGGTGCTCGAATACGAGAATGGACTCTACAAGATTCTGGGCATCACGGTAGTGGCGGTCGTTTGCCTGTACTACTTTGACCTCTACGATCCGCACCGGGTGGCGTCCAAGGGTGAAACGTACTTCCGGCTCTTGGTGGCCATGGGCTTGATGGCCTTCCTCCTGGCAGGACTCAGCTTTTTCTATCCGGATTTCGCGCTGGGAGGCGATGCCTTAGTTGTGGGTCTGTTCATCTTGACTTTGGCTCTGTTTGGCTGGCGGTCGGCATACGGGTGGCTTGTCTACCGGCCGTTCATGCGCGAGAGGATTTATGTTTTAGGGTCCGGTGATCGGGCGCGGCGGTTTGTGGATGGCCTTCAGTCTCATCCTGAGCTGGGAATAGATGTCACCGGATGGAGCGCGGGCGTGGAGCCCAACCCGCACAATCCGGATGAAAGGGGCCAAGGGCTGATGGCGATGGTCGGCAATCGCCAGGTGAATCGGGTGATCGTAGCGATGGGGGACCGCCGAGGGACGATGCCGGTTCGCGAACTTCTGGAAGTAAGATTGTTGGGCGTTAAAGTGGAGGACGTGACGGGCGTCCTTGAGACGATCACCGGCAAAGTGGAAATCGACGGCCTCTACCCGAGCTGGCTGATCTTCTCAGAGGGATTTCGCAGGGGTGCGGCGTTTGTCTTCGCGCGCCGCGTGGTTTCCCTGATCGCCTCCTGCATCCTGCTGCTGGCGGTGCTGCCCTTCCTCCCGCTTATCGCTTTGGCGATCAAACTGGATTCTGCCGGCCCCGTCTTCTACCAACAAGAGCGGGTTGGCCGCTTTGGGAAGCCATTTAGCGTCTTTAAGTTCCGTACCATGCGGAGCGACGCCGAAGCCACCACCGGGCCAACCTGGGCGGATGAGACGGATCCCCGAATTACCCGCGTGGGCCGCTGGCTGCGACGTACCCGCGTGGATGAAATTCCCCAACTCTGGAACGTGTTTCGCGGCGAAATGGGTTTCGTGGGGCCCCGGCCCGAGCGCCCAGAGTTTGTCGAGTGGCTGATCCGCGAGATCCCGTATTTCAACTTTCGCCATATGATCCGGCCGGGAATCACCGGCTGGGCCCAGGTGTGCTACCAGTACGGTGCGTCGCTCGAAGAAGCCAAAGAGAAGCTCAAGTACGACCTCTACTACACCAAGAACATGTCCTTGGGATTGGATTTGGTCATCATCCTGCGATCGATCAAGATCGTTCTTTTCGGGTACGGTGCGAGATGAGGATCGCCTTCTGGATCTCGGCGCTCTTTATCGCCTATACCTATATAGGCTATCCGCTGTGTCTCTTTCTGCGCAGCCGGTGGCGGGCTCCTTCCCCTTCGCCACAGCCGGCTTCGGGTCACGATGCGGACCTCCCGCTGGTGTCGATTGTCATCGCTGCCCACAACGAGGCGGAAACGTTGCCCCACAAGCTGAGGAATTTGGCGGGACTGGATTATCCGCGCGACCGGTACGAGATCATTGTAGTTTCGGATGGTTCGACGGACGCGACCGACCCATGGATGCAAACCCAAGCGAATGACCGGCTTCGGTTCTTCGCCTTACCGGAACACGCGGGTAAGGCCATCGCGCTGAACCGCGCCCTCGAAGCGGCGCAGGGTGAAATCATCATCTTCACGGACGCCCGTCAGATCATTGACCCTGACGCTCTTCGATATTTGGTGGCGAATTTCGCCGATCCTGCCGTCGGCTGTGTGAGTGGCGAACTGATTCTGGGCGACGCTCGCGCCGGCGCGGCGGGGAAAGGCCTGGGTTTCTACTGGAGGCTGGAGAAAAAAATCCGGGAGTGGGAGGCGGCGTCAGGTTCAGTCGTTGGAGCAACGGGGGCGCTTTACGCGATGCGAAAGGACCTTTTCGTGCCGCTTCCCGCTGGAACGCTGCTGGACGACGTTTATTTGCCGCTCCATGTGGTGCGCCAAGGCAAACGGGTCCTGTTCGAGTCGCGGGCTCACGCCTACGACAACCTGGCGAATCCCCAGCGCGAATTTCGCAGAAAAGTCCGGACGCTGACGGGAAATTACCAACTCCTCCGCCTGGCGCCGTGGTTGCTCACCGAGCGCAGTCCGGTCCGAATCAGGTTCATTAGCCACAAGCTTTTTCGGCTGTGGGTACCCTTCGCCCTCGCCGTGCTCTTTATGGCTTCCGCATTCTTGAAGAGCACTTTTTATCAGGCGGCGTTGATCGCCCAGCTCGTCTTCTATGGGTTGAGCATCTTAGCCGTGTGGCGGACCAAACTCGGTCTGATTACTCGATTAGCGGACGTGTCTTTGGCATTCGTCCTCATGAATACAGCCGCTGCGGTTGCGCTGGTTTGGTTTTTGGCAGGGAAGAAGGAAATCTGGGCCAGGTCGTAGGCGGCGACTGCCGCTTGGAAGCAGGCTCACGAGGATTAGGCGAAGCAAAGAGGGAAATCCATAGTGGCGACGATTGATACAACTCTTCCTCGAATCCAGGCGAAGAAACACGACTATTTGAAGGGCGCGTTCACCTGGCTGCTTGTTTTCTGCGTGGTCTACTTCGCGCGGCCCGAAGAGTTCATTCCGATCGGAACGTTCCCCATTGCCAAACTTACCGGTGGCCTTGCCATCGCCTCCTTCGGCTTAGTGGTCATGGCCCACCCGGACCTTCTGAAGTTTTCCTGGGAGATGAGGTATCTGATCGCCCTGGCTTCTTGGTTTCTTATTTCGTTCCCCTTTTCGCCCCTTTGGAAGGGCGGTGCTTTCCAGCACGCCCTCGATTTCGCAAAGGTCGTGCCGATCGCACTATTGATCGGCCTAGTGGCCATCAGCGTGCCCCGGTTGAAGCGCCTGATATTCGTGGAGACGGCGTCAACGGTCCTCTGTGTGATCATCACTTTGTTCGCGGCGCACTTCCAGGCCAGCGAAGACCATCGCTTAACTGGCTCCTTGAATGGCATCTACGGAAACCCGAACGATCTGGCCTTGTGCATCGTTTTGGTGTTCCCGTTCTGCGCCATGTTCATGTTGATGACCATGAACATCATCAAGAAAATGCTCTGGACTGGGGCGATGGTGATGTTGGGATTCGCCCTGCTCCTCACTTATTCGAGAGCGGGCGTGGTGGCGCTCCTGGTCTCTGGGTGTGTCATGCTGTGGGAATTCGGCTTGAAGGGTCGGCGACACGGTCTGGTGATCCTGTTCGCGTTTGTGAGCCTTTGCATGGCGGTCGTGGCCGGGCCCAAGGGATACTTCAAGCGGGTCGCGTCGGTTATAGACCCGTCGCTGGATCCGGGAGAGGCAGCCGGCTCGTGGCGGACACGAAAAGAATTACTCATTCTCAGCATTAAGACGACACTGACCCATCCCATCTTCGGAGTAGGATGCGGCGACTTTCAGATCATAGCGGACTGGCACGTCGCGCACAATTCCTACACCGAGACGAGCGCCGAAGGGGGCTTCCCCGCGCTTATTTTGTACCTGTTAATCATACGGAGGACCCTTATCAATCTAAGGGAAATCGAGCGTACGTCGCGTGGCCACCCTGACCTGGTGCTGCTCGGGGGCACGCTCAAGGTGTCTTTTGCGGCTTTTCTTGTGGGGTCGTTTTTCGACAGCGTAGCCTATAATTTTTTCCCGTACTTTTTGATTGCCTACACCGGAGCGTTGTTGCAGATCGCGAAAGCGAGACAAGGTTCAGTCTTGGAAACCGGAGCCATCAAACAGAAAAGTCGCGCCGATGGCTCGACGATGAAGGGCGAAGCTCGAAAGCAGCCTGTACTCTCTCAGACCATAACGGGCTACCGCCCTCTGAATGGGCGTTAGACGCGACCTGTCGTAGCGCCGGTCCCGCCCAGCGGGAACGGCACGCGCGCACCTGAACGTCGGCGCTACACAGTGAAGGCCCCCCGGAGCCCTGCCTGCCCGGAACCCACGGCGAATGGACTGTCAGGCGAGGCCAGGCTTCCTGAAAGATGCCGCGGAGAAGTTGCGACTACGATTGAGCATGAATCAATGGACTAAATTTCTGCGCAGCCTGAGGTGGGCGCCGGCTTACGTCTGGCAACGACTGACGCGGCACGCGGACCAGATCCGTCGGCCTCATCTGATTATCGGCTTGGCCGATCACTTCGAGCCCGCAATTATGCCAGGCAAAGGTCCGGAGCGCGCCGACCGGTGGGAGCAGGAGCGGCGACTCGAGCGGTGGTGCCGCGAATATCCAAAGCTCGTCAACGACTGGCGCGACTCGGACGGAAGGCCTTTTCGCCACACGTACTTCTACCCCGCCGAGCAATACGATCCGGGCTTGATCGACCGCCTTGCCGAGCACTGCCACGCCGGTTGGGGTGAGGTCGAGATTCATTTGCATCACGGCCAGAACGGTGCGGACACCTCCGCCAGCACTCGGCGGCAGATTCTCGAGTTCAGAGACGCACTGGTTTCGCACGGCTGCCTTTCGAGGCTGAATGGGAATGGAGCGCCCCGCTACGCTTTCGTTCACGGCAACTTCGCCCTCGCCAACTCCGCCCACGGCCGCTTCTGCGGGGTTGACGATGAAATGCAGATTCTCGCCGACACCGGATGCTACGCCGACCTGACCCTTCCCTCCGCGCCCAACATTTCCCAGATCGGCAAGATCAACGCGCTTTATGAGTGCGCGCTGCCGCTTCGCCGCCGCGCGCCCCATCGTCGAGGCAAGGATCTTCGTTGCGGCCACGCACCGAGTGTTTTCCCGCTGATCATTCAGGGTCCGCTCGGGCTCGACTTCGGACGCAATGGCCGATGGTTTCCGATCATCGAGAATGCTGAAATCGCAGCCAAGCATCCGCCCACCATCCAACGGCTGGAGCTCTGGAAGCAAGCCGCCATCACCGTGCGCGGCCGGCCCGACTGGCTCTTCATCAAGCTGCATGGTCACGGGATGGATCCGCGCGACGAGAGCGTCATGCTCGGCGACGCGATGCGGCGGTTCCTTCGGGAAATGGCGGAGGGGGCGGAGGGCGGGCAAACATGCCGCGTCCACTACGTCACAGCGCGGGAGATGACGAATATCATCCTGGCAGCGTGCGATGGGCGCAGCGGAAACCCTAATGAGTATCGGGATTATCGACTTACGCCGATTGAATTGCCGGTAAAGGCGTAGAGATTTTGGATTTTAGATTTTGGATTTTGGATTGCAGGCCGAGAGCGCGCTGGTTTCTTAATCCACAATCCAAAATCTAAGATCCAGAATGACTCAAATTGCCAGGACTTCATGATGACCGACCAAAAAGGAGCCGTGCTCGATAAGAACGATCGCTCTGTGCCGAGCGACCTTCCCCCTGACGTGCGCGCAATACTCCGCTGCCCGCAGTGTCACGGCTCGTTGCAGGATGCCGCTGACGGTCTGCGCTGCCCCGCCTGTGGGCGAGACTTTCCAGTCGTCAAGGGCGTGATGCGGTTCGTCGGGGCCGAGCAGTACACCAGCAGTTTCGGTTTCCAGTGGAACCGGCATCCGCGCACTCAACTGGACGACGAGCACAAACACCAATCGGAAGCCGCATTTCGCGAGAGAACGGGATTCACTCCCGAGGAGCTTGCCGGAAAGTTGGTGTTGGATGTCGGTTGCGGCATGGGCCGGTTCGCCGAGGTCGCCAGCCGTTGGGGCGCTCGGGTGGTCGGCATAGACTTGAGCCAGGCAGTGGAGGCGGCGGCGTGGAATCTGAAGGAGCGTGAGTCCGTTACCATACTCCAGGCGGACGTGTTCTCGTTGCCATTCGCACCCGAGAGTTTTGATTTCATTTACAGCATCGGCGTTTTGCACCACACCCCCGACTGTGAAAAAGCGTTCATATCCTTGCCTCCTTTCCTAAAACCGGGAGGAAGCATTGCCATCTGGCTTTACAGTGGCTACAACAAGTGGTACCGGTTCAGCGACATCTACCGGAAGGTCACGCACCGCATGCCGCCGCGGCTTTTGCACGCGCTGGCTCACATTGCGGTGCCGCTTTATTATGTACACCGAGGACTTCGCGTGGTGCCCATCGTTGGGCGGCCGGTTAGTGGTTTGATCAAATACGTCCTGCCGATGTCTCAGGAGCCGGACGCCGATCAGCGCGTGCTCGACACCTTTGATTGGTATTCGCCGAAGTACCAATCGAAGCACACGTATGAGGAAGTCTTTCGCTGGTTTGAAAGCTGCCGTCTGGATTCCTTACGCGTCATCGATTCACCCATCTCGGTGCGAGGACATAAGCCGGATAAGTAATTTTCGATTGCCGATTGCTGATTGCCGATTGTTGGGATTTCTCTTGATTAGCGATCGACAACTGAAAATCGACAGTACGCTATGTGGCACGTAGCTTGAGAACGCTGATTTGGAATAGACGATTGGTGGACTTTTTCCAATCGACAATCGGCAATCGTAAATCGGCAATAACATGTGCGGAATCGCAGGCATTTTCGATACAAACCCTGGCGCGAGAGCCGATGAGGCTACCGTTCACCGCATGTGCCAGACGATCGTCCATCGCGGCCCGGACGACGAAGGCATCTACCTGAAGGGCGGGGTCGGCCTCGGCATGCGCCGGCTCAGCATCATCGATCTGTCGGGCGGCCACCAGCCCGTCCACAACGAAGACAAGACTATTTGGATAGTCTTTAACGGTGAGATTTATAACTTCCTCGAGTTGCGTCCCGAGCTCGAGAAACGCGGCCACCGCTTTTACACCAATACCGACACCGAAGTGATCGTTCACCTCTACGAGGACCTGGGAGCAGGGTGCGTGGAGAAGCTTCGAGGCATGTTTGCCATCGCGATCTACGACGAGCGCCGCCGCAGCTTGCTGCTGGCTCGCGACCGCCTGGGCAAAAAGCCGCTTCACTACTCGTTTAGGGACGGGCGCCTGTTGTTCGGCTCCGAAATCAAAACCATCTTCGCGGTGGCTCCTGAGCTGAAGGAAATCAAGCACGAAGCGATTTTGCAATACTTCACCTTCGGCTACATTTCCGATCCGCACACGGCGTTCCGCGATATCCACAAACTGCCCCCGGGGCACCTGCTTGAGTTTTCCGACGGCAAACTCTCAGTCCGACAATACTGGGACGTGCCTGCTTACGGGACTCAGGAGCCGCGCTCGGAGGAAGAGTGCTTGGAAGAGATGGAGCAGCGCCTGGCGGAAGCGGTGCGCATTCGGCTAATCTCCGATGTTCCGTTGGGAGCGCTGCTGAGCGGTGGGACGGATTCCTCTACCGTGGTGGCGCTGATGGCGCGCGCCAGCTCAAAGCCCGTGAAGACGTTCTCCATCGGATTTGGCAACCAGGACTTCAACGAAGCGGACTATGCGCGCCTCGTCGCGAAGCGGTTCTCGACCGAACACCACGAGCTAGTGCTGGAGCCTGACATTGGCGAGACATTGGACAAATTGACCCGTATTCTCGAGGAACCGTTCGCGGATTCCTCTATCTTGCCAACTTACTTCGTTTCCTGTCTGGCTCGCCAGCATGTGACGGTGGCCCTCGCCGGCGACGCGGGTGATGAGCTCTTTGCCGGCTATGACCGTTACATGGTCAACATGCGGCGCCGGCATTTTGACCTCATCCCCGGCTGGGCCGGGCGTTTTTACCGCGAGCGCGTCCATCCCCGTCTCTCGCACACCACGCGCGGCCGCAGATTTGCTTACAATGCTTCTTTGCCTTGGCGCGAACGCTATCTCGACAACATTTCCGCGCTTCGGTTTCAGGACCGGGAAGCGTCATTCTTGACGCGGGATTTTCGTGCCGCAGCTCAGGATTGCCCCGACCCGATGGATTTGTTCCGAGCCTATTTTGAAAAAGCGCCGGCGCGCGATCGCTTGAGCCAGCTTTTGTATTTGGACACCAAGACGTACTTGACCGCAGACATCCTGTGCAAAGTCGACCGCATGAGCATGGCGACCTCTCTCGAGGTTCGTGTTCCCATCCTCGACCATATCTTTCTTGAATGGGTCACGGCCTTGCCCGCCCGGTGGAAGCTGCGTGGAAGCCAACAGAAGTACATCTTCAAGAAACTGGCGGCGCGAGTGGGCGTGCCACAAGAAGTTCTCCACCGGCCCAAGCAAGGATTCGCCTTGCCTCTTGTCCACTGGATGAGGCGCGAGTTCAAAGAGGACTTGGCGCGATTACTGCTCGAGCCACGAACCATCCAGAGAGGCTATTTCGATCCGCGGCCGATCAGGCAGTTACTCGACGAGCACTTTCAAGGCCGGCGCGACCACTCGGTGAGGCTTTGGAGGTTTCTCACTTTCGAGCTGTGGCACCGGAACTTTCTGGAAGAATCGACGCACAGCGAGATGCCACCTCTCGGAATCCAATTAGGCCGGCGCGAATCACCTGAGGAACCTGCAAAGGGAAGTGTGGCTCAGGGGACTGTTGCCGCTCCCGGAGGGACTGCATGACGAGCCGCGCCGCCGAAGCCGCGGTGCAAGAGAGTCCCGCCACCAGGCCGTGGCGCCAGCCCCGGCCGGCCAACGTCTTCCTCATGACCAATGATTTTCAAACCGGCGGCAGTGAACGACAGATTGTTACCCTGGCGCGATCGCTGAAGTCCGATGCTATCTGTATCGAGGTCGGATGCATCCATCGCCGGGGCGCCCTGGTGGGCGGGTTCGAGGAGGTTTTGGAGTTTCCTTCAGGGGGAAGCTTTCTCTCCAAGCGCGCTTTCCAGAGTTCCGTCGCGCTGGGCCGGCACCTTCGCGCCAGGAACATTACGGTTGCCCACTCTTTCGATTTTTACTCGAACCTGATGCTGATTCCCACGGCGCGCATCGCCGGCGTGCGCAGGGTGATCGGCAGCCAACGCCAGATCGGAGATCTGCTCACTCCCCTGCAATTTGGAATGCAGAGTGCGGTGTTCCGCTTGTGCGATCGTGTGGTATGCAACTCGCAGGCCGCGGCGGACCGGCTGATTGACTCGGGGCTGGCCAGTGACAAGGTCGTTGTGGTCCCCAACGGTATTCCCGATGAGTTGTTCCGCCCGGCCGTGCCTGCAATGCCGCGCCAACCCGGCATGCTCCGCATCGGGATGATCGCTCGCATGAATAACACGTGCAAGAATCATCCGATGTTTCTGCGAGCGTCCGCGCGCTTGGCACAGCAGTTCTCTAACTTTGAGGTCTTGCTGGTGGGCGACGGCCCGTTGCGCCCGGGCCTGGAACAACTGGCCGCGAAACTGGGGCTGGGATCTCGCATTCGATTTCTAGGCGAGCGACACGATATTCCGGAAGTGCTCGCCTCCCTGGACATCTCCGTCTTGCCATCTTCCACCGAGAGTTCGTCGAACGCCATCCTGGAGTCGATGGCGGCGGGCGTTCCGGTGGTTGCTACCCGTGTGGGAGGGAATCCCGAACTTATTTCGGATGGCGAAACGGGCCTGCTCGTGCCACCTGACAACGAGGAAAAGTTGGCCGGTGCCTTGGAGCGTTTTCTGACTGATCCTTCGTTGCGAGAGGAGTGCGCGCGGCGAGCGCGAAGTGTGGCCCAAGCCCGTTTCAGTCTGGCCAACAGTTGCCGTCTCTATGAGGAGTTGTATCAAAGCTTGCTGCCCGCCAGGGCGCGACCGTTCCCCTCCGCCCCGTCGCGCCTCGCCTCGAAAGACGTGGGTAACCGAATTCGCGTGTCCATTGTGGCCGCGTCACCTCGGTGGATCGGCGGTCATGGCGCGCAGGTAGAAGTGCTTATGCGAAGCTGGCGGAACGATCCCGACGTGGAGGCGCGCTTCATTCCCATTGATCCCGAGTTCCCGCCCGGCTTGGCGTGGGCTGAGCGCATTCCGTTCTTGCGCACCGTCCTGCGAATGCCGCTCTACCAGTGGGCACTGTGGCAAGGATTGAGAGACGCGGACGTCGCCCACATCTTTTCCGCGTCCTACTGGTCTTTTCTGCTGGCGCCGGTGCCCGCCTGGCTGATGGCGAAACTGCGCGGCAAGCAAACGATCATTCATTACCATAGCGCCGAGGCACGCGACCACTTGAGTCGATGGCAGACTGCTCTGCCCATCCTGCGTCGGGCTGACCGGATCGTGGTGCCCTCGCAGTATCTGGCGGACGTCTTCGCGGAATTTGGCCTCGAGGCCGACGTTGTCCCCAACGTGATTGACGCCGGGCAATTCGCCTTTCGCCAGCGGCGCCCGCTGCGGCCGCTTCTGATTTGCACGCGCGGGTTTGGACCGTATTACCGTGTGGACCTGGTGGTTCGGGCGTTTGCCCGCGTCAAGGAACAGTTTCCGCAGGCGCGGCTGACGCTGGTCGGGAAAGGCTCGGAGGAGGGCTTGATCCACAAGCTGGTTCGCGATCTGAATCTTGCCGAGGTCGAGTTCACTGGACCGGTCGCAAGGGAAAACATCGCGTCGTATTACGACCGTGCCGACATCTTCGTCAACGCGTCGTGGCTGGATAACATGCCGGTATCCATTTTGGAGGCTTTTGCTTCCGGCACGCCGGTGGTGAGCACGGCCCCGGAAGGAATTCGCTATCTTGTCAAGAGCGAGCGCAACGGGTTACTCTGCCCAACCGGAGATTGGCAGGCTCTGGCGGAGAACGTGATTCGGCTGCTGCGTGACCCGGAATTGGCAAATCGCCTGGTCCAAAATGCATATTCGGAATCCATACAGTACCGCTGGGCGGCGGTGAGAGATCAATGGGTCCGGGTTTATCGCTCGCTGTTCTCGCCTCAGGCTCCGGCGGACAGAGAGGAAGAATGGGCAAGGGAACAACCTCCTTTGCCGATCCCTTCCCAAGGGTTCGATTTGAGCGAGAGGAAACGAGCCGGGAAATTCTGATTTTGTTCTGACATCATGACAAACCTCATGGAAGGAGAAATATGGAATTAACGAACGATCATCTGATGCCGTCCCATGGCGGGCCACTGGTCGAATTGTTGGCGGCCCGCGGACGAATCTTCGAGCTCCGCGCTCATTCGCGTGATTGGCCCTCTTGGGACCTCACCCCCCGCCAACTTTGTGACCTCGAGTTGCTCATGTCCGGAGGTTTTTCTCCCTTACGCGGATTCATGACGCGCGCCGACTACGAACGCACCTGCGCGGAAATGCGCCTGGTGGACGGGACTCTCTGGCCCATTCCCATCGTTCTGGATGTGCCCGAAACCTTTGCCCGTTCCGTCGGCCCGGGCCAAACGATTGCTTTACGTGACCATGAAGGCGTCATGCTCGCGGCGCTGCACGTGGAGGAGGTCTGGCAGCCTGACCGGACTGCGGAAGCCAAAGCCGTCTATGGAACCACCAACACCTTTCACCCCGGCGTCAACCATTTGCTCAAGCACACGCATCCTTGGTATGTCGGAGGACAACTGGAAGGAGTTCAGAAGCCCTCGCACTACGATTTCCGCGCCCTCCGATTCACTCCCGCCGCACTGCGCGCCGAGTTCGTGCGACTCGGCTGGCGGAAGGTGGTGGCCTTTCAGACCCGCAATCCCATGCACCGCGCTCATCAGGAGTTGACGTTCCGCGCCGCCAAGAAAGTTGGCGCAAATCTCCTGATTCATCCTTCGGTGGGAATGACGAGGCCGGGTGACGTCGAGTATTACGTCCGCGTGCGATGCTACCAGATGCTTCTCCCGAGATACCCGAAGGACACGGTCAAACTGTCGCTCCTGCCTCTGGCCATGCGCATGGGCGGGCCGCGCGAAGCGGTGTGGCACGCCATCATCCGCAAGAACCACGGATGCAGTCATTTCATCGTGGGCCGCGATCACGCCGGCCCAGGCAACGACGAACACGGGAAGCCCTTCTACGGGCCTTACGACGCCCAGGAGCTCCTCCGCAAGCACGAGAAGGAGTTGGGCGTCACCATGGTGCCGTTCCAGATGATGCTCTATCTGGAAGACCAGGACGTGTACGTTCCGGAGGATGAGGTTCCGGCGGGCGCGCGCACTCTCAACATTTCGGGCACCGAGTTGCGGACTCGCTTGAACGAAGGCAGGGAGATTCCCGCGTGGTTTACATTCCCGGAAGTTGCGCGCGAGCTTCAGCGCAGCTATCCGCCCCGCGATCGGCAAGGCCTCACGGTATTCTTCACCGGCCTCTCCGGCTCGGGCAAGTCGACCATCGCGAATGTTCTGCGCGTGAGGTTTCTCGAAATGGGAGGGCGGCCTGTGACCTTGCTCGACGGGGACATTGTGCGGAAGAACTTGTCCTCCGAACTTGGGTTCTCCCGCGAACATCGCGACATTAACATTCGGCGCATCGGCTTTGTGGCGTCGGAAATCACCAAGAACGGCGGCATCGCGATCTGCGCTCCCATCGCGCCCTACGATGTCATTCGCAAGGAAGTGCGGGCGATGATTCAACCCCTCGGAGGTTTCATCCTCGTGCACGTGGCCACGCCGATCGAGGTTTGCGAGGGCAGGGACCGCAAGGGTCTTTACGCCAAGGCGCGCGCCGGCCTGGTGCAGCAGTTTACCGGCGTCAACGATCCCTATGAGGTCCCGAAGGACGCTGACGTGGTGATCGATACGACGGAACTGTCGCCGGAGGAGAGCGCGCAGGAGATCTTCCTGCACCTCGAGCGCCAGGGGTTTGTCGGGGCGGGTGGTTCGCCGGCTCGGGCAAGCGACAACCAGTGACGAGGCAGAAGGCAGAAGGCAGAAGGCAGAAGGCAGAAGGCAGAAGGCAGAAGGCAGAAGGCAGAAGGCAGAAGGCAGAAGGCAGAAGGCAGAAGGCAGAAGGCAGAAGGCAGAAGGCAGATACACCTTCAAAGATTTTTTGCTGCCTACTGCTTAGTGCCTACTGCCTACTGCTTTCCGAGAGGACTCTTCATGAGTGAGGCTTCAATTACAGAAACGCTGAATCGTATCCGCGAGGCGCTGGACGCGGCGGTGATTGCCATATCGCCTTTTGTTCCCGGCGCTGTGAAAGCGGAACAAAAGTCGGCGGGCCGCGGCCCGGTAACGGAAGCGGATCGGGCCTCCAACCGGGTGCTTCGCAAGATTCTGCTTCGCGAGGGCGAAGGTTGGCTCTCGGAAGAAACGGTGGATGACCTCGCGCGCCTGGAAAAACAGCGCGTCTGGGTGGTCGATCCGCTGGATGGCACGCTCGAATTCGTGGCCGGCATTCCGGAGTGGTGCGTGTCCGTCGCCATGGTCGAAAATGGCAGGGCAGTGGCGGGCGGTATCTGCAATCCGGCAACGAAAGAAATCATTCTGGGTTCGCGCGAAACGGGCGTGACTTACAACGGCCAGCCGGCGCGGCCCAGTTCCAGGACCAGTCTCCAAGGTGCCGTCGTGCTCGCCAGCCGCAGCGAATTGAAGCGCGGTGAGTGGGAGCAGTTTCGCGGGCGTGAATTTGAGATTCGGCCGACGGGCTCCGTGGCTTATAAATTTGCGTTGGTGGCCGCCGGCCGTGCCGATGCCACATGGACTTTGACGCCGAAGAACGAATGGGATGTCGCCGCCGGGATTGCACTTGTCGAGGCCGCGGGAGGGTTTGCTCAAGTCTTAGGGAAATCTTCCATTGTCTTGAACAATCCTTCGCCGCTTCTTCCCGGACTCATCGCGAGTGGGCCGTCGCTGCGCGAGGAAATCCTGAGTCTCTTGGACGGCGCCGGCCGTGCGGCACCACAACCTCGACACGAGTGAGGTGTTTTCGGGCCCCAGCATGGATCGCAAGCAACAACCCGTTTTTGTGATGGGCTGCCATCGGTCGGGAACCAATCTCCTGTATGACAATTTGCAGTCGTCGGGCGGATTCGCCGTTTATCGAGCCTATCTGCCGGTCTACGAGACGCTTCTCCCGCGGTTCGGCAAATTCAGCGTGCGTGAAAACCGGAAAAGACTGATGGACGGCTGGCTCCGCAGCAAGATGTTCAGGCGTTCGGGTCTTGATCCCGCGCACATCGAGGCTAGAGTGCTAGCCGAGTGCAGGACGGGAGGGGATTTTATCAGGATCGTGATGGAGGAGGTCGCCCGCAACCAGAATGCCCGACGCTGGGCCGCCTACGGCCCGGACAACGTTCTCTTTGTGAGGCAGATCAAGCGGGAGATCCCTGACGCGCTTTTCGTTCACATCATCCGCGATGGCCGCGACATCGCGGTCACGCTGACCAAGATGGGCGGGCTCCGTCCCCTGCCGTGGGACCAAGCGAAGGCCAGACTGGCGACGGCTCTGTATTGGCAGTGGATGGTGCGGAAGGGCAGGGAAAATGGCGAGGCGGTCGCGCCCGATTATTATGAGGTGCATTACGAAGACTTGGTTACAAGGCCTGCTGAAACGCTGGCCAAACTGGGCGAGTTCATCGATCACGATCTCAATTATGAGCGCATCCAAAAGACGGGAATCGGCAGGGTCAGTGACCCGAATTCTTCGTTCAAAGCCGAGCCTCAATCACAAGCCTCAAACCCGATCGGCCGGTGGAAGACTATGCTGTCACAGCAAGAGGTGACCGAGATCGAAAGTCTGATCGGCGAGTGCCTTCGAAATGTCGGTTATCCGACCTCGACCACCGGCCAAGCATCAGGCGTGAGCCTGCACGCGAAAATCATGGGCGCCATTTACGCACCGTATTTTGAGACCAAGCTCTGGGCGAAATCGCACACTCCTCTCGGCAGGTTTGCGAGCCTGGATTTCCTGGAAATCGAAGAGCCAGCGGCTCAGAAGCTAGAAGCGAGAAGTTAGAAGCTAGAATGCGGGCCAGAGCCGCCGCCACGTCTATGTCCGAGCGTCGCCATTTCCTGCTTCTCAATTCTAACTTCTAGCTTCTAACTTCTAGCATCTAGCTTCTCGCTCACACTATTCAGCACTTCCTCGAATCGAGCTGCGACGGCCTGCCAACTGTATTCCGATTCGACGAGCTGCCGCGCCGCCTGGCCGAGCGCGCTACGCTCTGCCGGAGCGTTCAAAAGCCTCACAACCTGGCGCGCGAACTCTTCCGGCTCGTCCGCCAGGATGATGTTCCGGGCGTGGGTGACGGGCAGACCCTCCGCCCCGATCGTCGTCGAGACCACGGCTTTGCCCATGGCCATCGCCTCGAAGATTTTCAGTCGCGTGCCCCCGCCCACTCGAAGTGGTACGACGTAGACGGCAGCATCGCGCACGAAGGGCCGAATGTCGTCCACCCGGCCGGTTACCACGACGCCGCGCTCCTTTGCGGCCAGCGCCTTCAGTGCTTCTGACGGGCGGCGGCCCACGATTTCGAGAGTTACATCCGGCACTTCTCCGCGGACGGCGGGCATGATCCTTTCCATGAACCAGAACATGCCGTCTTCATTCGGCAGCCAATCCATGGAGCCGGTAAAGACCAATGTATTCGCGTTCCTGGCGGCGGGTTCGGGGCGGAAATAGTCCACATCCACGCCGGTTGGGATCACCTCGATTTTGTTTGGGTCGATGAGCTGCGCGAAGACGTTGCGATCAGCCTCCGAGACAGTCAGTACTCGGTCGGCCAGTTCCAGATAGCGGCGCTCGCAGGCTTCCATAGCGCGGTACTCTCGCCAGCAGACGAGTTTCCATAATGGATTGCGCGCCACCTGGTAGTGGCGTTGCCAAATCATCGCTTCCACATTGTGGGTGAAGAGAACTTTGGGGCAGGGAAACTTCCACGGCACCACGCCCGCGCCCACCAGAAAGTCGGCGACAATCACGTCGTACGTTTCCTCGCGCAGCACTTCGCGCAGTTTCTTGTACACCACCGGGTGATAGAACTTCGCCATCGCGTAAGGGAACCGAGAAAACAGCCGGCGCCCATAGTTTAGGTAATCAGCCAAACTCCCGGGTTTCGGAATATCGAGCGGCAGGCTGACGGCCCGGGCAAAGATGCGTTCGAGCTGCGGATGAGCGTCGTCGGGATGCGCGGCATAAAAAGTGAAAAACGTGACGTCGTGCTTGAGGGCGAGCTCTTTCAGGATGTGGTAGCTTCGAATCTTGCCGCCCGTATCCAGTGGAACCAGGCCGCCGGCTTTGACCCAGAGAAGTTTCATATTTTGGATTTTCGAGTTTGGATTTTGGATTGAACGACAAAGTGGCGAGTGGCAAGCTCGAGAAGCTCGAATTTCAAATTTGAAATTTCAAAATTTGCCCTTTGTCGCGCGCCACTGCTCTCGCCTCGATGGCGGAAGGCTGACAACGACTAATCCAAAATCCAAAATCTAAAATCCAAAATCGGAGCGCTACCAACAAATCCCCTGATACTGCGGCTGCCCCGCGACTCGCGCCGCTCTATCCAAGTTGATCAGATCGATCACGATGTGCTCAGGTTTGAGGTGTTCGGCCAGCATGTCCTTGGTGGCGGACTTGGTCCCGACGACGATGACCTCCGCGCTCTCCATCACTTCTTGCAGATTAGGGGACAGTAGCGAGCCCAGGTGAGGAATAACCTCCTCGATGTATTGCCGGTTCGAGCCGGTCAATTGACCGAGTGAGACGTGTGGGTCCCAGATGCGAAGCTGGCAGCCTTCGCCGAGCAACTTTTTCGCGAGCTGCACCTGCGGGCTCTCGCGCAGATCGTCGGTGCCCGCCTTGAAGCTGAGGCCAAGCAAAGCCACTTTCTTCTTCCCCGTGCGCAGCACACTCTCCACCGCCCGCTCGATGTGTTCCTGGTTGCTGGGCATGAGCGATTCGAGCAAGGGCAGGCGCAGGTCAAGTTCCTTGGCCCGATACTGGAGCGCGCGCAGGTCCTTGGGCAGGCACGATCCGCCGAAGGCAAAGCCGGGCATGAGATAGGCGGGCGAAATGTTCAGGCGCGTGTCGGCCGTGTAAATTTCCGCCACCGCCTGCGTGTCCACGCCGAGGTGTTTGGCCACGGTTCCGATCTCGTTGGCAAAGTCCACCTTCAGGGCGTGGAAGACGTTGGAGACGTATTTCACCATCTCGGCCACCGCAATCGAAGTTTCGAAAACCCTGCCCGGGGCCCATTCGTAGACTCGGCGCAGCGGCGCAAGGTGAGCGACGTCTCTCGCGCCCAGCACGGTGTACGGCGGCTGAAAAAAATCGGCCACAGCGCTGCCTTCGCGCATGAACTCCGGGTTGTAGCACACCGTGAAGCCCTCGCCCAGGCGCTTGCCGCTGGCAGCTTCGAGAGTCGGAATCGCGAGAGATTCCGTGGTGCCCGGCAAAACCGTGCTGCGGAGCACCACCAAGTGGGGTGAGTCCTTGTGGCCAATCGCGTCGCCGATTTCGCGGCAAACGTGCTCCACGTGGCTCAGGTCCAACTTGCCGTTTCGCTGGCTGGGCGTGCCTACGCAGAGAAAAGAGATTTCCGAATCGCGCACCGCGGCGGCAGGGTCCGTGGTGGCGTGCAGCCGGCAGGCTTTGGAGCCCTCGGCGACCAACTCGTCCACGCGCGCCTCGACAATCGGGCTCCGGCCGGACGCCAGCATCTCGACTTTCGCCGCGCTCACGTCCACGCCAATCACTTTGTTGCCCTTGTGCGCCAGGCACGCGGCCATCACCGAGCCGACATAACCGAGGCCGAAGATGCTGACGGATTGAGTCTTAGATTGCATCATCTTTCCGTTTCATTCGAATGACCTGATTTGTAGCGCCGGGCTTTAGCCCGGCAGGTGCCCCGATGAATCGGGGCGCTACAGAGCTGCTCGCAAGGTCGCGAACCCTCTAGCATTATACATTTAGATTTCGCTTCCACGATGGGCGTGCTGCAATATCGGTGATGGACATCGAGTAGCGAGCATTCGGATGGAGCCGTAACATACACACTGTGTCACTCAGTCAATCCAAGGATTCAGGACAGTAATTCCGCAACCGTCAAAATCAGTGGTATTGCGTGTTGCTATTGGCGCGCCTCGTACATTGGCAATGGCGGCTATCTGCGCATCAGATTGAGCTATCGGGCGCCCGACTACCCGCCGCCCGAAGGCAATGCGCGCAAACACCTGTGCCGCCTCAGAATCGAACGGCAGGACACGCCCCGCAAATTCTTCCGCGAACATTGCTTCAATGGCCGACTGCAATGATGTTCGGCGCTTCCCCTTTGGAAGAAGCTCCAGCCCGTACAGAATTTCGGCTTGCGTAACGGCAGTGGTGAAGAATCCAAGTGGAGGGAACCGTCCTAACCATTGGGCAACGCGAGGCGACGGGGCCGGCTTCATGAGTTCAGACAGGACATTCGTGTCGAGAATTATCATTTGCTGAATTTGGGAGGCTCGCGCATGGGTTCACGTGGTAAATCAGGTAGCTCCACTCCGCCGAAGGGGGCAAAACGCCGCCGAATGGACTCTGCGAGGTTCGGTTCGCCGTGCAGTTCGGTGGTCACGGCCGTTCTCAGGATTTCACGGGCCTCTTCCTCCATTGACCGGCCGTGATTTGCGGCGCGCACCCGCAAGCGCCTTTTCGTGGATTCCTCAAGCTGCCGGATCGTGATGCTTGCCATGCCATCAATGCTATCATAGATTTCAATGAGCGCAAGGGGTTTTTGATTTCCGCCGCTTCTGTGTCGACATTTGAGCGCCGGGCATTCAAGTTATAATGGTCACTGAGGTGCCCACATGAGGATCAGCACGGTGCGGGAGTTTCGAGACGAGGGACCGGCTTGCTCCGCTCGAAGGACCCGATCCTTGTGACCCGGCGCGGGCGAGTCACAGGCGTCTTTTTCCCCTGCCCAGGGGACTCAATGCCGCTCGAGCTGAAACGCCAAATGTTCGACATGCTTAGCGGCGCGATCGCCCGCCAGATCAAGAAAAAAGGTCTCGCCGAGAAAGAAGTCCTCGCCGATTTCGACCGCTGGCGCAAGGAGCGACGTGCGAATCGCCGCTCAAGGTCCAGCCCGAATAGCAAGCGTGTGGGATGGCCCGCGAGGCGGACGATACGCTGATTTGTCCAGGTCGATTCCCCACTCAGGTCCCAAAATCTACACTTCAATCTCGAAAATCTACACTTCACCGGAATTGTGTTGACTTTCCTGAAGAGGGTATGATAGGGTGGTAACAGAGCATAAAGAGCCTGCCTTGCGGAGGGGGACGACGGGCTGAAGGAAAGTCGCCAATGCTTTTTTCAAGAGAGCAAGCCCCCACCCCCGCCGGCCTCGCCCCGTGTGACCGAAATCCTTTGAAGACGGAATCAGAATTGAAAGCCAAGACAAAAACCGGAACCCGAAATTCGAAAGTCGCGGCTTGGAGGTCAACTTCCAGCGACCGGATGGGAGCGGGGAGAGGTGTCGAGAAAAATGTTGAAAAACGCGGTTCGAAGCCACGATGTTATTGAAAACAAGGGGAAACATTTTTGGGCGTTGTTTCAAAGCCACGATGTTGATGAAAACAAAGGTAGTTATGCCAGAAAAGCCACGATGTTGTTGAAAACAAAGAAAGTTGATTGGGTTCAAAGCTGTGAGGCAGGAATTGGGATCTAGAAGTCAGGATTTGGGACAGAAGGGCCAAGTTCGGAATCGCCCATGGGGAAAGGGAAAAGACAGTCAGGAGTTCTGGCGCGGGTTGCGCGCATGGGGAGGGATGAACTCCGCACTCGCGCCGCCCAGGAATTCGCCAAGCGCTGGGACGCGCTGCTGCACGCGCTCGGATACAAGTTTGCCGGAGACATCCCGGCTCCGGCGCAGCAAACCGCAGCGAGCTTCTTCTTCGAGCCTGCGGACTTGCCCGACCTTGCTTCGCTCGTTCGCGAGCGGCTGCCTGCTGAGGCCGATGCGATTGTTGAGGAAGCGGAACGAATCTCGCGGCACCGGTTTAATCTCCTTGGATATACCGATCTTGATTACGGCCAGGAAATCGACTGGCACCTGGACGCGGTACACGGCAAGCGCGCGCCTTTCAAGCGCTGGCACCGAATTCGCTACCTCGACTTCAACGAGGTCGGCGACCACAAGATCACCTGGGAGTTGAACCGCCACCAGCATTTGGTGACGTTGGCCAAAGCCTGGCGCCTGACGGGCCAGGACCAGTTTGCGGAGGAATTGTTTCGCCAGTGGTATTCGTGGCAGAAGGCAAATCCGTACCCGGTCGGAATCAACTGGGCGAGCAGTTTGGAAGTCGCTTTTCGGAGCGTGTCGTGGATTTGGGTGCAGCATCTGTTGGCTGGCGGCGCGGCCGCGCCCGTAAATTTCGAGCGAGACCTGCTTCGCGCCCTAAGGCTGAACGGGCAGCACATCTCGCGGTATCTCTCCACGTATTTTTCACCCAACACTCACTTGCTGGGGGAAGGAGTGGGGCTTTTCTTTATCGGGACGCTGTATCCACAGATCCCCGAGAGTCGCTTATGGCAGCAGACGGGCTGGGAAATCATCCTGCAAGCCGCCGAACGTCAGGTCCGGCCCGACGGCCTGCACTTCGAGCAGTCGATTTATTACCACGTCTACGCGCTTGACTTCTTCCTTCACTCGCGGCTGCTGGCCGCCTCCAACGGAATCCCAATACCTCGCACGTTCGATCAGAAAATCGAGAGAATGCTCGAAGTCTTACGAGCGCTGGGCCAAGGGGGGCCGCCGCCCAGAATCGGCGATGACGACGGCGGACGCGTGTTCAATCCTCGGCGCAATCTGGCCGAGCACATGCTGGATCCGCTGGCGACGGGCGCGGTGATCTTTGGTCGGCGGGGCTTCAAAGAAGGCGTCGGCGGCCTGCGCGAAGAGACGATCTGGCTGTTGGGGCGGGAGGGCGTGGCAAAGTTTGACGAAATCCAGATGGCGCCCGGCCCGCCCGTTTCTGCCCAGTTGGGCTTTAGCGGAATCTACCTGATGGCCGGCACAGAGGCATCGCCGCGGCGTCTGGTGGTGGTAGCAGGTCCGCAGGAGGGCTTGAGCTGCGGCCACGCCCACGCTGACGCGCTGAGCGTTCAACTCGCGGTGAACGGGCGGGAGTGGCTGATCGATCCGGGCTCCGGTTGTTACGTTGGTGAAAAAGGGCAGCGGCATTATTTTCGAGGCACAGCCGCGCACAGCACGATGCGCGTGGACGGACTCGATCAAGGCGAAATGGGCGGGCCATTCTCCTGGGGCTCGCCGCTCAGCGCTCGAGTTGACCAGTGGGTGTCAGGCAAGACTTTTGACCTGTTTTCAGGCAGTCACACGGGCTACGCGCGCTTGCCTCAGCCGGTCGTCCACGGGCGGTCAGTCTTGGGCATCAAAGACCGGTTCTGGCTGGTGCGGGATTGGGCTCGAGGCACAGGCGAACATCAGATCGATTTGTCTTGGCACCTGGCGCCCGGTTTTCTGCCGCGCTGCACGGGCGAAAACCCGGCCGTGCTTTGGATACGCAACGATGAGGGTTTGGTCTTGCTGCCGGTGGAAGGGCACGGATGGTCGCAGCAGATCTCTCAGGGCAAGGACGCGCCGGTTTACGGCCGGATTCAACCGAGCCACGTGCTGAGCTTTCGCACCGAGGCGCGCCTTCCCATTGACTTTGCCGTGATGATCCTTCCGGTGGAGACGGCGGACCCGCAGTTCGGAGCGCTGGAGCGAATGGATAATTCCACCGAGGAGATGACTCTGCGTGCGTACCGCTATGCGCGCTCGGACGAAATGCACTTTTTGTTCTTCGCGGCGCCCGGCCAACGCTGGGAGCTCGGGTCCTGGGCCAGCGACGCGCAGCTTCTATACTGCGGCGCGTTGGGCGAAGGCAAACAGCATTGGGTGCTTTGCGGCGGGAGCTACGCCGAGGTCGGTGGCCGCCGCGTGATAGAGTGTAAGCAGATGGTGGAGCGATTTGAATGGTGGAACACGGGAGACCGCGAGGAGACTTCCTGCTCTGATCTGTCTTCGGTCAATCCGGTCTCGGCGGTAGGTTTGGCGGCCGCGGAAATGGCCTTTTTGGGGCAGGGCATGGGCGAGCCGGGCGGGAGAATGAAATAGTTATGTGCGGTATCTGCGGCGTGGTGCATTTCGATCGCGGGCAAAAGGTCGAGCGTTCCACGCTCGAGGCGATGAATCACCAGATCGTCCACCGCGGTCCCGACGACGCGGGCTTTTACGTTTCGGAAAACATCGGCCTCGCGATGCGCCGGCTGAGCATCATCGACGTCGCGGGCGGCCACCAGCCGGTGAGCAACGAAGACGGAACCGTGTGGCTGGTCTTCAACGGCGAAATCTATAACCATCAGGAACTGCGGCCCGGGCTCGAAACGCGCGGCCACCACTATCGCAGCCGGAGCGACACGGAGACCATCGTTCACGCCTACGAGGAATACGGGCGGGACTGCGTGAAGGTTCTGCGCGGGATGTTCGCCTTTGCGCTCTGGGACTCGAAAAAGCGCCGCTTTTTTGCGGCCCGCGATCGGCTGGGCATCAAGCCTTTTTATTATCGCCGCACCGCCGGCACTCTGATCTTCGGCTCCGAGATCAAGGCGCTGCTCGCTTATCCCGGCGTGCGCGCCGAGCTGAACCGCGCGGCACTGCCGGAATACCTCGCCTTCGGCTATCTTGCCGGCATCGAAACTCTCTACTCCGGGATTTTCAAGCTGCCGCCCGGCTACACATTGGAGATTGCCGAAGGTGGGGAAGTTGAGATCCAGCAGTACTGGGACCTTCCGCAGTCTCCTGACGAAGGGCAACATCCGAAGAAATATTACGTAGAAGGGTATCGCCAGCTTCTGGAAGACTGCGTTTCCAGCCACCTCATGAGCGACGTGCCGCTGGGCGTGTTTCTGAGCGGCGGTTTGGACTCGAGCGTCGTCGCCGCCCTGATGACCAAGCTTCGGCAATCGCCCATCGAGACTTTCTCGGTCGGCTATTCCGAAGCGTCTTACAGCGAACTGCCGTATGCGCGCGTCGTGGCCGACCATTTGAAGTCGATTCATCACGAGGTTCGCGTCAGCCGCGAGGATTTTTTCGGCGCCTTGCCCAATTTGATCTGGCACGAAGACGAGCCCATCGTGTGGCCGTCGAGCGTGGCGCTTTATTTTGTCTCCAAATTGGCGCGCGAGAGAGTGACGGTGGTTCTGACGGGCGAGGGCAGTGACGAAACTCTGGCGGGCTACACTCGATACGCCGTCGCGCTGTGGAACGCGCGCCTGGACGGCGTGTACCGCCGCCTGGCGCCGGCGGGCCTGCGCCGCTCCATCCGGCGCACGGTGGCCGAGTCTAACCTCCTGAGCGCGGGAATTAGGCGCCGGCTCCTGCACACTCCCCTGGCTCTTGACGGTGCGGACTGGAGCTCGCTTTATTTCGATAACTTCTACGCCGCGTTTTCTGAGGCGGAGCAGTGCGGTTTGCTGGCTGATGATTTGCGGCCTACTGCCGGTGAGGCCTACCGCAATTCGCTCGCCTACTGGGAGAAATCTTCCGGGACGTTGCTGAGCCGATTGCTGTATACCGACATCAAGACGTATCTCGTCGAGTTGCTCATGAAGCAGGACAACATGAGCATGGCCACTTCGATTGAGAGCCGCGTCCCGTTCCTGGATCACGTGCTGGTGGAGTTCGCGGCCACAATCCCGAAGAAGTACAAGATCCGCGGCCTCGCCGGAAAGCAGATTCTCAAGGAGGCGGTCGAGGACATTCTGCCGGCGTCGATCATTTACCGGAGCAAGATGGGATTTCCCACGCCCTGGCGCGGCTGGCTGGAGGGCGCGCAATTGGGCGCCATCGAGCGCACGCTGCTCGAACCGCGCTCGACCGCGCGTGGGCTGTTTAAGCCGGAAGCAGTGCGGCAGCTCTTCGCCGCGCACCGCGCTCGCAGCGTGGACCACTACGACCGCATCTGGCGGCTGCTGAATCTGGAGTTGTGGCACCGCATTTTTGTGGATGGCGACCCGGAGGCTCGCGGCACTCATCAAGAGAGTGGCAAGTGGAAAGTGGCGTGTGGCGAGTGAAAAGACTCGTTCCTTCAACTTGCCACTCGCCACTTGCCACTCGCCACTTGGGCTAGGACTTCTGCCGTTTGAGCATCCGCGCGCGGAGCAGGCTGGGCGCCACCTTCAGACCGAGCAGGGTCAGTGTCAGTTTGGGGCTCTTCAAAAAGGCATTGGCCCTGGTCAGCGACATAATGGCGCGGTCATAATCACCCTTGGCGAGATACTCTTTCGCCATCAGTTTATCGTAGAAGGCATGGTGGCGGGCAATTCTGCGTTGCACCAGGCTTCGCGTTTCGGGTGAAAGCGGAAGAGTTTTCTCGATCTTGGTAAGGATTTGCGCCGCCGCTTCAATCATTCGGAGATCAGAGAGACCCAGGCTGCCGGGACGGCCCATTCGAATCCTGCCGAGCACTGCGTGGTGATAGGCAATCTTGCCGCCGCAGTGGGCAACGCGCAGCCACATATCGTAGTCATCGCAGCGAGGGAGGGATTCGTCGAAGAGTCCGGCTTTGACGATGATTTGCTTTCGGGCCACCGTGCAAGAGATGCAGCTTTGCGTGTCCTCAACCACGATGCTCTCAAACGTCACCGGGCCTTTGGAGGGGCACGCCTCCATATAGGTCTGCCCGGGACATGACGAGCCGGCAAAAAAACCGGCGTCAGCGTAAACCATATCCACGGATGGATTCTCTTCGAGGAATGTCATCTGCGTGGCGAGGTTTTCGGGCGACCACCAATCGTCGCTGTCCAGGAAGGCAAGATACTCTCCACGGGCGTGACGGATGCCAGTGTTTCGCGCTCCGGCGGCGCGGCGGTTGTCCTGCACGATGTAAACGATCTGCCTTCGATAGGGGTCGAGCGCTTTCTCCAGTTCTGCGGTATCGGGCGAGCCGTCGTTGATGACAATGGTTTCGAAGTTCGTGTACGTTTGCGCAGATACAGAATCGAGCGCCTCACCGATGAGCGCCGCTGTGTTGTAGGCGGGCATAATCACGCTCACCTTCGGCGCGCTGGGCACATCTGCTCCGGTGGAGACTGTCACATTGTCGGCCATCTGTGATTGAGCCCTTAATGCCCCCGAACGACTTTCTCCTCTTCCTGGAAGAGAATGTGGTTCACGGCTTCCACGCCCATTTGGACCGAGTGGTCCATGTTGCCGACCTCGTATTTCCAGGCGCCGAATCGGCCCCGCGAGTAGATGTTGTGCTGGAGAAGCGCGGGCTGAATGACGTCGAGCGCAGCGTCGCGGTCGAGGGTTGGAATGGGATACGAGTAAGGCACATCGCGAACGTATCGGGAGACGATCCGGTCCCGGTCGGTCTCTTCGAGGATGCCGCCGCGGATCAATCCCGAAATCGTCTGCTCCATCAAACCCTTCTGATCGGGCGTTTCACCGGCCCGGTAAGAGAGCTCGCACATCAGCGATCCATAATGCTCCACGTCGCCGTTGGGCACGTTGTAGGGTGAATACAACGAAAAGAATGTCAAGCGATAGCAGGGCATTTCGTCGTCGACGAAATAGACCCAGCATTTGCTGGTGTCGATCTTTTTCTTCAGTCCAACGCCTAGCACCAGCAGGTTGTTGTGGCGAAGCATTTCGCTCGCCTCGATCAATCGCGGGTCCAAAGGCTTCAGCATTTTGACCAACAAGTCCAACGGCGCCGTGCTGACCAGCGCGTCGTACGTGTCGCCGGTGCCGTCGGTGAAAGACACGGTGCGGCGCTTGGTGTCCACTTCCGCGAGCTCCTTGCCGCACTGCGCCCTGTCGCCCAGCGACCGCCCGATGCTCCGATAGATTTCTCCCGTGCCTCCGTGCAAAGGAAATTTGAATTTGCTGTTTGGCCCCCAGCCGACGTCATCGCGCTCGAGGATCACGTTCTCGAGCAATCGCTTAAAGTCCACCACGGACACGCGCTCCGCGATCCACGACTTCGCCATCTGTTCGAGCGGAGTTGTCCACACTTTCTGGTTGTACGGAAACATGAAATGGCGGGCGATGCCCTCGCCGAAGGTGGCGAGGATCCAATCGCGGAAATTCTGGGCGTCGCTGCCATTGGATTGGCCGGCCGCTCTGGCCGCTCCCAGCAAGCACTCGACCTGCGCGTCCTTGGGCAGATACCGCAGGTTATTTTGAAACGGGTAGGGCACCCATGTGCCGCGGCTGAGAATCCAGCTTTCCCGAATGCGTTCGTGGAATTCACCCTTCAGCGCCTTCTCAACCAATCGGTCGAAGTACGGGTAATGTGAAAAGATGACGTGGCCGCCCTCGTCCCAGGTGAATCCCTGGGCGTCGACGAATGACGACGCATGGCCGCCGACGTAATCATGGCGCTCGTAGAGCGTCCAATGGTCATGCTTCAGTTCATCGAGACGCGAAGCGGCCCCAAGGCCTGTGGGACCCGCACCGATGATGAGAATTTTCTTGTTCATGTCTTCTGAATCTCGAGAAAGAAATTGGCAAGTGGCATGTGGCAAGTAATAGCCGGCAGCGGTCAGCCATCAGCGCTCAGCGGCCATCTGGCAATGCGAGAGTTGCCGAAAGCTGGCGGCTGAGTACTGAGAGCTGCCGACTCTTGCCACTTGTCACTGTTTTGTTCTTGTCGACGTCAACCGGTCCTAGCTTCGACTCTGGCCCATCCCGGCACGGACGTCTCGTCTGGTGACCGAGCGCTGAGCTTGTATCCCAGCAAGGTCATGAGAGGCGCCCAGGCCGACTCAATCAACGCCACGGAGCTTGGCGGCATGCCTGTTTTCCAGCCCCCGGACTTGGCGGCACGCACAAACGGAATGTCCTTGCGGGTATTCTTGGTTGCAGACCAGTGGTCCGCTTGGGCCTGCTCCAGCTTTCGCATGCGGTCCGCCGAGCTCTCATCAACGGCATGTGCAAGTCGTTGCGGGTCCGGCTCGAAACCCAGGAAGATTGCCACCTTGGCTAATTCACGTTCCGGCGCCTCCAGCATATCCTCATAGCGAAGCAACAGGAACCGAGGGTTATTCTGCCGGGCAGCCACCCAGCTCCCCACGTTTTCGCCCCACGATCCGTAAGGTCCGGTTTCGCCACCCACGAAGCGGCTGACGTAATGATCGATCGGAGTCGCTTCGTCGACGTGTTTGCGCTTCACTTCGAAGTGGTATTCCGAAAGCGCGACGTCGCGAGGGTCTCGGACGATAAAGACAACATGCTTGTAGCGCGGGTCAAAGGGCTCGTGGCTCTTGAGGATTCGCGGTCTGGGCAGGCTCTTCAGAAATCGCTTGGACGCGAGGGCAGGGTCGGCAATCAGCCGGTTGATCGTGGTGAAATCAACTTTTTCCTTGGGATAGGCCAGGTTCGCGATCAGGAAGCGCGTCCACGTATTTCCGGATTTCGGATAAGAGACGACAAATGTGTCGTCGGGAAACACGGTCAGGTTGCGCTCGGCGCGGTCGAGTCCCAGAACAAATTTCGCAAGGTATTTGAGTTGGCTAATCATCGAACGTCTTGTGCCATATCAATTCACGGTGTTGAAACCGGGTGCCAGAATCGGAGAGATCGATACCTGCGAAGAGCTTCGCTCCGTCGAATCACTTATCGAGCACCTCGACGCCGGCCGTAACCGATTTCTGAACATACAATTCGTATCCCAATTTCTTCATCAACGGTCCCCAAGCCGATTCAATCTCGGATAGGGAGCTTTCCGGTAGTTCTTTTCGCCAGCCGCCCGACTTGGCGGCGCGTACGAATGGTTTGTCCTTGCGCGTTTCTTTTGTGGAAGACCACAGATGGGCTTGGGCCTTTTCCAACTTTCGCATCTGGTCGGCCGTGCTCCGCTCGACTGCCGAAGTCAGGCGCTCCGGCGTGGGCTCGATGCCGAGGAACGCAGCAAGTCGGGCCAATTCGCGCGTCGTGTCCGCTTCCAAGTCCTCATATCGAACCAGCAAGAACCGGGGGTTATGCTCTCGCGCATACAGCCAGCTCGCGACGTTCTCGCCCCAAGATCCGTAGGGACACGTTCCGCCCTCCAGAAACAGTTTCACGCGCTCTTCGACGGGAGTTCCTTCCGGGATCAATTGCCGCTTGATGTCGAAGTGATATTCCGACAGGACCACGTCTCGCGGATCCCGCACAATATAAATCACCTTCTTATATCGCGGGTCGAAGGCCTCATGGCTCTTCAGGATTCTCGGCCGCGGAAGCTTTTTCAAGGAGCGTTTCGAGAGAGCCTCCGGATCGGGAATCAACCGATTGATATTGGCGAAGGTCGCGGGCTCACCGGGATTCGACAGATTGGCAATCAGGAAGCGCGACCAGGTGTTCCCCGACTTGGGATAGGAAACGACGAACGTATCATCCGGATAGACCCGGAGATTTCGTCCCGCTTTATCAAGGCCGAGGACATACTTCACACCATACAAGAACTGACCCAACATTCACTCTGTTCCTTTAAAGAGAAAGAATCGCCCAAAGACCGATCGTCATTATCTTAACAGATGTCGCCGCAAATCGAGGCCGGTTTTTCCGCCTTTCCCGGTGCAGTTCTTACCGCAGAGACGGCGCGGCACTCACGTCCTTCGTAGCAGGCGAAAGCCGGAGGGCCTTTTTCAGCACCTCTTTTTCTCGCGAGTTGAACTCGAACAACCAAAGGGACGCCGCGTAAAAAGTGAAGGACAACACGGCTAGCACAACCAGAATCTTGTAATCGGGAGCCGCCAACATCTCCGCGAGAAGAAATGGAATGGCGAGCGAAAGCAAAACTACGGCCACAGTCCTTCCGCACCTGCGGAGATACTCTACATACGGGATATGTGATACGCGACAGACGTAAAAGGGCTGAACGATGAGCTTGGAAGCGGTCATGGGGACCAATGTCCCCAGTGCTACTCCGACGATTCCCATCATTCGAACCAAGATAATGCTGAGCGCCAGGTTCGTGACACCCTCGATCGAGTTTACCAGGGCCAGGAACTTGTGTCTTGAGGTCCCGTAGAGCAGGCCCACGGATGGTCCCTGAGATGAAGTGAAGACGCAGCCCAACACCAGTGCGACCAGGACAGGATAACCATCCAGGTACGAAGGTCCCATCCAGCGCGCGATGAAGGGCTTGCCCCAGGCGATCAGCCCAAACCCGATAAAGCTGGAAACACAGATGGTGATTTTTGTGGCGAAGAAGAATGTCCTTTTGATTCCCTCGAAGTCCTTCGCTCCCTCGAGGCGGCTGAAGACCGAAGGGAACACGCCGCCAATCGCCAACATCAAGTCGAAGAAGGACTGCGCCAAGGCGCCACCGATCCGGTAGTGAGTTACCGCCGCCGCGCCTACAAATGCCGCGACTACAACATTGTCAACCCTGTATCGGAGAATCTCTGCCAGTTGAGAGATGAAACTAAACGCGCTGTAGGAAAACAGTGTCTTGGCGGTCGGCCATCCCCAATACTTGGAGTCGAGCCTCAGAAAAGGCAGCTCGGTGCGAAGCGAATAAACGTAAGCGATCACAGACGGAATACTCGCCAGCAGCGTGGCGAGAGCCAAGCCGACCACTTTGTAGCCTAGAAGCAGAACCACGATTACCAGCGCGGTTCTGATGAACAGTGACATCAAATCAATGGTCGCGGTTCGATCGAACCGCAGGCTCGCTTCCAGCAATCCGCTGAGAACCCTGGTGGGGAACATCAAGGCGAAACTGAGCCCCAGAATCAAGACGATCTTCCAGAACAACGAAGCGTCAGCGGGATTCTTGACCAAGAAGCGGGAGAGTGCGGCGATCGCCGCCGTTACTACCAGAACCACCAGGCTCAGGGTTACGTAAATGCGGAGAGCCGTATTGAAGACCCGGTTGCATTCTTCGTGGTCGAGGGCTCCGAGCGCGGCAGACGAGTATCGGGTAATGGCCCTGGACAAGCCTAATTCCAGAACCCCGTAGTAACCGATGAACGTCGCGACCAGGGTCCAGATCCCATACATCCGATCGCCCAGCGTGTGGACGATGAAAGGCATGATCAGAAACGACACGACTGCCGTCGAGACCGTAACGGTCATGCGGAGCGCCGATCCTGATGCAAGCTTGTGGGTGGTTGACATTCTCAGTGAGCTACACCGGCGGTTGCGGCAAGGAGGGCGTCGATGTCAGCCCCGATATCCTTGCCGTCTGTTGCGGCACCATGGTAGCGGCTGGTGGGTTTCAAATGGAAATCCCCGCTTTTCGAGTCGACAAACTGCACGGCATTCAAGTCCGAAGGGAAAAAATTGCCCGGCGGATAGTCGGGCGGAGATATCCTGAATGGAAGGTCAAAGATCACGTTGTGAGTGAACGCGGAGTCGGCGAAGTAGGCCGTAATGGCGTCGACACCCGGACGATGGCCGGAGCCGGCGATACCAAAGGCGCCATACGGCTGGATGTTGTCGATAAACAGACAATGCGGTATCGGATGGTCCGGCGTGTCGCCGGCGAAGACGATGCCGCCGCTCTCAAATTCAGTGTTATGGCTGATGATGATATCGTGCGGAGGAGCGAGCACGCGGGCCCGGCCCCCGTTGAGGATTTGATACAGCCTGCCGGCGCCGCCCCACTTCATGCCGTCAATGTCGAGCACCAGGTTGTCGTGAATCCAGATGCGCTGGGAGGGCTCGCTTGGGCTGGTGTTGTCTTGCCCGGCTATGTTGAAGCCACTTCCGGAGTGGGCGAGAATGTTGTGGCGGAAAGTGATATCAGCCACGGTGCACCAGGGACATCGGCCTCGCTCACCGCGAGGCGTAAACAGCACGGCAAAACCTGACTGCGCTTGAGCCCAATTGTTCTCAAGAACATTGCCCTCCACCAATACACGTTGGGCGTTCTTGAACTCCAGAAGATTTTTCACGGTCCAGGTGCTGCCCTTAAAGCTCGGGTCGCCTAGCTTCCAGGAAAGAGGCTTGAAGAAGTGGTTCCGTCGAATTTCGATATCGGACGGAATGACACCGGGGACAAATGGCATGGCGCCCCCAAACATGACGTTCTCGCCGGACGCTTCGAGAAAATTATTGACGATTTTGAACGGACCGGAACCATTCCAACTTGCGATCGCCTGCGTATCTTCCCCAGCCACGTGAAAGTTCTCAAAATAAGAGTTGATCACGGCAATGGAAGCGCCGTTCGCAGCCAATCCTCTCCTGATGTTTCCAGCCTCATTTCCGTGAACGTAGCAGCGGTCAAAGACGAAATGGTGGGGCAGGTCGGAAAGAGCGGATTCCTTGTCACCGATTTCGATCACCGCATAACTCATTCGTGTGTCATTGGCAACACCGATCTCAACCCCCATGAACCAGTAATGTTCAGCGCCGCTCGCGGTCTTGACAGCGGGCGCGACGTTGGGACTGAAGATCTTTGCGAGGGTCGGTGCGAAGGAAGGCGTGATACGTGATTCCGGCGGCGGAAGATTGGAGTCCTCGGTGTCGGTGCGGATGATAATCCATTGTCCCGGAGCACAGTTCTTGGCGGGCAGAGTGAAGGTTCCCGTAAACGTCGCTCCCGCCGCCAGCCTTAGCACGGTCCCATTCGGATTGCACGAGGCCTTTTCGATGGCGTCCTTGAGGTTTCCGTCGGCGGGCACCTTAACTTCAATGTATCCTGCTGCCGACGGGAACTTCGTGTCAATAAGCACCCGCGGCAGCTCCGGCTCCTTCACCGTGAGAGCCTCGTTTTTGGGTCCTCCCGAACCGAGAGCCGCCGGCGCCACGAACAAAACGATGATGAGGGCGGCGACGATCGGATTGTGCACAGTCGAAGCGCGCCGGTTTGCAGGGCGATCCCCGCGACTCAGTGGGGCTGGATTTCGAGCGCGTCCTGAGGAATCGGTGACTGGCAGGAATGCTAGCAAACGCCGCGAAAACAAATTCATAGCGATCATTCTACTACAAGATTGGGGAGCACTCACGCAGCGGCTGGCGCCTGTCGCAGCAACGTGAAAAGATCCTATTCCAGCAAAGTAAGAAGTTCCTGTTGGGAACCGGCAAGATGTCGGGATGCAAAGACAACAGGAGCTGTGGATGAGCCAACGAGATCGGGACCGGTTGCAGGTATTGCACGAGGCAGAAAAGGGGCA
>JBEKEZ010000019.1:0-97948 GCA_050013575.1 Terriglobia bacterium | reverse complement strand
GGAAAAGTCTGAACGGCTGACTTTTCCACCGCGCTTGGAAATCCGGCAAAAGTCGCCGGATTTCCACATTCCCACAGCGCCGACGGCGACCCTCACCTCTCAACTGCCCAAAAGATTACACATCCTCCTCACGTGAAAGCCGTCATTGACTAGGATGGGAACGGGTGCTATATGGCCTTCATGTCTGGCACCACTGGCAACTTGCGTTACGCAATGCGGATGATGCGGAGGAGTCCGGGGTTCACAGCTATTGCGGTGGCTTCCCTGGCGCTCGGCATCGGCGTCAACACAGCAATCTTCAGCCTTGTAGATCAACTTCTGCTCTGGTCGATTCCGGCGCGCGAGCCCAGCCGACTGGTGAAGCTGGAAGGCGGATACAGCGATGCCTACCCTTTCTACTGCGCGTACCGTGACCACAATCAGGTTTTCTCCGGCATGTTCGCCAGCAGCCGCAACCTTGCTACAGGTCTCCGGCCCGAAGGCGCGCCGGTCGTGGAGGTCGGCCACGCCCAGTACGTGAGCGGCAGCTACTTCCAAACTCTGGGCATTGGGTCCGCTGCCGGCCGGGCGATCGCCCCCTCCGACGATATGACCCAGGGAGGATCGCCCATCGTGGTCCTCTCGTATAGTTATTGGCGGCGGCGCTTCGCGGGCGACTTGAAGGTCGTCGGCCGGAAGCTTGCCGTGAACGGCTATCCGCTCGAAATCGTTGGCATCGCGGAAAAGGGCTTTGGCGGTCTCTTCAACGGCGACGAGGCTGATGCCTTTATTCCCCTGACCATGTTCCCGATAACCACGCCCTCGGCCGAGCGCGCCTGGAACACCACCAACATGAACTGGCTTGTCACCATGGCACGGTTGAAGCCTGGGATGTCGATGCAGCAGGCTCAGGCCGGCATGCAGGTGCTGTGGGCGCAGGCCGTGGAGGCGGTAAATGATGCCGCCGTGAAGGCCGGCCACAAGCGCGGGAAATACGGGCAGGACCAAATCACGTTGGCCCCGGGCGCCCGCGCCACTTCCTTTCCCAAGGAAATGGTGGATCCGCTCAAGGCCTTGGCGATAGCGACGGGCCTCGTGCTGCTGATCGCCTGCGCCAACGTGGCCAATCTGCTGCTCTCGCGCGCCACCGAGCGGCGGAAGGAGATCGCGGTGCGCCTGGCGGTCGGCGCGACGCGTGGCTGTCTCATCCGGCAACTCCTGACCGAAAGTCTCGTGCTGGCGGCTGCGGGTGGAACGCTCGGGTTGTGTTTCGCCTATTTCGGCGTATCGGCTCTCGCGAAAACGAGTGTTCTCGATCCGAGTTTGCATCTCCGCCCCGACCTCCTGGTCTTAGGATTCTCTGCGGCCATCAGCGTGGTTACTGGCATACTCTTCGGCCTCGCGCCTGCGTTCCGCGCCACCCAGATGACGCTTGCCGAAAGCGTCAAGGACGGCGGCTCGGCCACCCAGGGCGGCTCCCGGTTGCGGCTTACGAAAGCACTGGTAGCGGTGCAAGTGGCCTTGTCATTAGCCCTGGTGGTCGGCGCGAGCCTATTTATCCGCACGCTGCGGAATCTTCTGAACGTGGATCTGGGCTTCCAACGCGAGAAGATTGCAGTTTTTGACATCGATCCTACTAACCTGGGCTATCAGGGGCACAGGCTGCGAACGTTCTACGACCAGTTACTGGAGCGCGCACGCGGTGTTCAAGGTGTCCATGGCGCCGCCCTGTCCGCCATGACCCCGCTGAGCAACTACATGCGCTCGATGACCTTCTCGGCCGAGGGATACCAGCCCAAAGCCGGCGAGCAACTCTTCGCGCTTTCCAATCCGGTCACCTCGGGATACTTCACCACACTCGGAATCCCGCTCCTGCTCGGCCGCGACTTTCGGTCTGAGGATGAACCCGCCGTGACGCCGGGCGGAAGCCTCATTGCGGCAATTGGCCGGTCGAGTGGCGGCAGCAGCGAGACACCCGCCAATGCCTCGCGGGTTTGCATCATCGATGACTCGCTGGCGCGCCACATGTTTGGCGATGCGAATCCAGTTGGTCGCCATCTCAGCTACGAAGATACCTACACCGCTCAAGACGCTCTCCAAATAGTCGGCGTCGTGAAAAATGCGCACTATGGGAGCGTCAGAGACTCCGACCGGGAAGGCATCATCGACGAGCCAAGTTGGTCGAACGGGCCCGATGTGCGCTGGCTCGAGGTGCGCTTTGCAGGAAGTGCGGCTCCTGTAATCGCGGGAATCCGCCGGGAACTGCGCGACATGGACCCCAATGTGCCTGTCATGCGCGTCCGCACGATCGAGGAGTATCTCAACGACGCCATGGCCCACGAGCGCCTGATCGCTATGCTTTCGGGTTTCTTTGGGATTCTTGCGCTCGGCCTCGCCTCCGTTGGTTTATACGGCGTGCTGACTTATGCCGTGACGCAGCGAACCAAGGAAATCGGAATTCGCATGGCGCTGGGAGCAGAGCGTGGCCATGTGGTCCGCATGATCGTGCGCGAGTCCCTGGTTCCGGTTCTGATTGGAGTGAGCATCGGACTGGCCGCCGCCCTGGCGTTGCCGCGCCTTGTCGGCAGCCTGCTTTATGGAGTCGCGCCTGGAGATCCTGGTTCGATAGTTCTCGGTGTGGTGGTGATGCTTGCTGTGTCTCTACTTGCTGCGGCCATCCCCGCGCGACGAGCGGCCCACGTGGAGCCTATGACCGCGCTCCGTTATGAGTGACCTGTGGTCCTAGTGAGCGTGAGTCCATGCCACAGCCACCCCCAAGAACGTGATCTGGTGCGGACCGGTCCTCGTTAATCCCGTTCTCAGGTTTGTGTCCTTAGTCGGGTAGCCGCCGAACCGCAGATGTGCGGCGCGATATGGTTTCGCGATGGCCCGATGGGTGCGCAAAAAACTGGCAGAGGGAAGGAAGGACAGGGAGCAGGGAGTCGGGAGTAAGGCCGAACGGGGTTCCTTGCTCAACCGCCCACTCCCTATTCCCTTGCTGTTTCACCCCTCTGCCAGTGTTGCACGCTCCGCAACTAGAACTCGGTTCGTGCCACGATTTGGCCGAACACCGTTCGGCCCTACAGCAGGCCGGCGGCCCCAACCAAAACGAGACTCTCTGTGTCCTCCATGCCTCTGAAGATTCAACCCAGAGAACACGGAGAATCTCAGTGAACTCTGTGTCGAGTCCTATCTGACCTGGGAGGACACAGAGGCCGTACGGACACAAATAGCGTTCCGAGCGACCGTGAAGAAGAAAGATTCATCATTCATCGTTCTCTTCATTCATCGCTAGTCCCTGGTCGATCGCTCTTGCTTTTTTGCGGTTGCTCCTCTCCCTGCAACCTCTGCCGGTGTTCTTTGCGAATTGTGGCTGGGTCGTCCATGGGTTCTGATGGGTGCACACCCCCGGTCTGTAGGTCCTCGCCGGGCTCTCTGACCGCCCGGGGATCAAAAATCCTGGTGTCGGGTGGGAGAGCTTGATAAGGCGTGAAATCGGGCTGGTCCGTAAAGCAATCGGAGAGGTCGCTGGCGGCGGCATCGTATTGGTTGAGCGGCGGCAAGCCGAAAATCAAATCAACAGTCTTCAGAATACTGGTGAAGCTGGCGTGAACGTGCGATACGCCTTGGCGCGCGTAAGGGCTGATCACCATCAAGAGTGTGCGGTGCGCGTCGACGTGATCGACGCCGCCCTGCGCGTCATCTTCCGTCACAAGAATGGCCATGTCCTGCCAGAAGGGGCTGTGGGAAAACATCTCGACCAGCTTTCCCAGGGCCAAGTCGTTATCGGCGACGTAAGAGGCGCGGTAAGGGAAACCGTCCGCGGGCCGCCGATCAGCCGTGTGGTCGTTAGGCAGCCAAATGTAAATGAATTGCGGCAGCGGTTCCTTGCCCGATGCATAGCGGGTCTGGAATTCCTGTTGAAATTGGCGCAAGCGGTACTGGTCGGAAATGTTGGTGTTGAAGGTTGGGTAGATTCGCGAAGTGTTTTCGAACAGAACCTTCGGCATCGGCACATTCACTACCTCACGGATTCCGGTTGGCAATTCTCCCGTGCCTTCGTCTTGCCCGGGCAATTCAAATCCCTCGCCATAGTTGCGAAACGAAATGCCGTGGCGCGCCAGGTGTTCCCAGAGCGAGCCTGCTTCCAGATAAGACTCGGGCCACGGGCTGGAACCACCGATCTCGAGCCGGCCGGGAGCGCCAGCGTCAGGCTTGAAATCCAGCTTGCCTCCGTAGCCCGCTGGCCAGCCGAGTTCAACGACTTCATTGGGATAGTTGCCCACCAGCCAATGATGCCCATCCACCGAAACGTCGGAGTCGGCGTAGAAGTTGTCGCTAAAGGTAAACTGCCGAGCCAGGGCGTGATGATTGGGCGTGACGTTCACGTGAGGAACTGCCGCAGGAATCCTTGTTTGTGCTCCCTCGGGTACGTCTTCCAGGCGAACGGTGGCGTCTTCTCCGTATTCGGCGAGTGATGGCTCCGCGTTCACGCGCGCACCGCGTGCCTCACTAATGTCGCCGAACACTTGATCGAACGTCCGGTTCTCTTTGACGACAAAAACCACGTGATGGATTTTCGAACTCGCGTCCCCGCCCTGCCCTGTAGCGGACGGTGCGGGGCTCGTCGCGAAAATGCGCAGAGATGATGCTGCCCGGCTAGGATCGCCACCCGCGGGAAGGAAACCATTGTTCTTTAAGACTTGTTCCGTATCATTCTTGAGAGTGGCCGCGTCAGGAGCCGGAATGATTGATACAGTTCCCTTGGTGATGTCACCGATGTAGGTCCCTTCGGGGCCGGGATGGAAATCGGGACCGCCATTCGCTCCCGCGCCAAAACCCTTGGCATTGACAACGAAGAATGTTTTCCCGTCCTGGCTCACCAGAACGCGGGCAGGAAACCACGCGGCCGGGATGTAACCCAACACTTTCAATTTGGGCACGTTGATCACTGCCACGGCGTTGATGCCGGCACAGGCCACATAGAGGCGCTTTTCATCCGGACTCAACGCCAGCCCGAAGGGGAGAACGCCGCGCAGGCCTTTCACGGCCGCGGCCGGCTCGAGCCCGAGGGTCTTCTTGACCCGCCCCGAACGCGCATCTATCTCAGTAATACTGTCCTGTGCGCTATTCGATACATAGACTCTGCCGCGCCCGCCCACCACGCCGCCAGGGCTGCTCCCGCTCACCGAACCACTCCCCACTGGCAATCCGGTCCTAATCTTTGCCGTCACGCGCGGAGCCGAAGGATTCGATACGTCAATCGTCCAAATGGAATTGGATTCGGAAAGGTTTGGGTCGCCGAGCCCGGGTATTCGCCGCGAGTCGACCTGAACGCCCTGTTCGGCTGCCGCGGAAGGATATCCGTAAGGCGGAAAATCAAGGCCGGTGTGCCTCGGACTGTCGGCATCATAACCGGGAACAAGTGAGTACGAAAATGTGCCAACGTTTGAAACGTAGACGCGCCGCCCGTCGGGAGAGAGACTCAAGGCGAACGGCAGCCGCCCTACGGAAATGCGCGATACGATTTGTCGTGCATCCACGTCCAAAATCACCAGATGGAAATGCGCCACGTCCAGCACGTATAGGTACCTGCCCTCGGGTGAAAGCTGCATGTCGCCGGTCAGGCTGTTGGCGTAATTCGTTCCTCCAAAGTGACCGTCCAAGCTGATCGCACCCACGCGATGATGACCGGCCATATCAAATATCCCGACCCTACCGTTGTTGCCCTCCGCCACGTAGAGCGTTTTGCCGTCGGGCGCAATGGCCACGCCCATGTACACACTTTCCGGGTCGGCGTCGGGCAATTTGAAGCCAGGCGGAATCTGCTGGACGTTTGGAGACGTGCCATCGAAGCCGCTGATCAGTGAAATGGAAAACGGATTTGTCCCGCTGTTGACGGTGACCAGGGCTTTGCCGTCCCTGCTGAGGGCGAGGCCAAAGGGATGCGGCGCTACGGTGATTTGCCTGCCGCGCGGCGTGATCAGGCGTCCGTTGGGGAGAACTGTCTCTCCGGCAGGATTGATCACCGTAGGGCGCTCGCCGGCTGGCGCTTGCAGCCCATCGCTCGAAACCGTGCGCCGTTGCTTGCCTAAGGCCGAAGCCAAAACGCCATGAGTCATTAAGGCGATTGCAAGGCATAACGACATCCTCAGTTTGCCGACGCACATCAGCGTCTCCCTTTTTGCCGCAGCGTAATATATACCAAAGGCCGAGTTCACATTGTTAAGCGACGGTTAAAATTGCGGGGCACGATTTCGCGGCTCAACGCAGGGTGTAAGGAAAGAGCCAGATCCTTTGTCCGTCGGTCTCGAGGCTCGTGTACTGACGGACTCAGGATGATATGTCGTTCTGATCCCGCAGAGCGGGAGCAGCGAAGCGAAGAATCCGTCGCTGCGCTCAGCCTAGCCTGTCATGATATTCCCCCAAGGCGGGGCAGCGGGTCCGAGGGCGGGAAAGCTTCATCGTCGTAGGCATGGTTGCGAACAAAATCTTGCAGCTTGGCTGTCGATAAAGTAATGAAGAGGTCGTCGCCGGCTTTCAGAACGTGTTCGGCGTCGAGCTCGATGCCGCCCTCATCCGCTTGCTTTTGGACCCAGTCCTCATCGAGACTGTCCAGAACCAATTGGTCGTCGTCGACTTCCACTCTCAGCACGGTGTGCATCGGTATCCGCGGGGCGTAAGCTTCTTTTTCGGATTGGTCGCCCTCGTTGTCAACCGGATAGATGTCCAGAAACATCTGGCCGTCCAGGCGCCCCAGCTTAGCCACAAGAACGCTCACCTTGGTTCCATCGCGATAGGTGAGCTTATAGGTTTTCCCTTCGCCGCGTTCAAACATCATGGAGGTTTGGCCATCACCCCAACTTCCTAGCAGAGCGGGGTCAAGAATCAGCTCGGAGTCCTCAAACAATGGGCTCAAAGTCAGCGCCGGCCCGCAAGAGACCATAAGAAGTGCTGCGGCCGTGACCACCAAAAGCTTGGTTGCTCGCATAAATTCCTCCCAGACCTTGACGTACAGGTCATCCGCGCGCCTGCCCAGCCAATAACCAGTCGGGATATCGGCGCGCGGTTTTCTGTCTCTCCCACTACGGTATAGCGACATCGCAAGCCCTGAATTGCACTGCCGCCCGGAATTTCTTGGGGTGGGAATAGCTCGGGCGGGTGACGGGGTGGAGATTAGACCCTGACTGTGGCTCTCTGCTAGAGAGCGCCTCGTCTCGCTCGGCGCGAGCACGGAGTGATTCGACTCAAGACCGACTATAACCTGAGCCCTATCGCACCGCACCTCTCCGCAACAAGTCATGCGCCAGCCGCCAGTCCTTGGGAAGTCCGCGGTCGCTCATGCCTTCCGAAGAGTACTGTCGTCTGCCTGTACCGCATCGCACGGCATCTTGGCGGCCAACCGCCGCCTGGGGCTTGAAATAGGAGGGATAACAGCGAGGATACGGTTTCCGCTCGCGATAGCTGCGTGCCAGCTCGAGATAGATTCCCAGATCGCGATCGAGGTCGGATTGCGTCCCATCAAAATAAAAGCTGCGGATAGGGATGCCGCCCAAGTCGTGGCTGAGTTTGGGATAGATTGCTTCGCTCACAATGCCATTCATGCACGTGAACGGACTGATGTCGATAATCCCATCGGCGCCGTGCTTCGCCCAATACGCGGCGGTCCCGACGCTCACCAACATTTCACCGATCACTCCGCGTGCGGGAAGGTAGGGCTCGGCGAGTTTCAACACCTCAGGGATTTCGGGCTCCTCGTAGCCCTCGAAATCCTCGGCAAACGGCGCAAGTAACATGCGTTGGTCATAATGCTGAAAGTGCGAACGCACCTTCTCGCCCAGCAGTTCGAGGGAGAACATCTGCCGATTCAAGCGCAGGCGCTGGGCTTGATGTTCGTTGGTGTAGGCCACCCACTCGCTCACGTGGCTCAAGGAAATTTCCGCGCCATGCTTCTCCAATCGGCGTATCAAATCTTCGTTGGAAAAAGCATTCAGGCGGCAGAAAATTTCGCCGACGACTCCGATGAGAGGAAATGACGTGTCGTAGCGCGCCGGCACGCTGCGAAAGTGGCCGCGGGCGCGAGTCAGACATTCGACCAGACTGCGGAGCTGGCAGGCCGCGTCGGCGCAGGAGTATTCGATCGTCTCGCACAAGTCGCCCAAGCTGGCATGAAAGGCGGCGTCGGCGGCGCCAGAGACGGTTTCGTAAGGCCGCGTCTTCAGCAGGCATCGCCGCAAAACGTCGGAAGCGACCACGGCGCGCCAGGCTGTGCGGACAAATCGCGTAGCGCTTTTCCCGAAATCGCTGTACCCAGTCTCATCGGTGGGAGAAAGAATGGGAATATCGTGATATCCAATTTCGCGCAAAATGCGCCTGAAAAGCGGCACATATTGCCCGAAGCGGCACGGCCCGTCGGTGGTGGGCAGGACAAACACCGCCCGCTTGGGATCAAATCCGGGCGCTTCGATGGCGCGCAAGAAATCGCCGAGGACGATTTTGGCCGGGTAGCACTCATCGCCGCTGGTAAATTTACCGCCCAATTCCAGGGTGCGTTTATCGGAGGGCGGGGTCACGCAGGTCTCGACGCCCATCCAGCGGAAGATGGCTGCGACGACCTCGGACATGCCCTCGGCCATCACCGGGATATAGAGTTTTTTGCCGGCCAGCGGATCGCCCGCCTTTAGCTTCGGCCGCGTGTGAGTGTGCTTGAAGGTAAACATCGCAATAACCCCTTGCTGTCGAGATAGGCCTCGGCGCGCGTGAGATAGCCCGCGTCGTTCGAGTGGCCGTCGAACTGGAGCACAAGCGACGGGCGGCGGGCCGCGTCGCCGAAGAAGGACTTGATGTAGGAATCGGGCCCGCACTTGAAATTCGAAATGTAAATCAGATGCAGGTTTGGGAAGCGGCTGGCAAATTGGGCGGCCGCCAGAATCCGGCGCCCCGAATTCCAAAACATGTTGGGATTCACGCCGCTAATGTCCTCGGCGTCCAGCGGCAGGAAGTCCATGGGGAGGACATTCACGCCGTAGAGCGCACGCAGCTTTCTGGGCAGGTCACAGTTCACGCTACGGTCATAGAGATTGTAAGGACGACCCACCAACACCGCCGCCGGCTCGCCCGTGTGGTCAAGTCGGCGGAGCACCTCCGCGCCGGCCTGAAGCAAGGCCTGGTTAAAGCGCTCCTGTGCCGAATAGCCTGCAAGAGCAGCGCGGTCGCTTTCCCGGTGTGAGACTTTCAGCGTAGGCGCAAACTCCCGGAGCTCCTCCAGCACGCCCTGGCGACCCAATCGGAAGTGAATCGTGGGTATCAGATACCGGCCATTCGGGCTGGCGAGTTGGGGAACTGCGCGCACCACAAAGGGAAGCGTTTGGTTCCACGGGCAGAGGTGTGAGGGCAAAACGCTGGGGGGCGCTTCCGCATTCACGACGTTGGGAAGGAGAATGTGCTCCGCCCCTTTTTGAAGCAAGTCCCAAACGTGCCCGTGAGCAACCTGTACCGGAAAGCAGGGCTGCGCCATCGCCAACTCCTCTCCGGTCGTGGCGATGGAGCGCGTCGTTTCCGACGAGATCACAATATCGAATCCCAGTTCCTGGAGATAGGCGGACCAGAAAGGAAACCGGTCATAGAAAAACATGGCGCGCGGGATGCCGATCTTGGGACGGCCATCGCGAGCCGGACGAACCGATTCGAGCAGCAGCTTGTCGTGAAACTCCATCAGATCTGGAATCACCGGCTGGCGGTCGGACCGCGACCGCTTGCGAAATTTGTCAGAACATTGGTCGCCCCAGTAGCTTCGCTCGCCGTCAATGACGAACTCTTTCATCTCGCAGTGATTCGAGCATGCGCGGCAGATGAAGTCGCGCGAGGTGTAATGGACCCGGCGCAGGTCATAGCCTCGGAACCGGCTGGTGCGCACGGCGCCTTTCATGCGCTCCCGCGCCAGCAGGGCCATGCCGATGGCTCCCATCACGCCGTTGTGCGGCGGGACGATAATAGTCTTGCCGAGTATTTGGGAAAAGGCGGCGGCCACGGCGTCGTTGTAAGCCGTGCCACCCTGAAAGAAAATCACCTTGCCGATCTTCCGGCCCCGCACAACGCGGTTCAAATAATTCAGGGCTACGGAGGTGGCCAGCCCCGCGGCCAGATCACCGACCGCGGCGCCCTTGGCCAGGAGCGCGGTCACGTCCCGCTCCATGAAAACGGTGCAGCGCTCGCCCAGCCGCGCCGGTTGCCTGGAGGCCAGCGCCAATCGGGCAAACTCGTCTTGAATGGAAATCCCCAGCTTCGCGGCCTGTTCTTCCAGAAACGATCCCGTGCCTGCCGCGCAAGCCTCATTCATGGCGAAGTCCACCACGACACCTTGATCGAGGCGGATGAACTTCGAATCCTGCCCGCCGATTTCAAAGATCGTGTCGACGGGCTCCATGCCCATCTGCTCGCAGACGTACATCGCGCCGGTCTTGTGTGCGGTAATTTCGTCGTTGACGGTGTCCGCACCGACAAACTCGCCGGTGAGTTCCCGCCCTGAGCCGGTAGTTCCTACCCCGCGAATGTCGAGGGAGCCGCCCAGCTCGGACTCAATTTCCCGCAGGCCGGTTTGCACCACCTCGATGGGACGTCCCTGCGTGGGGACATAAATCTCTTTCAGAAGGTTCCCATTTCCATCGAGCACAACAAGATTCGTGCTGACCGATCCGACATCGATGCCCAGGTAGGCTTCGATTTTCTCCCCGGGTTTCAAACCGGCAATCGGTTGAACGCGATCGCGCAAGAGAACGACATTGCTCAGAGAAAGCGGTTTGCTCGACTCGAAGTTCGCCTTGCTCGCCTGCTGCTGGAGCAGATCAATCGGCTGGAGAGGCCGCTTTCGGACATCCCTCGTTTCCAGGATGGCCGAGCCAATGGCGCCCATCCAAGCGTGAAGTTCCGGAATCAAGAAATCTGCGGTATCCAATTTGAAAGCCTGCCGGATCGCTTCGGCCACGCCGGTGTTCGCTGCCACGCCGCCGATGAAAGCGACGGGAGGCGAAACAGCGCTGCCTCTGACGATGCTCGATTTGAAATTCCTCGCCACCGCCTCGCAAAGTCCGCGGAGAATCTGATTGGTGGTCGAGCCCCGCTGCTGGGCGTGAATCATATCGGTCTTGGCGAAAACCGAGCACCGGCCCGCAATCCGTGCGGCGCAATTGGCGCGGCATGCCGCCGGGCCAACGTCTTCAACCGCGTAGAGCAGCCGAGCGGCTTGCTGATCGATGAAGGACCCGGTGCCCGCCGCGCATTCGGCGCTGGTCCGATAATCCACGATGCCCGTTGGGCCGAAGCTTGTCGAAGGATCGAGCTGCAAATACTTGGAAGACTCACCCCCCATTTCAAAAACCGTCCGCACGTCGGGATGCAGCGCCCGGATACCTGTCGCCACAGCACGAAACTCGTTTTCGAACGGGGCATCGAGCAGTTCGGCGATCAACCGCCCCCCCGAGCCAGTGATGCGGACGCCTTCTACGCTTCGGGCGGGCAAGCGGTCGAAAAGTTCGCGCAGCAGCTTGTATGTGGGTAGCACTGGGCTGGCATGAGTCCTGCGATACTGGGAAAGAACCAATGGGCAGCTTGCAAGCGAGCTGTTTTCAGGGAAGCGGCACGCGAAAAAACTGCCCGAGTTGCAGGACAGTGCGCGCAGAGGTTCAGCGTCCGCCGCTTGCCCGACAGCCGCGAGCTTGAGACTTGCTGTGCCGATGTCTAAGCCGACGTTGATGGCCATGATTCCCGCCTGGCCTTTCTCGTCGTCACTCAATCACTGGCCTTCGCAGCGATTGCTTGCGAATTCGAACTCGAAACCTTCTCGACACCGTTTCAACGTCTTGCACCCGAAATTGCCAGAAACGCTAGCGACGCGCTACAGGCCGTGTGACAGTTTCAAAAGTGTCACAACTCCGAAACTCGGCCCCTTGTTCGCGTTCCACCTCAACCTGAAGTCTCATGGCCTGCTGCTCTCTGCGCCAGCGCTGAAAGATAAGCGCGAGATCAGCGCGGTTGCGTTTTCTTTCCTGGAACGGTATAGCGAGATCCCTGGCCCTGGATTGCACCGCCGCCCTTGCGCCGTGCACGCTTCGACAGGCCGAGTTTGGTTCTCAAACATTTGCATGAGTGAGTATGACTGGCAGTGACCTACGTCACGTTTGTTGGTGACCGAGAATCGCGGCCAGCCGAGAAGAACTGAAGCTTAAGACAGAAGACTCGAACACCGAGTGCACAGAGTTCGCGTTGGAGTAACGCGGCCGCCCCGGCGGCTGGGGCAGCGGCCATCCTGACCGCCGCGCGAGCGGCACGCTCGAGCGTAGAGCCCCGGGCCCCGGAATTTACTCGTCGATCTCAGTCTTCACGGACGCCGACGGATCGCTCGGCTGACGGCCATACGCAAGGGGGAGTAATTTGCAGCGGCAAGCATCAGCAGGAGGCCGGCTACGAGCAGGCCAAGCGGCCAAGTGGCGCGCTGTTTGAAGAGGTCCTCTTCGAGGCGCACGATGCCAATGGCCAGAAACAGCAGGCCGGTTGCGAGGTAATTCTTCAACTGCTTGGGCACACTTCCGAACACAAAAAGGGAGGCGGCCAGCGGTAATACGATTTCGAAGAAACGTGCCTCGTGGCGCAGCGCGGCGCTCGAGGGGGATTTTTCCCATAGATCGGAGGCGGCCAGTCCCAGCAGGAGCAGCGAGGTCAGCACATGGCCGGGTATGACGAAGCGAAACGTCTTGGCTACGGCGCGCATTTGCGCCAAAGGCAGTCTCTCGCAGAGGAATTGCAGCAGCAGATAAACGCCGGCGTTGATAATGAAAAGGTATTCCAGTTGTCCTCGCGTTCTGGGCGCCACCCGCTTGAGCCAATCCGCGTATGGCTCGTGGAACAATGCCACGCCGCTCAAGCTGATGAACGTGGCCACGACGGCCACCGAATAGAAATACCGCGAATCGGCCGGATACCTGAATCGCTCAATCAGCATGCCTACCAGGAAAAACAGGGCCGCAAACGGGATGAGTTCAAAGTAGACCTTTCCCGGGTCGGAATCGAGCCATCCCAGCATGCCCATGCGGAGGAGCGAGACCACACTGAGCACCGCAGCCATGACTGCTTCTACCAGCGAGAACACCGAGGCGCGCGTGAAACGCCGAAGCCAGAAGTAGACCGGAAGCGAGAGGAGAACGGACCACCAAAGTTGGGCGTTTGTGGTCCTTTTGAACGACTCGAAGCGGGCAAAAAACTCCAGGGTCTGATCGTTGCGGGTGAGGCCGGTCAGGAGTCCGATCCTGTCCATGCCCACCAGCAAGGCGACCGGCAACAGCAGGCAGAAAGCCAACAAGTAGGCGATGGCGATGCGACGCTGCTCCCGCTGCCAGGAACGAACGCCCACCCACGCTGTCGAGGCCGCCGCCGCGCTCACCACCAGCACCGCCGGGGTTCCGGAAAGATGCGGATAATTGAAGAGCATCACCAGCGCCGCGCCCAGCACCAGGATCCAGGCGCCAAAGTAGAGGGTGACCTGTGAAAGCGTCAGGCGGCGCACAGCCATAATCCATGCGTCCTCCCGATCCACCAGCCGGTCGTAGAGCCTGCGAAAAGCGTCAAACTCCTGCTCGGAAACAATGTGGTCCTGCTTCCAGCCTTCGAGTTCACGCAAGTGCTGGTCAATCTTCCCGGCCATAAGGCGTGCGTACGAGGTGGGGACCGCCAGGACCGGCTCTTCGGCCAGAAAGCGTTCCAGGTCACTGGCCATTTCCCGGACCGAGCTGTATCGCTCGGCAGGATTCTTCTCCAAGGCCTTCAGGCAGATGTTCTGCAAATCGCCCGGAATCGCGGGGTCGAGCCGCCGGGGCAACACCGGATCGTCCTGGCAAATGCGCTGAATCAACGCGGGAAACGTCTCGCCTCGAAAAGGCACCTCGCCGGTGAGCAGTTCGTAGAAGATCGCCCCCAGCGAGAAGACATCGCTGCGCACGTCGAGCGGCGAGCTGCCGCCCGCCTGTTCCGGCGAGAAGTAATTGGGCGTACCTACGACGTCGCCGGGCGAGCTCAGTCGGGTTGCATGTTCGCCCGTCTGCAGGGCCAGCCCAAAGTCCAGGACTTTCGGTTCCAGTTCCGGCCCTACGAGGATGTTGCCCGGCTTGAGGTCGCGGTGGATCACTTGGTGCTGGTGCAGAAACTCCACCGCCAGGACCACCTTGTGCATCAGCTCGGCCTTCTGGCGTAGCGTCAAGGGGCGAGCGGCTTCAGTCAAGGGAACGCCTTCCAGATACTCCATCACAAAGTGTGGCGCTTCATCGGGCGGTCCAAGACTGTAAATGTGGGCAATGTTGGGATGTCGCAGCTTGGCCATGGCGCGCGCTTCTTGCATGAAGCGTTCACGCAGCAGAGGATTGTCGCGGAAGCAGGGACTGAGGACTTTGATGGCCACCTTGCGCCCCAGCCTTTCATCGACGGCGAGGTAGACGCAGCCCATGCCGCCGGATCCGATTTCACTCAGAATCTTGTGACCGGAAAGGAACTCGGGAAGCTGGCTGTCGCGATGGGGGCCGGGGACAACTGGCGGCTCAGGCCGAAGCGTTACTTCAATTACTTCCAGGGCTTCGAGCAGCGGTTTCAGGTCCTGGGCCAGGCTTCCATGCGTGCGGCAAAAGCTCTCGATGCTCGGAGCTTCGCCGCGCGCCTGGCGGTCAAGGTAATCGGCCACGGCGTCGGCGAGGAGCTGCTCGCGCCCGCCACCTTCCTCGGTCTCTTGCCGTTTCTGGCCCGAGTCTTCAGCCATGGGCTTGGTCACTATCCGCTCGGCTCTTCAAGAGCCCGAAACCGCTTGACGGCGCGATGCAGCAGCAGGGCTGTGGCCTCCTTCGACTTCCCCAGCCGCTCCGCCGCCTCCGGGGTCGAAAGGCCTTCCACCTTCATCAGCAGAATCGCCTGCCGGTAGTCCTCGGGCAATGCATTCAGCTTGTCCAGCAATCGGCGCAGGCTCTCTTCTTGCGCTAGGAGCCGGCTCGGTGTTTTGCTGTCGAGTGGCTCGGGCCCGGCTGGGTTGCTGGCGGATCGAAAGCGCAGCATCTCGACGGCGTGGCGCTTCTGCCGGCCCTGAGAACGCGCGACGTCCGCCATCGCGTGGTCGGCGATGCGCGCCAGCCAGCTCATGAAGCTTCCCGGCGACCGGTAGGTGAATTGGGCAAAGTCGCGAAACGCTCGGAGCCACGCCTCCTGTAGGATGTCATCCACTTCGGCGAACGAGCGGAGTTCAGGGCTTAGCCGGAAGTGGATGAGGACCGCCAGGCGGCGCCGATACTTGTTGAACAGCGCCGCAAAAGCTTCCTGATCTCCGGCCTTAATCCTCTCGATCAGGTCGTGGCTGGAGGTCACAACGTCCATAGGCCGACGCACCAAGTTAGGGTTTGCCTGAATACGCTTCGGTAAAGGATGTAGCAACGATCGTGCTGGGCGGGATCGGCGCATGCCCGCTGGGGCAGGCGCTGCGATTTGCACCTCCCAACGGCTGCAAGTATACACCCCTTGGCTCACCTCTCCGCCGTTCCTGCGCCTGATGCGCCGGCGGCATTTGTGCGGCACTTGCCAACGATGAGGGTGATGTCGTCGTGCTGTTCATGAGGGCTGAACTCACGAACGGCATCCACAATGGAGGCGAGCAACGGTTGGGACGGCAGCTCCCGATTCCGCCGCAACACTTCGATCAAGCGCTGCTCTCCGAATTCCTCTCCGCGATCGTTAAACGATTCGGTGATGCCGTCGGTGTAGAGGAGGAGTGTGTCTCCTGAGAAGAGCCGGCGTTCCCCGATCGAACAGTCCCATTCCTTGAAGAGGCCCAGCACCGTACCCGTAGGTTCCAGGCGCTCCAGAGTGTCGTCGCTTCGCAGGAGCAGAGCGGAGAGATGCCCGCAGTTGGCGTAGCGCAAGCGCCGCTTATTGTCGTCGTATTCGCCAAAGAAGAGCGTAGCGAAGGCGGCGTCGGCCGTATTCCCGTAGAAAAGTTGGTTCACCGATCGCAAGAGGCGCTGCGGCTGGTTGAATGCGATGGCACATTGGCCGCGCAGGTTGGCCTGCAAGTTGGCCATCAAAAGAGCGGCGGCGATGCCTTTACCGACAGTATCGCCGAGCACCAGCCCGACGCGGTCCCGGCCGAGATCGAGGAAATCGTAGTAGTCGCCCCCCACTTGGCGAGCCTGGATGCAGATGCCGGCGTATTCGAGTGTGCGCAGGGGCGGCAAGGATTGGGGGAAAAGCCTCGCCTGCACCTGCTTCGCAATCTCCATTTCCTGGGCGGCGCGGCGCTCGGCTTCCAACTTCTCTGCCGCCACGTGGCGCTGAGCTTCTACGGCGCGGCTGATCTCGTCATAGCTCACCAGGGCAAACGAATTCCCATCCACATCTTCGAAACGCGTGAACACTCCGCCCCAAACCGGCTGCCGCTCGCCGGGCTGCGCCGAAGGATCAGACGAATTCGAGGCTGGCTCAGGCCGCAGATACTTGATGCGCCGCAAGCGCGGCACGTGACGAAAGCGCACGCCGCGTTGCCGCCATTCGCGGAACTTGGCCGGGACATCTTCGGTCACGAAAACCACTCCGGTCGACCGGCCGATGAGCTTGAACTCTTTAGATTCCGCCTTCGGCGCGATTAGCGAAATCAGGGCGGTGCCGTCGGGAGGTGCAACCGCCACCCAGCGATCACCGGATTGCAGCCGAACGTCGCCCGCCAGATTAAAGCCAAGCTGGTCCAGATAGAATCGCAGGCTCCGGTCCTGATCGCGAACGAAGACGTTGATCGCCTGAATGCTGAGGTAAGGGTCGCGCCGGTCCAGGCGAACTCTGAACTGGTCGGCGCCCTGTTTTGCGGGAGAGTTCCCCATGGGCGGCATTATAAGACAGTGCTGCCGAGAACGAAGTGGCAAGTGAAGCGATGGGGTTCGGGATTCGGGTTTAGGGGTTCGAGGAAAACACGAGCCTGGGCACGCTTCTGAGAAACCCGAATCCGCTTTCCGCCGGCGACTTGCCACTCGCCACCCGTCTGATGAGGCACGGCCGGGCAGATTGGGCCAAGGCGAGATTGCACGAGGAGTGAACTGAGTTGGGACGGCATGGTTGACGGAAGTGAGGCGCGGTGGATACAATGGAGCTTGCGGGGTTCTTGCAGGGCCGGCCTCCGGGATGACCGATTACCTGATTTGAAACCCACACGAGAGCTGAGAGAGGATTCGACATGAACGCGAACGATCTGCGTCCGGGGATGGTCATCAAGCATAACGGCGACCTGTTTTCCATTCACAAAGCCGAGCATCGAACGCCGGGCAACCTGCGCGCCTTCGTGCAAGCGCGGATGCGCAACCTGCGCACCGGCGCGCTGAGCGATTACCGATTCCGCTCGACCGACGAGGTGGAGCGCGCCAACCTGGACGAAACCGAAATGCAATACCTCTACTCCGACGGCGATTCTTTCTTCTTCATGAATACCTCCAACTACGAGCAAATCCATCTGCACAAGGACGTGGTAGAACATCGCGCGGCTTACCTCGTGCCCGACGTGATGCTGAAAGTAGTGTTTTTCGAAGGGCGGCCCGTGGACGTCGAATTGCCGCCCACTGTCGACCTAAAAGTGATCGAGACGGAGCCCGGCATTAAGGGCGGGTCGGCGACCAACGTCGGCAAACCGGCCAAGACGGAGACGGGCCTGATCGTGCAGGTCCCGCCGTTTATCGGCGAAGGCGAAACCATTCGCGTGGACACGGCGGATGGCTCCTACAAGGACAGAGTCAACAAGTAGGAAAAAGGATGAGTGCTGGACGATCAACGCTGAACGGACGCTCCGCCCAGTTTATAATCATAATTTAACATTCATAATTATCTTAAAATGGTATTTCCTGATCAGATGCGAGCGTGAGCCCCTGCGGCGAGGGTTTGTAGATGGCCAAGTGGCGCGGCGGCTTGCGATTATGGACCTGCTCCCGGACGTACTCCTCTTCCTTCAAATATCGGATAACGATCGAGTCATTCTCCACTTCCAATTTCCCGTCATAAAAATCGCGCGCCTGCCATAAAGATTTCAGCGTCTGCCCGTCGTATCCGTAAAGAATGGCGGAGAGCCGCGGCTGGCTTTTGCCGAGCCGTGTCCCATAAACCAGAAAGCGAAAGCTGGCCGGGTCCGGCGACGGCAAGAACGCGTAGTGAAGATCGGTGTGCGGAACAAAATGGTCGATGCCGGCCAGACGAGTTTTCCCGTCGCGAGTTTCAAACAGCGCCACGACGTTCGCGCGGTCATAGTCCGACCAACCCAGCGTATACGAGGCCCCGGTCAGCAGCGCGCCCTTCCAAGATTGTGAGAACACCACGCACTGACCGTAGAGAGGATATTGAAGTTCGGAAAAAGCCTTCTCCATTTCCCGACGGACTTGCACGTCATAAGGGACGTCGCGGGGAGTGCTGGCCGGCGTCTGAGTCGCGAACCAATCCTGAAGGTGGCCGACAACGAGCTGTTGGATTTGACTGGTGATCGGATCAGACTCGTCAAGCGGCACGCTCAAGAGCTGACTCGCGAGCCGTTCCACCTTTTCCGGCAAGGTTCTGGGAGGGGGCGGATGATACTGCGGCTTCTTCTTGTCCGGCGCTGGGGAAGCGCTCAAGTAGCCGCCGGCTGCGCCGACGAATAACACCCATATGGCGGCCAGCCATGCACGGCGGCGCTGGCTACGGTTCGACAAGGTCATCCAACGGTTCCTCGTCTTCCATCTTATTCAGCGGCGTGCGGCGCGTCAACGCGCAAGAAGGATCCCGACGTGTTATGTGGCCGCACTGCCCTCGGGGAGAAGGAGAACTTTCAGACATTTGTTCGTCTCAACGTACTCAAACGCTTCGAGCCCGGCGCGAAGCGGAAACTTCTTCGAGATGAGTGCTTGCACGTCGACGCTTCCAGCTCGAAGCAAATCGAGGGCGGTCGCAAAATTGCCGCAGCGCGAGCCGATCAGCTTGATCTCATCGACCACCAACTTGGCCGTGTCAAACTGTGCCGACTCGCGGAAAGTGGATTTCATCACTACGGTTCCTTGTGGCTCGACGAGGCGCAGAGCTTCTTCGAGTCCCGTAGGCGAGCCGGTCGCCTCCACCACGAGGGAGAAGCTGGCGGCGCGAAGTTTCGTGTGGTGCAGATCAGCGGTCTCAATGCCCCACGAGCTCGCCAACGCCAGTTTGGACGCGTGCTTGCCGATCACGACGACGTTGCTCGCAAAATGCTGTAAGACCTGCGCGATGAGCAACCCCAGCCGGCCGTCTCCCAGCACGGCGGCGCGGGGAGAAGGCACGACGCGCGCGTAGTCGAGGACCTCCGCCGCCGCGGCGAGCGGCTCGACGAAAACTGCAGCCTCATCCGGAATCTCGTCGGGGACAACGTGAAGGTTTCGAACCGGCAACGCGAGGTGCTCCGCGAACGCGCCGTCACGATTCACGATGCCCATGACGGTCCGGTGTGGGCAATGGCGACCTTGGCCCCGCAGACAGAGACTACACTCGCCGCAGGTGACGTTGATCTCGCCCACCACCCGCCGGCCCACCCACTCCGGATCGCCGCACTTCACCACGCGGCCTACAAACTCATGTCCGGGAATGCCGCGAAAACCGGAGTACCCTTTCAGGATCTCGAGGTCGGTTCCGCAGATGCCGGCCAGCAAGACACGAATCAGCGCCTCACCTGGCTTGGGTCGCGGCCGCTTCACCTCGCGGAGTTCGAGGCGGCCGTCGAAGAAAAGTGCGTGCATCGTTGCCGATTTTCGATTGCCGATTGAAGATTGCACGAGGATTAATCCTTGCGGAGAAATAGGGATCGATCGCTGCGCTCAGGATGACATGTCATTCTGTGCGGAGCGAAGAATCTGCTTTTGGTCCCGGCTCAAGGCTGCGCTGTGACCTTCAAGTTGACTTGCCCTGCGTTTCAGTCTGACTTACGCGCCCCAAGGCCGCGACAATTTCCTGATCTTGATCCTCGAAAACCGTTCGCAGGTCTAGGACGACTTGGTCGCGATCGACGCGCGCGATGATGGGTGGCGAATGGCGGCGAAGACCGAATTCCAATTGGTCCGCGCTGAGCTGCGGATGGCTAACGGCGACGAGTGTTGTGGAAATCGTTTGACCCGGAGTCGAGCCTCCGCCGAGCACCGACTCACCCTCGCGAATTTCAACGTGAAAGCCCGGCTTCTCCGCGATGCGGGCTGCGAGTTGCCGTGCGCGCCCAGCAACCGCAGCAGGCGACATTTGCATCATGCGCAACGCGGGAATCTCACTCAGCTCACCGCGAAGGTAAAGCGCGATCGTGGCCTCGAGGGCGGCGATCGTCAGCTTATCCACTCGCAAGGCGCGGAAAAGCGGATTGCGTCGAATCTTCTCCAGAGGCTCGCGCTTGCCGATCAAGATGCCGGCCTGAGGACCGCCTAGCAGCTTGTCGCCGCTAAAGGTGATGACATCGACGCCGGCTTTGACGTTCGCGCCGGCCGATGGCTCATCCCGGATTCCAAAGGAATCGAGATCGATCAGGCTCCCGCTCCCCAAGTCTTCTAGTAAGAGCAAATGATGCAGGTGAGCCAAATTGGCCAGGTCCGCAAGTTCAGGCCTCTCCGTGAAGCCCACGACCCGAAAATTGCTGGGATGCACGCGCACGATGGCGCGGGTGCGGTCGTTGATCGCCGCCTCGTAATCCGCGAGGCGTGTGCGGTTCGTGGTTCCCACTTCACGCAGGATGGCGCCGCTTTTGGCGCAAATATCGGGGATGCGAAACGATTCGCCGATCTCGATCAGCTCGCCGCGCGAAACAATCACCTCCGCACCCTCGGCGAGCGAGTTCAAAGCGAGGAAAACCGCGGCCGCGTTGTTGTTGACCACCAGCGCCATTTCGACGCCCAGCAGGCGCGCGAACAGGCGATGAGTGTGCACGTCGCGTTTTCCCCGTTGGCCTTGCTCGAGATCGTATTCCAGATTGGAATAACGGGTGGCGGTTTCCACCAGGTGTCGGGCTGCGTGCAGCGCGAGCGGCGCGCGTCCGAGGTTGGTATGGAGAATGACGCCGGTGGCGTTGACCACGGGTTTGAGCGAACACTCAGCCGAAGACTCGGCGATGGTGACAATTTCCCTTTCCAGCATTTCGACGGAGACGTCGCCGAGTTCGCCGCTCGAGATTCTTCCCCGCAAGCTCTGTAGAACCTGCCGCGTCGCGTCCACCAACACCCGACGGCCAACCCGCCGTTCGAGCGTGCGCAGGGGATCGCGTCCGAGAAGCTCATCCACGGCTGGAATTTGGCGCAGAAGCAGTGCGATCGCCGCTTCGGAACTGAGTTTAGAGGTGCTCATCGTTGCGCTCAGGCACGGCGCCCTTCGTTGCCGTCATTTTACTTGCGAGGCCATTTCAACATAGACCGGCCAAGGGGGTCAACGTCAGGATCCGTATAGGAACATTTGCATTGACTCCCAGCGCTTTGGGCGGGTTATAATTTTGTTGGCCAGCTTCACCGGCGAGGATTCCTTTGACGGTCGAAGAAGAACTCATCAAGCTCGAGGATAACATCCGCCGCCTCAAAATTGAGTACGAGGCCTTCTTCAACGGCGGCAAACCGCGCCCGCCTCACGACACCCTGTTTCGCGTCGAGACCGCGATCAAGAAATATTCCGATGCATCAAAATTGAACTTCGCCCAACGATTCCGGTTCAACCAGCTCGTGCAGAGGTTCGCCATCCACAACGATCTATGGCGAAAGAAAATGAAGGAGAAGGAAGAGGGGCGCGGGCGCTTTACGAGGCGGGTTGAATTGGAAGCGAAGAGTGACGATGGGACCGTTCGCGTGATCTGCGCGCACCCAGCGGAGGAAAAGGAGAAGGTCGACCAATTGCTGAAAGCCTTGGTGGATGCCAAGCGCAAGGTTGGAGAACCCGTCGATAATATCGATCCGACCGCGTTCGCCAAATTCGTTGCCGACAAGACCAAACAAATTCGGGATTCCCTCGGCTGCGAGAGCGTGCAGTTCACAGTCAGCGTGGAAGAAGGCAAAGTGAAATTGAAAGCGGCGAAGCCGGATTCGTGATCAACCCTAACCCTCCCTCGAAGCCCGCGACCCCGCCGGGCGGAATCGCTGCAACAATCAATCCGGCGGTCGGAGACCGCCGCTACCTTTACATCCCTTCAAGGAGCAGCCATGAGAAGAATTTCGCGGGCGCTGATTAGCGTCAGCGATAAGACTGGAGTCCCGGCGTTTGCGACCGGCCTCTCGGCTCTCGGCGTTGAAATTGTTTCGACCGGCGGCACCGCCAAACTTCTCCGCGAGCATGGACTGAGCGTGCGGGACGTCTCTGAAGTCACCGGATTTCCCGAGATGCTCGATGGAAGGGTGAAAACGATGCACCCCAAGATTCTCGGCGGCATCCTGGCGGTGCGGTCGAACGCCGCTCACCGGGCAGCGATCGAGTCACAGGGAATCGGCTGCATTGACCTGGTGGCAGTGAACCTCTATCCCTTCGAGCGGACCGCCGCCAAGCCAGGCGCGACATTTGAAGAATTGATCGAAAATATCGACATCGGCGGGCCCTCCATGATTCGCTCGGCAGCAAAAAACTTTGAAGACGTGACCGTCGTGGTCGATGCCGCGGACTACCCCACAGTGCTCGAAGAAATGAAGAACAATCAGGGAAGCGTGTCGCGCGAAACGCGAGCCCGGCTGGCCCGCAAAGCCTTTGCCACCACCGCTGCGTATGACGGCGCCATTTCGGCCACGCTGCAGAAATGGGCCAACGGAGCTCTGCCCGAAAATCTTCATCTGAGCTATCTCAAGTTCATCGAGCTCCGCTATGGCGAAAACCCGCATCAGAAGGCGGCACTGTATCGTGACGGGGCGAGCGCGGGGCGCGGCCTGGGCTGGGCGAAGCAACTTCAGGGCAAGGAGCTTTCTTACAACAATCTACTGGACTTGGAGGCCGCGTCCCGGCTAATCGAAGAATTCACTGAACCGACGACCGCCATAATCAAGCACACCAATCCGTGCGGTGTCGCAACCGCGGCGGCCCTGCGCGAGAGCTACGAGCGCGCCCGCGATGCCGACCCCCAATCGGCGTTTGGCTCAGTGATCGCATTCAACCGCGCGCTGGATGCGGCCACGGCTGAGGCCATGGCGTCCCTGTTTGTGGAAGCTGTTGTCGCGCCGGGTTATGAGTCCAAAGCCCTGGAAAAATTGGCCGCCAAGAAAAACCTGCGCTTGATGGAACTGGCTTCCGCCTCTGGCGTCGGCGAAGAGATGGAGCTGAAGAAGATCGGCGGCGGACTGTTGCTCCAAACGCGCGACACGCGGGGCGCCCAGCCGGAGCAATGGAAGTGTGTGACCGAGCGGAAACCGACCGCCGAGGAGCAGGCGGCGCTGGTCTTCGGCTGGCGAGTCGTTAAGCACGTGAAGTCCAATGCCATTGTGTACGCGCGAGACGGCGTGACGGTGGGAGTTGGCGCCGGTCAAATGAGCCGCGTGGACTCCGTCCGAATCGGGGCGGCTAAAGCGCGCGAACTGGGGCACTCGCTGGCCGGAACCGTTGTGGCTTCTGATGCCTTCTTTCCATTTCCTGATGGTGTGGAGGAAGCGGCCAAAGCCGGGGCTACAGCGATCGTTCAGCCTGGCGGGTCAGTGCGTGACGCGGAGGTGACCGCGGCGGCCAATCGACTGAACCTCGCCATGCTGTTCACTGGGGTTAGACACTTTCGGCATTAAAAGACATTCGTGTGGGGCAACTAATGCTTGGTGACTCGTGAGCCGTCGTGCGGATCGGCTCGCACGCTTGCCACGAACCACTCGACAGCGTTTTCAAGACTTCGGCGCGTAATAGCCTTCGCGCGATGCCACGCGATACTTGATGGGTTTCCCTTTCTTGTCCGGGATCCTCAACGGATTGCCCGAGTCGTCAACCAGTTCTACTTTCAGCTTGTGGTACCTGCCGTCCTTCGTGGGGTTGGCGGGAATGAAACCCAGGCTGTACTGGGTGCGGAGCTGCCCGGCGATTTGCTGGTAAATCTCCGGTAACTCGCCGTCAAAGCGAGGAAAGTAGGCTTGGCCGCCGGAATACTGGGCAATGTAATTCAATTGGTTTTTCGCTTCTATTGCCGTCATTCCAAAACCGTAGCGCACGTCCAACCACTCGAGGATGCTCACGGGATAGATGACCGTATCCGAGGCCTTCGCAATCTTGAGCATTTCGGGGTAGGTCAGTTTACTGAAAGTATCGACGCCTGTGCATATCACCAAAATCGCTTTTCGCCCCTGGACGTCCTTCATGCGATCGATGGTGAACGCGAGAGCGTCGTAGAGATTGGTCTCGCTGAAGCCCGGGATGCGAAGTTGGTCCAAAGCTCCTTTGACTTCATAACGGTCTTGTGTGAAATCACTCAGGATTTGGGGCTTCAGGTCGAAGGAGACCACAGCCACCCAGTCTTTGGGCTGGATGAAGCCCAGAAACGCGTAGGCGTCCTGAAGCGCTTGATAAAGGAAAGCCCAATACTTGTTGCTGAATTCAATGAGCAGGGTGACGGTCATGGGAGCTTCGGCGGTTCCGAAGTTGGAAACGGCCTGCGGCACTCCGTCGTCATACACCTTGAAGTTTTTTCGGCCAAGGCCAGAAATGGGATTGCCGTTATTGTCTTTCACCATCACATCAAGGTTCACCAGGTTGGTGGAAGTGGAGAGTGTATAGATGTCGTTGGGATTGATCCGCTCAGGTTTTTTCTCAGTTGGTGTGGTAGCGGGTGCGGGCTCTGTTTTCTTGGGCGCGAGGACCGTTTCACCGACGTTCGGCTTCGGTCCCGCGGATTGCTGTTGGTCCGACTGCGACTGAGCGTACCAGCGTCCGTCCAACAGGGCCGCAGCAATGAAGCAGCCCGCTGCAAGAAGAAGAATTAGAAAAATCTTGACTGATCGCTTTCTCATATATTTCATTTCGACCGTCCCTCAGGCTCTCTCGGCCATGATGACACTGGTCGGATTCCTGGTCAATCGATTACTTCACGGCTCCGCCCTCTCAATTGATGTCACTCCGCTCTCGTTCGTTGCTCGCGCGGGGCAGAGGGAGAAAACTGCGGACTTTCTCGTGAGAGCGGGAAGCACCCAAAATAGTGAACTTTGAATTCTGAATTACCGACTCCGCTGTTCCGCGGCGTGCCTGCCACGGTCGGTACGCTGATGAGTGTAACTCATTGATATAACTAGAGATATCCCTGTGGGAATCGCGACATATGCGCGCAGTCAGATTTTACTTGAAAAATCCGCGCTTTTCGGTATGCTTAACTGTCACAAACATTGGTGACAGGCGTCACTTGACATGGGGTCATCCATCGCGATACATTTCCTCCAGTTCGGTTCTATTAAACTAGCAACTCTGGAGGAGAGCGATGAGGAGCTATGCGTCAGCGTTAGTGTTGGCGATTTTGATTGTTTTGACGGGGCTTACACTTAAGAACAGCGTGGCGGGGATCGGCGGAGCACCGTTGCCGCCGGGTATGACGGCCATTGGAGGAGCGCCGCTACCGCCAAGTAATCCAGGAATCGGAGGAGCACCGCTGCCCCCAGGTAAGACGGGGATCGGTGGAGCGCCATTGCCTCCGGGCAAAACAGGGATCGGCGGAGCGCCACTGCCGCCAGGCAAGACAGGAATCGGGGGAGCGCCCTTACCGCCGAGCGTTGGTTAGCCTGCCTTCGCAGTCCTAAGTGACTCGAAGCGGGCCAACGGAACGAGAGAACAGTTCGGGTCACTTATGAGTGTCTTCCTTTACAGCAAGGGCTTCTCAATCCTAGTAAATGGGTTGGCGCTTGCACTGCTGTTGTACTCTGTCTACAAAGGGTCGTGGAAGCGTCTCGCTGCTCCGCTTGGGTATGTCTTCGGCCTTGTGCTCATCGACGGAGTTGCTCGGGAATACGTCCTCTATCGCTACGGTCTAGCTTCAGATCAATATAGATCGTTTTACTGGCTCACTGACGTGGCGCTGGCGCTGGGCGCCTTCCTGGTGGTGGGCGCCTTCTTCTATCGCGCCTGCGCACACGACGTGAAGATGTGGCGCTTCGTTCGCCTTGTTCTCTCGTTTGTGTTTTTCCTCGTGCTGGGAATCTCACTATCCTCTCTGACGCGAAACTCCGATAATCTTCGAAACGCATTCTTTTTTGAATTCCAACAGAACCTGTATTTCACCTGCCTCGTGCTGAATACGCTCCTCTACATCATGATGCAGCAATTCGGCATTGCAGACGATGAGTTGAATCTGCTGGTGTGCGGAATGGGCCTGCAATTCGCCGGACCTGCCGCAAACTTCGCCCTCGCGTCGCTTACGTCCTACGAGACTGCGCGTGCGCTGTATTCATGGTTCGGTCCGCTTTGTACTTTGGGGATGTTGTTGACGTGGTCCTACGCTGTGGTCAAAATGCCCAAGCCTGCCGAGGCTCGCACCATCGGGAGACTGGTTCCGGTTCTGGTGAGAAGCCGGCGTGTGGCTTGATTGAGGTTAAACATGTTTGTTGCGACTTTGGTTTTGATCCTGTCAACGGCGCTGTTCCTGTTCTACTTCCAGGCTACCTGTCAAAGGATCTTGCGAAGAGAATTTGAGCAGGAATACTTCCGCTCGATTGTGAACGCCAATCGCCTGGAGTTTCCTTCGGTGCGAAAAGCGCTTGAGGAATATGACGGGCCGGTTGACTACGCCCGGTTCCGGATGACTTTGAAATGCGATTTTCTCGCGCTCACCTATTTGCTGAAGAACGCGGGAAACGCCGACCGGCGCTACACACGTGAAGAGAGATTGCTGTTGTTGTACTTCCGGGCCGTCTATCTGCTCATGGTCGCCCGACATACGCTCGGGCTGGGAGAAAAGAAGGCGCTCGAGAAGCTCACGGCGATCTTGCAGTACTTCGCCAATGTCGTCGGCCAGCGTGTAAACCTGGTTCGCCTAGGAAATCTGGCGCCGTCGGACTATCTGTTGAATCTCTAATTTCGTCAGTGACCCCACCGCGTTTAGGGCCTCGCTGTCTGGCGTGACTTTTGTCTTCTCCAAGTTAGATCTGCCCTTTCTGCATCCGAGAATACGCTTGAAATCACTCCGCTGGAAAGTCAAGGCGGAACCCCAAGAGAAAGTTCAAGTGCAGCGCGGGAAAGCCGAATGATTCTTCATACTTCTGGTTCAAGAAATTGTTGAGGCGTCCGTAGATTTCAATGCTGCGGCGCAGCCGATAGGACAGCCCCGCGTTAGCCGCCGTGTATCCCTTGTTTGTAAACAAGCAGGGCAGTCCCAATTCGCAGGCAAAGGTCCCATCGTTCGGCTCCAGGTCCAGCACGCGTCCGCGGAAATAGGCATTGCCGTTGAGCGTGAAACGGCCGCGCCGCCAGGTGACATTCGCAAATCCAGAGTTTCTGGGACGCCGGATCAACGGCTGGCCGACTTGAAATGGAGACAAGGCGACGTTTGCGTTCTCCAGCGCCAGAATGGATGTCGAGAGCAGCGTGTAGCCGCCTTGGACGCGAACCCCTCTTGTAGGCTGGAGGCGCGCGGAGATTTCCATCCCCTCGGCCCTCGAGTTTCCCAGATTGGTCGAAGTGAAGGTGCTGAGATGGGTCAGCGAGCCCCCCAGCACGACAATCTGATCCTGGAAACGATTGTAGTAGTAGGTGGCGTCGAAAACAGCCCGGTCAGAAAAGAATCTCTGCTCGACACCCGCATCGACACTCACGCTCTTCTCGGGTTTCAGGTTCGGATTGTTGTTATTGAAAGCCAGCTCGAAACCGTTGGGGGCTCGAATGCCCGTGCCAAAGCTTCCGTGCAGGCGCGCCGCGCCGAATCGGTCCCTCGTTGCGCCGTCCCGCGCCATGTAAGCAATGGATAGGCGTGGGCTCACCTTCACCACAGAATTGGCGGAGAGCGCCGGGCGGTTCGCCGAAGGGTCGGGCGGCAGCTCGCCGGTGCGAAGTTCGTCGGCACGCACGCCGGCGATGACGAATAAGCGCCGCGAAGGGCTCCAGCGATTTTCTGCAAAATAGGCGAGACTCCTACGCGGGAGAAGGAATGGAACGCCGCTGGAATTCGAGATGTAGGTATTCCTGATCTGCTCTTGATTGTACTCAAACCCCGCGACCAAGAAGTCCCGGCTCGAAACAATCACCTCACTTCGCGCGTTCAGAACGCCGCGCAGATTGTTCGAGAAGGAATCACCGAACGGCGAAATGAAGTAATAGTCGTTCGTGGACACGCTTCCGGTTACGACCTGTCTGAATCTCGTCGAGAACTCTTCGGCGTAGGTTCCCTCATACCCGAACAGGTTTTGCTTGTCGCGGGAAACTGTGTCAACGCCCGCAAACAGATGGTCCGGGTCCGATCCGAAGGGGCCGGGTGCGCCCGCATCGTTGGCGTCCCCGAAGAAGTGGAAATTCAGTTGCCGCCGCGGGCTGCGCGAGAAGCCGAGGCTGAGAAATGCGGACTGGTTTCGATACCAGTCGTTCTGAACCACGCCGCCGGAATCGAGGCGCGCGAGATCGTAGGCCCAACTCACGCCGTGCGCAAGGCCGCTCCCACCGGTTGAGGCGCGCCACGTACCGAAGCTGCCTCCCTCGGCAAGAGCGGAAAAGTGAGGCGGGCCCTCGCCGCGGTGGCTCACGATGTTCACCACGCCGGTGACCGCGTTCGAGCCGTAGAGCGCGCTCTGCGGACCACGCGTGACCTCCACCCGGTCCACGCCATCGACGGCGATTGGGGCGAAATCAAAGTCGCCGCCAAACTGGTTCACTTCAATCCCGTCGAGCAGGACCAGGTTGTAATCGGAGTTGCCGCCGCGAATGAACACTCCCGTCGCGCCGCCGCGGCGCCCGGTCTGGTTGACGGCAACGCCGGGAACCTCGCGCAGGCCGTCAAGCACAGAGTCCGCCCCGAGATCCTGCATTTGACTGCTGGTGACGATGCTGACCGAGGAGCCGACTTCGGGCGCGAGCGCGCCCTCCAGCGAAGCGGAGACAACGATGTGTTGTTCGACGGCGCTCAGTTGCAGGTGCAAATCCGCCGTGCGTGTCTCGCCGGTGCGAACCTCGACGCCGGACAGGGATGCCGAAAGTCCGGGCGACTCGGCCACCAGACTGTACGTGCCCGCTCTTAGTCCTTCAAAATGAAACCGTCCGCTCGTGTCGGTTTCGCGTGTTGCGAGCGGCGTCGAACGAGCCAGCAAACTGACGTGAGCCGCCGCCACGGCGCGGCCACTCGAGTCAAAGACGGTCCCCTCAACTGTCGCCGCCCGCGCCACACTTCCGCCGAAGAGGACCAGCAAGAAAGCGATCAGGATCGCATTGAGGATGGAAGCGCTAAGTTTCGACTTTTGATTTCTGATTTCTGATTTCTGATTTCTGATTTCTGCCTTCTGCCCACTGCCCTCTGGCTTCATGAAAGGACTCCTCCCTCCCGTTCTCACGACGGGGCGTTCGCGGCGGAGGGAGTGAGGAAGAATCGGGACGGGAAAATAAAAAACCTCCCAGTTCCTCGACTCGGAATCGGGAGGTGCGGATGCTTCCCAGCACTCTTTCCGTCGAAGAGTTAGGTTGCGTGAAAGTTCCCGGGCAGGCTTCCTGGCTTTCGGGTCATCGCTTCGTCCTCAGCCTTCCCAATCCGATGAATCGGATCAGTGGCTGGCGCTTTCGCCTTTGAGGATTCCGCTCGCCGATTACAGTGGCGGGACCGCAGCCGATTTTCACGGCCTTTCCTTTTGTTCCCGATTCCGCAGCGCGGGATCGGGATCACCGCAGGAACTCGAGTTCTCAAAGAGCAATTTCAGGAAACAACGTAGCATCGCGCCGACGGCGTGTCAACGGGAACGACGCGAAGAAACAAAATCGTCTCTCGCACCTCGATGGAGGGTCCGCCCAAGCGCTCAATGCGCGCGAGAGAAGTGCTCGTGCGCGATCATCCACTGGCCATCTTTCTGGACGAAGACGTGGCTGCCCCGCCCCTCGATCGCGTGTCGCGGGCGTCCCGTGCCCAGCTCAACGGTCCAATAAAACGTGGCGACCGCTGTGTCTCCAAACACGTGCACCTCAGGCTGTTCAATCGTGTAGCGGACGCGGCTGGTCGCATCAAGATAATATTGAAACGTCTTCTGCATCGCCCGCCGGCCCACGACCCTTTTGTGCTGCGTCGACGAGAATCCGACCACCTTGGGATCAAAGTGCGCCATGACGGCGTCGATCTTTCCCCCGTTGAAATCTCGCTCCATGTGTTTTTCAATTTTCAGGATCGTTTGTGCTACCGAGGCCATCGTGATCTCCTTCCATTGGCATGGTTGACTGACGCTTTCAGCTCTCAGCCGTCAGCTTCAAGCGAGATTGGCCGCTTGCTGCTGCTGGCTGAGACCTGACAGCTGATAGCTGACGGCTTCACGAATCGAATTGCTGCAAACCGCCGTCACAGCTAGTTGATCCACCGCCCGGCGTCGTCCTTCCCTTTGTCATGGGCGCGCATATAAACCTCGAATTTCCTCCTCAGTCTTGCGCGCCGCCATTCGTGATAGCGGAGCTGCCATTGATATGGAAACCGGCTGCCGCGAAGGTAAAGGAATCCAAAAAGCATGCCGCCCAAGTGAGCGATGTGGCTGACGCCTGTCCCTGGTCCACTCAAAGAGCTGACGAACTCAATCAGGCCCATGATCAGCACGAACCATTTCGCCTTGATGGGGATCACGAGCCAAAGAAAGATCGGGCGATCGGGGAAAAGAAGGCCGTAGGCCAACAGCACTCCGTAAACTGCGCCCGAGTTTCCGATGGTTGGCAGTGAAGCGCTGGGCTGAAGCAGCACGTCGAAAACACCTGCCCCGATCCCGGTCAGAAAAAAATAGAACAGAAATTGGCGCGAACCCCACAGCCGTTCGAGATCTGACCCGAACATCCAGAGCGCAAACAGATTGAAAATGACGTGAAACCAACCGCCGTGAAGAAAGAGGTAGGTCACCGGCTGCCAGAAAAAGGGCATTCGTACACCGTCAAAGAGGCGGACAGCATGGGTCACGTCATAAGGGCGAAGGCCGAAGTACTCGAACGGAAAGACCCAACCAAACATCTGAGCGGGAAGGTACGTCAACAAAAATACGGCGGAAGTGACGACGATGAGGTATTTCACCATCCGCGTCATCGGCGGGCCGAAAGACATGGCGGCCTGGCGGTAAGAAGACATCATTCAAAGCCTACCACACCCGCGCGAGTGCGGCCAGCAGTGGCCAACGCCACAGCGGTGAACGCCGTGAAGTCACCGGATCGAGATGCTTGAGGTCAGCGATGCGGAATCTAGTTGCCAATGGCGTCTTAGTTGTGGAAGATGAATGCCCGGCATCCGAAGCATTTCGGACCTGAATCATCGGCGAGCACACGATGGGAACAGCAGAACACCGACGATCGGAAAGAATCATGCTCTCGCTTCCAATCCTGGTGGCTGGATTGGATCCGGCGGGGCAAGAGTTCACCGAAGAAACGCGCACGCTGGTGGTGAATCGCGAGGGCGCTCTCATCCTCTTACAGCACGAGCTGGCGCCCGAAGAGACGATTCGGATTATCAACCTGCAAAATGATGCGGCGGCAAATTTTCGAGTGGTTGGCCCCACGCGGCTGGCCACGTCTCAGGGCACGGAATGGGGCGTGGAGTGCCTGAAGGAAGGGATGAACATCTGGGGCATCGATTTCTCCACCCGATCAGAAGATGCTTCACAAGCCTGCGCGCTGCTCGAATGCCTGGCTTGCAAGAGCCGATTCTTCTGGCCGGTGACTCTCATGGAATCGGAAGTCCTTACTTCCACGGGCATCATCCAGAACCTCTGCGATCATTGCCGCAGGACAACGCCGTGGGCCTTCGCCGACGTCAACCGTCGCCCACGGCAGCCCTCGATGGGCACAGCGCCGCCGATCACGTCGCCCTTCGAGGAGAGACGCGAAGTCAAACGCCTTGTGGTGAGATTGCCTGTTCTGGTGAAGAATGCGAGAGGCGAATCGGAAACCGCCAAGTCTGAGAACTTGTCGCAGGGCAACCTCGCTGTGGCGCTGGCGATGGTGTTCGCGGTCGGAGACTTGGTGACCGTCGTATGTCCTTACACGCAGACAGGCAGAAACCTGGAACGCACGGCGAAGATTGTGCGGCGAGAGGCGCTCGCGGGACAAAGCAAGACGCTGTATGGGATGCGTTATGTGGCGGTGGGCGCCGCGACGCCGTAACTCATGGCGTATATCATAATCTAATTATATTATATAAGGCTGAATTATCTTCCCTCTCCGTCTGAGTCACATCATCGCGGTCGGCGGAGCGGGTTCATCCGGTCTGCCCGCGTTGGCCAGCGGCAGCCAGATCATAACCGCGACCAGCAACGCCAAGCCCGCCAGTCCGGTAATCCAGAGGTGTCCCGAGGCCAACTGGAACAGTTTTGCCTCGGCGTGCGGATCTCGCGCCAGCTTACGCGCGATAATGGCGGCAATCGCGATTCCACATAACGCCTCGCCGGCAATCAGTCCGGAGGCGGTCAGCACGCCCGCATTTTCCACACGAGCCTTCTGCGCATCGTTGTAACCGCGGCGGTCACGCAACGTGTCGGTCACCCAGCGGATCACGCCGCCCAGAAAGATGGCGAACGTGGTTTCCAGCGGCAGGTACATGCCGACAGCGAACAGCATCGGGCTCCGCACCTGCACCATGATCAAGGCGAAACCCATAAAGATTCCGACGATGACCAGCGGCCAAGCCATGTTGCCGCCGACGATGCCCTTAGCGAGCATAGCCATCAGTCCGGCCTGAGGGGCCGACAGGGATGGGCTCCCGAACGTGTAGGCTTTGTGCAGCATCATGAGAGGGAAAAACAGCACCAGACTGGAGACCGCAATCCCGAATAGATCGCCGATCTGCATCTTGGCGGGCGTACCGCCCAGGATATGTCCCACCTTTAGATCCTGGAGCATCTCGCCCGCGACGGCGGACGATACGCAGACTACCGCAGCAACTCCCAGCACTGCCGCCACACCACTGCCGCCTGTGACTCCCAGTACCACCATCAACAGCGCCGCGACCACCAACGTACACAGCGTGAGCCCCGACACCGGATTATTCGACGAACCGATCATTCCCACCAGATTGCCCGAGACAGCGGCGAAGAAGAACCCGAGAACCAGCATGACCGCGGCCGCCACGATGGCACCGGGGAGCGTGCCGGAAAAGTAAAAGTAGAGCGCGATCATGCACAAGAAGACCAGCGCGATGCCCGCGAACACGATTTTCGCGCTCAGGTCGCGCTCCGTACGGCTGGTAGCTTGATGCGCAGCGGCCGATTTTTTCAGGTCGGAAACGGCGCGCGCCATGCCGGCGCCGAGTTGCTTACGCATCCTGAACAAGGTGTAGGAAGCGCCCACCAGCATTCCGCCCACGGCGATGGGCCGCACGATCGAGTACCACACTCCACCAGCGATTCCACCCCAGTAATCCATTGCGCTGGCCTCAGCCGGCGTCGCCGGCAGCGTGGGACCAAGGAAGTAGATGAGAAGTGGAACCAAAAGTCCCCAGGCCACCACGCCCCCCGCGAAGTTGAGAGCCGCCAGGCGAGGCCCGATGATGTAGCCCACCCCAAGGTAGGCGGGACTGATGGCGGGAGTCGTAAAAGTGCTCATCCCGCCGGCGGCCACGGCCGGGCCCCCGCGGCCGAGCCGCAGCCCCTTCACCATGGCAGGGATGCGGACCAGCACCGAACGCGTGTACCAGAACAGGTTGATCTGCGACAGGAAGTACATCACCGCGCCAAAACCCATGTTGGCGAACAGGATCTTTGCCGCTTTCGATCCCCGCTGGCCCGCCTTGTGAATCTCCGAGGCCGCGACCGATTCAGGGTAGGGTAGTTCCGGGTCCTCGACCATGACTCGGCGCAACAGCGTAACAAAAAGGATTCCGAGAGTGCCTCCGACCGCCATCAGGGCGACTGACTTCCAGTAGGCATGCGCGGTGTCAAAAACTGGCCACACTTCGGCAAGCACAAATGCAGGGATGGTGAACACCGCGCCCGCCGCCACCGACTCGCCGATCGAGCCCACCGTTCGCGCGATGTTCTCTTCCAGGAGCGACCCCTTCATGAGCCGCAGTACCGCCATGCCGATCACCGCGGCGGGATAGGTGGCCGCAATCGTCATCCCGGCCTTTAAGCCGAGATAGGCATTGGCGGAGCCGAGGATCACCGTCATCACCAGCCCGATCAGCACCGCGCGGACCGTGAACTCCTTCATCTCCATCGTTTCGGGCACATACGGCGTGTGCTTCTTTCGGCTGGCTCCGCTTTCGGTGACTTGAGTGCTCATAGTTGTAACCCTCAGCTGGGGCTTGTTGTCCCTGGCGACTAGTGCCGTTCCAACTTGTTACGCCAGTGTATTTCACCTACGTCTTGCGCAAAGACTCCCTGAGTGGCTGGAAACTGTTTGCCCAAAAAAGTTGGAACGGCACTAGCCACTAACCGCTAGCCGCGTAGTTTCTCTTGCCACTCGCCCCTTGCCCCTTGCCACATCGAGCGCGCCACCACTACGCGCCGAGTTTAGCTTTCACTTTCTCGCTCACGCGTTTGCCGTCGACGTTCTTGCCCGCCAGTTTGGCCATCGCGGCTTTCATCACTTTGCCCATGTCTTTGGAGTTGGTGACTCCGGTTTCCGCAATGGCCGCGGCCACGGCGGCGTCCATGTCTTCGTCCGTGGCGGCAGCGGGCAAATAACTTTCCACAATCTTGATTTCAGCTTCTTCCTTGGCGGCCATCGCCTCGCGGCCACCGGCGCGGAACTGCTCGGCGGAATCGTGCCGCTGCTTGACGAGAGTTCGAAACACCGCGAGCGCCTGCGCGTCCTCGAGCGCCTTGCCCGTCTCCGTCTGCTTCAGCTTCAAAGCGGTTTTCATCATGCGCAGCACCGAGAGGCGCAACTCTTCCTTGGCTTTCATCGCCGCGATCAGGTCTTTATCGATTTGGTCAACGAGTGCCATCATCACACCATGTATCGGGTTCACTCCCGCCTTGCGGTACCGCGGCAAGCCCCCGACCCTTCAGCAGCGGCGACTATATCACAAGGGCCACAATTGAGTGAGTATCCTGTAGCACTAGTTGCTGGGACCTTGTTCTGCCGCGAAGATTTTTTCGCTTGCCACTTGCTCCCGCCTCGCGGGACCACTCGCCACTTTCGACAAGTTTGGCTGCGGCCTTGCCGCGCTGTGCTGCTGAATCCGATTTTCTTCGCGGCGCACGGAGAAACACGAGATCCTTCGCTGTGCCCAGAGCCTGCCCCGTTCGCTGCTCTCAGGGCAAGCTCTGATCCCGCTGGGCGGGAGAAGGGATGAGATCGTCGGAGTCTTTTCTCACCAGCCTGCCACCCCAAATCCCAATTTCTCACATCCCTCTTCCCGCAAATGGCTTTGAACCTAAAAAATGGCTTCGAACCACAAACACGGCCTTTGGACAAAAGCCGGCTTATTTCCTTTCAATAACATAGCGGCGCTGAGCTTCCGAGCAAGAATGGCTTTGAACCTAAAAAATGGCTTCGTTCCAAAGGAATTTGTGTTTGTTTTCAACAACATAGTGGCTTCGAACCGCGTTTTTAACATCTTTTTTTTCAGCGTAGCTCTCGCCGTCCCGCCCCAATCGGGAATAGTGACGTAACCGCTAAGCCTATAGTACTCATTCCAAAAGACATTCCGGCTTCGTTCCCCATCCTTCGGAATCCAAGATTCGGAGTTCCCTGCTTTCAACTCGACCCTGGCCACCGCCTCGTCCACCAATTCCTAATCACGAATCCCCAGTGTTCTGCGCGCCACTGACAACTGACCACGGGCAACACCCTCCAGACCCAAATCCTAGCTCCTAACTCCTTCTTCCCAGTTCCTACTCCGAGTATAACCACTCGCCCCCATTTGTCAAGAGATAATTTTCGGCACCGACTAACACCCGCCTGCCGAGTCTCGAATTTCGATTTTCGAGTTTCGATCTTCCCCGCTTGCCACTTGCTCCCGTGTCCGCGGGACCACTCGCCACTTCGGCCGAGTTCGGTTGCGGCCCAAGGCCGCGCTAGGCCCTCCGCAGCGTTCTCGCCTGAGACTCGTAGGGAGCCCAAGTCTCGCCCTTTTTAGAAATTTCCATTCGCTCCATCCCGAACGGACCCAAAGAGGCCCCAAATCGCAGCAAATTTACGTCGAAAAGAGCTTGAAAATAGCTTCGTATTTAGGTTCGTTCCAAATCGACTTCCTTTGTTTTCAATAACGTGGTGGCTTCGAATTTCGTTTTTTCACATTAATTATCCGAGTTCGACGCCGAAGTCCGAGATTCCACCTCCGCGGTCCGAATTTCCGGCTTCGAAAATCTTAAACTGCGAGCTATAAATAGCAGAAATGTTATTGAAAATATGGGTAATTAATGGAAAAACGAAGCCGGAATGTGTATGAAAACAAAGCACTGCAAGGTCAATGGCAGGCGGAACGTGGCAAACGGCAAGCAGCGCGGTTGCCGCCGTGACATTGGCGATTGCCAGTCGCCAGTTTGATCGCGGATTGGCGATCAGCAATCCCTAACCACTCTGGCCTTGCGACAATTTCGCGCCGGGCGCGTGCGTATTTGCTCGCACCGAATCTTTTCGGTATGATGCCTCCGCCTTTTAGGCAACTCGAGAAATCCATGTGGCGACGTGAACTCCCCGCAGTTGCCGGGAGTAGCGAGCCCAAGGCTATGTTGCGGGTGGCCGCAGCTCGCCGCCACGCTCGAGACTGAGGACGAACGCAATCCGTTCAGATCGGGGGAAAATCCAGTGAGGACGATTTCGCGAAGAAAGTTCATGGGCACGAGTGTGATGGGATTAGCGGCAGCCGGATACTTAACCCGGGGCGCGGCCGATCTCAAAGCCGACCCGCTCGGGCTGCCGATCGGGTGCCAAACCTGGCCGGTGCGGGAATCAATCGGAAAGGACTTTGATGGGACGTTGCGGCAACTCGCGGCGGACGGCTTCCAGGCCATCGAGATGTGCTCGCCGCCCGGCTACGAGAACATGGGATTCGGGCCACTGGCCGGCATGAAGGCCTCGGAGCTTCGGGAGAAGATCCATGCCGCGGGCCTGAACTGCGAAAGCTGCCACTTTGGCGTCGGCGAGTTTAGGGACCATTTGGACGAGCGGCTCGCTTGGGCGAAGGAGCTCGGCTTGAAGCAGATGATCGTGGCCACGTTCTGGTTGCCGAAGAATGCGACCATGGCAGACTGGATGCGCGCCGCCGATGAAGCGAATCGATTTGGCGAGCACACGCGGAAGGCGGGTATACAGCTCGGCTTCCACAATCACGACTTCGAATTCCAGAAACTCGACGGGCAACTGGTCTACGACAAGCTGATGGCCGAGCTCGACCCCGAAGCCGTGAAGATGCAGTTCCAGGTCTCGGTGGTTCGGCTCGGCTACCAGGCGGCGGATTATCTCGAGAAATACCCCGGCCGGTTCATTTCCTTGCACCTTCAGGACTGGTCGCCGACGGAGAAGAAAGAAGTGGCGCTGGGCCAGGGGGTGGTGGATTGGAAGAGAACCTTCGCCGCCGCCCGAACGGGAGGGGTGAAGAACTACTTTGTCGAGATGGACGACCGCGCCGCGATGAAAGCCAGTGTGCCCTTTCTGCACGGGCTGAGTTGAGCCGCATCGAGAGCCGGTGTCAGCGCCGGCTTAAAAGGAAGCCAATTTCATCGGTTCAAAAGGGAAACACTCTTGGCGGCGTCATCGGCGAGGACGCGGTAAGAACTCTATACTAGTTTCTATATTCTTCAAGTTTTCGGTGACCGACCAAGCCCACTCGGGGCGAAGCGGGCACGGTCGGGTGGAGTGCTCGGTCAGGCAGCTCGACCAGTTCGCAAGCTTAGATTAATTCCCGCAAGCGATAGCTCCTCATTCCTCTCGGTGCTCGGAAAACCAGTAGTCCACTGCAACGCCTCCGGCTCTTTCTGCACTACTTCCAATACAGCCATTTCAGCACCATGCCAGAGAATCACGTGATAGCCCTTCCGCTGCCATGAGCTGGGCATGCTTCGCCGCATGAGGCCCTGTCGCCGTTTTTGTGCCGCGGGCCTTTGCTCGAGGAAGGACCTACGGCATAAAGGTCATGATTTGGCTAGCAGACGAAACGAGAAGACGAAGCAGCGAACGGAGCAGCGCGAACACGGTATCCAGGTGAGGGCCAGCGCCGGGAAAAGTCAATTGTTTTCACACCGATGGGGCTTTGGCGAACGACAGGAGCCTTGCAGAGAACGTCTTTGGCAGGAGGCCAGCAGCTACGTTATTGATTTTGCAGTCGGCCAGATATTTGGCGAACTAAAAGAAGTTCGGCCCCGCACTAGTCTTGGCCCGAGGGCGAGACTCACGCAGCCTGCAATTGAGAATCAGCGACCGCTGGAATCGGAGCGCACTGGAGGGACACCGTGAGTTGTATTCCGGACGGTTGCCGATTCTCAACGGCGACCGAGCCTCCGAACAGGCTGAGAATGCGGTGGGCCACGGGCGCGTCGAGCCCGAGATCACCGCCTGGCGTAATGGCATCACCGATGGCGAAGAGTTCGAAAAACCTCGAGATAGCGTGAGCCGGTACGGTGCGCCCGCGGCTCTCGACCGTCACTTGGATGACGTGGGGCGTGTATTGGCACGCGAGCCGCACAGTTCCACCCGGATTGGAGAATTTTACCGCCGTCTCCAGCAGCGCTTGAAGCGCCGTCACCAGCAGTTCCTCGTCGCCATGCACGAAAGCTATTGTGGCTGGCGGCGCCTCCAAACTCACCTCACGAGCGAGGGCAAACTCGGCCGCTTTGTCGATCGCGCCGGTCAGGACCGCGGCGAATGGGGCGCGTGCGCACACGAACTTCTCCGCCTCCACTTCGATCTGGCTCAGGAGCAAGGCGTGATCGAGAATCGTCAGGATTCTTCGCTGCGATTCCTCGAACATGGCGCGAAGCTCGTCCCCCTCGGAACCGGAGTTGGCCTCGGCCAACAAGAGTTGCCCGACTCCCAGCAGTCCGTTCAGCGGTGTGCGAAACTCATGCGAGATCAGGTTCAGAAAGTCGCTCTTGGATTGGTCCAGGATCATCAATCGCGCGTTGGCCTCGGCTAGTTCATGCGTGCGAGCGCGCACCAGCTCTTCCAAGTGAAAATTGTGCTGTTCAAGGGTGTGCTGAAGCCGGCTCACCTTCAGGTGAGTGTCCACGCGCGACTGCACTTCATCGAATTGGAATGGCTTCGTAACGTAATCCACACCGCCAGCTCGAAACGCCTTGACCTTGTCTTCAGTTTCGTTCAAAGCGCTGAGGAAAATCACCGGGATGCGGGCAAGCACCGGGTCGGACTTCAGCCGTTGGCAAACCTCGAAACCATTTATCTCCGGCATGTTGATGTCCAGCAGAATCAGGTCGGGCGGGCAGTGGGCCGCGGCCGCGAGCGCCAGCCGGCCCCTCGGAAACGACCGTACTCCGTAACCCTGCTGTTTCAACATTTCTTCCAGGAGCTTCAGGTTCGCCGGTTGATCGTCCACCACCATGATGTTAATTTTCTCGGGTTGAATCATTTTTTCCCTCCCAAGTCAGTTATCCAGTTTTTTGGCGCGTCCCTTCCAGCAAACGCGTCAGGGCATCGTACTCGTACTTGTCCGCGAGCTCCTTCATGGCTTGCGCGGCTTGCAGGTCCTGTTCCCCGACCTTTTGAATGAGCTGTTCCAAGCGGTCTTTGTCGCCGTTCGAGACGGCCTCGGACACGGCATCAATTAAATCCGCCGGCAGACCACTCAGTTCTACGGAGCCCAAAGCGAACGCCGAAGCACGCACCGAGTCCCCGGTCTGCGGGGCCTCTTCGCTGGCATACAGATAGCTGAGCCGCAGGCGCGCTTGCATCATTTGCAGCAACTCGCCTTCGCGGCACGGTTTGGCAAGGAAATCATCCACGACACCCGTCTGCAACACGGCATCCCGGTCCTCATCCATCGCGCTGGCGCTGAGGGCGATGATCACGGGTCGCTTTCCATTCGCATTGGTGCTGATGGCGCGAGCGGCCTCCAGCCCGCTCATGCCGGGCATGCGCATATCCATCAGAATGAGCTCAGCTTTCCAATCCTGCGAAAGCCGGATGGCCGCCACGCCGCTATCTGCCTCGCGTACAGCAAAACCCACTGAGGTCAACAACTCGTTCAGCCAGCCCCGGTTGTGCGGTTCGTCGTCGACAATCAACACCCGAGGCGCCGGTTTTCCGGGTTCGAGGCCGATCACGCGGCCGTGTGCTCTTTGGTCCGGACACGCGCCGCCGGCGCTCACTTGAACCGGGACCTCAAAACGAAAGACGGACCCTTTCCCCGCCTCGCTGCTCACCGTAAACTCGCCCCCCATCAGTCGGACGAATTCCTTGCTAATCGCAAGCCCCAAGCCGGTTCCGGCTTGCGACGCGATCCCACTCTGGGTTTGCACGAACGGCCGGAACAGCTCGGTCAGCTCCTCTGGCGCGATGCCGGCTCCGGTGTCCGCAACCTCGGCTGAGAGCCAAAGCTGGTGATCACTCCTCCGGTCCATCAACACCCGAAGCTTGATCCCGCCCCGTTCCGTAAACTTCAGTGAGTTACCAAGAAGGTTGATCAGCACCTGGCGTAACTTGCCTTGATCGGCTTCGATGTGCCGCACCGATTCCCCGTCCACGCACACTTCGAGCGTAAGCCCTTTGGCCTCGGCCCGTAAGCGGAACATCGCAGCCAGGTCTTCCACAAGACGGGAAACATCGAACGCCACCGGGCTGAGCACCATGCGGCCCGCCTCGATCTTGGACATCACCAGAATGTCGTTGATGAGATCCAGCAGGTGCTCGCCGCTTCGGTTGATAATCCTCAGATTTACTTTCGCTGCCATTCCCAGAGAGGAATCGCGCAGCATCAGTTGGGAATAGCCCAGGATGGCGTTCATGGGGGTGCGAATTTCGTGGGACATGTTGGCGAGGAACACGCTTTTGGCGCGGTTGGCCCCCTCGGCTTTGTCTTTGGCTTCCACCAATTCAGCGGTGCGGGCGGCTACTTCATTTTCGAGGCGGTCCTGATGCCTCAGAAGCTCCTCGTCCCGGCGCCCGATCTCGCCCAACATCTCATTGAAGGTATCGACGAGCTGGCCCAATTCGTCGTCCTTTTCCTTGATGGCTCGCACGGCGTAGTTCTTCTCGAGGGAGACGATCTTGGCCGTCTGCGCGATATGGGCGATGGGCTCCGAGATGATTTCTTGGAGCTTTGAGGACAGTCCGAGCGCCAGGAGCGAAGTGACGAGGAGGATAACGAAGACGATCTCCGCAAGTCTTCTGAACCTTGCCTGGATTTCCCCCAGGTCCGACTCCAGATAGATTGTCCCGATAGGCTTGCCGCGGAGCACGATGCGTTTAAACACCAGCAGCCGGCTCGGTTCAAACCAGCTATGCTCCGGCTGAAGCCCAGGGCATGCGAAGCCCTGCGTCTCCGGCTGGCGCCGGTAGGTGGCGAACAGATCGCCGTCGAGCGAGTAGATGCAGGCGCCGACGATGTGCCGCTTCGCTTTAAGTCCGGAAAGAATCTCCTCGGTTGCCTTCTGGTCGGCGAAGCTAAGTGCAGCGGTAGTGTTGGAGCCGAAGATCTCCGCCAAAACGTCGAGGTCGTTCCGCATTGAAGCGCGGAATGCCCAATAGTCGTAGCCGACCACCGCCAGGGAGGCGAGCACCAGAGCTACGCCCACCGTGACCATAATGATGAGCCGGAGCTTCTGCTTGATGGAGAGACTACGATGAGTCACGGCTTTCTGCACCTTGTTTGATCTCTTACTTCTTCACGATTTGCGCCAGGCTGAGAAGCTTGGGACTGATCCGGAGCTTCTGCTGTCCCGCGGCGTTCAAGTTGATTTCAATTCGAACCTTCTTGCCCTCCAGCCTGAAGTTGACCACTCCACCTTCCTCGGCAAAGCCTGCTGATTCCCCCAAAGTCAGAACCCCTGGCGTCTTCAGATCTCGAAGGACGGCCTGTAAATACTTCCGGTCGGACGAAGCAATAAAGAGAATGTGGCAGTTGCTCGCCTGTTGAACTTCTGAAACCTGCCGCACCAACAATTTCCTCTCATCGATCGACTCTCCGTTCACCGCTTCATTGAGCGTAACCAGGATGGGGCTTTGTCCGAGAACGCAAATGGTGAGCGGATCGCTGCCGGTCTTGAAAGCCTCCGCAGGCCAGTCCACAAACTTGGCCAGGTTGTAAACGTACGCTGCCTTCATCTGATATTCGCTGACCGACTGGGCTCGCCCGCCGGCGCTGGTTAGTGCTCCAAGCACAAGGGCCAGGCTGAGGCGGCGCAATGGATTGACGATTGCTGATTGCCGATTGACCAATGAAAACAGCGCGCGGCGCAGGGATTTCTTCCAATCGTCAATCGTCAATCGGCAATCGGCAATCACAACGGTTCTCTCCTCATTTGCTGCGACCGTGAAAGCCCCGAAACGTGTACGTCAGCTTCAACCGGAACGTTCGGCCATCCTGGTACAGAATGTCCTGCACGTGTTCATCACCGCCGGGGTAACCATATTTGGTATTGAAGAGGTCGTAGACGCTCGCAGACACCTCCCATCCCTTTCCCACGGGCGCAGTGACGAGCGTCAGGTTCGGCAGAACAAAGCCGCTCGCTTCGTTTCCAGCCAGTGTCCTTCTGCTGCTGTAGTAGCTCACGTCGAAGCCGGCGGTCGCTTTCCTCTTGAGAAGGGGGAGAAGGAGATTGAACTTGGCCATCTGCCGTGGCGAATCGACAAGAAGGTTTCCTGTCTGAGCATCGTGGGCTGGGGCGAAAGTGTAACTGAGCTGCGTGCTCACGCCTGACGCCCACTTCCCGTCCAGTTCCGCTTCCACGCCCCTCACCAATACCGAGCTGATGTTCTGAAACTGGATCGAGCCGCCGGCAATCATCTGGCTTCCGATCAGGCTGTGAGCTTGATTCTGAAAGACGTTAGCCGAAATGCTCAGATGCTTGCCGAGATACTGCTGCGCGTCGAACTCGAAAGTCCGAATGGTCTCGGGTTTGAGGTTTGGATTAGCGACGTTAGGGGGAGCAGCGTAATAGAGTTCGTACACGTTCGGGGCGCGGAAGGCCGTCCCATAGACAAACTTAACTGTGGTTTTCTCCAGCGGGCTATAGATCACCGCCAGACGCGGGTTTGCAGTCCCTCCAAAAGTGGCATAGTGGTCGTATCGTGCGCCAGCATTGAGAATCAATTTCTCGCTCAGGGAGAATTCGTCCTGCGCGTAAATCCCGAAGATGTTGGAGTTGCGGTCGTCACTCAGGTATCGATGGAAAGGACTTACGTCGTAATTGCCTTGCTCCTGCTGGAAGTTGCGGCGGAATTTGGATCCGAAGGTCAGTTTGTGCCGTTCGAAGAGTACTCGCGAAAGCTGGGCCTCGGCGGTCCACCATTGGCCGTTGCTGTAATCCACATCCAGCGTTGATGGCTGAGACGGAGAGTAATCGTACACATAACCGCCGCGGTAATCAGACTGGTCGTAGGAAAGTCGGCCGACGACTTCCCATTGATTGGAAATCTTGTGATCGTAAACAAGTTCGAGATATCCTCTCGAATCCGTCGTCCGGTTGCGAGGATCGTTGAAAACCGTGCCATAGGACGCCGTAGGAACTCCCTTTTCCCGGGTGCCATAAGCCCCTTCCAAACTGAAATCGCGAAACGACACTTTCCCGAAGGCTTGCCGGAACGCGTCGTCATCCAGGTTGTGGGCGATTCCGTAATTCGTGGCCGGGCTGTCAAACTCCTTGAAATACAACTCGCTTGGACCGCTGCTTCCGTAGAAGGAGGTCGAGAGCAGCAGTTCCAGGCCATTCTTGAGCTTGTTGCCGTAAGTGAAGCGGCCCTGCTTGGTTCCGAAGCTCTCCAGGTTGCCGGACATTTCGAGGCCCGTCGTTGTCTCGCCCTTCCTGGTAATCACGTTAATGACACCCAGGAAGGCGTTGCTGCCGTAAATCGATGAGCTCGGCCCTTGGATCACTTCCACGCGGTCGATGAGATCGACGTCCACCGGGAATTCCGTGCCGATGAGCGCTTCGTCATAAACATTGTCATTGGTTCGGTGACCGTCCACCAAGAGCAAGAAGTGGTCGTTGTAACCGCCGTTACGTCCAATTCCTCGTATCCCGACATAGGTGTAGTTCCTGTCGTAAGTGAGAAAGAGTCCCGGAACGCTGCCCAGGATGTCAGCCAGGGTACGGTAGCCATATCTGCGAATCTCTTCCCCGGTAACGATGGTCACCGACGCGGGAGCATGGGTGACCGGCTGCGTGTAGTTCGAAGCACCGTAGACGGTATTGACCTGCATGTTCACGAGGTCTTCAAGATTGATCTTGATCAGGTCGCGGGTGGTCGGTTGCGCTTCAGGGGAAGTCTGGGCCCCGGCGCGAGTGGCCGCCGTGAGGACGAGGACTAGGATTAGGAGTTGGACCGCCACCGCGGCGCGGGACAGCAACCGAAAGGCCCCGCCTTTTTCGCCGATTCCTGAAGGCCAAATGCCGATTGAAGAATTTGGCTTCCTCAGAGTTAACCGGCAATCGGAGATCGTCAATGTGACGATGGGCGCAGGGCTGAAAATATCATGTGGGTCTTTTGTGGACGTTGCGCCCCATTTGTGTATGAAGAAGTTGTGCCTGGGTGAAGGGTCAAATGCCGCCCGCAACCCGTCATGGCGCGAGAGCTTGGTGCGGCCAGGAAGCGTGGCTGGAAAGCACGGCCAGCACTGGGCGCCAGGAACCGCGGGTCGTCCCTTGATGAGTCGCATCGCCTCACCAGCCTTCGGTCGAAAGTCCAATCGAAACCTCCCGGGAGACAGCGACGCGTGCCACTTCAACTATCTCATCGGTAGAATTCGACGCCCACGTGAGGGGAGGCGGCGACAGGCTTTTGGACTGGTGTCTTCGGTGGTCTGGTCCAAGTTGAAAAAAGGATGAACGATGAAGCGCGTAGGGGCGGCCCTTGTGATCGCCCATGGGCGGGCATGAGGGCCGCCCCTACCACGATCTGACCAACCCGCTGATATAGCTACGGAGGGCCTGACGGTCGTGCGGCCAGAGGTCAACAAAGGAAACGGCGATGCTATCGGGCGGCATTTTGCGCACAATTTTGGCACGCAGCCGCAAAAGTCCCGCGACGCCGGGCAGCGCGAATTCGAGATCCAATCCTTGACCTACATCCCAGCCCACTGCATTCATCAGCGCCATCCCGCCTTCGCTCACGTCCAAGCCCGCCACTCGTTCCAGAAGTACTTTCATGATTCGCCTCCGCTATTCGATTGGGCCTTTCGAGGGAGCGACGGCCAGCTACAAGCTGCTTCGCGTGCTCAGGGCTCAAAGCCCGGGCGACAATGGGAGGTGCCTCACGCTCCGACGCCCAAACTGCCACGCGGACTCCTTCGTCCCAATGTGAATTCGGCGTCTTTGAAAGGTCCAGCGTTCTCTAAAGCATCTTCATGCTCGGACGTAAACCTCGTTTATAAAAGCTGCCATGAAGATAGCCGGAGCGCCCGATGAAAACAAACGACTTAGTCGCCAGCACTGGACCCCCGCTTTCGCGGGGGTGACGGTCATTCCCGTCCCGCAAGGCGGGAGGAATCCAAGCCATTTTCATGCATAGTGGCGAGCCGAAGGCTCATGAAATCTTCGCTCAGGATGACAAGCGAAGGGCTCACGCCGGAAGGCAAAACCGATGACGAGTGGCTCCCTTTCAAACAGGTGCTAACAAGCGGCGCGGAGAAACTGCAAGCCTCGCCGGCCTCGCCAGCAACGTCCGTGTCAGAGGTCGCTTGCTTCGAGGGGCGCGGAGGGCAGAAGGCAGAAGGCAGAAAGCAGAAAGCAGAAAGCAGAAAGCAGAAAGCAGAAAGCAGAAAGCAGAAAGCAGAAAGCAGAAAGCAGAACCTCAATCGCTGAGTCTTTGATTCTGATTTCTAATTTCTGATTTCTAATTTCCCCAACTGCCTACTGTTCTCTGAGGCGCGGAAGGCACACTGGGGGCGGGCCTAGGCACCAGTTAAATAGGCTAGCTATGGAAGCTATCGAACGCGAAGGGTGCGGGTGGCCGCGTTCACGCCTTCCAGGATGATCAGAATGGCGGCGATTAATACGAAGGAGAATCCTCCTCCGAGCAACATGAGCACCAGGAACGCCCCATACTCAGCGAGTGCCCACACCGGATTCCTCCTCTACCGCAAGTACCATGACGGCTGGATTCCCCGCGGTGTTTATGCCGGCCATGAAGCGGTGTCTGACCCCGTTTCATCAGACCACGCCCTCCATCATGGTTATCGGCTCCGATCGAGTTGCGCTTGAATCAATCGGCGTCCCCCGGATCCCCAGCGGTTTCGCTTTTGATGCCCCCTTCGTGATGGCTCTCAACCCGTCATGCGGACAGCTACCTTGTGCGTTGTGGACTGTGAGCGAGCACTCTCGCGGAGGCAATCCGATAAAACAAGGATTGAGTGGCGAGAAGATACCTGACGATTGGGGCGGAGTTCGGGACGAAAGGCGGCACTTGGGCAGCGTCGAGTCCTCGCCTCATGGCTTGGAGAATCTCCAGGATCGACCAGATTAGCGAAACCCCTACGGCGGAAACCGGTTTATACTGTGGTGCGCGTCCGTACCTTCCAATTGAGGAGCAACTGTATGTTATCCGCCCGGTTTCGTTTGTCGCTGATTCTCGTGATGCTCGTCGCTTCGAGCGCGAGTTGGCTGAACGCTCAGTCGCGTCCGACCATTACGCTGACGGTCGATGCCACCCAGGCGCCGGAAAAGATCATCCGAACGCGAATGGTGATGCCGGCCAAGCCCGGCCCTCTGACGCTTTATTATCCCAAGTGGATTCCCGGTGAGCACGAGCCGACCGGCCCGGTGGGCAACGTCGCGGGCCTGAAGTTCACCGCCAACGGAAAGACGATACCCTGGCGGCGTGACCTGCTCGACGTTTTCACCTTTCACGTGGACGTGCCGCAAGGGGCCGACAGCCTCGAGGCCGAGTTTGAGTACCTCGAACCGCCGTCCGGCGGTTTCAGCGCCGGCGCTTCGGCCACGGACAAGTTGGTGGTGGTGAGTTGGAACCAGGACTTGTTCTACCCGGCGGGACTTCACGCCGATCAGATCACGTTCAAGCCCACGCTGCGGCTGCCCGAAGGTTGGAAATACGGAACGGCGCTGCCGGTGGAGAATGCCTCGGGTAACGAGGTCACGTTCAAGCCCGTCGCGCTCGACCACCTGGTGGACTCGCCTGTGATTGCCGGTGAATTCTACCGGGCCGTCGATGTGACGCCGCCCGGGGAGCCCATTCATCACGAGATCGACATGGTCGCCGACAGCGCGGCCGCGCTGGAGATGCCCCCCGAGCTTCAGAAGAAATTCACCAATCTGGTGGCGGAGACCGGCAAGCTGTTTGGCGCGCGCCACTATCGCGAATACCACTTTCTGCTCACGCTCAGCGATCACGTGGCGCATTTCGGCCTGGAGCACCACGAGTCCAACGATAGTCGCACCGGCGAGCGCGCCCTGCTTTCGCCTCCCGGACAACGCGGCGTGGGCGGTCTGCTGTCGCACGAATTCATGCATTCCTGGAATGGCAAGTTCCGGCGGCCGGCCGGACTCAGCACTCCCGAATACGAAACGCCGATGCAGACCGATTTGCTCTGGGTCTACGAAGGCCTGACGGATTTTCTTGGGCCCCTGCTGGCGGCGCGGAGCGGCCTGTCGACTGCGGAACAGTATCGCGACAACCTCGCCTCGATTGCGGCCGACCTCGGGCCGGGCCGTCCCGGACGCACGTGGCGGCCTCTGCAAGATACCGCCGACGCCATTCCCGGCATGTTTCGGGGCGCGTTCGGAGGCGAGTCCAACTGGAAGCGCGGCGCAGACTATTATCCCGAAGGCGACCTGCTCTGGCTGGAAGTCGCCATGATCATCCGGCGTGAAAGCCAAGGTAAGAAGTCTATCGAGGATTTCTGCCACGCCTTTCACGGCGGGCCGAACAATGGCCCGGAACTCAAGCCGTACACTTTTGACGAACTGGTGAGCACTCTGAATGGCGTGGTGGCGTACGACTGGGCAAACTTTCTGCGCGAACGGGTGAGTTCCACCTCACCCGCGGCGCCGGTGGGTGGCATCGAGATGGGCGGCTGGAAAGTGGAGTTCAATGACAAGCCTCCAGAAAGGGGCGGCGGTGGTGGCGCGGGCGGCCGATTTGGCGGAGGCGTGGACGCGCGTTACTCCATCGGGTTGCGCCTCGGCGGCGATGGCAGCGTCGCGGATTCGATTTGGGGCGGGCTGGCTTATCAGGCCGGCATCCTGCCCGGCATGCGCGTGGTGGCGATCAACGATCGCGCCTTCACCACCGACCTGCTTGCGGACGCGCTCAAGGCCAGCAAGACCAGCGCGCAGACCATCCGATTCTTGGTGCTCAACGAGGACTATTACAGCACGCACACTATCAACTATCAGGGCGGCGAAAAATACCCGCATCTGGTGCGCGCGGAGGGCAAGCCGGACTTGCTCGATGACCTCGCCAAGCCCCTGGCGCGGCCGCCTGAGCCGGAGCAGCCCAGCCGCCCCCGGCGGGAACGCTCCGATCAGCCCGAGCCGGAATAAGTGAAACAGAAAGAGGAAGGCAGAAGGCAGGAACACAGCCGGCAGCGGAGAATTGGAGCGCACAGAATCAGAGTCGCTTCGAATGGAAAATGGACCATGGTAAATGGGAAATGGCAGCCATTTGAAATCTCCCATTTACCATTTCCCATGACCCATTTGCCGTTCTTTTCTGCCTTCTGCCTTCTGGTTTTCGCCATGGGTCGAGCTAACCATGAAAAATTGCGGCTGGACGATCTCCTCGTGGCGCGCGGGTTAGCGAACTCGCGTGAGAGCGCGCAAGGGATAATCCTGGCCGGCGAAGTACTGGTCGACGAACAAAAGGTTGAGAAGTGTGGTGCGCGGATTGCCCAAGGAGTTTCGCTACGGTTGCTCAGTAAAGCTTCGCCCTTCGTCAGCCGCGCTGGGCTCAAGCTCTCCGACGCGCTGGACCATTTTCGAGTGGAGGTTAATGGAAAAACCTGTCTGGACATTGGCGCTTCGACGGGAGGATTTACCGATTGCTTGTTGAAGAGCGGTGCGGCTAAAGTCTTTGCGGTCGACGCAGGCACAAACCAATTGGACTGGAAGCTCCGCAGCAATCCGTTGGTCGTGGTGCTGGAGAATACGAACGCCCGCTACCTCGACTATGCCGCGCTCGGCTCGCGTGTCGAACTGGTGACCATCGATGTCTCCTTCATTTCGGCCACCATGATTCTCCCCGTCTTGCCCGCGCTGCTTGAACCGCGCGCCGAGGTCCTGGTGCTGGTCAAGCCGCAGTTCGAAGTGCGCCGCGAGCAGGTGGGGAAAGGCGGGTTGGTTTCTGATCCGCGGCTTCATCAACAAGCGGTCACGCGCGTTTCCAGAAAGCTTCTCGAGCTTGGATTTGAGGGGCTTGCCTCGGTTGAAAGCAGCCTGCCGGGTGCTTCCGGCAATCGCGAATTTTTCCTGCATGCGCTTTGGCGAAAAGCTGGTTAGAATCGAAGGCCTGTCAGTCGTCCGTGGGCAGTACTTCAGTTCGTCGGTAGTTCAGTCGGTCAGTCACGGCCAGTCCTGAGGAACTGAGTAACTGAAATACTGAAACCCTGAAGTACTGAAATACTACGATGAAGTTCAAGAAGATTGGCATCATCTCGAAACCTGGGAAGGGTGAAGTCGCCGCGGTCGTTCCACCGCTGCTCAAGTGGCTCGAGGAGCGTGAGATTGAGGTTTACGTTGACAAAGAAACGGGCGCAGCGGTTGGGAAGTCTGCCCGATGTCTGACCCGGAATGAAATGTCCGGCGTAGCCGAACTGCTGATCGTTCTGGGAGGCGATGGAACGCTGCTGGCGACGGCGCGAGCGCTGGCCGGGAAGCCCGTCCCCATCCTCGCCGTGAATCTGGGAGGCCTGGGTTTCCTGACGGTGACCACTCGCGACGAGCTGTATCCCACGCTCGAGGAAGTTTTGGCGGGAGAATTTCACACAGAGCGACGCGTGCAGATCGCCGCCGAAATCGTTCGCGCCGACGAGGTGATCGCTTCATTCCTGGCGCTGAATGACGCCGTGCTGAATAAAGGAGCCATCGCGCGCATTCTCGATTTCGAAGTGTGTGTTGATGGCAAGTTTTTGGCCAACTACAAGTCGGACGGGCTGATCGTCTCCACGCCCACCGGATCGACCGCCTACTCTCTGGCCGCGGGCGGCCCGGTGGTATCTCCCGGCGTTCCGGCCTTCATCATCACTCCTATCTGCGGCCACACGCTTACGGATCGGCCCATCGTCCTTCCCGACTCGGTCAACATCGAAGTGGTGGTGAAGAGCCAGCGCGAGTCCTCTTATCTCACGGTGGATGGGCAAGTCGGCATCGCCGCGCGCAGCGAAGATATTGTGCGCATGAAAAAAGCTTCCTCCTGGGTGGAGCTTGTCCATCCGACGCAGAGAGACTATTTCGAGATCCTGCGGCAGAAACTCAAGTGGGGATCGCGGTAAGATTGAGTGATTGGGTGATTCAGCGATTGGGCGACCGCAGAAAATCCCTACGCTTACCGGCTTGATTCCATTGCCATCAAATCGTTCTGGGTCTCGCGCCGGCGAATCAATTCCGCTTGGTCACCGCGAACCAGGACCTCGGCTGGCCGTGGACGGCTGTTGTAATTCGAAGTCAAGACGTAGCCATACGCGCCGGTGGTCATGACCGCGATCAGATCGCCGGGGCGCACCTTGGGCAGCGTGCGATCCTGTGCCAGAAAGTCTCCCGTTTCGCACAGCGGTCCGACGACATCGGCGAGCAGATTTCCCTCCGACCGCTTTTCCACTGGCAAGATAGAATGGTACGAACCGTAAAGCGCCGGACGCAGCAGGTCGTTCATTCCAGCATCGACCACGACGAAGCTTTTCTGGTCGTTCCCTTTCAAATACAAAACCCGCGCCAGGAGGATGCCCGCTTCGGCCACCAGGGCGCGGCCGGGCTCGACAATCAAGCGGTAGGGCAGGTCACGCATGCGCCCGCCCAGTTCCTGAGTCAGCCTTTCGACGTCCAAAGGCTGCTCGTCTTCATAGCGGATGCCGAACCCTCCACCCAAGTCGAGAAACTCGACATTGATTCCTTCAGCGCGCAGCCGCTCGGCGACGCCGGAGATTTCGTCGAGCGCCTGCAAGAACGGCTCGATGGCGAGGATCTGCGATCCGATGTGGCAGGCCACGCCGCGCACTTGCAAATGCTCGGAGCCGGCGGCGCGGCGATAAAGGGCCATCGCTTCTTCTTTGGGGACGCCGAACTTGTGAATCACCCGGCCGGTCGCCACGTAAGGATGCGTTTCCGCCTCCACGTCGGGGTTCACACGAATGGCAATGCTCGCGCGCTTGCCAGCGTGACGGGCTCGAGCTTCAATGACCTCAAGTTCGCCCGCCGACTCCACGTTGAACATCATGATGCCGGCTTGAAGCCCGGCGTCGATTTCGGCTTGCGTCTTGCCCACTCCCGAAAAGACGATGTGCTCCGGCATCCCTCCGACTTTGCGCACCCTCAGGAGTTCTCCCCCGGAGACAATGTCAAAGCCCGCTCCGGCCTGCCGAAGCAAATCGAGGATTTTCAGATTGGAGTTCGCCTTGACTGAATAACAGACGAGAGCGGAAACCGATCGCAACCCGGACTCAATCCGGCGGAAGTTCTCCAGAATGACGCCCTGACTGTAGACATAGGTTGGCGTACGGAAACGCTCCGCAACCTCTCGGAGCGGGACTTCTTCGCACCGGAAATTGTTACCGACGTAGTGAAAGAAACTCATGGCTGGAGATTGAGTGATTTGGCGATTGAGCGATTTGGTGATGGGCCGATTGGGCCAACGCGTTCAGAGGCTGATCCCAGCAGCGCCTCTTTCTTGAATCACTCAATCGCCCGATCACCCAATCGCTCAATGTTTCTACTTCGCCCTCACCAGCAAAAGGGTCTGGTCGTCGCGCTGGGGGTGGCCCGCTTCGTAGCGGCTCACTTCGCCGAACAGCATTTCCACGATTTCGCCTACCGGGCGCTGCACATTCTCACGCAACAGGTTTTCGAGCCGGCGGCTGCCAAACTCTTCGTGGCTGGGTTTGGCCGCCTCCGCCAAGCCGTCCGAGTAGAGGGCCAACAAATCGCCCTTCTCCAGCGTCAGCATTTTTTCTTCATAGTCCGTATTCTCGAGCAGTCCCAAAGGAACGCCTTCCACACGGATGGGCTGAGCGCGGCCGTTGCGGACGAGGATCGGCAGCGGCATACCGGCATTGGCAATGTGAAGCGCTCTCGTCTTCGGCTCCCAAACGGCATAGGTGAGAGTGATGAAGTGGCCCTCGATTTTCCGTTCCAAAAGCATCAGGTTGAGTTTGCGCAGCAGGTCGGGCGGCGCCAATCGAAGGGGCGCGAGGCTCCTGAGGATGCCACTAACCATGGCGCCATAAAGGGCGGCCGGAGCGCCTTTGCCGCTCACGTCGCCGACCACCAAGGCGTGGCGCTCTCTTCCGTAATTCAGGAATTCATAGAGGTCGCCGCCCAGCTCGCGCGCCGGCTGGAAACGCAATCCCAATTCGATTCCCGGGATGGAGGGCACCAGCCCGGGCATCAAGTGCATCTGGATGTTCTGGGCTCGCTGCAAGTCGCGTTCCAGGCGCATTTCGCTGCGCACCACCCGCTCGTACAGTTGCGCGTTCTCGATGGCAATGGCGATTTGCGGCGCAAGCGTGGAAAAAATCCGAACGTGCTCCTCGGTGAAGTAACCCAGGTGCGGGCTCTCCATATCGACCACTCCGATCACACGATCGCGATGGATGAGCGGGACCACCATTTCGGAGCGCGTTTCGGGATTCAACGCGATGTAACGAGGATCCTTGCTGACATCGGGTACGACCACGGTCTGGCGCGCCGCGGCGGCGGCCCCAACCAGGCCCTGCCCGAAGTTCACCGTGAACTTCTCCGGCATGCGCTCGTCCTGCCGCAGCGAGATCACATTGTTGAAAACGTGCGCTCGCTCGTCGGCCAACAAAATGCTGAACCGGTGATAATCAATCAGCCGCTTGGTGAGGGTGCCGATCTTGCGGAGCAGGTCTTTCAACACCAGAACAGAGCTCAGCTCGCGGCTGATTTCGTTCAGCAAATGGAGCGTGCGGGCCTGGCGCACGCTGTGCCGATAGAGCCGCGCATTCTCGATGGCCATCGCCATGCGCCCGGCCAGGAGTTCGAGCAGGTTCTGATGCTGCTCGGTGAAGAAATCGGGCCAGGGCGCTTCGAGATCGATCACGCCCACGACGCGATTCTTGGTGATGAGTGGCACTGCCAGTTCGGAGCGCACGGCGGGCAACGATTGAATGTAGGCGTGGTCCTTGGTGACGTCATTCACCAGCACCGAGCGGCGCAATTGCGCGGCGCGCCCCACAATGCCCTCGCCCACTTTGATCCGCAGGTTCCTCACCAGCTCCTCCGGATGGCCGAGGTTGAATCGAACGCGGAGCTCCTGGGTCTTTTCGTTGAGCAGGAAAATGGCGAAGACCTCATAATCAATGGCGCGCCGCACCACCTCCGCGATGCGCACCATCAACTCGTCGAGATCCAGCGTGGAGTTGAGCCGCTCACCGACCTCGAGGAGCAAAGTCAAGAGCTCAGTCAGCTCCAACGTTCTCGCCGGGATTTTCACCGTTTCAGGCATGAGATCAGCAGGTCAGTATTTCAGTACGTCAGTATGTCAGTACCTCAGCATCCCAGCCCCCGACTGCCCGACTGAAATACTGAACGACTGAAATACTGACCAACTTCGTCAGTAGGCTTGGGGCGTCCGCGACGTTGCCGCTGGCGCGGGAAACAATTGCGACGCGCGGCCGGCCATAGCGGCGATAGCCTCCTCGAGTATGGCAATCGAGGCGCTGGTCCCGAGACGCGTGGCGCCGGCGTCGAGCATGGCGACAGCGTCAGCCAGGGTGCGAATGCCGCCCGCCGCCTTCACACCCAGCTCCGGCCCGACGGTTTCCCGCATCAACCGGACGTCGCTGGCTATTGCTCCGGAGGGCGCGAACCCCGTTGACGTCTTCACATAATCAGCGCCCGCTTTCTTCGCAATCCGGCAAGCCTCGATTTTTTCCTCATCCGTGAGATAGGCATTCTCCAGAATAACTTTCAGGAGGGCTCCGCCTTCGTGGCACACTTCCGACACGCCCCGAATGTCGTTCTCCACCGCTTCCAGATCGCCCGATTTCATGGCGCCAACGTTCATCACCATATCCACTTCTTCCGCGCCCGCCAGAATGACGGCCTGCGCTTCGGCGCGCTTCACCGAAGTTACGGTCGCGCCAAAAGGAAAACCCACTACCGCTGCCACCTTCACCCCTGAGCCGCGCAGCTTCTCCGCGGCCGCCGGCACCCAGGTGGAATTCACGCAGATCGACCCGAAGCACCACTGCCGGGCCTCATCGGCGAGCTGTTCGATCTGGCCGCGGGTGGCATGCGGGCGGAGCAGCGTGTGGTCCATCAAGCGGGCCAACGCGCGCACCTCGGCCGGTTGATCGTTGACGCATTGGATCGCGCCCGACCGCGCCACGTGATTGCAAGCGCACTCCATTTCTTCACTCAGCCAGGCGCCGGGCGCCGGTTCCATCTGGCGGAGCACTTCCAGAGCCACGGTCTCGACGAGATTCTCGAGCTCCGATTGGGTCATCGTGATGGTGTCCATGCTGAAAACTCCTTCAGCAGCAAGCCTCATCGAGGCATCCACGCCAACAATTTCGCTTGGTGTAAAATGTTTATTGTAACACACTGCAAAATCCGGCTATTCCAAGCTGCGGCGCTCGGCGGCGGTTGGAGACTGTGGACCACGAACGGTTTGAACATCTGGTTGAGGAGGCGCTTGGGCGGCTGCCTAAAGCATTCCGCCGCAAATTGCACAACGTGGCGATCATTGTGGAGGATTTGCCGCCGGAAGAGGCGGAACCGGGCAGTTTGCTCCTGGGCCTCTTCCACGGCGTGCCTTGCACCGAGAAGAGCACTTTTTTTGCCTCGCCTCCGGACCGAGTGTACCTCTTCCAAAGAAACATCGAGGCCATTTGCAGGACCGATGAGGAGATTCGCCGTCAAGTCCGCGACACTCTGTTCCACGAATTGGGACATTATTTCGGAATGACCGAAGGAGAGCTGCGCAATATCTGAATAACTCCGTCCCGTGCGGCGCTTGTCGTGGGTGGTTGCGAATCCTGGCTTATAATTAACTGAGATGCTGGTTCTGGCGATCGACACCACAAGCGAACATGGCGGGGTGGCTCTTTTCCGAGACGACGAGTGCCTGGCAACCGTTCGTGACCTGGGGTCGTCCGGCTACTCGGTGACGCTTTTTCAGGCAGTGGACCGTGCGCTGGCACAAGCGGGCGCCCAACTTTCTAAGCTGGCCCTCACCTTGCACGACATTGAACTTTTCGCCGCCGCAAACGGCCCCGGGTCGTTCACAGGAATTCGCACCGGTTTGGCTGCGACGCAAGGTTGGGCGACGGCCCTTCGCCGGCCAGTCGTCGGTGTCTCGATTCTCCAGGCGATGGTCCACCAGGCGCGACCGACAACCCCATGGGCCGCCGCCATCATGGACGCGCGCCGGGGCGAGTTTTATGTGGGTCTTTTTCGCCGGGGCGCGAATGGCATCAGCGCTGCTGACCAGGTGGAAGACGCCGGTTTAGTCGTCAAGCCGAAGCTGCTTCAGGATCTGCTGGAAGAGCGGCTGAACTCGACCGTTCCGCTCGGAGCGGTCGCTTGCATCGTGCGAGAGCATGACTTGGCTGCGCAAGCCTTGCGATCGAACCTTTCCAATCGGTTTGAGTGGCAGACCGTCTCCGACTGTCTTCTGGAAAGTATCGCGCGGCTGGCTGCGGAAGCCTGCCGCGGAGGCAAAGCCCAATCGCCCGCCGAGCTTGATGCCTGCTACATTCGGCGGTCGGATGCCGAACTCAACTGGCACGCATGATGGCCAGGATGACATCTACGTATCCGTCCGGCGTGAGAATGGCGTAGAATGATCTGCCAGAGAACAGAAGGCAGAAGGCAGACCCGCCACCAGAGATTTCTCACTGCCTACTGCTTACTGCCTGCTGCCTACTGTTCTTTCGGAGTCGAATGAAGATCAGGCAATTCGAACGCGAGGACCTGCAAACGCTGCTCGCCGTCCAGAACAAGAATCCCTTGGCGTCACGGTGGATTGACGCAGACTATTTGCGTTTGGCCACCGGGCCGGGCGGAATGATTCTGGTGGCCGAACTGGAGACCATGACGCCGCCCAAACTCCTGGGCTTTGCCGCCTTCCAGCGGCTGATCGACGAGGCGGAGCTTTTGAACATCGCCGTCGATCCCGAACACCAAAATCAGGGCGTGGGGCGTGAACTACTCGAAGAGGCTCGAAAACGCCTGCTGAAAGTGGGCGCCAAGCGCATCTTCCTCGAAGTCCGAAGGTCCAACGAGGCGGCTTTGAGCCTCTACTATTCGGTGGGCTTCGGCTTGCGTTCTCTGCGCAAAGACTATTATCGCGATCCGCCTGACGACGCCTACGTGTTGTCGCTGGAACTCTTTACGCCCGAGGTTGTCCAGGCGAGGCCCTGAGTGCGGTGGGCGTTTGCCGATCTAACGCTTCCGGTAACAGCAGTTGAGGAAACGTGCCTTCCGCGATTTCGCGCTTGATTGGCCTGGTTCGCCGTGCTAGGCTGAAGCCAGAATATGGATCTCAAACTGGAGGTGACACACCCGTGAGCACCCTAGCCGAGGCCGTCCGGGAGCAGTTGATGGCCACCAACGAAGATTATCAGAACCTCCGCAAAGAACACACCCGTTACGCCGCTGAGCTGGAAAAATTAGCCTCCAAAACTTACCTGAACGAAGATGAAAAGCTGGAAGAGGTTCGCCTGAAGAAGTTGAAGCTGCGCGTCAAAGACGAGATGGAAAGGCTGGTCCAGCAGCAGGCTCGGATTCATTGAACGATTGCGAATGGTGATTGGGGGCGCCCGCACCGCAGTTTGCGGCCGAGGGCGCCCGTTTAGTTCTTCGCGGCAGCCAGGCCGCGAGAGGGAAGGTCGTGTGCGCGGCGTAGCGTCCAGGAATGCACCCAAACCCTCTTATCCGGAAGGGGAAATCGAGTCGAGAAGCACGGTCCTATGGTGAAGGAGGGCTACTGGTACGGATTGCCGCTGCTGTTGGTGGCCGGCGGACTCATGGGGCTCGGGCTCTACGTGCTCGGCGCGTTTTTCCTGCTTGTCGCCGTGCTTGTCCTTAATTTCTTTCGCGATCCGGAACGCAGCATCCCAAGCGAGCCCGGTGCGATCGTCGCGCCCGCCGATGGCCGGGTGGTCGAGTTGCGCGATGAATCCTTCGATGGCCGGCCGATGCGCCGCGTGAGTATCTTCATGTCTCCGCTGGACGTGCACGTGAACCGTTCCCCCATCGCCGGGACCATCGGCGCCGTCACCTACCGCAAGGGCAGCTTCCGAGTGGCATCGCAAGCCCGGGCCTCGATCGAAAACGAGCAAAACGTCTTCACAATTACCGGCGAGCAAGGTATGGTGGTGGTGAAACAAATCGCGGGCCTGCTGGCTCGCCGCATTGTATTCTGGAAGAAACCGGACGACCGGATCGAACGAGGAGAACGCATCGGGCTGATCAAATTCGGCTCGCGCGTTGACCTCATTATCGAACCTGAGGTTGAATTGCACGTCAGAGTAGGCGATCATGTTCGGGCGGGTAGCACGATTGTAGCAATGTCCCGCCAAAGCGCGGCCGCCGATCAACCATGACACCCGCCCAAGCGTCGAAGGCCGGAGGATATTCGCTGGAATTCGCTAGCCGAGTCTCAAAGCCGGAAAGGAAAGGGCGATTCCGCCGTGGAGTATATTTGCTGCCCAGCTTGTTCACGGTCGGGACGCTGGTGTGTGGCTACATCGCCATCCTTTCGACACTGAGAGCGACCGGCATGGATGGTGACCAGGTCCGGTTGGCATTCGATACCGCCGCCAAAGCGATTGGTTGGGCGATTCTTTTCGATGGCCTTGACGGGCGGATCGCCCGCCTCACTCACGCGACTTCAGATTTCGGCCGCGAATTCGATTCACTTGCGGATGTCGTCACTTTTGGTGTTGCTCCGGCTTTCTTGGCGTTCGCCTGGGGCATCCGGCCGGTGGAAGAAGTGGCGGGCACACAGATTGTCCAGCACCTGCGTGAGGCCGGATGGGTCGTCACATTTGCCTTTGTCATTTGCGGCGCAGCGCGTCTGGCGCGCTTCAATATCGACAGCGTCAAGCCTGCCGGCGACCGCAAGCATTTCGTCGGCCTTCCCATTCCGGGCGCGGCGGGGGTCATCGCCGCCCTGGTCCATTGCATCAAATATCCAATCCCCGATTGGATTTACGGCATCGTCTGGCTGGTGATTGTCGGAGGTCTCGCGTTCTTGATGGTGAGCCGGGTTCGATATCCCAGTTTTAAGGCATTCGATTTACGCCGTCGCCGCTCTTACCTCGCTATCATTCTCATCGGCCTCATCATCTATGGCATCTGGGCTTTTTCAGAACCTGTGCTTTTAGCGCTCGCTCTCCTGTACGGACTATCCGGTCCTGTCGCTCGCCTCGTTTCAAGAATTCGGCCGCATGAGCCTTCACCCCAAGAGGTCCATGTTTCATGAAACCTGCTGCCGAGGGCTATCGCATTGCGGTGGTCGGTTCCGCTTCGCTCCTGGGAAAAGAATTGCTTGCGGTGCTTAAAGAGCGGCACTTTCCGATCGCAAGATTGGTTGCGCCAGACGCTCTCGATGAGGCCGAGCCTGACCTGCCCGTCCTCGATCTCACCGGTGAAGGGGATATCGGCATCACAGACGCCAACGTGGGCGAGGCCGAACTGGATTTCGCCTTCCTCGCTGCCCCTCTGCGCGCGCCGAAAAAGGCCGGTGAGGCCGATGCACTGAGCTTTCTCCAGTCCGCCAAGCAACTTGCCACGGCGACCCATTGCAAGGTGATCGACCTCCGCGAAACTCTCGCCGGCGAGTCGGGCGGCGTCTTGAGGATTCCTTCCCTGGAGCGGCATGACGGCGCGAGAGCCGACCGCGCAGAGCGGGGCGGGGCGCCTTCCAGGTTTTTCGTCTCCCCGCATCCGGCAACCATCGTCATCAGCACCATCCTGTTGCGGCTGGCATCGCGTTTCCCGGTGGAGAACGTAGTGGCGCATGTTTTCGGCCCGGCTTCCGAAATGGGCTCGCAGGCCATCGAAGAGCTTCAGAAGCAGACTTCGAACCTGTTGAGTTTCCAGAAAATTCCGCAGGCGGTATTCGGAGCGCAACTTGCCTTTAACCTCTTGCCGCGATTCGGTCGTGGGCGCAAAGCGCACGCGGCCGATCTTGAAACTCGGATTCGAGAGGAACTAACGCGCTATCTTGGTCAACGTGCTCCCGTGCCCGCTCTGCGCTCGATTCATGCGCCCGTCTTTCACTCGACGGCTTACTCGCTTTACGTTCAACTGGCGCAGCCGGCAGCCCCGGAAGCATTGACCCAAGTCCTGGCGGGCGATCCGATTCACGTGCGAAAGCCTTCTGAGCAAGCTGCGTCTCAAGTGGAAGCAGCGGGATCAGACGAAATCCTGGTGGACGCGCTGCACTCCGACGCACGACATCCGGCGGGCGTCTGGATCTGGGCGGCGGCGGATAATCTGCGCCTCGCCGCAGTCAACGCTGTGGAAATCGCTGAGAGCTCGCTCGGCGACAAGCCGGCGCCAGTGCGCTAAGGGAACGAAGGCGAACTGAATTCAACCTCCTCGCGATATGCTAACAAGCTTCCGATCTGTCCATCTCCGCTTTCTCTGCCGACTCCGCTCTGCCTTCTGCCTACTGCCTTCTGCTTTCTGCCTTCTGCTTTCTGCCCTCTGCCTTCTCTGCTCATCCTGCGGCTATCAAGTGGCGGGGCGCGGCGCCCGAATCCCGCCGGACGTCAAGACCGTTGCCATTCCGATCTTCGTCAACAAATCCCCACGATTCCGCATCGAGCAGAGGCTTGCGTCGGCCGTCACGCGCGAGTTCATCGAGCGGACGAAATTCCGCGTCACGCCCGATCCTTCCGAGGCCGACGCGGTATTGAAAGGCACCGTGACCGACGTCCGCGCCGGTGTGGTCACCTTCGATCTCACCACTGGCCGCGCCACGACCCTTCAGATCCAGGTGACCGCAAACGTGGAACTGACAGATTCACACACCAAGAAAGTTCTGTTCTCGAATCCGAATTATATTTTCAGAGAAGAGTACCAAATTAGCCAGTCAACCACAGAGCTCTTCGAAGAGGACCAGTCCGCCTTGGACCGATTGTCCCGCGACATGGCTCGCACGCTGGTGACCGATATCCTGGAGAACTTTTAAGGACAGTGGCGAGTGGCATGTCATTTTCGATTGATGATTGCCGATTGCCGATTGATGAGGACTAAGAATTCGCTGTCTTCAATCGCCAATCGGCAATCGAAAATCGGCAATCAGTTGCTTGCCGCTCGCCACTACTCTTTTTGCCACATGCCACTTGCCCCTACTCGGTAATCGGAGAGCAGCACGGGGTCTGGACTGGCTTGGGCTCCATCAATTCCGAGCGGGTGCCGTTGGGGTCGTAAAGATTGAGCTGCCACTTGCCATCTCGTCCGATCTGCGGTTTGTCAGGCTTCAGGCCGCGTTCGACGACGGTGCGATAGCCCGCCTCAACGCTCGGAACACCCAGCGACAGATGGTGCATCACGCCCAAAGTCCGGGGCGAAGGGTTCTGCACATTGAGCATGTATTCCACCCAGTCCTTTCCATCGGGCACGCGCATCATGACCCAGTCCGTGCGATCGTCCGTCATGCCGCCGTGCCATATTTCGTGAAAGCCCAGAATGTCGCGGTAGAAACGATCCGCGGCGGCCTGGTCCTTTACGGTCACGCCGACGTGATCGATGTGGTCAGAAATGCGGGTGCGCGGCATGTACTGGCCGAAGTTCAGGCTCTCTAGTGAGCCTGGAACATACTGCACGAATTCCACGGAGTGGCCATCGGGGTCTGTCACCATGAAGCTCAAATTTCCGTCCAGGCCCGGTTGAAGCGAACTCGGCACCGTGACCCCGCGGCTCGCAAGGTAGTCGCGCAGCTTGCGCGCGTCGGCGGTCTCAAAAGCAATGTGAGACAGACGATCCTCGGTCGGACTCTTCAGCTCCGGAAATACTTCGATGTACTGATGATCGTTGACTTTGAAGTAGGTCAGCATCAGCCCGCCCGTGGGCTTGTCGAGTGTGAACGGCTCCTGGAACCCGAGGATTCCTCCATAGAACTTGCGGGCCGCAGCGAGGTCATCGGTCTTCAGCCCGATGTGAGCCACGCCCAGAATGGGCGGCCGCTCCGCAGCCCGGGGTTCGGGGTTCGGGTTTTGGGATTCGCGAGATCGGGCGCGAAGAGAGACTACACCCGCAGCAAGAATGGCCACGCAAGCGACACTCACATAATGACGCACCTTCATCTCAGATCTCCTTCCTGAAACTCTAATTCCGGACCTTTAACTCCGAATCCCCAATTCCGTCCTCATATATTGCCCCGTTTCATTTCGCCGAGCAAATAGTCGCACGACCTCACGCACAACGCCATGATGTTCAGCGTCGGGTTCTGACAAGCGGTGGAGGTGAATCCGGCTCCGTCCATCACAAACAAATTCTTCACATCGCGCGATTGTTGGAACTTGTAGGCCATGGCATTGGATACGAGCGTACACTTGCCCGTCGCCAGCGCGTCGGCCACCGTGGTGAAAGCGGAATTGAAATAGGAGTGCGTGACGCACCCGCGCTCGTACGGGCCGCAATAGTGGCACGGCGCACGCCCATGAATGGACTTGGTGATGTTGGCGCTCCGTCCCAGGGTCACGGTCCGGCCCAATTTCGCTTTGGCGCGATTGCGCAGGAGCGTTTCGGCGCAAGTCAATCCCATGGGCGGGCGAAATTTGCCGTCCGGCAGTTCGTAAACGCCTTCTAGAATGCCGGTGATGCCGACGTATTCCTCGACGATGTCGTAGTATGGCGCCACGTCTTTGTAGCTGAGCGGCCAATCTTCGCCGTCTACCTTCCTCAAGGCGGAATTTGGCTTCGTTCGCGGTTTTTTTGGGTTCGTTCTTGGGTTCGTTCCAAATCGACTTCCTTTATTTTCAATAACATGGTGGCTTCGAACCTCATTTTTCATACATTTTTGCTTCCACCTTCCCTGCTGAAAGCCGACGACTGACCGCAGAGGGTCTTGCGTGGCCACACCCTCCCGCCAGGCAGAACCACACGCCGCTGGGTCTTCGATTTTCGAGTTTCGAATTTCCAGTTTCCATTCTTATTCAATTCGGGAGTAGAGGCTTGAACCGCTGGGCATATCTGCTTGAATCTAAGAGACATTCCGGCTTCGTTCGTAACTTGATCCTTCGTCTGACCGACGTGCTTAGCCGCGATGCGGATTTTGCCCGACTTCATTTTCGAGTTTCTAATTTCCAGTTTCGAATTTCCAGTTTCCGATTTCGAGTTTCCAGTTTCCACTTTCCTTCAATCACTCAATCGCCCGATCACTCAATCACTCAATGACATCACTCTGAACTCTCAACTCTGAACTCTTAACTGTACTCCCGTCAATCGGGAAAACCCTTAGATCTCTCAGGAAAAGACTCTAGAAGGTCTCAGACAAAAAGTGTCATTCTGAGGCGCCGCGTGTGGTGGGGCGATTGCAGCTTCAGTCTTCTAGCTTCTAACTTCTAGCTTCTGTCTTCCACCTTCCAGCTTCTGAAGCTTCCATCTTCTCCGCAATCTCCAGCAGCTTTCTGACGGTGTTCCAGTTTCTGCCTGTTCCGGATGTTTTCAGCGTCTTCACGATTGCCGCCCACGAGAGTTTTGGGCGGGCCATGCCGTTGGGAAAATAGATGTAGAGCTCGCGGCCGTCGATGCGCAACTCCTCCGGCTCGGCCTTGATCCGGAGGACCTTCTCGCGAGCCTCCGGGTCGGGATTACCGGCCATGAAGGTGACCAGGAGTTTGCTTGGATCGATGCCGCGCCGCGTCGCGAATGGGTTTCTTCGGATCGCGTCCCTCATTTCCGAGCAAGTTCGAAGAACCACGTCGGGACGAAACCCGAATTTGCGCTCGATCGCGTCCTCGATCCGCTTCGCTAGTCGAACCAAGCCCCGTTCTTCCGTCCTGAAAACGACATTGCCACTCTGGATGTAGGTTTGCGGGTCTCGCAGTCCAAGAGATTCATAGAGCGCGCGAAGCGCGTCCATTTTGATCCTGCCGTGGCTTCCAACGTTGACGCCACGGAGCATTGAGATGACTACGGCCATGTTAAGCCCGAGTATATCAGGTGTGTGAACGATCGTGCCATCGATAGGGGTGCGCGTGCAGAGGGGTAGCGCGGGCCCCGTTCTTGGGGTCCGCGGTTCTTCTCTAGGAATAGCCTTGCTGCGAGACGGCCGACGCAACGGGCTCGGCGATAGACCGGGTGCAAGGAACCTACGTAGCGAACTTTTCTATATCTGGTACTGAAAAGTCCGCGATATACTGCGTCGCACGCCCTTTTCTTCGCGACCGGTTATGTCAGGCGCCGAGGACAAAAAAGACGAGCTGCTGAAGACCCCTCTCGGGCCCGATGAGGCGGCTACAATTGACGTCACGCCCGAGCCGTCTCAACCAGCCGCCGAGCTTTGCCTTAGCGACCGCGCCACGCGCGACATCGCCCAGCGGTTCGACCTGCTGGCCGAACTCGGCCGGGGCGGGATGGGCATCGTCTATCGCGCCCGCGACCGCGAGATGAATGAAATCGTCGCACTCAAAATCCTGAAGCCGGAGATAGCCAACCGGCCGGAGTTGATTGAGCGCTTCAAATCCGAACTGCGTCTGGCCCGCAAGATCACCCACAAGAATGTCTGCCGGAGCTACGACCTGCACCGTTTTGGCGAAACGGTGGTGATCGCCATGGAGTACGTCGAGGGCGAGAGCCTGCGCGCCGTGCTCAATCGGCCCGGGGGCGTCTCGTTGCGCGGCGGGTTGACCTGGGCCAGCCAAGTCTGCGCGGGGCTTGCCGAGGCTCACGCGCAAGGCATCGTCCACCGCGACCTGAAGCCGGAAAACATCGTCATCGACCGCTCGGGCCAGGCCAAAGTAATGGACTTCGGTCTTGCGCGCTCCCTCGACACAACGACGATCACCGGCGTCATCACCGGCACGCCCGCCTACATGAGTCCTGAGCAGGCTGAGGGCAAACCGGCGGACGCTCGCAGTGACATCTATTCGCTGGGCCTGATCTTGTACGAAATCTTTACGGGGCGGCCCGGCCTCAAGGCGGAGAGCCCCATCGCCCTCGCCCTCAAGCAAATCCACGAGACGCCGCCCCCGCCGCGCGAGGTGGAACCGCACCTGCCTCCTTTCCTCGATGGCGTCATCCTGCGGTGCCTCGAGAAGAATCCAAAGCAACGCTTCCAGTCGGTCGCGGAACTGGAAGCGGCACTCACCGAAACGCCGGAAGCCGCAGGACCAAAAGCCGAAAGTGCGGAAATTCCCCTTCCGCCTCGTCTTGCCTATTGGCAACGCTCCGACTGGACGCTGCTCCTCAGCGCGGTTGTCGCTGCGGCGCTGTTCTTTGTTCTCTTTTATCGCTTCCATCCCGCGCCGGTAATGGAAGTCAAGGTCAACGAGGAGCAGCAAAAACAAATCATCGTGGAGATGCTGAAGAAATTGAACTTGGACTTGGAGCCGCACGAAGCCCGCTTCTGGATTTTTTCCTGGGATTATTACGGTCTGGCCTCAACGGTCGGGATTCGGCAAGCACATCAGGTTCTTGCCGACGGACGGGAGTCTGCTATGTGGATGGGGGAGCTAGCAAGCTCTCACGGTCGAGGGAGTAACATCCGTTGGTCTTACAGAATCGACACCGAAGGGAGACCGCTGTCTCTTTCTTCTTGGTCAGAGGTTGCACGTAATTCGCCAGCGAAGCCTCCACCCGATGCAGCAGCTCTGGCCGCGATGAAAGATGTTGCGCGGAGAGGGCTGGCCAGCTTTTTCGGAATAGATGTTTCCACGAAGGAACCTGATGAGGTCAAGCCCCCCTCTGTGTTGCAAGACGGCACCACCTTCAGGTGGCGACTCCCGATGAAATCTGGCGGCTTGGTGGAAAACATTGGGGCCCGGGTTGATGGTTCCGTGATAATGAGCTTATTTCGGTACCTACACTTCACATCTGATTTCGACTTCGATGTTTTCAACCCCCCCGGGCGATATGTAATCGCACCGTGGGTGATAATCATTTTTGTTTTCACGCTCTTCTTTTGGCAGAAGGTATACAGGCAGGGGCGTTCTTCTCAGAATGTTATCGTCGCGCTGCTGGTCGGATTGTGTGCGGCAGCAGTCCCCTCCGCCATTGTGGAAATCACTACTCTTGGGGATGCACCTGCCGTGTTGCTCGTTTCCGCAGTGTTTTTCTGCTTTGGCACGCTTTTAAGCTATCCAATCCCGAGCGTGGTCCTGTACTACTCGCGCACACGCCTCCCCATTCAAGTTTCAAATTATCTGGCCCTTGGGCGCGACTCTTTTCGCGTCCGAACCGCAGGCCTGGAACTTCTGCGAGGAGTTTTCGCTGGCATGATCTTTAGCTCCGCGTGGATGGCGCTCATGTCGCTGGGCGGCTTATGGAGGAAGGCTTTCGTAGGGATGATCTCGTTCAGAGCGACTGATTTCCTGGACCCCTTTGAAGTACTCAGGTCCACCATCATGACCGGGTTCAGGGAGGCTCGTTCAGATTTGGTGCTGACTTTATTCTGCGTGGTCTTTATTTTGGCCGAAGCGTTGTTAGTTCCTTGGCTTCTGGTGGCTCTGCCCTTGAGCCTGCTGGCAAAGGTGAGCGCGCGGGTCGCAGTGCTCATCGCGGCACTCGCGGGCCTATGGCTGGCCCTCGGATTCAGTTTGGCGGGCGCAATGGCATTTCCCCGTGGCGCCTACTACATTGTCGCCACCTTGCAAGCCGCGTTCTTCGGCGTGCTTTTCCTCAGATACGGTTTGCTGGCCACTTCAAGCGCCGTACTCACTGTGGAGACCGTTCTTCTTGCGTTTCCATTGTTGACGATATTCAAAAACCTCTATCCTCTTCTCGTGTCCGTTCCCATCGTCGTATGGTTCTTGATGTTTTTGGGAGCCGGAGCCATTTATTTGCAGCCCCAGCTTGCCACTGCTTACCGCCGAGTGATCGCAGTGTTCGAGTGACGCCTTCGGCGCCGATCGAACGTTCTGCACCATCAGCGAGGCTTGGCGAAGCGGGAAAGAGCGAAGAGACGGTCGGGAGGCTTTCCGTTGAGGAGCAGGTCGCTGACCATTTCACCGATGGCGGGGCCGTGTTTGAAGCCGTGGCCCGATCCTCCGCCAACCAGCCACACGTTGGCGGCTTGGGGATGCCGGTCGATGATGAAGTGCTCGTCCGGAGTCTGTTCGTACTGGCACACGCGCGACTCAAGGACGGGCGCGCCTTTGAGGAGCGGAAACCGGAAGCTCAGATAATCGCGCGCCGCCTGGAGCGCTTCCGGCGAAGGCATCCGATAGCCCGACGTTGGATCGAATTCCGGCCCGCGAAGATCGGAAGCGATTTTGAAACCACGCCATCGATTCCCGGGAATGCCGTAGAATCGGCGCTCGCTGAAATCAAGCCAGACGGGCATACCCTCTTCGCAGAATCGCCGATCGCCCGGCGGAGTGCCGAAAAAGAAGACTTCCTGGAGGGTCGGCTTGATCAATCGACCCAACACGTCAGAAAACAATTTGCCCATCCAGGGCCCGCAAGCAAACACGTAGTAGTCGGCGGAAAGTTTTGTCCCGTCGGAGAGGGAGAGGGCCTGCATTTCTTTGCCATCGGTACGGCCTGGCTCGACCGCAAGCTGGCGGTACTCGCCGCCCTCGGCCAGGAACGCGTCCAGCACCACGTTACAAGCGCGGCGCGCCTCAAGATACCCTGCATCCTTTTCCAGCAACGCCCACTTGACACCCTCGAAGTTGATCTGGGGATAGCGCTTGGCGGCCTCGTCTACCGGCAGTCCCTCGAAGGAGAGTTTGGCCTCGCCCAATTGCGGGATCGCGGCCTTCTGGTAACGGTCGTCACTGGAGGCCAGCCACAGGACGCCAGTGCGGTAATAGAGTTTCGACTTCCAGCGCGCTTCGTTCTCCTTCCACAATTGCAGCGCGCGCGCGGCCATCCTGGTGTAGACGCCATTCGGCCCGTACGTGCCTCGCATCACGCGCGTTTCGCCGCCGGAACTGGCCCGCGAGTTTCCCGGGCCGCCGCCATCGATCAAGGTGACGCGGGCGCCGCGACGCTGTAAACAGAGCGCCGTCCAGCCGCCGAAGGCGCCGGCTCCGACCACCACGACACGAATCCCCCGGCCCTTCTTGGCCGCACTCTCCGGCGAATCGGTGGCGGGAGTTTGAACACCGGAAGAGGACGCGGTTCCGTCCGATGCAGGCATTGAGCCCATGGTCACTCCGTCACCTTCGGCAATCGTGGATGGAAATTCGGATACGCGGGCAGAGCATATTTCCCCGCCGGATTCTTCTTCAACAGCTCCATCGCAACTTCGACCGCTTTTTCGAGCTGCGGATCGTGCCCGAGGCGAATGAGTTTCGGGTCCTGCCACACCTCGACGTCGGGTGCGATGCCGCGGTTCTCCACCTCCCATTCGCCTTTCAGCCCGTAGATGGCCCAGCGCGGCGCCATCACGAAACCGCCGTCCATCAGCGTCGGATATCCTCCGATTCCGACCAGGCCGCCCCAGGTTTTCTCGCCAATCAACGGGCCGATGCCCGCCTTGCGGAAGTACCACGGCATGGCGTCGCCGCCCGAGCCCGCGAATTGATTAATGATCATTACCTTCGGCCCATAGATCGATTGCGAGGGCGACGAGAACGGCTCCCCTTCGCGCGTGGCTACCAGGCTCATGATGGGCCGGCGGAGGGAGTCGATGATGTAGTCCGCCAGGTCGCCGCCGTGATTGTAACGCTCGTCCAGCACCGCGCCCTCTTTCCCGATTTGCGCGAAGTAGTATCGGTTGAAGCTGGTGAATCCACCCAGCGCCGTGTCAGGCAGATGGACGTAAGCTAGTTTCCCGCCGCTCAACTGATCGACCTTGCGCCGGTTGTTCTCCACCCAATCGAGATGACGCAGTCCGAACTCATCACCCACGGGCACCACGGTCACCTCCCGCGACTGGGTGCCGTCGGGCTTCGGTCCGACCTTGAGCTGCACTTGCTTGCCGGCCGTCTCCTGGAAAAAGCTGTAGACATTATCAGTGGCATGTACTTCACGGCCGTTCACGGCCAACAGGAATTCACCCGCCGTCACGTTGACGCCGGGCTGCGTGAGCGGCGCCTGGAGCTGCGGATTCCAGTTCTCGCCGTTGAATACTTTCGCGAACCGGTAGCGGTCGTTATCGAGGGTATAGTCAGCTCCCAGCAGCCCGACCTTTACCGTCGGCGTTTCCGGCTGCGTACCGCCGCCTACAAACATGTGGCCCACCGACATGTAGCTAAGCATTTCGCGGAAAAGGTAATTCAGGTCCTCGCGGCTGGCGACATTGTCAACGTACGGCGCGAAGGTTTTCTCCGCTTGAGCCAGATTCAACCCATGGAAGCCCGGATCGTAAAAGAAATCGCGCTCGATGCGCCAGATCTCGTGATACATCTGCTTCCATTCGGCCGGAGGATCGACTCTCACTTCCATTTCGTCCAGCTTGAGCTGGCCGTCGCCCGGCTTGGTGGGCGCCTTATCGGCCGCGACGATGAACCAATTGTCGCCCTGCCGGTAAAGCATTTTCTCGCCGTTGTCCGAAAGAGCGAACGCCCTAATCCCCGACACGAGTTGTTCCGTCTTGCGCGTTTTCAGCTCGAATCTCTGCAACGTCAAGCTCGGCGGTCCATACTCGACCTCGATGGGAGCGCCTTCGAGGAGGTAGAGGATGCCCTCCTTCCCGGTCGTGAGACCCTGATAATTCTTCGCCGGAATCGGCATGGCCAGCACGCGTTGGCCGATGTTCTCAAAATCGATCGTGACCTTCGCGGGCGCTTTTTCTTTCTCTTTATCTTTGTCTTTATCCTTATCCTTGTCTTTGTCCGAGTCTTTGTCTTTCTCGGATTTAACCTTGTCCTTGTCGGAAGCGCTCGACGCGCTCTCGTCCTTCTTGGCCTCGGGCGGTTTCTCCTCATCGCTCTCCGGCGCGAGAGGCGAGGGCAGGTCTTTCTTGAGCACCGCCACGTACACACTGCGCGTCACAGGGTGGGCAATACCAGTCATGTCAAGCCACCCGGTAGTTAAACCCATATTGGTGCTGGCGGTGAAGTAGAGATATTTGCCGTTCTTGTCGAAGCCCGGGTAGATCACATCGCTCATGCCGTCGGTCACCTGTGTGGCCTTGCGGTCGTCGAGCGAATAAACGAAGGCGGCGCGCAGGTGATTGCGCAGTTGCTTGGTGTAGGTCAGCCACTTGCTGTCCGGCGACCACGCTTCGTCCCACTCCTGAAGCGGCGTGTCATACAAATCCGTGTCGACTTTCACCGGGGTAGGGTGGTCCAGGTCCACATACCACAGGTTCAGCCGCTTGTCGTTGTATGCGATTTTCTTGCTGTCCGGCGACCAGGTCGGCGTGTAGAAAAACGAAGGCGGCTGGCCGAGATCGATTTTCTTCACTGTTCCCAAGCCGTTTTGCGGCGCGATGTGGAGCGCATACTCGCCGGATTCATCGGAGAAATAGGCAATCGATTTTCCGTCCGGCGACCACGACGGATCGCGCTCGGCGGCCGCTGTCGTGTTTGTGATGTCGCGAATATCGCCCTTCTCGGCCGGCGCGGTCAGAATCTCGCCGTGCGCTTCGAAGACCGCGCGCTGCCCGGTGGGCGAGATGCGGGCGTTTTCGATGTGCTTCGCCACTTTCTCAAAGTGCGGGCGCACCTGCGGCATATCGCCTGCCAGCGTCACTTCCACGCGCTTGGTCTTGCCCGTCTTCAAGTCGAAGAGGTGCAGTGCGCCGAACTGCTCGTAGACGATGGCGTCCGGCCCGGCGGAGGCAAACTTGATGTCGAAACTGTTGTGCGCCACCGTCCGCTCCACCTTGTGCGTTTTCGTGTCGTATACGAAGAGCGTGACGGGGCCCTCGCGGTCGGAAAGGAAATATACCTTGTCGCCCACCCACATCGGGTCGCGGTCGTTCGAACCCTCGCGCGGGACCTTCTCCACATTCGAGTCCGCCAGGTTGGCAATCCATATGGCGGTCGTCTGACCGCCACGATATTGCTTCCAGTCCGGCTCCCATTGGAAGAATGGCTCGTAGGCGATGTGACTGCCATCGGGTGAGTACGAGCCGGTCTCTGCCATGGGGAGCGGCAGCTCCGTCGGGAACCCGCCCTCCACGGGCATAGTGAAGAGCTTGTCCGAGTCGGTCGGGCTGTCGCGATGAGATCGGAACAACACGCTCTTGCCGTCGCGCGTCCATCCCACGGCGACATCCGCGCCCGGATGATAAGTCAGTCGCCGCGGCTCGCCCCCCGACGCAGGCACCACATAGACGTCCGTGTTCCCGTCGTATGTGCCGGTGTACGCGATCATTGAGCCGTCCGGCGAAAAAATGGGACCGCCCAACTGTCCCGTTCCGGTCACCAAGCGCTCAGCCTCGCCGCCATCCCGGCTCACAATCCAGATGGCACCGCCGTAGGCGAAAGCGATTTTGGTCTTGCTGATTGTCGGCGACTGCAAAAGCCAAGGTCTCGTCTTGCCTTGGCCGAAAGCGGAAATGTTCGCGGCGACGAGCGCCATGAAAATCATCAACGATAAACGCGGCAAAATTTTCCCCATTGGAATTCTTAACCCCCGAAGAATTGAGACCGATTGAGCGGAGTTAGTATATGCGTTCGCAGTCTTGGTGGAGAAGAAAATTGAGCGAGCGTCGGAGATGGCCAAGCTGAAGCCGACCATACAGGGCGGACCCGGCGGCGCGCTCGGACGCCAACGAATACCGGCCCGCTGCCTCCAGAGCGCGCCAGAATACGCTGCGGAATGATATGGTCTCCAAAGCGGAAGCCGAAGAGAGCCCAAAACGATCAACGGCCTCCGGCACGAGGTGACGGCGTGACCGAAAGTCGCACCATAGATGAAAAGACCATAGCCGAGGCGGTGGAACTGCTGCGCCAAGCCGCGCCCGGTGCTACGATCATCGTCTTTGGCTCCGCGGCGCGTGGGGAGACGACGCGCAACAGCGATCTCGACATTTTGGTTGTCGAGCCGACAGTAACAGATCAGTGGGGCGAGATGGTGCGTCTTCGCCGAGCGATTCGCCCCGTTCGGGTTGCCGCAGATGTCATTGTGGTAAGCCAGGAGACTTTTGACAGGTGGGCGGATACACCAAACACGGTTCTATACGAGGCGGCCCATGAGGGCCGGGTATTTCATGCAACTACCCCAACCCGTTGACGTCCTGCTGCGCAAAGCGAAAGCCGATGAATTCGCGGTTGAAAAACTCGCCCCCGATCCAGACTGCGCGGATGAAATCATCGGCTTCCATGCGCAACAAGCAGTGGACAAGTTGATCAAGGAGGTGCTCGCCCATCGTTCGGTTCCATTTCCCCGCATCCATGATCTGACAGAGTTGGTCGATCTCCTGCGAGAAAACAAAATTGCGTTCCCGGAACAGCTGGAAGAAACCGACCGGCTGACCCCTTTTGCAACGGTATTCCGGTACGCGGAACTTCTTACCCAGCCCTTGCACGATTTTGACCGTTCCTGGGCGCTTGATTGTGTCCGGAAAGTCAGAGCTTGGGCGGAATCGATGCTGCGCGCTCCGGAGACCGGCTGAGCGATGCGAACGGCTTCACCGCTTGAACGGCTTCGCGGACAGAATCTTCCCGCCTTCTTCAATGGTATAAGTCGCGTTGGCCTTGAGGTTTCTGAGGGTATCGTGTTGGCCGCTGGACCAAATGATTTCGACCGGTTCGGCCTGGGTTGCTTTGCCCAGCCCGAAGGTGAGGGTCAGTTCGCTCTGCGAGCAGTAGCTCGAGCCGGAATGGACGGTTTGCCAGTTGTCGCCGTTGGCCGCGTGAACGCGCACCACCGCGCCAATGCCATCGCGGTTTGTCCGAGTGCCCACAGTCTTGATGCGGATCGCGTTGTTTCCGCTGCCGCCCACATTCCGATACAGATAGGCCGGGCCGCCGTTGGTGGTCAACAAAACATCGGGCGCGCCGTCGTTGTCGATGTCGGCGTAGGCAGCACCGCGGCCCACGACCGCACGCGTGAAACCCAGTTGCTTGCCCATCTCCTTGAAGTGCCCGCGTCCCTCATCGTGAAAGAGCAGCGGCAACTCGGCGTAAGTCACTTGATGCTGGATTCTTGCGATCTCCGGCTCGATATGGCCGTTGGCGACGAACAGGTCTTCGAGGCCGTCGAGGTCGTAATCAAAGTAAAACAGTCCGAAGGAAAGCGAGAGCAGGCTGGCGCGGCCTACCTCCGACGACGGCCCTTCGTCGATGAAGAAGCGGTTTCCCTCGTTGTGATAGAGGCCGATCATCTGGTTGGAAAAATTTCCGATGGCAAGGCTGGGAAAGCCCGAGCGGTCGAAATCACCGGCATCGATGCCCATGGCGCCGCGCGCAATGCCGTCTTCGCTGAACGCGATACCTGCCTGAACGGCCTGCTCAGTGAAAGTCCCATTGTGGTTGTTGCGGTAGAGTTTGTTGGGCTGCGTGTCGTTGGCGACGGCGAGGTCCGGCCAGCCGTCCAGATCGTAATCGATCACCGCCACGCCCAGAGCTTTTGACGTTGGATCGTAAAGGCCGGCGCGTTGGGTGACGTCCTCAAAACGCCCGCCGCCCAGGTTGTGATAGAGCCGGCAGGAGTCGCCCTTATACTCGTCGGGCCGGCAGTAGGATTTGTGCTGGCCATCCAGCGTGCAGTAGATGTCCCCCTCCTGCGTCCACTTCACGTAGTTGGTGACGAACAGGTCGAGCTTGCCATCTTTGTCGTAATCCACCCAGGCGGCGCTGGCGCCATAGCCGGTGTTGTTCACGCCCGCCGCTTTCGTCACGTCCTTGAACGTCCCGTTGTGTTCGTTATGAAAGAGGTGCGCTTCGCCGAGGCCGGTGATGTAGATGTCGTCCCAGCCGTCGTTGTCGTAGTCTCCGATGGCCACGCCCATGCCGTAGATTTCGATGTCCAGGCCCGCGCGCGCCGTAACGTCGGTGAACGTCCCGTTGCCATTGTTGTGGTAAAGCTTCATCGTGCTGCGCTTGGATTTGTGGCCAGGAAAGTCTTTGCCGTTGATCAGCAGAATGTCGGGAAGTCCATCGTTGTCGTAGTCGATGAACGCGCATCCCGGTCCCATCGTTTCCGGCAAGTATCTCTTGCCGAATGCGCCGTTGTTGTGAATAAAGTTGATTCCCGCCTGGCGTGTGATGTCGACGAAGTGGACGGCGCCTCCGGGAGTCGAAGTTGCGAATGGTTCAGGCGCAGGGGCGGCGACGACCGCACGGAGCAAGCTGACGATTGTGCCCGCACCGAGGATGATTAACGCGGCAAGGACCCAAACCCTGGGACCAACATGACGGCGCGAACGTTTGCTCACCTGGACCCGCCTCCCGTAGTGCCTGTCCCGCCCCTCGCGGGACCGGCATCTTTGCCGTTCTCGCTACTTCTTCCCTCCGCCAGCTGACTTCGGCCTTCTGCCTCCTGCCCTCCGCATATTGCTTACTGCCTACTGCCTTCTGCCTACTGCCTTCCGCTGGCCCTAGCTCGACCGACAGATGTTCATGGATGGGCTGTGCCTCGTTATTGTCCTCGGGATGTTTCAGCGCAAACGGTCCCGTGATCTCTCGCGACGCCTCATCGAATTTGAAACGCAAATAGAGTTTTTCTTCCCGGCTGGCGAGTTCATCGTTATTCAGGCCACGATAGCAGAGCATCATGTTGTAGTGGGCTTCGAGGTCTTCCGGATCGACGCTCAAAGTTTTCTGGTATTCGGCCACCGCGTCGGAATATTTGCGCTGCAAGAAGAGCATGCGTCCCATTTGATTTCGCACTACGCGATCGAAGGGATAAAGCGCTGCCGCCTGCGCGAACTGGTCATACGCGTCGGAGTACTTGCCATCGGTCTTGAGCGCCAGGCCATAAAAGTATCGGGCGCTGGCCAGCTTGGGATTCAGCTCGATGGCTTTCGTTAAGAAAGGTTTCGCGGCGTCGGTGTTGCCTTCCTGAATTCGCGCCCGCGCCACGTTGACAAATCCATCCGCGTACTTGGGATCGAGCTCGGTGACAGTCTGAAAGGCGCGCTCCGCACCCTTCAAGTCGCCCTGAAGCAGCAACCCGATGCCGTAATCGTTCCAACGCTCGCGGTCGTTGGGGTCGAGCTTGAGTGTCTCGGCAAAGGGCGGCGAATCCTTGGCCACGATGGGAACACTCACGCTGTTTTCAGCGATCACTACGATGGGCACGTCTGGGATTTGCTTGAACTTTGCCGAGACATGCGACAAGTCGGCATTGAACACCCAATGGCCATCATCGTAGCTCTTGGTCACATCGGGATGCGGGTCGGAAGGATCGCGCGCACCAGAGAAGGCGAATTGCGTATTAAACCAGCTAAACTTGCGGTAATTCAGTTTCGCCGTCAAGGTGATCTGGTCTCCACAATCCTCCGGAACTTTCATGCGGAAGTGAACTGTATCCGCCGCCCCCGGAGGAATCAGGTGTGCATACATGACGGCGCGCGTCGACCATGCGTTCCGCTTGTTGATGACGTTGCCGTGAGCATCCAATTGCAGGGAACGATAAAAGTGCGCGCCCGGCTCGACCGGCCCCTTTCCATTGTCGGTCGCCTCGCCACTCCAAAAGATGACGCGGCCCCTGTTGTCGCGGGCCTGAAGCTCAAGCCAGCAATCGAAGGCGTCCACCGTGCCGGCAGGGAAGAAGTGTCCGACGCGCCGCGTGCGGACCACGACCTCGACGCGCGCCGTGTCGCCGCGACGCAGCCTCGCGTTTACGCGGCCGAGAGGCGCCATCAACTTCGCAGGCGCGCCCATCCCGCCTTGCGGGACGCCAGCCATGCCGCCCGCCGATTCCTCGCCGACTGCAAATGTGCTGGCCAGCCGTGGCCCTTCGCCTGCCGGCGCGCGCGTCTGCGCTTCGACAGGCAGAGCGTCACTCGGTTCTTCTGCCAGAGCGAAAATGTCCACACTCAACGCGCCTTTCAGAAATTTTTCGACCTCGGCTACCTGAGTTTCATCAACGTAAGACGTGGGCACAGCCGTGTTGGCGGCGGCAAACCGGTGCGAGTGCACGAAGCCGTTGATGTTGCCAAGATCGCCGGAGCGCACGAGCGGCATGTGGCAATCGGCGCAATTCTGAGATTTGGGCGGATAGTAAAACGATCTGGCACCTTGCCCGGATACGCCGCTCGCCTGCCAGTTGTCGTAGTCATTAAAGCCGCGAATCCAGCGGTAATTGTTTACGGGCACGTCCAGGTGAACTTTGTGGCAGGCGGAGCAGAACTTCGCCACCTGATCTGGTTCTTTATGGAAGGGCTTCAGGAACGCGTTGCGATGCGGCTTTGGGTCAAGATAAACCTGGTAGTCGTGCAGGAAGCGCATCACAGGGTTTTTGCTCGCGGCGTATTCCGAGAGCGACGGATATTCGAAGGTGATGTCGCCCTGTCCCATCGTCCCGCCCACATGAACGATGGCGTGGCAGGACATGCATCCGAGTCCGTTTTGCCCTTGCCGGGTGAACTCGACTTCGCGGATGGGCCGCTTCTGCATCATGTCCGAGATGGCCAGGGCGTGGTCGTGGCAACCCGCGCACCACATCGAGGACTTGATGCCGATAGTATCCTGCATGTACTCGATGGATTTCCGATACCACTGGTTGTTGAAGGACGCGAAGTGGTGCATGGAGCTGTTCCACTGGTTGTAGATGTCCTCGTGACATTTCTTGCAAGCTTGCGAATCCATGAAGAATTCGGACTTGATCGGCTTGCCGTCCGAGGTTTGCGCCGAGCTCGGAAACATGAAGCTCTGCGCGCCACCGCCTTCACTTTCCATGGCGAGCGGTGGAGCGGAAGGATTGCGGATGACATATCGGGAATCCGGAGAATAGTGGTGGTAGAGCGCCACGGCAACGTAGGAGGCCAGTGCCGCAGTCATGACGAAAATCGAAATTCGAAAATCGAAATTCGAAAATGGAAACTGGAAATTGGAAACTGGAGAATGGAGATTCGCCACGTGTGAAGAGAGTCTTCCATTGTCTTCGAGTTTCGAGTTTCGATTTTCGAGTTTCGCTGTTGTGAAGCGCCGGCGAAGGTGAACCAGGAGCAGGAATAATCCGACGACGGCGAAGCTGACGTGCATGTAGAGCGCCAGACTGTGAGGGCGCGTCATGCCGACTACGGCGAGATATCCGCCGAAAGCCGTCATCAAACCCAGCAATAGCACGGAACCCGCGCCCAGAGCGCCTTGAAAGAAATCTCGATTCTTTGCCAGGAAGGCGACGAAAAAAGCGGCGACGATGATGCCCAGCAGCGGATGGATCAGACTATTGGCAACATAGAACAGGTTGGGATCGCCGAATGCAGCGAGATAAGCGCTGTTAGCGACGAGAACTAGCCCCAGAGCAAGAAGGCACTTCCCAATCCTCGAAGGTGTTTGGCTTTCGGACTCCAAGCGAATTCTTCGCTCCAATTCTCAATCTACTTCTTTGCTTCTACCGCTTCGATCTTCTCAATCACGACTCCGTGCGAGCCGCCCTTGGTGAACACTTTCCCGGTCACCAAGACTCTCTTCCCGGCGTATTCCATCAAGCGATCGTTCTGACCCTTGGCCGGCATCTCGCCGGAGATGGGCCAATAAATCGTTCCCGCGTCAGTGAGAATTACCAGTGGCGATCCGGCCTTGGCGCAGCTCACCGCGCATAAGGTGCTGATGGGTTTTCTCAGGTTGTGGGTGAATGCGCAAGCTGAGTCAAGCACCCAGCCCTTGACGGTCGCAGTCTGGTCCGCGGCTTGACCTACAACCGCGCCGGAAGCCGTGAACATCATCAGCAGAGTGACAGCAAGAATTCCTCTTCGACGCTTCATGGGTTTTCCTCCTCACGGAAAGGGAGCGTCCCGTGTTTGGCGGGCTATCTCAGGCTGACCCTGTACACCCTTGGTTGTCCGACGCTGGATTGAGAACTCAGATCTGCCAGAAGTAAAAGGTGAACACTAAGCGGGGCCACGACGACGGTCAATAACCTCTAGGAATTAGTCTCATCACATAAATGCACTACGCTGTTCGCTCACCTTAAGTTAAAGAAAATAACCACGTTGCTCGACCGCCGCGAGAGCGCACCCAGTTGACCCAAATCACCCCTTGCGTTAAGGTTTGATCTAATGAATCGCAGGCGCATTCTAAAGGCACTGGTTGGCGGTGGCGCTGCTGTCGCTGCGGGAGGATTGGTTTACGAATACTATTGGCCGGGGAGGAGCAAGCGAATCCCAAGCCCTCAATTCCCAGGAGCAGGGCAGATCTCAAATCATCTCGTGGACGCAACTCAGCAGGCCGGAATCTCTTTTCAGCACAACAGCGGTGCCTTCGGGAAGAAGTTGCTTCCGGAGACTCTCGGCGCGGGTTGCGCGTTCCTCGATTATGACAACGATGGCTGGCTTGATATTCTGCTGATCAACAGCATGGATTGGCCGCAGCACCCTTCAAACCCAGCTCGGCGGACCACCATGAAGCTTTACCGCAACGAGCACAATGGGACTTTTTCCGACGTGACGCAGGCGGCGGGCTTGGACATCGAAATGTACGGCATCGGCGTGGCAGTGGGGGACTACGACAACGATGGCTATCCCGACCTCTACATCACCTGTTACGGCCAGAATCGTTTGTTTCACAACAACGGCAACGGAACCTTTACCGAAGCAACCAAACAGGCGGGTTTGGCCGGCTACGAGGGCCTCAGCACCTCGGCGCTCTGGTTTGATTATGATCGCGATGGTCACTTGGACCTCTTGGTGGCCAACTATGTGAAATGGTCGCCGGAGACGGATATTTACTGCAGCTTGGACGGCAAGACCAAGTCTTACTGCACGCCGGAAGCTTATCCCGGCGCCACGTGCTGGCTCTTCCGCAATCGCGGCGATGGGACATTCGAAGACGTGACCGGCAAGGCGGGTCTTCACGACCCCACTTCAAAGTCGCTGGGCCTGACGATGCTTGACTATGACCTGGACGGCTGGCCCGACGTCTTCATCGCCAACGACACCCAGCCGAACAAGCTCTATCACAACAACCGCGACGGAACTTTTTCCGAGGGCGCGGTGATGGCAGGCGTGGCGTTCAGCGAGGACGGAGTGGCTCGGGCGGGCATGGGTGCCGACGCCGCTGATTATGACAATTCCGGGTTGCCCAGTTTGGTGGTCACGAACTTCTCCCAGGAAATGGTCGGACTTTATCGCAACGAAGGGCACGGTTTTTTCGTGGACGAGGCGCCGAACTCGGCGGTGGGAAAATCCACGCGGCTGACCCTGGGGTTTGGCTGCTTCTTCTTCGATTTCGACCTGGACGGCCGCCTGGACCTGCTGGTGGCCAATGGCCACATCGAGCCGTCGATTGCGCGCGTGGAATCCTCGATTAGTTACGCCGAGTCGCCGCATTTATTCCACAATGAAGGGCACGGCCAGTTTCGCGACTTGGCCGCCCAGGCAGGAAGCTCTTTTGCCAGTCCCAAAGTTTCCCGCGGCGCCGCCTACGGCGATTTCGATAATGACGGAGATCTGGACGTTCTGATTACAACCAATAACGGCCCTGCTTACCTCTATCGAAATGACGGTGGCACGAGCCATTGCATCCGCTTCCGCACCGTGGGCACCAAGTCGAATCGCGACGGAATCGGGACCAATGTCCGCATTTGGACTCCCGAGGGCGTTCGCTGGCTCACTGTCAAGAGCGGGGGGAGCTACCTTTCGCAATCGGCTTGCAGTGTCACCTTCGGGTTGGGCCAATATCGATCCATCGAGAAGGTACAGCTCGAGTGGCCCAGCGGCTTGAAGCAGGAACTGCGAAGGCTGGACGCCGATCGTGCCTATGTGGTTGAAGAGGGGAAGGGAATTGTGGCGGATACTGCTCTGGGAAGGCGGAGCTAGACGATGGTCGAATCGCAGACCGAGCACGACCTGCTGAAGGAGATCCCCTCGCCATCGACGCGGCTGTGGGCGGGACTCTGCATCATTCTGTCGATCTTTGTGGTCTTCGCGGTTTATTCCATTCACGAGGTCCGAGGCCTGGAAGACTTTCAGGCCAATGTCGTTCAAAGAAACAGGAAAGCCTCGCTCCAACTTCTTCGCTTGCAGAATGACGGTTATTTGCTGGCCGAGTCCACGAGCGACATGGCCGTGCTCGAATCGCGGGTGCCGATCGCCGATTGGCGCCCTGAATTCGCCCGCCTTCGCAACGACATGAGCGACGCGGCGCGGCAGGAGAGCCAGTTTGCGGTCAGCACGGCGCCCAGCGACGTTAAACGGGCGCAGCTCCGCGGCGCGCTCGCCGACTTCGGCATTGTCGCGGATCAGGTGTTCGCTCTCGCCCAGAGCGGCAATGAAGAAGCGGCGCGAAAACTCATCCAGACCGATCTCGAGAACAAGCGCGCCATTATCACCGAGATCGCGGCGCGCTTGCTGCTCTTGAACGACCGCGCTCAGGCTGAAGCGGGGGAGAGAATCAGCGCCGTTTACGGCAGCGTGAAGCAACAAATCCTTATCGTCATCGGAGCTCTCTTTCTGCTCGCGCTGGCCACCGGACTTTACACCTTCCAGGCCAACCGAAAAACGTTCGAACGGCTGCGTCACCTCGCGGAGAGGCTGCAATCGCAATCCGAACAACTGCGCAGACTCTCCTGGAAGCTCATCAACCTTCAGGAAGAGACGCTGCGGCAAGTGGCGCGCGATCTACACGACGAATTCGGCCAGATTCTCACCGCCATCGGCATGATGCTGGGGCGCCTGGAACGAAGGACGCCGGCCGAAGACGCGGGAGCTTTGAAGGATCTGAGGACGGTGAAGAACGTGGTCGAGGACACGCTTCAAAATATCCGCGATCGCTCCCAGATGTTCCGACCCGCTGTCCTGGATGATTTCGGCCTCGACCGAAGCCTGGAATGGCTGACCGAGCAGTTTTCCCGGCAGACAGGAATTGAAGTTCACTTCGAGGGGAAACTCACCAACGGATTCTTCCCCCGCGAGGACGCCATTCACCTCTATCGGATTGTCCAGGAGGCGCTCAACAATGTGGCGCGCCATTCCAAGGCGCGCTCTGCCTGGGTTACGCTGAAAGATTCGATTCTTGAATTGTGGCTCGAAGTTCGTGACAATGGCGTGGGCTTCCCTGTCCGCCAGGATATTCAGCGGGCGACCGGCGACGGCATTGGGCTGATGAGCATGCAGGAACGCGCCCAGCACTTGAATGGCACGCTCACCATCCGCTCCGCTCCCAACGAAGGAACCGTCGTGAGTGTTAGCGTTCCCTTGCGGAAACCCTCCGTGCAGACTGCAACAGGAAAGGTGGTTTGAGTCATGGCAGCAACGAGTCCCGAGAAGAAAATCCGGATCTTTCTGGCGGATGACCACGTCCTGGTGCGGCAGGGTTTCCGCCGCATCCTGGAAGACGACCCTCGGATCGTGGTCGTAGGGGAAGCCGGCACCGGCCTGACCGCGATCGAGCAGTGCAAAGAACTGAAACCAGACGTGGTGGTGATGGATCTCTCCATGCCCGATCTCGGAGGCCTGGAAGCGACGGCGGAGATTTTGAAGGCGAATCCAGAGACGAAGATCTTGATTCTCAGCATGTACTCCAACGAAAATTACGTTCGCAAGGCGCTGGAAGTGGGTGCGAAAGGCTATATGCTGAAAGATGCCATCGAGATCGACCTCACGCGCGCCGTCACGGCGCTGGCGGCAGGCGAATCCTATCTGAGCCCGGGCATTGCCAATCTGGTACTCGAGGGCTTGAAGACGGGATCCTTCCAGGACCCTGAAAAGGACGCTCACGGACGATTGACGCTGCGGGAAAAAGAGGTCTTGCTGCTGATCGCTCAGGGAAAATCCAATAAAGAAATTGCCTCTCTTCTGAACATCAGTGCGAATACCGTGGCCGTCCACCGCGCCCATGTGATGGAGACCCTCGGACTGCACCGCACCGCGGAGCTGGTGCTCTACGCCGTGAAGAAAGGCCTCATCCAGCCGCTATAGTGATCTGCATTTTCAACCGCGCCAGCCGGCTGTCGGCCGCCGCCCAACGCGCAGACCAAACTCCCCACCTTTGTAGGGCTGGGGCGGGCGCCGGCCCTGCACAGCGCGCAAAGTCTTCGCAGCCTGCGAAGGAGATGGGTGCTAGTGCCGTTCCAACTTTTTTGAGCAAACAGTTTTCAGCCACTCAGAGAGTCTTTGCGCAAGACGTAGGTGCAATACGAAGGCGTAACAAGTTGGAACGGCACTAGTTCTACGGGGAGGATGTTATGAGCGAATTCGATAGGCGATCTTTCTTGAAAATGGGGGCGCTCGGACTTTCAGGGTTGGGCGCGGCAACCAGTGACGAGGCTCTAAGCAGTGGCTTGGCGTTCGGCCCAGCGACGCTAGCCGGTTCACCTCCTGATTTTAAGCTCGGCCTGGTGACCTACGAGCTTGCCAAAGACTGGGACATCGAGACCATCATCCAAAACTGCGAGGCCGCGGGCTTCGAAGGCGTCGAACTGCGCACCACGCACCGCCACGGTGTCGAGCCGTCGATTTCCAAGGAAAGGCGCGCGGAAGTACGCAAGCGCTTCGGAGATTCTCGCGTGCGCTTGGTGAGCTTGGGCTCGACGTGCGAATACCAATCGCCGGACCCCGCAGTTGTTCAGCACAGTATTGTAGAGACTCAGCAGTTCGTGGAATTGGCCCGCGACCTCGGCTGCATGGGCGTGAAGGTGCGGCCTAACGGTTTCCCCAAAGATGTTCCGCACGAAAAGACGCTGGATCAGATAGGCCGCGCGCTGCGCCAGTGCGGCGACATCGCGCGCGACCACGGAGTTGAAATCTGGGTTGAAGTTCACGGCGAGGGAACGCAGGAACCGCCGAATATCCAGCGCATTATGGAGGTGGCCGATCACCCGGCGGTAGGCATCTGCTGGAACTCAAACGACACGGACGTGGTGGATGGTTCCGTGAAGCCCAGCTTCGAGCAAGTGAAGAAATGGCTGCGAAGCTGCCACATCAATGAGCTCTGGCGGACGTTGCCGCCCTGGGGCGGCACGGCGAGGGAGCAGCCCAAGCAAACCACGGCCGGTTTTCCCGCGTGGCAGAGACCTTATCCGTGGCGCGAACTCTTCACTCTGTTTCGCAGCGTCGGCTATAACCGCTACACGTTCGCCGAAATCCCCGCGAGCTGCGAGCCAGTGCGGTTGATGCGCTACTATCGCGCGCTGTGGGAAGATCACGCGGCATGAAGGGAGTTATGGAAATCCGCCCGGTGACCCTCGAAGGCGAGCACGTACGCCTCGAGCCGCTTTCCTTCGAGCATCACGCCGCGCTGTGTGCAGTCGGCCTCGACGAAGAACTTTGGCGGTGGATTCCCTATCAGGTTCGCACGCCCGTGGAGATGCGCGAGTACATCTCGACAGCATTGCGTGCCCAGGCCGAAGGAACCGCTTTGCCGTTCGCCACGCTCGAACGCGCCACGGGAAAAGTAATGGGCAGCACGCGATACATGAACATTGACCGAGCGAACCGTCATGTCGAAATCGGTTCGACGTGGCTAGGCCTTGAGTGGCAACGGACGGCAGCCAACACTGAGGCGAAATTCCTGATGCTTCGTCACGCTTTCGAGACACTCGGCTGCCTGCGGGTGGAATTGAAAACTGACTCGCTCAACGAGCGCTCGCGCCACGCCATCCTTCGCCTCGGAGCCAAGGAAGAAGGCATCTTCCGCAACCACATGATTACCTCGAGCGGCCGCATTCGGCACACCGTCTACTACAGCATCATCGATGCCGAATGGCCGGAGGTGAAAGCCCGCCTGCTCGCGAAGTTGTCCCGAACGGGAATCGCCCGCGAGGCAATGCGCGATGGAGCTTCCCTCGCCTGACGCTCTCTTTCCAAGCGCACAAGAATTCCACCGAATAGGTCGATGTAACCACCGACGCATTCGGGAATCTCATATTGAGTACGCTCAGAACCTGTTGCGCGCTAAGTTCAACAGGCTGAAGCTTCTCAGCACTGGAGGCCAACATGTCCCTTCGACCCATCAAGCGGATCATCAAGTCCAAGCCCACGCTGGAAGGTGCGGGCGTGCACCTGCGCCGCGCGTTCGGCTTCGGCAACACGAACGACTTTGACCCGTTTCTTCTGCTCGACGATTTCTGCAATGACGTTCCCGAGGATTATCTGGCGGGCTTCCCGTGGCATCCCCATCGCGGCATCGAGACCATCACGTACGTGCTGGCGGGAAACGTGGAGCACGGCGACAGCATGGGCAATCGCGGCGTCATTGGCGCCGGCGACGTCCAGTGGATGACAGCGGGGAGCGGCATCATCCATCAGGAGATGCCGAAGGGCGATCAAGTCGGTCGAATGCATGGCTTTCAGTTGTGGGCCAACCTTCCGTCGTCACTGAAGATGACGGCGCCGCGTTATCAGGAAGTGAAAGCGCCGGAGATTCCGGAGATCACGGACGACGACGGTACGCGGGTGCGGGTAGTCTGCGGAAACTTCTGGGGCAAGACCGGACCGGTGGACGGAACCGCCGCCGAGCCGATCTACGTCGATGTGTCAGTGCCTCCGGGCAAGAGAAAGACCCTTCCGGTCGAGACGACTCGCCACGCCTTCGCGTACGTGTTCGCTGGGTCGGGAAAGTTCTGCAACGCTTCGGGCCCGCTCGCCGTGCCCACCGAATCGGTGGGCTGGCTGGACACGACTCCGCCTTTGGAGGCCGAGAATCGGTCGCTGATTGTTTTCGACCGCGGCGACGAAGTCATGGTGCAGGCCGGAGATGATGGGATTCGCTTCCTTCTTGTCTCAGGCAAGCCCTTCGGCGAGCCTGTCGCCTGGTACGGCCCCATCGTGATGAACACTCAGGAGCAACTCCGCCAGGCCTTCGAGGAACTGCGCGAGGGAACGTTCCTAAAGCAAAGGTGAGATTCAAGAGTTCCAGGCGATGAGCGGGAGAGGCTTAGGCGCTGGGCCTGAGCTGCCGCCGGAGAAGTTCGCTCGCGAGATGCCCTAAGGTGACTCCTGCCTTTCGGGCGTGCGCTTCAAGGGCCTCGACGACATCGGCCTCAATCGGAATTTCGTAATGGCGATTGCGCAGCTTCGCCACAACCCGGACCGTACGGAAGACACCTGGGTAGTCCGTGGTATCGTGACTGTCCCAGAACTCCCCCGCCTCCTCCGGGCCGGCGAATTCGTTAGGAATGGGATCAACTTGTTTCTTTTTGCTCATGGAAGTATTTCCGCTCTGCCCGCGTCATTTCACGAGCCGAAATTGGCAGGGCGGCCACCCGAGCTTTGTGAATGAAGAAAACCAGCAAATACCTCCCTGCCGCCGTTTGGCCATAGGCCGCGTAAAGGTACTCGCCCTTCACTTTTCCCCTTGCCGCGCGCCGAACATGGGGACATGAGAACAGGACTTCCTCGACTTCTTCGGTGCTGACGCTGTGCTTGTCTTCGATCTTGAAAACGAACTTTTCGTTCCAAATTATATCGTAAAGGCGCAAGTGCAGCCTTCCTGGCCATGGGTCCAGCTTGCGCCGATTATTTTATCACCGCCGCACTGTTGGATGCATCTGGCGAGCGTTACTCCTCGCGCAACGCGCTCATCGGGTCTGCGCGGCTGGCGCGGCGGGCCGGCAGGAAACTCGCAAAGACAACCGCAACCATCCAAACCATTGTGGCGCAGGTCAGGCGTGCCAACGGTGACAAGCGTGGAAAAAGAGCAGTGGCCCGTGGCGAGCAATTGCCGATTGCTGGCTACCGATTTTCGATTGAATGCCGCGAGCGGCAATCGGCAATCGAAAATCGACAATTTGGCGCTCGCCACTCGCCACTTGCCACGGTCTCTTTCAGTTGTAGTGCGCGGCGTTGACCTCGGCGAAACTCTTCCACTCATCCGGCGCTTCCTCGAGTGGAAAAACTGCCGAGGCCTCACACACCGGGACACAGGCCCCGCAATCGATGCAGTTCACGGGGTCGACGTAAAGTTGAGGCGCCTCGGCGAATCCCGGCTCGTCCTTGCGCGGGTGGATGCAGTCAACCGGACAGACGTCTACGCACTTTTCGTCTTTCGTGCAGGCAGAGGTGATGATGTAGGCCATTTCAGTTTCTACTCCCTGAACGGTGAATTGAAGGCCCTTGGTGGCCGCCCCCGAGGTCATTCCCGCATCCGTCAGGCGATCAACCCGTCCACCGACGGGCAAGCGGGAATCGGCGGGGCTTGCTCCCATCCGTAGCCCTCGGTTATATCCTCCCAAGACGCCGAGCCAGACGCTGTGACCACCATCACGCCACAGTCACCCATCAGCGATCAGCAATCCGTTACCACCGAACCTTGTTTCCGACAGAAGGTTTGCTGACAGCCGACGACTGACGGCTGATGGCTCTTGTTTGCCCGCTGGTCGGCAATCAGCCACCAGTTGTCAGCAAGCCTTCGTGTGGCCCGAGAGTTTACTGACAGCTCTCGGCTAAGCGGTGATGGCGTCTCTCGCTTGCCACTCTTCCTGAATTGCTACATGCAAACGACAAATTTAGAATTTTGCGTAAGTCCTTTGCTTTCAGCAAGCCATTCCAGCAGCAGGGCGGCGTCAAGGGAGACGCTCCACTGAATCCGAATAGGTGTATTCTGCCAGGTGGCCGGGAAGGCAATACGGAAATCCTGGATCGAATCTGGGCGGTCGAGGAGTCCAGGGTTCCCCTGATCGTCAGGCGAGTCGAGAATCCGGGAGGTGCCGATGACTTACTTGCTGTGTCGCAATCGCGTTGCGGACTTCTCGCGGTGGAAGGCAATTTTTGCTTCTCACGCAGCAGCCCACCGAGGCGCCGGCCTTCGGCTCATCGACATCTGGCGCAGCTTAAAGGAGCCTAACGACATTTTCTTTATGTTTGCGGTGGCGAGCATGGACAAGGCCCGGGAGTTCATCAGTAATCCCGAGGCCGCTAAAGCTGGAGAAGCTTCAGGCGTTCTGGATGGCGAGTACCACTTCGTCGAAGATGCCGGGGGCTACTGATCGCCTAAGAACGGCCGGAGATAACCTGTTACTAAACTACCCTCCGCGCGCCATTATTTAAGGCGTTGCGTCTAGCGCGCATTTCCGTACTGCTGGAGAAACTCGGTCACGCTCGGCTCCTGAGCCTTTTGATAGGCCACGCACAAGTCGATGCCTTCGAGCATCTGGGTCAGGATGCGAGGTCCTCCGGTGTATTTGGTGGAGCGGGCTTTGAAGAAAGCCTCCGCGTCCTGGTGATGCCCGGTATCGCAATAGCCTCCAGCGACGTAGGGCAGGTAGGCCCCTACATCCGTGGGGAGCTTGGCGATCAAAGCATCCCAGTTCTGTTTGACAAAATCATACGCCAGGTCACGCGTTTTCGCTGACTGCGACACGCCGAAGAGAAGTCCCAGCGATTCTCGATTGTCGAATTCATCCGTCAGCACAATCGGCAGGGCCGTCTTAATGATGGCGGGGTCCTGGAAAAGCCCCAGGCTGAAGAGCAATGTTCCCCGGAAGTTCTCTTCTTTTTCCTGCTTGGCTGCGGCGCGCATCCGATCGAACAGTTCGTGGTCGCCATGGCGGGCGGCAGTCGAGAGCACGACTCCCACCATGTCCGGGGCGACGGCTTTATGGTCGTTGAGCCAAGCCGCTGCCAGCCGCTTTGCCTCCGCAATCGCCTCCGCGTCCTCAGCCTCGTTGGCCACTACGCCGAGAACCCGCGGGCGCAGGAGGCGCGTCTCGTCGCTCTCATCCGGACTTGCCTTCCAGCCAAGAGACCGCGCTCGTCCGCCGTAAAGGTCTTCGAGGTATTGGCGATAGCGCGGCAGTAGGTTCTCGGATACCAGGTACCTCTCGTGAAGGCCCGTGGTGATCTCCATAGTCTTCGTGACAACCTGGCGGGCCGAATCCCCGGCGAGGGCCGGAGCGAGCGCCAACGCCTTCGCCAGCGGGATCTTGCCGTTGCTGGTGAGGGCCGAAATGTCACCAATGAGCGCCACTTTCTCAGGAAGGGAGAGTGCCTGGGCGTTATTCTTAAGGAGGTCGCCAAGCAGGTCTCCCTGATAAAGAACGCGATAGTACCCGTCAGCGTCGGCGTTCGCTTCCACCCACCCCGGACAGCCAGTGGCCTTGGAGAGTTCGAGCTCCGCCGACTTTTGATCGAGCAGCACGCACTGGCGAGCTTCGCCGGCCCCTGCCGGGTAGCGCACGCACACCGGCACCTTCCAGATTTGGTTTGCTGTCCCGGCGGAGCCGAGTGGGAAGAAGCGCTGTTGGGTCAAATCAAGCCGAGCGGTGCCACCGTTGCATTCAAGCTGGGCAGTGACCAACGGCACGCCCGGCTGGTAGAGGAAGCTGGAGAATGCCGAGGCGACGCTGCTGTCGTCGCCTGCGAGTGCCGACAGAAACTCGGTCGAGGTGGCATTCTTCCACTCATATTTTTGGAGGTAGCGGCGAATGCCGTCGCGGAACTTATCTGGACCCAAGTACGACTCGAACATGTTGAGCAGCGCCGAGCCCTTGTTATAGGTAATGGAGTCGAAGGCGTTGGAAATGTCGTCGTTCGACTCGATGGGCTGCCGCACCTGTCGCGCGCTCACCAAAGCGTCGTTATCCATTGCTCCCTGGTAGGCATTCAGCTCCGAGATGTTCGTCTTCCACTCCGGATGATACTGATTCGCATTTTTGTTGGCCATCCAGGAAGCAAACCCTTCGTTGAGCCAGATATCGTCCCACCAAGCCGTCGTGACGAGGTCGCCGAACCACTGGTGGGCCAATTCGTGAGAGGCGACGCTCACCCAGCCGCGCCGGCGCCCGAGCGTGTCCTGGTCAGGTTTGGCGAGGATGATGCCGGACCCGTAAGTGACCATCGCGGCGTTCTCCATGGCGCCACCGAACAGCGGAACCGCGACCTCATCGAGCTTGTCGTAGGGATAAGGGATGCCGAAATAGTTCTCGAGCAGGTTGACGATGGCGGGCGTTGTCTCGGCGGCATATTTGGCCTCAGCGCTGCGGCCGCGCGGAACGACAATACGAATGCGGGTATTCTTTTTGCCCGCCGTCCCGGCGTCCACCAGTTCCATGTCGCCCACAGCGAGGGCCACCAGATAGCTCGGCAAGGGCTTGGTTTCGGCAAACTTCAGCGTCTTCATGCCATCGTCCGTGGCGGTCTCGGAAACGATCGGAGTATTCGAGATTCCTACTTGGTCCTTCTTGATGTGCAGGGTCAGTTGCCAAGGAACCTTGTAGCTCGGCTCGTCGAAACAGGGGAAGGCCCGGCGGGCCGAGATCGCCTCGAACTGCGAGTAGATGTACCACCGGTCTCCATCTTTCATCTGGAAGATACCTTGCTGATCTTTGCGGCTGACCTCGCCCTGATAGTTAACGTGCAGCGTCGCCGCGCCGGGTCCAACGGGGCGATCAAAGGCAAAGCCGACATAGTCTTTCGGCTCGGTGATGGCCTTGGCGGCAAGCTTCTCGCTTCCCACGGTGAGAGTCGCGTCCTTAATCGCCAGCTTCTCGGCATTCAGCCAAAGGACCGATGTCGCTTTGGCAAACTGCAAGTCAATGTCGATGGCTCCGCTGAAAGTATCCTGGTCCGGGATTGGGGTCAGCTCTACACGGTACCGAACCGGCCCTGCCACATCGGCAGGCAGGCGCAACTTGGGCGGTGCTGAGGAATCGTCCGCCCAGGCACTCGAGAGGTCGAGCGTCCCCCACGCACTCGTTACGATCAACCCCGCTGTGATCACTCGCCAAAGCCTCTGCATGGTTCCTCCTTGATTGACATTCATCTTCTATGGCGACGCTCTCTGAGCGTCGAATTGACGGCAGTCCCCGCCCTGCGGAGCAAGCTCCGACCTCCGCTACAAGGACTCTACGCAGGGGAAGCAGTTCCAATTCGTCTGTAAACATCCCTTCGATGCCCTACATGGAGAACCGTTACTGATTCTTGCGTGTCATCGATTTCGTAGATGACTGGGAAATTGCCGACGCGAATCCGTCAGCCTTCGCGGCCAGTGAGCTTGGCACAGCCGACAGGCCTGGCGTTGCTCGCCAACTCACGGATGGCGTCCCGGCCTTTGCCGTAGGACGAATCGTCGACGCGGGAAAGTTCCGTCTGAGCGCGAGGAAGGATCGAGAGGGAGTACTTCATTTCTTGTGCCGTTCGATCTCAGACAGCGCCTCTTCCAACGGGATCGGCTTCTCACCGGAAGCCTTCGCCCGGTCGAAGGAGCGAATAGCGTCCAGTTCCTCTAGTTCCTCCAGCAACTTTCGATATTCCTCCATATCGAGGACGACACCCAATCGGTTTCCGTCTTTGTCCACTACGTAGCGCTCTTCGAGCGTTGGCATGACGTCCCTCTGATTCGATTCTTGCTCCTCAGATTGTTGGGCGCGCTCCTCTCGCCGGTTATCGAACTGCTGTTGAAATATTAGGCTGGCCCGCCTGCGATTACAATCTCTTTTCCGCCTTCCACTCACAGACCTTTCTCTGCCATCTCGAACGCTTTGAGCATGGCCTTGGCTTTGTTCATGGATTCCTGGTATTCGAGGGCGGGGACGGAATCGGCGACAATGCCGGCGCCGGCCTGAAGGTAGGCGAGCCGGTCTTTCACCAGCACGGTGCGGATGACGATGCACGAGTTCAGGGAGCCGGAGAAATCGAGATACAGCACCGAGCCGCCGTACAGGCCGCGGCGGGTGGGCTCGAGCTCGTCGATGATCTCCATGGCGCGGACTTTGGGAGCGCCGCTCAAGGTACCGGCGGGAAAACACGCAGCGAGCGCGGCGTAGCTATCGGCGTCGGGCCGAAGTTTGCCCTCGATGCTCGAAACGAGATGCATCACGTGCGAGTAGCGCTCGACAAACATGATCTCTTTCGGGTGGACGGTTGAAAACTCGCACACGCGGCCGATATCGTTGCGCCCCAAGTCGACGAGCATGATGTGTTCGGCGCGCTCCTTCTCGTCGGCAAGAAGTCTCCGCTCGTTTTCCCGGTCTTCCTCTTCCGTCTTGCCACGTGGCGCCGTGCCGGCGATGGGGCGGTACTCCACCTGCCGGCCAGACACTTTCACTAACATTTCGGGCGACGACCCGAGCACAGTCGACGCGCCCATCCGCAGGTAGTACATGTAGGGCGAAGGATTGATGGCGCGCAGGGCGCGGTAGACCTCGAAGGGCGGCACGCGCACCGGCACGGCGAGCCGCTGCGAGAGCACCACTTGAAAAACATCGCCGGCGCGGATGTACTCCTTGCCGCGCTCGACCATCGCTTCGTAGTTTTCCCGCCGCATGTTGGCGCGAAACCGCAACGGCCCGCTGGGCCTCGGGAATCGCGGCAAGCGCAGGGGCTGCATCAGTTGGCGCTCCAAGCGCTCGAGATGACGCACCGCGGCTTCATACTTGGTCTTCAAATTCCCGCTGCCCTCATCCGTCAACACATTGGCAATCAGGAAGAGGCGATGTTTGACGTGGTCGAAGGCAATCAGGCTCGAAAAATACATGAAGACCGCGTCGTCCAATTCCACATCCGGCTCGACGCGGGGCGGAAGGCGCTCGAGCATCCGCACTGCTTCGTATGAAAGATAACCCACCGCGCCGGCTGTGAAGGGAGGCAGACCCTCGATCGTGGCGGAACGATATTGGCTGCCCAACCTGCGCAAGTAATCAAAAACGTTTCCAGTCTCGTGAATCTGCCGCGAGCCTCGCGTGAGCGTGATCCGATTGCCGCGACAGGAAACGGTTTGAAACGGGTCGACTCCAAAAAAGGTGTAGCGGCCGACGTGCTCGCCACCCTCCACGCTTTCGAGGAGAAAACTATAAGGGTGGGCGGCAGAGGCGCGGGCCGTCTCGGGCACAAATTTCAGATAAGCTGAGACGGGGCTCAGCAGGTCCGCGACAATCGTTCGATAGACGGGAACAACATTGCCGCGTCCGGCGAGGCGCTTGAATTCAGCGAATTTGGGTTGGCATGCGTTCATGGGTATCGGGATTCGGGTTTCGGGATTAGGGGTTCGCGAAACCCGAAACCCGAACCCCGTGTATGGATCAATGGCTCAATGAATCACTGGCCCAATGAATCAATTCTCCAGCGCCTGCCGGATCGCCTGCTCCATCAGGGCGCGCGGCGCGGACTTGCCGGTCCAAATTTCAAACTGCCTGGCACCTTGCGCCACCAGCATCTCCAGACCGGCAATCGTGGTCAAGCCCCGTCCGCGCGCTTCGGCGAGCAGCCGCGTTTCGAGCGGATAGTAGACCATGTCAAAAACCACGCGCACACGGAGGCGCGCCAGGTCGATGGGCAGCGAGTCCATATAGGGCGCCATTCCCACCGGCGTGGCGTTGACGACGGCGTCCACCTCCAGGCCCTCGGCGCTGTTCCACGGGACCGTGGACGCGGAGATGGAGCGCGCCAGTCGCCGCGCCGAGGCCTCGCGCCGCGCGGAGAGAATCACGTCTGCGCCCTCGGCTCGCAAGGCGTAAGAGGCCGCCCGTCCTGCTCCGCCTGCGCCCAGAACCAGAACGCGACTTCCCGGCAGCCTCAAACGTTTGGTTAGAACTTCCACTACGGCGGCGGCGTCCGTATTCCATCCCATCCACTTTCCGCGACGAACGGAGACGGTGTTGCATGCCCCAATTCTTGCCGCCAGAGGGTCCAGCCAGTCGAGGTGCCGAATGATGCCGCGCTTGAAGGGCATCGTCACGCTGAAGCCCAGAAATCCGAGCTGGCGCGAGAATTCCAGGAAATCTCTTAAGCGATCGGTCTCGCAAGGAAGATAGACCGCATTCACATGCTTGGCCTGAAAAGCGGCATTCTGCATGGCGGGCGAGAGCGAGACCGACGCTCGCGAACCTACGACGCCATAGAGTTGTGTGTGTTGGTCCAGGCGCTCCACCCGATAAGTCGACCGCATCACCTCGGCTGGAAGCTGGCCGGGAGCCGCGGCGAATTGGTTGCTCGGCGAGGCGTAGGTGAAGCGGCTGCCCCATCGCAACCCCAGCAGGCGCGATGGCATGCCGGAAGGACCGAGCCCCAACGCCACCAAGCGCGGCCTTTTTCTGCGGTTGGCCTTGAGCGCACGGAAAACTCGGAGATTGTCGCGCAACTGCTTGGCCTGGCCGGCTACCTTCACTACCTGGACCGGCAATCGCGCCAGACGTCTGTAAACGGCCCCAAGCGCCGGCATCTTGCGATAATCGTGACAGGAGACTATCAACTTCGCTGGGCGAAAATGGCGCAGCATTGCGCTGTTCCCGCGCTTCAGCGATTCCATTTCCAGGTCTACCCACTGGCAGCCGGCGCGCACGGCGGCCATCAAGACAACTTGTTGCTGCTCGACCGAGCCGGCGAAGAGTCCGCCGGCTTCGACGCGGCGGCAGGTCGCAATCGTGGCCGGGAAATGAAGCCGCATGAGCATTTGGTGCAATTCGGCTTCGAGTTGTTCGGTCTGTTTGAGATGGTCGAGCCTCAGCTCCAAGCCCACCGGTGCCCCTGCCACGTGAGCGGCCAGTGCCTCGGCGGCGCCGAGAGTGGGCGCCGCGAGAGTGACGAAAATGTGAGGAACTCCGGGCTTCGGCAAGAAGAACCCTCGTCGGCTTCGGATCGTCTCGGACCTGCGAAATTCAGAATGTAGAGCTTTTGACCTGATAAAGGCAAGTTTTTTGAGATGCCCGGATCTCCTAAGGGCGACGGTTGCCCCCGAGCCTCCGCGAGTTGTCCGGGGCTTGCTTCCTTTGTGTCCTCCATCGGAAAAGACTCAACACAGCGCGGCGGAGCCGCAACCCAACTTGCCAGAAGTGGCGAGTAGCATGTGGCAAGTGGCAAGCGAAAAACGAAGTCTTCGCGCGTCGAGAAGAATTTCGGCCCTAGTAGTACAGAGTTCACAGAGAATCTCGGTTTGATCGCGGCAACAGCAGCGCTGTGCGCTCTGGATCTTCAGGCGCATGATATCTGTTATATTGAATGCGAATGATAGCCAATCTCCGTCCGGCACTCTTGATCGCTGTTCTCATCACCCTCGCGCTCGGCCATTCGTTGCGGGGGAGCGGCGAAACTCAAATCGACGCGCCACTCCAACGCATTCGTTGGGAGGCATATCAAGATGAAGCCCTTCGGCTCCTTCAGGAATACATCCGCATTGATACCTCAAATCCGCCGGGAAACGAAATCGCCGCAGCGGAGTTCTTCCATCGCCTCTTCGATCAAGCCGGCATTCCCAACACGATCTACCCTTACGCTCCCGGCCGCGCCAACATTTTCGCTGTCCTAAAGGGCGACGGAACTCTGCGGCCACTGGTGATGTTGAGCCACATGGACGTGGTGAGAGCCGACCCACAAAACTGGAAGGTTCCGCCGTTTTCCGGCGAGATTGTGAACGGCGAGCTCTACGGACGCGGCGCGGAAGACATGAAGGATGAAGGCCTGCTCCACGCCATGGTGATGCTGATTGCAGCGCGCGAGCACGTGCCGCTGAAGCGCGACCTCATTTTCCTCGCCACCGCGGACGAAGAAGTCGGCGACACGGGCAGCGCGTGGATGATCCAGAATCATTCGGAGCTGCTGCGCGGCGCGGAATACCTGATCACCGAAGGCGGCTCGAACCTGGTTTATCCCAACGGCAAAACCCTTTACGAAATCGGCGTGGCGGAAAAGGCGCCGTTCTGGATTCGCATGACGGCGACGGCGCGCGGCGGGCACGGCTCGATGCCCATCGCCGACTCGGCGACGGTTCGCTTGGTGAAAGTAATGGACCGCGTCGTGGATTGGGAGACGCCGATACGGCTGCTGCCCTCAGTTGAAGAATACTTCCGCAATATCGCGCCCTTGGAGAAAGAGCCGCGCGCCACCCAATTTCGCGACATCCGACAGGCCCTGAAAGATCCGGTGTTCGCCAAGGAGCTCTCCGCGGACGAAGAGCTCAATTACATGTTGCGTGATACAGTCTCGCTCACCGTGATGAGGGGATCGCAGCAGACCAACGTCATTTCCGACACCGCCTCCTGCGATTTTGATATTCGCCTGTTGCCGGGCGAAGATCCGGAGGCGTTCCTGGCGCAGCTTCGCAAAGTGGTGGACGACGATCGCATCCAGCTCGAGCCTATCAGTCGCTTTCGCGCGCCGAACTCTTCGCCGACCTCAACCATGCTCTACCGACTCATCGAGCAGGTCGTGCACGAGCACAATCCGCAAGCGCTGGTGGCGCCGGCGCTGGGCAGCGGCTACACCGAGAGCCAGATGTACCGCCAGCTCGGGATCAACTGTTACGGATTCATCCCCATTGAAGTCTCACCCGAGGTCGAGGAGACCGAGCACGCCGCCAACGAGCGCGTGCCGGTGGAGCAGATTCGCCGCGGGGTGAAGGTGCTCTTCGAAGTGATCGCGCGCGGTGCCAACCAGTGAAGCGCCCGAGGATTCCGTGATAGCTCGTTCTCGCTGAAATTCACGATTGCTCCTATCCCTCCTAATTCCTCTTCCCGGCTGTGTATCCTGTCGATAATAACACATGAATTAACAATGCCCTCTGACGGCCGCGACTGACGTCTTCCCCTAAGTCCTGTATCTTCTTTGCCTAAGTTGTGAATCCATGTGTTAGGCTATTGCGTTCACGCCAACACAAAGGAGGGTTTATGGGACGGCCGGTGGTGCATTTTGAAATTGGATGCATGAACCTGGAGAAAACGGAAGAGTTCTATTCCAAACTCTTCGAATGGAAACTGCAGCGCGCCGGCCCAGCGGCGATGATTGACACGGGGGGCGCCGGCGGCATCAACGGTCACATGACGTCGCTGGGCCACGAGCCGCATCACTATACGATTTTCTACGCGCAGGTTGACGACATTCAGGCTTACCTCGCGAAGGCCGAGGCGCTCGGGGGCAAGACCCTGGTGCCGCCGGTCGAGATTCCCACCGGTACGTTTGCCTGGTTTGCCGATCCCGAGGGAAACACCATCGGGCTCTGGAAGCCGAAACAATAGCGATGTACAATCACCGGCGTCCGCCTATGGCGCGAGCCCTTGACGCAAGCGAATACCGATGCACCCGGCACTTTGAAGCGCAGGCGCATCGTCGCGGCTATCGGTGGGTAGCCGGATGCGATGAAGCCGGACGCGGCTCGCTCCTGGGGCCGCTTTACGCCGCAGCGGTGATTCTGGATCCCACAAAACCTATCCGCGGCGTGGACGATTCAAAGAAACTCACTCCGGAAGAACGCAACGAACTCGCGGCTGAGATTCGCGCCAAGGCGATTGCCTTTCAGGTGATCGCCATCCCCGCCAAGGACGTGGATGCGCTAAACGTTTACCAGGCCTCGCGGCGCGCCATGATTCGCGCCCTCCAATCTCTCGTCCCCGCGCCCGACTTCATCCTGACCGATGCCATGCCGCTCGCGGATCGCGACGATGCCGCCGGGTTTCCGATTCCGCACCGCGCCATCATTCACGGTGACGCGCGCTCGGCCTCGATTGCGGCCGCTTCGATTCTGGCCAAGGTGGAACGCGACGCGCACATGGTGGAGCTCGACCGGCTCTATCCGCAATATCGGCTTGCAAAAAACAAGGGCTACGGAACTCCCGAACACTTTGCGGCGCTGGCCAAGCACGGCCCCTGCCCGGAGCATCGCCAAACTTTCCAGCCCGTGAAAGATTATCTGCTGCCGCTCTTTCCGTTCGTGGGCGCGCCGTGAGGCGGTGAGTCAGTATGTCAGTATTTCAGTTGGTCAGTAACGCAATCGGTCGGCAACAGCAGCGGTTGAACCGAAAACTGATTCACTGAAGTACTGACGCACCGAAATACCGAAACACTATGCAATCCATACTGATCAAAGGCGGTCGCGTACTCTCGCCTGAGGACAAGCTGAACGGCGAGCTCGACGTGCTGATCGAGGACGGCGTCATCCGCGAAATTGCTCCGCCACGTGCCGGACGGTACGTGGCGCCGCAGCTTGGTGCGCCGCCGCGCGATGATGCGGCCGTTGAGACCATCGACGCTCGCGGGCAAATTGTCGCTCCCGGATTGGTTGACATGCACTGCCACCTGCGCGAGCCGGGCGGCGAGATTTCCGAGACACTCGAAACGGGTTTGGCTGCGGCTGTTGCGGGCGGCTTTACCTCGGTGTGCGCGATGCCGAACACGCGCCCGGTGAACGATCGCCCTGAATCCACGCGCGCCATGGTCGAGCGGGGCAGGGAAATCGGTTTGGCCCGCGTGTTTCCCATCGCCGCTGTGTCCATGGGCAGCGAGGGAGAAGTCTTGACGGACTTCGAGGAATTGATGGCGGCGGGCGCGGTGGCATTCTCCGACGATGGCCGGCCGGTGAAGACGGCGCCGCTGATGCGGCAGGCGATGGAACGAGGGCGGGCGCTGGGCGTACCGATCATCGACCACTGCGAGATCTCGGCCCTGAGCGCCGGCGGGGCCATGAACGAGGGCGAGGTCTCGCGGCGATTGAACGTGAAAGGAATCCCGAACGCTTCGGAAGACGTTTGCGTGTATCGCGACCTGAGGGTGGCGGAAGAGACGGGCGCGCACTTGCACGTCGCGCATCTTTCGACGGCGCGCGCCTGCGAGATGGTCCGCATCGTCAAGCGCAGTGGCGTGCGCGTGACCTCGGAAGTGGCGCCGCATCATTTCACGCTCACCGACGACGCGGTCGAAAAATACGGGACCCATGCGAAGATGAATCCTCCGCTGCGCAGCGCCGTCGATCTCTCGAGAATTCTGGCCGGCATCGCCGAAGGCACTGTGGACGCGCTCGCCACCGACCACGCGCCGCACGCGCCGGAGCTCAAATCGAAATCGCTCGTCGAGGCGCCCTTTGGGGTGATCGGTTTCGAAACCGCGCTTGCCCTGGCGCTCGCTCAGCTTGTTCACCCCGGCAGAATTTCGCTCGCGCATCTCGTCGTGCTGATGAGCTCCAACCCGGCGCGCATCATCCATCAGACCGTGAACCCTTCGCTCGGCCGCCTGCAGGTGGGAGGCGCGGCGGATGTCACCATCTTCGATCCCGATCGCGAATGGACCTACCGCGCCGCCGAGGGCCGCTCGAAGAGCCGCAACTCGCCGTTCGATGGATGGAAATTCAGCGGAAAGGTAACAGCCACAATCGTCGGCGGAAAACTTGTGTACCGTGCGTAGCGGCGGCGGAGCTTGTCCCGATTCAATCGGGACGCCGCCATCGAGGCGCTGTCATTCCCGCGCAAGCGGGAATCCAGGGAACCGGCGGCGGGCGTCAATCCCGCCAGCGTCGTCATTCCCGTCCCGCCCTGCGGGAGGAATCCAGGGCAAATGGATCCCCGCTTTCGCGGGGATGACGTTCTTTCGCCGGTATGAAATCGTTCCTCGCTTTGCGCCTACGCGGCGGCGCTTTCTGGGACCGCCTCCCCTTGGAACTCTTCCCGTTAGACCGGATGTGTAATCTTTTGGGCAGTTGAGAGGTGAGGGTCGCCGTCGGCGCTGTGGGAATGTGGAAATCCGGCGACTTTTGCCGGATTTCCAAGCGCGGTGGAAAAGTCAGCCGTTCAGACTTTTC
>JBEKEZ010000018.1:0-101602 GCA_050013575.1 Terriglobia bacterium | reverse complement strand
GCGCTGGACACGACGCGGCGCTCACCGCCTCCTCAAGCTCCGCCTCTGGATCGCTCGCTGCGGAACAACTTGGTTCGAAGTCTTGTATTCTCGCGGAGCTCAACTGACAAATGCTTGACACAACCCCACTCCGAACTTCGCCTGCCTGGCCTACTGATAAACTGACATACTGACAGACTGAAATACTGACCGGCTGAAATACTGAAAAAGGAAGGAGGAAGTGAGTAACTCGGTTGCCCTAAAACGCTACCCACTTCCCCAGGTAGTCATTTGTGCTAGTTGTCCTCTTAGACGCGGCATCGGTGAAAAAGGTTGCAGCAAATATTTTGCTTACGGAAAAACGTCCTTTGTGCTTCGTCTTCTGTCATTTATCGCTTGGTGCAGCCAGTTTCTCAGTTCGCCGGCGTTTCAGTCTGTCAGTCAGTGAAGAACTGAAATACTGACCGACTGACGCACTGACAACGGACGACGGACAAAGGACAAAGGACCAATGACAAAGGACAAATGACAAACCTCTTGACTCTCGACTCTCAACTATCGACTATAGACTCTTCCCATGAGCTACCTTGTCACACCGTTCGAAGTCAGTTCCAAGGCGTTAGGCGAGCCGGTGATGTGCCGGTTCGTTCATTTATTCGCTGGAATCGCCACGCGGCACCGCGACTCGATCGATTGCCTATTCCTGGTGAATGGCAAGCACGCGACCGTCGCCATTTCTTGTGCCACGCTCGCCGAGCTGCGCGAGGGCGAGGGCAAAGTTTTCTCTGACCAGCAATTGGCGGAAGTCGCCGCTCGTTTCCTGCGCCGCACCGTTGAATCCGGCTACGACGCCTCGCTCACCGAACTCTTCCTCGGCGGCGACGAATTCCGCACCCTCGCGACCCGCTGAGGACCTCCACCCGCTGAGGACATCGAGATGGCGCGACAATATCTAGCCTTTGACATTGAAACTGCCAAGGACGTTCCCGGTGAGGATTTCAACTGGCGTCCCCATCGGCCGCTCGGCATTTCCTGCGCGGCTACGCTGGCGAGTGATGCGGGCCAGCCGCTCCTTTGGTACGGCAAGACGCGGGACGGGTTGCCTGCCCAGCGGATGAGTCCCGAGGACGCTCAGGGGTTGGTCCAGTACTTGACGAAGATGGCGGCCAAGGGTTACAGAATCCTTACCTGGAATGGGCTGGGCTTTGATTTTGACATTCTCGCGGAAGAGTCCGGTGCCGCGGCGAGTTGCAGGGAATGCGCGCTCGGCCATGTGGACATGATGTTTCACGTGTTTTGCTCCCTGGGCTACCCCGTGGGCCTGGAGAAGGCCGCGCAGGGTATGGGCTTGCCGGGTAAGCCGCCCGGCATGAGTGGCGTCAAGGCTCCCAAGCTTTGGGCGGAAGGCCACTTCCAAGAGGTTCTTGATTATGTCGCGCAGGACGTGCGCACCGCCTTCGAGATCGCGCAGACTGGCGAGCAGCGTCGCCGATTCGAGTGGATCACGCGGAAAGGCACGAAGAATTCACTGCCCTTGACCAACGGCTGGCTCACCGTGCAGGAAGCCTTGCGTCTTCCAGAACCCGATACCTCGTGGATGTCCAAGCCGATGTCGCGCCGCGAGTTTACCGCCTGGATGTCTGCCGGCTGATGAGGCGCTCAGCGCGGCTCCAGCCCACTGTCTGCCGTCTGCCGTCGCTCGTCACTTGCCACTAACAACTTGCCACTGCCCTCAACGCCACTCGCCACTAACCACCAGCCGCTGTTCTTAGTGCCACCAGCGACTGCTCTATAGCCCCTCAAGAACCCGCGAGACAGGATTCGTCCCGAGGCTACCCGCTCGCGCTGGACTTTGGGCCTATTTTCTGGTTAAATGCCTGCCAACACCGCACTGGTAATCAGGGAGCCGATCATGCCCAAGGGGAGACGTACCGTCCACGCACAACGCGCAGAGACCTACAAGCACCCGGAATCATCCAGCCCCATGCGGCCGGACGTGGGCACGCAAGCGTAATTCAAAAAGCGCAAGCCGCCCCAGAAGTACCGTTATGACGATTCCCTCTCGCCGGCGCTCGAATGGGATGGGCAGAATTCGGCTCGGGAAAAGGGAGAAGAAAAGTTATCAGTCATCAGTTCTCAGTTGTCAGCCGCCCGAGAGCGGCTGGCGGCGTTGCCGGCACAGTTAGCGGCTGCGAAGAAGGGCCTCACTGCGGTTGAGCTGAAGGTTTTAACTGACGACTGTGAACTGACAACTGACAACTTGCGCCAAGCCGAGGAATCGGCGCAGGCGCTGAAAGCGATGAGCAAACCCTTCCTGAACTGGGCGGGCAAGGCGGAGCGGCTCTCGTTTGACGTGCCCACGCTGCCGCTCTTCGTTCATGAGCGGCTTTCGACCAAGGCCATCATCGAAACGCTCGCCAGCCACAAGCGCGACAAGCAACTGGACATGTACAGCCTGTTCGGCGACCCGCAGCATTCTTTCACCGACCAGATATTGCGCGCCTACGAGTATCAGGACAAATGGGCGAACCGGATGATCCTGGGTGATTCGCTGGCAGTGATGAACTCGCTGCTGCACTACGAGGGCCTGGGCGGGCAGGTGCAGATGATCTACATGGACCCGCCCTACGGGGTGAAGTTCGGCTCCAACTTCCAGCCCTTCGTTCGCAAGCGCGACGTGAGCCACAACGACGATGAGGGTATGACGCGCGAGCCCGAGTGGCTGGAACATTGAGAATGACGCGTACTGCATCTGCCGGCCAGTACAAGAGCAAGCAGAATAACAAGGGCGAAGAAGTGGGCGGGATTGTGCCGCACGTCACGCTCGAATCGATTGCCAACAACGAGCCGCCCAAAGAAGAAGTGCTGGTGGACCGGCCGGAGCGCGATTCCAAAATCACGCGGGTGACCGGGGCGTTTTGCGTGGAAGGCACTATACCGACACCTGTGGAACTGGCTGCGGGCGTCGCCGAGCCCGAGAATGAAAAATTAAAAATTCAAAATGCAAAAGGGGAAGAGCGCACCTACGTCGATCGCATGCTGGAGATTTTGCGAAAGTCCCCGATCCTCCGTCTCGAAGGCAATCGCACCGTGACGCTCAAGAACATTCGCCTGCCTGCCAAAACGCTTTCGCTTTCCGCTGAAGCACTGGTGGACGCAACCGCCAGCGGGCAATCGCCCACCTTGGCGGACGCGGTGCAAGAAGCCGCCGAAAAAAATGGCAAGGCACTGCCCTTGTCGGCCAAGCCCGTGGCGCTTGTGTTTGGCCCGGAAAATGGCGCAGTGAGCGAGCGCCTGGTGCAGGAAGCGGCGCGCGAGGCGTATCTCAAGAGCTACACGCACCTCTACGTGATTGGCTTCGCCATCCAGCCCAACGCCCGGCAGTTGATTGAGAACTGCGACGCAGTGGTCGGCATTCCGGCCACATACATTCAAGCCACGCCGGACTTGATGATGGGCGACTTGCTCAAGAACATGCGATCGAGCCAGATATTCAGCGTGTGCGGGCTGCCGGAGATAAAAATTCACCACCAAGACACCAAGGACGCCAAGAAATTCCAGATCGAGCTTCTGGGCCTGGACGTGTTTGACCCCATCGGCATGGAGAATTATCACAAGAACGGCAACGACGTTCCCGCCTGGTTCCTCGACACCGACTACAACGGCCTGTGCTTCCACGTTTCGCAGGCCTTCTTCCCGCGCACCGGGGCTTGGGACAATCTGAAAAAGGCGCTGAAGGGAGAGTACGAAGAGAGCGTTTGGGACCATCTTTCCGGAACCACCAGCGCGCCGTTTGAGGCGGGCGAGCAGCGGCAGATCGCCGTGAAGGTGATTGATGACCGGGGGAATGAGCTGATGGTGGTGGAGAAGCTTTCTTGAATCTTGAATTTCGGAAGCTCTTCCTTGAATCTTGAATCTTGAATCGCACTCAGGCCCAGAGGGAAACCGGATTCAAGATGGAAAATTCAAGATTCAAGATGGAAGACTCAGGATGAAGAGATTCAAGATGAAGTAATTCAAGATTCAAGATGGAAGACTCAAATAAAGAGATTCAAGATTCGAGATAACAAAAGCCAAGATTGAAAAGAGGAGGGAACCATGAAATACGAGCGCTTCGAAGAACTGCCCGTCTGGCAGGCGGCAATTGAACTCGCGGTCGCCGTGTACGCGATGACGGACAAGCCTGCCTTCGCGAAGCGCTATTCCCTCAAGGACCAGATCGAACGCGCCTCCGTCTCCGTTTCCAACAATATTGCCGAGGGCTTCGAGCGCGGAACGAAAGAAGAGTTGCTCACATTCCTCTATATCGCGCGTGGCTCGGCCGGGGAAGTGCGGTCCATGCTGTGCTTGCTGGGGAAAATTCCGGCCTTCTCCGATTTGAAGTCTGACGTTACGAATTTGAAATCGAGCGCCGAAAGCATTTCGAAGCAATTGGGTGCCTGGATTCGTTCGTTGAGGGACTCGGATCATAAGGGCGAGCGGTATGTGAATGAGAAGACGCGGCGCGTTGAGCGGGCTGCCCAAGACCGGAGGGAGTTTCTGGAGAAGCTGGAACAGATTCGACGTGATGCACATTGATTCGAGATTTAAAATTCAAAATGTCTTGAATCTCGTTCCTTGAATCGATTTCTGGAATTCGGCATGTCGTGAATTTTGAATATTGGATTTTGAATGAATTTTGGGAGGCGGCGTGAGCTACGAAGTCTCTGAACCCATCCTGAATTCGCCTTACGAGGAGCCCAAGCTCTACTGGTACATTCGGGAAGGCGAGCCGCCACTCAAGAAGGACGGTCGGCGGCGCGCGGTCATTTGGCCGCCACGCGATCAAAAAGAGCCGTGGGATTTGTCTGACGGCACGCTCACCCCCTCACCAGAATATCCGTCGGCCTTCGAACTGGCGCTGGTCAATCTGATTCGCGAGCGAGTCAAAGCCTGGAAGGCGGCGGGCTATCCGGGCGTTACCCGGACAACGCTCGAACTCTTGCAGTGGTGGCAGCGCGAGGGGCGGGAGAAGCGGTTGTTCTTTGCGCAACTTGAAGCGGCACAAAGCAACATTTTTCTCCACTAGTTGTGAGCGGACTTTCTGCGCAGCGGCTTTTCTTTGAACAACACTTCGACAACGTTTCCCACGGAGGTTCATAAGAATGCAATCGACATCAGAAGCCTGGTTCAAACCTGACACGAAGACTGTTCGTGACATATTCGACGGCAATAATTACTACCAAATTCCCGATTACCAGCGGTGTACAGCTGGGAGGCTGAACAAATCGAGCAGCTTTGGGATGACCTCTACCAAGCCTTCAATGACAACGATGAGAGCTATTTTTTAGGACCAACCATATTTGTCAGGAAAGAAGAAGGGCATTTTGATGTTGTGGACGGACAGCAGCGGCTCACAACGCTGACAATACTTTTCGCAGTGCTCAGAGACTACTATTTAAAGGGGAGCGCCACTACAAGATCGAATGCAGTACGAAATGCCATTCAGAGTCTGATTGACAATAAATATCGATTGCGCTTAGTAACTCAAATGAACTACCAAAATCAGTTCGAACAAGAAATCCTCAACGGTATCGATTTAAATCAGCTCAAAAGCACAAAGGCCATGAGCAGTTTCCAAGGAGCAGCGTTAATTTTCAATACCAAGCTAGAGGAGCTTCGAGGAGCTGCTGGGAACGAAAGAGTTGAGCATTTCGTCGATTACCTCCTGAATCGAGTCGTGATGATTACGATCACGTGCTTCAATCAGCACTCCGCCATAAAGCTCTTCCAAGTCCTAAATACTAGAGGTTTGGAATTAAGTCCAGCCGACCTAATTAAGAGCTATTTGTACGGGGAGTGCGAAGGCGAAACCAAAAAGAAACAATTGGTGGCTACCTGGAATGAAATTGTGACCATCACAGACCACATGAAGCCGGAAGAATCCGTCAGCGACCTCCTTACATATTATGAATACTACTTGCTGGTACAGAATCCGAAGAGAACATTATACGAGGAGTTGACGGACCAGTTCGAAAAGAAGGATCCCAACACGGTAGTTTATGATTTCAAGTCCTTCGTTGAGGCGTTTAACGATGTCGCGAGTGCTCAATCAAAAGCCATTTACTCATTTCTTTATCTTCCTAACCAGGTATTTTGGAAGGCAATCCTTGCGACAGCGAAGAAGGTGTCTTATCCGGATTTTGATGGCCTCTGCCAGGAAATTAGAAGGGTTTATTACTCATACTGGGTCGCTGGTTACACCACCTCAAAGATAAAGCAGATGTCGTTCAATTTGATTGGATGGGTTAAAGCGCTAAGCCCGCTTTCTGAGATCAGAACGCAAATTGAAGGAAGAATGAAGGCCGACAGTGTAATGAAATATGCAAACGACAATCTCGACGGCGACGTTTATGGAAAGCCGTGGCTCAAACCACTGCTCATCCTTATCGAATACGCACAAACGGACGACTCCAAGACTGCGTTCATTCAAATGGACCAGCGATTGCATGTTGACCACATCCTACCGCAAGGGTGGAACGCTTTTGAGGAGTGGAAAGCAATGTGGGATGAAAAGGCCGCAGCAAAGTGGCTGAACAAAATAGGGAATCTGACTCTCCTTTCGGGAAGAAAAAATCAACAGGCAAGCAATTTGCCCTTTACAGACAAAAAGAAGATTTACGCAGGTAAAGGGCTTGATGGAACAGTAGCATTCTTGATGAGCCAGCGAATAATTGAAATTCCAAACTGGCTGGAAGGTGCAGTTGCTGAGAGGCAAAAAGAAATGCTCGGGGACGTCTCGCGAATTCTTGAAATTGAAGTTCTCGAGGCGTCAGCTCAGAGTGAGCACGCATTACCGGGGAGCACGACTGACTTCTCAATTATTCCAAGTCCGGAACCATGGAATGATTTGACCGACGATGAAGTTGGCGAATCCAGTTCCCTAAGCCGGGAGGATTGGGAGAAAAAAGCGCCGTTAGAAATCGTGGACGCGTGCCTGGCTATTCTGAAAGGGATCGACACAGCACTTGACCTGAATTACAGGAAAAGTCATATCGGCCTGAAAATTCATGGGCGTGTCAACAATTTTATCGTGTTTTATCCAAAACAACACTTCACGAGGGTTTCCGGCTGGGTGAGCAACAGAGACGCTTGGGTTGAGTCCCTTCGGACTGCAGGCCTGAGTGATGTCGCGGTCGGAGGTCACTCTGGCAGGAAAATTATTCTTCGGCTCAATCGAGCGGATATTCAACTTCACTCCGACCTTTTGAAACGGTTTTTCAAAGCGTGTTACCACGAAGAGTAATGTGTCCCTCCCCCCTTTGAAAAACGGAAGAACTTGGGACCACAACCAGCCGAGTACTGAGGAGTGCCAAAATGCAGGACGAGGAGAAAGGCTACCCCTGGCACAGACACGGTCGCATTATGTCATGTCTGCGACGCAGAAGGGTTGGTTTCGAACCTGCAAGAAGTACGGGTGGGCTGGCGTGGAGTGCGCCGCGCCAGCTATGAATTGGGTGAGGGTGACAAATTTACCGAGGAAGTCGCCCAGGTATTTGGCGTCCCGTTCGAAGTGATACCGTTTAAGGCCAACCCCGTTGGCCCCGTTACTCCGCCACCCAAGCGGCATCACATTCACGCCATTCCGGGCAAGGCTGGGTTCGAGATTCGGTATCCGCGCGTTGAGGGTTACACGCACGCGATTCGCAATCGGGTGACGGCGGAGCCCTGGTCGAGCGTGCCGCCGCTCGTGCTGCTGCCCGACAAGATTCCGCCGGAAGTCGAAATGAAGGGGCTGACCGTCAACGACAAAGGACGGTTCAGCTTGAGCGGCCCGGGCGCGCTGAAAGGCGTGAGCCTGGCTGAGTTTCGCGCCAAACACCGCGAGCAGGAATTGGTTTTTGATTTGGCGCGCGCCCTGACGCGCGACTACACCGCGCAGGGCCACTGCACGGTTCCCGCCCACGCGCTCTTTCCACAATTGGCCGCTATCGTTCGGCGCTATATCCGCGAGAAAGTACGGGCGCACCCACCGGCAGAAAAGATTGACCTGCTGCTCTCGCCCTATTACGGCTGGGTGATCGAGCGGTTGCTGGAAGCGATTCGGCCGGATACCACGCAAGGAGAAGCCCCGGAAGTGCCCCGGTATGAATCGAATCGTGGGCCGGGCTCGACCGCGGATGTGGATTTGTGGACCAGCCGCGACGTGCGCGAGGTGGTCCACTGCCATTTGAATTATTGTGTTGCGGATACGGCGAAGTGGGAACAATCAGCGGCTTATTACATCGATACGTACCGCTCCACGGATGCCTTCGTCAAGAATTCCGGGCTGGGTTTTGCGATCCCGTACCTGCACAACGGACAGATGCACGATTACGTTCCGGACTTTATCGTTCGTCTGAAAACCGATCCGCCCACTCACCTGATTCTCGAAACCAAGGGATTCGATCCGTTAGAAGAAGTGAAGCGCGCCGCAGCCGAAAGGTGGGTCGCGGCCGTCAATGCGGACGGAACCCACGGCGCGTGGCAATACCGGTTAGCAAAGAAACCCACCGACATACCCGCCTTAATCTCAGGGGCCGCGAGGGACTCTCAGGGATAGTTGGTCGCCACGGTCAATCGTCCCGCTAGCTTTCTGCGATGCGCGGCTGGGCGAGGGTTACTGCATACTCAGAGCCAAAGGATTTTGAGGGCAGTGCCCACGCGCTCAAACAGCCAGTAGGCAGTAGGCAGAAAGCAGTAGGCAGTGAGCTGAAAGAGCAGGTGGCAGGTTGTAGATGTTAGATGGGGAAACTGCGGAAGCCATCAGCTCCCCGGCAAAGCGGCCGAGTTCCATGTCAGCACCGGCAAAGGGAAGCTGGGCGATTTCGTAGAGCTTCGCCCGCGCCGCTTTTCCCCCGTGCGCGCCAGACCGAGTAATAAACCTCGCCCCAGTTGACCACCGACATCGCGAGCGGGTGTTTGGCCTCCGCTGCCTTGGCCAGCAGTTCCTCGACTTGGTCGGCCCCCGGACGGTCCTCGAAAAACGTTATGAGGGCGCTCGCATCCAGAACGTAGGTTTTCATTGCAAGACCCGTAGGCGGTAGGAAGCTGTGAAGAAGTTCCGGGGGAAGGAAAAATGCCTCACGCGGAGGCGAAGAGTCGCAAAGTGCGCGAAGCAAACAAACAAGCTTTTCTTGGCGGGTCTTTGGCGCCTCGGCGTCTCTGCGAGAGGTTTTTGATTTCTTCACAGCTTCTAAGTGGAATGTGGCATGCGGGAAAAACCCCTCCCGAAAGATGCTCTCTTGCTCGCGGCCGGGATTTCTTCGCGCAGACTGCCCTGTGCGCAGCGAAGGGGGTGAGCTCTGAGTCCCTCGTCTGTCATCCTGAGCGAAGCGAAGGATCCTTTTCATTTGACTCAGCGTAAACTCTGCGAAGAATATCAGTGTTCTAAGAATCAAACACTTCCGAGATTCTTCGTCGCCGGAGTCTACCCTGAGCGCAGTGAAGGGGCTCCTCAGAATGACATTCTTCATCACGCTGATAGACGTGAGATTTCGAGATATGAAGAGCGGGACGGGCATCAGGTTTCAATCGTCGGGGGTCGAAGGCTACGGGATAGACCAGGGATGACTCGTGACGAGGATGGGGGAGCGGCTCGCCAAGGCCCAGTTGTTTTATTGTTAATATAATAACGTATGAATAATATGCTGCCTGTCAAGAGGGTCCAAATGTAACTTTTGAAACTTTTGAAACTTTTGCAACTAATTTTTCTAACTCACGCAAATAAAGAGCTTGCGCAAAAATAAAATTTGCAGAAATTTGCGATTTTGGGAAAAGTGTGGCATTTTGCCCCACCGATTCCATTTTTCATAGTACCCGGTTTTTGTCTGACTGCCGCAAACAAAACAGCCCACGGAACTCGGTAGCATCCGTGGGCTGGGTTGAAGAACTCCAATCAAGACTCGAGACTCAAACGCGAACGCTTAGTGCGCAGCGAGCTTCATCAGCTTTTTGCCAGTCGGCGGTTTGACACCGCGCTCACTCTCTTCTCTGCGCGGAGCATGGTCAGACTTGGCGTTGGGCACCGGTTCGTCCCCGACGGAACTGAAGGTTGGCGCTCCTTCCTCCATGCTCAGGCCAGTGCTGGTCGTGTACGTGGCTTCCTTGAACTTTCCGCCCACCTTGGCGGCGGCAACTGCGAATACGCCAAAGGCCTTGCCGTTGACGTATGAAGTTGAGATATAGTCCGCGACCATGAGACCATTCTGGGTATTGGGCAGCCAAGAGAGCTGCATGCCACCGGCCAAGTGCTGGGGCAATGTCCACGTGGCGCCGGCGTTGGAAGAGGACATGTAGTCCACTCTCAGGCGGCAGGTGTTGAAGGTGCAATTGGAGACCGGGTAAGCGTAATAGGTGAGACCCAAGTGCGCCGTGCTGCCCGAGGTGGTCTTGTCCGCATCGATTCCTGGAATGAAGTGATCGACGGTGCTGGTCTTGCCGTCTTCCGGGATGCGAGCGGGGCTTGTCCAGTGGACGCCGTCCGTCGAGGTGCTCAGAACGATGTCATTCGAGGAGCACCCGGTGCGAAACCGGCAGTCTTGCCACACCACGTAGATTTTGCCGCCTCCGTCCACGGCGGCGGAGGGCAACGGGCTGCTGCGCAGATTGCCGGCCTCTCCGTGATCGATGATGCTAGAGATGCTGGTGGCGGCGCTCCACGTGTTGCCTCCATCGGTTGACATGAAGGTCTCCATGTCACCCGATTCAAACGGCACCACGACGTTGCCGTTTGGCTGCACGACGGGTTGCCCGCCCAAGCCGAATGCGCCGCCCGCCGGAATCAGCGGCGGCCCCCAGGTGAGCCCACCGTCCGTCGACGTGCTCATATAGACATAGTCGCCCAGGCTGGGGTCATCCCATTCTACGTAGCAGTTGCCGTAGTGAGGGCTGGCGGCCCAAGTATCGCAGACAATCCAATCCTTGTCGGAGCTCACCACGTCGCCCCCAACAGAGACCGGGTTATCCCAGGTCAATCCGCCGTCGGTGGAGCGGCTGACAATGACAGCCGGAATCGGCGCGCCGGAGTTCACGATCGGAAGCGAGGAAATCAGCCAGACGTTGTGCAGCGGGTCATAGGCTACCACGGGATCGCTGACGCGATCGTAAGGATTGCCGGCGCCCTGAATGTTGGTGATCCCAGTGAGGACACCGTTGGTCCATCTGACGCCGCCGTTGGTAGAGGTGGCAAAGCCGATGTCCGAGGCACCCCCGCCCCCACCCTGCGGGCCGAAGCGGCCCATCTGAAACGTGGCAACGATCGTCGAGCCAAAAGAAAACGTGTCCGGCTCGACTTCTGTGGCGTGCTGGCTCGTGGAGTTGGTAAAGGTGTCGGTGCTGAGCTGCTTCAAAGTGATTGTTGTGTCTGGGGACTTCTCTTGAGCTTGGCCGGCGTGCGCCAGCCAGAGCATTGCAACCGGCAGCGCTGCAACCAAAGCGGCGCGGGTCAGGCGACGCACGGAGACTTTGAAGCCTGGGATCATGGACTGTCCTCTCTGGAAATGGGTTTTGGGTGATTCGTCCGGCCCTTGCTAGCGCCCCGGTCGGGATGCACGGAGTCGAGCTGAAGGCAAGCATCCTATCAGGAACAGCGGCGGATTGTCGAGAACAATCGGGAGTTTCATCGAACGGCGGGGATGGTGCAGACAGCGCGATGCGAGAGCCGGGATGCCCGACATTCCGGTAGTGGGGTCTTATGGCTTGAACGAAAACCCCGGCCAAGACCGGAACGGCACGGAAAGTGCTAGGCTGTGTTGGATAGTATCTGTTCCAGTTTGTTGTCGGCTGCTTCGAGGTACTTTGTCACTTCGACCAGGCCCCTGATAAGTTCTATGATGACAGCGTCGTTGACTTTCGCGTTTGCCAACGCAGCCTCAAAGTCCTTCTCTGCTTGGTGCAAGTTGTGGCTCATTTTCGCTTCCTCCGAGTCGGCCAGTGGTACCAAGATCACTTCCTGAGTTCTTTGCGCAGCCTTTTAGCTTGGCTCTCTAGGTCTTCATAGAGAGGGAGCAGATCCTTTTCGCCGGGTTGTCTTGCGTCAATCACTTCGTGCGGTAGGTTCTTTGCCTCGACTCTTCGCAGAGTTTCGACAAACTCAACCAAAGCCTGAAAGTGATTAAGGCTTGAAGGTTCTGCCAGCCACATATGTTGCGTGAAGTGTTCGAGCATCTTCCCGTAGAGCGGTACGATTTCACCTGTTAACTGTTCATCGCTGTAGGCCCAAACCCCCTCGAACTTTGGTGCACGCGCTTTCTCCACTATTTCCCGCGTCCGAAGATCGTTCCCAGCTTCGTCGAGCGTCTTGTGTAATTCTGTCTTGGCTGTCCTGTGGAAGCTTTCTTGCACTTCGATCTTCGAGCGAATTTGGCGCTTCATTGCGAGCAATGGGCCGTAGAAGCACTCCAATTGGCGCCTTGCATGTTCATGTCGGCGCTCCCTTCTTTGGGCATAGAATGTAATCAATCCCCCGACGAACACGCCTAGTATAGCTGCTGCTGCGGGGACGATGAGTTGGGCAAGCATAGAACCTCTTGTGCCAAGCAGAAATCGGGAGTGCTATAATACTCCAGAAGCTAGGGAGGGATAATTGTGAGTGGCAATAAACCGCAAATCGAGTTCGTGGAGGTTCGTCAACTTCCGCCAGCGCCTTCTGGTGGCCAACGGGCTGGCGCCGACTACATTTTTAAAGTTGATGGCACGGAACTAGCGGTGAGGATCAGTTACAGGACAGCTCGTTTCGGTGATGTGCCGAAAGAAAAAATTATACGTGCGGCCAAAACATTTTTAGAGACTGAAGCGGAGCATAGGGGACCACTTTCAGGGAGCTTGACACTGGACGCTCCGACGATGGACCTAATCCTAAAACGTCTTGATTGAAGTTCGAGAAGAACGACTAGAGGTAAAGAGTAACACCTGCCACAACTCGCCTTCGAGACCCGATTGGCCCTCGCGTCTCTCCAGCACCCCAATTCATTCTAAGGGGTGCCCACAATGGCGGTCAAGTTCGTTTTTTGTAATTCCTGCAAACACTCCGTTCGCACTGATTCCAGATATTGCTGTCAGTGCGGTGCGGCCTTGGTTCGTGACTCTGGTGGTTCTGAAAAGATAACCCGGTCCTTGGATGGAGTTAAGACACTAAGCCGGAAAAGCCTAGATAGCGATTTACTTGGTTCGGTCAAATCGAATTTACTGCCTACGAGTTCGAATATTACTTCTTTGTCGGCAGAGGAGCCTTCGCTTGGTAACTTCCAAAGGCGGACCCAGAAGGAAGAATCGTTTGCAATCACGTCTTTAACAACGGCCCTGAATGAACCAGAAGAACCTGGAACTGTTGAAAGAACCTGCAAGACGGTTTCTGAAGTCTTGGCTTGTTGGAGCGCGCGCTCTGCATTTTCCCAAGACATCCTAATGTTCCTCCTTCTGGTTAAAACATACGGATTAGAGGCTGCGATCCTCGATGCGGCGGAAGTTGGGCTCGACTTGTCGCCTCAGCTTGAGGCTTCGATAGCTGAATATTGCAAACGTGAAAAGGTCAGCTTTCTTTAACGCATCATATACTGGCCGGATTGTACCTCTCAATCCTACCCGGAGCAATCGGCTTACGCAGCTTGCCGTTCTACGCCGGCGGTCAGCAGTTCTTCGATTGTCCACAAGTGGTCGGTCACTCCTGCGGCCATCGCGGGCGTCACCCGCAAAGAGCCGTGAATCCGAACGAAATTGTAATGGCTGAAATACAGCCAGAGAGCCGCTGTCAAGTTCTCGACTCGTTTACTGAAAGCGTTTGTCAATCTGGTGAGCCGTCTCAAGAACGTCCGGCAATTCAGATTATTCCGCTCAGCGTAGCTGGTGCTGATGTTCTCCAGTTCCGGCCGGCCTGAGATCGGTCTTGGTCGTGCCCCTGTAAGTTCCATGTACCCATCCCGCTCTTCGTAGCTTTTAATCAGCATCCCGTAGTCACAGTCCATTCCGAAAGCCCGCTCGACTCCCCAAATGTAACTGCGGAGCCCGTCCGTGCTGATGTGCGGTTTGGTGGCTAGACGCGAAGCCAAGTCGGACATCAACTGCTCCGCGGCGTGGGTGTCACGGTTTGCGCTTACGACGAAACTCGGAACGAGTTTGGTGTTGGCGTCGGTCACAAGGAATACCCACGTATCTCCGGTGTGATGCGGACCGCTCTTGTCCTGGGCCGTGCAATGCTCCTCCTTCTTCCGCGTGAAGCACCACAGCTCGTCCGCCTGAAAGTAACGTGAGCGAAGATTCCTGATTCTATTCTCCATGACGCGCCGGCAGAGATCGGCGGCATGGAGCATGACTCGAATCACGGTTTTCTTTTCCACGTCTACCAGCCTGGACGTGGCGCGGATCGATACGCCTTCCGTGAGGCAGTTCACGATCTGCGTAATCTTCTCGGGTGCCAGCCGCAGGCCAGAGTAGCCGGTGAATCGACGCTCAGAAAAACAGCGGTCGCAGTTCATGCAGCGGTGAATTGTGTTTGCCGCGTGGCCATTGGTCTGGTGGGTTTTGTAGCTTTCGGAATTACAGAACGGGCAACGAATTCGCATGTCGGGCCTCCGCTTGACATAGGCGGGAAGAAGCCCGACAATCCGTGTGTGTCCTACGGTGTGGGCTGAATCCACGCCTGGGATTGGCCCCGTTCTCAGTTGACGCTGAGGGCGGGGCTTTTCTATTTCTCGCTTAAACTACCTAACTGCTTGTCCTCCGTCAAGGATTTTCAATCTTCAAAATTGCTGACGCCATTGCGGTGATCGCACCCTTGGCGATATCAAACAACTCAATGGCCTCGTCCTGTGTCAGAAAAACTTCATGCGCTAGCGGGTTTCGGTGAAGGTTCCTGATCTGGTCGAGGATGTTCAGTATCTTCGCATCGGAGGTTGGATCGTCTTGGAGGTTTTTAATCAGCTTGAAAATGTCTGTAGTTCCGGGGTCTTTGCCGGTAGACACTTGATAGAAACGGCGAAAGACCTTTTTCGAATGCCCGCATCATGTGGATTCCGCAGGATGTCGGAATCCCGAACGCTAAGCACTTGGCGCCCTCCCCAACGTCTTGAATGGCGTTCTCAGGAATTGCCGTCAGGGAATCAGGGTTCAAGACTTTTTCGGCATTCTCTATAAGGGTTTGAGTCGAATAAGCCCGCACTTGGCGAAACCAATAGATGGGCATATCTGACAACTCATCTGATAGTGCGTGGTGGATTCGTGTAAGACTGTCTTCAATGAAACCGATGTCTGACTCACTGAAAGGTTCGCTCAACCTGTAGTCGCCTTGCTCTGTTTTTACCTTCTGGTCGAGAAACTCCAAGAGGTCGGTCGCGTGCCTTTTGGTTATCGGAAGTTCAATGATATCGCCAGCTTGGATGTGTTTGAGGACATGCACAAGCTCCAGATATTGTACCGCCATCTCGGAGAGAGTGACGTTTTCGTGAAGTTTGGCCTCGAAGTTGGCTAGCCGTCTTCCGAGGTCACAAAGAGAATACAGGTATTGAAGTCTCACTAAAGTGCTACTCCCTTCCACCTTAGTGGCGTGTAGCCAAGGGAATGTGAGAGGCAACAAACAACGGGCGTATGATACGCTGATCGCTTTGGATTGCAAGGTATCGTTAGTCACGGATATCCTCCTCTCTGCTAGGGTAAGGCGGTGTGTAATTTTTGCCGATTGGGTCTTTCAAGCCATAAGACCCCACGACCGACATTCCCATTGACTTGTGTTCGTGCAACGCATACGGTAAACGTAACCGAAACGGTTTCGCCCGCTCGACCTAACCCGCGGCGCCCGACTTCGAAGGAGGGTTCTGTGCGAAGAATCTGGGCATCTTTCTTTGCGCTCTCTATCTGTGCCGGTTCACTTTTGGCAAAAGCCGCTGCGGCGCCAGGGCGCGCCGTGGCCCAGCAGGCGGCGACCGCAGCCAATCCGTCAGACCTCGCGGCCGCATCGTCCGGCGATTTGCTGAAGGTCTATGCCCAATTGCGGTCGCTTCAGGGGAGTGATGTCACGGCTGTGGCTGAGAACGTCGTATGGAAACGCGACTCCGCCACGATCACTTTTAAGGACGGGCGCTTGACCTTTGCAGCGCCAGTTGCCGGCCGCGTAGTTGCCGCTGTGTTTAGCGGCCAAGCGACGTTCGAGCTCGACCCGCCCAGCGCCATCGACCGCAATCAAATCGCCCGCTTCACCAAAGAGCCAAAACTCGAAGAGAGTTTCCGTGAGGCCGTTTTCTTCTTCACAGACAACTCCTGGCAGGAGCTGCAGCACTTGATGAACGTTCGGCCGGGAGGAGACGCCGCCGCAGCCTCGAAAGCCCTCGAAGCGACGCAGAGGAGATTCTCGGATGAATACAATTGGTGGTGGGCGAATATGAGCAATGGTCGTCCGGGACTTCGGAATCACGCCGCACGCATGTTGGCCGATCTCACGGACCCTTCCAGCCGCGGCTGGTTTCTGGCGGACATCAACAGCGACCATTACAATGAGCTTCTCTTTGAGATCAGTTGGAATCGCGACTCGGCCCTGGGCCCGGCTTGGCTCTCGGCGGGTGAAGAGGTGAAGCTCGTGCGATTTAAGCATAGCCAGGCCTTCGAGTGGTGGTCCGGCTTCCACCTGAAAGACGAATACGCGAACAACCCGCATCCCGATCATCGGACCCTGCTCGTGCATTGCAGCGATGAGCACATCGACGCCACGGTCACCCAGACCAGACACATCTCCGAGACGGCGACCCTTCAGTTTGAGGTGCCCGCGGCTTCGGCGCGTGTTCTGCCGATGAATCTGGACAACGTGCTGCGCGTTTCCGAAGTCACCGACGGCGCAGGCAAGAAAATCGACTTCATCCAGGAAGACCGCAAACACGATGGCGACCTTTGGGTGATTCTGCCCGAGGCTGCAAAGCCGGGCGCCAACTACACCCTGAAGATAAGCTACGACGAGGATTCCACGCTCGAGAGCCGTATCATTCAAATACAGGGTTCCGGTCTTTACTTGGTCAACGCACGATCTTCCTGGTACCCCAGCTTCGAGCCGGGAGAAGATCTTACCCACTTCACACTCGATTTTCATTCTCCGAAGAAATACACCCTCATAGCCACGGGACGATTAATGAGCTCGGACAAGGGCCACGATGAACTTGAGACCAAGTGGGACTCCGAAATCCCCTATCGCGTCGTGGGCTTCAACTATGGCGATTTTGTGAACAAGAGTGAGTCCGATGCCTCTGTGACGTTGACCGCATATGCGGGGCGCGAGCTCCCCGATGAGATCAAATCAATGACGAATCAAATGGACATGCAAGAGACCCAATACCAACACGGCAATGGGTCGAGCGTCGAGACACAGTGGGAAAAGATGCGGGGTGGCTTCAATACGGCTGGGTTGGCCCAGCGGGAGGCAGACCTGAGTTACCAAGCCTTCAAGCTCTTCAGGTATTACTTTGGCCCGCTGCCTTTCAAATTCATTTCGGTCACGGAGCAACCCGTCGGGGATTATGGGCAAAGCTGGCCGACTCTCGTCTTTCTTCCCTACCATTCCTTTCTTGACAAAACCACTCTGAACAGCCTGAGTTTGCAGACCTCGGCCGAGGACCGCCAATTCCTGGACACCGTGGCCATGCACGAAGTGTCGCATCAATGGTGGGGTCACACGGTGGGCTGGAAGTCGTATCACGATCAGTGGCTCTCCGAGGGCTTCGCCGATTTCTCCGCCGCCCTTTTTCTGAAACAATCCGACCCGAAGCGTCTTCGGGGCTTTTGGGACCTGCAACGAAAGTGGATTCTCAACAAAAATGCGGGTGGCGTGCGTCCCACGGACGCCGGTCCCATTTGGCTCAACTCCCAGACCAACTCCTACGTGGAGGGTGACAACGCGAGCGTCTTGATCTACCGCAAAGGGTCCTATGTGCTCGAGATGCTGCGCGCCATCATGGAAGACCCGAGGCAGCACGATCCTGACCAGGCCTTCATCGACATGATGCGCGATTTCGTTTCGACTTATGCGGGGAAGAACGCTTCAACCCAGGATTTTCAGAGCGTGGTTGAAAAGCACGTGGGCCGCCCCATGGACTGGTTCTTCAACGAATGGGTCTACGGAACCGCGGTGCCCCACTATGACTTCGATTACGGCCTCAAGGATGCGGGCGGCGGCAAGAGCATTCTTCACGTCAGGCTGCGGCAATCAGAAGTCCCGGACGACTTTATGATGGCCGTGCCGCTCTACTTCTCCATGGGCGGCAGTACCCGCCGGCTGGCGATGGTGCCGATCAAGGGGAGTTCGACCTTCGAGCAGGATATCCCGCTGCCCATCCACCCCGACAAGGTGTGGATGGACGAGTACCACAGCATCTTGAATAAGTAGGAACTAGGAATTAGGGATTAGGAATTAGGCACCACGGCTGAACAGGACGTGAGGCACCCGGGCTTGAAGGAGGACGCCGTGCGAAATATCTCTGCGCTCATCGCCTTTATTGCGCTCGCCGTCGGTGCCAACGGTCCCCTGGCAAAAGGCGCTCCGGCGCCCGGCCACGCCGTGGCCCAGCAGGCGGCGACGGCGGCAACTCCGGCGAACCTCGCCGCCGCATCGTCCGACGATTTGCTGAAGGTTTACGCGCAATTGCGGTCGCTTCAGGGGAGTGATGTTTCGGCTGTGGCTGAGAACGTCACTTGGAAACGCGACTCCGCGACATTCACTTTCAAAGACGGGCGCTTGACCTTTGCGGCGCCAGTGGCCGGGCACGTGGTCGCCGCCTTGTTCATCGGGCACGGAATGTTCGAGCTCGATCCGCCGACCGCCATGGACCGCCATCAAATCGAGCGCTTCACCAAGGAGCCGAAACTGGAAGAGAACTTCCGCGAAGCAGTCTTCTTCTTCACGGATAGCTCCTGGGATGAATTGCAAAAGCTGGTCAACGTGCGCCCGGGTGGCGACGCGGGGACGGCCACGAAGATGCTGGAAGCGACTCAGCGAAAACTCTCAGAGCACTTTAACCCGTGGTGGGAGAACCAGACCAAGGACTACCCGGTAATGCGCAACCTTTCGGCGCGTATGTTGGCCGACCTCTCCGATCCTTCCAGCAAGGGTCTTTTCCTGGCCGATATCAAAAGCGACGACTTCGGAGGCCTGCTCTTCGAGATCAGTTGGAACCGCGATCTGACCCTGTTGCCCTTTTTCGCCAACGACGAGGAAGTGATGTTGATGCGATACAAACCCGGCGAGTATTCCGAGTGGTGGTCGGGTTTCCACCTGAAGGATGAATACGCGCGCACGCCGCACCCCGAACATCGCGCGCTTCTCGCCCACGCAAGCGATGAACACATCGAGACCGAAGTCAGCAAGGATAATCACATCTCGGCCACGGCGACCCTTCAGTTCGAAGTGCCCGCGGCTTCAGCGCGCGTTCTGCCCATGAACCTGGAAGGCGTGCTCCGGGTTTCCGAGATGACCGACGGCGCGGGCAAAAAGGTCAGCTTCATTCAGGAAGACCGCAAGCTGGACAGCGATCTATGGGTGATCCTGCCCGAGACCGCGAAACCAGGCGCCGCCTACAAGCTGAAGATCAGCTACGACGAAGACTCCACTCACGACAGCCGCATCATTCACCAGCAAGGGTCAGGCCTTTACTTCGTCACGGCGCGTGAGTCTTGGTACCCGAGCTTTGGCGCCTTCGACGACCGTACCCACTTCACGCTCGATTTCCAGTCGCCCAAGAAGTTCAAGTTCGTGGCGACAGGGCGCCTCGTCAGCTCCGACAAGGGCCACGATTCTCTGGCGACACAATGGGAGTCCGAGCTGCCGTACAGTGTAGTGGGTTTCAACTACGGCGACTTTGTCGAAAAAAGCCACTCCGACCCGGGCACGACAGTGACGGCCTACAGCGGCAAGGAAGTTCCCGACGAACTCAAAGGGCTGTCAGCCGCGATGGATCTGGCCGACCTTCAGCAGCGGGGGCCCGGAAGCGTCGGAGGAACTGTTGAAGCGCAGACCGGCATCCTGCGCGGGGGTTTTAACACCGCGGCGATGGTCGGTCACGCCGCCGACGAAAGTTACCAGGCGTTCAAGCTCTACGAGTTTTACTTTGGGTCCTTACCCTTCAAGACGATCTCAGTGACCGAACAACCCGTCGGCTTCTTCGGGCAGAGCTGGCCCACCCTCATTTTCCTTCCTTACTTGGCTTTCATCGATACCACCACTCTTCACAGCCTGGGGCTTCGCGATACTGCCGAGGGGCGGGAGTTCTTTGACACAGTGCCCATGCATGAAATGTCCCACCAGTGGTGGGGACACATGGTGGGCTGGAAGACTTATCACGATCAGTGGCTCTCAGAGGGCTTTGCCGATTTCTCCGCCGCTCTTTACCTGAAGCAGTTCGACCCGAAAAGATTTCGACCTTTCTGGGACCTGCGCCGCAAGTGGGTGCTTTCCAACAATGCCAAGGGGCATCGCCCGACCGACGTCGACCCGCTGTGGATGAGTTACCAGGCCAACGCTTATTTGGAGAACCGCAACTCTGAGATCCTGATCTATCAAAAGGGCGCTTATGTTCTGGAAATGCTGCGCGCCCTAATGGAGGACCCGAGGCAGAAGTATCCGGATGGCGCTTTCATCAAAATGATGCGGGATTTCGTCACGACTTTTGGGGGCAAGAACGCTTCCACTCAGGATTTCCAGCGCGTCGTCGAAAGACACATGGGCAAGCCGATGGCTTGGTTTTTTGATGAGTGGGTCTACGGCACCGCTATCCCTCACTATGAATTCAGCTACAACCTCAAAGACGCGGGCGGCGGGAAAACCACACTCCATGTGAATCTTACTCAATCGGCGGTTCCCGAAGATTTCTTCATGCAGGTGCCCGTTTATGCCAGCCTCAGCGGCGAGACGCGGCGGCTGGGATTCATCAGTGTCAAGGGCACTACCCCGTTCGATCGGGACATCGAGGTTTCCGTGCGTCCCGAAAAAGTCTGGCTGGACGAGTACCACAGCATTCTGAGCAAATAGGGACTGGTCAGTCAGTACTTCAGTCAGTCAGTATTTCAGTTGCGCGGCGACTGACATACTGAAATACTGACGGACTGTGGCGTTTCGCTTCTCCCAAAGTTGCCACACTTCGATATTTACCCCTATAATGGAAATGATCAACCCTAACAGCAGGAGCAAGCATGTTCAGGTTCATGAGGAAGAGTGAGAAGGTTAAGAGATATCTGCTGATTTTTTTCCTTGGCATCGTTTCCGTGGGCATGGTGCTGGTGTTGGCTCCCCTGCCTTCCGGCGACACGAGCCGGATGGAAAGCAACAACCTGGCGGAGATCGGTGGGCGCAAGATCACCACTCAGGACCTCGATCGCATGCTCCGCAACCAGTTTAAGGGCCAGCAAGTCGGATACAATCCCGCCATCGCGTCCATCATGGCGGAACCCCTGTTCGACGAGATGGTTCAGGAGGAAGCTACCCGCCTCGAGGCGCGCAAGCTCGGACTCGTTGCGTCTCCCGATGAAGTCCTTCGAAAAGCTCAAGCCACACCGGGACTGTATGACAACGGCGTTTTTATTGGCCGGGAGCAGTTCGAGCGAATCGCCGGCATGACCCTGGAGCAGTGGGAGGACCAGCTTCGGGACAGCCTTGTGTCGGAGAAGTTGAGGGCGGTAATCACCGACGGCGTCCAGGTGACGCCGGCAGAGCTGCATGACGAATTCATCAAGCGGAATGCCAAAGCCAAGATCGAATACGTCGTTTTGGATCCGAGCCAGTTTATCAAAGAGGTGAAAGTCACTCCTGAAGCGCTCGACAGCTTTTTCAAGCAAACCCCCTCACGCTACAAGCTTCCGGAACAGCGGCGCGTCCGATACGTGTTGGCAGACACGGCTCGCATTCAGGCGCAGGCGAAAGTGACGGACGACGACATCAAGCAATACTATGGCGAACACCTCTCCGATTATCGTGTTCCCGATCGCGTGAAAGCGGCCCACATCCTTTTCAAAACTACCGGCAAGACGCCGGCTGAAGTCACGACGATCGAGAACACGGCGCGTGACGTTCTGAGCCAAGTCAGGTCCGGAAAGGATTTCGGCGAGCTGGCCAAGCGCTACTCGGAAGACTCCAGCGCCCAGAAGGGCGGGGAAATTGGCTGGATCGTTCGCGGTCAGACGGTGAAGGAATTTGAAACCGCCGCCTTTTCGATGCATCCAGGCCAAACCAGCGATCTCATCAAGACCGTCTACGGCATCCACATCCTCAAGGTTCTGGACAAACAAAGCGCCCATCTTCAATCCGTAGACGAAGTGAAGAATGACATTCGGACCGAACTCGAAAGACGGAAGTTCGATACCGCGCAGCAAGCCATGGCCGATTACCTGGGCGCCAAGCTCAAGGAGAACCCAAAGGACTTTGAAGGTGTGGCACGCAAGGCGGGGCTCGAAGTAAAGGAGACGCCGCTATTCAAATTCAAAGAGACGCTGCCCGACTTCGGCAACAGCGAGTCTTTCGCCAACCTGGCCTTCCAGCTTCGACAAGACGAGGTGGGCCAGCCCATCACCATCCCTAAGGGTCTGGCGATCATCCAGCTTATCCAGATCGTGCCGGAGCACCAGGCGAAGCTCGAGGAGGTCCGGGCGACGGTGGAGCAGGACTATCGAAACGCGCAATCCAAGGTCGTGGCCGCAGAGAAGGCTCGACAACTCGCCGACAAAGGCAAGTCGCAGGACTTCAAGGCCGCCGCCAAAGCACTGGGCCTGACGGTGAAAGAAAGTAACGACTTCACTGCGCAGGACAATATCGAAAACGTCGGGACCGGATCGACACTCTCCGCCGCTTTCACGACGCAGCCGGGCCAGACCAGCGATGTGGTCGCCGCGGGGACGAACTGGGTTGTTTTCCATGTGCTCACACACACGCCCGCCAATGAGGCCGACTTGCCGCGGCAGCGGGATCAGATCGCGGAAGAACTGGCGGACCGGAAACGCACTCTCGCCTTCGATATCTATAGGCGCAATCTCAAACAACAGCTTATCCGTTCAGGCGAGCTGAAAATCAACACCGCCGCGGTGCAACGGTTTGAATCGAATCTGAAGGGCGAGTCGTAGGCCAGAAGCCAGAAGTCACCGAGAAGATTTCAAATGGTAAATGGGAAATGGTAAATGTCAAATGTCTTGCCTTCGGGTGGCGCCGTGGCCGCGGAACCCGCGGTGTTTTGCCCTGGTTTTGCCATCTGCCATTTACCATTTGCCATTTTCCATGACCCATTCTTTTCGCTTTTCTCCTGACTCCTGACTTCTGACTCCTGCCTCCGTGGGGCACAATTTGAGCGACATCCGAAAAATTGCCGTGCTCGGAGCGGGCACTATGGGGGCGCGCCTTGCCGCTCATCTGGCTAACGCGCAGGCACCGTCCGTCCTGCTGGACATCGTTCCGCAGGAACTTACACCTCAGGAAAAGTCCAAAGGACTCTCGCTGAGCGATCCACTGGTTCGCAATCGGCTGGCGCAAGCGGGGCTCGACGCGGCGCTGAAATCCCGCCCCGCCGCTTTCTTTGTTCCCGAAGCGGCGCGGATGATCGCGATTGGGAATTTCGACGATCACCTGGGCTGGGTGAAGGATTGCGACTGGATCATCGAGGCGATCACAGAGGAGCGCGAAGCGAAGCGCGCTTTGCTTCGCCGGGTGGAGCCGCTTCGCGCGCCGCACGCTATCGTAAGCTCGAATACCTCCGGTATTTCCATTTCGAGCATCGCCGAAGGTTTCTCCGACGAGTTTAAGAAGCACTGGCTCGGCACGCATTTTTTCAACCCGCCGCGCTACCTGAAACTGCTGGAAGTGGTTCCCACTCGAGAGACGCTGCCGGAAGTCGTCGAAGCCATCTCACGGTTTGGCGACTTGGTGCTGGGGAAGGGAATTGTCATCGCCAAGGATTCCCCGAACTTTATCGCCAATCGCATCGGAACCTTTACGACGATGAATGTTATCCGCGTGGTGCAGCAGGGCGGCTACACCATCGAGGAGATTGACGCCCTCACCGGGCCAGCGATGGGCTTGCCGAAGTCGGCGACGTTCCGCACGCTGGACATCGTAGGTCTGGACGTCCTGGCGCACGTTGTGGGGAATTTGGCGCAGTCGCTTCCTCATGACGAGCGCCGTGAGCTGTTCGAGCTGCCGGAGTTCATGAGGCAAATGCTCGAGCGCAAGCTTTGGGGTGAAAAAACGAACCAGGGATTTTACAAAAAGGTGAAGGGTTCGGGCGACGGCGACGGAGAGATTCTCACGCTGGACCTCCATACGATGGAATATCGGCCGCGCCAGAGGCCGAAGTTCGCCTCGCTCGAAAGGGCTCAAAACATCGAAGATTCGCGGCAACGAGTGGCTTCACTTGTTCGTTCTCCCGACCGCGTAGGGCAGTTCTATCAAACGGTTCTGAGCGACACTTTTCATTATGCTGCGAGCCGCATTCCGGAAATCTCCGACGATGTCGTGTCCGTCGATCGGGCGATGAAGTGGGGCTTCAACTGGGAGTGTGGAGTGTTCGAGCTCTTTGACTCGGTGGGCGTGGAGGCCACGGCAGAGAAATGGAAGAAGGAAAACCGGCTCATACCGCCGCTCGTCGAGAAACTGCTCGCCTCTGGGATGAAGACCTTTTACTCGTCTCGTGAAGGCGCAACGTGTTACTTCGACTTTTCAACCGGCCACTGTCGGCCGGTGCAAGATCGGCCCGGCGTCATCGTGCTGCCGTCGCTGAAAGCCGCGAAACGCGAAATCAAGAAAAACGCCAGCGCGAGTTTGATTGACCTGGGCGACGGCGTGGTCTGCCTCGAATTCCATTCCAAGATGAACACGATTGGAGCGGACACGGTGCAGATGATCCACGCCGGGCTGAAAGTGCTGAACGAAGGGTTTGACGCCATGGTGGTCGGCAATCAGGCGCCGAATTTCTGCGTGGGCGCGAACCTCATGCTGGTCCTGATGGCTGCTCAGGAAGGTGAGTGGGACGAGTTGCATCAGGTGGCGCGCGCTTTTCAGAATGCCAACATGGCCTTGAAATATGCGCCCAAACCCGTGGTCGCCGCTCCCTTCGGAATGACCCTCGGTGGCGGCGTTGAAATTTGCTTGCACGCGGCTCGCGTCCGCGCCGCGGCCGAAACTTACATGGGCTTGGCCGAGGTCGGTGTGGGCATCATCCCCGCCGGGGGCGGCACCAAAGAAATGCTGGTCCGCGCCATGGACGCGGTGCCCAAAGACGAAGCAGCCGATCCATTCACTTACATCAAAGAAGTGTTCCTGAATATCGGCATGGCCAAGGTTTCAACCAGCGGGGAGGAAGCTCGAAAACTCGGATATCTTTCGCCGCGCGATTCCATCAGCGTGAATCGCGATCGCCAAATTGCCGACGCCAAACAGTTGGCGCTCGACTTGGTGAAGCTCGGCTATCGGCCGGGCAAGCCGCGCGACGACGTTCAGGTGTTGGGCCAGCCGGCCTTTGCCAAGATGAAACTGGGATTGCACCTGATGCGCCGCGGCGAGTATATCTCGGACTACGACGTGGTGGTCGGAACTCACTTGGCCAAGATTCTATCGGGCGGCGGCGAGTTTACTTCGCCCCAGCATGTCTCGGAGCAGTATCTTCTGGATCTCGAGCGCGAAGCTTTCGTCAGCCTCTGCGGCCAAAAGAAAACCCTCGAGCGCATGCAGCACATGCTGAAGAAGGGCAAGCCGCTGCGGAATTAGGAGGTAACTCTGTGAAGGCGATACCGCCTTGGTCGAAAGCCCTAGCGTTCGGGTCGGCATGGCTTCTGCTCTTCTGTATGTTGGCGCGGGGAGACGTGCTCAAGGATGTCGAATACGCCCACGTCGGAGACGTCGTGCTGAAGCTGGATGCCAGCGTACCCGACGGCAAAGGCCCCTTTCCCGCCGTAATCATTGTGCATGGCGGCGGTTTCACCGGGGGTAACAAGCAGATGTACGTCACGCCCATGTTCGAGCCGCTGTCGCGCGCCGGCTTTGCCTGGTTCAGCATCGACTATCGGCTGGCGCCGCAGTACAGGTTCCCGGCCGCCGTGGAGGACGTCGACCACGCCATCGAATACGTCAAGTCGCACGCGGCCGAATACAAAGTGGACACTAAGCGGATCGCACTCCTGGGCGAATCAGCCGGAGGATATCTGGTGTCCTACGTGGGAACACAGACTGATCCCCGCTGGCGGGTTGCGGCCATCGTGTCGTTTTACGGACCACATAACCTGATCGGCGAGCTTGAAATGCGCCGCCAGCAGGGCGTGGAACCGAGCGCGATCAAGGACTTTCTGGGGATTACCGAGTTCGACTACGCCGCTCTGGCGCGCGTCAGGAAGGATTCCCCGATTAACCGCGTTCACAAGGGCATGCCGCCGTACCTGCTGGCCCACGGCAACGAGGATAAGGTTGTCGCCTACGAGCAGTCGGTGAAGATGTGCGAGCGCCTGAAGCAGGCCGGAGACTCCTGCGAGCTTTGCACCGTGGTGAACGCCGGCCACGGCATGACGGGATGGGAAAAGACGCCGGAGTACAAACAGAAAGTAATCGACTGGCATAGGCAGGAGCTTCGATTTCACACTTGATGCAATCGAGCTGTTGTTGGATGGGGAGGTCGAACTGGCGGTGATCAAAACAATTGGCATACATAGGTACAGGAACCCTGTGAGGGCTCAAATTTTCTTGATGTTACTGCATCCAATTCGGTGGCGGAGACTGACGATGCGATTCCTTTCAACCGGCGCAGCAATTCTGTTACTGGTCTTTTCGGCGGGAGGGCTGGCGGCCGCCGACAAATCCACGAAGGATACAGTTCACTGGGAAATCCAGGGTGACCTCTCCGAAGTATGCACTTGCGCCGTCCCCTGCACCTGCAACTTCAACGAAGGCCCGTCGCCGCATCATTACTGTCGCTCGATGTTCTCCCTGGCGATCGAGAAGGGCCATTACGGCGATCTGAAATTAGATGGCCTGCACCTTGCGGGCGTGCACGGCAATAAGACCAAGGTGTGGTACATCGATGCCAGCGCCAACCCGGAGCAGGCGGGAGCTCTGCGCGCCATTGCCGACCACATCCTGAAGTCGGAGCACATAGAAACGGCAGCCATTACACAAAAGGTCGGTGACACTGGGAACCACTTGCAAATCGGCGAAAAAGGCGGTTTTGAGGCCGACTATGTGATTGGTATGGACGGAAAGACTCCCATCGTCGTCGAGAACAACAGTTCGTGGAACATCCCGCGCTCCATCAAAGGCAAGACGAAATACGTCCGCTATAAAGACCAGTACGGGAACAAATTGGACTTCAAGGATTCCAACTCCAACGAGGGTAAGTTCGACTGGACTGACACGACTGGAAACTATTTTTGATTTTGGATTTTAGATTTTGGATTTGCTTTGTCAGTTGTCAGTGGCCCGTTGTCCGTGGCACTCAGATCCTACGAACTGCTCTTAGCAAGTGACAACGGACTACGGACAACGGACGTCCTCTTAATCCAAAATCTAAAATCCAAAATCTAAAATTGTTTCAAAAGGCGGGTGGCATCATGAATGAAGCAGTGATTGCGTCCATCGCTCGCACAGCCGTGGGCAAAGCGCCGCGCGGCACGTTACGCAGCACGCGGCCGGACGATATGGCCGCGACGGTCATCCAGGATGTCATTCGTCGTGTCCCGGGCCTGGACAGGAACGAAATTGAGGATGTGATTCTCGGCTGCGCGATGCCGGAAGCCGAGCAGGGCTATAACGTAGCGCGTGTCGCCTTGCTGCGCGCCGGCCTGCCCGTCGGGTGCTCGGCGATGACCATCAATCGCTTTTGTTGTTCCGGCCTTCAGGCCATCGCCCTGGCTTCGGAGCGGATTAAGGCGGGTTCCGCGGACGTCATCGTGGCGGGGGGAACAGAGAGCATGAGCATGATCCCCATGGGCGGATTTCATTTTTCTCCCAACCCCTACCTGATGGAGCACTACCCTGATTCCTATCTGAGCATGGGGCTGACGGCGGAAAATCTGGCGCGCAAGCACGGTATCACGCGCGAGGACTCGGACGCGTTTGCGCTCCGCAGCCACCAGCGGGCGGTCGCGGCCATTGCCGAGTGCAAGTTCAAGGATGAAATCGTGCCGCTGGAGGTGGTGGAAGTTAGCATGAACGGCAAGAATCGGCCGGAAAAGCGCACGATCAGTTTCAGCGTCGATGAGGGCCCTCGGCGCGATACCTCGATGGAAGCGCTGGCCAAGCTCAAACCCGCTTTCCACGCTCACGGCACCGTCACCGCCGGCAACGCCTCGCAGATGAGCGATGGCGCGGCGGCCGCTGTTGTGATGTCGATGGAGAAGGCGCAATCGCTCGGCGTCAAGCCGCTGGCGCGATTTGTCAGCTTCGCCACCGCCGGCACTCTTCCCGAAGAGATGGGCGTGGGGCCGGTCTACGCCATCCCGAAGGCGTTGAAGCTCGCGGGGCTCAAGCTCGCCGACATCGATCTGATCGAGCTGAACGAAGCGTTTGCCGTACAGGCGCTTGCGGTGATCAAGCTGGCCTCGCTCGACCCTGAGAAAACCAACGTGAACGGCGGCGCGGTCGCTCTGGGCCATCCGCTCGGGTGCACGGGAGCGAAACTCACCGCGACTTTGCTCGGAGAAATGAAGCGACGCAATTCGCGCTATGGCATGGTCAGCATGTGCGTGGGCGGTGGCATGGGCGCCGCAGGGATTTTTGAGAATCTGCAGGATTGAGCTCTTGTGAATTGATCGAGGAAAAGCGACATGGCCGCGGCCACGACCACATCGAAGTGGAAGCGCGGCGCGGACTGGCACACATTGCGGAAGGCGACACGCTGCGCACGCAGTTGGCCTTGCTCAGGCGATTCTTGCGCCGCACGCCTGCCGATACGATTGAGCTCAAGCGCCGAGTCGCCGCTCGCGCGCTCGAGCTCAGCCGCTATCCATTCGCGTAGTCGATGTAGAGCCGGCCTTTAGGCCGGCATGAGCGCGACCGCTCGCTGTTCGGTGCGGATCGATGCCGGTCCCGCCCGGCGGGACCGGCGCTGCAACTCTACAAACCGCGCAGCGCCTTCGTCGCTCCAACCAGGTCGGAGGCGGCAATCACCACGTCGACCTTCTTGCTTCCCTTGGAGACCGTAGCGTACGCATAATCCGCGTTGACGCGAGCATCGCCCAGGCGTTTGCCGATGTCGCCCAGCACACCGGGTTTCTCCGGCACCGTCAGGCGGATGACCTCTTCTTCCGTGACGCGGAAGCCGAGATCCTGCAAAATCTTTTTTGCCTTAGCTGGATTGCTCACGTGCATGCGGATGGGGCTTTCTCCGCCCGTACCGTAGGCGGTGAAAGCGGTGATGTTGATCTTGGCGTTGGCAAACGCTGTGCCGATTCGCCCGATGACCCCTGGTATGCTTTCTGCCCATGCTGTGATTTGTTTGACTTTGGCCATAATCTGCCGTTTCCTCCTTTCGCGCTGTGAATAATACACCAACTGGAGCAGCCAGCAGCGACACAGTTTCCAAACTCAGCGGCAGGTGCGTATTCGTGAGCGAAGTCACTCAGTTTACGCGGGCGGATATTGACTTGACGCGGGCTTTGGGCGGGTGTACTTCTTAACCAAGGCTCGAAGAAACCGCCGTCGCAAAGGAAGCTTGAACCATGCCGTCTCACCGCAGCATCTGCCACGCCGTCCAGATCTCTGTTCTGGCCATACTGAGTGTCGGAGGCGCCCACGGAGAAACAAAATACTTCCCAGATAAGGGCCTCGACTTCGACCAGCGTGGCCATGACATGAAGGTCGCGTGGTATTCCAAACAGCTTTCAGCCATGCGCGAACCTTCATTGTTTGAACTTTCGAAGGACAAAGAAGCTCGATCCTACCGCTTCCTTTGGTTGCGCACATTTCATCATCCAATAGCCGTTCGTCTTGATCTTCGGCGAGAGGGTGGGGGAGTTTTGACCACTAAAATGGCCAACGGGCAAGGCGGCTTCAGAAACGTCAGTGATCTGATTGAGAACCGAACCAGGGAAGTGTCACGAGAGGAAGTTGATCGCTTCCTGCAAATAGTCAAGACGTCCGATTTTTGGCACTTGCCGACGTTTGAGGCTCCAGGGGGACTGGACGGCGCCCAATGGATCGTTGAGGGAGTCGAGGATGGCAAGTACCAGATCGTAGACCGGTGGTCACCCCAGCGGGGCAGGTACAAAGGCATGTGCATTTGGCTTCTAGGCCTGTCTGGACTGAGGATTCCGAGCGACGAAGTTTATTAAAGTTCTTCCCCGCACGGGCCCTCGTTCGAAGGCCCAGGATTATTTCAAAACAACGTTTCCGAGGAACCCGCGATTCTCTCCGTCCGAATCGCGCGCCAGCACGCTGACTCGAAACGCACCGGCGGGCAGCGCCACGGACTTATCCAAGCGAACGACTTCGCGCGGGTCGACGGGCTGCAAAGTTTCGTGGGCCAACTCTTCGCCCAGATTGCTGTAGAACACCGCCTCGATTGTGCCGGGCGTGAAGACGCCGAAGACGCCCTTCAAGCGGATTTGCGCTCCCTCGGGTTTCGCCGAAAATGGCTCGCTGACGGCGCCGGCCCAGCTTGTGTTACGAATGGGATTGGGCACGCGCGTCGGCGCCCACTCGACCGGGAATGAGTATTCTTCGCCCGGATCGAGCATGGCGAAAGGGCTCAAGACCTCGGACTCGAGGAAATATGGGGTTTTCTTGGGATCATCAGGCAGGATTTGGTCCCACGAGTTGCGAGAGATCGTGCCCGGGCCATCGTTCCAGGATTCGACCGAGGCGTTGTCAGGATATTCCATCCCAGCGAAATATTTGAAGTTTTCGACGAAGCAAATATTCCTCTGACCGTTCACCACAGCGTACCAACCGCGATTCGAGTCGGCCGCCACCTTGCCCACGCGATAGAGATAGTGAATTTGCAGCATATGGCCGCCGTGCTGGAGCTCGTAACTTGGGTGGCGCGCGTCGCCATAGGGATTGTAGTAGCCGTTGGGGAACATGCTGTGCGGATTCAAAGGCACGTACATGTAGAGCTCGGGATTGGGCTTTGAAGGATCGTGAATGTCCGCCGCATCGTGTTGCACCAGATGCCAAATGCCCCAGCGAATCTGCCGGCGGCTGATGTTCCGCATCACCTGATCGACGCGGATGCGCGAAGTGCCGGCGTAAACGTGATACGTGCGCACGAATTGCACGCCCGTGCGCGGGTCGGGCGGGCTGGTGACGCGCACTGCGACCTCGGAGGGCGATTCCGTGACGACTTCGCTTTTGAACTTGCTGCCGTCGAGGATGTAGTAGGGAATGCTGGGCCACTCGTTGTCGCTCAGCCAGCCTTCCGGCGCGGGCCACACCTTGTCGCCGCCGTAGTTCGCCCATCCGCTCTTCACATTGTTCTGCTCGGGCGGAAGAACTTTGCCGAGGAAGTCCGGACTGTTGAAGAAAAATTCCTGGTCGCCGAGCTGAAGCTGAATGGCGCGGCCGCCAATGTCCGGCGCGACGTACAAATTGACCAGACCATTCGAGAGGCGATAGACGCTCCATCCTTTGTAAGTGGTCTTCTCCACTTTGGCCTGAAAGGATGGACTCGACATTTTAGATTTTAGATTTTGGATTTTGGATTCTGCTCCGGCTTGACCTGCCATGTTAAACCCTCCGACGGACAACCACGCCACGCACAATAAGCAGATTGCGGCACAGACGATGTTGGATTTTAGATTTTGGAATTTCCGTTGGAGTAATCCCGACTCTGTCGAAAGCGCGCCCATCAATTTCCTCCTACAGACTCGACTCTCCGGGACTGACGTGTGGTGGACGCATGAATAAACCGTCAAATCTAAATCCAAAATCCAAAATCTAAAATCCAAAAGCGTTCAGGCCTCGGCAGCAATGTTGGCAAGTTGGTGCGCCATCTCGCGCACCGCAGGATAGAGACTCCGATAGACCTGATACTGTCGATCGTAAATCTCCATGTGCTTTTTGTTCGGCGACATGCGCTCGCGAACTTGGATGGCCTGGTGCGCCGAATCTTCGACCGACGCATAGATTTTGGCTCCCACGCCGGCCAGGAGCGCGGCGCCGAACGCCGATCCTTCCGACTCCTGGAGCGTGACCAATACTTTTCCATAGATGTCGGCCTGAATTTCGCGCCAGAGAAAACTGCGCGAGCCGCCGCCCGAGGCGCGGATTTCCTCCACGGGAATTTCCAGCTCTTTGAAAATCTCGAGCGAATCTCGCAGGCTGAACGCGACGCCCTCGAGGATGGAGCGAATCAAGTGGCCGCGGGTATGCGCGGCAGTTAAGCCGAACCACATGCCGCGCGCCTGGGCGTCGAGGTGAGGCGTGCGCTCGCCCATCAGATAAGGAAGGAAGAGCAGGCCACTACTGCCCGGCGGAATCTTTTCCGCCTGCTTGATGACGAGGTCGTAGACGTCGGCGCCGATCTGGCGCGCGTACCAGGCTTCCGACATTTCAAACAAGTCGCGAAACCATCGGAGCGAGAGGCCCGCGCCCTGCGTCACGCCCATCACGTGCCACTTGCCGGGTACGGCGTGGCAGAAGGTGTGGATCCGCCCGCGCGGGTCGAGCTTTGGCGCGTCGGTGTAAGTGAAGATCACTCCGGAAGTGCCGAGCGTGGCGGAGGTCAGTCCGGGAAGAACGATGCCGTTGCCCACGGCGCTCGCCGCCTGGTCGCCCGCGCCCGCCACCACGGGCGTTCCCGCGGCGAGACCGGTCACGAGCGCGACTTCGCGCGAAATCTCGCCCGTAACCTCGGGCGACTCGTAGGCGCGAGGCAAAATCCTGGCATCGATTTCGAGCGCGCTCAACATTTCCGGCGACCATCGGCGATGCGTGACGTCGAAGAGCAGCGTGCCTGAGGCATCGGAAGCGTCGGTCGCGAATTCACCCGTCAGGCGGAAGCGGACAAAATCCTTGGGCAGCAAGAAGTGGGCGGCGCGTTCAAAAACAGTTGGCTCGTGGTCGCGAACCCAGAGAAGCTTTGGAGCGGAGAAGCCGGTGAGTGCGGGATTTGAGACAAGTTGAATTAACCGGTCAGCGCCAACTTTGGCGGTAATCCAATCGCATTGCGCCTGGCTGCGTTGGTCGCACCAGATGAGGGAAGGGCGCAGGACAGAGTGAGTCTTATCCAGCAGGACCACGCCGTGCATTTGCCCGGTCAGCCCGACCGCCGCAACGTCTGAGCCTTTGAGATCGGCCTTTTCCAGTGCTCGCCGGATGGCAGTTATCGCAGCTTGCCACCAATCTTCAGGGTCTTCTTCGGCCCAGCCGGGCCGCTCCATCCGCATGGGCTGGTGGTCCGCCGTGGCCGCCGCCAACACGTGCCCGTCCGGGCGCGCGATCACCGCTCGCGTGCCCGTGGTGCCTACGTCGATTCCCATCAAATGAGACATAGAAAATCAGTGGGCGGTCGGCAGTAAGCAGTAGGCAGTAAAGACCCAAGCGACACGCCTCGAAGTCAGCTTACTGCTTACTGCGTAGTGCTTACTGCCTACTTTTCTTTTGGCGGCTCCCAAAGCTCAATGCGATTCCCGTCCGGGTCCATGATCCAGGCAAAGCGGCCGTATTCATAATCTTCGCGCTTAGGATCGATTTCCACACCCTCCTCGGCCAGGACTTTAAGCAATCCATCCAAATCTTCAACCCGGTAATTCAACATGAAATTGGAGCGGCTTGGGTCGAAATACTTGGTCTCCGCGGGGAAAATGCTCCACGCCGTCAACCCCTTCTTGCTGGGGTCGTCCTCTTCGCGCCAATGGAAAGCCGTGCCGGTGTTAGGATCGGCTTTAATTCCGAGATGGCGCTCGTACCACTCCAAAAGCTTTGCCTGATTGCCGGACTTAAAGAAAATCCCGCCGATGCCGGTGACTCTTTTCATCGATATGCCTCCTCGCTTATGTTCTAATTCCTATGCAGCGGGTTTCTCCCACTTTCCCGACTTAGCGGAGCGCTCCACCGCATCCAACACCGCCTGGTTCTTCACGCCGTCCGTGAAATTTGGCGATGGCATCGTATCATTTTCCAGCGCCGTCAGGAAATCGTGTATCGCGTGGACGAATGTGTGCTCGTAGCCGATGATATGGCCCGGCGGCCACCACGCGCCGACGTAAGGGTGAACGGCTTCCGTTACCTGGATCGTCTTGTAGCCCTGTTCTGCCTGCTTCACGGTGCCATCATAGAACTCGAGCTCGTCCATCCGCTCCAGGTTGAAGGCGATGCTTCCCTTACTGCCGTAAATCTGAAACGTGTTGTAGTTTCTCCGGCCGCCGGCAAAGCGGGACGTCTCGAATACTCCCACGCTGCCGTTCTTGAATCGAGCCAGGAAATTGGCGTCGTCATCCACGGTGACTTTGCCTTTGCCGCCTTTACCCTTCGCTCCCCACGCGCCCTCACCTTCGGTCGGCAACGGCCGCTCTTTAATGAATGTCGTCATGTGCCCTGTAACAGCTTGAATGTCGCCGTTCAGGAACCGCGCCAAGTCGATCGCGTGCGCGCCGATATCGCCCAGCGCCCCGCTGCCGGCGAACTTCTTCTCCAGCCGCCACACGAGCGGGAAATTCGGGTCCATGATCCAATCTTGAAGATAGGCGCCGTGGTAGTGATAAACATCGCCGATCTTCCCATCTTCGATCAGCTTTTTGGCGAAGGCGACGGCGGGAATCTTACGGTAGTTATGCATGATCATGTGCTTGACGCCCGCTTTTTCTACGGCGCGCAACATGCGCTTGGCATCTTGGAGAGTATTCGCCAGCGGCTTTTCGCAGATCACATGCTTTCCGGCTTGGGCGGCGGCAATGGCCATGGTGGCGTGGAGGTAGCCCGGGGCGGCGATGTCTACCACCTTGATGTCCTGGCGCGCGATCACATGTCGCCAGTCGCAATCCGATTCTTCCCAGCCGAACTGCGCGGCCGTCGCTTCCAGCTCTTCAGTGCACGCCTTCCCGCACAACACCTTCATGCGCGGCCACAAGCCTCCCGGGAAAAACCGCCGAACCTGGCGCCACGCATTGGAGTGCGCCTTGCCCATGAAACGATGACCGATGATGGCAACATTTATGTCTTTCATGACTGAATTCTCCTCGAACTGAAAAGTGCCATGTGGCGTGTGGCATGTGGCATGTGGATGATGTCTTCAACTTGCCACTCGCCACATGCCACTTGCCACTGGTTTCTACGCCCACCACATCTCTTTCAACTTCTCTTTAATCACAATCTGGTTCAGGAAATTCGCCGCCTTGGTGAAGCCCTCGTCGACGGACATCAGACTGTCCTCATGCTCGATGGAGAGCACGTCGTCGTAACCCACCATCTCGAGCGTCGAAACGAGGTCGCACCAGAAATCCGAATCGTGGCCGTAGCCACAGGTGCGGAAGAGATACGCGCGATGAATCTCGTCGCTATAGGGTTTGGTGTCGAGCACGCCGTTCACTTTGTAATTCGCGTCGTACATGCGCGTGTCCTTGGCGTGGACGTGGAACACGGCCTCGCCCAGGGCGCGCACGGCGGCGCAAGGATCGATGCCTTGCCAGAACATGTGGCTGGGATCGAAGTTGCAGCCGATGACCTTGCCCGCTTCGGCGCGCAATCGCAGCATGGTTTCGGGATTGTAGACGCTGAATCCCGGGTGCATCTCAATGGCGACCCGCACGCCATGGTCCTCCGCAAACTTGGCGCGCTTCTTCCAATACGGAATCACTTTCTGTTCCCACTGCCATTTCCACAAGTCCTGGAAATCGGGCGGCCAGGGCGTAGGCGACCAGCTCGGGAACTTGGCTTTGTCGGAATCGCCCGGGCAGCCGGAGAAATCGATGACGCGCGTCACGCCCAGCTTTTCGGCGAGCAGAATCGTCTTGCGACTCACCTCGGCGTTGGCTTCAGCGAACTTCTTGTTGGGATGGAGCGGATTGCCGTGGCAGCTCAAGGCGCTGATGGTGATGCCTTCATCGTCGAGCTTCTGCTTGAACTCTTTGATCTTGGCGGGCGCGCTGAGCCAATCGAGCTTCACGTGCGGGTCGCCGGGATAGTTGCCCGTGCCCAATTCGACGGTTCGAATGCCGAGCGGCTTGATCTTTGTGATCACCTCGTCGAGGCTGAGTTTGGCAAACAGGGCAGTGAAGACTCCGACTTTCATTGTAGGACTCCATTTCGACGGCGCGTGGTAGGGGCATGCCATGGCATGCCCCGACGTTCTTGGCGCCAGGACGAACCGCGAATGTCGCGGAAGAAAGGGTAAATCTATAAGCCGTGAGAATTGGCGTCAACTGAAAAATGGATGAGCTGCTAAAGCCTCGGACTTGCGAGGCCCTCGACGTGCGCGAGTCGACGCTGCCGGTCGTCAAACGTATAGAAAGTGCGAGCCTGCAAGAGCAGTGCGGAGGCGACGTGAAGAATGTCCAGGCTACGAGTGCCAAACCGCGCCGACCGCTTTTGGGCGATTCGCTTTGCCTGCTCATAAACTGTAATCGGCATAGCCTGGAGCGAATAGACTCCGTCGGCGACGTCCCGGCGGAGGGTCGCTCGCGCTAACTTCAGGGCCTCTGCGCTGGCCTGAGTTCGGAAGGCTGCCAGCTCCAGCGCATTGGCCAACTCGAGTTCCCCGAGCGGCGTCAAGAAGAGGGTAGGTTTGGAGGACATGATTCTCGCCGCCACGATCGAGTGAGCGTCAGAGAGGTATAATGAGATCAGAAAGCTGGTATCCGCGTAGTCGCTCATCAATAGGGCCCACGCTGCTCGCGCACAATCTCAGCCCCTGTGACGCTCGAAACCTTGTTACCGTACATTTTTTTCAGCCGCGCCAGGAAATCCGGCCAGTCGCGCGGGCCCTGGCGATTGACCGGTGTCAGGTGGGCGATCACCCGTTTTCGCTTGGTGATTTGAATCTTGTTCCCACCGCGCATCTCAGCCTCGATTTCCGGAAACCGATATCGCAGATCGCGAACGCTGGCAGTTTTCATGTGATACATACTACCATCACAAAATCCGAGTGTCAAGCTTGCCGCGGCAAGAATCGTTCTTGATTGGAAGTTGGCTCCGGGGTGTCACTCTTGAGCGGCTTGAAGAAGAGCCAGCGAACGAGGAGGTACCAGATTAGCAAGAGCACGAAGAACCTGATCATTTCGGGCCACGCATCTTGGAGCGGGAGGCCACTCGCGGCGTTGGAGCGCGCCATGAGCTCCCCATACTCTTTTCTCGCAGCCCACGCTGAAACTGGCGCGGCAAAGATGTTGACGAAGTGCATGACGGCCTGCGCGAGAAGATATCCAAGAGCGATCGCACCAACATAGCTCTCAACCAGCGCCCGCTTTAACCGCTCAAACATGGCGCCTTCTTAGTAGTGCTGCGCGGTATCTGCTCAGGGCGCGGAGCGGCCCCCTGCCATATGCCCAGCGCGACAATGCCCACGCGGGTTGGCTCATTGCGACATGCGGAGAAAACGCGGATGTAACGGAGGCCACAGTGCAACTCTGTGTCGCGTGCATTTATTTCTTGACAAGCTGTCCGCGTTGCGGTTACTCTTCAATTAGCAATTCCGGCCATGTAGGGGTGCCCCAAAACTCGGCTTGGGCAAAACAGAGCGTGGCCACGCGAAGGACTGTACCGTTCGGTACGGCCCGAGGGAGGTTGGGTGTGCGCCCCGCATTTGAAACCAGAAAATCGAAATTCGAAATCCGGCACGCCGCAAACGAGTTTGGAGTTTCCAGTCGGCAATGGCAACCGACAACGGGCATGTCTTCCTGCAATCGGAAATCGGGAATCAACAGTTTCGCGGGGGGTACCCCCCTATGTTTTTCTGCGGAACGAACCCAAGAAGTGCTTCAGAATCAACAAAAACATCTGGAACGAACCCGAGATTTGAGCGGTTTTTGGTGAAGTACGAACCCAAGAAGTCCTTTAGAATGAGTGGAGCTTGGGTTCGAACCCACGATTTAGGGGAAGGAACCCAAGAGCAAGCGCAGCCGAAGCCAATGTCGCTCAACGCACTGATAAGAAAGGTTTTGATTTGACTTGTAGCTCGGGCTGAGACAGGTGCTTCTGAAATGAGCTTCGCTTTAGACCTCGAAACGCGAAATTCGAAATACTGTCCACTTATGCTCGGCGCCGTTTTGGGGTCGTGCGTGTTGGCCGCTGCGAGCTTCACGGCTTTTGAGGCGGAAGTGGTCTGCGCGGCTGCGGTGGCGCAACAACAGCCAGCATCCGAGCCTCCAACTGATCGGCAAAGCCTTCCGCCGACCAACGATCCGAAAGAGATTGTTCGCCGCAGCCTGGATGTTGACCGGAAGGATTTTGAGCTCGCCCGAGATTACACTTACGAACAGCGGGTGGAGCTCACGGCCCTGGACAAGAAAGGCGCGCGGAAGCACCATGAGCTCTATACCAACGATGTCACTATCCTCTATGATGAGCCCTACGCCCGCCGCATTCGAAAAGATGACAAGCCTTTGAGCGAGAAAGAAGAGAAAAAAGAACAGGAGAAGCTTGACAAGTTTGTCGCCAAGCACAAAAACGAGAGCCAAAAAGAGCGCGAGCGTCGTCTGGCCGACGTGGAAAAGCGGCGGCAAGAGAGCCGAGCCTTTGCGCGCGATATCATCAACGCCTACGATTTCCAACTCGTCGGTGAGGACCAAGTGGATGGCAGAGAGGCGGTCATTATTCAGGCCACTCCCATGAAGGACTTCCATCCGACCCAGCCCCACGCTGACGTGCTTCCAAAGCTGCGAGGGAAACTTTGGATCGACAGAAACGATTACGGCTGGATCAGAGCGGAAGTGGAGACTCTGGATACGATTTCCTGGGGACTCTTGGTGATGCGAATTCACAAGGGCACCCGCATGACATTCGAACAAACCCGAGTGAACGATGAGATCTGGCTGCCGCGCCGGATTCTGGTGAACGCCAGCGCGCGATTTGCGTTGTTCATGAACGGTTCGTTTGTTTGGGAATCTAATTACTCCGACTACAAGAAGTTCACCAGCGGAGCGCGAATCCTGCCCGGCGTGAAAGAGGTGCAGACGAACAAATGATGAATGATGAATTATGAATGAACTCTGAGGAGGACGTTATGGCCGAGACTAGGAAAGGCTTGGCGAAGGTGCTAGTCGCGCTGGGAGCGGCAACAACATTCTTGTGGATACCGGCGAATATTGCTCAACAGGGCCAGGCGGTGCCGCAAGAAAACACCTGCACAATGGACCCTGATGGCACAGCACACATCACGCGCGTCGTGCCGGTGCCGGGGACGATCAGCCTGGAAGCGCAGAAGTCGATCGCACAGCCAGGACCTCCGGGTCCGGAGCCGTCGCTCGCCGAACGGCGCACCCGCACCGACGCCTTCCGCACCGCACGGTCGGCGGAAGCGCGAAAGCTTTACCCGGTGAACGTCGAGGAGAAGACGATCGGCGGCGTGCGGTGCGACATTATCACTCCGCTGGGGAGCGAGAAGCCTCGTCGTGTGCTCATCAACGTCCACGGCGGCGGGTTCAATTCGGATTCAGGCTCGCTCGTGGAAGGCATTCCCATTGCGAACCTCACGGGCGCCACCGTCGTCTCGGTCTATTATCGCCTCGCGCCGGAGCATCCCTATCCCGCCGCGGTGGACGACACAGAGGCGGTCTACAAGGAACTGCTGAAGACGACGAAGCCCGAAAACATGGGCGTGTTTGGAACCTCCGCGGGCGCGATCCTTACCGCCGAAGTCGCTGTCCGGCTGCGGCGCGACGGCCTGCCGCTTCCCGCTGCTCTGGGAGTTTTTTCCGGCACCGGCGACTTGAGCCAGCCCGGCGATTCAGACATGATTTTCACGCTGCGTGGATTTGACGGCCACCTCGCGCATCCCTCGAAAGGGCCGCTTGCCCGAGAATATGTCGGCTCGAGCAATCCCAAGGACCCGATACTCTCTCCTCTCTACGCCGACCTGCGAGGATTCCCTCCCACACTCTTCGTCACCAGCACGCGCGACCTGCTGCTCAGCGGCACAACAATCCTGCACCGGGCGCTTCTGCGCGCCGGCGCGGACGCGCGCCTTGTGGTCTTCGAAGCGCTGCCCCACGCCTTTTGGTATGACTATCACCTGCCGGAGACCAAGGAAGCGTTGGAGATCATGGCGAGGTTCTTCGATGAAGAGGTGAGGAACTGACTGTGAATTATGAATGATGAATTATGAATGATGAATCTGCCGGGCCGATGCCGATGGATTCAGGACGAAATCGGTGAGCACAATCCTATCGGCACCGGACCACGGGCGACTGACGACGGACAACGAACTAAATCTTGTACGCGCTGCGATACGGCGGATCGACGTAGGCGTTCAGCTTATCGGAATTCGTGATCCGCATGTTGGCGGTGTCCCACTCCAGCAATTCGCCCGGAAAGTGTTGCGCGATGCAGCCGAGCAGGAACGCCTCCGTCACCGGACTCTGGATTTCGAAGTTGGCGAGCGGGGCGGGCGCGCTTCCCTTGCAGGCGGCGATCCATTGATCGATAGCCTGGTCGTGCCGCTCCGCGCCTGGCTGCCGCCGCGGCGGCGCCTGGTACTGATATTTCGGCGACTCGGGATAGACCCGCGGATTCTCACCACTGAATCGGGCGAGGAGAATGCCTTTATCGCCGACGTACATGATGCCCTCTCCCTCCTCGCTGCCCAGGAACAATTGCTGGTCGCGATCCTTCAGGCCCGCAGGTCGCGGAGGCCGCAGACCACCGTCGTACCACGACATGCGCAATGCCGAACGGTTTCCATTTGCGGGGAAGTTCAGGTGAACCATGGACGCTTTAGGATAAGTTTCGTCCCAAGGTTCGCTGCTCGAAGCCTCCACGGAAGTCGGCGGAGTGAGATTCAGGATTTTGAATACGCCGGCAAAGCTGTAGCAACCCATGTCGCCGAACGAGCCGCAACCAAAGTCATACCAGCCGCGCCACACAAACGGCAAATACGCTTTGTTGAACGGGCGCTCCGGCGCCGGGCCGAGCCACATGTCCCAATCGAGGCCATCGGGAATCGGGGCCGTGCTCTCGGGCCGGCCAACGCCCTGCTCCCAGAATGGCCGGCTCGACCAGTTATGGACTTCGCGCACCTGGCCGATGGCGCCGTCAGCGAGCCATTCGGAGATCGTACGCGTGACGTCGGTCGAAGGGTTGTTGACGGTGATCGAATTCGCCACATTCATCTCGCGCGCCGTCGCGGCCATGCGCCGCGCTTCGCCGATGGAGTGGGTCATGGGCTTCTGACAGAGGACGTGCTTGTGCTTGCGCATCGCCGAGATCGAGATGGCCGCGTGCCAGTGGTCGGGCGTCGCAACATAGACAGCGTCCAAGTCCTTTTCCTTATCGAGCAATTCGCGCCAATCGGCATACGCCGCGCAGCCATGGTACGCGCCCGCGGCGGAGCCGCTCCGCGAGCCGTAATAAGCTTCGACCAATCGCTTGGCGGGCTCGCGGCCGCCAATGCCGACGCTGGTGCGGAAGGTGTGACTGAGTTGCGCCTGGCCGGGCGAGACGATGTCCGCGCCCCAGTTTTCGTAGCCGGGCCCGAGCAGCCGCCGCGCGTCTTCGATGATGCCGTTGTCGCTGTACTCGACGTAATCCTTGCTGCTTTTGTTGCAGTCGCACACCGCGACCACTTGCACGTCAGGCCGCGCCAGAAGTTCCATGGTGACCGCAAATCCCTGGTGTCCCATGCCCACCGCCGCCAGCGTGACGCGATCGCTGGGCGGAACGTAACCCGCACCGCCGAGCACGTGACGCGGAAGGATTGTGAACGCAGTCGCCGCCGTCGCGGTGCCAACAAACTCGCGGCGCGTTACCAGATTCATTTTCTTGTTCGTCATTTCAGAGCCCTCGCTTTCTCAACATTCCTTAAGAAGTCAGAGTACCCATGGATTGCCGCCCCGCCGGTAGCCGAACCGCGGCCCCCATTTTGGCATTCAGTCCGACCACTCGACTATCGATTTCCTTGATTAGAAGTTTATTTCAGATTAAGGGAAGAAAATCAAGTGGGAGGTTCTTCAGTTGGTCAGTGCGTCAGTCACTCAAATGGTTGGTGTTGGGCTGCTCAAAACGGGCACCTGCAACCAGCCTCCGCGGGCAACTAACAAACTGAACTCCTTTCGGACTAAAATACTGATCAACTTCACTTGAACTGCGGCGCGGCCCGACGGTATGCGGTTTCGACATCGTTCATTGCTGCCTGAATCCCGGGCTTCACATCTGGCCAGGCTTCCTTGCTGGAGGTCTTGAATTTGTCAAGTGTCACGCGAGCGGCTTGGCGCTTTTGCTCGAGCTCGCTGGACTTGACTAACGTCCATGAGGTCTCGTCCCGCAGCAATCGAGTGAGGAGCGCTACGTGCATGGCGTGGCCGCCTCGCTTGGCGACGACGTGCCCGATGATGGGATGTCCGAACAGCGCCAAGTCGCCGACGACGTCTAAGATTTTGTGGCGGCAGAATTCATCGGGGAAGCGCAAGCCTTCCGGGTTTACGATTCCGTCGCGGGTCAGGACGACGGCATTCTCGAGCGATCCTCCGCGAATCAGATTGTTCCTACGCAGCATCTCGACCTCTTCCGCAAAGCCAAACGTGCGCGCAGGAGCAATCTCCTCTTCGTAGCTGTCCTTGTCGGGCTGGAATTCCAGGGTCTGGTTTCCGATCAGCGGGTGAGCGAAATCGATGGAGTAAGTAATGCGCGGAACGTCTGAGGGATAAACAGCAATCCCCTTCGCGCCGTCGACCACTTCGATAGGCGTCAGGACCTTGGCGTACGCGCGCGCCGCGCGCTGGCGCTTAAGTCCCGCCTGCTGGATCAGCTTGAGAAACGGAAGCGCACTGCCGTCGAGAATGGGAAGCTCGAGGTTGTCGGTCTCAACCACGACGTTGTCGAGTCCGGACGCAGCCAGCGCCGAGAGCAAATGCTCGGTGGTGGAAATCAGGACGCCCTGTTTCATTAGGCTAGTGGCGTAGGCCACGCGCGCCACGTTGTGCACGTTCGCTTCGATCGCGAAGCCGTCAAGGTCGGTCCGCTTGAAGACGATCCCAGTGTTGGGCGGGGCAGGGCAGAGACGCACGTTCACCTTCACGCCGGTGTGCAGTCCGACGCCCGCTATGGAGACTGGGGAGGAGATCGTGTGCTGGCGATCCAAGGTCGTCATCGAGGTCGAAGCTTCTCAAGCACCTTTCGTTCCAATTCGCTGGCATGATGCTAACTCATTTAGCGTCAAATACGTACGGAAATTCACACAAACCCGAGTAAGCTCCGCGTGTGGCAATATTACCACACTCGCGTGCCAACTCGTCTCTCCACCCCCAGGAACAAGGGACCAAGGACAATGGACCAAGAACCAGCAACGGTGTTCATGTACAATGGAAGGAGATTCAGGAGAGCGAACTTGGCCGAGTCCACACAAGCTCCAAAGCTGTTCCTGGTCGACGCGATGTCGCTGGTGTTCCGGGCGTTCTTTGCGCCAATGCAAATGTCGCTTGTCTCGCCGAGTGGCATGCCGACCAAGGCCGTCTACATTTTCCTGCGAACCTTGCGCAAGCTTATCAAAGATCACCAGCCTGACCACATCGCCGTGGCTTTTGACACCGCTGCTCCAACCTTTCGCGACAAGGTCTTTGAACAGTACAAGGCCAATCGTCCGGAATTCCCGGAAGACCTCAGCGTTCAGCTTCCTTACGTGAAGCGTTTTTGTGAGGCGCTCAGGATCCCTCTGGTCGAGAAGGAAGGGTTTGAGGCAGACGACATCATCGGCACGCTGGCGAAGGAAGCCAAGGGAAAAGGCTTCCAAGTTCTCATCGTAAGCGGCGACGAGGATTTGTTTCAGCTTGTGGGCGGCGGCGTGTACGTCTTGAAGCCGTCGCGAGGACCCACGGCTGAGGAAACGCTCTGCGATGCGCCCAAGGTGAAGGAAATCCTTGGCGTCGAACCGGGGCAGGTGGTGGATTGGCTCGCACTGACGGGCGACCCCAGCGACAACATCCCGGGCGCGCGGCCGCTGCCCGGCAAAGAGCCACCCATTCCTGAAGGCGGAAAGAAGCGCAGCTACATCGGACCCAAAGGCGCAACGGAACTGATTCAGCGGTTCGGATCGCTGGAAAAGGTGCTGGAGAATTTCGAGAAGGTGGAAAAGCAGAGTTATCGGGAGGCGCTGCGCGACTACCGCGCCGAAGCGCTGCTGAGCCGCGACCTCGCCACCATCCGCACCAACGTGCCACTGGACTTCACGGTTGATGAGCTGGAGCCTTCGACGCCCGATCTGGCTCAGGTCACGGCGCTCTGCCAGGAATTGGGCTTCACGAAATTGCTGTCGGAATTCCTGGAGCAGGCGCCGCCCGTCCCGCAAGGCGAAATCGCAGTCGAGGCTGCGGAGCTCGGAACGCCGCAGGCGCTCAAGCGGTGGCTGGCGGCGCTGGGCCCGCGCCAGCCTTTGGCCGTGGCGATGGCGGTAGACGGCGAAGAGGCCTACAGCGGCCGCCTTTCGGGCTTGGGACTTGCCGATGGAAAGCGGCTCGCCTCTGTGCCGCTCGACGAAGCCGATGTGTCGGCTGATCCCGCCCTGCGGGACGCCGCAGCCCCGGTTCTTTCCGACCCATCGCGGCCCAAAGCCGTTCACAACTCGAAGCTCCTCAGACTTCTGCTCGGCAAGGCGGAGATCGCGCTCGCGGGAGTCACCGACGACACGATCCTTTATGCGGCTTTGCTCGAACCGCTCGTCACCAACCACTCGCTTCAGGACGTCGCCGTGCGGCGGCTGGGCCGGCGGATGTCCAACTCGCTTGCGGAGGCCGCGGCGACCACGCAGGAGCTCGCCACGCTGCTCGCGCCCGAGGTTGATCGGGAAGGCTTGAAAAAACTCTACGACGAAATCGAGCTGCCGCTGAGCGAAGTATTGGCGTACGTTGAAGCCGCGGGCGTCCTGATTGACGCCACCATCCTAGCGAAGATGTCGAGCGAATTTGAGAAAGAACTGACCACGCTCACCCATGAAATCTACGACCTCGCCGGCCAGTCATTTGATATCGATTCGCCGAAACAGCTCGGAGAAATACTGTTCGGCAAATTGAACCTGCCGGGCGGAAAGCGGTTGAAGAAGAGCGGCCAGTATTCGACCGACGCCACGGTGCTCGAATCATTGGCCGAGCGTCACGAATTGCCGCGCAAAGTCCTCGAATACCGAACGCGCGCCAAACTGAAGTCCACTTACGTTGACGCGTTGCCAAGATTCATCAACCCCGCTACCGGGCGCTTGCATTCCAGCTTCAACCAGGCGGGCGCGCGCACCGGACGGCTCTCTTCTTCCAACCCGAATTTGCAGAACATTCCAGTCGACGACCGTTTCGGCTTGCTCATTCGCTCCGCCTTTGTGGCGGCGCCGGGCCATCGTCTGATTTCGGCCGATTATTCTCAAATCGAATTGCGCGTGCTCGCCCACCTTTCCGAGGACCCGCTGCTCATCGAGGCGTTCACCCGCGACGAGGACATCCACTCCCGCACCGCGCAGGAAATCTTCGGCGTGCTGCCCGCCCTGCAAACGCGCGAGCACCGCAGAATGGCGAAGGCCATCAATTACGGGGTCATCTACGGCTTGAGCTCCTTCGGCCTGGCGGGCCGCACCGGCACCACCAAAAGCGAAGCGCAGAAGTACATTGACGAATACTTTCGCCGCTATAACCGCGTGAACGCTTACCTGGAGCGGTGCCTCCAGGAGGCGCGCGAGACGGGACGCGTACGGACGCTCTTCGGGCGCATGCGTCCCATCCCAGAGATCAACAGCCGCGATGTGCCCGCGCGCAACCGCGCCGAGCGCGAAGCCATGAACACGCCGCTGCAAGGTACGGCCGCCGACCTGCTGAAGCTGGCCATGGTGAAAGTCCACGCCCGGCTGCGACGGGAGAAGCTTGAGACTCGCATGATCCTGACCGTCCACGACGAGTTGGTGTTCGAAGCGCCGGAAAGGGAAGTGGACGCGGCACGCGAAATCGTCAAGGCCGAGATGGAAGGTGCCTGTCCGATGAAAGTCCCACTCAAGGTTGATATCGGGGTGGGCCAGAATTGGCGGGACGCGAAGTAATTTCAATGGGACCTCGCCTCGCGCCCGATGCGGCTAACAAACGGACCCCTCCCGCCGTCAAATAATGCAACCGATGTGTGGGTTTTTGCGTAGTAGTCGAATGGGCGCGGGAATTATGAACTCTAAATTGTCGATTATGAATGAAGAAGCCCGAGCATTCCCCTGTCCTCCTGTTCACAATTTAGAATTGATAATTCATAATTCCGACCGATGCGTGGAGTGAACATATGGCGACACTTACACAAGACCTCCGCTACGCCTTCCGCATGCTCGTGAAGAATCCCGGCTTCACGATCGTCGCGGTGTTGACGCTGGGTCTGGGCATCGGGGCGAACACCGCCATCTTCAGCGCCCTCAACGCTCTCTTTCTCCATCCCGCCGGGATACCTGATCCCCAGCGTCTAGTCGCCATCCGGGTGAAATACGACAAACTGAATCTGAAAAGCATTGTCATTTCGCCCACGGATTTTGCCGACGTGCGAGACAGCAAGAAGGTTTTCACGTCCGCCGCAATGATGGAGGGGGCGGACTTCAGTTACACCGCCAGCGATCTTCCCGAACGCCTGATGGGCGCGCGCGTGACGTGGCAGTGGTTCGAGACATTTGGCGCAGCGCCGCTCCTGGGCCGGACATTTCATTCCGAGGACGATCTGCCGAACGCCAACATGGTGGTAGTCCTGTCGAATGGCACGTGGCGGCAATTGTTCGGCGGCGACGGGACCATCGTTGGGAAAACCATCCAGCTCAATCAACAGCCTTACAAAGTGATCGGCGTCATGGGGCCGGAATTTGATTGGCCGAATCAAGCGCGCTTGTGGGTCCCGCTCGGGCTTCCTCCCGGCGAATACGGACCCGAGAACCGCTTTAACGAGGAATTCTTTGCGGTGGCGCGAATTGAGCCGGGAGGAACTGCCGCGCAAGCGGACGCTTTTGTGAAGGTCCTTGGCAACCAGGCGGTTCAGTCGAATGCCGAAGCGGCCGCCTACGCCAAGGACTCTCAGTGGGGAATGTTGGCGCTGCCCTTCACGGAATTCGTGTTCGGGAGCCTGAAGACCCCGATACTCATTCTGCTCGGGGCAGTGGGCTTCGTGCTGCTGATAGCGTGCGCGAACATTGCCGGGCTGATGCTGGCGAGGGCATCGGGTCGCGCCAAGGAACTCGCCGTGCGCGCGGCGCTGGGAGCCAAGCGGTGGGATCTGATTCGCCTGACGCTTGCCGAGAGTCTGTTACTGGGCGGCGGAGGAACGCTGCTGGGTTTCGCCTTGGCTCAAGGCGGGCTTCATGTGCTGGAAAAACTGGCGCCGGAGCAGAGCGGCGGAGTCTTGATTCAGACCGATAACTACGTTCTCGCCTTCACGATCATGGTCGGACTGCTCTCGGCCATCCTGTTCGGAATTGCGCCCGCGTGGCAGGTCTCGACGGTCCGAAAATTCGAAGCCTTGAAGGAGGGTGGGCGCTCGGGGACGGCCGGCCAGGCTCAACATCGACTGAGGGCCGTGCTGGTGGCGGGGGAAGTGGCCCTAGCCTTAGTGCTCCTGGTAGGCGCCGGGCTGTTTCTGAAAAGCTTGGCTCGTCTTCAAGAAGTGCAGCCCGGCTTCGACCCGCATGGTGTGATGAGCGCAGCGCTCTCTAACCTTGAAAACCGATATCGAGAGCCGGGCCAGAAGATTGCTTTCTATCGCGCAGTAACCGAGCGGCTGGCGACTCTGCCGGGAGTTGAGTCGGCCGCGGCGACGTTTCCACTTCCATTCAGCGGCGAAGGCGCGTCTTCCTCCTTCAGCATCGAAGGTCGAATCGAAGGGCCGGGTGACCCAGGCCCGCACAGCGACTTGCAGTGGGTGACGCCGGGTTATTTCTCGACGATGAAGATTCCCATCCGCGCGGGCCGCGTTTTCACGGACCAGGATCGCGAAGGCGCGCCGGCGGCGGTGGTGATCGACGAAAATCTCGCCCAACAGTACTGGCCAAACCAGGACCCGATAGGGAAGCGCCTTCGCCGCGGGAATCGATCAGAGTGGGCGACCATCATCGGCGTCGTTGACCACACAGATCGTTCGGCGCTAGTAGGCGACACAGGCAAGGGAGTTTGCTACTACCCAATCCCGTGGCAGAGCCCCCAGAGCGCCTATTTGATCGCCAGGACATCCGTCAGCCCGTCGAGCTTGGCCACACCCATGCGTGAGGCCGTACGCGCGGTCGATCCGCACTTGCCGGTTTACGACTTGACCTCCATGGAAGACCGCGTAGCAGCCTCGCTCGGCCCGCGCCGGTTCGGCGTGACCCTGCTCAGCTTTTTCGCGAGCATAGCCTTGTTGATGGCCTCGATTGGCCTCTACGGCGTGGTGAGTTATTCGGTGACGCAACGCACCCAGGAATTTGGCATCCGCATGGCACTCGGCGCCGAGAGCCGTCAGGTGCTGGGACTGGTGGTTAAACAGGGTATGCGGCTGGTCGGCTTTGGCGCACTGGCGGGACTGATCATCGCCTTCGCGTTGGCGCGGCTGCTTTCGAGCCAGCTTTTTGCCGTCAGCGCATTTGACCCCGTTATTTTTCTGCTAACGGCTCTCGTGCTTTCGATCATTGGCCTCGTGGCCTGCTATATCCCCGCCCGCCGCGCCACCAAGGTTGATCCGATGGTGGCGCTGAGGTACGAATGATGAATTATAAATTATGAATGATGAACTAGGTTGACGAGTTGTCTTTATTTATAATTCAGCATTTATAATTCATGATTTAAAGCGCCACCGGCGACCACCCGCTCTGATTTTCCTGCAGAGTGACCTTCCTTACCCTCGCCTGTGATGCTGGTCACTGTCGCTGGTTCATAGACAGCGTATTCTGTCATCGGGTGAGGCGGCGTCAGCCCGAATGGAGAATGAGCCTTTTCATCGCCGTCCCACCAGAAATTGGAATATGGAAATTGGAACCTGGCGATTGCGGATCGCAGGTTATGGGGGAGGGACAGGGGTGACATCAGGCGGTCTAAATCCTGATCCCTCATTGCTGAATTTCTATGCATGAACTATCGCTGGCCCAAGCCGTGATTGAGATCGCCGAGGCAGAAGCGAAAAAGCACAGCGCGCCTGCGGTCGCCACCGTCAAGCTGCGGCTGGGTGAGTTTGCCGGCGTGGTGCGCGAAGCCTTGGAATTCGGATTTGAGTTCGCAAGGCGCGGGACAGTTGCAGAAGGTGCACATCTGGTGGTTGAAAGTGTGCCGCTCAAAACCAGGTGCCCACAGTGCAAGACCGTAGGGCGACCGATCGAAGATTTTTGCTTGATCTGCCCGACCTGCGGGGGCGCCGTGGAAATCATCTCGGGGCGGGAAATGGAAGTTGAATATGTGGAGCTCGTGGAGGCCTCCGATTTAGAACTGAAGTCAAATGCGGATAAAGGGAAGCTAGAAGCTAGAATCTAGAAGTTAGAATGGAGAAGCCAGCAGCACCAGTACGGTCATTCTAGCTTCAAGCTTCATGAAGGAGGGGTTTCATGGAACGCGTGCAAGTAGTTGCGGACGTTCGTCGCAGTAATGACGAGGTAGCGGCAGAGAACAAGGCGCACTTTGAGGCCGCCGGCACGCTGGCCGTCAATCTCATGTCGGCCCCGGGCGCGGGCAAAACGTCGGTACTTGGAGAGACCATTCAGCGCCTCAAGTTTCTCTACAAGCTTGCCGTAATCGAAGGGGACCTTGTGACCACTTACGATGCCGACCAGATTCAGGCTCTCGGTGTGCCGGCGCACCAGATCAACACAGGCACGGTGTGCCACCTCGACGCGCGCATGGTGTCGAAGGCGCTCACCAGTTTTCCGCCGGATCCCGTCGACGTGCTGTTCATCGAGAATGTCGGCAATCTCGTTTGCCCGGCGGAGTTCGATCTGGGTGAACACCTGCGCGTGATGGTCTTTAGCGTCCCGGAGGGCGCCGAGAAGCCGAAGAAGTATCCCCTGATGTTCTTCAAATCGCACGTCGTCCTGCTGAACAAGATCGATTTGCTTCCCTATGCGGGGGTGGACTTGGCGGATCTGAGAAAGAATGTGTTGGACGTGAATCCCAACGCCCTGATTCTCCCCATTTCTTGCCGGACAGGCCAGGGGCTGAATGTGTGGACCCAGTGGCTAACGGATTGGATCTTGAGAACCGGTCGCAAAGCTTCGAGTGTGGCAGGGCGAATAGCATGATCGAGACTCTGGCAGCGAGTGCGGAGCGCCTTCAAGTCAGGATGCGAGGAGCGGTGCAAGGAGTGGGCTTCCGGCCTTTCGTTTACCGCCTCGCGAACGACTTGGGGCTAACGGGCTGGGTGCGCAATTCGAGCGACGGCCTGGTGATTGAGGTCGAAGGTCCGCGCGCGGAGCTCGATCGCTTTCTCGAGCGCCTCGCCTCCGAAAGACCGGCCGCGGCGCTCGTTCTCGAGACCCGGACTGCAAGGTCGGCCGCGACCGGCTGTCGCACATTTCAAATCCTCGCGAGCGACGAAACGGTTGAAAGAACTGCAAGCCTTCTGCCCGAGCTGGCCACGTGCCGCGAATGCCTGACTGAAATCTCCGATCCATCGGACCGGCGTTACGGCTATCCCTTCACCAACTGCACCAATTGCGGGCCGCGCTTTACGATCATTGAGGACATCCCTTACGACCGGCCGCGCACCACGATGCGGGGGTTCGCGATGTGTCCCGAGTGCCGGGGCGAGTACACCGACCCGGCGAATCGACGCTTTCATGCCCAGCCCAATGCTTGCCCTCGTTGCGGGCCGCGCCTGTGGGCCGAGACGCCTGGCAATGCTTCCGTGGACTTGACTTCGATGCCATCCGAGCACGCCATCGTGGAAGCCGGGCGAGTCTTGCAGCAAGGCGGTATTGTCGCTTTGAAGGGGATCGGCGGCTTTCAGTTGCTGACCGATGCGCGCCAGCCCGAGGCGGTCGAGCGCCTGCGCGAACGAAAGCATCGAGAAGCGAAGCCCTTCGCGCTCATGATGCCGGGCATCGAGATGGTCTGCCACTACTGCGAGGTGTCGGCGGAGGAGCAACGCTTGCTTGAATCGCCCGCCGCCCCAATCGTTCTTCTCAAGCCGAGCGGCGCGCCTGGGCTCGCGCCGGGGGTAGCTGAATCTTCGCCGTATTTGGGAGTCATGCTGCCTTACTCACCGCTCCATCACCTGCTGATGAGAGAGTTTCCGTTTCCCATTGTCGCCACCAGCGGCAATGCGAGCGATGAACCCATTGCCATCGAGAATCAAGAGGCGCGCGCGCGGCTGGGGGAAATCGCCGACCTATTTGTGATGCACAATCGCCCCATCGCGCGCCCGTGTGACGATTCGGTGGTGCGGCTGGTGCGCGGGCGCGAGAGTGTGATGCGGCGCGCGCGCGGGTACGCGCCACTGCCGGTTTTCGTGGGCCGGGATTTGCCTGCGGTCCTCGCCGTCGGCGGGCACTTGAAAAACACTGTCGCCATCGCGGTCGGCCAGCAGGTCTTCCTGAGCCAGCATGTCGGCGACCTGGACACCATCGAGGCGCGTGGCGCGTTCGAGCGCGCCATTGACGACCTCTGCCGGCTTTATCGATTCAAGCCCGAGCTTGTGGCTTGCGATCTCCATCCGGATTATGCGTCCACGCGCTGGGCGCGGGAGTCAGGCTTGCCCCTCGTTGCGATTCAGCATCATCAGGCACACGTCGCGGCGTGCGCGGCTGAGAATGGGATCGAAGGACCGTACCTTGGAGTCTCGTGGGACGGCACCGGCTACGGACTGGACGGCACGGTGTGGGGCGGCGAGTTTTTCCACGCCGATGGAATCGAGTTCGAGCGCATCGCTCACCTGCGGCCATTTCGACTGCCCGGTGGTGAAGCCGCGGTGCGCGAAGGATGGCGCTCGGCGGCGAGCTTGCTTTGGGAAGTGGGTGGACAGAGCGCCGCCGCTTTGCCGGCCCAGCGGCTACCGCTCCTCCGGATGCTCGAGCACGGCGTCAATGCACCGTGGACGACGAGCGTCGGGAGGCTGTTCGATGCGGTCGCGTCAATGGTCGGCGTCGCGGACGAGAGTAGGTTCGAAGGTCAGGCCGCCATGATGCTGGAACGCGCCATCGGATCGCTCTCGACCGACGAGTCTTATGAATTAGTGTCGAGCGGGGACACGGGCGACTGGGCGCCGTTGATCGAAGCTGTGCGGCAGGATGTCGCACGACAAGAACCTAAGGGGCTTGTCGCGGCCAGGTTCCACAACGCTCTCGCGAATTGGATTGTGACCGTTTCCGAGCGGGTTGGTGAGCGGCAAGTGGTCTTGAGCGGCGGCGTGTTTCAGAACGGGTATCTCGTGGAACGCACGTCAGCTCTGCTCGAGGCGGGAGGATTTCGCGTTCTCACGCATCGGTATGTGCCGCCGAACGACGGCGGAATCGCGCTGGGGCAGGCGGTGTTAGCAGTGGCTGGTGGCTAGCGGATTGCCGATTTTCGATTGCCGATTGCGTGCAGAAAAGCTTCGGTGATCGACATGCCTCAATCGAAACTCGGCAATCGGCAATCGTCAATTTTATGTGCCTGGCCGTGCCCGGAAAAATCGTCAGCATCACGGAAGAGGAAGGGCTTGGCCTGCGCCGCGGGAAGATCGACTTCGGCGGCGTAATCAAAGAAGCCTGCCTCGCCTTCACCCCCGAGGCGTCGGTGGGCGATTACGTTCTGGTACACGTAGGCTTCGCGTTGTCGGTAGTGGATGAAGCCGAGGCGCAGAAAATCTTCGAGACACTGCGGGAAATGGAGGAATTAGGAACCCAGGAATTAGGCATCGGGGATCAGGAACTATAAATTCGCAGTGGTAAGTGGCATGTGGCAAGTGGCAAGAGGGAGAATCCTGCAACTTGCCACTCGCCACATGCCGCTTGCGACTTTCTTCCCTAAATCCTAACTCCTGAATCCTAAATCCTACTCATGAAGTTCCTCGACGAATATCGAGACAGCGAGTTGGCGGCGAAGCTGGCGCAGTCGATCCGCCAGCGCGTGACGCGGCCGTGGTCACTGATGGAGGTGTGTGGCGGGCAGACGCACACCATCGTCAAGAGCGGCTTAGAGGACCTGTTGCCGCCCGAGATTTCGTTGGTGCACGGGCCCGGCTGCCCGGTGTGCGTGACACCGCTCGAACTGATCGACAAGGCCGTCGCCCTCGCCGCGCGCCCGGAGGTTACGTTCTGCTCTTTCGGTGACATGTTGCGCGTTCCTGGTTCTTCCAAGAGTCTGCTGGAAGCCAAGGCCGCGGGCGCTGACGTGCGGATCGTCTACTCGCCACTCGACGCGCTGAAACTGGCGCGGTTGAATCCCTCACGCGAAGTCGTGTTCTTTGCCGTCGGCTTCGAGACTACAGCGCCGGCCAACGCGATGGCCGTGTGGCAAGCCGAGCGCGAAGATATTCATAATTTCTCGGTCCTCGTCGCGCAGGTGCTGGTCCCGCCTGCCATGGAAGCCATTCTTGGGTCTGAGAATTGTCGAATCAACGGCTTCCTTGCCGCCGGCCATGTGTGTACGGTGATGGGATATGAAGAATACGAGCCGCTCAGCCGCCGCTGGCACGTTCCTATCGTCGTGACTGGGTTCGAGCCGCTCGATTTGCTGGAAGGAATTGACATGGCCGTGGCACAACTCGAAGAAGGCCGCGCCGAGGTTGAAAACCAGTATTCCCGAGCTGTCCGCCGCGAGGGCAATCGCCCCGCCCAGCAGCGGATTGCGGAGGTCTTCGAAGTCGGCCCTCGCAAGTGGCGCGGCCTCGGCGAAATTCCAGCCAGCGGCCTCCGGCTTCGTGAGCAGTACCGGGCATTTGATGCGGAGTTCAGATTTCAAGTAGGCATCGGCAGCGTTCAAGAGCCGAAGGAGTGCATCAGCGGCCTGGTGCTGCAAGGCGTCAAGAAACCTTACGAGTGCGACGCCTTCGGCACACTCTGCACTCCTGAACACCCGCTCGGCGCGCCCATGGTTTCATCGGAAGGTGCGTGCGCTGCGTATTATTTGTACCGGCGGGCGGCTAGATAAGGAAAGTCAAAGGTCAAAAGTCAAAAGTGCGACGGCAACACATTGTCTTCCGATCTTCAACCTTTGACTTTTGAAATTTGACTTTTGCCTTTTGACTTGTTCCTCTTAATGAGAGAGTTTTATTTGACTGACAGCGTGGTTATTCGATGAAAGAAGTGAATCTAAGCTGTCCCATTCCGCGCTCGAGTGACGACACGATTCTGCTTGCCCACGGGGGCGGCGGCAGGCTCACGCATCAACTTATCGAGAGAGTGTTCCTACCGGCATTTGCCAATGAACCGCTCGAGGCGCGTCACGATGGCGCGGTGTTGCGCTTGAACGGCTCGCGCTTGGCGTTCACCACCGATTCGTATGTCGTGCGCCCGCTCATCTTTCCCGGCGGGAATATTGGTGACCTGGCCGTGAACGGTACCGTGAACGACCTCGCGATGTGTGGGGCGCGGCCGCTTTACTTGAGCGCCGGTTTCATTCTCGAGGAAGGCCTGCCGATGGAGACCCTCCGCACCGTGGTCGAAAGTATGACGGCTGCTTCGCGGCGCGCCGGCATTACTCTGGTCACCGGTGACACGAAGGTGGTGGACAAGGGAAAAGGTGACGGCCTTTTTGTCAACACCGCCGGAATCGGAATCGTCGAGACGCCACTTAACATCACGCCAGCCGCAGTTCGCCACGGGGACGTGATCCTTGTGAGCGGAGACCTCGGCGCCCACGGCGTGGCCGTCCTCTCGGTGCGAGAGGGCTTGGAGTTCGAAGCGCCCATCCAGAGTGACACGGCGCCGCTGTGGGAACCGGTCGAAGCGTTGCTGAAGGCCGGAGTGGAAGTCCACTGCCTGCGAGACTTGACTCGCGGCGGCCTTGCTTCCGCCCTCAACGAAATCGCGGAGGCGGCGCGGGTGGGGATGACCATTTCGGAGGCTGCTGTGCCGGTTGCCGAAGTGGTGCGTGGCGCTTGTGAAATCCTGGGTCTCGACCCGTTCTACGTCGCCAATGAGGGGCGCTTTGCTGCCATTGTGCCCGAACGAAACGTCGAACAGGCTCTCGAAGTGATGCGGCGATTCGCTGTTTCTTCGAATGCAGCGCGAATCGGCGAGGTTCATGGCAGTAACCCGGGTACGGTCACCTTAAAGAGCCGGATCGGCGGCCACCGCGTTCTCGACATGCTCAGCGGGGAGCAGTTGCCAAGAATCTGCTGATTTTAGATTTTGGATTTTAGATTTTGGATTAGGCTATCGTCGGCCTATCCGGCAGAGAATCCAGAGTCTAAGACCCAATAACCGAGCCTTCGGGATCGAAGCGGCAGTGGCTTCGCACGGGCTTTAATCCAAAATCTAAAACTCTTGTTGCGCCTTGGTATTAGCGGTCACCGCCGCGTTGTGATGGACATCACCGCACGCTGTGCGCCAGCCGATACATCATGTGTGGTGACTGCTGGATTGCTGGAAGCTGAGCGGTGCTGGACGAATTGAGGCAAGTCTAATGGTTGGAGTGCTCATCATCGGATGTGGGAACCCGCTTCGCGGCGACGACGGCCTGGCGTGGCACGCTCTGGCGCAGTTGGAGCGGGAATCGGGAGTTCAGGGAACGGAGATGATCTCTTGCCACCAACTTATGCCTGAGCTGGCTGAGCATATCAGCGGCGCGACGCGGGTGATTTTCATTGACGCTCGGGTCAGTGAAGGGCCGGGACAGCCGGCCGGCATGATTGATGTCCGCGCGGTCGAGGCGGCGTCAGCCGCTTCCTCGCCCTTTGGCCATCACCTCGATCCCTCTGATCTGCTCGGTATCGCGAGCCGGCTGTATGGAAGCCGGCCGGAGGCTTTCGCGGCTTCGGTGGTGGGCGAGTCTTTCGACTATAGCGAGGAATTGTCCCCTCCCGTGCGGGCGGCACTGCCGGAACTTGTCGGCCGCGTCGTTGAACTGGTTAATGGCTCAGGCGAGGATATTGAGAGCCGAGAAACGAAACCGGAATCTGCTTTAGAATCAACAGTTACTATGAGCGGTTCACGTCCCTAATCCCGATTTGGGTCTTGGGCATGGGCGGGTGAGAGGTACGTCAGGGAAAGGCGCACCCGGATGGCGGATCAAGGAAAGGAAGCAGTGCCAGAGGAGCGATCGCTCTCGCTCGACGAAGAAGTTGTTGTCGAGCGCGACAATTTCCAGGCGCTCTTTGACGCCCTCGTGGCACGCGCGTACACAGTGTTGGGGCCGACGCTGCGCGATGGCGCCATCGTTTACGACGAGCTGAAGTCGGCTGCGGATCTGCCTGCCGGTTGGACTGACGCCCAGGACGGGGGAACGTATCGCCTGAGCCAGCGTCAGGATGGAGCTTTATTCGGGTACGCGGTGGGGCCGTATGCCTGGAAGAAATTCCTGTACCCGCCCGTGGTTCGCCTCTGGCAAGCACAACGCACCAAGGGGGCTTTTCAAGTCACCGAAGAAGAAAACCACGATGCGCAGAAGATGGCGTTTATTGGTGTTCGCTCTTGCGAACTGAACGCTATCGGCATCCAGGACAAAGTGTTTCTGGGCGGAGCCTACCTTGATCGAGACTACAAGTCGCGCCGCGAAAAAACTTTCATCGTCGCCATCAACTGCGCGCAAGCGGGCGGCACCTGCTTCTGTGTTTCCATGAACACGGGCCCCAAGGTTTCATCCGGTTTCGATATTGCCTTAACCGAGGTGATTGAGAACGGGCGGCATTATTTTGTGGCGAAGGCCGGCACCGAGACTGGCCACGAGATCCTGGGTGCGATTCCATCGCGGCCGGCGAGCGAAGCCGAACGCGCCGCGGCCCGACACATAGTCGAAAGCACCGCAGCTCAAATGGGTCGGAGCCTCGACACCACGGACATCAAGGGCCTGCTGTACCGAAATTACGAGCACCGGAGGTGGGACAACGTCGCGGCGCGCTGCCTGGCTTGCGCAAACTGCACGATGGTTTGTCCCACTTGTTTCTGCACGACGGTGGAGGACGTAACCGATTTGACGGGCGAGCACGCCGAGCGCTGGCGCAAATGGGACTCTTGCTTCACGGCGGATTTCTCCTATATCCACGGCGGCAGCATTCGCGCCACGCCCCGAGCTCGCTACCGCCAATGGATGACCCACAAATTGGCGACCTGGATCGACCAGTTTGGCACTTCGGGCTGCGTCGGCTGCGGGCGATGCATCACTTGGTGCCCGGTGGCCATCGACATCACGGAAGAGGTCCGTGCCATTCGGGAAACAGAGGCTGTGACCGTCTCACAGAAGGGGAACGACAATGGAGACTCTTGAGCGAATCTTGATCGAGCATCCGTTTTTTGCCGGCATGAAAGAACAGTACATGGAATTGCTGGTCGGCTGCGCGTCCAACGTGCGCTTCGACGCCGGCCAGTTCATCCTGCGCGAAGGGGAGGAAGCCAATAAGTTTTACCTGATCCGGCAAGGCCAAGTGGCGCTGGAAGTCCATGCGCCTGGGCGCGGTTCCATCACCATCCAGACGTTGGGCGCGGGTGAGATTCTGGGCTGGTCGTGGCTGGTGCCGCCTTACTATTGGAGGTTGGACGCGCGGGCCGTCGAGTTGACGCGGGCTCTGGCTCTGGATGGGAAATGCCTGCGAGAGAAGTGTGAAAAGGACCACGACCTGGCTTATGAGCTCTTGAAGCGATTCTCTCAGGTGATGGTGGACCATCTTACCGCAACGAGGTTGCAACTCCTCAATGTCTACGACGCCGATTGAATTCGTGGGTGACACGGGACGGGGACCCCTCCGGGGCCAGCCCGTGAACAGCCATGGCCAAGATGGCCGTGCCACCGACCCCATGCTGCCGCGTGCCTGTCGGGTCGAAAGAGTGCGGCAGGAAACGTCCGACACCTTCACCCTGGAGCTGGCGCCGGAAAACGGCGCGCCCGGCCTGGTCTTCGCGCCGGGCCAGTTCAACATGCTCTATGCCTTTGGAGTCGGTGAGGTGCCCATCTCCATCAGCGGTGATCCCGCAAAGCCTGAGGTCCTGGTCCACACCACGCGTGAAGTGGGAATGGTGACGCGCGCCATGCGCAAGCTGAAGGCCGGGGACGCGCTCGGGGTGCGGGGCCCTTTTGGCGTCGGGTGGCCGGTGACGGAGGCCCGTGGCGCCGACGTGGTGATTGTCGCGGGCGGCATCGGCCTGGCGCCGCTGCGGCCGGCGCTGTACCAGGTGCTGGCGGCGCGCAACTATTACGGCAGAGTCGTGCTGCTCTATGGCACGCGCACTCCGGCGGATATTCTTTACCGCCGCGAGCTCGAGCACTGGCGCTCGCGCTTTGACCTGTATGTCCACGTCACCGTGGACCGGGCCATCGGTGATTGGCGAGGGAACGTGGGCGTTGTGACCTCGCTCATCCCGCGCGCCCCCTTCGACCCGGGCAGCACGGTGGCCCTGGTCTGCGGTCCCGAAGTCATGATGCGGTTCACGGTGCAGGAGCTCGAACGGCGTGGCGTCTCCACCGAGAACATTTACATCTCCATGGAACGCAACATGAAGTGCGCCGTCGGCTTCTGCGGCCACTGCCAATACGGGCCCACGTTCATTTGCAAAGACGGCCCCGTTTTCAGGTACGACCGCATTCGGCCGCTTCTTGCCATCCGGGAGATTTGAAATGGCCGCGACTGAGAAACCGAAGCTCGCCGTCTGGAAATTCGCCTCCTGCGACGGATGCCAGTTGAGCTTGCTGGACTGCGAGGATGAACTGTTGGCCGTGGCCGGCCAAGTGGAAATCGCCAATTTTGTCGAAGCCTCGCGCGCTGTAGTCAAGGGACCTTACGACATTTCGCTCGTGGAAGGGTCCATCACCACGCCGCACGACGCGGAGCGCATCCACCAGGTGCGGCGTGCGTCCAAATTCCTCATCACCATCGGCGCGTGCGCGACGGCGGGGGGCATTCAAGCTCTGCGCAACTTCAAAGACGTTCGGGATTTTACCTCGCTAGTCTATGCCACGCCGCAGTACATCCAGACATTGAACAAGTCCACGCCGATCGTGGACCACGTGCGAGTGGATTTTGAGCTGCACGGTTGTCCCATCAACAAGCTCCAGCTTGTTGAGGTCTTGAGCGCGTTTCTGAACGGGCGCAAACCGAACACGCCCGCGCACAGCGTCTGCGTCGAGTGCAAGCGGCGCGGGACGGTTTGCGTCATGGTGGCGCAGGGCACGCCCTGCCTCGGACCCGTCACCCACGCCGGTTGTGGCGCGCTGTGCCCCAGTTATCAGCGAGGCTGTTACGGGTGCTTCGGGCCGATGGAGACCCCGAACACCGGCTCGCTCAGCGAAGGCTGGATTCGTTTGGGCGCCAAAGACCCGGACCTCGTGCGTGCGTTCCGCGGGTTCTACGCTTACGCCGAGGCGTTCCGCCGGGAGAGCGAAGCTCATGAAAACCAAAACCCTCAAAGTTGATTATCTGGCCCGGGTGGAGGGCGAAGGCGGGCTTTACGTCAAGATCCGCGACCAACGGGTCACCGACGTGAAGTTGAATATTTTTGAGCCGCCGCGATTTTTTGAGGCTTTCCTGCGCGGCCGCAATTTCCGCGAAGCGCCGGACATTACGGCGCGCATTTGCGGCATTTGCCCCGTCGCTTACCAGATGAGCGCGGCGCACGCCATGGAAGACGCTTGCGGCGTGAAAATAGACGGGCAACTGCGCGCCCTGCGCCGGCTCCTCTATTGCGGCGAATGGATTGAAAGCCACACGCTCCACGTCTACATGCTGCACGCGCCCGATTTCCTCGGCTACGAAGACGCCATCCAGTTGGCCAAGGATCATCCCGATGCGGTCCAGCGTGGCTTGAAGCTCAAGAAGATCGGCAATGAAATTGTCACCGTGGTGGGCGGGAGGGAAATCCATCCCATCAACGTTCGCGTGGGAGGCTTTTATAAGGCGCCCGCCAAGCGTGATCTCGAGCCGTTGGTCGAACGATTGAAGTGGGCGCGGGATGCGGCGCTCGAAACCGTGAAGTGGGTCGCCGGGCTGCCCTTTCCGGAATTCGAGCGTGATTACACATTCGTCGCGCTTCGCCATTCTGACGAATATCCGTTCAACGAAGGCCGCCTGGTGTCAAATCAAGGGCTCGACATCAGTGTCCGTGATTACGATTCGAACTTCACCGAGGAACACGTTGAGTACTCAAACGCCCTGCACTCGACGATGAAGGGTCAGCAGCCGTACTTTGTGGGTCCACTGGCGCGCTACAGTTTGAACTTCGATCGCCTCTCCCCACTCGCCCAGCAAGCGGCGCGCGAAGCCGGCCTGGGACCGACGTGCTCGAATCCGTTCAAGAGCATCATCGTGCGCAGCGTCGAAACGGTCTACGCCTGTGACGAGGCGCTGCGCATCATCGACGCCTACGAGCCGCCGGAAAAATCGTGTGTCGAAATCGAACCGCGCGCCGCCACAGGTTACGGCTGCACCGAGGCGCCGCGCGGAATTCTCTATCACCGCTACAAGATCGACGCTCAGGGCAACATTCTGGACGCGAAGATTGTCCCGCCCACGTCACAGAATCAAAAAACCATCGAGCAGGACTTGTGGCACTTCGTGCCCCAGCACCTCGACCTTCCTACCGAGAAGTTGCAGTGGCAGTGCGAGCAGGCGATCCGCAACTACGATCCCTGCATTTCGTGCGCTACGCATTTTCTGAAGCTTGAAATCGATCGGCAGTAGGGGTGGGGCTTGCCCCACCCCTTTGGGCACAAGAGGGTACGGCAAGCCGTACCCCCACATCATGGAAAGAACTGTTTTGGTGATCGGCATCGGCAACGAGTTCGGCGGCGATGACGCCGTGGGACTCGCCGTCGCTCGCCAGTTGAAGCAAATCGTTCCCCGTCAGGTCACCGTCCTCGAGCACAATGGAGACGGCGCGGCGCTGATGGAATTGTGGAAAGGCGCGGACGTAGTCATCCTGATCGACGCCGCAAGCTCCGGCGCTCGGCCAGGCGCGGCCCACCGCTTTGATGCTACGGCGGCACCGCTTCCTGCCAAAATGTTCCGCCACTCCAGTCATGCCTTCGGCGTTCCCGAGGCCATCGAAATGAGCCGCGCCCTGGATCAGCTTCCGTCGCGGCTCATCGTCCTAGCTATAGAAGGGTTGAACTTCGCAGCGGGCGCCGCACTTACACCAGAAGTCGAAAGGTCCATCGCCAGCGCGATCGAGCGTGTGCTTCAGGAAGTCAAAGGGATGATCGAACCATCGGTTCATTGAACCATTGATTCATTGAAGGACCGTGATTTGCAGCACTGCGTCAACGGGGGCAGTGAATGAATGAGCCAACGACTCAATTCTTGCAGCGGACAACTGGCAACCGGCAGGGACCACGGCCCAAGTACCAAGGCCCAAGTACCAAGGACCAAGGACAAAGGACAAAGGACAAAGGACAAAGGACCTTTGTGTTCTGCGCTCCGTAACTTTTCCTGCTTGCCCACAGTTTATGTATAGTGAGGGGCGATGAGCGGGCGAGGCTTGGCGTCAAAGGTGTCGCTGCCGGAGGCTGACGAGCGGCTGCTGGTGGAAGCTGCGCAGAAAGACCCGGCTCAATTCGGCGAGCTCTACGAGCAGCACTTCGAACGCGTCTACGCCTATATTGCGCGGCGCGTCGGCGACCGCGACCAGGCCGAAGACCTGACCTCCGAGGTATTTCACCGTGCGCTGGCCAATTTGCCGCAATTCGAATGGCGCGGCGTGCCTTTCGCCGCATGGTTGCTAAGGATCGCGGCCAACGCGATTGCCGATCGCTTCAAACGCGCCGCCCAAGAGCGCCAATTCTACAACCTCGACGATCCAGGTGAGGTGAGCTCCGATGAAATCGAGCGCCGCGCCTGGCTCTTTCGCCTTGTCGATCGGCTTCCGGCGGACCAACGCCGCGTCATCGTGGCGCGGTTCGCCGAACAGAAGAGCATCCGTGAAATCGCGAGCGAGTTGGGCCGCACCGAGGGCGCTGTGAAGCAACTGCAATTCCGCGGTCTGGAAAAACTGCGGACAAGTATGGGTGAGACCAATGGCTAAGCTGAGCTTGAGCCAACAAATCGACCAGTTGGTGGAAGCGATGCTCGCTCATCCCAATTCCGAGCTGCCGCCCGCCGACGAGCGGCTCAGCGCGCTGCTGCGAGTCGCCACTCAATTGTGCCTGCTTCCGCGCCCGGACTTCAAAGCACGTCTTAAATCTGATCTCGAAAGGAGAGCACTTATGGCAACTACAGCGAAGACTGCCCCCGCAGCTAGCAAGGTGAAACCTATTCCCGAGGGCCACCACAGTGTGTCGCCTCTCTTGTGTGTCAAAGGCGCGGCCAGCGCCATCGAGTTTTATAAGCGTGCGTTTGGCGCAACGGAGGTCACGCGCCTGTCGATGCCGGGCGGAAAGATCGGGCACGCAGAAATCCAAGTCGGGGATTCACGGATCATGCTCTCAGATGAGTTTCCCGAGTACGGCAACCGCAGCCCGGAGTCGATTGGCGGCTCGCCGGTGATTGTCCATTTGTACGTCGAGGACGTGGACGCTTTGGCCGCCCGAGTTTCGGCCGCGGGCATCAAGGTGGACGTGGCTGACCAGGACTACGGAGACCGGGCGGGACGTTTCACAGACCCCTTCGGGCACAAGTGGCACATCTCAACGCACAGGGTGGACATGACTTTTGAAGCGTACCTCAAGCTCTACGGTCCCGGCGGGCAGAAGGGAACCGGGTCGGGTGAGGAGCTGTTACAAGAATTGGCGAAAACGGCCAAGCCTATTCCCGAAGGCTTCCATACGGCGACCCCTCATCTGACGGTCGCGGACGGCGCCAAGGCCATCGAGTTTTACAAGAAGGCATTTGGCGCAGTCGAAAATGAATCGATGCGCTTCTCCGATCCGGATGGAAGAATCGCGCACGCGGAGATCAGGATCGGTGATTCTCCCATCATGTTGGCGGGCGAGGCGCCCGACTACGGTCGGCGCAGCCCGGAAGCCCTGGGCGGCTCGCCTGTGATCATCAGTTTGTACGTGGAAGACGTGGACGCGGTGGCCCGCCAAGCAGTCGAGGCAGGAGCAAAGGTGCTGATTCCGGTTGCCGACCAATTCTACGGCGATCGCGCTGGGCGATTCGCCGATCCCTTCGGCCACGTCTGGATCATCTCGACCCACATCGAGGATGTGTCGCCTCAGGAGATCGAAAAGCGCACAGAGGCTTTTATGAAGCAGCAGGCTGCCCAACGAGCACAAAAGGAAGCGACCCCCGGGAAGCCCACGCGCGAAGGCTTTCACACCGTGACGCCTTATCTCACTTCGCCGCAGGCTCCTGAGTTGCTCGAATTCGTAAAGCAGGCGTTCGGTGCAAAAGAGTTGTATCGAGGGACTGGAGGCGGGGGCGGCATGCACGCCGAGGTGAGGATCGGCGACTCCACGATCATGATTGGCGGCGGCGGGGCATGGCGCGGCACGCCCATGGTGACGGGCCTTCATCTGTATGTTCCCGATATCGACGCCGTGCACAAGCGGGCCGTTGAGCTTGGCGCGACAGTACTTCATGAGCCGATGGACCAAAGCTATGGGGAGCGCTCGTCCGCCGTCAAAGATTTGGCGGGCAACTTCTGGTACATCGCGACCCATTCTGGTCCCACTTACATTCCGGAGGGACTCCGCGACGTGAACGTATATCTGCTTCCGAATAGCGCGTCGAAATTGATCGGCTTTCTTGAAGACGCATTCGGGGCCAAAGAAATCGCTCGCTACCAGACACCGGACGGCAGGATTATGCACGCTGCTGTCAGAATCGGCGACTCGGTGGTCGAGATGGGCGAGCCGCACGGCCAGTATCCGCCCATGCCCACGATGTTCTACCTGTATGTGGAAGACGTGGACGCTCTGTATAAGCGCGCTGTGGGCGTCGGCGCTATCTCCATGAGCGCGCCCGCCGACCAGCCTTACGGCGACCGCGTAGCCAGCGTGAAAGACCTGCACGACAACGTTTGGTATATGGCGACACCGGTCAGACGCTGAGCAGTCAGCCATCAGCAATCAGCTATCAGCGATCAGCCGTCCTTCGAGGCCCCCCCGGGTTACTGAAAGCTGACGGCTGATAGCTGAGAGCTTTGGATCGCATTCAAATTCGTGGCATTGGAGACCTCCATGACCGCCAACGATTTTCGCCGCATGGCGCTCAGCTTCCCCGAAACGGCGGAGCGTACACACATGGGGCATCCGGATTTTCGAGTGGCGGGTAAGATTTTCGCGACACTTGCGTATCCCGACAAGAGTTGGGGAATGGTGAAGCTGACGCCAGAACAGCAGGAGGAATTCGTCCACGACGAACCGACGATCTTCGTACTCGTCAAAGGCGGCTGGGGGCGGAAGGGCGCGACGAGCGTGCGCCTGAAAGCGGCCAAGAAGAAGATCCTGCGTCTGGCGCTTGCCGCGGCGTGGCAAAATGCCGCGCCGAAGAGACTGATTAAGGAATTGCGATCGCCAATTCTCGATTGAACGGATGCATGGCCGAAGACAATTGTCCTGAGTGCGGGGCTCCGGTCGCGGGCGGGCGTGCGGGTTGCCAGGCGCTTTTCGAAGAGGTCGGACTTCGCGCTTTCAGTGACGCGCGGTACGGCGCGGTGCATCGACTGGTGGTCGATGCCTATGCGATGCAGCATCCCGAGCCTTACTGCCACTCAGCAAAGTCTTACGCCGCGCACCTCACCGGACTGTGTTGCGGCGTCGAGCGCGGCGGCAATCCCGGGGTTTATCGCGCCATCAACCAGTGGCTGAACGGGAAGGCTCCCATCGATAAACCTCAAGTGCTAACCTCGCGTGGCCAATTGACCATCGCTAACCTCCGAGTAGTGTCGAGCGCCGAGGAGCACATCAAGCGGGCGCGCGAATGGGCGAAGAGCGTCTGGGAGGCCTACGGCGCGCAGCACGAACTCGCCCGGCAGTGGATCGAGGCCGCGTTGAGAGTGAAAACCGTCCGTTGGGCTCTTGTCAGAAACTTGCCCCGCTGGCAAGCGTCCAATATTGTCTTTTTTTGGAGCGCGCTTTGCGTTAGAATCGCGCCCACATTACACGGATCGAACCGAATGGAGGTTTCCATGGCAGACGCAAAGTCCGTTTCGATCACTCGACTTATCACTGTTCCCGCGCTGATCACTTTGGTCGTGACTATTGTCCGCTTGGTGGGCGAGCTGCAACACTGGGGGAAGCCTTGGGTGGGCAACGAAGCTGGGGGAGGGGCGGCCCTGATTGGGATCTCCTGGCTGCCCATTATTTTCGGCCCGTACTTTGCGTGGAAGTTGGCCGCCGCCGGCGACAGACCGGCGAGCGGCGGCAAGGCGATCGGCTTCGCTTTCGTCAGCTTGGCGGTTTTTGTACTGGCAGGTTTCTCGACTCGCTTGACCCTGCGAGACCATAAACCGACCTACTTTACGCTTATCCCATTCGTGCTGATGTTGGTTGCGGCGTTCATCCCCCGCGTCGGCTGGCGTTCGTTGGGAAACACGCTGCTCGCTTACGCTTTCGCCGCGCGAGTCCCAGTCCTGGTGGTGATGTACGTTGCGATGTCGGCAAATGGCGGGCACGGGTGGGGCACGCACTACGATGCCGTCGACCCCATGTTGGCCCAGGCTTCGCTGATAACGAAATGGGCTGCTGAGGCGCTGGTGCCGCAGGTGACTTTGTGGATCGGCTGGACGGTGTGCCTCGGCGCAATCCTTGGCACGATCGTCGCCGCCGTGGCCGGCAAAACGAAGCCTGTTGCCCAGGCCTCAGCGTAAATTGCGAAGAGCTTGCCGCGCGGTGTTCGGAACCGTCTATCCTGGCAGTCTTCCCGGCAGTAACTGGCTGAGGAAGCGATACGCGAGGATAAAACCGTCCTTGCGCGTCTGGGGGAAGTCCGGGTCGCTGTCTTGGTGGGGCGAGTCCCAGAATTCGTCTTCGTGTTCGACGGCGAGGCCGCCGGTGAATCCCGCCTGGAGCAGCACCGTAATGAATCGAGGCCAGTCGAGTAGGCCCTGGCCCGGAATCCGATACCGCCACCAATTCTTGCCGTGAATGCCCACCTGTTCGAGCACCGGCTGAATGATTTCCGTATCCTTGGCGTGCCCGGCGTGAATTCGGTCACGAAAATTCCATGCCACCTGAATGGGATCGATGTACTGCCGAATAAAATGCGAGGGGTCGTATTCCAGCCCGAGCCGTTTGTTGGGCACTAGCTCAAACACTCTCGCGTAAGCGGCGGGCACAGTGGCGAAGTTGACGCCGCACGGATAATTTTCCCAGCCCGTGCGCAGGTCCAGCTTCTCCAGCACGGGCATATATTTTTCGTTGACCGCGGCGGCCAGTTCCTGGGCTTGCGTTTCCATGGTCGCGCCCGGCATCCCGCCGCTAAACGTTCCCACAAACTTACAACCGAGCCGGTGCGCGAACTCGAGGCAGCGAATGAACCGCGCGTGAACCTGCTCCCGCTTGCCGCGGTCGGGATCAATATGGTTCAGGCCCCCCATGCACTCAATGCTGATGATGCGCGCGCCCGTCTCCCGCGAAACCGACAAGATCCTATCGATTTGGGAATCGCTGAGCTTGTCGGGATCGAAAGAATCGTCGAGAGGAACAACCACGCCCTCATAACCGGTCGCGGCGGCAAAAGCGAGCTTCTGCGGTGAGTACGTGGTGATGATCGCCAGCTTGGGAAATTTTGTTTCTGGAGGGAAGGGAACTGGATCGGCAGGATGTCCGGCTGCCCCGGCGCGCCCAGTGCCCTCCGTTCCGGAAGATCCCGAAGCGCCGAGGGCGGCGGCTGAGGCGCCGCCGATTTTCAGGAAGTCTCGACGGCCCACTTGGTCGTTCTTCGGATTAGCGTTCATCACATCACCTCGGAGCCGGATTCTACCGCGACGAGGCAGCCGTGTGAAGCAGGTTGGTGTGAATGATTGCCCTTGATTGGACTAAAGCGTTCTGACCCTGATTGGGCTAAGCGGCTTGGCGCGTTTGGCGAGCTCGCGATCAAACGTCGAAAACCCGTCGGCGTTTCGGGCGCTAGCCAGGTGAAGGGCGTCGGCGAAATCCAATCCTTGCTTCGCCCAGTCCATTGCCAATGACACCGTGAGTTCGTCTTCAAAAAATACAGTAGGAATCCCCGCCAACTTCTGAAAGGAATCAAGAATATTGCCCGGTGAAAAGCCGTAGACCCTGCGGAGGACCCACTCCGTTTCGAGGAGAACTGACTTCGGAATCCAGACTTCGTTATGCGAGATGAGTTCGACGGCCCGCGCTGCTTGGTCGGCGTCATCACGAAGGAGATAGCGCACGAGAACGTTAGTATCGACCGCGAGCATGCCGAGCCTTCACCTCCTTGGTGATGCCCTCATCCATTTCCTTGAGAGTCTTTGGTCGGCCACGGTATTTCAGACACCCAAAGACTTCCTCGACGGTTGTTGGCTTAAAGAGTCGTCTCGGGCGCAAGATTACTCCGTCCTTTACCTCATCCACCGTAAATTCCGTGCCGGGTTGCCATCCCTTCGCGACTCTCACGGACTTGGGCAGCACCACTTGGCCTTTGGACGAAAGCTTGGTGATTTCCATGATCCTGACCTCGTCTCAGTAAGATTCCAGTAAGACATCATATCACCGGCGAAACGGCCGCGCAATCGATTTCGGCAGGATTCGTTGAGCTACGTCTGTGCAGCGCTGCCTTTCACTTCGAATGCCGGCGGACTTTAATTTCCTTCCCGACCTCGATGCTCATTAGATCCGCTCCCATTTCGAGCGGACCGGAATAAGTTTGGCGGGTCAGCCTGAGGATTTCATCATCCGTCCCGTTTCCGAGGATGACCACGTGCGAGTACACGGCCAGCCGAGGCTTGACGCGAGCGAAGACTTCGCCCGCTTGTTGAGGCGAGATATGGTGCGCCATCACGTGGCGCTCGTGCTCCGAACCCGCGAGTACCTTCGGATCCGCCAAGCACACCTCGTGAACCAGCACGTCCGCGCCCTGGGCAAAGCGAATCAGATTCTCCGAAAAGCGGGTGTCACCCGAAAGCACCACGGAGCGCCCGCCGTAATCAATGCGGTAACCGAAGGCGGGTCTCACTGGGCCGTGATCCACCTCAAAGGCCGTGACTTTCACTCCGGCGTTCTCATAGACCACGCCCGGAGCAATGTCTTTGGCGATGGCGCCCTGCGCCGGCCGCAAGTCATCCTGCTGGCGCATGCGGATGTCGAATTGAAATGCTTCGATGAGGTGCCCCATCATGGCTTTGGTGCCCGCCGGGCCCCAGACACGCAGCGGCACTTGCCGACCCAGCAGCCAGCCGGTGAGGAACAAATCCGGCAGGCCGACGATATGATCGGAGTGCAGGTGGGTGAGGAACAACGTGGTCACGTCGTTCCAGGGAATGCCGAGTTGCTGGATGCGCAGCGCGCCGCCACGGCCCGCGTCGAACACCAGCTTCTGATTTCCGGCTTCAATCAAAGTGCCCGGACCGAAACGATTCATCAGCAGATCGGGACTGCCGGTGCCGAGCAGCGTGACCTTGAAATCCGCGGCTTGTAGAGCTCTGGGACATGTAGACCAGACTGGAATAATGCAAGAAATGATAAGCAACAGAATTAAATATCGCTGCCGTTGATACGTCATGCGTCTAATCCTACGGAGGAAGTCTCCTTTGGTTGCCGGCCTGAAGGATTTCAGATCCGAGATTTCAGATTTCAGACCAAAACCTCAAAAGCTATACGCAATCCCCACGTCCAGGTGCTGGTTATTCCGGGCTCCGAGTGAAGATGCAAGACGCAGGATTCAAGACATGAAATCGGTGATGGTGATTTTGATTTCCAAGTCGAGATCCAGTATTCAACATTCAAGATTCAAGGCGAAGCATTTCGCGCACCTTTTGTGACAGGGCCTCACCCGTGAAGGGTTTCTGGATGACGGCGGAACCCGCACCGACATGGCCGTGGCGGATAACTTCATCGTCGGTATATCCGGTCATGAAGAGGACCTTCATCTGCGGACGTGCGAGCAACATATGTTCGGCGAGCGGGCGTCCACACATCTCGGGCATCGCCACGTCGGTGATCAACAGGTGGATGGGCTCCTTCTGTTGTTCTGCCACGGCAATTGCATCTGGCCCATTCTTGGCGACGAGGACGCGGTATCCTTTGGATTCGAGCGTCTGGTGAACCAACGTACGGACCGAAGGCTCATCTTCCACCAAAAGGATAGTCTCACTGCCGCCGGTCTGGATTGGCTCGCCGACTTGTTGAGTGGCTGGAAGGCCGCCGCGGTCCGTCGGCCGACGGACGCGGTCGGGAGTGTCGCCCCTACCTTCACTGTCGGCCAGCTTGGCGCTTTCATCAGCTCGCGGCAAACAAATCTTGAATGTGGTTCCGTGGTCGGGCTCGCTGGAGACCGAGATGCTCCCGCCACTCTGCCTCACGATGCCGTAGACAGTCGAGAGACCCAGCCCGGTTCCTTTTCCTCTTTCCTTGGTGGTGAAGAAAGGGTCGAAGATTCGTTTCTGAGTCTCGGCATCCATGCCCACGCCCGTATCGGTCACGGACAGCATCACATAGGGACCTGGTTTTGCTTCCTCATGCTCTCGGGCATAGGCCTCGTCCAGCTCCAGGTTGGCCGTTTCGATGGTCAGCTTTCCGCCGCGGGGCATGGCGTCACGCGCATTCACCCCGAGGTTGAGGACGATCTGTTCGATCTGGCCAAGGTCAGCACGGACACGCCCCAAATCCTTTCCCGGGACAACCACCAAGTCAACGTCTTCACCGATCAAGCGTCGCAACATAGTCAGCATTCCGGAAACGACCGTGTTCAAGTCCAGAATCTGCGGGGATAGAATCTGTCGCCGGCTGAAAGCGAGAAGTTGGCGCGTCAAAACGGTGGCGCGCTCACTGGCTCTGCGAATCTCAGTGACGGCGCGGTAGTGTCCGTCCTCAGGCTTCATGCGCTCGAGCAAGAGCTCACTATAGCCGCTAATGACCGTCAACAAGTTGTTGAAGTCGTGCGCCACTCCGCCCGCCAATAGCCCGATGGCTTCCATTTTTTGCGACTGTCGAAGCTGCTCCTCAAGCTGCCGGCGCTCGCTGACATCCCGAACGTTGCACTGAATCACCTTCCTCTCGCCGCTCCAATAAACATTACTGACAAACTCCACCTCTGTTCGCTTTCCTTCTTTGGTTTCGAGGGGCAAGTTCTCGTAACGAATGTACTCCTTCTCTTGCAAGGTCCGGAAGGAGTCCTTGGAGTTTTCACGATCTCCAAGCAAACCAATCTCCCAAAGTTGCTTCCCGAGGAGTTCCTGGCTGGAGTATCCGAGGAGCTTCAGCATAAACTCGTTTACATCGATAATCTCCCCGGTTTCCGCGTCCAGAATCAATATTCCATCCTTCGAGGATTCAAACAGCCGGCGGTAGCGGGTTTCGGAGGCGCGAAGTTCGTGCTCCGCGCGCTGGCGCTCGCTTCGAAGCCGAAGGTCCTGGATCCCGAAAGCCAGATCGGCGGCCAGATCAACGAGCAGGTGTACTTCCTCAGCGTCGAATGTGTCCGGGCCGGGGGCGTAGACCATCAGGGCGCCAAAGGCCTTGTCTCTCGCCAGCAACGGCAGAGCGGCGGATGAGGCATAGCCGCGGCGAGTCGCTTCTTCGCGCCAGGGGGCAAAGGCCGGGTCGGCAGAGATGTTGCGCATGATACTGGGCTGCCCGGTACGAATCGCAGTCCCGGTAGGGCCCCGCCCGCGCGCCGTGTCCGCCCAGGTAATTTTCAGCGTATCCACATAGCCTGCCTCGAATCCAGCGTGGGCGACAGGGCGAACGGTCTTCGCTTCGTCTTGCTCGGCGTAGCCCACCCAGGCCAGGAGGTAGGTGTTGTCGCGAATGAGAATCCGGCAGACTTCGTTCAGCAGTGCTGATTCATCGGTGGCGTGGGCCAACGCCTCATTGCAGTCGCTGAGCGCCTTGAGGGCGCGGTTGAGCCGGCGCATTTCCTTATCGGCTTTCCGGCGCTCGGAGATGTCGCGCGCCGCGGCGAATACTCCGATCACTTTGCCAGCGTCGTCCCGATAGACCGAAGCGTTGTAGAGCACCGGCGTGGTGTGCCCATCGTAGTGGCGGATTTCCAACTCACTATCCTGCGCCCAGCCGTCCCGGTACGCCTGCTGGTATCCCATCCAGGCCCGCTCCGGATCCTTGAAGTACGTCTTAAAATCCGTACCCATCAATTCTTTCCTGTAGTACCCGGTGGCGAGTTCCATCGCGCTGTTGGCATCGGTAATCTTGCCGTTCGGATCGATGGTGACCAGCGGGTCCAGACTGGCTTCGATCAGACTGCGGTTGTAGGCGCTGGCCTGCCGTAGCGCCGCTTCGGCGCGCGTGCGCTCCGTGATGTCGGTGGCCAGGTGGATGGCCGCGACGAGACGATGCTCCACATCCAATATCGGCGTGCAGGAAACAAGGCAAACCCTGTCTTGCACCTGTGCTTCTATCTCGCAGGTTTCGGTCGAGCCCGAACGGGACATGCTTGGAAACGGGCAGTTCGGAACTGGCTGCGTCGTTCTGTGGAAGACCTCGAAGCATTTCCTGCCCACCAGTTCTAACTCAGGCTTGCCGGTCATCTCCAGGGTGGCGCGGTTCACCGCCAGGATGTTTTGGTCCGGATCAAGAATCATCGCCGACTGTCCGACCGCCTGGAAGATCTCTTCCCAATCCCGGCGCGCCTGGGCCAGCGCTGCTTCCGCCCGCTGGCGCTGCTCGATATCCCGGTGAATCACCCAGATGGCGAAGAGCCCAAACGCCAGTGCCAACGCCGCTCCCAGGAGAATCACCCATTCCTGGCGGTTGTTCCCGATCAGCGCCTGAATGATCCTGTGCTGAAGCGCGACTACGATCGCCAGCATCGCCAGGGCCAGCCCAAAGCCGGCCACAATCTTTTTTTCCAGCGACAATCGCGCCAGGCTTTTCGCCAAGAGGCTCATTCGTGTTTCTCCGCAAAGACCCGCAGGCGTCCACGGCAGGGACTTCGGCTAGGGCTTCCAACGCCACTCCTGGTGGGCGTCCGCCGGGAACGCTCGTCTCCCGGCTGTTTATTCCCATAACGGTACATAGTGCTTGTGCGGAGGTCAGTATTCGCCGTCACACAGGAGTGTGACGAAGGGAAGGGCGCCCTGGCCGATCACGCCCGAAGGACAAGCGACTCAGGAGTCAGAATGGAGGAAGCGTCATCGCGTCCTTTTGGCCCGCGAGGAGTCGCGTCTGTGATCTCGGTGCGGAAGAGCCTCCAACACGGACGCCACGGAGAACTCAACGATCTCTATGTTGAGGGGCTCTGCCGCAGAGGGCGGTAGGGCCGAACGGCGTTCGGCCCAGGGCGAGCGGGGCTTGCCCCTACCTTGCCTCGGCCACCAACGGGTTGACAGCGTCTTTCGTGTTGGGCGGCGCAGCCTTCGGCGTTTTCGCTGGCGGCGCAGAATTCTTGCCCGCTCGAATCCGAGGGCGCGTGGCGCTCTTCCCGGCGAGCCTGGCCTGAATCACTGCCATCTGCGACGCCCAGGGCCGATCCGCTTCCCGATCGACTTCCCACACGCTACGAGGCTCGCACTACGAACGTTGGCCACTCCGAGCTAACGCTGACGTGCGGCCTCCGGGTTGGTAGCCGGTGATCTGACCACCATGGGTCGGGCTGTCTCTGTCATATCTTGCAGTCGAATGGCCTCGTACCCTTTGCGGCGGACTATGACCCGATAGTCGAAAGCCACATTCGACTTCCCCCCTCCCAGTTCACGCACCTCAAATGAGGTGGGCAATTTCTGCGCCACATACAATCCATTACAATCCCCGCCCGGAGTAAGGAAGACGTGATAGTCCACCTCTGCATTCACGGTCTGAAGGAAGACGGGATCAAGCGTGATGGTGGCCACGCCGGATGCCAGCTTACCGGAGCCGTAGTCCTCAAACCAGTTTTCAGGGGCCTCGACGGCGTAGAGAGCCACCTTCCGGCCACCGGCGATTGGAACCACCGCTGATTTGGTTCCGGAGCAATAAAGACTCCCGTTCGTATACATGTAACAATATGCCCCGGTGGTTGGGTCGCTGAGGTTGAATATTTCTCCGCTCAAACTCGCGGTATTATTGTTGACTATCAACGGAGCCCAACTCGTACTGTTGTTGACTCCTGCGAAAGCTACGCCTGTGGCAGCAGTTCCGTTAACCGCCTGCGTTTGGTTGCTCCCCGTCGAACTCGCATACCCAAACACACCAATCGACGCGGACTGGTCGCTCGTGTTCTTGCCCTGCACCCCGCTGTTCCCTGAGTATTGTCCCGTATTCTCCCCGAACAGAGCTCCATACTGCGTACTGCCCGTAAAGCTGCCCAGGACGGCGGTCACGTTTCCGGCGAAGGTGTCGTTGATATCGAGCCGCGCATAATCGCTGGCAGGATACCCCCCCAGGTTCGCAGTGTTCGAGGCTGTGATGCCGCTGAGGTTGGATCCGTTGCCATAGTAGTTATTGGACGCGTTGGAGAATGTCAGGCCACTGGAGTAGGTCCCGCTCAGAGCACTGGAAGGCAAGGTCCCGCTGGTGATGTTGCTGAAGCTCAAATTGGTCAAATTCGCGCCGTTTCCGGTGAAGCTGTTGGCCGAGTTGGTCAACGTGAGCACACCACTAAAGGTCAGTGGGTTGGTGTACGTAGCGCTTAATTGCGTGCTCCCCACAGTTCCGCTCAATTGGCTGAAAGCATAGTCGTTGGTCTGCGGCACGACGGCCCCGGTGCGACCGTTGAAGCTTGCCACGCCGCCTGCCGCGGCAGTCGTCTGGGTTGTGCCATCCGGGAACATAAACCCGCCCGTGGTGCTCTGGACCATTCCTACCACACTGAGCCTTTGCGCGGGCGCCGTCGTTCCGATGCCCACGTTGCCGCCGACTTGCGCTAGCCCGGGGTTCCAAGCCCCACCTCCCCCGTCATAGATCAGGAACCCTCCCGAGGACTGCGGGTTGAGAGCAAAGCGCTTGGCGCTGCCGGTGAAAATCGAAAACCCGGTTGCGGAGTCCGCCGCGGTGCTGAGGGTGAGCCTGGAGCCGACTTGGCCGGACATGGTGGGGTCGGCCGTGCCGATGCCCACGTTGCCGCCGACTTGCGATAGCCCGGGGTTCCAAACCGCGCCTTGCCCGTCATAAAATAAGAACCCTCCCGAGGACTGCGTGTTGATAGCAAAGCGCTTGGCGGCGCCGGTGAAAATCGAAAACCCGGTTGCGGCGTCGGTCGCGGTGCTGAGGGTGAACCTGGACCCCACTTGGCCTCCCTCGGTAGGATCAGCCGTGCCGATGCCTACCTTTCCCCCCACGTCCACCAGGTTGGCATCCTCGCTCAGCGCGCAGGGGGCCGAGTAAAAAGCGATCTGGTTGGCGGAGGCGTTCCCATCCGCGGTCAGGCTGGAGCAGGCGGTGTTTTTGCGGCTGACACCCTTCTTCGCACTCGTCCCTTCGTTCCCAGTTGAGGCAGCTGGCACGCTCGCGGTAGAGGTTGTTTGGCCCGCCGAACCAGCCCAGTTGCTGGCTGAAGGTGAAAGCATATAGGCTGAAGCCGGCAAGCCGCCCAAGGTTTCGGCGTCCGACGCCTTCAGGGCGTACGGCACGCTCAAGAGCAGCACGCGCGGCTTCTGTTCCACCTCATTCGCCACCTGCACGCCCAGCCAGCGCGCCTCGCCGGTGGTGAACAGGTCCATCGATAGACCTTCGGAGTGCATGACTCCAATCAGCGCCGAGTAGCGGCCTTGCTCATCGGCTTCGACGCTCTGCGTCTCAAACCACAACGGGTTGCCGCCAGCGTCCGTCGAGTAGAGGGCGAAGGTGACGTCGACCGGGCCGCTGATCGGCTTGCCTGTCACATCACGCAGGACACCGTTGAATTTCATCAGGTGCGGCACCACCGCCTGCAGGCTGGCGGCCACCGTCCCGCCCTGCGGCATCGCCGGCGAATCCGGCGTGGCCGGCGTCTGCGCCTGCCCCTTTACACTCACTGCCAACAACAAGCACACTCCTAGCACTAGAGCTGCAACTTTGCATCGGCTCATGACGTCACCTCTCACCACTCTCTGTTATCTGTGGGTATTCTTAGCTACTCGCCTTGTCTACCGCAAAGTGGGGGATTCCTGCTGTGATAGCGGTCACCCTCGACTGTGACGATGGCCGAAGGAGGAGTCAGGAGACAGGAGACAGGAGTCAGGAGATAGGAGACAAAAGACGGCACAAAGAAGACGGAGGACGGAGGACAGAAGACAGAAGCCCCAAGAGAGGAGCAACAATCACCGGCTTTAGTGATTCTGTGGGGCCGGATAGCACAGCGCCAGGCTGGTAGGGCCGAACGGCGTTCGGCCCCGGGGCGAGCGCGGCTCGCCCCTAGCTTGCCTCAGCCACCAACGGGTTGACAGCGTCTTTCGTGTTCGGCGGCGCAGCCTTCGGCGTCTTGGCCGGGGTCGCGGCGTTCCTGGCGGCTCGAATCCGCGGGCGCGTGGCATTCCTGCCGGCGAGCCTCGCTTGAATCACGCTCACCTAAACCGCCATTGCAAGCGAAACACAATCTATAGTGGGCCTAGTCTTGCTTGACGAGCTGCGATTGCCTTTACTCTCCTATGGCTTTGCCACCTTCTCGGTCTCTCTCGTTTTCTGGCGCATCTCTTGCATTCTCCGCATCGCGTCCGGACGGTTGGCCCACTCCATGCTCTTCTCCGGCGGCGCCCCGTAAAGCTCCGGATGAATGTAATACCCACGCTCGTTGTCCGGCTTGTCCACTTCCACCTGGAGCGGGTGGGCTTTGGCATAAGCATCCTGACGGACGCCTGTCACCTGCCAGGAGACCTTCGTCCCCGGGCGGCCGCCCGCAATCTTGAATTGATGACTCGAAATCTCCTCGGCGATGTAAAGGCCGGGCGCGGGGGCGCCAATGGCGGTGAGTTGGTAGCGGAAGTCCGCGTTCACGGCCTCGAACCACTCGGGTAGCTTCACCACCGCTTCCCCGCTCGCGTCCAGGCTCACTATGCCGTCATAGATATTCTTCATCTCCGAGGACTCGACCGAGGCGTGGTAGAGATACTTATCCGCAGGGTTGAGAGGATGGTCAGTCACTGAAAAGTGTACCGGTCCCGTGATAGTGCCCGTCGCGTAGACATTACCGGTGAAGTATCCCGCATAGCCCCCGGTGCCGCTGTTGTAACCCCAGACGGCGTAGGCTTCGCTGCCGCTACCGCCGGCGACATCGCCCTCGACGCCGGTGCCATACGTGCTGTCGGAGCTGTAACCGTAGACGCCGGTGCTGACGCTGCCGGTGCCGTAGCCGTAGACGCCGTTGCTGCTGCCGCTCCCGTAGACGCCGGTGGTGTGGCCGCTGGCGTAGACGCCGTAGCCGGTGGCGCTGCTGGCGTAGACGCCGTTGGTGTAGCCGCTGGCGTCGACGCCGTCGCCGCCAGCGCTGCTGGCGGAGACGCCGACGTAGGTGCCGTAGCCGGAGACGCCGGTGGCGCCGCTGCCGTAGACGCCGGTGCCGCCGCTCGTCGAGGTGGTGCCGTAGACGCCGTAGCCGACGACGGCGCTGCCGTAGACGCCCGTGGCGGCGCCACTGGCGTTCGTGCCCAGCCGGCCGTAGGCGCCACTTGAGGAGTTTGTGCCGGTCAGCGCCGCGCCGCTGGAATTGGCCTGCGTCACCGAGACGATCTGGCTGGTGTTGCTGCCCGAGAATGTGCCTGAGGATCCGGTAAAACTGTTCGATGCATTGGAGAGCGTCACAGCATTGGAGTAGGTTCCGCTCAGGGCGCTCGAAGGCAAAGTGCCACTGCTCAGATTACTGGCATTGAGGTTGGTCAGGCCTGAGCCGTTCCCGGTGAAGCTGTTTGAGGCATTGGAAAAGGTGAGCGCATTGGAATATGTCCCGCTGAAGACGCTCGAAGGCAAAGTGCCACCGCTGATGTTACTGGCATTGAGGCTGGTCAGGGCCGATCCGTTACCGCTGAACGACGCGGCGGTGATGCTGCCGGTAAAGGTGTTGTTGCTCGCACCGAGCGTGGGGACCTTGGTAGTATCCAGATTTAGTGTGAGCACTCCGCCGGTTCCGCCACCGGTAAGATCCGTGCCCGCCGTGACGCCCGTGACTACCTTCGTCGTGTCCACGTTCAGCGTGACAGTGCCGCTGGTGCCGCCGCCGGTTAGGTCGGTGCCCGCCGTGACGCCGGTGATGGTGCCGCCGCCTCCCCCGCCCGCCGTCGTCTGTTTTGTGCCGTCAGCGAAAATGAGGCCGTTGCCGGAGGTTGTGATTTTGACATTTCCGCCCACAACCTCAAGAGTCTGCGACGGCGTCGCCGTACCAATGCCCACGTTGACAGCGTCCGGCCCGGTGCCGCCCAAAACCAGCGCGTTGCTTACCGATACCAATGCGTTCTCACCGATCGCCGTGGCGTTGTTCAATTGGGTTGATGTCCCAGGCCCCGAGTTGTAGCCGATGAAGGTGTTGTTGGCGCCAGTGATGTTGGCATTTGCCTGAGTCGACGTCACTCCGGCGCCGTACCCCAGCGCCGTGTTGTTCGCGCCCGCACAAGCGCCGGAAACAGCGGTGCAGTTGTATTGAAGCGCGCTGCCGCCGACCGCGGTGTTATAGGAGCCTGTGGTGTTCATATTGAGTGCGCCGTAGCCATCGGCAGTGTTGCTGCTCCCTTGCGTGTTAGAGTAAAGCGCAACAGCCCCGGTGGCCGTATTCAGGCCGCCGGCAGTGTTGGATCCTAGGCTGTTGGTTCCGAATGCGCTGTTGTAAGGACCCGTCGTGTTGCTGGAGAGGGCGCTGGAACCGGTCGCGGTGTTGTACCCGGTGCCTGTCATACTGAAATTCCCGGCACCCTGCCCAACAAAGGTGTTTTGGGCTCCAAAGCTGTGGGCAAAGGAAGCTCCGCCCAGCGTGATGACTCCCACCCCCGATCCCGTCGTCGTAGGCAGGTCGAGGTTACCGTTCGTAATCGAGACATCGCCCGTGGTGACAGTCTGAGCGCCCGCGAAGCTGTTGGCGCCCGTGGTCACGGCGTAGGAGCCGGCGGGCTGGAAGGCAGTGGGCAACAGTCCGCCAAGTTTCGCCGCGTTCACGTTGGCCAGGTTCGTGCCATCGCCGGAGAATCCCGACGCCGTAATACTACCGGTGAAACTATTGCTGCTGGCCGCGAGTGTCGGGACTTTGGTGGTGTCCAGATTCAGCGTCACGTTGCCGCTGGTGCCGCCGCCGGTTAAGTCGGTACCCGCCGTCACGCCGGTGATGGTGCCGCCGCCGCCCCCGCCCGTCCCCGTGCCAAGCTGGCCGTTGCTGTCGATAATCACGGGCAGCGGGCTGGCGCCGCTCGGAGTCACTCCTGTGATTCCCGCGATGAAGGTCTTGGTCTGAGTGCCGCCCGTGCCGATGCGGATCACGCCCGACTCTGTCGCGACGCCAGAGTTGCCGATATCGATGTTGTTGCTCTCGCTTGAGGTGAAGTTCTGGCCGGCGCCGGGCCCCACCATGACGTTTGCGCTTCCACTCTGTAGGTACAAGCCAGCCTCGTATCCGATAGCGACGTTCGAATTGCCCGACCTGTTCGCCAAAAGGGCATCGAACCCGCTGGCGGTGTTCAAGTGGCCGGTGGTGTTGAAATAGAGGGCGCGGAACCCGCTGGCGGTGTTCTCGTATCCCGACGTTAGCGCTGTTAGAGCTTGGAAGCCCGTCGCGGTGTTCTGGCCATTCCCGCTGTTGCTCCCGGTGGCATCGGCGGCGAAGTTCCCGGCGCTGGTTCCGACAAACGTGTTCCACGTGGATTTTGGGCAGCAGGCGTGAATCAGGGAATTGCCTCCCAGGTTGATGACCCCCACGTCCGCGCCCGTAGTCTGAGCCAGGTTCAGGGCAGCGTTCAAGCTCTGGTCGGCGGCGAAGGTGTTCGTTGTGGCCAGTTGCGGGATCTTCGTAGTATCGAGATTCAGTGTTACGCCGCCAGCCGTGCCGCCCCCGGTGAGATCGGTGCCCGCAAACACCCCGGTGATGGTTCCTCCGCCCTGGCCCGCTCCCGCCGTCTTCTGCACCGTGCCGTCCGGGAAGATCAGCCCGTAACCGGTAGCGCCGATGCGCACATTGCCGACCACGTCCAACGCCTGGGCCGGCGCCGCGGTCCCGATGCCCACCTTGCCGCCGACTTGAGATAGTCCGGGGTTCCAAGCCCCACCTCCCCCGTCATAGATCAGGAACCCTCCCGAGGACTGCGTGTTGAGAGCGAAGCGCTTGGCGCTGCCGGTGAAAATCGAAAACCCGGTTGCGGAGTCCGCCGCGGTGCTGAGGGTGAGCCTGGAGCCGACTTGGCCGGACATGGAGGGGTCAGCCGTGCCGATGCCCACGTTGCCGCCGACTTGCGATAGCCCGGGGTTCCAAACCGCGCCTTGGCCGTCATAAAATAAGAACCCTCCCGAGGACTGCGTGTTGAGAGCGAAGCGCTTGGCAGCGCCGGTGAAAATCGAAAACCCGGTTGCGGCGTCGGTCGCGGTGCTGAGGGTGAACCGGGAGCCGACTTGGCCTCCCTCGGTAGGATCAGCCGTGCCGATGCCTACCTTTCCCCCCACGTCCACCAGGTTGGCATCCTCGCTCAGCGCGCAGGGGGCCGAGTAAAAAGCGATCTGGTTGGCGGAGGCGTTCCCATCCGCGGTCAGGCTGGAGCAGGCGGTGTTTTTGCGGCTGACACCCTTCTTCGCACTCGTCCCTTCGTTCCCAGTTGAGGCAGCTGGCACGCTCGCGGTAGAGGTTGTTTGGCCCGCCGAACCAGCCGAACTGCTGGCCGAAGGTGAAAGCATATAGGCTGAAGCCGGCAAGCCGCCCAGCGTTTCGGCGTCCGACGCCTTCAAAGCGTACGGCACGCTCAAGAGCAGCACGCGCGGCTTCTGTTCCACCTCATTCGCCACCTGCACGCCCAGCCAGCGCGCTTCGCCGGTGGTGAACAGGTCCATGGGCAAGCCCTCGGAATGCATCACGCCGATCAGCGCCGAGTAGCGGCCTTGCTCATCGGCTTCGACGCTCTGCGTCTCAAACCACAACGGGTTGCCGCCAGCGTCCGTCGAGTAGAGTGCGAAGGTGACGTCGACCGGGCCCGTCACCGGCTTGCCTGTCACATCACGCAGGACACCGTTGAATTTCATCAGGTGCGGCACCACCGCCTGCGGGCCGGCGGCCACCGTCCCGCCCTGCGGCATCGCCGGCGAATCCGGCGTGGCCGCCGTCTGCGCCTTTACACTCACTGCCAACAACAAGCACACTCCTAGTACTCGGGCTCCAATTTGGAATCGCATTACCGCGTCCCCCCTTTGCGCATTATGTCGATTGTCTGCGTTTGTCCATCACGGCTAGCACAAGCGAGGCGTTCTTTGCAGTGACCGCCAGCACGGTCGAGTGTGACGATTGTGGTCGAACGAGGAGTCAGGAGTCAGAAGACAGGAGGTAGGGCCGAACGGCGTTCGGCTCAGGGCAGGCACGGCTCGCCCCTAGCTTGCCTCAGCCACCAACGGGTGACAGCGTCTTTCGTGCTCGGGCCCGCAGCCTCCGGTGCTTCGGTGGCTCAGGCGATCCGCCCCCCTGTCGCGCCGAACTCGATGGTCGCATGACTTCAAACCACTTTTGTGCTTTGCAAGGAAGGAGAACTACCTACCCGGTAGGTAGTTCTGTCCCACGCTAGTTAATAATCACGTAGCTCAAGCACGCCGGATTAGTCGCAGGCGCGCTGCTGCTGGTGATGGTGAAGCTCGTCCCGGCAGTTCTGGCGCTCACCGTATAGGTTCTGCCCGCCGTCGTGTTACACGTGACACTCAGCTTGGCGCCGAGCGAACTGTCCTCCTGGAGCATGATTTGGCTGTTGGCGGTAACGGCAGAAGTATCCACGACAAGAGTTGTCGCTCCGCCGGCGATGGCCACAGAGCCGGCACCGGCAGACCCGCAAGCGGCCGGAGAGGCGCTCGAGGAGCAGTTCGCGTTCGTCGCGATGACGCCCGGTTCCACTCCAGTTCCGATTCCGAACAAGTAGACCTCGGGCGGACTTTTGGTCTTGTCGGTGACGATTCCCAGCACTTGCCCGACGACGGGCCAGTTCGGGCCAGCATCGTGGCAATATCCCGCCGTGGTTGGGCTCACCTGAAAAAAGTCGAAATTGACGGGTGTATTGTCAAACACGCAGTACGTTTCGCCGGACGTGACGGCGATCGTCTCGGGATAGTTTGACGAAGTCCCCCAATCGGCGACGGCAATGCCGACCGCCCCAAACCCCCCCGAATAACCGGGGCCGGCGAGCTTCGCCGTTCCTGTAGCCTGATTTATACTGACCAACTCGTACTGCACGGTTGCGTTGACGGGATCATTGGTAAATTTGCCCACAGACTTTCTAATGTCCACCCCGTTGGTGTCTACCGCAAGGATGTCGTGGCTGCCGTCGTTCGCATCCAGAATTGTGCCACCGCCGCTATTCAGGAAATAGCCCGCATAACCATTGTTGGCCGTGGCGCTGGAGTAACCCTCGATTGCCGTTCCCGAAGTACCCGTATTACTGACCATCAGACCGGTGCCTGAGCTAACAGTGATGGTCTGGAGTCCATTGAAATAGTTAGTTCCGATGCTTGCGAAGGGATTGCAACTGGGTCCGGGGAGCGCCGTTATCGCACTGCCCGGGCTGCATGAGTTGCTCACCATCCCGAGATTCAGGCTCTCGCCCAGATAGACCTGACCGCCGCCGGTCAGGCCTGAGCCCGTGTTTATTGTGAGGGAAGGATTGGCGAGCATCGAGTTGGCAACCCCAAGGGCTGGAATGCTGATTGTGCCGCTGGTGGTGATGGGTCCGCCGGTGAGGCCGGCTCCTGTGGAGATGCTTGTTACTGTGCCAGCTCCTGGAAACGTCTGGCCGCCGGCGAAAGTCACCGGCTGGTCAAACTTGGCCGCTCCGTTCACTTCCAACGCGGCGGTCGGCGTTATGGTTCCGATGCCCACCTTGCCGCCGACTTGCGCTAGCCCGGGGTTCCAAGCCCCACCTCCCCCGTCATAAATCAGGAACCCTCCCGATGACTGCGTGTTGAGAGCAAAGCGCTTGGCGCTGCCGGTGAAAATCGAAAACCCGGTTGCGGAGTCCGCCGCGGTGCTGAGGGTGAGCCTGGAGCCGACTTGGCCGGACATGGTGGGGTCGGCCGTGCCGATACCCACGTTGCCGCCGACTTGCGATAGCCCGGGGTTCCAAACCGCGCCTTGGCCGTCATAAAATAAGAACCCTCCCGAGGACTGCGTGTTGATAGCAAAGCGCTTGGCGGCGCCGGTGAAAATCGAAAACCCGGTTGCGGCGTCGGTCGCGGTGCTGAGGGTGAACCTGGACCCCACTTGGCCTCCCTCGGTAGGATCAGCCGTGCCGATGCCTACCTTTCCCCCCACGTCCACCAGGTTGGCATCCTCGCTCAGCGCGCAGGGGGCCGAGTAAAAAGCGATCTGGTTGGCGGAGGCGTTCCCATCCGCGGTCAGGCTGGAGCAGGCGGTGTTTTTGCGGCTGACACCCTTCTTCGCACTCGTCCCTTCGTTCCCAGTTGAGGCAGCTGGCACGCTCGCGGTAGAGGTTGTTTGGCCCGCCGAACCAGCCCAGTTGCTGGCTGAAGGTGAAAGCATATAGGACGAAGCGGGCAGCCCGCCCAAGGTTTCGGCGTCGGCCGCCTTCAGGGCGTAGGGCACGCTCAAGAGCAGCACGCGCGGCTTCTGTTCCACCTCATTGGCCACCTGCACGCCCAGCCAGCGCGCCTCGCCGCTGGTGAACAAATCCATGGGCAAGCCCTCGGAGTGCATCACGCCGATCAGCGCCGAGTAGCGGCCTTGCTCGTCGGCTTCGACGCTCTGCGTCTCAAACCACAAGGGGTTGCCGCCAGCGTCCGTCGAATAGAGCGCGAAGGTGACGTCGACGGGGCCAGTCACCGGCTTGCCTGTCACATCACGCAGGACACCGTTAAATTTCATCAGGCGCGGCACCACCGCCTGCGGGCTGGCGGCCACCGTGCTCGTTGCCGCCGGAGAATCGGGCGTGGCCGGCGTCTGCGCCTGCCCCTTTATACTCGCCGCCAACAACACACACACTCCTAACACCAGAGCTCCAACTTTGAATCGGCTCATGACGTCACCTCTTACCACTCTCTGTTATCTGTGGGTATGTTTAGGTACTCTGCCTGTGTACCACAAAGTGGGGAATTCCTGCTGTGATGGCGGTCACCCTAGAGTGTGACGATGGTCGAAGGAGGAGTCAAGAGACAGGAGTCAAGAGACAGGAGTCAGGAGACAGGAGTCAGGAGACAGGGGTCAAGAGACAGGAGTCAGGAGACAGGAGACAGGAGTCAGGAGATAGAAGACAGAAGACGGCAGACAGAAGACACAGGACGGAGGACAGAACACAGAAGACCCAAGAGGGGAGCAACAATCACCGGCTTCACTGATTCTGTGGGACCGGATAGCATAGCGCCACGCTGGTAGGGCCGAACGGCGTTCGGCCCAGGGCGAGCGCCGCCCGAACCTGGGGCTCCCTATCCAAGCTGCGTGGGCGGCGAACTCCAGGGTCCGCCCGAAGACTGGGGTGATGTTTCGGGCTAATGCGATCTCTTGCAAGCCATCCGTGATCCGCCCCACGGCGAACATGAGTAAATGTTGGAATGGAGTGGCGGCGATTTTGATCCTGAGGCATTCTCAGTCGAGGACGTCAACCGGAGACTCGCAGCTCTCCAACGCCACTGGGGAAAGGCCTGAAGCCGCGTAAGACTCCACCCGTATGAGAGATTGGGCCGCCTACGCACCCTTGCCGAAAGGCCAGGAAAGAACCACCGTAGCAGTTGATCAGGCTTGGCGAGCCAGGCCGGCAGGTTGCGCCGACGCTCTTCGGCGCGCCCCTTGACGACCTGGCGGCGATAGCGCTGCGCTTCGGCGGTCTTGAGGTCGAGGGATCTCTGTAAAGGCTTGATTCTGACTGCCGAGATTCTTCTCCTGCTCTGCGGGATCAGAATGACGGCGTGACAGGCCTTTGGATCAGTCGGCTGAGGTCACGCGATGGAAGCTCTTTTGCGAAGTCAGCCCGCGCCGCAAGCGCCTGAGCCTGGCCCATGGCGCAAGCCGTGGGTCTGCCAGAATTCGAGCGCTCCCCTCTCTGTGGGGCACGAGTGGAGCGCCCTAGCCAGGCGGACCATTAATGAACAGTTCCGCCGGTTCGGCGTCGTGTATTACATATTGTATATTGCTATAGCGGTAATATTGGCCATTTTCTGGCCTCCGAGTGTAACAAATGAAACTTTTGAAACTCTTGAAACTAATATTTCTATCTGTTGAAAATGAAGATGGTTGCGCAAAAATAAAATTTGCAGAAATTTGCGATTTTGGAAAAAGTGTGGCATTTTGCCCCACCGCTTCCATTTTTCATAGATCCAGAGAATTCGGTGCCATATCGAGAGTCACGGTATGGCCAAGCGGAAATGTTGGCGCCAGAGTCGCGCCTAGATCGCTTCTTTCCTCCATCGCCCACGGCGGAACAGCGCGACGCTGACTGCGGCGATGGCAGATTCCGAGATCGTGATTGCCCAGTAAACGCCGTCAGAGCGCAGGTGAAGTGTGACTGCCAACGTGTAGGCGAGCGGAATCTCGAGCAGCCAGAAGCCGAAGAAATTCACGATGGTCGGAGTTCGAGTATCGCCAGCGCCGTTGAAGGATTGCAGCATGACCATGCCATAGGCGTACCCGATGTTGCCGTAGCTGAGAATGCGCAGACACGACACGGCGAGCGGCACGACCGCGGGATCGTGGGTGAACAGCCGCACGATGGGCGAGGCCAACAACACCAGCACCACGCCGATGCCGCCGAGGAAGAGCATGTTGTAGAACCCCGTCGTCCAGACAGATTGCTCGGCTCGATGGGGTTTTCGCGCGCCCAGATTTTGTCCGACCAGTGTGGCGGCCGCGCCGCTCAAGCCCCAGGAAGGCAGGATCACGAAGATGATGATCCGTATCCCGATGGTGTAGCCGGCCAGCGCCGCGCTGCCAAATGTGCTCACGATGCGCACCAAGGCAATCCAGGCCACTTGCGGAATCGCGATTTGCGCGATGCCCGTCACCGACACGCGCAGCACGCGCCACATCACCTCCAGTTGCAGCCGCACTTGTCGCGCTGTGATGCGAATGTGCTCGCCCCCTTTGCCGAGGCGATAGAACTGGTAGGCTACTCCAATGCTCCGTCCCACAAGGGTTGCCGCGGCCGCGCCGGTCACGCCCAATCGCGGGAAGGGTCCAAGCCCGAAGATCAAGCAGGGATCGAGAATTATGTTGATGGAGTTCGAAAGCCAGAGGACACGCATGGCGATCGCGGCATCGCCCGCGCCGCGAAAGACGGCGTTGTTCAGAAACAGGAGCACCACCACAAACGAGCAGCCCATGGCAATCCGACCATAAGCCGAGCCCACCGCGACAATCTCGCGCGATGCCCCCATCAGTTCGAGGAGCTTCGGTGCGAAGAAGAGACACGGCAGTCCCATCGCCAGGCCTGCGACCACGCCGAGCCCGATGGCTTGTACGCCAGCCACGGCCGCGCCTTCGCGATCCTTTTCGCCGATGCGCCGCGCCACCATGGCCGTGGCCGAAAAGCCCAGGCCCATCCCCACCGAATAAACGAGCGTCAGCATCGATTCGGTAAGGCCAACCGTGGCCACCGAGTCCGCGCCCAGGCGCGCCACCCAAAAAACGTCGACGAGCGCGAACAGGGATTCCATCAACATCTCGAGGACCATTGGGATGGCGAGAAGAATGATGGCGCGGTTGATGCTGCCCTCCGTGTAGTCGCGATGCGACCCGCTAAGCGCTTCCCGCACCGACGACCAAAGAGTCGACGCCTCGCGTGTTGTGACCACAGCTCCCATCGATGAAACCACCAACGCTCAGTTCTTCGAATATTTCGGCCCGATGTCGGGCCACAGGAACAAAGGTGCGGAGGCCCGCAGGTTATCTAACCACAGTCTTCATGGTGTTTACGTTATCTCAAGAAATAGCTTCGACGCAAGGAAAATCGTCGGGCTTGCGGCCGGCCATTGCGCCTCACGGCTCCTTCCGCCGGCGAAGAGAACGCGGCTAGCGATCGCATCATACCGAGGGAAGTTTCATTCCATTTTTGTCCAAGACCTTATTTAGGCCAAAACTACGCTTGGCGGAGCGGCTGGGCTACGCCCCGTCTGACGATAACTGGGCGGTGGGCAAGACTCAGGTGGTCCAATGGGTGAACGTTGAATACGAAGTTTTCGACAAAGCGACCGGCGTCTCGCTGCTTGGGCCGATTCTTGGAAACCAGATTTGGGCGAACTTGGGCGGACCGTGCTACACCAACAATTCAGGCGACATCATCGCCCAGTATGACAAGCTGAACAACGTTTGGGTGTTATCCCAACCTGTCTTCACTGCCCCGTATTATGATTGCTTCGCGGTCTCGCAGACCTCCGACGCCACCGGCGCTTACAATCTCTACCAGTTTACATTGCCCAACAACAACACGTATTTCCCGGACTACCCGAAAACGGGCATCTGGCCGGATGCGTACTATCGGACCTACAATATCTTCCCGAATTTGCAGTATTTCGCATTTGGCCAAGTGTGCGCCTTTGACGGAGCCGCCATGCGCGCCAGCCTGGCTGCCACAGTTCAATGCTTCAACGGCGATAACTCCGGACTTACTTCCAGCGACGGCGGATTGTTGCCTTCGGACGTTGACGGCACCACGCCTCCTCCAGCCGGCGAACTTCGGTAACGTGCCGCAGGGCACGTCGAGCAGCGCGAAGAACTTCACCTTGACCAACAACCAGTCGGTAGCGCTCAACATTGCGAGCATCACGACGGGCAATCCGGAGTATACGCAAACCAATACTTGCGGCAGCAATGTGGCGGCGAAGGGGCATTGCACGATCAGCGTGACGTTTACGCCCAGCATCATCGGGACGGAGACGGGAACGCTGAGCGTGGCTGACAATGCTTCGAACAGTCCGCAAACGGCCGCGTTGACCGGAACGGGCATCGTGCAGGCAAAGGTGGCGCCGACCTCGCTGACGTTCGCGGCACAGAAAGTGGGCACAACGAGTGCTGCCAAGAATGTGACCCTTACTAACAATCTGTCGACGGCCCTGACGATCAGCAGCATCACGTTCACGGGGGCCAATGCGGCCGATTTTGGCCAAACCAACACTTGCGGGAGCAGCTTGGCGGCCAAGTCTACCTGCACAATCGGCGTGACGTTCACGCCGTCGGCCAAGGGGACGCGGACCGCAACCCTGAACGTGAACGACAGCGCGAACAACAGCCCTCAGACGGCCTCACTGACTGGAACCGGGAAGTGAGAACCACAGGGAGTAGGGAATCGGGTGTAGGGAGTCGGGAAGGAATTCTTCCTCACACGCTACACCCTACTCCCGAAACCCCACTCCCTGTTCTGGATTACTGACCGACTGACAGACCGCCAGTCTTGATCTCAACATGCACAGGTCAATGTGACCAATTCGCCCCGCTTCGGCGGGGCGCTTTTTTTGCCCGGCGCTCCTTCCCGGCCTGCGGTTGGCGCGGGTGGCGGGAGAGAACGGCTGGGACTTCCAAGAGTGTTTGTTATCTGAGGGGAGGGAAGCAAGGTTCCATTTATGTGTAAATCTGTGCAGTTTGTAGTGGTGGCTGCGAAATGTGGCGAGCCGGCGTGTGTTTCAGAATTTCAGCTAATCTTAATGAAAAAAAAGACTTAAAGTAACGGTGACGAGGAAGAATAGCTTTGGCCAGAGAAATGCTGGATCCTGTCAAGGAGAGGTGTGATTCACAGGGCGGAATACCTTCGTATGGCCCCGGTGGGGCACAACAACCGTTCCAAGAGGAGTGTTCGTAAGCGGTGCCCCAAAGAGGTATACGCATTTGTATTTCCGGCTTGTTGACAGCTTTTTGACGTTTCCAAAATTCTTAAGCCCAGGGAGATGAGGATGACCTCATGATTGCGAAGGAAGTTGCGATAGGGAACCCGATACATCATCCTCTCGCCGAGTGTGTCCAGTTTATTGGTCGTCCCTTCCTGGGGAACGCACACCCCTCCCAAGCCTCCACAGACATAATTCCAGGGAGTCGCGGGAATAACCATCGGTCCGTTAAGGGTCGAATTGGATGAAACAGGGAAGTCGATAACTGAAAATATAGATTCCGCACACCAGAGGAGGAAAGATGATTCGAAGATTAAGTACATGTGTGCTTACGATTGCCGCGATGATGTTGGTCGCGAATGCCGTTTGCCAGGCACAATCATTGCCGCTGCTGACGCATCACGTGCGTGAAGTGACTCTCAATGGGCAGGCGCAGTTGGTCGGCCGGCTCCCCGCGACACAGTCCATGCGCATCGACATTGTTCTGGCGCTGCGCGATCCGGCAGGCTTGGAGAATTTCTTGCAAGACGTCTACGATCCTTCAAGCCTCAACTACCGGCACTTTCTTACCGTGCAAGACTTTACCAACATGTTCGGTCCCAGCCAGGAGAATTATGACGCCGTAATTCGTTTCGCGAAAGCGAACGGCTTTACGGTGGCTGGCGGCTCCCGCGAGGCTATGGACATGCAGCTCACGGGCTCGGTGGCGACCATCCAGACAGCCTTCCATGTTACCCTGGGTGTCTACCAGCACCCCACGGAAAACCGCACATTCTATGCTCCGGACCGGGAGCCCACGGTGAACCTGCCTTTCCAACTGTGGCACATCTCGGGTTTGGACAACTATTCGATCCCGCGTCCTCTCATGAAGCAGAGACCCTTGGGGGAGCAGCCGCTGGCCACGACGGGCTCCTGTCCTCAGCAGTCTTTCTGCGGCAGTGACATGCGGGCGGCATACTACTCCAGCCAGGGCGGAACTCTCACCGGCTCCGGTCAGAACATCGGGTTGCTGGAGTTCCTCGGGTACGACATAGCCGACGTGAATACCTACTACACGAACGCTGGGCAAACGAGAACCGCTGCCGTGACTGGCATTTCCACGGATGGAACCTCCATCAACTGCGTCTATCCAAGCTGTGACGATACCGAACAGACCCTAGACATCACTCAGGCGCTCGGCATGGCCCCCGGCGTAACCACACTGTACATGTACGTGGGTTCCAGCGATACCGCCTTGTTGGGTTGCATGTCTTCAAGTACTCCTCCCTGCCCTCCGTTGATGCCGAATTTGAGCTCGTCGTGGTATTGGTCTGGACCGGACCAGTCAACCGACGATCCCTACTTCGAGAAGATGGCGGCGCAGGGCCAGAGCTTCTTTGAAGCCACCGGCGACTCCGGCAGATGGTTGTCCAAGAACACCTGGTGGCCGATGGAATCTGATTACGTCATCGGTGTCGGCGGCACGGACTTAGTGACCACCGGCCCGGGCGGCGCCTGGAATTCGGAAACCGCCTGGGCCGACGGCGGCGGCGGCATCTCGCCGGACAACATTCCAATTCCCTCCTGGCAGACGCTCGCGGCCAGTGGCTGCCCGAATTGTTCCCAATCCTATCGCAACGGCCCGGACGTTTCGGCAAACTCGAATTTCACCTTTTACGTCTGTGCCGACCAAAGCGGCTGCACTGCCAACGAGTATGGCGGGACCAGTTTTGCCGCGCCCATGTGGGCTGGCTACATGGCTCTCGTCAATGAACAGGCAGTAGCTTACGGCGAGCCCACGCTCGGCTTCATCAATCCGAGTGTTTATACGATTGGCTTGGGCTCGAGCTATAACATCGCTTTCCACGACATCACCAGTGGCAGCAATGGCTGGCCGGCAACACCCGGCTACGATTTGGCGACCGGCTGGGGCAGTCCGAACGGGCCGGGGCTGCTCAACGCACTTACCGCAACCTCGCCGACTCCTGGCTACAGCGTCACTGCCACACCGCGCTCCCAGACCGTGGTTCAGGGAGGATCGACCTCTTACACAGCGACGGTTACGCCGGCCAACAGCTTCACCGGAAGCGTGACCATGAGCGTTAGTGGGCTGCCCACGGGCGCGTCTGGCAGCTTCTCACCCAACCCGGTGGTTATCACCAGTGGGGCTCAAGATTCCACATTGTCGGTGAACACGGGCAGCGCAGCCGCCGGCACCTACACCGTAGAGATTAGCGGAGCGGATGGCGCGCTGAACAGCTTGACCTTGGTCACTCTGGTCATCAGTCCGGGCCCAGGTGGCAGTCTCTCCCCAACCAGCCTGAATTTCGGCAACGTGGTAGTCAATACCACCAGCAAGACGATGACAACGACGCTGACGAGCAACGGCGGCAGTGCTCTGAATATCTCCTCCATTAACATCACTGGGACGAGCGCCGGCGACTTCGCCCAAACCAACAACTGCCCGGCGACCTTGAACAAAGGCGCGACCTGCAAGATCAACGTCACCTTCACGCCGAGCATTGTGGGCGGCGAAAGCGCCACCCTCAATGTGATCGACAATGCGTCGAATAGCCCGCAAACGGCGACGCTGTCCGGCACGGGCATTGCGGCGGCAACACTGACACCGGCCTCGGGGAATTTCGGCAACGTGGCGGAGGGCACGCCCAGCGCCGCGAAGAACTTCACCTTGACCAACAACCAGTCGGTGGCGCTCAACATTTCGAGCATCACGACGGGCAACCCGGACTATACCCAAACGAATACTTGCGACGGCAGTCTGGCGGCGCACGGCCACTGCACGATCAGCGTGACGTTTACGCCCAGCATCATCGGGACGGAGACGGGGACGCTGACGGTGACCGACGGTGCGTCGAACAGTCCGCAGACGGCGTCGCTGACTGGGACGGGCGCAGTGCCGGCAACACTGACGCCGACCTCGGCAAACTTCGGCAACGTGCCGCAGGGCACGCCCAGCAGCGCGAAGAACTTCACCTTGACCAACAACGCGGTGGTGGCGCTCAGCATTTCGAGCATCACGGCGAGCAACCCGGACTACACGCAAACCAATACTTGCGGCAGCAGCGTGGCGGCGCACGGGCACTGCACCATCAGCGTGACCTTTACGCCCAGCAATATCGGGACGGAGACGGGGACGCTGACGGTGACCGACGGTGCGTTGAACAGCCCGCAGACGGCGTCGTTGACGGGGGTGGGGATTGCCCAGGCGACGGTGATGCCGACCACGATCACGTTTGCGGCGCAAAAGGTGGGCACAACCAGCGGGGCGCATAACGTGACGCTAAAGAACAACCTGAGCACGGCGCTGAGCTTCAGCGTGACGTTCTCGGGCGCCGACCCGGGTGACTTTGCTTCGCCATCCAACAGTTGTGGTGGGAGTGTGCCAGCCAAGTCGACCTGCACCATCGGGGTGACGTTTACGCCGACGGCGACGGGGACGCGAACCGCAACCCTGGACGTGAACGACAGCGCGAATAACAGCCCGCAGACGGTCTCGCTGACCGGAACCGGGAAGTGAGAACCACAGGGAGTAGGGAATCGGGTGTAGGGAGTCGGGAAGGAATTCTTCCTCACACGCTACACCCTACTCCCGAAACCCCACTCCCTGTTCTGGATTACTGACCGACTGACATACTGACCGACTGACATACCGCCAGTCTTGATCTGAACATGGACACGTCAATGTGACCAATTCGCCCCGCTTTTAGGGGACGTATCCTTCGCGATCCTTCTGCAAAGTTCCTCGCAGGCTGCACCGCTGGAACAGGATTGAGGTAGGCCGGCCGCTCGCCAAGAGGATGTGTGAGCGTCGGAATGAATCTTCCCTTTATGTGCAAGAAGTTGCAGGCGTGGAAAGAGGGCCCAAGGACGGTGCTTTCCGCAGACGGGCCCTAATCCCCACAAAGCAAAGGACGAGCCTGAGCCGATCGCCAGCCGCGTCTTTGGCCAATAAAGTGCACGAGGCGCAGAGGCGGTTGTGCGTGCCGATGCGAGACCTATCGGCAGTAGTTTTCCAGTTCCTTGGGGTCAACCATTCTACTAAACCAACGAAGTTCATCACTTCGGTCTGAACCGAGCCGTTTGGCAAAATCGTTGTCCAGTCAGAACTTGCTCCACAATCCGTTTGGAATCAAAAACTTACCTATTCATGGGAGAGGTGTGATGATTAACAGAAGAATCTCAAGCTGTTTGGCAGTTGCTTTTGCCGTGGCCAGCTTGATGATTGTCTCAAGCTTGCCCGCTGCGGCCCAGGGCTCACCAGCCCAGCCCCAGGTACTCCGCAATCCGGAAGTCAACTATCCGCTTCACTTTGACATTTCACCCCCGCTACGCGACATGGCGAAACAAGCTTCACCTTCTTTCGGCTTCCATGAAGCGAACCCGGTTCTGTATCCGCATCTCCAGCAATTGATGGAGGCTGCTCAACGGGGCGAGGCACCGGTGGCGGACGGCGCGCTCCAGAAATACATCGGGCCCCTCGTCAGTACCGCCCCTGGGCTGAACCTGCTCGGGGTTGGGAACGGCTTTCCTGGCTACTCCGTTCCTGACGCCCCACCTGATACGAACATGGCGGTGGGCGACACGCAGGTAGTGGAGTGGGTGAACGTATCCTATGCCGTGTTTGACAAGACAACCGGCGCAATAATCCCAGTCGCGGGGCAAGACTCCACCCCGGGCAACGCCTTGTGGAAAGGTTTCGGCGGGCTGTGCGAAGCCAACAACGACGGCGATATCATTGCCCAGTGGGACAAAATTGCTCACCGCTGGGTGATGACCCAAAACGTCTTTGTGTCGCCATACGCGACCTGCATCGCAGTCTCGACAACTAATGATGCGACCGGCAGCTACTACCGTTTCGCCTACCCGCAGAGCCAGGGCTTCCCCGATTACCCCAAGTGGGGCTTGATGCCGGACGCCTATTACCAAGCTAACAATGCCTTCGGAAGTCCCTTTGGTGTGAACGCCTGCGCGTATGAGCGCGCCAAGCTGCTGGTCGGTAATTCCTCGGCGGAGCAGATCTGCATATTTGACAGTTCCAACGGCACGGGTTTTGACGACAGCATGCTGCCCGCCGATCTCGACTCCCCCAACACTCTCCCGCCCGAAGGTCAGCCTGAGGTCTACGTGGGCAGCATCGACAATGGCGTGAGTTCCCAATGTCCGAGCGGATCGTGCGTCTTCGAGTACTTGTTCCATGTGGACTTCGCGGTACCGTCTAATTCCACCTTCACAGGCACCAACGGAGGCATGCCGATCCCTGGTGTGGCCTCGTTCAGTTTGCTTTGCCCCTCCTCTCCCTGCGTCAAGGAGCCGGGCGGCAATGCAGTGGATTCGCTCGGCGATCGCCTGATGTACCGGCTGGCTTACCGCAATTTCGCCGGCGACCACCAGACGTGGCTGGTGAACCACGCTGTGACCGCGGGCAGCTCGGGTGGCGAGCGGTGGTATGAGTTCCACGCGCCGGAAAGCTCGACTAGCCTGTCGGTGTTTCAGCAGGGTACTTTCGCCCCCGACAGTAGCTACCGCTGGATGGGCTCGATCGCCATGGACCAAAACCAGGACATCGCTCTTGGGTACAGCGTTTCCAGCTCGAGCGTGTACCCATCAATCTACTATACGGGCCGTGTGCCGAGTGACCCGGCGGGCACCATGGAAAGTGAGGCTCTGATCGTTGCCGGCACAGGCTCGCAAACCGACACCTCCAATCGCTGGGGCGACTACTCCAGCATGTCGATCGACCAAGCGGATGATTGCACATTCTGGTACACGCAGGAGTACATCATCGCGACCGGCTCGTTCAACTGGAGCACGCGCCTCGCGTCCTTCAAATTCAGTAACTGCGGCGCGGCGCCCGGACCGAATTTCACAGTTGTGGCAAGCCCATCCCCGCTGTCCGTGGCGCAGGGCGGGGCGAACAGCTATACGGTGACGGTAACGCCTGCCGATGGCTTTACCGGCAGCGTGAATCTAACTGTCAGCGGTCTGCCCTCGGGCGCGAGTGGCAGCTTCTCACCCAACCCGGTCGTCATCACCTCTGGGGTTGTAGATTCCACATTGACGGTGAACGCGGGCAGCGCTGCCGTGGGCACCTACGGCTTAACGATTACCGGGCAGAGTGGCGCGCTGAACAACTCTTCCTCCGCCGTACTGGTGATCACTCCGGGCCCGGGTGGCAGTCTCTCCCCAACTAGCGTCGGGTTCGGCAACGTGGTGATCAACACGGCGAGTACCGTCCATATCGTGACGCTGACGAGCAACGGCGGAGCTCCCTTGAATATTGCGAGCGTCACAATCACCGGGACGAACTTCGGTGATTTCGCTCAAACCAACAATTGCGTGGGAACGTTGAACGTAGGCAAGACGTGCAAGATCAACGTCACCTTCACGCCGAGCATCCTGGGCGCGGAAACGGCAACCCTCGACGTGAACGACAATGCGGGGAACAGCCCGCAGACGGCCGCATTGTCCGGCACAGGCATTGCGCAGGCAACACTGACGCCGGCCTCGGGGAACTTCGGCAACGTGGCAGAGGGCACGCCTAGCGCCGCGAAGAACTTCACCTTGACCAACAACCAGAGCGTGGCGCTCAACATTTCGAGCATCACGACGAGCAACCCGGACTATGCGCAAACCAATACTTGCGGCGGCAGCGTGGCGGCGCACGGACACTGCACGATCAGCGTGACGTTTACGCCCAGCATCCTAGGGACGGAGACGGGGACGCTGACGGTAAGCGACAGTGCGTCGAACAGCCCGCAGACGGCGTCGATGACGGGAACTGGCGTGGTGCCGGCAACACTGATGCCGACCTCGGCAAACTTCGGCAACGTGCCGCAGGGCACGCCCAGCACCGCGAAGAACTTCACCTTGACCAACAACGCGGTGGCGGCACTCAGCATTTCGAGCATCACGACGAGCAACCCGGACTATACGCAAACCAACACTTGCGGCAGCAGTCTGGCGGGGAAGGCGCACTGCACGATCAGCGTGACGTTTACGCCCAGCAATATCGGGACGGAGACGGGGACGCTGACGGTGACCGACGGTGCGTTGAACAGCCCGCAGACGGCGTCGTTGACGGGGGTGGGCATCGCGCAAGCGACGGTGGCGCCGACCTCGATGACGTTTGCGGCGCAGAAAGTCGGGACGACGAGTGCGCCCCATAACGCGACGCTGAAGAACAACCTTTCGACCTCGCTCACCATCAGCAGCCTCACGTTCAGCGGGGCCAATGCGGGCGATTATGCCCAAACCAACAATTGCGGGAGCAGTCTGGCCGCCAAGTCGGCCTGCACGATCAGCGTGACGTTTACGCCGACGGCGACGGGGACGCGAACCGCAACCCTGAACGTGAACGACAGCGCGAACAACAGCCCGCAACAGGTCTCACTGACTGGAACGGGTAAGTAACATCAGTCGCTCGGCAATTCGGTGTGTCAGTCTTTCAGTGGGCTTAGGTTCTGAGTCACTGTAAGGACTGGCACACTGACCGAGTGGCACGATCGCCTCCCTAAATCAGATCTGGGAGGTTCTATCTCTGAGGTGTGACATATTTTGGTTTTTCGGGAATGGCGTTGGGTGAAGCCCCCGAAATCTTGAGTCTCATCGACGACTGGCCGATCGGGGCCGCGGCGATGAGGAAAGAAGGCCCGCTTCCCAGGTTGACTCGAAGCCACATTTGTCCACCGGAATGACCCGCAGCGACGCTCGTCGAGTCCTTCCGTCCTGATCTTCGGTTCGACCCAAAAAGCGGGAACAACTTTTTACATTTTCTCTCGATCCAAAGGGTGTAACGATCTTCTCTGCACGTGCGTTGGCAGGAGCTTTGCGCATCGTGTTCGAGGGAGTCCAAGCGGCGCTTAGCGGAAGCGGGAAGGCAGGCAACCGGTTTGCGTGAACCACCTGCTACCCGACACATATTCAGAATCTCTCAAAATTCAGATTATTCACGAAAAGGAGAAGTGTAATGGTTAATAAAAGAAGTGCGAGCTATCTAATGGTCGCGCTTTCTCTGGTTTGCCTGCTCCATCTTGTGAGTTTGTCCGCTGCGGCGCAGGGTAACCGACAGCCCGTTGTAACCCATGCCCAGCAGGCTGTCTCTCCGGAGTTGCGCACCTTGAAGCCTGACCCTCCGTCCCCGGGGCTCGTTATCCGGGATATCGAACATATCCCCCTTCATCAGGTCCCAAGCAGTTTTCCCTTCGCTGATCAAGCCCTTCAAAAGACTCCGCTGCCTCTGGTCAGCACGACTGACGGCCTGAATTTCGACGGCCTCGCGCAGAACGGGTACGTTCCACCTGACTCGAACGGCGCAGTCGGCGCTACTCAGTACGTCACGTGGATCAACGTTCAATTTGCCGTTTACGACAAGACGACCGGCGCCAAGCTGGCCGGCCCCTTCAATGGAAACACCCTTTTCTCAGGACTGGGCGGAGCATGCGCCGCTAACAACTCCGGCGATCCGGTTGCGAGTTACGATAGGATAAACGCCCGGTGGGTTTTGACTCAGCCAGTTTTCAGCGCCCCGTACTACGATTGTATTGCTGTTTCCAAGACCTCTGACGCGACGGGCGCTTGGAACCTGTATGCTTTCCCTCTCGGCAGCACGTATTTTCCTGACTATCCTAAGACCGGCGTCTGGCCAGACGCCTACTATAGGACCTACAACCTCTTTACGAGTGGCTACCTCGGCCCCGAGGCTTGCGCCTATGACGGCGCCGCCATGCGTGCGGGCACAACCGCCACATCCGTCTGCTTCTCGAAGGCCGGCGAAGGGGATAACTATGGCTCGCTGCTGCCGGCGGACTTCGACGGCACCACCCTTCCTCCCTCCGGCGAACCTGAGTTCTTTGTCCAACTCGGCTCGAACACTACAGATAATCGCTTGTTCGAGTTCAGGTTCCACGTCGATTTCAATGTTCCGAGCAATTCCACGTTCACTGGGCCGTTCACGATTTCAGTCCCAACCTATACCGTTACTTGCGGTGGTGGTGGCGGGGCCTGCGTTCCTCAAAAAGGCACGAGTCAACTGATCGATGCCCTCGGGGATCGCATCATGTTCCGGCTTCCCTATCGCAACATGGGCGACCACGAAGTGCTGCTCGGTACCCACACCGTCACCTCGGGGAGCGTCTACGGCGTCCGGTGGTATGAAATTCGCGACCCCAACGGATCGCCCACCCTATATCAGTCGGGAACCTTCCAGCCCGACTCGAACTACCGTTATGTGCCCAGCATCGCCATGGATCAAAGTGGGGATATCGCGGTCGGGTACAGTATCTCGAGCAGTTCGATTTACCCGGAGATCGCCTACACAGGTCGCGTCCCCAGTGATCCCTTGGGGACGTTGGAGTCTGAAGACGTCGTCAAGACGAGCCTGGGCAGCTCTGCGACTAACCGGTGGGGCGATTACAGTGCCATGACTGTGGACGTGGCGGACGATTGCACGTTTTGGTACATTAACCAGTATCAAGCAAGTTCCGGAGTCACATACAACTGGGTAAACCGAATCAACAATTTTAAGTTCACCGGGTGCGGCGGTGCGCCAACGCCGAATTTCAACGTCACCGCCACGCCGAGTTCCCAGACCGTGATTGCCGGCGGGTCCACGTCTTACACGGCGACGGTAACGCCTACCAATGGCTTCACTGGAAGCGTGACCATGAGCGTGTCCGGCTTGCCCTCGGGGGCCTCGGGCGGCTTCTCGCCTAACCCGGTGGTCATCACCAGCGGGGCTGTGAACAGCACGCTGAGTGTGACTACCGTGAACACCACCCCGGCAGGCACCTACACCTTGACGATCGCGGGAGCGAGTGGCACCTTGAATAACTCGACCACCGTCACTTTGGTTGTGACTCCGGCTGGACAGCTTACCTTCACACCCACCAGCCTGGGTTTCGGAAACCAGGTCACTAGCACGACGAGCGCCATTCGGAAAGTAACGGTCACCAGCAGCGGTGGCGCCGCCGTCAACTTCACCAGTATCGCGACCGACAACAGCGACTACGCTGAGACCAACAACTGCCCCGCGTCGCTGGCGCCGGGAGCGAAATGCACGGTGAATGTCACCTTCACTCCTTCGAAGCTGGGCGCCGACAACGGCAATATCGTCTTCACCGACGACGCATCAGGCAGTCCGCAGACCGTGCCGTTGACCGGAAATGGTATCGCGCCGGCTACGTTGATGCCAGCCTCAGGGAACTTCGGCAGTGTGGCGGAGGGCACGCCCAGCGCCCCGAGGAACTTCACCTTGACCAACAACCAGAGCGTGGCGCTCAACATTTCGAGCATCACGACGAGCAACCCGGACTATGCGCAAACCAATACTTGCGGCGGCAGCGTGGCGGCGCACGGACACTGCACGATCAGCGTGACGTTTACGCCCAGCATCCTAGGGACGGAGACGGGGACGCTGACGGTAAGCGACAGTGCGTCGAACAGCCCGCAGACGGCGTCGATGACGGGAACTGGCGTGGTGCCGGCAACACTGATGCCGACCTCGGCAAACTTCGGCAACGTGCCGCAGGGCACGCCCAGCACCGCGAAGAACTTCACCTTGACCAACAACGCGGTGGCGGCACTCAGCATTTCGAGCATCACGACGAGCAACCCGGACTATACGCAAACCAACACTTGCGGCAGCAGTCTGGCGGGGAAGGCGCACTGCACGATCAGCGTGACGTTTACGCCCAGCAATATCGGGACGGAGACGGGGACGCTGACGGTGACCGACGGTGCGTTGAACAGCCCGCAGACGGCGTCGTTGACGGGGGTGGGCATCGCGCAAGCGACGGTGGCGCCGACCTCGATGACGTTTGCGGCGCAGAAAGTCGGGACGACGAGTGCGCCCCATAACGCGACGCTGAAGAACAACCTTACGACCTCGCTCACCATCAGCAGCCTCACGTTCAGCGGGGCCAATGCGGGCGATTATGCCCAAACCAACAATTGCGGGAGCAGTCTGGCCGCCAAGTCGGCCTGCACGATCAGCGTGACGTTCACGCCGACGGCGACGGGATCGCGAACCGCAACCCTGAACGTGAACGACAGCGCGAACAACAGCCCGCAGACGGTCTCACTGACCGGAACCGGGAAGTAACAGCCAGCAACCAGGCGGTCCCGCGCGACGGGACCGCCTGCCCAATTCCAACTGAAGATCAACGAATGAGTAAGACCAATTCGCCCCGCTTCGGCGGGGCGTTTTGCTTTATGCGAAGGTACTCCGAACCCGTCTTCCCAGTTTCCATTTTCCAGTTTCGAGTTTCTGACTGAGCCGGCCGCACTTGATTTATAATTCCAGATTCAAACGGAGGTCAGCGTGGACCAGGCAGAGTCATTCCTCGGTTTTACCCGCGATTCGTTCGCTTTTTTCGCCGAGCTGGCGGCCCATAACAACACGGCATGGTTTAAGGAGAACCGTGAACGATATGACAGGCACGTGGCGGGGAACTTCCGTGGTTTGCTCGCGGCACTCGAACCGTTTTTGTTGAAGCTGAACCCCAACTTCGAGACTGCGGGAAAGACGAATAGGAATTTCTCCCGGATCAATCGCGACATTCGGTTCAGCAAAGACAAGAGCCCTTACAAATCGAACTACTACCTTTACGTTTTCGATTCCCGGCACGACCGGGGTCACGCTGGACGTTTGTATGTGGGCTTGTCCGCAGATTGTCTCACCGTTGGCTTCTCGATTTATGGGGGTGCGGCAGCCCGGCGAGGGCGCGAGAAGGCAGAGCCGGCGGACGCGCTCGCAGCAATTTTTCGCAAGCGAGTGGTAGCGAATTGCAAAATCTTCGAGCGGCTGCTTCAGGGAGTTGTCCGAAAAGGCCGGTACGAAACGTACTGGCATCGAGAGGAGAAAAAGGATTGGGCTCAGCACTCTGGCCTGCCTCGGCGAGACGAGGATTGGCAAACTCTTCAAGCCTGGGTCGTCCGAAGAGTCTTCCTCCCGGAAAGCCGAGCGATCCAAACTCCTGCGTTCGCCCGGCAGATCGAGCGCGTCTTCGAAGACCTTTACCCTCTCTATGTGTTCACGTCGGTTGACGCGCGCGGTTGGCAGCGGGAAGTAACAAAGCGTCGGGCGTAACGGATGGCAGCAGGGCCGGGCGGCGCTCGGCCAAAGCAGAAGGCAGAAGGCAGAAGGCAGAAGGCAGAAGGCAGAAGGCAGAAGGCAGAAGGCAGAAGGCAGAAGGCAGAAGGCAGAAGGCAGAAGGCAGAACCACCTTCGAAGATGTTTTTGCTGCCCACTGCTTGCTGCCTGGTGCCTTCTGTTCTTCGCTGCCTACTGCTTTCTGGCGGCTGCCCCACAGTTATCGACAAACAGCCGCAATCGAAATAGAATCTGGGCATGCCCGGTGTCCCGATTGCTCCAATTTCCCATCACTCGCTTGTGGTGCGAGCCTACGACCCGCTTCTGGCTTTTCTGTTTGCGTTGTTCTTCGCTTTGGCGATTCGTTTTTTCCTTGTTTTGCTTCTCGACCGCAACCGCGGCTCATTCGTGAAACTCTACCGCATCGTTGCGGGCCTGGTTTTTCTGGCCTTGGGCTGGTTCTATGCGTTATTCGTGTGGCCGGTGCTCACCTGGGACCGTCCGGCGAGAGCGGTAGGCGCCATCACTGCTGCTATGGTTCTTCTGTCGGTCGCGATCCGCCATGCCCGGGGACGGCCCTCAAAACCGACTGGGCTCGTCGCGGCGCTGGGCTATCTCGCACTCTGCGTGATCCTCGTGGGCGTGGCAACGTTAACCATCATTCGAACCGGCTACCTGGCGTTGGTCGGAGACCGCGTCACGCTGCTGGTGCAAGTCACGGGCGAGACTCGGAGCATGTCGGGACTCTTGATGCCGCCGGAGTTGAGGGCTAATCTGAACGGAAGCCCATGCGAGCCGCACGCTCCTCGGCCATTTGCGAGTCGAAGCACGCTCGGCGTTTTGTCGCTCGCAACCGGAGAATTGCCCAAGGACACGCTCACGCTGCATCACGTGGTCATCCTTTTGCCGACCGGCGAGCCCGCGATCGATGCGTGGCTATCTGGCGACAAATTCGCGGTGGAGGGAACTGCCATCCGCTTCACCTCCACCTTGCATTCTTTCAATGTGCCCAATCTCTACGCGCTGGACTTCATTTGCTCCACCTACACGAATGCCGAGCGGCAGAGTAAACCCGTGAGCCGAGTCGACTTTCCCGACACCGGCCCACTCAAAGTGCATCGTTGGTGGGCGCCGATCCAGGACCGGCTGTTGCGTTATTGGGCCAAGCATGCTCCTGAGGGTTCGTTGTGGGCGATCCAAGTTTATGCCGACCAGTCTCCTTACTATCCGCTTACCGAGGCGGGCGGTAAACCAGTGCGTCGAGATTTTCTCCTGGTTCTACAACGTTGGGGCGTGGCTACCAGTCGGGGTTCCTCTCCACTTGAAATCATCGAGAGACCCAAGAAATGAGCGCCAAGAAATGATGGATGTGTAATCTTTTGGGCAGTTGAGAGGTGAGGGTCGCCGTCGGCGCTGTGGGAATGTGGAAATCCGGCGACTTTTGCCGGATTTCCAAGCGCGGTGGAAAAGTCAGCCGTTCAGACTTTTCCA
>JBEKEZ010000017.1:0-109576 GCA_050013575.1 Terriglobia bacterium | reverse complement strand
TGCAACCGGTCCCGATCTCGTTGGCTCATCCACAGCTCCTGTTGTCTTTGCATCCCGACAGTTTGCCGGTTCCCAACAGGAACTTCTTACTTTGCTGGAAGAGGATCTTTTCACGTTGCTGCGACACTGGGATTTTTTTGGCGGCCGTCGCCGCACAAATGCGCTACAATACGTGCACGCGAAGCGGACCACCCCCGCAAAAAACGCGACCCAGCTCGATCCAAAACTCGCTGTTTCTTCTCCCGGCCTTGGTGTACGACGGTGGGAGTGAGAGCGGACGAGAGCTCAAGGGGACGCTCGATGCGGTTGCGGCGGTTGCTATCTCGAATCTCCCCGATGTTTCCGGGCGAAGGCCCGATCGTGCTTCTTTGCCTGCTGGTGAATTTCTGCATTTTCGCCGGAATCATGTTCGGGCGGAACTCCCGCGACTCTCTGTTTTTGTACTACTTCGGCGTCAAATATCTCCCCTACATGTATTTCGCTAACGCCTTTTCCCTGGTGGGATGCTCGCTGGTGTACACAACTCTGGTGGACCGGATCGAGCGCGGAAAATTCCTGGGAAGCATTTCGCTGCTGTTTGTGGGTGCCTTGATCGCCAGCCGGGTTGTATTGGGCGGGCACCCGCACTGGTTTTTCCCTGTCCTCTACGTCGAGGCTCAGGTGATCTGGATATTCTCGCTGATGCAGTTCTGGACCTTCGCCGGCGACCTATTCGACACACGCCAGGCCAAGCGTTTGTTTCCGCTCATCGCGGTCGGCGCGCTCTTGGGGATGATCAGCGTGGGACTCTTTTGTAAACAGATCATCAGTGCTCTGGGGACTGAGAACCTGTTACTGATCTGGGCGGGCCTTATTCTCGTGGCTGTGATCTTGGGAGGCATCACTTATCGCCGCTACCGAAAAACCGACGAGGCGCCCAAAAAGGACCTGCTAACCGCCGCTGCTGAGGTGAAGCCCTCCGAATGGCAAAAGATCAAGGATGGCTTCCGCGATTTGGGGCGGGAACCCCTGCTGCGCTCGATGGCCGGTTATGTTTTCCTGCTCTGGACGGTCTTCGCCATCGTGGATTTCTGTTACAGCAGCACCGTGCGGCTGAGATTCCAAAACGATCCCAATGGTCTGACCACCTTTTTCGGGCGGTTCGTAGGAGTACAAGGACTTTCCTGCCTCGTCGTCCAATTGTTTCTCACGCGGGCCGTGATTGACCGGCTGGGAGTCGGCGCGACGATCAATTTCCATCCTGCGGTGCTTTTCCTCGGCACCAGTTGGATGAGCCTTCGCTATGGCTTCTCCTCGGTCGTGAGCACCAAGCTCGCCGACGCCACGATGCTTTACACGTTCTCTGACTCCTCCTATCAACTCCTCTATAACCCCGTCCCGCCTGATCGGCGACCGCGCGTGCGGGGTTTCATGGAGGGTTACATTCGCCCCCTGTCGTTGGCAGCGGCGGGAGCTTTGATTCTGGTGGGCAATAATCTGCTGAAGACCTTCCGCTGGCATGGGAGAGAAATCGTCTCGGGGCAGCAGCTCTCCTGGGGCGCCGTCGTGTTGGCGCTTACCTGGCTGGGATTTGCCCTGACGGCGAAGAAAGGCTACATCCGCGCCCTGCTGCGAAACCTGCAACAAGGCAGCACGATGCTGCAACTGCACGCTGCCGACGCCTTGAGCAAGTTGAGCGATCGCGTCAGCCTCAGTTTGCTTTTGCAGACCTTGCAGAGTGAGCAGCCGGAGCGCGTGGTGGCCGCAGTCCACTTCCTCCAGGTTTGCGGCACCGCGCAGGCCGCCGAGGCGCTTGCGGCACTGGCCTCCCACGCGGACCCGCGTGTTCGCGCTACCGCCCTCTCCGCCCTCGGCCGGTTGGCTGGGGCCGAGCACATCGATCTTTTCACCTCTTCGCTTCACGACCCGGATTCCCGCGTCCGAGCTAATGCACTCGAGGCTCTCACCTCGGCCCATGACCCGAGGCTCTTGGAGAAGGCACAGCCGCTCCTCCAAGACGATTCCCGGAGGGTACGGGTTAATGCTGTGCTCGCTCTCGCCACGATCCCGGGAGCTGAGCAAGTGTCGGATTGGCTCCCCTTGCTCCAGGAGCTGGCGCACGGCGATTCCGAGGCGCGCTCGACGGCAATATTCGCTCTCGAGCGATTGCCTTCAGATTCCTCGATGGACCTGCTTTGCGAGCTCTTGCATGACCCGGATGTAGACCTCCGCACGCAGGCCGCCAAAGCACTGGGTGTCATCGGCTCGCCTCGCGTTATTCCTGCGCTCGTCGAGGCGTTGGGCGGCGCGCCGGAAGTGCGACACGTGGCGCGCCGAAGCTTGGCGGCAATCGCGAAGAACGCGGGCGTGGCCTGCGCCCAGCAATTGGCACAAACCGCGTTGACCTCCAAACAAACCGAGGTTCGCAGTGAATTGGCCGATGTCCTGGGCCGCCTCGAAGGCCCTCAGGTCATCCCCACCCTGATCGCTCTTCTGAAAGACCGTGAGTGGCGGGTGCGTTGGAAAGTGCTCAAATCTTTCGAACACCGCGCCCGCTCCGCCGCCCTGCCGGAAGAGGCCCGCGCCGCGCTGTTCCAGTTTGCCAGCGACGAGCTGACCGCCTTTCGCCAGAGCTTCCTCTGCTCGCAGGCCCTGGTCTCCAAACCCGTCAGCCAGCCGGAACGAATGCTGGCCCAGGCGCTCAAAGAAGACCGGGTGAAAATTGAAGAACGCGTCTTCCACATGCTGGGAATCCTGTGTGGGCGCGAACAGATGCTGGCGATCTTTACGAAGCTGAACTCTGGTGAGGCACGCCAAAGGGCCGACGCGCTGGAGGCTCTGGACAACCTGGCCCCCAAGACCATTGGAAGGCAGATCCTGGGGCTATTAGAACCGGCGCCGACGTATGACAAGACCCGAGCCGCCTAAATCGATGCTTGAAGCTCTCGCCCACCATTCCAAGCCCTGGGTGCGGGTTTGCACGGCATACTACTTGGGTGAACACCCCGCCAGGAACCCAAGCTTGCTGCTGGCGCTGCTCGCCGACTCGGAAGGCATGGTTCGGGAGACGGCTCTGTGGGCGGGATGGCGCGCCTATGCCGAAGCTTGGCGACCGCATGTGCACAGCGCCGAACAATCGTCTGACCCCGCTTTGCGCCGTGCCGCTCAAAGAATCACGGGCACGCACGCCGAAGCAACCGACCAATCCGCTAGGAGCACACCTATGCTGACAGTTGAAAAAGTGCTGATACTGGAATCAGCTCCCTTGTTCGCGGGCCTGGACAGTGAAGAATTGGCCGCCTTGGCAGAGATCGCCTTGGAAAAGGAATTCGCACCGGGTGAAATCATCTTCGAAGAGGGCCAGTCCGCCCACCACCTTTATGTCGTCGTACAAGGTAAGGTGGAGGTATTCCGGCGAGCGGACTCGCACGAGTATCCCGTCGTCACGCTGGGCGAGGAGGAATGCTTCGGGGAGATGTCCATCCTTGAGGATACTTCGCGCTCAGCCTCGGTCAGGGCACTGGAGCCGACCCGGGTTTTGAAAATCGACCGCGAGAGCTTCCGTGAACTGATCATTGAGCGCCCGCAAATTGCCTTCGCAATCTTCAAGATCATCAGCGGGCGCCTCCGCCACATGAATCTGGAAATCGAACACGTGGCCACCATCGAGAGCCACCGCAATTACGCATGAAGGCTGATGACTGCTGGTGAGCACTTTATGCAGGTCCGCGTTAAAGCTTCTTCTGCTCAATGCGACCCTGGCCATGGATCCCTCCGCGTGTAACCTGGCAACCGAAACACACGTACAACAGCAAATGCCGTCTCTGCCCGATTATGCTCTTACAATGGGATATTCCCATGCTTCTTGGGCGGGTTGGTGTCGCGCTTGGTTTCGAGCATCTTGAGGGCGGCGATGAGTTTGGGGCGGGTGTCGCGCGGCAGGATGACGGCGTCCACGTAGCCGCGCTCGGCGGCGATGTAAGGATTGGCAAAGCGGTGGCGGAATTCTTCCACTTTTTCACGGCGCAGTTGTTCCGGGTCCTCGGCGCTCTGCAATTCGCGCCGGTAGACGATGTTGACGGCGCCTTCGGGACCCATGACGGCAATCTCCGCCGTGGGATAGGCGAAGTTCACATCAGTGCGAATGTGCTTTGACGCCATCACGCAGTAGGCGCCGCCGTAAGCCTTGCGAGTGATCACGGTGATCTTGGGCACTGTAGCTTCCGCAAAGGCGTAGAGCAGCTTCGCGCCCTGGCGGATGATGCCGCCAAATTCCTGCTGCGTGCCCGGAAGAAATCCAGGCACATCTTCGAAAGTGATGAGGGGAATATTGAACGCGTCGCAGAAGCGGACAAAGCGCGCGCCCTTCACCGAGGCGTTGATATCGAGACAACCCGCGAGCACTGCGGGCTGGTTGGCGACGATGCCCACGCTGTGGCCGCCCAATCGCGCGAAGCCTACCACAAGGTTTTTCGCGTAATGTTCCTGCACTTCGAGGAAATAGCCGTCGTCCACAACGCGGAGAATGATGTCCTTAATGTCGTAAGGCCGGTCGGACTCCGCAGGCACCAGCGCGTCCAAGGCTTCGTCGCGGCGATCGATGGGGTCGGTGGCCTCCACGGCGGGCGGGTCCTCGCGATTGTTCTGCGGCATGAAGGAGAGCAGTTCGCGCACCAGGGCCAGGCAATCCGCGTCGTCGCGCGTCAGAAAATGGGCCACGCCGCTCACCGCGTTGTGCGTCATGGGCCCGCCCAGATCTTCCTTCGTGACGTCTTCGTGCATCACGGTCTTGATCACGTCCGGGCCGGTCACGAACATGTAACTGGATTTATCCACCATCAGCGTGAAGTCAGTGATGGCGGGTGAATAGACCGCGCCGCCCGCGCACGGCCCCATGATGGCGGAAATCTGCGGAATGACGCCGCTGGCCAGCGTGTTACGCAGGAAAATATCGGCGTAACCGGCCAAAGACGCCACGCCCTCCTGAATGCGCGCCCCGCCCGAATCGTTCAGCCCAACGATGGGCGCACCCACTTTCATGGCCAGATCCATGATCTTGCAAATCTTGGCCGCGTTAGCTTCGCTGAGCGAGCCGCCGAACACGGTGAAATCCTGGGCAAAGGCGTAAGCCAATCGGCCTTCAATGCGCCCAAATCCCGCTACCACGCCGTCGCCGGGAATGCGCTGCTCGGCCATGCCAAAATCCTGGCAGCGATGCTCCACCAGCTTGTCGATTTCTTCGAATGTGCCTTCGTCGAAGAGCAACTCGAGCCGCTCGCGGGCGGGAATCTTGCCTTCCAATTTCTGGCGGGCGCGGCGCTCGTGCCCGCCCCCGTCTTCAGCGCGATCGTGCCGCCGGCGCAACTCATCCAATTTTTCTTGATGCGTCATGTGTGGAAACGCGTGGTTGCATTTAGCGTTCTGTGTTCGAAACTGGTTTGAAATTTTTGAATTATAAATTATGAATTATGAGACTCCATCCGAAATCCGATCATTTTCAGCTTCATAATTCATCCTTCATAATTCATAATTTTGAACCTCATCCGCTAAACCGATCGCCAATACCTAACTTCGTGCTCCTCGCTCCTGCTCCTTCACCTCAGGGACCCCCGACCACTCCTCGCACGCGACAATCGAGTTTGTCGGGCGGTCCACATCGTATTTCAATCTTGCTGATAGTCCCGTCGCTTTGCGGACCTGGGCGATGACACTGGGCAACGCCGATATATCCTGAGCGGCTTCATAGGTGACGCCCGCGACTTCGTATTTGAAAACCACCATTCGCGCCCCGGGCTGTCCGGGTTCGGGTTCAAGCAAATCGAGGATTTGGCCGTGGGTCACTCGCCCGCGCCGGTTCACGTCCAGTCGTCGCAGGCGCTCAGCTTCTTCGGGAGACCGGCGCCGCCGCCGGGAGCAAATCACCAACCCTAACGCCGCGGCCAGCGCCGCCGCAGCGCAGGCCATCAACGTGACAAAGAATCGCACTGACGAATCCTCGGGAAGAACCACAGCGCTTCATCCCCTTTGGAGGCCGGGCAAAATCGATCTGATTATAGATTGGAAAATAGAAACTGGAAAATGGAAACTGGAGGCGGCGAGAGAGCAGCGGCAGAGAGCGCGTCGATTTCCAGCTTCACTTCCAATTTCGAGTTTCCAATTTCCAGTTTCTAGTTTCCAGTCTCCACCGCCGTCTCTTCCGATGGCGCGCTCTCGTTGTGGGCGAGATCGACCGCGGTCACGCGATAGAGATATTGGTGGCCCGGCTGAACTGTACGGTCTTCAAACGTCGGCGTGCGGAGCGGGTCGGAATTCAATTTCCGCCACGCAGCCTCCCCCTCACGCCGGTAAACATTGTAGCCGGCGAGGTCGGGCTCAGTGTTGGCCGTCCACACAAGCTGCACCGCGTCCGCGCTGAACAAGCCGGAAACATTTTTCGGCGCGGCGGGTGGAAACGTGTCGTGCGGAGTGATTTCGACCACCGCTGAGTCCTCGCTCTCCGCCACTTGGGCGGCCCGCCTGAACCGGGCGCAAACCTTGTAGAAATAGGTGTGATCGAAAGCGAAATCCGAATCAGAGTATGCCGCGGAAATTGTTTCGCGACGCACTTGAAACGTCCCAGGCTTTCCAGTCTGACTTCGATAGACGCGATAGCCTGCAAGATCGGAGAGCGGTCTGCCGCTCAGACTGCGTTCCGGAGCCGTCCAGCTCAATTCCAGCGCGTTTTCAGTTGTTTTGATTTGAAGATCTTCGACCGGGCCGGAAACGTCCAGGAGCATGCCTCGGGCAAGGTTCGAGAGCTCACTGTCGAGCCGCCGGTGCCGGAAGCCAAATGTCAAACCGCGAAGCGCAAATGTGATTGTCGCGCCCTGGTATTGGGCAAGTTCTGAATCGGAAAGCCGTTCCGAAAGGACAGCTTTGTCGCCCGAGGTGTGCCGAGCTAAATCGTCGGCGGGCACGGTCGTCCAGGGAGCCGCGGCCGCCAAGCTGGCAGGAGCTTTTTCGCCAGGATTTGTGATGGCACGGAATAGCTCGATCTCGAGGGGCTTGGTGAGCCGCTGGCCGTCTACGGCTCGCCGTGGGGGCGTGAAGGAAAGCACAAATGCCGGCCCTTTTTGCATCATCGCCAGATCGGTGACCGCCTCGGGCCGCTCGACGCGCGGCGGGTGAGGTTGGCCGGCAACACCGCAGCCAAAGCACACCGCACAAAACAGTGGCAAGTGGCAAGTGGCAAGTTGAAGGACGAGGTCCTTTCTCTCGCCACCCGGCCGCTTACTACTCGCCACATGCCACTCGCCACTTGCCACTTTGTTTTAGAGAATGTACCGGCTCAGGTCCTGATTCTTGACAATTTCCGCCAATTGGCTCTGGACGTAGGCCGCGTCAATGCGCACGGTCTTCTTCGCCAAGTCCGGCCCTTCGAACGAAATCTCGTCCAGAAGTTTTTCCATGATGGTATGAAGCCGCCGCGCCCCGATGTTCTCCGTCTGCTCGTTGACGCGGGCGGCGAAGTCGGCGATTGCTTCCAGCGCGTCGTCGGTGAAAGAGAGCTTGATGCCCTCCGTTTCCAGCAGCGCAATGTATTGCTTCACCAGCGCGCTCTTGGGTTCATTCAGAATGCGAATAAAGTCCTGCACGCTCAGCGAGTGCAATTCCACCCGGATGGGAAAGCGCCCCTGAAGCTCGGGGATCAGGTCGGAGGGCTTGCTGACGTGGAAGGCGCCGGCGGCGACAAAAAGAATGTGGTCGGTCCGGACCATCCCGTAGCGGGTGTTCACTGTGGTTCCTTCGACGATGGGCAGGATGTCCCGCTGCACGCCCTCGCGGCTTACTTCCGGCCCGTGCCCATGCTCGCGGCCGGCGATTTTATCGATTTCGTCGATGAACATAATGCCGGATTGCTCCGTACGCTCCACCGCCGCGCGCGTGACCTGGTCCATATCGATGAGCTTGTTTTCTTCCTCCTGGATCAAGTACTCCATCGCTTCCGTAACCTTCATCTTGCGCTTCTTACTTTTTTGGCCAAAGAGACCGGGAAGCATGTCTTTGATATTGATGTCCATCTCCTCGATGCCCTGGGAGGAGACGATTTCAAAGGCGGGGAAGCTTCGCTCCCGAACGTCCACTTCCACCTGGCGGTCATCCAATTTGCCTTCGCGGAGCTGGGCGCGCAGTTTCTCTCGGGTCCGCTGAAGGGTTTCGGCAACCGCGAGGTCCTGATCATCATTGCCCCCCGGCCTCGGGCGTTGGGGAGCCACCGGCGGAGGAAGCAAAAGATCCAGCAAGCGCTCCTCGGCGTTTTGTTCGGCCCTTTCCGACACCTCATCCAGTTTTTCTTCCCTCACCATGTCGATGGCGATTTCCACCAGGTCGCGAATCATGGACTCGACATCACGGCCCACGTAGCCGACTTCCGTGAAGCGCGAAGCTTCGACTTTTAGGAAAGGAGAATTGGCCAGACGGGCCAGGCGCCGTGCGATCTCCGTCTTGCCCACGCCGGTCGGCCCGATCATGATGATGTTCTTGGGCAGAATCTCTTCGGCGAGCTCTTCGGCTAGTTTCTGCCGGCGCATTCGGTTCCGCAGCGCGATGGCCACGGCGCGCTTCGCTTCCATCTGGCCGACCACGTGCTTGTCCAGCTCAACCACGATCTGGCGCGGCGTCATTTCATCGAGCGCGGATAAGGCTTCAGCAGTCTCTGGAAGGTAAAAAACCATAAAAGAGTGTCCTCAGTCCTTGGTCCTTCGTCCTTTGTCGCTCGTTAAATGGCGAATCCGTCGCCAAACTGAAATACTGACAAGCTGATGTACTGAAGAACTTTTCCAGAACGGACAACTGACAACGGCCAAATGACAAAGGACAAGTGACGATTTACAACTCCTCGATCACAATTTGCTGATTCGTAAAAATACAGATATCGCCCGCGAGATGCATGGCCTCTTGCACGATCTCCTTGGCGGTGAGTTGCGTGTGTTTGGCCAAGGCGCGTGCGGCGGCCAGGGCGTAAGGCCCACCGGAGCCGATGGCCACAATCCCATCATCGGGCTCGATGACGTCCCCGTTGCCGCTCACGAGATAAGTGTTCTTCTCGTCGGCCACCAGCAGAAGTGCTTCCAAGTGCCGCAGGGCGCGGTCGGTCCTCCAATCCTTGGCCAGTTCCACCACCGCGCGGCTCAAGTTGCCGTGATATTCGTCCAGCTTCTGCTCAAAGCGGGAAAAAAGCGAGAGCGCGTCTGCCGTGGAACCGGCGAAACCGGCCACAATCTTGTCACCATAGAGCCGGCGAATCTTTCGGGCCTTAGTCTTGACGATGCTTTCACCCATCGTCACTTGGCCGTCGCCCCCCATGGCGAGACGCCCCTCGCGACGCACGCTGAGGATGGTGGTGCTGTGGGCTGAAAACGCTCGTCCCATAGAAATCCCGATACGGCATTATAACAGATGCCGGGCCTTCAGTACGGAGCCTGGAAATAAGAGGACGGATAATCCTCGTTGTACTTCGCGGTATTTCGGAAGGTCTCCGAAATTCGTTCGTCGTTCAAAAACCGCGTGATGTGCATCGGCGTCTGGATTCCTTGAGACGTCCGATAGTCGGCGTAGACATCCGCATACTCGTCCCAGTCGTCATCACGGGGGTTGCGTACGCGGTATTGGATGCGAACCGGCAAGTAAGTAGCTTTGTTGAGGTACAACTTCACCTCGACCTGGCGGGCATCGATCATGGTTACAACGCGGGCGGGAAACTGGTCGATAAAATCCGTGCCACTTTCCTGAATCAACATGCCGGGCTCGTGGATGCGCAGCCGCAACAGATTTTCCAGGCCGTAGCGAACGGAAAGTTGCCACCGCAGAAGTTGATCGCGCTTTTGGGTTGTTTTCCCGAGGCGGTCCACCTCCCATCCACGCTCGCCATTATTGATGAGGACTACCGGCAACTTCTTGCCATAGGAAAGCCGCCTCTTGTCCGGATACTCCACGTAGCTTTCAAATGGCGCGAGCCCGGCCGTCTTTTCGTCCTCAATGGTGAATGTCCGGCCGGTAGTAGTCAAGCGCTTGAATCCGAGGAAGGCCGGACCGCCCAGCGCCTGGATCGTCTTATCCAGAATGTCCTGCGCCTTGGGAGTAATCACAGGAGGCCGCCCGGCAAGTTCCGTGGGATTTGGATTCTGCGCGGCCTCTTGCGCCAGGGCCAAAGCGACCGTGATACTTAGGGACGCTAACACGACGGCGAGCGCCGGCCGCCTGAATCGGACTACAGATTTAACCACAGAGAACGTTTCCTCCATTGACGTTCAATATTTCTCCCGTTATGTAAGATGCCATTTCGGAGGTCAAAAACAAAATCGGCATGGCAATTTCTTCCGGCCGCGCGAAGCGACCGAGAGGGATCGGCCGAATCGCGGCGCGATACTCTCGCCGGTTCCGCGTCACGGGCGCGGCCATATCCGTGTCCACCCATCCCGGCGCGACACAATTCACCAGGATATTGTGCGGCGCCAACTCCGTGGACAGACCTTTCACCAAGCTAATGATTCCGCCCTTGCTCGCACCGTAGTGCGTATGAAACTCCTCGCCGCGCTGGCCCGCTGTCGAGGACACGGCGATGATCCGGCCCGATTTCTGCCGAATCATCTGCGGAACGGCGTAGTGAATCACCGAGTAGACGCCCTTCAAATTGATCGCCATCATTTCGTCCCATTCGAGTTCGGTCATCTTCTCGATGGGCGTCGGTTCGGCCGGCCAAATCCCTGCGTTGGCCACGAGAATGTCCACGCGCCCGAATTCACGGATAGCCGCGTCAATCAGCCGCTTCGCGTCGGCCATCTTGGAGACGTCAGCGCGCACGGCCTTCACGCGGCCGCTGTGGCCACAGGCGCGGACCACTTCGCTCGCTGCCTTGCGATCCTGGTGATAGTTGAACACAACCTTAGCGCCAGCCTGGACAAAAAGCCGCACCGTCGCCGCGCCAATTCCCCGCGATCCGCCCGTGACTACCGCCACTCTATCCGTCAGTGTTATCTGCATGATGTATTTCGTAGGGCCGGGGCTTGCCCCGGCCTGTACCGGCCCTGAGGTCAAGCGCGGCCGCCCCGAGGGGCGGCCCTACGATGGCTCAGGAATTCTTGACGCGATCTGTTTGCGAATTCTTGCCGAGAGAGCATCGACGTCGTTCAGTGTCAGTCCTTTCGTCGGGATCGGTTCGTGAAAAATAATCTCCGTCTGGCCTGGGCGGACGTGATGCGTATCGGGCACTAAAACCTCGCGCGTGCCGTTCAGGGTGATGGGCACGATAGGCACACCGGAAAGAACCGCCAGAAGAAAACTTCCGCTCTTAAAGGGCAACATCTCGCCCGATCGGCTGCGGTGCCCTTCCGGAAACAAGACCACGGATTTCCCCTCACGAATTTTCCGCGCCGCCTCTTCAAAGCCCTTTCTCGCCTGATGAACTCGCCCTCGGTCGATCGAGATGTGGCCAGAGCGCCGCAGGTGCCATCCCAGAAAGGGAAGATGAAACAGCGATCGCTTGGCCAGGAAACGAAACTGCACGGGAAGGCTCACGAAGAGAATCGGAATATCCATGGCACTGGCATGGTTGGCGCAGAAAATCACCGTCTCGCCAGGACGAATATTTTCCAAGCCTTCGACTCTTACGCGGATTCGGCTGGTTTTCAGAATCAACCAGGACCACGTGCGCGCGCAGCCGTGCTGCCAGCGGCCGCGGCTGTCGAAGAGCGAGCCGCAGAGGGAAAGCGTTCCACAGACGGCCGTCTCCAAATAGATCAGCGGGTTGGTGAAGACCAGCGACCGGAGATAGCTCAGGTAGTACCGCGCCGTTCTATTCTGGGGGGCCTGTGGGGGCGGCGGGGCTTTGGGGGCGGGCACGGTAGAGACCATTCCCATGTTTCGATCAATGTGACTGCGGACTGGTTGTCTGCTTGGCGAGCGTCCCCAGCGCGAGTCGCTTTTCGCGCATCGCCCGCAGGATCGCGCCTACCAGGAAGAGGGAGCCCGTCACCAGCACGACGTCTTCCGCCGAACTGTTTCGGCATGCCGATTTCAGGGCGCGGACCGGGTCGGGCTCCAACAGAACCCGCTCGGGACGTCGTCGGGCTGCGGCCAGAATTTCATCCGGCGTGGCGGCGCGAGCGTGCTCGGGCTTGGTCAAGAACAGCTCGTCCGCCAGCGGGAAAAGGATTTCGCTGATTTCTCCGATGGCTTTGTCGCGCATCGACGCATAAACCAGCCGCAGGTTCCGCCCCTGCCAATGGGTTTTGGCGTGGGCAGCGACCTCGCGCGCGGCGGCAGGATTATGCGCTCCGTCGAGCACCACGAGGGGATGAGCGAGGACCGCCTCGAGCCGGCCCGGCCACGACGCGGTGCGAAGCCCATCCACAATCGCCGCGCGCGGAATGTTCAACCCGTCCTGGGAAAGGCGCAAGGCGGCGGCGACGGCAGCGACCGCGTTCATCATCTGAAAACGGCCCATCCCCACCGAGGTGAGCGAGCCGAAGCGCATGCCGCCCAGGGACAAGTCAAACAAGTATTGCCCGTCGACACTGCGAACTCTTAGCAACTCGGCAGCCTTCGAAATCTCCAGCAGCGGCGCGTCGAGTTCCGCTGCTCGCCGGCGGATCACCTCTGCCGCCTCGGGATGTTCGCAGCCGGAGATGACAGGCCGGTGCGGCTTGATGACGCCGGCTTTTTCCAATGCGATAGCGGTATGGGTGTTGCCCAAGAACTGCTCGTGGTCCAAATCGACGTTCGTAATCACTGCCACCCGCGGTTCGGTTACGTTGGTGGCGTCGAGGCGCCCGCCCATCCCGACCTCGAGCACGACAAAATCAACCAGCGACCGCGCAAAATGCAAGAACGCCGTGGCCGTCAGGAATTCAAAAAAGCTCGGGCGGTGGTCCAGACTCTTTCGTTCCACCATCCGGTCCACGGTCTGCCATACCTCGCTGAAGCAGGCGGCGAAGTCGGCGTCAGAGACGTCTTCACCGTCGATTCGAATCCTTTCATTGACGCATATCAAGTGGGGCGACGTATAAAGGCCGGTGCGATAGCCGGCCTTGGTGAGGATGTTCGCCAGCATCGCTGCCGTTGAGCCTTTTCCGTTGGTCCCGGCCACGATGGCGGTGAGATATTTCGTCTGCGGATTGCCCAGGGGCGCCAGGATCGCCTGGATGGTCTTGAGATCGAACTTCGCGCCGCGCAATTCGTGGCCGAGAGCCGTCAGATTGTCCAGGCACTGGGTGTAGTCCATTCGAATCCAGCTTTCAGCTATCAGCAATCAGGTTTCAGCGAGCTACCCGGTTTGCGGTGTTTGCTGAAACCTGATAGCTGACCGCTGATGGCCGTACTTCCTGCTCTCTACCGCGCCTCATACGCCTTGAGGAGAATCAGCGTGTGGGCCAAGTAGGCTTTCAATTCTTTGCGCGGCACGATGGCGTCCAGCATGCCGTGCTCCAGCAGGAACTCCGCTCGCTGAAAACCCGGAGGCAGCTTCTGCTTGATTGTTTGCTCGATCACACGTGGTCCGGCAAACCCGATCAACGCACCGGGCTCCGCGATGTTCAGGTCGCCGAGCATGGCGTAGCTGGCGGTTACACCTCCGGTGGTGGGATCGGTGAGGACCGAGAGGTAGGGCAGAGGGATTCGGTCCAGGCGGGCCAGTGCGGCGCTGATTTTGGCCATCTGCATCAAGCTGATCGCGCCTTCCATCATCCGCGCTCCGCCCGAGCAGGACACGATGACCAGCGGCAATCTTCGCTCAATGCACCGGTCGATGGCGCGGGTGATTTTCTCGCCGACCACCGCGCCCATGCTGCCACCCACAAACTGGAACTCCATGGCGCAGATGATTGCAGGCTTGCCCTCGAGTGCGCCCTCGCCGGTGATGAGCGCGTCCTTCAGCCCGGTCTCTCGCTCGGCCTTTCTTAGCCGGTCGCGATAGCTCTTGGTGTCCTTGAACCCCAGCGGATCGGTCGATGCCAAGCGGGCGTCGTGCTCCAGATACTCGCCGCCATCAAACAGCATTTCGAGGCGCGCCCTGGCGCTCATCTTGAAGTGGAAGTTGCATTTCGGGCAGCACTGTAAATTGGCTTCGAGGTCTTTTTTCCAGAGGATTTGTTTGCAGCCCTCGCACTTCACCCATAGCCCCTCGGTCTGCACGCGCTTCTCCGGAGTCGTTTGCAGCGCTCGATTTTCTTTGCGAAACCAAGCCATCTTTTTATTGAGTGATTGAGCGATTTAGCGATTGAGTGATTGACGGATAAGACGTCCGTTGTCCGTGGTCAGTTGTCCGTTGTCCAATCTATCGACGATGTGAGATGTCGGCTCACAGTTCCTGACGACGGACTACGGACAACTGACACCGGGCGGTTTTTGAATTCAATCATACAATCACTCAATCACCCAATCGCTCAATCTTCAGTATTCTATCCCTCTCTGCGCCTGAATTCCCTTTTGGTACGGATGTTTCACCTCGCGCATCTCGGTCACCAGATCAGCGCATTCGACAATAGACGGATGGGCGGTCCGCCCGGTGAGAATCACGTGAAGCATATCCGGTTTTTGTCGAAGCGCTTCCACCACCACTTCGGGGTCCAGCATTTTATAACTGATCGCGTAATTGATTTCGTCGAGTATCAGCAAGTCGCAATCGCCACTCTTGATTTTGCCGGCCGCGAACTGCCAAGCCTCCTGAACCAACCGGACGTCTTCCGGGTCCGGCTTTTCGGCGCCCACCTTCACGAAACCGCGGCCCATAGGGAGAATCTCAAACCGCGAGTCCCCGAGCATTTTGGCCGCGTCCAGTTCTCCATAATGCCACGAGCCTTTGATGAATTGTACCATCAGAACTCTGAGTCCTTGTCCCACAGCGCGAAACGCAGTGCCCAGCGCGGCAGTGGTCTTGCCTTTTCCCGGGCCGGTAAGAACGATTACTAGTCCGCGTTTGGTATCGGCCATTCTCGCCTCGAATCCTGAATCATACTGAAACTGGAAATTGGAAACTGGAGGCGGCGAGGTTCTGGCCAATTTCCATTTTCCAATTTCCAGTTTCTGCCTACTGCCTACTCCCTCATCGCGGGTAGGGATAGCCCCGCAAGATCGTGAATCCGCGATAGATTTGTTCCAGGAGCAGGGCGCGAGCCCAGTCGCGCGTGAGGGTCATTCGCGACAGGGCCAAAAGAAGATCGGCCTGCTTTCGGAATGCCTCGGAGAACCCGTTTGGACCTCCCACCACAAATGCCAACTCGCGCGTTCCGCGTAGCGCGTGTTCGCCGAGCCACTCGGCGAACGCTTCCGAGGTCCACTCGCGCCCGCGCCCGTCCAAGAAGACCTTATAGCTCCCGCGCAGTTTTTCCAAGGTTCGCTGCTCGGCGGAGGAAAGGCTCTCCGCCCTTCCGCCCTTCCGCCTGCGCCAGGGCTGGATCTCTTCCACCACGATTTCGCTGAAGTGCGCGATCCGGCTGCGAAAATCGGCTTCCAGGGCGCGTAAATGCGCGTCCTTGGGCTTGCCTTCGCAAATAACCCGGATCCGCATCAAAATCAAAAGTAAAAATTCAAAATCAAAAAGCGCAGCGTCGAATCGTCTTCTCTCCAACCGCCGATTTAGGAAGAGGCGCTGGGCGTGTGGGAACCTTGAGTTTTGAATTTCTGATTTCTTTTCGTGTTCATGATGATCGAAGCGATCACATTCCCCAGCTCCCCTGTTTCCTTGGTCAGGGGTTTCAATTTGCTCGCCCGGACAATTCCCGATTCAGCCAACAGTCGAAGCCAATAGCGGCTTTCTCTGGCTTCTTTCAGCGCGACGCCCAGTTTGTGTACAAAGTCCAAACGACTCTCTGCGGCTTGGGACTCCTCGATGTTAGCGCCGATAGAAGTTGCACAGCGCAGATACTGTTTGCCCAAAATCCAACCAGCGCCGTCTTTCCGGGCCTGCAAGAACTGAAAGAGCTTGATCGCCCGCAGAGCATAAGCCACCGAGCGCTCGCCAATTTCTTGTGGCTGTCCTTGCCGTGGACGCCTCGTTTCGGAATCGGATTTCTTTTCAGGATTCATTCTTTTTGATTTTGAATTCTTAATTTTTAATTATTCAGTTTCTAATTCTGAGTCCTCGATCCCTAACTCCTCGCTCTTCACCTTCGCCGCGGTCTTCCAAAGGCGTTCCAGGTCATAGAAGCTGCGGGCGCGCTCCGAAAAAATGTGAACGACAAAATTCAGATAATCGAGCAGAATCCACTCCGCCTGCCCATAGCCTTCCACGTGCGTGGGTGAAACGCCGGACTTTTCCAACTCCTCCAGAATCGCATCGCAGATCGCCTGCATGTGGCGGGAAGAGGTTCCGCTGCAAATCAGAAAGAAATCGGTGAAGGCGCAGATGCCTTCCAGATTCAGAATGTCCAGGTCTATGGCTTTCCGGTCCTGAGCGGCGCGAACCGCATCCCGCAGGTGTGCTGTCATCATCACGTGGTTCCCGAGCTGCCGGGGCGGTACAAACTCTCCTTCCGTAGGTATTCTTCCACAAGCGGCGGAACAAGGCCAGCTACGTCGCGGCGGGCGCGTATCGCGGCGCGAATTTCGCGGGAGGAGACTGGAACATCTACACCACGCAGGATGTGCAGCGTGCTCTTTCGGAGAGCGATGGTGTGGTGCGAAAGGTCGTTCGGGCCAGGCCCGCGAAGTTCTTCCGGCACGACTCGGGCAATATCGCTGTCCGAATATTTGGGCCGCGAGACGACAATGAAATCCACCAGGTCCAGCAAGTGGCGGTATCCCTTCCACTGCGGCAGATCGAGGAAAGCGTCAACGCCGATCAGAAAGAAGAGATGATCCCTGCTATCCAGCGAGCGTCTCACCCGCTCTGTGGTTGTGACCGAGTAATAAATCCGGCCGTCGTCGGCCGGCGCTTCCAAAAGTGAAGGCACAAATCGTGGCTCGCCCACGCAGGCCAGCGCCACCATCGCAAAGCGGTGCTCAAAGGGTGTAAGATGATCTCTCACTTTGTGAGGCGGATTGCCCGAGGGCACGAAAAGTACCTTGTCCAGCGCGAACCGGCGCATAGCCACCCGGGCGGCCCGAAGGTGCCCGGCATGGATAGGATCAAACGTTCCGCCAAAGAGCGCGATGTTCAATAGTGGTCAGGTCCTGGCCTAGTGTATCCCAGCTTTCTCAGGCGCGGAGGCCTTTTCATTCGCCTCGCCGCAAAAACAATGGCAAATGGGAAATGTAAAATGGTAAATGGCCGGAGATCATAGCGCCGGATAGGATGCGTGAGCGTGTTACTTGCCATTTCCCATTTACCATCTTCCATTTCCCAGTTGACATTGCCGCCGGCACCTTTCGTCACCCGCCTACTACGACTCTTGCACGACCGCCGGACTCTCATGCGGCGCGGGCCGAGGGATCTCTTCGAGCTTCGCCCAGGCCGCGTTCTTCAACGCTTCCAACCCTTCGCCCGTCACGGCGGAGATTTCGTAAAGCCGCTCGTGCCGCTGGCGGCAGAACTTCCGCAACTTTTTCAGGCGATCGCCCCTGCCCGCCACGTCGATGCGCGAGGCGACAATCAGCATCGGTTTTTGTGCCAGAGCCCCGCTGAAGCTCTCGAGTTCTTTCAGGATGACGTAATAGTCGTCCACCGGGTCGCGGCCTGACGTTTCCGCCACGTCGATCATCTGAAGGAGGAGCCGCGTGCGCTCAACGTGTTTGAGAAATCGAATGCCCAGGCCGCGGCCTTCGTGAGCGCCCTCGATTAGACCTGGGATATCAGCCATCACGAACGACCTCTCCTGGTCGAGACCCACTACGCCGAGGTGCGGCTCGAGCGTGGTGAACGGGTAATCGGCAATCTTGGGCCGCGCCGAGCTGAGCCGCGAGATCAAGGTCGATTTGCCCACATTGGGAAAGCCGACGAGTCCCACGTCAGCCAGAAGTTTCAGTTCGAGCTTCAAGGTGCGGACTTCGCCCGGCGCGCCGCGCTCGGCTTTGCGCGGGGCTTGATGGGTCGAGGTCGCAAAGCGCGCGTTGCCGCGCCCACCGCGCCCGCCTTTCGCCGCCAGAAATTTCTGGCCCGCCGCGTCGAAATCCCACACTCTTTCTCCCGACTCCTCGTCATAGACCACGGTGCCGACGGGCACCTGGATGGTCAAGTCCTCTCCGTCTCGGCCGTGGCAGTTGGAGCCTTCGCCGTGCCGCCCGCGCTCGGCGGAGAATTCCCGCTTATATCGGAACTTGAGCAGCGTATTCAAGCCTTCGGTGCTCTCGAGGTAGACGCTGCCGCCCCGGCCGCCATCACCCCCGCTCGGCCCGCCTCGAGGCACGAACTTCTCGCGCCGGAAGGCCACACAGCCGTTCCCTCCCTCGCCGCCTGCGATCCGAATTCTGGATTCGTCGATGAACATGGGAAAGACGGGTTTCGGGGCTCGGGATTCGGGGTTCGCAAACCGGAGGCTCTCGATAGCCGCGCGGGATTAAGAGTACATCTGCACGAAGCAAACTTCAAAAACGCCAAAAGCGGTGAACCCCTCTGTGATTGGGGGCCTCGCGGACATCGGAACTCGCAGCCTCAGCGAACCCCAAATCCCGAACCCCGAATCCCAGGAAGATCCCACCGCTTTCGATGCCTGCGTTCCCGAAATTAACTTGCCGCGGGAACAAGAATGTGGACAAACCGCCCCCGGTTGCCCTTGTCCTCGAACTTCACCACGCCGGAGACTTTGGCGAAGAGAGTATCGTCCTTACCGATCCCCACATTGTCGCCCGGCTTCAAGCGCGTGCCTCGCTGGCGGACCAAAATGGATCCGCCAGACACCAACTGCCCGTCAAAGCGCTTCACGCCCAATCGCTGGGCGTTGGAATCGCGTCCGTTCCGTGAACTCCCTAATCCCTTTTTATGTGCCATGGAAAACCTTCAATTTGTGATTTGTGATCTCTGATTTGTGATTTGCAATCTGACCGGTGATTCGCGACGAGAACCACAATCGCAAATCACCAATCACAAATCACCAATCCCTTGTCACTGCGTGACGATGTCCTGGATCTTGACTTCGCTGTAAGCCTGGCGATGCCCTGCTGTGCGCCGGTATTGCTTCTTGCGCTTGATCTTCAATACTCGCACTTTGGCGGCTCGATCGTTGCGCAAAATCGTCCCCGTGACCTTGGCGTTCTCGACCAGTGGCGACCCGACGTTCAAGCTTTCCTTTCGCACCGCAAACACGTGGTTGAACTCCACGCGTGATCCTTCCGTGCCCGGAAGCTTCTCCACTCGAATAACGTCGCCCGGAGACACTTTGTATTGTTTGCCGCCCGTCTGAAAGATAGCGTACATAGGTGACCTTTCTCTTGGTCTGTCGAATCTTTGATTATATAAACCAGATGCGAACCCTGTCAACGCGATCGCGAGACCTATTTGCGGTCATATCTGCACAGGTGGGATTGGCCCGGGCGGCTTATTTCGATGCGAACTTTGCGCCGCCGCGCGGCGAATACTTGGTCAACGCCGCGTCGAGCGCTCTGGCTGCGGCCGGAGGTCTGACGCTGGTTCCGAAGAGGATTTCCTTTGCATCCAGCTTGCGACCATAAAGGCGCTGGTTGGCGTCGTTGTCCTGTTTCACGATTTGCCCATCAAGCGAGACTCCCGCAAACAGCCCGCGCGAGCGCGAATAAGTGAGAATTTCTGCCTGAAGCTGGAGGTCAGTTGCTCCCTCCGCCGCGCGCCCCACGGGTCCACCCGCCACGGAGGCGTCTGTGCCCAGCTTCGTCTTGCTTTGGATCAGTTTCTGCGCACCTTTGGGGTTCATCACCAGCAAAACGAAATCCGTGGCTTGGCCACCCAATTGAAAACCCACATTGGCGCCGCCCACCGTAAACATCGAGGGCCCGCCCCAGGGGCCAATGCCGCCGCGACGGCACACCAACGCCCCACCGCCGTAGGTGCCTCCGATGCCCAGGGCAATCTTTTTCTCAGATGGAATCACCCCGACACAAACCGACTTCTTCAACAGGTCTAGCGGAATGCCCTTTTCCGGCGTGCCCATGATTTCAGTGATGACGTCAGCCGCCTGTTGCAGCCGCTTGACGTCTTTGCCTCCTTCCGCGGCCTCAGCATGATGTGCCGCACCGAAAAACGTGGCCAGGATAAGAACAACAGGAAGATGCTTCATCGCCGCCTCCATTCGCCGGGGTTGACGATTGCGAGATCTGATCACCACCGGCCCGTGCTTTGAAGTTGTAGTCTGCCGCACCTATTTTCACACAGACCAGGATTGGGGACTAGGACGAAATCGGATAAACGAGGGACCTCTGCAAGAATCTCTGAAGGGGAAAACAATCTCGCGCGAAGGCGCAGAGACGCAGAGATCCATGAGAAAGTGAGGAATCTTCGCTTGCCGATTCTTGGCGCCTTCCCGTCTTTGCGTGAGATTGTTTGTCGTTCTTATAGCTTCTGAGAGGCCTCATCTTCCGCGACCGCTGCCTCATAGCCAGGTGCGCGCCTTGTAGTGGCGATACTCATCCCCGAAAGCTTTTTCGAGTACGGCCGCTTCTTTTCTAGCCCGTAAGAACTGGTAGGACGGATAGATGAGAAAAAAGACCACCAGTGGAACAACTTCGCCCCAGGCAATGAACAGCCCAGCATAGGCCACACCGCCGAAGAGATATACGGGATTGCGGAATTTGGAATATAGACCTGTTGTAACCAGCGCCCTGGCTTGCGGCCGCACGCTAAAGGATTTGCCGAGCTGGAGCCGCGCCGTAAACCATAGCGCCAAGCCGATGGAGGCCATCGCCATGCCGATCACGTGCCGCGCATCCCATGCCCAAGCGTGCAGGACGATCGCTGTCGCAAATCCCAGTAGAAGCGGCAGGTCAAACCAGAGCAGCCATTTCATGGACCACCCTCCCCAGGTACAGTATGGCACAGGACGTTGTGGCGCGCCTGCGCATGTATCTTGCTCTTGCCGCCCTTCGCCGCAAAGGATTCGCTGCCATGAGGACGTATCCAATGACCATGAAACTCCGGCGCATCGCATTTCGTCTATCGTGGAGAGAAGCCGGGGCGTGCAGCCCTCCGAGTGGAATAAGCGCGAACGGTCCTGTAACCAGAAGCTAGGAGCCAGAATTCGGAAGCCGAGAATGGTTCGCCGCTCGTCGATTGTCACTTGCTCATTGACATATATGCGGTTATAGTACGCCCCGGTCCCAATTCAGCCTGGGGTGGAGGCCAATTCAAGATGAACACAACCGAGCCCACAACGCAGACTGCCTCCGAAGCGCATCTTCCCGCTATGCTCACGGGCGGCTGGCCGCTCAAGATGCGCGATTTTCTCTCCCGCCACATTGAATTCCTTTTTGTCTCACTGATTCTGATCATGGTGGCGGCGATCTTTTATCTGATCCCCCAATACACGATCGCCTTCCTGAATTTCTTCTATCTCCCCGTTCTGGCGGCTGCGTACTTCATGGGCAAGCGAAGCGCGGTGCTGGGCGCGACCATGTGCATCCTCATCGTCACCTTCTTTGCTTATTACTTGCCAGACCGGTTTAGAGTGGATGGCACGATGGAGGATGCCATACTGCTAACCGCCGTATGGGGCGGCTTCCTGATCCTGACCAGCGCCGCGGTGGGCTCGCTGCAAGAGAGGCTGGCCAAGGGTTTTGAAGAAACCCGGCAGCTTGTGGAAGAACTCAAACGCAGCCGGGTGATGGAAGACATGAAGGAAAAAGTGGAAAAAACCCTGTACACCACCATGGATCCGACGGTGGCCAAGTTGGCCACGCAGGGAAAGCTCCGATTCGAGAAGCGCGACATCAGCATCATGTTTACGGATCTCACGAACTTCACCTCCTATTCCGACCGCAATCGTCCCGATGTGGTTCTGGAGGAGTTGAACCAGTTCCTGGGCCAGATGGAGCCCATCATCGACCTGTTCCGCGGACACATTGACAAGTACATGGGTGACGGCGTGATGGTGGAGTTCGGGGCACCAGTGGATTACGATCGCCACGCTCTGATGGCTGTCCTGGCCGGACTGAGAATGCAGCAAAAGGTGAGAGGGCTGAACTTGCCTTGGGCTCTGCGGGTAGGTATAGCCTCGGGCAGCTCGATTGTGGGCATGCTGGGTGTGCGCCGCCAAGCCTACAGCGCTCTGGGTGATCGCGTGAACGTGGCAAAGCGCTTGGAGGAGATTTGTCTGCCGGAAAAGGTCTACATCGACGAGCCCACTTACCGAGGCATCGAACACTGCGTAGCCGCGAAGAAGCTTCGCAACATGGGAATGGGACGCCAAGGGGATTCCGAATTGATCGATCACCTGGCGACGCTCGAGGAAAAGCTCGGAAGCGAAGGCGAGTCCCCCGAACTGCTCTACGAACTCGGCAAAGTCAGCTTTCAGTTGCACGACGCGACCTCGGCCATTCGTCACTTCGAGCGCGCCTTGGCCCTGGACCCTAACTCCACCGAAATCAAGTTGGCGTATGCGGACGCCAACATCAAGAAAGATGAATTCGAGAAAATCCAACTCAAGGGCAAGTTGCACAGGATCACCGTTTATGAAGTCACGGGGATCAAGGACCGCTGGAACGATCCCACGGTAATTCCCGCCAGCTTGGCGGAAAAATACCGGCACGCCGAAGCTCATATCGACATCCCGGAGGACGTGGTGTTGGCCGTGGAAGCGCTGGATGGGGCCGTGGGGAACTCCCGCGTGGTGGCGCTGCTCTCCTTTGCCCTCGCGGACCATCTTAACCTGAATGACGAGTTGAAACGGATTGTGCTGCAAGCCGGGTATGTTCAGGATATCGGGAAGGAGGCGGTGCCCCATCACATTTTGAATCGCGCCGGAAGCTTGACCGACCAGGAAACCAAGCTTCTGCAAAAATACGTAATGGAAAGCGTGGCCTCACTGAAGCGGCTCGGGTATGTGGAACCACGGCTGCTCGAAATTGTGCAACACCATCATGAGTCCTGGAATGGAAATGGATATCCAGACGGCTTGAAGGGCGAAGCCATCCCTATCGGATCGCGAATCACCGCGGTCGCCGAGGGTTACGCTGCGTTGACCGCCTGGCGGCCTTACCGTGACGCCTGGGACGCGCGTGTCGCTATGAGCGAGATTGCTAAGGGCGTGGACATGGGCCGCTACGATCCGACAGTGGTGAACGTTCTGAATACCATCATGAAAACTTCTGCATAACGGCCAAGTTTGCGAGTTTGTAAAGACCCCGCTTCTCCTTGATCCCGAACTGGCCATCCTCCCTCGTAATCCTTTGAAACTGAGGCGATTCCCGGCTCTCTCGGCCGGCAAGCGCGACGGGACCAGAGTCGGGCTGGGAGCGCCGCCGCGGCCCGCCGTTCCTGCTACCCGAGAAGTGGCGAACCAAAACCGCCGGTCGTGCGTCTAAGATAGAGTGGGCAGCGGTCGATGAGGAGGCCGCAAGCAGCCATGCGAGGCGGACCAAGGAAAAGCGTGAACGCATGACGGAGGAGGAAGTCAAGAATGCATCCGAGCACGAAAAAACTTCTGCGCGAGAATTTGCTAGGGTTGAGCATGACGCTCGTGGGCGCCCTGTGTCTGGCCCTATCGATAATGTTGTATTCCAATCACCATATTTTCCCGGGTCAGGCGTTGGCTGGCAATCCGAACTTCAGCGTCCCGAGCGGGCAGGGTTTGGACGGGCCCGACATCGCTACACTGGAGCAACAAAACAAGGCCTATGAGCGAATCGCTCAGGCGGTAACGCCAGCGGTGGTGAGCATCCAATCGACTCAGGTTATTAAAGTCCAGCAGTCACCCTTCGCTGACCCGTTTTTCAGGCAGTTTTTCGGCAACATGTTTCCTCAGGTTCCCCGCGAGCAGCGGGAGCACGCCTTGGGAAGCGGCGTGATCGTTTCGCCCGACGGATATATTGTGACCAACAATCACGTCATCAAAAATGCGCGAGATATTCAGGTCACGCTTTCCGATAAGCGAACGTTCAAAGGCAAAGTGGTGGGCCAGGACCCCCAGACCGACGTTGCCGTGGTGAAGATCGACGGCAGCGGCTTTGCGACAGCTCCCTTGGGGGACTCTTCCGCGCTGCACGTCGGAGATATTGTGATGGCCTTTGGCAATCCGTTTGGGTTTGACTTCACGGTGACGCGAGGCGCAGTGAGCGCGCTGGGGCGGCACGCTCCGGAAGCGGGTATGGTGGCCAGTTACATTCAGACCGACGCATCGATAAACCCGGGGAACTCTGGTGGACCGCTGGTGAATGTCCACGGCCAAGTCGTCGGGCTGAACACCTGGATCGTGCCCGGCCAGGGACCGGGGGGAGAGGGCGCTTCCATCGGGATTGGCTTTGCTGTGCCCTCCAACACGGTTAGGCACGTGATGGACGACCTCGTCAAAACGGGCAAGGTGACGCGCGGGTTCTTGGGCGTGGGCGTCAATGTCCTGACGGACGACCTGGCCAAGCAGCTCAGTGTCCCGGACACTGCCGGAGCACTGGTAGAGGATGTCACGCCGGGAAGCCCGGCTGATAAGGCGGGCCTGAAGCCCGGCGATGTGATTCGCAAGTTGGATGGCCAGACCATTCAGGATTCGACTCAACTGACGGCGACGGTCACGAATATGGCGCCCGGCACCAGCGTCACCCTCGATACCCTCCGAGACGGCAAGCCGCAGAGCGTGCGGGTAACTTTGGGAGAGCGCCCGGCGGATCTGAGCGCCAGCGCGGGTGGTCAAGGCAAGGCACCTTCCGAAGGCGCCCTGCGCGGTATTGAGGTGCAGGCCCTTACCAACAGCATTCGCGAACAATTAGGTTTGCCTTCCAATGTGAGAGGGGTCGTGATCAGCCAGCTTGATCCGAACAGTCCAGCGGCGCAAGCGGGTCTTCAGGAGGGCGACGTCATTCAGAGCATCAATCGGCAACCGGTGACCTCTGTGGCAGACTTCAATCGTTTGTCGAGCCAAGCCAAGGGTCAAGTGTTGCTGTATGTCAACCGTCAAGGAACCGGTTCCTTCATCGTCATCTCCCCCGAGGGCGGAGATGAGGGTAGCCAGTAGCAATCCTTCAGTACGGCTCAGCCCTGCGGTCGACTGCGGGGCTGAGTTCTGATTCCGTGGAATTGATTTTGTCCGCCACATCAGTTGCATGTCTTGTGGCGGACAATCTCCTTTTACCGACCTTACCTTTTCATCTACACTGTAGGCGCGTGGCAATGAATGGCGCCCGGCTCTGCCAGTAAGTTCATTCTCAGCCGCCTCCTTCTGGTCGGCTTGGCTCTGGTTCTAGTTATGGGGCTGCTTCGAGCTTTCGAGAACCGTTTTATCTTTTTCCCGCCTCGCTATCCGGAAGGATTTTCGTCGCCGGAATCTCACGGCCTGCATCTGGAAGAAGTTTGGGTCGTCGCCCAGGACGGCGTGCGCCTGAACGCGTGGTTCCTGTCGCAACCCGCCAGCCGAAAGGCCCTTCTTTGGTTGCACGGCAACGCGGAAAATATTGGAATGGGCTTGGATCACATGAACGCCTTTTCCAAGCTGGGCGTGAACGTCCTCGCCCTGGATTATCGTGGCTATGGAAAAAGTAACGGTTCGCCGGACGAGGCCGGCGTCTATGCAGACGGCGACGCGGGCTATCGTTATCTTGTGGATAGCCGGCGTTTCGGGCCTCGCGATATCTTCATCTACGGTCATTCTCTAGGCGGCGCGGTGGCGATTGATGTCGCCTCGCGGCACGAATGCGGTGGCCTGATCGTGGAGAGCTCCTTCACCACCGCCGGTGACATGGCTCGGCTGATGTTCTACCTTCCATTCACCGAGTACCTGCCGCGCAGCCGGTTTGATTCGCGCGCTAAGATCGCGCGCGTTCATGCTCCTATTCTTTTGATCCACGGAACGCGCGACCGGGTAATTCCTTTCTCCATGGGAGAGCAACTTTTCCAGGCTGCGCCCGAGCCCAAGTCTTTCCTCGCCATCCAAGGCGCGGATCACGACGACCCCTATGTCGTCGGCGGCGAAGTCTATTGGCGACGACTGTCACAATTCGTTGACGGAGGAATCAAAAACAAAGAATGAGGCATATCGAAGTCTTCCGGCACAGCAAGCGCGGCGAAGGCAAGGGATTGAGCGAGGAGGGGCGAGAACTGGCTCTTCGCGCGAGGGTCCTGCTCTCTCCTCCCTACGACCTCTGCGTGTCCAGTCCCAAAGAGCGGGCACAAGAAACCATGCGGGCCTTCGGCTTCGAGCGCTCGGAAGTGGATGAGGCGTTCACCGCCGTCAATCCCTGGGAGCCGTTCGACGCAGCGGTTTCAAACCTCGCGAAAGTGCGAGGCGTTATTCCGCTTGCAGCGTGCTGGGAAATTCCCGAAGCCCTAAACTATCTGCGCATGCAGGGCGAAACATTTCTGGGCGCTCTCAAGCGCATCGCGCGCAAATTGCCCGAGGAAGGCCGCGCGCTCATCGTTTCTCACGGCGGCATCCTCGAAGCCGCCGCTCTGCATGGTTGCGCGCGCTATGACCTGAAAGAAATCGGCGGCGAAATCGGATTCTGCGAAGCCGTCGTCTTCAATTTCGATGGCGACAAACTAGCAGGCGTCGAAGTGAAAAGAATGAAGGATGTCGCTTCGTGAGTCTTGAATTTTCAATCCGGGTCGCGCAGAGCTCTGCCCTCTTCCCGATCCTTGGTGCCCAGCCAACTGCGCTTCGCTCAGCATGAGATGCTGGGCACCTTTTCCTCAGCCCGTTAAATCTCACCTCTGCTTCTCGCTCCGTTTTTCACTAGCCCACGAACTTGCTTGTGCCTTGGAGTTTCAATTGCCCGTGGTTGCCCACCTTTTCACCGCAGGACATGTTTCCTTCCAGCGCATTCCCCTTGAGAGCGAAATTGATGTTGTGGCAGCCGAATTCGGCTTTGTTCTGTTCCATTGCCTTCTGGGCCTCGGCCACACCCTTTGGCGTCAACGCCTCCGCCATCTGTTTCCCGATTTCCTGAAGCCGGTCCATAATTTTCTTCTGCTCTGCGGCGGAGAGGCTGGCGAAGTTCTGCATTTTATTCTGCTCTTCGGCCATTTGAGCTTGCAATTCTTTGACGCGCTGCTCGGATCGCTTCTGCTCGTCCGGCGAAACGTTCTGCATGGCCGTCAGCATTTTCTGCTGTTGGGCTGTCGCTCCGCGCCCCTCTTCAAATTCACCGTTGCATCCATCCTGATGGCAGCTAACACGGACGTCTGACGCCTCGAAAGCCTTGGGTTCGTTAGCGTGGAAGAACTCCGCATGATAAACGGCCGCTGATCCGCCCTGGCTGCAGCCGGGTTCGCTGACCTGCCTGAGCTGGATCTTCCAGCCGTTGTTCGCGGTGAAATTCCACTCGTACTTGCCGCCGATATAGACCGCCGGGCAGGAGATTCCCCGGCACAACTGCGGCTCGAAACTCTCGAGCGAGATGAACTCGGGCAAACTCACTTGCGCAGCCTTAATCGTGACGTGGTACTCCGATTCCTTCTGGCCCGGTGAGGCAACCAATGCCTCCTTCACCACTTGCACCTTGTCGCTGCTGAAGAGGAATTTGGTGCCTTGGCGGAACGTTCCCCGCACCACCACTTCGCCTACCCCTCCGGGCACAACGCGCGCGCATCGGCAAAGCGCGAGTTCCGGTGTTGGGTACTTGTTCTTTACCGCCGCCGCCGTCAGCCCAGCGCTTTTCAGCTCGCTCCGGCACGCGGCCAATATCGCATCACGCCGCTCGGCGTAACGGTCGCCGACTGCGCGCAGGACCCCCGCCACCAAAAGAATCACCACCACTACCGCCGCGAGTTTTTGGCTCCTTGACTTTGACATGTTTCCTCCTTGTTTACCCAAATGTCCCGGGTCTCAGATCCTTTCTTTCAGAAGCACTTGATAGCGACGGCTCCGACGCCGCCAGGAACGCAATGGCGAGGAGAGTCCAGAAGAGGAACAGTTCTGTCGGCCGCCGAAATGGAAAGTCAACCAGTGCCACTGCCGCGAGCGCCAGCACGCCCGCTGACGATGCAGTGACTATTCCAGTCTGTCCGCGCCCTTGCCGAAGAACAAAAACCAGAAAACAGATCACGATCGACAAAAAGCCGGCCAAGCCCGTCACGCCGTTCTCCACTAAGGTCTCAAGGTAATCGTTGTGAGCGTGATCTTCGAAGCCAGCAAACTTGCGCTCCTCCTGCGGAGCGCCGAGACGCCCCCACCGTTCGGCTTCCCATTGCGCGTATTGGGGTTCAAACGCTCCGGGTCCAAAGCCCAGCCAAGGGCGCTCGGCGAGGTGGGGTGCGACTGCCTGCCAGATGTAATAGCGGCCGTTCACAGTAGTCGCCAGCTCCCTTGCGGGAGACCACGCCAGCAACGCCAGGCTAGCCGACAATGCGGCGAGCGCAAAAACGCGCCAGCGGCCAAGCTGTCCGCACACTGCTAGCCATATGAGCGCGGCCAGCAAGCCCAAGATCGCTCCACGCGACCCTGTGGCAAACACTGCCAGGACTTGAGCCGCAAGCGCCATCGAGAACAGTCCGCGTCGCTTGGAAATCTGCCTCAGTGAGGCGGTGAGCGGCATCAGGCCAACCAGAAAGGCAGCTACGAAATTAGGGTTTCCGAGGGTCGCGAAGACGCGCATCCTCGCGCTGCCGCTGGGTGTTGCATGCCAGCCCAAGACGGCGAAAGGATCCCACCCAACGAATTGCAGGCAGGCCACGCAGGCGACGAGTGTGCCGGCAGCAGTCAGCGCGATAGCAAGCCCCTTGGCCTCCGGTCGAACCAGCATCAGCAGCAAAAACCATCCCACCGCAGCGAGCGGGAGCCAGAGCGCGACGAGGGAGACAAAGCTCCCGGTGAGCGCGGAGGCTCCGAGCGCGGCAAGCCACGCCGCAAGCGACCAGGAAAAACCTCTGGGCAGCGCAGGCCACTTCCAGCGCCCTGCGAGACCCGCGATCGCCGTTCCGAGCACAACGCTTGCGGTCAAGAATACAAGCTTGGGGGTGGAAAACGGCCGCTCCAGACCTGGGAACACAACCAAGGGCATCAGGAAGCACACACCCACCAGGGCCGACTTCAGCCCTGCCAAGGCTCGAGGCTGAACCACTCGCTCTCCGGTCTGCGGCGCACCCGGGGAGATGGCCGCCGCCGACACGTCAGTCGCTTCCTGAACGCCGATTGCCACAATTTTTTCTTTTCTAATTAGGCGGGAGTATACACCAGAAGCAATTCTTGCGACACCAGCGCTGCCAGGGGAATGACAATCAGAAATCACAAAGCGCCAATTCTTCACGCGTTCGACGCGGGTCGATTGTTGGCTCCGCTGGCGCTCTTGGGTGGCGGCCCGCCCGCGCCGTGGCACTTCTTATATTTCTTGCCACTGCCGCACGGGCACGGATCGTTGCGCCCGACCTTTTCGCGCCGGATCACCTGCTGAGGCTTTTCGGGCGCGCCGCCGCCCACCATCCTCATCTCCTGCTGCTCGCGGCGCTTGCGGCGTTGATACTGCCGGATCATTTCCTCTTCCTCGTCCGGCGTCCGCATCAGGAACAGGTAGCGGAGCGTTTCGTCTTCGATGCGGTCCATCATGGCTTCGAACATGTCAAACGACTCGCGCTTGTACTCCACCAGCGGGTCGCGCTGGGCGTAGCCGCGCAGGCCAATGCCTTCTTTCAAGTGGTCCATGGCCAGCAAGTGGTCTTTCCACTGGGCGTCGACCACTTGCAGCATGATCATGCGCTCGTGGGTGCGCATGCGCTCCGGGGTCCACACCGTTTCGCGCTCGTCGTAGCGCTGGCGCACGATGGTCTTGAGTTGTTCGATGAGCTGGTCGAGAGCCTTGGGATCGAATTTCAGCTCGTGCTTTTTCAGATCGATTCCGAACCGCGTCCAGAACTCTTTTCGCAGGCCGTCCGCGTTCCATTCGTCGGCGTTCTTGTCTTTGGGGCAATGGGATCCCACCAGCCACTGCACCACGCGGTCCGCGGCCTCGAGCACGTACTCTTTTTGGTCCCCCCCTTCCAGTAACTCGCGGCGCCGGCCGTAGATGGTCTCGCGCTGCTTGTTCATCACGTCGTCGTACTCGAGCAGATGTTTGCGCTGCTCGAAGTTTTGTCCCTCGACCGCCTTCTGCGCTGCCTGGATGCGCCGGGTGATGAGGCGCGACTCGATCGGCACGCCTTCCTCCATGCCGAGCCTGTGCATGATTTTGGAAATGCGCTCGCCGGCGAAAATGCGCAGCAAGTCGTCTTCGAGCGACAGGTAGAAGCGCGACGAGCCTGGATCGCCCTGGCGTCCGGCGCGGCCTCGCAACTGGTTATCGATGCGCCGCGCTTCGTGCCGCTCGGTGCCCAGAATGTGCAGTCCGCCAACGTCGATCACCTGCTCGTGCTCGGCGTCGGTCGTCTTGCGGAAGCGCCCGACAAATCTTCCCCAGTTTTCCAGCCACTTCGCGTAGGCCGCCGCGTACTGCTCGTAAACCTCCTCCGTCGAACCGGCAGGCGGAAATTCCGGCGGCTCCGGATCGATCCCCTGCTCGCGATATTTCTCCGGCGACTTGCGAAATTCTTCCCGCGCCATGAACTCCGGATGGCCGCCCAACAAGATGTCCGTGCCGCGCCCCGCCATGTTGGTGGAAACGGTGACCGCGCCCTCGCGTCCGGCCTGCGCTACGATGAGCGCTTCGCGCTCGTGCTGCTTGGCGTTCAGGATGTCGTGCTCGAGGTCCCCTTCTTCCAGCACCTGGAAGAGCCGCCCCGGACTGCATTGAATCTCAATCAGGTAGTCCAGGATGGGCACGTGCTTTTCGTTCCCGCCGCCGTTCGCCAGTTCCACAATCTGCGGCGCCATGGCCGCTTCGGGAGACGGCAGCCCGCGTTTTGCATAAGTCTCGTGGGCGCGCTTCAAAATCGCCTCGAGAAAAGCGGTGCGATTGCCGTTCATGCTGGTGGGGAGATCCTTGAAGCGGCCTTCCTTCAAAATCTTCTGCACCATCGAGACCGTCACGCCGGTGCGAATCAGCCATTCGAGCGCCGCCCGGTGGCGATCGCGCAATCCGGCCGCCCACTTTATGAGCTTGGAGCCCTCCAGGCCCGCCTCTTTCGCCAGCTCTTGTAGCCGCGCCGGCAAGAAACCGGACTTGCGCAGTTGGGCGCTGAGCCGCTCGGATTTTTCGATGGCGATGGTCCCCACCAGCACTGGCTGCCCGCGCAGGTGATATTCCTTGATCTCTTCGATCACCGCGTTGTACTTCTCGCGCTCGGTGCGGTAGACCACGTCGGGATGTTCGTGCCGGATCAGGGGCTTGTTGGTGGGGATCACGACGACTTCCAGGCTGTAGATTTTTTCGAATTCCGCCGCTTCCGTCTCCGCCGTTCCGGTCATTCCGGCGAGCTTCTTGTACATGCGGAAATAATTCTGGAAGGTGATAGTGGCCAGCGTCTGGTTTTCGCGCTCGATCTTGACGCTTTCTTTCGCCTCGATCGCCTGGTGCAGGCCATCGCTCCATCGCCGCCCCGGCATTTGGCGGCCGGTGAATTCGTCGATGATCACGACTTCGTTATTGGGGTTGACGATGTAATCGCGGTCGCGCTTGTAGAGGGTGTGGGCGCGCAGGGCCTGGTAGACGTGGTGGATGTATTCGACGTTCGCCGGGTCGTACATGTTTTCGAGGCCGAGCATCTTCTCCGCTTTCGCCACGCCCGCCTCGGTGATGGTCGCCTGGCGCATCTTCTCGTCCACCTCGAAGTCAACCTTCTCCTCGAAGCGCGGAATGATCCGGTCGATGCGATAGTACTTTTCCGTGGATTCTTCCGACGAACCTGAAATGATCAGCGGCGTCCGCGCTTCGTCGATGAGGATCGAATCGACTTCGTCCACGATGGCGTAGTGGTGCACGCGCTGCACGCAGTCGGCGAGGTCGAACTTCATGTTGTCGCGCAGGTAATCGAAACCGAATTCGTTGTTGGTGCCGTAGGTGACGTCGGAGCGGTACGCGAGCTTTCGCTCTTCGTCGTCCAGATCGTGCACGATGACGCCCACGCTCAGGCCGAGCAGCCTGTAAAGCGGGCCCATCCAGGCGGCGTCACGCTTCGCCAGGTAATCGTTCACCGTCACCACGTGAACGCCCTTGCCTTCGAGCGCGTTCAGGTAAACGGGCAGCGTGGCCACCAGCGTCTTGCCTTCGCCGGTCTTCATTTCCGCGATTTTGCCCTCGTGCAGCACCATGCCGCCGATGAGCTGCACGTCGAAGTGGCGCATGTTCAGCGCCCGCCGCCCGGCCTCGCGACAAAGCGCGAAGGCTTCTTCCAGAATGTCGTCGAGCGTCTCGCCTTTCGCCAGCCGTTCTTTGAGTCTGAGCGTACGGGCGGGAAATTCGGCTTCGGCGAGATTCTGCATCTCAGGCTCTAGCGCGTTGATGGCCTCGATGCGCTCGCTCAGGCGCTTCAACTCGCGCTCGTTCTTCGTCCCGATGACCTTGCCTAACGCGTATTGGAAATAACTGCCCATGCTTGTCACTCGTAGGGCCGAGCGGCGCTCGGCCGGGCCGGACGCCCTCCGGCCCTACTAATCCGGTCATTCCCGCGCCCCGTCCCGACGGGGTCTCGGGAAAAGCGGGAATCCATTTAAGGCTCTTCCTCGCTTCACTCGCAACTTATCAATTGTAATCGCCATCGCGGAGATGAGCAAGGCGATGGCTCGCCCCTTGCCACTGTCTTCATTCGGATCGGCTTTTTCGTCTTGCGCACGCGCTCAAGCACCGCCGAGCAATTCGCCTTGAATTCCGAGATCGTGATTTCTTCCATCGTCATCCTCGCTGCGCCGTCATTTCCCCCTGGGCATGCGTTTCTGCGTAACTCCTGGGTAACTGAGTTTTGGTGGGTTCGTTCGCAACCGCCTCAACACCCGTCAAGCCCAAATGCTGAACGTAACACCTAGATATCACGCCAGTTAGTAAGATTTTGGCGAAGTTTGGCTTTGAACCCAAAAATTGGGTTCGTTCCAGAAGCACTTCCTTGTGTTTTCAACAACATGGTGGCTTCGAACCTCATTTTTGCATAAATTTTTCTCCACTGCCTCGCCATTTTCGCTTTTTATTTGTATCTGCCACGTAAGTAAACAGAAACCGAGAGCGCCAGTAAGCAGCCGGGAAAACTGAAAACCCTCTCGCAAAGACGCCGAGGCGCAGGGATTCGCAAAGCTCCCACGTAAAGCTCCTCTCAAAGCTGACGGCTGACCGCAAATAGCAGGTCTCGTCACTCCTCACCTATCGCTCATCACTGTTTTTCGCCCAGGCAGCGGCAGGTTATCTTGCCTGTCGGTTGAGGACTTCTCGCAGCGCCCCCGAGGTGAACCCTCCGTGCGGGGTAGCCGCCTAGTCCGATACGGTGGTAACATTAGCATAGCCTGGAATGCTCCGTCAAGTACCTTTTAAGGCAATCTATCCTTTCCTGTCCGATTGGTTCGCGGCAGCGCCCACCCTTCACCCGGAGTCGAAGGCGGGAAAAAAGATGTAGACAACCTACAGCCATGGGAGTAGAATGTCTACATGCCGAGAACAAACCGCTATCAGAACCGTATTGAATTATTGCAGGGGACGCTGGACCTGCTGATTCTCCAGACGCTCCAGTGGGGGCCGCAGCACGGCTATGGGATCAGCCAGGCCATTCGCAACTCTTCCGGTGAGCTCTTCCAAGTGGATACCGGCTCGCTCTATCCAGCCCTGCACCGCCTGGAGAGGCAAGGATCGATCGCGGCCGAATGGAAAACTTCCGAGAACAATCAGCGCGTGCGGGCCTATCGCTTGACCACCGCCGGCAAGAAACAGCTCGTTTCCGAGCGCTCGCGCTGGCAGCAGCTTCTGGAGGCCATGGCCGGCGTGCTCGATCGAACACAGCTAGTGACGAGTGACGGGTGACGAGCGGATGGAAGTATTTCAGTGTGTCAGTATGTCAGTTCGTCAGTCGCTGACCGACCGATCCACTGACATACTGAAAACACTTGACTGGCGGGAGCAAATATGAAACTTGCAGCCTGGCTCAGGCGACGGAAACAACGCGAGCAAGAGCTTGACGAGGAAATTCGCGCCCATTTGGCGATGGCCATTAGCGAGCGCATCGAACACGGCGAAGACCCGGCCACAGCCGAGCGAAATGCGCAGCGCGAGTTCGGCAACGAGCCTCTGGTGAAGGAAACCACGCGCGACATGTGGGGCTGGCGCTGGCTGGAAGCTCTCCTCCAAGACCTGCGTTACGGACTGCGTCAGTTGCGCCGGAGTCCAGGCATGACAGCTGTCGCCGTCCTGACGCTCGCGCTTGGCATCGGCGCCAACACCGCCATTTTCAGTCTGATCGACACAGTCATGCTCCGTTCGCTCCCGGTCGAGAAGCCCGAGGAACTGGTGGAGGTGCGCCGGTACAATCCACGCTGGGGCAGCGAGGGCTCTCCCAGCTTCACCAATCCTCTGTGGGAGCAGGTGCGGGACCGGCAAGACGTTTTTTCCGGCGTGTTTGCCTCGGGCGAAGAGTCTTTTGACCTCGCACAGGGCGGGGCGGTCGAAAACGCGAATGGCATTTTTGTCAGCGGCAGCTATTTCGCGACGCTAGGCGTGCGCCCGGCCGCCGGCCGTCTCTTCACCGCGGCCGACGACAAGCGCGGCTGCCCCGCTGTCGCCGTCCTGAGTTATGGTTTCTGGCGGGATCACTACGGGGGCGCCGAAAGCGCCGTCGGCCAGACGCTTTCGCTGAGTAACCATCCGTTCCAGATCATCGGCGCCAGCGGCCCGGGGTTTTACGGCGCGGAAGTCGGGCACAAGTTCGACGTCGCTATTCCCGTTTGCACCGCGGCGATTTTTGATGAAAAAGAACAGCGCCTCGATCACCGCTCCTGGTGGTGGCTGGGGATCATGGGCCGAGTGAAACCCGGGATCAGCCCGGAGCGGCTAAAAGCGCGGCTCGACGTGCTTTCGCCCCAGATCTTCACCGCTGCCGTGCCTCAAGGCTGGGACCCGAAAAACCAGCAAGAATTCCTCAAACAATCGTTCCTGACGTTTCCGGCTGCCACCGGAGTCTCCGGTCTGCGCCGGGAGTTCACAGAGCCGCTCAACATCCTGATGGCAGTCGTCGGACTGGTGCTGCTCATCGCCTGCGCCAACATCGCCAGCCTCATGCTGGCCCGGGCCGCCACGAGACATAGGGAAATTGCGGTGCGCCAGGCCCTCGGCGCTTCCCGAATGCGGCTGATTCGCCAGTTGCTCACCGAGTGCATTCTGCTCTCTTCGGCCGGCGCGGTGGTGGGCGTCCTCTTCGCCCGCTGGGGATCGGCGCTCCTGGTTCGTTACATCTCGACGGCAAACAACCAGGTGTTCCTTGACCTCTCGCTCGATGGCCGCGTGCTGGGATTCACTGCCGCCATCGCTGTGCTCACCGGCGTCCTATTCGGGGTTCTGCCGGCGCTTCGTTCCACGCGCGTATCGCTGACCGCGGCGATGAAAGGCCGGGGAGATACGGAGCGGCACGGGCACTTCCGCTCCAGCAAATGGATCGTCGCCGCGCAGGTGGCGCTGTCGCTGGTTCTGCTAGTCGCGGCCGGGCTGTTTCTGCGCAGCTTCGCGAAACTTGCCATGCTGGACATTGGCTTTGACCGCAACAACGTGCTGCTGGTGAATGCGAATCTCAAGGCCGCCCATGTGCCGCCCGAGCGGCGTTGGGAGATCTACCAGCAGATCGAGAACCGATTGCGCGCCCTTCCCGGCGTGGTATCCGCCAGCCGGTCTTGGAACACGCCCATCAGCGGTTACGAGTGGAACCAGGACATTCAGGCCGACTCGCCGAATTCGCCCACCGGAGAAGCAGCGCTGACCTACTTCAACGCCATCTCGCCCGCGTACTTCGAGACCTTGCGCACTCCCCTCCTGGCGGGCCGCGTCTTCAATGACCACGACACCAAAAATGCGCCGCCGGTGGCGATTGTCAACCAGACCATGGCGCGCAAGTTCTTCCCCAACCTGAATCCCATCGGGCGATACTTCCGTACCGCAGAGGTGTCGGGAAGCTTGGCGCCGCCCATCCAGATCGTGGGACTGGTCAGGGATTCGAAATACGAGTCGCTGCGCGAGGAAACCTATCCCACAGCGTTTTTCCCCATTGCCCAGCAGACGCCGGGGATCGATGATGTGGAAAACTTCGAGCTGCGCACCGCCATACCGCCGTCGTCCCTTGCTTCCGCCGTGCAGAGCGCGGTGGCGGGAGTGAGCAAGGAGATCTCGATTGATTTCCACACGCTCGCCGAGCAAGTAAACGACTCAATGGTTCAGGAACGGCTGCTGGCGCTGCTCTCCGGCTTCTTTGGCGCGCTGGCGCTGCTGCTGGCCATGATCGGCCTCTATGGCACGCTTAGTTATCTGGTGACGCAGAGGCAAACGGAGTTCGGCGTCCGCATGGCACTGGGCGCGCAGCCGGGCTCCATCCTGCGGCTGGTGATGCGGGACGTCGTGGTTGTTCTGGCCGGAGGTTTGGCGGTGGGAATCTGCATTTCGCTTGCTACCGGGCAACTGCTTCAGAAGATGCTGTTCGGACTTGACGCGCGCGACACGGTGACGCTGGCGGCGGCCGTGGTCACGCTTTCCGCCGTGGCGTTCCTTGCGGCTTACCTGCCCGCCCGCCGCGCCACCAAGGTCGACCCCATGGTGGCCCTCAGATACGAGTGACGAGTCGCGTGAGACGAAAAAACGCCCTTTGTCCCTTGCCATTCCCAAGTCCGTCAGAGCGGCAGTACTTCAGTGTGTCAGTTACTGAATTACTGAAATACCGACGACTGACTCACTCTCTGAATCCAAAATCCAGTTTCTAATCTCCGGCTCAGCCTCACGCCGGCCGGCCGAAAAACGTTTCGCCGCGTTTGCGAAACTTATACGCCACTTGCTCGTCCAGATCGACGCCAAGGCCGGGCTTATCGGAAACTTGGATGTAACCGTTGCGGATGAGCGGGCCGCGGGCGCCTTCGATCAAGTCGTCAAAGAAGGGCACGGAAGCCGCGTGCCATTCGAGCGCCAGGAAATTGGGAATGGCGGCGCAGAGGTGAGCCGAGGCCATGGTTCCGACGGGGCTCGAGATGTTGTGAGGCGCGACGGCCACGTAATGCATCTCCGCCATGTCCGCGATGCGCCGGCCTTCGAGCAGCCCGCCCACTTTCTGGAAGTCGGGCCCCAGGATGTCCACCGCTTCGCGTTCCAGCAGCTCGCGGAAATGATGACGCTGATAATGGTTCTCGCCCGTGGCAATCGGTGTTGAGGTCGAAGAGGTCACGCGGCGCAGCGCGTCGGTATTCTCGGGGGGAATCGGGTCTTCCAGCCACAGCAAGTCGTAAGGCTCGCAGGCCCGCGCCAGCTTGATGGCGTCGTTCACTCCGTAATTCCAGTGGCAATCGATGGCCAGGTCCACGTGTTTGCCCAAGGCTTTTCGCAACGTACCCACCAGTCCCGACATTAGGTCAATCTCGCGGCGCGTGAGCGTTCGGTTGTAGTCGTCGAGCGAATATTCGGTGGGCACGTCAACGTCAAACTTCAGCGCCGTGAAGCCGCGGCGCTTCATCTCGAGTGCGCGGCGCGCGTAGTCGCGCGGGCGAATCTCTTTCGCCTCGGATTTCTGCCCGCCGTGATATTTCGTGCTCAGCTCGGCTTGGCGCTCCCGAGTTTTCTTGCCTTCCGTCATCCACGAAGGCGTGCGCGGCACCAGCACCGGCGAAAGGCTTGCGAGGCCCTTGCCCGCGTGGCAATCGGCGTAAATGCGCACGCGGTCGCGATATTTCCCGCCCAGGAATTGATAAATGGGAAGGTTCGTATCTTTGCCGACCAGGTCCCACAAGGCTGTCTCGATGCCGCTGATGGCGTGATAAGTCATCCCGGCGGGTCCGGCGCCGCCCACGGCAGTGCGCATCAGCCGGCACAGGCGATCCACGTCGCGCGGGTCCTCGCCCACCAGAAACTCGCTGAACTCGGCCAGCGTCGCGGTCAGGCCCGGCGCCACCAGCGCTTCGCCCCAGCCCACTAGCCCGGTGTCAGCGGTGATCTTCACAATGGTCCAATCGTAGTTGGCCTCGATGACGGCGGTTTGGATTCTTTGGATGCGCATGCTCGTCTGTCCTTCGTCCCTTCTGGTTTGGTTCCGGCCAGCGTCTGATCCAAGGCGGGCTGGTGGTAAGTCCCCGCAGTTTGTCGGTTCACCGATAGACTTCTTTGCGGTGGCCAACACGAAGGACCAGCACGATCAGACGGTCGTCTTCGATTTTCGAGACGAGTCGATATGGGCCTACTCGGTATCTCCAAAACTCTCCAAGGCGCGAGCCCTGGAGGGCCCTTCCGACACTGCGGGGATCATCGAGCTTGGCGATCCGTTCATGGAGAAACTCCAGGATGCGCCGGGCGTGCTGCCCGTCGAGTTTTCTCAAGTCCCGCTCGGCCTCGGCTGATAGCTCAACCTTCCATGCCATGATGTTTCATGAGGTCTTCGAGCGGGATAGTGCGCTCCCGACCGTTGCGGATGCGCTCCAGCACGCGCTCGGCCGCATAGATGTCCTCGAGATCCTCGAGGTGCTGCACAACGGCCTCACGGACATAAAAAGTCTTCGTGCGTCCGGTGCGCCGGGCCAGCTTCTCAAGGCGTCTTTCGATAGACTGCGGAAGTCGCACGGCCAGCATTATTCCCTCGCTATACGAGTATAGCACCTCAATTTACAAACCAGTGAGGGCCTTATCGATCGGATCGAGAGCGGTCTTGGAGAGCTCGGAGGGCAGGGGATCGGTTGATCGGCGAGCGTAAACGTGGTCGCCGACTTTCGCGGCCTCCACGATTTCTTTCTTGTCGCCGGCCTGCATCTCGAAGCGATACGCCGGCTTCGCGAGATCAAACGCGGAAAGATCGGCGGCGTGCTCCTTCGGAAAAGAATCGGCGCGCAAATCGTGCACCGAATAGAGCAGGGACTCTACCTTGTCGCTGGCGAGGTCCTTCGAGGCGGGCGCGGTCTCTTTCCACTTGTCCTTTTGCTTTTGAAAAGTCCAATGGCCCTTGGGAGTTTCAACGTCCAGGTGAGTCACGTCAAAGGTCTGAACGGAAAACAAGTCTTTGGCGCGCAAGTCCGACGGGTCTTTCTGAAACTGAGTCAGGAAGTCGGCATTCAAAGTGAAGACGGGATCGAGCGCGGAATTTATCGCGTCATATTTTTCGCCGTCTTTCTTGCCCAGCACCAACTCCTGGCTTCCCGCCGGGCTCGCGAGCTTCACGCTGATGGTGGGCGAGCCGAAGCCGTACTGTGCCGATTTCTTTTTGTCCTCGGCCACGACGCTGGTCATAGCGAGACCGCGCAACTGGCTCACCAGACCGTCGACGGAGAAGCGTTCGGCGCGGACCGGCGGCGGCAACACCAAGTCCCACACACCTTCCGGGTTTTTCTCCAGCGTGTAGGACTTGTCCTTGGATTTGACCTCGATCTTTTGAATCTGATCAGCATCGAGAGTGACGGCGCGCTTGTCACGCAGGTCAAAGAGCGTTTTGGTGAGCGACGTCTTTTGGGAGCTGGGCAAGGTTACGACGCGCGGATTGCCGCCCACTTGGACATAGACTCCGCTGCTGGTGGGAGTTTCATCTCCGAGCATCAATGCGAATTGCGCTGGCTTCGTGTCCGTCCCGACTTCGACGGTCTCGTTGGGCGGATCGAGCCCGAAGTCTTTCAAGTTTGCCGGGTGCGCGTCCACGACCTCATCCACGTTCGCGCTCGTCAGCGATTCCAGGAAAGAGGAAATGGTGGATTGGTCTGCCGCGAGTTTTTGCGGTGCCTCAATCATCCATTTTCCCGACTCGAGGCGGCAGGTGATGGGCGCTGTGTCTTTGGGCTTCAGGGAGAACGATTGGATGTGCTTGCTGTCGACGGGAAACAACTTCTCTACCGTTCTCGTTTCAACCGTCGTGCCCGCGGGAACCGATGGGTTCTTTCGTTTGTCGTAGTAAGTGAATCCCGCCCACAGCCCAGCCAGAATGACGAGCGCGATGAGCGTGTTGATGTATTGCTTCTTCATCGCCGGCGCCACCAAACAGACGTCCCCACGGCAATGATCGCGAGCGGCAATCCGATCACACCAAAGTAAAGAATGTTGTTCATTTGCCGCTGTGTCACATTCAGATGTTGCTCTTCAGGCGGTTTGGGGCGAATGGATATCATGTTCTCCTCCGCCTCCAACCAGTTCACCATGTTCATGAACAGGTCGCGGTTGGCCTGAAACCCGAGAAAGACATTGGCGGGCAGGGCGGACGTGCCCAGGGCAACGAACCGGCCTTCGATTTTCTTCTCGCCCTCTCCACTGATCGTGGCGGCGACAGCCACGGTGAGAGGACCCTTCGTGTCCGTACCCTGGCGATACGCCGACACGGTGTGAACCTTGGGATTGAAGTCGGCGCTGCCGTAGCTGTCCGCCGAAGTTTCGCAAAGCGAATCAACGCTCGCTCCCGCTTTGTAGTCCTTGCCGACCGAAAAGGACCGCGTGACAGGAAACAGCGAGGCGTAGCCGGTGAGCGGTTGGACGATGGGGTTCGACCCGTACTTGACAATGAGTGGCATCGTCGGTTCCGTGCCGAAAACCTGCGCCACCGGGTTGAGGTCGACCACCAAATCGTTTCGAGGCGTGACGTTCCAATCCTCGAGCAGTTTGGAAAGGTTGGGCAAGTCGACGCCGGGGTCGAGCATGAACATGGCGCGGCCGCCGCCGGCTACGTATTTTCGAATCGCATCCACTTCCGGGGGCAAGTAATCGTTTTGCGGCCCCGCAACGACCAGCAGCGAGCAATCGCTCGGGATTTCCATTTTCTGGAGAAGCGTCAGGGTCTTCACCTGATAATTTTCGTTCTCGAATTGCTCTTTCACCTTGCTGTAGCCGCTGCGCTCTGTATTCTCCAGGTTGCGCTCCCCGTGCCCACTGACGAAATAGACGGTCTTCTGCCCCGTCAACAAGCGAACGATAGCGTTGGTGACCCCCTCCTCATCGCTGTTTTTGGCTTCGTAGTGGTTGTCGCCCGAAGCGACGACGACGGCCCCGTAATTTCTCACGCCAAATTGCTTTGCCAAAGACGGCTCGCGGTCCAGATCGACGTATCGCAGGGAAACACGGCCCGAAGCTTTTTCATAATTCTCCAGCAGGTCCCGCCCTTCCCGCAGCCGTTGTTTCTGATCGAAGATGTAAATGGAAACATCGCGATCGAGGCCTTTCAGTATCTTCAGCGTTTGAGGTGAAAGGCTGTAGCGCTTCGCAGGCGTCAAGTCCCACCGCGTGTCGTGGCGGTCAACGAACCAGTTGGCCAACACCACGATGGCGATGCCGACCACCGTGTAGACAACGAGGTTCACGCCCTCCAGAATCTTTTGGCGCCCCGCGCTGCCCGCCGCCGCTTTTTGTTCCGTGTGTTCTTTGTCCTTCGATTCCATATATGCGGATTCTCGGATTTCAGATTTCAAATCTCAAATTTCTTCTTGCGTTCTGCCTACTGCCTTCTGCCTTCTGTTCTCTACGGTCTGCCCTTCAGCGCTTCCACCGAGCGGCCGGTAAGAAAAATGCCGACCGCGATCACGGAAGCGTAATAAACGACGTCGCTCAGATCAATGACGCCCTTCGCGAAATTATCAAAATGGGTGGTCAGAGCCATGTAGGAGAAAAAGCGTCCCCACGCGCTGTTGGAATAGGAGGAGCCCCAGTCGAGGACATAGAGCAGAAGAAACACAGCCATGCCTACGCTCCCCGCGATGATCTGGTTTTTGGTGAAAGTCGAAATCCACATCCCCAAAGCTAATAGCGCGCCACCGTAAAGCAACATTCCCAACAGTCCTGCCAACATCGGTTTGACGTTGGGATTGCCATACAAGAACAACAACGCGACATAAAGCGAGGTTAGCAGAATCAGGACAATGTAAAGTCCCAGGGCTCCCAGGAACTTGCCCAGAATTATCTGGAGGTCGGTGAGCGGCGATGTCAGCAGCAGCTCGATGGTGCCGGAGCGCTTCTCCTCGGCATAGAGCCGCATCGTGATCAACGGGATCAGAAGCAGCAACACCACGGTCAAGACGCCTTCCAGCAGCGGACGCACAATGTATTCGTTCAGGCTCATGGGAGGCGCGCCCATGCCGCCCATCTGCATCCGGAAAGTCTGCACCACATAGACGGCCATGAAGTTGTAAAAGAAAAAGCCACAGAGCGCCGCGTACACCGTCATCACCAGATACGCGATGGGTGAGTGAAAGTACGCTCGAAGTTCTTTGCCCGCGACGGCGAGAATGTTGCGCATGTTTGCTCCCAAAGAAGCTGTCAGCCATCAGCTCTCAGCCTTCAGCGGAAGAGATGCTGCTGGCTGAGCGCTGATAGCTGAGAGCTGACAGCTAGCCTAATTCGTCTTCTCCTCACTCAAGTCTTTAGTTGTCAGTTTCAAGAAGATGTCTTCCAAGCTCATGCCGCTGGTTTTGAGTTCCAGCAGTTTCCAGCGCGACTCCACTACCGAGCGCGCGAGTTCAGCTCTCACGTCGTGGCCTTTCTCGGCATGGACCTCAAGGGTCACGATGGAGTCGTGGGCCTCCCTCGGCTCGACCATATTCACACCGCTCACGCGCTGAAGCTTGTCCATGATGTCCGGCGCCGGTCCTTCCACCGTAATCAGCACCGTCTCATATCCGGCCAGACGGTGAGTGAGCTCGTGCGGTGTCCCAACCGCCGCAATCTTTCCGGCGTTGATCACCACCACGCGCTGGCAGGTTTTGGAGGCCTCGGGAAGAATGTGCGTGCTCAGCACCACGGTGTGCTGTCCCGCCAATCCCTTGATGAGCTCGCGCGTCTCGATGATTTGCTTCGGGTCGAGCCCCGCCGTCGGCTCATCGAGAACCAGAACCTCCGGGTTATGGATGAGGGCCTGAGCCAGCCCGACTCGCTGCCGATAGCCTTTGGACAATTTGCCGATCTGCCGGTGTTGCACGTCCGAGACGGCGCATCTTTCGCTCACTTCATCCACGCGTTTCTTGACATCGCGTCCCGCCACGCCCTTGATGCGCGCCACGAACGACAGGTATTCCGTCACCGTCATGTCCGGATAAACCGGGGGACTTTCCGGCAGGTAGCCGGTGCGCTTTTTGGCTTCGAGCGGCGCGTCGTGAACGTCGTAGCCCGCCACGCGGACTCGGCCTTCGCTCGCGGGAAGGTATCCGGTAATGACGCGCATCGTGGTGGTCTTCCCGGCGCCGTTCGGCCCCAGAAAACCAAGAATTTCGCCCTTCTCGACCCGAAAGCTGACGTCCGAAACCGCGAGCGTCGGCCCGTAACGTTTGGTGAGATTTTCGACCTCAATCATGCGGCGTCGTCCTCCGCTGAAAATTCACGTGCCCGCGCAATCAATTGGGTTTGATTGCCACTGCCAAAAAACAACCGCGGGGTCGCCGCTGCTTCGAGACGGGCAGCAAGCGGCATCACTAACTATGAATATCAAAAAATGGGTTGGGTTGCCAAGTGTTTAGTATTGGCGGCGTGATTTGGCCGCACTGCTGCTGCGCCGCCCGAGATGATATAATCCCTCCATGCCGGTCGACATCCGCCTGACCTACGACGACCTCCAACTTCTGCCCAACGACGGGAAGCGGTATGAGACTATCGATGGAGAGCTCTTTGTGACCCCTGCACCCAATTTCGCGCACCAGATCGTCGTAACGAACCTGGTGTACTATCTACTGGCGTTCTTGAAAGACCATCCGCTGGGGCGCGTGATTGTCTCGCCTTTTGACGTCGTTTTCTCCCAGTTCGACGTGGTCGAGCCAGACATTCTTTATATCTCTAATGCTCGCGCCTCGGTGATTACCGAGAAGAACGCCCAGGGATCTCCCGACCTCGTCGTTGAAGTTCTGTCGCAGAGCACGAAGAAGGTCGATCGCACGACCAAACTGAAACTCTATGCCCGTTACGGCGTGGAGGAATACTGGATTATCGATCCCGATGGCATCTCAGCCGAGATTTACCGGCGCGCGAACGGAAGTCTCGAGCTTGTCGCCAAGCTCGAAGCCAAAGACCCACTCACTTCTCCTTTGTTACTCGGATTCAGCCTTCCGATTCAAAAGCTCGTCGAATAGCATTGCTTTCATGCGAAGGAAAGCGTCGGCCGATATTCGAATCAACCCACACTGGCGCATCTGCTTTGAGTGGCCGCAAGGGGCAGATGGCCCGGAAAACGTTGAGATCGTCGACTATCACTAAGGAGGCGTAGGAGAATGGCGCGCACACCGATTCACCCCGGAGAAATTCTCGCCGACGAGCTCAAGGAAATCGGCATATCCGCTGCCCAACTGGCTCGCACTCTCGATGTGCCGGCGAACCGCATCTCGCAAATCATTGCCGGCAAGCGGGCCGTCTCGGCGGACACGGCCCTGCGCTTGGCCCGCTACTTTGGGACCAGTCCGGATTTGTGGATGAACCTTCAGAAAACCTATGAGCTCGACCTTGCCCGCCAGCAGCTCGGCAAGGCCATTAGCCACATTCCCCAGAGACCGCTTGCAGCCACGCTCGTTTCCGACCGACCGTGAGTCCATTCGCGTCGAATCGAATGCGGAATCCATTTTGTTGAGAATTGCTTCTACCTTTCCGACCGTTCATCAGGCATCATGGTCGGTTTACGGACGCTTGAGTTACAGAGGTACGACGGAGGGCATCATGGTGCTGCGGGAACAGGTTGCACTTATCACCGGCGCGTCGAGCGGCATTGGCCGGGCCACGGCAGAAGCGATGGCCAAGCAAGGCGCGCGCGTGGCGGTCAATTATCTGAAGAACCGCGAGGGCGCGGAACAGGCGGTGGAGGCGATCCGGAAGGGCGGCGGTGAAGCAGTGGTCCTATGCGCCGACGTCACGTCGAGCGCCGAGGTTCAAGCTATGGTCGCGGCGGTGCGCGAGCAATGGGGGCGGATCGATATTCTGGTGAACAACGCCGGCGACTTGATTGCGCGCCGCACCCTGGCCGACATGACGGAAGATTACTGGGACCAGGTGATGGCGCTCAACCTGAAGAGCGCCTTCTTGTGCGTTAAAGCGGTATGGGAAGAGATGACGGCGCGAAAGAGCGGAACCATCATCAACGTCACCTCGATTGCGGGGCGCAACGGGGGCGGGCCGGGCGCGGCCGCTTACGCCGCTGCCAAAGGCGGATTGTTGATCTACACCAAAGGCTTGGCGAAAGAACTCGCCCCTCACGGCGTGCGCGTCACCGCTGTCGCTCCGGGAGTCATTTTGACTCCTTACCACGAGCGCTACAGCCCACCCGAGCTTTTCCAGAAATACCTTGCTGGCGTGCCGATGGGCCGCGCTGGAACTGCGGAAGAGGTTGCGGACGTGATCGTGTTTCTCGCCTCACCCGCGGCGCGCTACATCACGGGCGAGACCGTTGAGGTGAATGGCGGCATGTGGATGGATTGAATTTGGAAACTCGAAACTGGAAATTCGAAACTCGAAGCAACGGAACGGTGAAGTAGGGTCCAAGGCAGCACGTGGTGACTGCGGCCGTCGGACACTCCAAGATCACCGAGGAGCCACACAGCCACACGCTGGTGAGGTTCGCACTGCGACGACGGCATATCCAAGGCCTAGAGACAAATCAGTAGGCTTGGCGGCTCTTAGAGGTCATACCTGATATTGCCGTTGGGGTCGATGGCGGCTTTCGCTGTACCATTAAACTCCGCAGTAAATAGGGGTGGTTCTCCATTTGAAAAGGCTTGCTCGCTCGCCCAGGCCTTGAGGGAGATCTTGCCTTTCGCATGTCCTAAGACTGAGTCGAAGACGATCTCACCGCCGTACACGGCATTGTCGTACTCCGTGCCGTGAACAATGGACGTGCCGCCGCCTGCCGACCCACCTGGGCCGAAGTTGACGCTAGTGTGCAAGCTGCATTGCCCTGGGGTTGCCACACCGTTCTCCCCCACGCTCCCCACCGAACCGAAGTTACGCGCAGCGAGTGCCCAACGGTGCAAGGTGGTTTGTCCCAACACATTATTTGTCCAAACTGTCCCGGACGTGATTGTGACGTTCACGGTACTCATATTCATCCTCCTACGACTGAGATATAAGAACGCCCTTAAGCCTCGTGGTCAAACAAAGACAACGAGCACCCCATAGTGAGGTCAGAAACGTATCTACTAAGACCGATAATGTCAAGCAGATTAAGTGAAGTTCATCAAGGTAGCGCACTCTGGGGAGGTGCCGTCAGATACTTGCGAACATCGTGAAGGACTTTACGCATCATCTCCTCGGTGAGCCTGCCGGTTTGGGTATTCTGCTGACTCGGATGATAGGACGCGAACAGTCGGGGCCATCCGCGGGGCAAGGCGTAGCTCGCGCCGTGGGCAAACCGAAACGACGAGCGGGGCGGAAGCCTTTCTCCGCTGGCGCTGCCTTTCAGGGCAGCATGCCGGTCCCGCTTCGCGGGACCGCCGCTTCGAAATACAATTCTCAGATAAGTGTCGAAAGCAATTTTCCCCAGCGTCAACACGGCGCGAACGCGCTTCAAAAGCCCCAACTCTTTTTCGAGATAAGGCTGGCAGTTGCGAAGCTCCTGTAGACTGGGTTTATTCTTGGGCGGAGCGCAGCGCAACGCTGCCGTAATGTAACACCCGCGCAACTCGAGCCCGTCGCCTCGATGGCGGGATTCGGGTTGGTTCGCGAAACCCGCTTCATAAAGCGCGCGGTAGAGAAAGTCGCCGGATCGGTCGCCCGTAAACATTCTCCCCGTCCGGTTCCCGCCGTGTGCGGCCGGCGCCAGCCCCAGAATCAGCAATTCCGCGTTCGGGCCACCAAAGCTCGCCAACGGCTTGCCCCAGTATTCCTGGTCGCGGTACATTCGCCGCCTTTCTCTCGCCACCCGCTGGCAGTGGCGGATCAGGCGAGGACAGCGTTTGCAGGAGACAACTGCTTTCTGGAGAGCGGCCAATTGATTCATGGTTGCATTCGGTGACTGCGGGTTAGGGAACTACAGCGACCTGGCGATGCGCATCAAGAGAAGACGCAGCTTTTGCCGGTCGCGCATACTCATGTTCTGGAACTCAAACCCGATTCCTGTCTGCGGCACCCGCCTCCGGGCTGCGACGACGGCCCGAAAGGTCTCGTTGCCGACCTCGATTCCGGCGCGCAGCGCCGTGCCAGGCTCAATGTCCTGAGTGCATTTCGCCAGCATTCCGCTCGAGCTGATGTTGATCAGATTGCCGGTAAATCGATGCCCGGCTCCTATGAATCCAACAGGTACGACATGGTTCAGACGATACCGTCTCTCTTTTCGTCCCGCCACCGGTCTGTCCTCTGGCTCCAGCCAGGAATTCTGAAAACGCCGTGCCTCGCCAGCTCTTAACATAAACCAAATAAAAAACGGCGTCCAAAAGAATTCTGGACGCCGTGGGTCTATCACTGTGCCGAATCCAATCGACTGCGGGCCGCCCTACGCAGCGGGACGCGCGCTCAGCACGTTGGGAGTGCCGGCGAAGAGACCTTTGGGAGTGCTGATGTAGCCGCTGATGGAGTCCTTTCCGACTTTGTTGACCACGAGTTCCAGGGAGCTCGATGCGCCCTGGACGTAGAAGAACAAAGGCTCGTTGGTGGTGCGGTCTTTGTGCGGGTGCGACTTGTCGTCGTACAGCAGGGTAATTTGGAACAGATTCTTCTTCAGGTCCGTCTTGTCCACTTGGATGGTGACCGTGCCGACTTTTTGCGGTCTTTTCTTGCCGGCCACATTGAACTCAAAGAAATCGCGGTCCGTCCGGTGAGCGAGTTCCACCAGCTCATCGTGAGTGCGGGCGATCGCTCCGGTAAGCTCGCCCTTGGTCCCCGCCAGGGCGCTGCCGAAAGCATTTTTCGTGTCTTCCAAGTCCTTCTTGGTTCCTGCCAAGTCCCCGGAAACGCCGCTGATCTTGGCGTTGGCATCAGCCTGTGCTTTGTTCAATTCTTCTGTACTGGCCTTCTGCGCGATGGCGGTGTTCAGTTGCTGCACCGCTTCCTGCTGCTGCTTCTGGATGTTGGCGGCCAGCGTCCGCGCGCGGCCCAGTTCCGCCTCTGTGAGGCCGAGTTTTTCCGCCGTTACGTCAAATCGGCCCTTGATTTGCGCGTAGCGCTCGTCACTCGAATCCAAGCGGCGCGTGAGCAGGTTCAACTGGTCGTCCTGCTTCGATTGCGTGTCGGTAAGCTTGCTCCGCGTCGAAATCCCCAAAAAGAGATTGACGAGCGTGAGAACCGCCAGCACGGCGATCATCGCGGGAACGAGCTTGCCCGAACCCGCTCCGGCGGCATTGGCCGGTGGAGGCGCTTGCACGTAGACGTATTGCGGCCCGCCCGGGGGCGCCACGGGCTGCGCTGGCTCAGGGGCCGCGGCGCGTTGAGGTTCACGATCGTTCAAGCCAAACATGGCGTGGCCAGCGCCACGGCCTTCGCTTCTATCTGCCATAACTTTTCATCTCTCCATTTTCTTGGAAATCCACCCGCCCCGTCCACTTCGCTCAGGGCGTAACCAGTACGATGCAAGAAAAGCCGCTAAGGTTTTCGCGTTGAGTAAAGCTCCGACGGGAATAACCGAAAGTATTATGCCATGTTTACGGCAGACTGCGCCAGGAATCTGGTTCGGTTCGATCCTCCTTTGTTCTTGCACTTGCCCCTTCCCGCCTCCCACTTTCAGGTGCCATTTTCGAATTTCGATTTTCGAGGTTCCCCTTTTCTCCTGATCGGCACCGCAAGGTCCGTTTTTCGGTCCCTTCTGGCGCGTCCCGGATCAAGCTGGCTCGCTTACTCATAGTGCGTCCACATGCGGAGGATCTTGACAATTCTCCGCTCCTCTATGACCTGATACACGAGGCGATGTTGTACGTTGATGCGCCGTGAGAAGGCGCCGGCCAGGTCACCGACGAGTTTCTCAAATGGCGGCGGTTTGGAGAAGGGATCGATGGCGAGCAAGTTAAGAAGGTGCTGGGCTTTCTGTCCAAGCCCCGAGGCGCTAAGCCGCTTGGCGTCCTTTTGCGCCTGCCTGGTGTATACAAGCTGCCATCCGTTCACCAGCCCGGCTCTTTCTCACATTCCTCGACAGGAGTCTCGAGGCCCATGCGGATAGATTCACGCATACCCGGCACCGAAAGGAGGTAGAGGGTCTCCTGAATGGCGTTCCAGTCTTCCTCTGCAACCAGCACGGCATTTGCGCGAGGTCCGGTAATCAGCACGGGCTGGTGCGCCTCCGCGGTCTCATCGAGCAGGCGGTCGAGCTTTTCCCGCGCATCACTGGCATTCAGGCTATTCATGCCTATAAGCTTACTCAATTTCATGAGGTCTCGCAAGCGGAAGACACTTGAACACCTTGAATAGGGTTCGACTATTATCGATCGGCAGAATCTTGGCGCAGGCTTGACGTCGTTCATCTTTGAAGGCTGCAGGCCTCTCCTGCATCATCTGGCATTACGTGTTGGCATTGCAGGCGGCACTGGGCTAAGCTAGCCCGGCCATGCCGCAATGCATTCTGGCTCTCGATCAAGGTACAACCAGTTCGCGCGCCATGCTCTTTGACCATGACGGCCAGGTTCGCGCTTCAGCTAATCAGGAATTCAAGCAGTATTATCCCCAGCCCGGATGGGTTGAACACGAAGCGGAAGAAATCTGGGAGTCGCAACTCGCGGTGGCCCGGCGAGTTCTCGAAGAGGCGAAAATTCGGCCGGGGGATATCGCCGCCGTCGGCATCACGAACCAGCGCGAGACAGTGGTGCTATGGGACCGCACAACATCCAAGCCGCTTCATCACGCCATCGTCTGGCAGTGCCGCCGGACCGCCGCTGCCTGCGACCGTATTCGCCACGAAGGCTTTGACCGAACGCTGCGCGAGAAGACCGGTCTTGTGACCGACGCTTATTTTTCCGGCACCAAGATCGCCTGGCTCCTCGACAACGTTCCCGGAGCTCGTCAGCGGGCCGAGGGCGGCGAGCTGGCCTGCGGCACCATCGATACCTGGCTCATCTGGAAATTGACCCATGGCCGCGTGCACGTCACCGACGTCTCGAACGCCTCGCGGACATTGCTCTTCAACATCCATACGCTCGAATGGGACGAAGAAATCCTCCGCTACTTCCGGATCCCCGCTTCGCTTTTGCCGGAGGTCAAGTCATCAAGTGAAGTCCTGGGCGAGACGGAGCTATTCGGCGGCAAAACTCCCATCGCCGGGGTGGCGGGAGACCAGCAGGCGTCATTATTCGGCCATCAGTGCTGGCAGCCCGGAAACGTTAAGAACACCTACGGCACAGGTTGCTTTCTGTTGATGAATACCGGCTCGGAAGTTCCTCATTCCGATTCGGGATTGCTCGCGACCGTCGGCTGGCAGCGAGATCGCAAAACGACCTATGCCCTTGAAGGGAGCGTTTTCATTGCCGGTGCCGCGATCCAATGGCTTCGCGATGAGTTGAAGATCATCGGGAGCGCTGGCGAGAGCGAAGCGATGGCGGCTTCGGTGCCTGATGCCGGCGGAGTTTACTTTGTGCCCGCCTTCGTCGGACTGGGCGCGCCGCATTGGGACGCTTACGCCCGCGGCACGATCGTTGGCCTGACGCGAGGTTCGAACCGGCATCACCTGGTGCGCGCCGCGCTCGAATCGATTGCTTTTCAAACGCGCGCGGTGGTCGATTGCATGGCCCGGGACTCCGGCGTTCACGCCGAGGTGTTGCGGGTGGACGGCGGCGGCGCACGCAATAATTTCTTGTGCCAGTTTCAAGCCGATGTCTTGGGCATCCCGGTCGAGCGCCCTGCCACGACCGAATCAACCGCACTCGGCGCCGCTTATTTGGCAGGGCTGGCCGTGAAATTCTGGAAGAGCGAGCAGGAGTTGTCGACGCAACGAAAGGTCGAGCGCCGCTTTGAGCCTTCCATGCCGGCTGCACGCCGCGACGAGCTCTATGCCGGCTGGCAGCGCGCCGTTGACCGCGCGAAGGCGTGGGCAACGTAGCGCAGAATGTCCCCTGCCTGAGACTCAGTTTCAAAAGTGGAATTGCCGTGACCTCCCTCTCGCGGCACATTAATGTCACAAATTCGCCCTGGCGGTCGTAATAGAGAGTGAGGTGAACTGAGGGAGGCCGCCGGTGATTGCTGAGAGCACTGAAGGCGTTGCTCGAATGTCCTCATCACGAGAGCTGGATCGGTTGGCGGGGGCGACGGACTGGGACCAGTCCGCCTTCGAGCAGACCTTTCTTGCGCATTTCAGCCGGGTGGTGGCCGTTATTTTCCGCTTGCTAGGCGATCGCGCGCGTTCCGAGGAGCTGGCCAACGAGGTGTTTTGGAAGCTCTACCGTCAGCCTCTGCTGCCGGGCCCCGAGGGCAACGTAGCGGGCTGGCTGTATCGGACAGCGACCAACCTGGGCATTGACGAGCTGCGGGCGCGCGCCAAGCGCAAACAGTATGAGGAAGCGGCAGGACGCTTGGCGTCCCTTTCCGATGCCTCGGCAGACCCACTGAATGACCTCCTGCGCGAGGAGAAATGTCGCCGCGTGCGAACCGTGCTGGCCGCGCTGAAGCCTGCCCAAGCGCAAGTCCTGATTCTGCGCCACAGCGGGTTTTCCTATAACGAACTCGCCGACTGCCTGGGCGTGAAGCGCGGCTCCGTGGGAACGATGCTGATGCGGGCGGAAGCGGAGTTCCAAAGACGGTACGTGGCCGTCGAAGCGAGCATGAAGATGTAGGGCCGACCCTTGGGTCGGCCTCCCTTGGCGGGGCCGGGGCAAGCCCTGGCCCTACCTGCGCGCCTGTGGCGAATATCTTCGAAATGGTGAGAAGCAAGGAGAAACGAACATGTGCCCTACCGATGAAGTCTTGCGGGCAAGACTCGATGGCGAACTGAGCCCGATCGAAGCCCATGAGTTGGAGAACCATTTAATCGGCTGCGCCGGCTGCCGCAACCGCGCCGAGGCCATGGAACGCCAGGCGAAAGCGACTCGCGAAATTCTCTCCGCCCTCGCTCCCCTGCCTGACGAGCTCGTGCCCGATGCTGGTATTGCCTTGGCGCGTTTCAGGGCGCTGCAACGAAGTGCTGAAGCGGAGGCGCCGTCGTTCTTTGGCCGCCTCTTCGCGCGACGCCTGCGGCCCGCGTGGGGAGCGCTTGCCGCCGCTGGCTTGGTGTTTGGCCTGCTCAGCTTCTCCCCGGCGCGCACCTGGGCGCAGAGGGTTCTGGCCATGCTGCGCGTGCAGAAAATCACTGTCGTGCCGGTTGACTTGAAAGCTCTGGACTCGCTCAACGGCGGCAACGCCGCCGGAAAAATGCTGGGCCAGATGCTTTCCGACAATGTGGTGGTGACGATTCACGGCGAGCCGCAGGCTGCCGCGGGCGCCGAGGAAGCCAGCCAGCGCGCCGGCTTCAAGGTTCGCTTGCTGAGCGAGCGCACCGACGTGCCCCAACTGACGGTTGAGGGCGAGCAGGCCTTCCACATGACCGTCGATCGCGAGCGCGCGCAGGGCATCCTGGCCGAACTGGGACACTCCGATGTGAATCTTCCTTCCTCGCTCGATGGCGCGACCATCGCCGTTCATATCCCTGCGGCGGTCGTGGCTCGATATGGGAATTGCCCAAAGGAAAAACCTAAAGGAGAGTCGGGCGCGAGTTCGCAAGCACCGCAGAATGCCGCGCCGGCTCCGAACGTCGAAGTTGCGGATGAAAGTAATTGTGTGATCCTGGCGCAAGTCCCCAGCCCCACGGTCAGCGTTCCGCCCGACCTGAATATTGCGGAACTGGCGGAGGCGGGCCTCCAGGTGGCCGGAATGAGCGCGGAACAAGCTCACGCCTTCTGCCAGACCGTCGATTGGACTTCGACCCTGGTGATCCCTATCCCGCGCTCCTTGAATGCATCTCAAACGGTGACGGTGGACGGCGTGGAGGGGACTCTGATCAGCCTGCCGCCCGAGTGGCACCGCCCGGCAGCATACACGCTCGTGTGGGTGAAGAACGGCGTCATCTATTCGCTGATGGGATTCGGCAACTCCTCAGCGGCGGTGCCGCTGGCGGAGACGCTCAATTGATCCATTTACTCATTGATGCATTGAATCATTAAAGATTCCGTAGCATGATCTCGAGTGCGCTGAGGTTGCGATCTCTCAATGGCTCAATGATTCAATGAAGCAATGAATCAATCTTTTGCGATCCAGACCCACAGTCTCCGCAAGGTTTTTGGCGGAAAGGTTGCCGTCCGCGGTCTCACACTGGAAGTTCCCCGGGGCGAAGTTTTCGGATTCCTTGGCCCGAACGGCGCCGGCAAGAGCACGTCCGTCAAAATGTTGCTGGGCCTTGTAGCGCCGACTGGTGGCCGGGCGACGGTGCTGGGCGCGCCGGCGGGCAATGTCGAAGCGCGCCGCAAGATCGGTTTCCTGCCCGAACATTTCCGCTTTTACGACTGGCTCACGCCCGGGGAGCTTTTGCGCCTGCACGGGCGGCTCTACGGCATGTCGCTCGCACAATTGCGCGACCGCGTTCCGGCTCTACTCGACCTTGTGGGGCTCACGTCGCATCGCGAAAAACGCCTGGCCGAATTTTCGAAGGGCATGTTGCAGCGTATCGGCTTGGCGCAGGCGCTGCTCAACGAACCGGATCTGATTTTTCTCGATGAGCCCACTTCCGGCCTTGACCCGATCGGGCGGCGGCTGGTGCGTGACATTATCAAGGCCGAACGCAGCCGCGGCGCGACCGTCTTTCTCAATTCTCATTTGCTGAGCGAGGTCGAGATCACCTGCGATCGCGTGGCTTTTATCAAGCACGGTGAGGTGTTGGAGACGCGCGAGCTCCGGGACCTCCTCGAAGGCGAGACGCAAGTGATGATTCGCGCGCGCAAGCTTTGCGCCGAGGCGGTGCGCGGGCTTGAGCGCTGGGGCGTGGTGGCGAGGGCCGAGGAAGACCGACTCACTCTGGGGGTTCAGAACTCAGACGTTTTGCCGGAAATCATCCGGTATCTCGTCGCCCAGGGCGCGGACGTTTACGAGGTCACACCGCAACACCTTTCTCTTGAAGATCTGTTCCTTCAAATTGTCGGCGAGGACGGAGGGTTGTGATGGGCGCGTGGATCATGGCCGGCGTCACCTTCCGCGAAGCGGCGCGCAAGAGATTGTTGTGGATGGCGCTGCTCGCCGGCGCCGCTTTCATTGCCCTGTTCTCCACCGGCCTTTATTTCCAGTTGAAAGATCAAGCGCACCGAACCAACCCGCTGATCATTCGCCAGGCGGTGAACGCCCTGCTGATGGTGGGCTTATATGCGGTGGACGCGCTGGCCATTGTGATGACCGTGCTGACTTCGGTGGACACTCTCTCGGGCGAGATCGCTTCCGGCACCATTCATGCCGTGGCTGCGAAGCCGATCAGCCGCTGGCAGGTTTTGATGGGAAAGTGGCTGGGCTTTGCGGGCATGATCACTGTATACGTTGTCCTGATGGTGGGCGGCATCACCCTGGCAACTTATTCTCTGAGCGCACACTATGTCTCGGGCGTGTGGCCTCATCACCTGCTGCGCGGGACTTTCCTGATCTGGCTCGAATGCGTATTGCTGCTCAGCCTGACCTTCTTTTTTGGGACGTCGTTTTCCACTTTGACGAATGGCGTGCTGGCGCTGGGATTTCACGGGATGGCTTTTATCGGCGGTTGGACGGAGGAGGTTGGCGCCGCGCTCGGCTCGCAACGCGCCGTCAACGTGGGGATCGTGGCCAGCATCATCATGCCTAGCGAGTCGCTGTGGCGGCGCGCTGTCTTCGAGATGCAATCGCCGCTCCTCGGCGCGCTTGGGTTCGGACCCTTCAGCAACAGCTCCGTGCCAAGCTGGGCCATGGTCGCCTACGCCGCGGTTTACGTCGTCGTCGCCCTCGGCCTTGCCATCCGGCGCTTCGGACAGCGGGACTTATAACGGCTTACCCTTTGGGGGACGATTGGAAACGAGGCGACTATGACCAATATCTCGGATTCGAAACTTTCCATGTTGCGCCACACCGTGGCGACTCTCGCTTATCGCGGCGGCAAGGCGATCCGCAACGCTCCCGCTGATTTCGGCCAGTTTCGCGCCGCCGCAACCACACGCACCCCGGCTGACATCTTGGCTCACATCGGTGACCTGCTGGATTGGGCGCTAGGCCAGGCGCGGGGCAAAGAGGAGTGGCATAGCTCGAAGCCCTTGCCCTGGGCGCAGGAGACGGCGCGCTTTTTCTCCGGCCTCGACGCATTGGACAATCGGTTGGCGTCGAGCGAACCCTTGGGCATTCCTGCCGAGAAACTCTTCCAGGGCGCGATCGCGGATGCGCTTACCCACGTCGGCCAGATCGCCATGTTGCGCCGCATGGCGGGAAGTCCCGTGCGCGGGGAAAACTATTCCCGTGCCGACATCGTCGTAGGCCGCGTCGGCCCCGAGCAATCACCTCCAGTCTTTGAATTCGATTAACCGGCGAGACCACTGCTCACTATAAGGAGCCCGCTCGATTCATGCGAAATCTCGAAGCCATATCTCTCATGACCGGCTGCGCTTCGGAAAAAGGAATAAACCATGGCCAAAAGATTCCGAGACCTCACCGCGCAGGAAATTCTGGCCCTGGCCATCACCCTGGAGGAAGAGGACAGCCGGATTTACAGCGATTTTGCCGAGGGTCTGCGGGAGACTTATCCGGCGACCGCGCAAATTCTGGAAGAGATGCGCGCCGAAGAGGCTCAGCACCGCAACCGGCTGATCGAGCTTCATCGCCAGCGCTTCGGCGAGCACATCCCGCTCCTTCGCCGCCAGGACGTGAGAGGCTTTGTCGAGCGGCGGCCCGTGTGGCTGGTTCGGCCGCTGGGCCTGACCGCCGTGCGAAAGCAAGTCGAAATCATGGAGCTCGAGACGTGCCGGTTTTACGAGCGCGCCATGGAGCGAGTCACCGACGCCTCCATTCGAAAGCTGCTCGGAGATCTGGCCGAGGTCGAACGTGAGCACTACGACCTGGCCGAAACGTTGGAACAGAAACACCTCACGCCCGAGGCCCGCAAGAGCGAGGAGACCTCGCAGCGCCGCCGTTTCCTGCTTCAGGTGGTGCAGCCGGGCTTGGCGGGGCTGATGGACGGTTCGGTGTCAACGCTGGCGCCGCTGTTTGCCGCCGCCTTCGCCACACATCAAAGCCGTGACGCGTTTCTGGTCGGCCTCGCCGCTTCCATTGGCGCCGGCATTTCCATGGCCTTCGCCGAGGCGCTCTCGGACGATGGCTCGCTTACCGGCCGCGGCTATCCGTGGTTCCGGGGCATGGTGACAGGGCTGATGACCACCGCCGGGGGCATCGGACACACGCTGCCTTTTCTCATTTCGGATTTCAGAATCGCCATGACTGCCGCAGCCGTGGTGGTGGCACTCGAGCTCGCGGCCATCAGTTATATCCGCCACCGCTACATGGACACGCCATTTTTGTCAGCGACCTTTCAAGTAGTGGTAGGCGGAGTGGTGGTCTTCGCGGCCGGGATTTTGATTGGAAGCGCCTGAGAGAATCGAATCGTTGTGTGATCGGGCCATTGAGCCATTGAAAGAGAAGAGTTTTCAGATCACCCATTCGCCCAATCACACAATGGCTCAATTCAATCGCTCAATGGGTCAATGACTCAATGGCCCGATGGCTCAATCAGCCAACGGTTCAACGGCTCGATCCGGCGAGAGCTTTCTCTATGGCGGCTTGCGCCACCGGCGCCACCAGCGCGTACCCTTTCACGTTCGGGTGCAGCCCGTCATCGGCGTGGCCTTCCTTCAACATGCCCTTCGAATCGACCAGCGCGGAATAGTAGTCCGCGAACTCCGCGTGCGCTTCGCTCGCGTAGCCACGCAGCCAGGCGTTGAGCTTCAAAATATCTGCCGGCGGCCGATGAGCGGTTTGCTTCGACTGCGTATAATCGCTCACTGGCATCACGGCACATAGGATCACTTTGATGCCGTGCTTTTGCGCGAACTCCGTAATGGCCTGAATGTTCTCCTCGACCATCCTCAAGGTTTCCGGGCCAGTATTGGCCGAAATATCGTTGGTGCCCGCCAGAAGAATGACTGCGGCGGGATGAAGATCGATCACATCGGGGAACATCCGCACCAGCATTTGCGGCGTCGTTTGGCCGCCGATGCCACGATTGACGTAGGGCTTGCCGGGAAAGTCGCGGTTCAGGTCCCAACCTTCGGTAATCGAATCTCCCAGAAAGACGACGCGGCCCGGCGGAGTGGGCTGCGCCTCCAATCTTCGATTGTCCTCGTAATACCGGCCGAGCTGGTTCCAGTCCTGAAGTTGTTCCACCAGGTGCTGCGCTTGGCCTAGCAGGCAGCATTGAGCCTTGGGCGGATGATAATCTTCCACCAATTGTCCGAGCATTGCGCTGGGCTCCGCCATCACACACGCAAGCAGCAAGAGAATTTGGAGCTGTCCTCGACGCATACGTTTTCCTCCCGGCGCACGATTGTGCCTCGCGGCCGGACGCCAAGCAAGCGGCGACCTGCTTTTCTTTTTTTCTATTGCTTTCCCATAGGAAGTATGGCATCCTTGCTATGGGAATCCAATAGGAGGCCTATGTACGACAAAACGGACGTGTGGCAGGGCACGCTGGCGCTGATGGTGCTGAAGACTCTGGAGGCGATGGGGCCAATACACGGATACGGGATCGCGCGGCGCATCGAGCAGACCAGCGGCAACCAGTTGCTTATCAACTACGGCACTTTGTATCCGGCGCTGCTGAAACTGGAGCAGGAGGGTTACGTCGCTTCGGAGTGGGGCGTCTCCGACAAGAATCGCAAAGCGAAGTATTACCGCCTCACCCGCGCCGGCCGTAAACAGCTTCAGAGAGAGTCGCGCGATTGGGAACAGGCAACATCGATCCTGGCGCGGTTCTTGGCGCCCGAGCAACAGTGACGGCGAATTGTCGATTGCCGATTGTCGATTGCAAAAGCTCTCAGCTGTCAGCCGTCAGCGATCGGCGGGGAGCGAAAAACCAATCGTTTCTTGCTGAAAGCTGACTGCTGACGGCTGACCGCTCGGGGGAGGCATTCATGAGACGACTACGTGCTTGGTTCTTGCGGCTCGGCGGCTTGTTCAACCAGGAGCGCGGAGAGCGGGAATTATCTGACGAGCTTGAGAGCCACCTCCAGATGCACATCGAAGACAATCTGCGTCGCGGCATGACGCCCGAAGAAGCTCGCCGGCAGGCGTTGATCAGGCTCGGCGGCATCGAGCAGACTAAGGAAGCCTACCGCGACCGGCGCGCTGTTCCGATCCTCGAAACCCTCACGCAAGATCTGCATTTTGGAATACGCATGTTGCGCAAGAATCCCGGCTTCACTGTCGTGGCCGTCGTGACGCTTGCGCTTGGCATCGGCGCGAATACGGCGATCTTCAGTTTCGTAGATCAGCTCCTGCTGCGGCCCCTGCCCTTTCCTGAAGCCGACCGCCTGGTGTCTCCATATTATCGCAACACGCGAAGTTCCAATGTCTACGACGGCATGTCATTTCCAGACTACCTCTATTGCCGAGGCCATAGCACGACCCTCGCCGCACTGGCGGCATTCAGTGATATTGAAGTTGGTTTTCGTTTCGGTGATCGGCGGGTCAGAATCCCTGGTGAAATCGTCAGTAACAACTATTTCTCCGTCTTGGGCGTGGCACCGTTTCTCGGACGATGGTTCCTACCCGACGAGGACGCCGAGCCGGGACGGAATCCGGTGGTTGTGCTCGGCTATGGGTTATGGCAACAAGGTTTTGGCTCGGACGCCGGGGTGGTTGGCCAGCGAATGGAGATAAATGGAGTGTCCTTTACCGTCGTTGGCGTAGCCCCACGAGGTTTCGTTGGGTGGCGTCTGGATCGGGCTGCGAAACCGGAGTTCTGGGTACCGACAATGATGTATCCAGTTGCCAAACCGGATACAGCGGAATGGGATCTTCAGCATAACGTCGGAGACCAGTGGTTGTCCTCTGTCGGCCGCCTGAAAGCTGGAGTGACAATGGCGCAGGCCGAAGCGGACTTCTCATACCTCACGGACCAGCTCAAACAAACGCAATGGCGTGGTGTCTGGAAGGCGACGGATGGCCCTATGCAGTCGGTGGGGGTTCTCATACCGGCCAACCAAGCTCGGATAGATCCCGACTCCAGAAAGACGGTTCGTACATTTCTCAGTATGCTGATGGCCGTGGCGGGGCTTGTTCTGCTGATCGCATGCTCGAATGTGGCGAGTCTGATGCTTTCCAGAGCCTTCAAGCGGCAGAGCGAAATGGGAGTGCGCCTCGCACTCGGCGCGGGCAGGGGACGCCTGTTCCAGCAGCTTCTCACGGAAGGTCTACTCATAACATTGATGGGAGGCGGCGCCGGGTTGATGCTGGCCATGACTGCGGCAAAGTTCCTTTCGGGCTTTCACCGGGCGTTCAAGATGCCGTTGCTGCTTGAGCCCAATCTTGATTTTCGCGTTCTGGCATTTACGCTCATTCTCGCTTCTTTGACCGCGGTGCTGTTCGGCGTGATCCCCCTTCGCCAGAGCGCGCGACTTGATCTCGTCTCGGTTTTCAAAGGGGATTCCGGCTCCCACTCGGGGCGATCGAGGTTCGGGATGCAGCAGTTCCTCATCACTGTTCAGGTGGCACTTTCTGTGGCTCTGCTGATTGGAGCAGTTCTTTTCGTTCGCACGTTGCGCAACGCCGAAGCGGCCGACGTCACACAAGATCCGGGAAGCGTCCTCCTGCTCAACGTAAACCTGGCCGAGCGGAAGTATGACGAGCCGCGCGGAAAGCAGTTCTATTCGGAGCTCCTGGCGCGCGTGCATACGGTTCCCGGGGTGCGCAGCGCTGCTCTCGTCTATGTGGTTCCCATGGGCGGCCGCCGTGGCGGGAATAACATCACGGCACGCCCCGGTGAGCAGCCCGTCCAAGTGGATTTTAATGTTGTCTCGAATGAATATTTCCAAACCGTGGGACTCCCGATGGTGCGCGGCAGAGTGTTCAATGGAGGAGACCACCAGGGTTCGCCCAACGTCGTGATCATCAATGAGCAGATGGCCGGGCAATTTTGGCCGGGAGAAGATGCGATTGGGAAACAGATTCGTTTGGAGCAACCAACCCGCATGGCCGAAATCATCGGCGTCGTGCGGGATGGCAGGTTTCGCAATTACCGGGCACCGATCAATCCGTGTTTCTACGTGCCGTTGTCACAAGAGTACGCAGGCACCATGAGCTTGGAGCTGCGCGCGGCGGGAGACCCGATGCAATTGGTCGCGCCCGTTCGGCGCCAGATCCGGGCGCTCGATGAGGAGTTGGTCGTCGGCGATGTGTGGACATTGAAGTCCTTTCGAGACGCGGGACTTGGCCAGGAACGCTCCTCCGCCGCACTGTTGAGCGGCTTCGGAGTTCTCGCCGTGGCGCTCGCGGCCATTGGACTGTATGGCGTGCTCGCCTTTGCCGTCGCCCGGCGAACGCACGAGATCGGCGTCCGGATGGCGCTCGGAGCGAGGCGCAGCCATGTCCTGGGACTTGTGGTCGGACAGGGAATGGCGCCGACGCTGGTGGGCCTCGCGGTCGGATTGGCCTGCGCATTCGGTTTGACCCGTCTGGTTGCGAGTGCTTTGTACGGCATTCAGCCGACGGATCCCATCACTTTTTGCGGCGTCGCGGCCTTCGTTGCCGTTGTCGCACTGGTTGCCAGCTACATCCCCGCGCGCCGCGCGACGAAAGTGGATCCCATGGTAGCGCTGAGATATGAGTAATTGACGATCTTCGACTCGTCGCCCGAAGCCCCGGAGCTCTGGGCCGCAAGGCGATTGACGATTGTCGATTGCAAAAGCTGTCGGCGATCAGTTATTAGCGATCAGCCAGATGCCCATCGCCAATTGTAAGTTGCTGATGGCTGATGACTGGCCGCTGACTGCTTGGCTCCCCAGCACGCCAGCCTCCCTCAAGGCCATGTCAAACACAAGTTGACACTTTTTGTCTAAGACCTTCTAGGGCCTTTTCCTACGGGAACTAGGGGTTTTCCCGATTGACAAAAGAACAGGCGACAGTCCAGAGTCATTGGGTGATTGAGAGATTGGGTGATTGGGCGAATGGGAGGAATTGGAAAGTGGAAACTGGAAATTGGAAACTCGAAACTGGAGAGGATGGCCGCACGACTTGCCGACCCATGTCTAAGGGCTACGGAACTAAACTGGAATGTTATTTGTTTTCTTTGAGATTCGGCTTGCAGGTCCTCTCCCTAGTCCCGAATTGAAAGGTGGTGGCAAGTGGCAAGTCCTGAGTGGCACGGACAGACTTACGAACGAAGCCGGAATGCCGTTTGTTTTCTGTCGAATGGAGTGCATGGTTCCTGTCTCTATTCCCAATTAGGTCGGGCCGGATGGGATTGTGCTGAGAAATATGTTGAAAAATGAGGTTCGAAGCCACCATGTTACTGAAAATAAAGGAAGTCGATTTGGAACGAACCCACAAACGAAGCCAAATTCTCACCGAACGAAGCCAATTTCTTGCGGAACGAAGCCAACCTTAGAACAGTGGCCGGTGACAAGTGGCGAGCGGAGCCGTCAGCGGTCAGCTATCGGCTTTGAGCAACTCAGGGATCGACCGGGGCTCGCGGTGTTTTCGCTACCACTGGCGCTGGGGCGGCCCGGATTTCAGGTTCCGTATTTCGAACTTCTTGCTGAAAGCTGATCGCTGAAGGCTGAGAGCCACTTTGTGACACAAAGTACTTGACAAAAGAAATCCAGAGGAGTAACATTTCGACCCATGGCCGGAGACCCTCGAACTCGAATGCGCTTCATTGACCCGCCTGCTCTCGACGACCACGCGATGGAGGACCTCCGCTTCATTCGCGAGACCATGGAACGCTCCGCCTCCTTCACCGCCATACCCGGCTGGGGCGGCGTGGTGATTGGCGCCACGGCATTGCTCACGTCATTCATCGCCTCGCGGCAAACCCGGTTGCGAGACTGGCTGTTGACGTGGTTTGTGGAGGGGCTCATCGCTCTGGTGATTGCGGGATGGGCGACCAACCGCAAGGCGCGGGCCGTGAACATTCCTCTCTTCAGCGGGCCGGGGCGGAAGTTCGCGATCAGTCTGGCGCCGCCCTTGCTGGCCGGCGCGCTGCTCACCGTGGTGCTCTACCGAAGCGGGATGTTCGGCATTCTGCCGGCGATGTGGCTGCTGCTTTACGGAGCGGGAGTGGTGACGGGCGGCGCGTTTTCCGTAAAAGTCGTGCCCGTGATGGGCATGTGCTTCATGCTGGTGGGCGCCGTGGCTCTGTTCAGTCCGGCGGAGTGGGGCAATGCGTTCTTGGCCGTGGGATTCGGCGGGCTGCACGTCTTATTTGGAATTGTCATCGCAAGGAGGTACGGTGGGTAAGCAACGCGCACTTTTGTCCGATCCCGAACCGGCGGTGCCCGCCGATGTCCGTGGTGTGCAGGCGGCGGTCAGCCGGGCGTTCGATCGGCGGCCGCTGGAGCTCGACCGCCTCATCCACGAGCGCATCCGCCTGGGAATTGTCAGCGCCCTGGCGGTGAACGAATCGCTCAGCTTCAACGACCTTAAGAGACTGCTGAAAACGACCGATGGAAACTTGAGCGTTCACGCGCGCAAGCTGGAGGAGGCCGGTTACATATCGTGCAGCAAATATTTTGACAAGCGCCTTCCCAAGACCGATTACCGTCTGGCCGCCGCGGGCCGCCGGGCGCTGGAACGATACCTGGACCACATGGAAGCTTTGATTCGCGCCACCCGCGAGCGATAGGAGTTTATCTTTTTTTTTGGAGGTCGTACTTTATGATACAAAGCACTTCATACAAAGCTCTGCAATGCGGCCTGCACGTCGCCATCATCATGGACGGCAACGGGCGCTGGGCCACCAGCCGAGGCCTCGCGCGCAGCGCCGGACATCGCGCCGGCGCCGACGCGGTGCGCCGGACCATCGACGCCGCGCCCAGCCTGGGCATCGACACGCTCACGCTCTTCGCCTTCACGGCGGGAAACTGGGAGCGGCCGGCGTCCGAAGTCTCGGCGCTGCTCCAACTTTTCTGCGACTTCTTTCGCGCCCAGAAAAAGCGCTGGGCCGCTCAGGGAATTCGGGTGAGCATCATCGGCCGCCGCGATCGCCTGGGCGCGGACTTGCGCGCCGCCGTGGAAGAAGTGGAGAAGGCCACTGCGTCCGGCGAGGTGATGCACTTGCGCTTCGCGGTGGATTACTCGGCGCGCGATGCCATCCTGCGCGCGGCCTGGCGGCTGCGCAGCCGCGCCGGCGTATCGCCGGAGGACTTCGAGCAAATTCTTTCTGAGGTCAACCACTCGGGCGGGCCTGTCCCCGACGTCGACTTGATCATCCGCACGGGCGGCGAACAGCGGTTGAGCGATTGCCTGCTGTGGGAAAGCGCCTACGCGGAGCTGGTCTTCTTCCCACGCATGTGGCCGGAGTTCGAGGGTGTGGACCTCGAGGCGGCCGTGCGCGAGTTTCACACGCGCCATCGCCGCTTTGGCCGCCTGCCGGAATCTGAGGCAGCCCAAGCGCTGGCGGTCGCGAGCCGCGCGCACGCCGCGCACGCCGCCATGCCAAGTGCATGAGGGAGAATGCGCAGCTAACGTCGTGATAATCTTCAACACCAAGACACAAAGACACCAAGAAAAGATTCTTAGCGACTTCGTGACTTGGTGTTGAGGGTTTGGAGGGGGCGGCGATGCAACCGATGCGCACGGTTGTTCTCACGCTCGTGGCGCTGGCAGGTGGAGCATGGATAGGGTACGCGGACTCGCGCAGCGATGACGTCTTCATTACACTCGGCCTCTTGATGGCGCTCAGTTTTCTGCTGGGCCTTGCTGGCTCGCGGCGGGCTTGGTTATGGGCGCCGTTGGTGGCCATCTGGGTGCCTCTGCTTGACTTCGCATTGCCGCGGCTGGGCCTTGCGCCGCAAAGGCCGAGCGAAAATTTCGGTATACTCTCCGCCCTTGCTGTTACGGGCTTGGTGATGGCGGTCTGCTTCGCGGGCGCTTACTTGGGGGCGATCCTCGCCTGGGTGGTGCAGCACGCATGGCCGCGCGCGGGTGAAGAACACAGGTCGTGATGCTCGTCTTTTCCCGCCGGGAAAAGCCGGGGCGGGCTTTGGTCCGGGAACGGGCCGGGGAGACCGGCGCTACAGGTTTTCTATGATGTCAGCCCCGCGCTGCGGAGAGATTGCCTCTGCCGGGCGCCGGTTGGGGAGAGTGACCGAGCGAAAGGCAGTCAGGAGTTCCGAGGCAGGTGGATATAGACGTAGACGCCGCCGACGACCGTGAGGATAGCGCCCCACCAGATCGCCGGGTGCAAGTTTGCAAGGACTGTCGCAGGGGGATGCCACAGCTCGTAGACACCAGTCGCCAGGATGAGCACGCCGTAAATCAGCAGTATCACCCCCACAAAAAACCACACGGGAATCATGCGATGCTCTTCACTCATTGTTCAGATCCTCAAACGAGAATGCTGCCAGCCGTCAGTTGTCAGCTCTCAGCGATGGATTCGCGCTCCAGGATTCTGCTCTCGTGCCATCGTTGACTGCATGCCCTCGGGCGTTCCAACCATTGGGTTGCGGCCGGGCCACCTAATCCAAAATCCCAAATCAAAAATCCAAAACCTACCTACCAAAAGATCCACTGCAACACCAAGAAGATGACAAACGATATGGCCGCCCAGAAGATGGGCCGTTTCCAAATCGGTAAATGCCCTTCGCTGGGCAGCTCGGTGCAACCGTAGACCAGGCCCGTCAATTCCTCGACCGGCTTGGGGCGAGTCAAAAAGGTCACCACCACGGTGACGGTCACGCAAATCAGCCACGACCACAACGCCCGGTACATGTTCTCGGCCATGTCCTTGGCGTGGCTCGAAAGCGCAATGTAAGCGAGCAGGTTGTGATTGGCCTTCACGAGCGCAAACATGGTGACCGAAGACACGGTTCCGGCCAGCAATCCCCAAAAGCCCGCCGCCGGCGTCACGCGCTTCCACAACATCCCCAGCAGCACCGTTCCGAAGAGCGGTGCGATGAAGAAGCTGAAGAGCGCCTGGACCCAGTCCATGATGCTCGCAAACTGCATCACGAAGTACGCGGTGCCGATGGAAATCAGGACGCCAACGATGATGCACGCGCGGCCCATTTTGACGTAGTGGGCGTCAGAGGCGATCTTACGAATGAAGGGGCGATAGACGTCGTACGTCCATACCGTGGCGAAGGCGCTCACGTTGCCCGCCATGCCCGACATGAATCCCGCAATCAGCGCCGTGATGCCGAGCCCCAGCAAGCCGGGACCGCAATAGCGCGCCAGCATCAGGGGCAGAACTTCATTGTAACCATGCTGGCCGGCGCCGACCTGGTTTGTGGGAACCAAGTTGAAGGGCAGCACGGCCAACGCCAGCAATCCGGGAAGAATCACAATAAACGGCACCGCCATCTTGAAGTACGAGCCGATGATGGGCGCCAGCTTCGCCGCGCGGATGTCCTTGGCGGCGATCACGCGCTGCACCACCAGGAAGTCCGTCGTCCAATAGCCGGTGGAGATTACCCAGCCCAGTCCGAAAACGATGCCTGTCCAGTGGATGCCCATGGGATTGTCCGAGAAATGCGCCAGCGGCCCCCAAAGGTGCGTGTAATCGCCTTGCGGGAAGTTCTGGTGAATGCGCGCGACCAAAGCGCTCCAGCCGCCCGTTTCGATCAGTCCCAAGATAGGAATCAGCAGCGCCCCCAGCCAGATGAGGAAGAACTGCAACACCTCATTGAAGATGGCCGAGAACAACCCGCCCAACGCCACGTAGGCGGCCACCGTCATGGCGGAAACCCAGATGCTGAAGTTCATGTCCCAGCCCAAGACCACTTTCATCACCAACGCCATCGCGTACATGTCAATGCCGGCCATGAACAGCGTCATGAGTGCGAACATCACGGCGGCGAGGCCGCGAGCGGATTCCCCATAACGGAGCTTCAGGTAACCGGGAACGGAGTGAGTCTTGGAGATGTAATAGAAAGGCATCATCACAAGACCCAGGAAGAGGATGGCCGGGATAGCGCCGATCCAGTACCAATGCGCCGCCAGGATGCCGTACTGATAGGCCGCAGCGGCCCAACCCATCAGTTCGAGCGCCCCGAGGTTGGCGGAGATGAAGCTCAAACCCGCCACCCAGGCGGTCATCTCGCGCCCGGCGAGGAAGAAGCCCTCGCCGCTCTTGGCGTAGCGCTTCAAGTAGAAGCCAATTCCCAGGACCATCGCGAAGTAAATCACGATGATGGCGTAGTCGACGGTGTGGAGCGAGATGATGCGCGCCGTTGGCTCAGTCGTAGCTAGCAGGGCGAGAGGCGGTAATATGGACGACGAAATGTTATGCATGGCTAGTTCTCGGTCGGTGCCATCCGATGATTATCACCCGGGGGTCGTTGATAACCACGAATTAGGAATTTTCGTCGACGTGCGGGACACAGAGTGTGGCGTGACAGTTTTCATTGGTCCACTGGCCGCGTGCCCGCATGGCGACGCTCGATTTCTTCACCAACTCCGGCAGTCGCCCGAGGCGAGTTTGCCGGTTCCGCCGGAACTCAGTCACGGGGGACCGCGCCGCGAAGCCCTGAGGGCGAGCACGCCCATGAACAGGCCGAATACCAACATCGCCGAGCCCCACCAAACGTCGATGTTGAGGCCCAAAGAGCGCTCGAATGTCTCCGGGTCCGCCCTCGCGCCGAAGAGGAGAAGGATGATCCCGTAAATCGTGAAGATAAAACCGATCGGCCCGCGAATGTCCAAGCCCATTGTTTCCTACCAGAAGATGATATTCAGCACCGCGCAGAGCGTCAGGATTCCTATCGCCTGGACGCTGGGCCGCGCGTACCACGGAAGGTGTGAAGTTTCCGGCTTGGGCGTCAATGAGTAAACCAAGCCGACCAGTTCCTCTTCCTTCCGGGGCTCTGTAAAGAAGGTTACCACGACCGTGACCACGAAGCAGACGACAAAGGCCCAGATGGCCTGGTAGAAGTTCGCCGCCATGTCGCTGGGGTAAGATATGTACTTAAAATGATACAGCGTGTAATGAGTGGCGGCGGCAAGGATGCCGCACAGTAACCCCCAGAATCCCGAGTGGGCACTCGTGCGCTTCCAGAACATACCGAGCAAGAACGTGCCGAAGAGTGGTGCGTTAAAGAATGCGAAGAGGAGCTGGAGGTAGTCCATCAGGTTGTTGAACCTCAGGACAATGAACGCGGTTCCGATGCCCACGGCCACGGCAAACACTGTCGCCAGCTTGCCCATTCCCAGGTAGTGGCTGTCGGACTTACCGGGTTTGATGTGGGTCTGGTAGAGGTCGAAGGTCCAGACCGTGTTGAAGGCCGTGACGTTACCGGCCATGCCGGACATGAAGCTCGCCAGCAGCGCCGTCAAACCCAGACCCAGCAGACCAGAAGGATAGAGGCTGCCCAGCATCGCCGGCAGCGCTTGATTGTAGTTGTAGTCACCTTTGGCCGGATCCCACAAGAGCTGCCGCACGGGCGAGTAGGCGATTGCCACCAGGCCAGGCAGGACGACCATCAGCGGGAAAAACATCTTCGGCACGGCGGCGATGAGTGGAGTACGCTGGGCGGCTGCCATGTTCTTGGCGGCCAACCCGCGCTGCACGACCAGGAAATCCGTGCACCAGTAGCCAAAGGACAAGACAAACCCAAGGCCGAAGATCGTCCCAACCCAGTTCACGCCCATCGGATTCATGTTGGCATGCCAGATGTTGGCCCACGTGTGCGCGTAACCCGGGTTCGGGAGTTGCGCGTTGAGCCCGGCGAAGCCTCCTACGGCCTTCAGGCCCAAAATGGCCAAGGGCAGAAATCCGAAGACAATGAGGAAGAACTGAAGGACCTCGTTGTAAATCGAGGAGGTGAGTCCGCCCAGGTAAATGTAAATCGCCACGACCACGGCGGACGCCACCACGCTGGCCGTGAAGGGCCAGTTGAGCAGCTTCTGAAAGAGAATCGCCATCGCGTAAAGGTCCACGCCCGAAACGAGCAGGGCCATGAACGCGAAACACAAGGCATTCAAGGTGCGGGTCTTCTCATCGTAGCGCTTGCGCAGAAACTCTGGAACGCTTCGCACCTTGCTGCCGTAGTAAAACGGCATCATGAAGACGCCCACGAAACACATGGCGGGCATGGCCGCCAGCCAATAGAAGTGATTGACGAACATGCCGTACTTGGCGGCGTTGGCGGCGTGGCCCATTACTTCCAGGGCGCCGAGGTTGGCCGACATGAAGGCAAGTCCGGTAATCCAGCCGGGAATCGAACGGCCGGAGAGGAAAAAGTCTTCGCTGGTTTTCATCTTTCCGCGCAGCGCGAAGCCAATTCCCAGAACGAACACGAAGTAGATGGCAATGATGAGGTAATCTACGAATTGTAAATGCATGGGCTCCTACCGAGTCGCGTCCTTGTACCACAAGCAAGACGAAAAGTAAACGACAGACCGGTGGCGAGCGGCAAGGGGCCAACTGTCCATTGCCGATTTGCGATTGCCGATTTTCGATTGAAAAAAGGCGAATCCCGTCCACATCAATCGGCAATCGACAATCGTCAATCGAAAATTAGCCGTCACTCGCCACCCTTTTTCTGTCCGTAGGCTGTGTGGTAACGCTCATACCATTTCCGGACTTCCTCTGGCGGCAGAGGTTGCGGCCGGCCCAACAACAGCGCGAGGTGAACCGTCTTCGCCACGTCTTCGAGCATCACGGCGGCTTTCAGCGCAGCGCGCGGAGAGGGCCCAAAGGCGAACGCGCCGTGGTTCGCCAGCAGCACCGCCGGCGCACTCCCCATCGTTTTCAGAATGATCTCCCCGATGTGGTCCCCCGCGTTATCGACGTAGGGCGCGCACGGAATTTCTGCGCCGAATTCATCGGCGATGGCCGTGAGGTAAGCGGGAATCGGCCGGCCGAGCAAAGCGAAGCTGGTGGCATAGTTTGAGTGCGTATGGATAATGCCGCCAATTTCGGGCCGGTGGTTGTAAATGTAAAGATGATGAGGGAGGTCGACCGAGGCCTTCCACTTTCCCTTCACCTTGCGGCCTTCGAGGTCCGTCACCACCAGATCCGCAGGACGGAGCGCGTCATAGTCCATGCCGCTCGGCTTGATGAGGACAAGCCCTTTTCTGCGGTCAATCCCGCTCGCGTTTCCGGAGTGCATGGTCACCAGACCGGCGCGATAAATTCCCCGGTTCGCTTCCCAAACTTCACGGCGGAGTTCTTCGAAGGAGGGCATCGTCAGTCGATCGTAAGCTGAAATCAGCGGCCCATGTAAGCGCTTACCGTAATGGAATCGCCCGCGACTGTCAAGTGTCTGCGGCATCCATCTGAATGGGAATTGACCGGGGCTTGTCGCATAGTGTAGAAGTCAAGGCGGCTGGATAGCCTCGCACATTACTCCGATCCGGTGACGGAGGTAAGGGGCAGCAAATGGAACTTTACAAAAACGTTCACCAGATTCAATCGCTGTTCGGTGGGCGAAATCTATTTCAATATCTTTTCCTCGGCCGCAACATGTTACTCGTCGACTCCGGCGTTGCGGAAACGCCGGAGAAAGCGATCTTCCCCTATCTCGAGAGGCTGAAACTCCATCCCGTTGAAATCCGGATGGTGGTCACGACTCATCCCGATCTGGACCATCAGGGCGGGAATGCCGCATTGATGCGCGCGGCGCCGAGGGCCTGGCTCGCATGTGGCGCGGCGGACCGGGAAATGGTGGAAGATCCCAAGACGCTGTTCGACCGGCGCTACAACTACTTGGTGGAAGACCACGGCGTGGGGCTCGACCCCGATCCCTGGCCCGAAGCGGGCGAGCCGCGCAAAGTCGACGTCACGTTCAGCGGCGGTGAAAGCATTCGCCTGGCCGATGATTTGCGGCTCGAGGTGCTTCACGTGCCCGGGCATTCTCGCGGACATCTCGCCCTCTACGACCGAGAGCACCGGGCGGCTTTTGTTGGTGACGCCATCCACGGGCGCGGCTGTCCCAAAGCCGAGGGCGGCATGGGCATCCCCGTCACGTACTACTACGCGGACATTTATCTTTCGACGCTTCGTTACTTCGAGGCGCTGGCCATCGATGTCCTGTACTCCGGCCACTGGCCGACGATGCGAGGCGAAGAGATTCGCGATTTCATTGCCGAGTCGCGCCGCATCGTGGAATTGTTCGACCGAGTCATCCTGGCGAACCTCGAGAAGAATCCCGCTGGGCTCACACTGAAAAACCTGATCGACGCCGTCGCTAACGCTGTGGGCGACTGGCCGGAGCAGACGCACGGACTGGCGATGTTTCCGGTGAAAGGCCACATGGACCGATTGGAGGCCTTGTGCCGCGTACGTCGGGCGGAGGGTGGCCGGCCAGTGAAGTGGGTGCTCGTCTGAACTTTCCTTCGCCCGTCACTCCATCGTGGGCGTATAATCCCCCCGCATTCAAATCAGCATGAAGGGGGGCAATTCCAGTGTCAAACCAACGTATTTCGCGCCGCCAATTTATGGGGCGGACGGTAGCAGGCGCTGCGGCCAGTGGCCTGGCGCTGAACGCCAGACCTGCCAAGGCCCGCGTGTCGCCGAACGAAAAAGTATCGATTGGCATCATCGGAACCGGGATCCGCGGCATCGAGCACATGCAGGGGCTGCTGAACGTGGGCGCCAATATCCCGATCGTCTGCGATCTCTATGACGGGCACCTCAGGCGTGCCAAGGAACTCCAGCCCAACGCGGTGACGACGCGCGACTATCGCCAGGTGCTCGACCGCAAAGACATCGACGCCGTTTCCATCGCCACCTCCGATCACTGGCACGCGCCCATCGCCATCGCAGCCATGAAAGCCGGCAAAGACGTCTACTGCGAAAAGCCAATGACGCACAAGATTCCCGAAGCCCTCGAGATGTGCAAAGTCTCGAAGGAGACGGGACGCGTGGTCCAGGTGGGCAGCCAGAGCCTGAGCATGCAGTCCACGCACAAAGGCAAAGAGTGGCTCGATGCCGGCGAAATCGGAACTGTGTTCAATGTGCAGTGCGAAATCTACCGGCCTGATCCGGTCGGCGCGTGGAAGTATCCCGTGCCGCCTGACGCAACGCCCGAAACCATCGATTGGGAACGCTATCTCGGCGATGCGCCGAAGCGCCCGTTTGACGCCGCGCGCTTTTTCCAGTTCCGGAACTGGTGGGACTACGGGACGGGAATTGCCGGCGATGAGTACGTTCACTTGCTGAGCCGTGTTCACTACTTGATGAACGTTCAATACCCGATAAACGCCGTCGCCAACGGCGGCATCTATAAGTGGACTGGCGACCGCGATGTGCCCGACATCCACAACACGAATTACGATTACGGCAAGTTCCAGGTGGTCGTGCTGGCGAATCTGGTTTCCAATTTTGATGGCGGTGAAATCGTGCGCTTCATGGGTGACAAGGGCACCATCGTGCTCACCGAAGAGTCCGCGCAACTCTTGCCCTATGACCTGGAGTGGACGTGGGGTTATCCACTCGAAAGCTGGCCGAAGGACACCAAGGATGCTTTCCTCGCGGCGCACAAGGACGATCCGCTGGCGGATATCGGCACGTGGGATAAGCAGCCGCATCGCAGCAAGCAGGACTTCCGTCAGAACGCCGAAGGCACCGAGGACCACTTCCGCAATTTCTTCGAGAGCATGAAGACGCGCCAACAGCCCATCGAAAACGTGGACTTCGGCTGCGGCACCGCCGTCGCCTGCCATATGGCGAATATTTCGTATCGGGAGAAGAAGCGAGTGCATTGGGACGCGGAGAAATTGAAACTGACATAGCACTGGCCGCCGAGTGATCCAAAGCATTGCATGCAGAGTCGCGAAGGTGCCGAGCCTGCCCTTTGCGCCTGTTCGTGGAGTTGTGGAGTTCTAAATCCGAGGGCGCGCGGCGATTTGCGACTCATCAACCAGGTCACCGATTGTATTTCGGCGTGGTGCCTCGCAATCGCTTCCACACAGCGTCGCAGCGATCGAGCGTCGCTTTGTCAAGCGGCCCGTCCTCGCAGGCTTCGACGTTTTCGGCAAGCTGCTCAGGACGCGACGCGCCCAGGATCACGGAATCTACAACGGGCTGGGTTAGCAGCCATTGAAGCGATAGTTCGATGAGGGTTTTCCCGGCATCGCGGGCACTGGCCTTCAGTTCTTGGACGGCGGCAAAGTAATCGTCGTGCCAGTAGCGGCGCAGATACAAATCGTTCTTATCGAACCTTGTCCCCTCAATGGGGCCCGCCTGCTTTGAATGCTTCCCTGTGAGTAGCCCACCTGCCAGCGGGTTGTAGGGAATGACTGCAACCTCAAAGCGCTTGCAAAACGGCAGATACTCATCTTCGATGCCGCGCGCCAGCAGGTTATACATCGGCTGAGAAATGTGCGGCGGCTCGAAGCCTCTGCTGCGGCACAGGCAATGAATCTCGGCCACCTGCCAAGCCGCATAGTTCGAGACAGCGGGATAACGCACTTTGCCGGCGCGCACCAACTCATCCATTGTCTCCAAAGTCTCTTCAATCGGGGTGTCGTAGTCCGGCCAGTGCAGATAGTAAATATCGACGCGGTCGGTCTGAAGGCGCTTTAGGCTGGCATCAATCGCTTTGTGCATCGCGGCGCGCGAGAGGCCGGCGTCGTCGGGGCCGTCGCCCATTTTGTTCCGGACCTTGGTGGCCAGCACCACGCGGTCACGCCGGCTGCGCAGCGCTTTGCCCAGCATTGTTTCCGCGACGCCTTTGTTATACATATTGGCGGTGTCGAAGAAATTGATTCCGGCATCAAGGCACTGATCCACCATGCGAGTGGAAGTCGCCTGGTCGGCCTGCGAGCCAAAGGGCATGGTGCCGAAGGACAGACGAGACACTCTTAAATCGGTGTAAGGTAGAAGGCGGTATTCCATCTTGACCTCTGGCGATGAATCGCGAGTCCATTGTAACGCGGAAGGGAGAAAGCAGAAGGCACATGGCAGAAAGCATTAAGCGGATATTCTTGGACTCTTTTAGTGCCTACCGTATTCTGCCTGCTGCCTTCTGAGAAAGGTGTTCCATGATTAACGAGAGTCTTCTTCCTCTTGCCCAGGATCTCGAGTGGCTGGGCTGCGAGCTTGAATTCATCGGAAAGCAGCACGCTCAGCAGGGTTTCCCGGGAGCGGGCCCGACGTGGGATCTTTTCCTCGAGAAGCAGCGCGGGTTGCTCGTCACAGCCGACAAAATCGAGCGGGAGATCAAGAACCTGGTGCGCTACAACCCGGCCTCCGTGGTGGGCGTCGAATTCCCCCTCGCCGCAGCACTGGACGCGGTCGTCTTGCTCCTGGCGGCGGTGGAAGAAATCAAACAAAGCGCGCGCTCGGCGGTTCATGAATTGCCGTCCAAGGTGAGAAGTTTCACCAAGATGGTGAGCGATTACCAGTCGACCCAGAGTTCGCTCTCGGGGTGATTCCGCCGAAGCGCTATCTGCCCGGAGTCCGTCTGCGTGCGTGCCGCGCCACGACTCACAATTCCGGCGGCGACCCGAAGGTCAATTGTTCGTAGTCAAGGACTGCGCCGGTGATCAATTCGTTCGTGGCAAAAAAGAGCGCCGCTCGTGCGATGTCTTCCGGCGAAAGCATGCGGCCGAAGGGACGCGTCTTCAACGCGCCCTCCAGCCAATTCTTGCCACGCCCTTCTCCGATGGATTCGATGTAGTCCTCGCCTTCGGTCAGCACCCAGCCGGGATTGATCTGATTGACGCGGATTCGGTCTCGAGTGAGGGTGGTCGCGAGGTTCCTGGTCAAGGTCATCAGCGCGCCCTTCGAGGCGGAATAGGCCAAGAGCTTCGGCTGGCCGATGTAGGCGTTGACCGAACCAATGTTGATGATGCAACCCCGCTGAGCGGCGCGATGGGGACTCATGTCTTGGCGGCCCTTCATAGACTTCACAGCTTCCTGGCAAAGGACGAACGGCGCGCGGACATTGACAGCGAAGATCTCATCCCAAAGCGCCGCGGAAGTGTTCTCGATATTCCCGCGGTGGTACACACCGGCGTTGTTCACCAGGATATCGATCTGCCCGAAGTGCTGGAGGGTCCGCCGAATCAAATTTCGGCAATTCGCCTCATCTTTCAAATCGCATATCTCCAGAATGGCATCGCAGCCCGCAGCGAGGAGCGTCGAGAGCGTTGCCTCCCCCTGTTTCTTTTCGAGGCCGTGGATCACGAGCTTGGCGCCCTGCTCGACAAACTTCTTCGCGATGCCCGCGCCGATCCCCTGCACTGAGCCTGTCACCAGAGCGACTTGGCCGGCAAGAGTTCGCTCTTTCTCAACTTCTGGCATACCCGATTTGCCTCACTCCGCTACGGCTCAAACCGCTCTTCCGCCGATCTGAGAGATCCGAGGGGTTCTCAGGCGCGGCAGCAAGGCTAAAGCTTAATTGAATTCGAAAGCGGCAGGCACAATTTTGTTGGTTCCCCCTCCGCCGCGTCCTGTCCGGCGGGACGGCCTTGTGTCACGCGCCACTCAATGAGAACATCATCGCCGGCCATCCGTTGAACGGCCAAATCTGAATTCAAAGGTCGACAACATGAACCGTCGCGAGTTCTCGAGGAAGATTGGCGGAGCGGCTCTCGCCGCCGCCGCGCTTCGCCTGAAACCGTCCGCCAGCGCAGGGATTCCTCTGCCGGAGGGCGAAGCTTCGGGCGTGCCCTTTAAGCTCTCCGTGATGCTGTGGACGGTATTTCAAGATCTGCCTTTCGGGCAGCGCCTCGAAAAGGTGGCGGAGGCCGGCTATCACGCCGTGGAGCTGGTGGGCGAATACAAACACTGGTCGGAAACCAATTTCAGAAACGCGCTTGCCAAGAAACGTGAGTTGGGTTTGACGTTCGACGTTACGGCCGGCCTGGCGCACGGAGTCGGCGATCCGCGCGATCGCGAAGCTCTGCTTGCCGACCTCCGCACCGAGCTGCCGATCATGGAGAGGCTCGAGTGCCCGGCGGTCATCATCATGTCGGGCGACGTGGTGCCTGGGATGCCGCGCCAGCAACAACACCAGAGTTGCATCGAGGGACTGAAGCGGGCGGCCGCGTTGGTGGAAGGCAAGAGCATCGCTGGAGAGCCCGTCCGATTGCTGCCGGAGAATATCGACCCGGAGGAGAATCCGAAGTATTACCTTCAATCTGTGGCCGAGGGATTCGAAATCATCGAGTCCGTTCAGCACCCTCAGGTGCAGTTCCTCTACGATTTCTTCCACGAGCAAATTGCGGAAGGGAATCTGATCGAAAAGCTGGAGAAGAACATCGGTCGTCTCGGCTTGGTGCACATCGCGGACGTTCCCGGACGGCACGAGCCTGGAACAGGCGAAATCAACTACGTCAATATCTTTCGAAAACTCGCTGAGCTCAAATATGACCGCTATGCCGCAATGGAATTCTGGCCCACGAGTGATCCGGTAGGAAAACTACGCGCGGCACGGGAAATGGCTCGGAGCGCTGCGCGCGCGTGAGAGGCGAGCAGCGTTGGAAGTCAGCTTCGCTTCAGCAAGTTTTTCAAATCGAATGAACCGAAATCTCAGGCCGAAGTGCTGTGGGGCTGGCGGGAGCGAGATTTGGCATAACCCGGTTTGATCACGTCATAGATCAGACGACATCGCTCGTGGTAAGAAATGAACGAGCTTTTCATGGCGTTAATCGTAAGCTTCTCGAAATCATCCACCGACAGCCCGAACGTCGCCGCCGCGGCCTGGAATTCCTTCGTCATCGTGGTGTTGCTCATCAGGCGATTGTCGGTATTGAGTGTGACGCGGAATTTCTCCGGGTATAAGACCTTGAAGGGGTGCTCGGCCAGGCTGGGCGCGGCCCCGGTGTGGACGTTGCTGGTCAGGCAAAGCTCGAGCGGGATTCGCTTGTCGAGCACATATTGCGCCAGGTCACCGAGCTTCGCCACCCGCCCATCCGCCACGGCGATATCGTCAATGAGGCGCGTGCCGTGCCCGATGCGGTGCGCTCCGCAATATTGGATGGCCTGCCAGATCGATTCCTTTCCGTAGCCCTCTCCCGCGTGGATCGTGATGTTGAAATTTTTTCGCTGGATAAAATGGAAAGCCTCGATGTGTTTCTTGGGCGGGTAGCCGCCTTCTTCGCCGGCGAGGTCGAAACCGACCACTCCACGATCCCGGAAATCGACGGCGAGTTCGGCCGTTTCCAGCGACACGTTCATATTGCGCATCGCGCACAGAATCAGACGGGACGGGATGCCGAAATCTCTTCGCCCTCGCTCCAGTCCTTTCAGCACCGCTGAGACCACTTGCTGGTGAGTGAGGCCTTTCTTGGTGTGAAAAACCGGAGCGAACCGAGTCTCAAAATAAACCACTCCGTCATTCTTCAAGTCTTCCACTTGTTCGTAAGCCACGCGCTCCAGCGCTTCTTCAGTCTGCATGACGGCGATCGTGTGGCTGAACCCTTTGAGGTATTCCGACAAGCTTCCCGTGTTCGCGCCTTGAAAAAACCAGGCGGCGAGAGCGTGCGGGTCTTCGGTGGGAAGCTTGGTGTATTTTGAGTCTCTCGCCAGCTCGATGATGGTGGGCGGGCGCAGGACTCCGTCCAGGTGCTCGTGGAGCAGCACCTTGGGTAAGGCTCGCAGCGTGGTCTCATCCAGACTTCCCGAGTTCGCGGTCATGGTGATTCTCGTTTCCGCATTCGCCCTCCGCTACGGCGAGGGCGGCTTTGCCGCCGGCGGAGCAGGCATCGGTGGCTCGGCGAATTTGGCGTCGATGATCGCTGCATGCTCCTCCTCGTGAGTCTAGCGGTGAATGACAATGCCGGCGGGGTCCGCTTCATAGCCTTCGTCCACGGTTGTTTCTCGCGCCGCCGATCGGAGAGTCGGCTCATCGGCACTCTTGGGTACATCGCAATGCCGGCGGATGACTTCTTCACCCGATTGAATGCGAACCAGCCACTTGCTCTTAGCCGAGTCCCATGAGACTTCCACTTTATCCGCGCGCATATTTACCTCCGGGAAGAATATACAAGACGCGGGCCGATGAGTCCATTCGGCCTCGTACTTCCGCGCCTGTGTCAGGCGCTCCGGTTTTGGGCTCTGCAATTTTAATTCACAATTGACGATTCGCCATTCATAATTCCACGCTTGGAGGAGGCGTATGAAACTGTTCACTGCTGAACTGGTGGGCACGATGCTTTTGATTTTGCTGGGTGATGGCGTCGTGGCGGGCGTGTTGCTGAACAAATCGAAAGCCGAGAAGTCCGGCTGGATCGTGATTACCACGGGATGGGGGCTGGCCGTAGCGCTGGCCGTGTACACCGTTGGACGCATCAGCGGCGCGCACATCAACCCCGCTGTCACGCTGGGCCTTGCGGCGGCGGGAAAATTAGCGTGGGCCGATGTGCCGCGATATCTTGGCGGGCAGATGTTGGGCGCGTTTCTCGGCGCCGTGCTCGTTTGGCTGGCCTATCTGGCGCACTGGGACGAGACGGAAGACCGCGCCACGAAGCTCGGAGTGTTTGCCACCGCACCGGCCATCCGCAACACACCGGCCAACTTGTTGACCGAAGTGATTGGAACGTTTGTGCTGGTGTTTGGAGTGCTCGCTCTGGGGGCTAACAGGGCGCCCAACGACACCGGACTGACCCCGCTGTTGGTCGGATTCCTGGTATGGTCCATCGGGCTCTCGCTCGGCGGGCCGACGGGCTATGCGATCAATCCGGCGCGCGATTTGGCGCCGCGCATCGCTCACGCCATCCTGCCCATCCCCAACAAGGGTGCCTCGGACTGGAGCTACTCGTGGATCCCGGTCGTCGGACCGGTGATCGGCGGGATTATCGGAGCCGTCGTTTACGGGAAACTGTTTGGAGCTTAGTGTCAATTGTCCTTTGTCACTGGTCCTTTGTCATTGGCCGGTTGTCTGTGGTCGCCGAATCGGTGCGCTCTTCGGTCAGTGCTGAAGTTCTTTAACGAGTGACATACTGGAATACTGACGCAAGGGGCAAAGGACCAAGGACAAGGGACACACGATGCGACAAAGATTCGTTCTGAAAATCGGCAGTCGCACGATCGTGCTTGGTGAGCGAACGCTCGTCATGGGCGTGCTCAATGTCACGCCCGATTCTTTTTCCGACGGCGGGCGTTATCTCTCGCCGCGACGTGCCATCGAGCATGGTCTTGAAATGGTTCGGCAGGGGGCTGACTGGGTCGACGTCGGCGGTGAGTCCACTCGGCCGGGGTCGAAGCCGGTGCCGTCGGACGAAGAACTGCGCCGCGTTCTGCCGGTGATTCGAGCGCTTCGCGAGAAGCTACCGGTGCTGCCAATTTCGATTGATACAACGAAAGCCACAGTCGCCGAGGAGGCGGTTCGCGCCGGAGCGGCCATTCTGAATGACGTGAGTGGGCTGCGTTTTGATGCCAGGCTGGGGGAGGTGGCGCGCCGGCACGGCACACCGCTAATCCTGATGCACATGCGCGGCCGGCCCGAAACCATGCAACAAATGCCTTTTGCCAAATCCATTTGGAGGGTAGTGCGGCAGGGACTCGCGCGTTCCATTCGCGCCGCGCTGGCCGCGGGAGTTCACCGCTCGCAACTGATTATCGACCCTGGCCTCGGCTTCGGAAAATCGCGTCGCCAGAATCTCGAACTTCTTCGGGGGCTTGAGCGCCTCAAAACTTTTCATCTTCCCTTCCTGGTCGGCACCTCACGAAAGTCTTTCGTGCAGGCGATTGTGGCAGGCGAGGGCTTGATCCCCGCAAAGCTAGAGCTGGACTTTAGCCCCGAAGGTTCCGCCCGTTCCCGACGCTCAGGACAAGCTCCAACCGGCGGCCCTAGAAGGAAGTTGTGGGTGCTGACTGAAAAGGCAGAGGCATGTTCCGGCCGCTGGCGGGAGCGCGGAGCACTCCCCTCGTTGCTCGCCGGTGACGCTGCCGCGGTTGTGGCGTCCATCCTGGCGGGCGCGCACATCGTCCGCGTCCACGACGTGGGATCCATCCTGCCTGCGGTGCGGATCGCGGACGCGGTTCTGAAAGCGGGGAGGAGGGAGTAGCGAATGGGGGAGTAGGGAGTTGAAAGAAATGATGAATTCTGAATGATGAATTATGAAAGAATAAGCGGCAGCTCTTATTTAATAATTTATAATCCAGAATTAATAATTCTGGCCGAGTGCCTACTCCTTCAGTTCACCGCGCCACCCTCTGAGGATCAGGGAAGACGGTCATATCTCTCGGGCTCACAAAAACCGAGTCACCCTTTTGGAGCCCGAGTTCCTCGAAACGCTCGTGCGAGATCTGAGCGTGAATTTCTTGTCCGCTTGGACTGACCAGATCAACTTTGACGACGGGGCCGGCGCAATTGATATGCGTCACCCGAGCCGGCAGTTGTGGTCCATGGTTGGTCTCGCGCTCGATGTGCAACAGGTGCGGCCGCACAAAGATCAGCGACTCGACAGCCTCGGCATGAGGTCGCCCGTCGGTGACGGGCTCCACAAGGTGGGTCTTACCGTCCACCACGCGGCCGTGGAACAGATTCAGGTTGCCGAGGAAGTCGTAGACAAAGGCGTTGACGGGATGGTTGTACACTTCGTCGGGCACGCCCTCCTGCTCGACTTGCCCCTGGTTCATCACCACCACGCGGTCGGCAACCTCCAGCGCTTCTTCCTGGTCGTGAGTTACAAAAATGCTGGTGACGTGGATTTCGTCGTGCAACCGTCGCAGCCAGCGGCGCAGCTCCTGCCTGACCTTGGCGTCGAGCGAGCCGAAGGGCTCATCGAGCAAGAGGACTCTGGGCTCCACGGCCAGAGCGCGGGCCAGCGCCACGCGCTGCCTCTGGCCTCCCGAGAGCTGCGACGGATAGCGCGTCGCAAGCCAATCGAGTTGAACCAGCTTGAGCAACTGATTCACTTTGTCCCGAACCTGCTCCTTGGATGGCCGCACGCTGCGAGGCTTGACGGTTAATCCGAACGCGACGTTGTCGAACACAGTCATGTGACGGAACAGCGCGTAGTGCTGGAAGACGAAACCCACGGCCCGTTCCTTCGCCCTGCGGTCGGTTGTATCCACTCCATCGAAGAGGACGGTTCCGGTGTCGGCAAAGTCGAGACCGGCGATAATTCTAAGGAAGGTAGTTTTCCCCGAGCCGGACGGCCCCAGCAAGGCCACCAGATCGCCCGTGGGAACCTTCATACTCACGTTCTTCAGCGCCCGGAAGCCCCCGAAGGATTTTGAAATGTTTCTAGCTTCAATGCTCATGCTTTTCCTTCCGTGCTACCGAGTTGGTCTGCCTCGGCCAATTGGCGTTCGAACTTCCACTCCACCAGGCTCTTGGCTATCAGCGTCACGATGGCCAGAAGCGCCAGGAGAGAAGCCACCGCGAATGCGGGAACAAATTGATAATCGTTGTACAGGATTTCGATATGAAGAGGCATGGTGTTGGTCAACCCGCGGATATGGCCGGAAACCACGGAGACGGCGCCAAATTCGCCCATGGCGCGTGCGTTGCACAGGATGACGCCATACAGCAAGCTCCATTTGATATTGGGCAGCGTGATGCGAAAGAACATCCGCCAGCCGCTGGAGCCGAGGGTAATGGCGGCCTCTTCCTCCTCCGTGCCCAAAGCCTGCATCATCGGGATCAGTTCACGAGCCACGAAGGGAAAAGTCACGAAGATCGTCGCCAGCACAATGCCGGGGACGGCAAAGACAATCTTCAAGTCGCGCGCCGCGAGCCACTTTCCGAACAGCCCTTGCAGTCCGAAGAGGAGCACGAAGATCATTCCCGAAATCACCGGTGAAACGCTGAACGGAATGTCAATCAGTGTGGTCAGAAGGCCCTTACCGGAGAAATCGAACCTGGCGATCGCCCACGCCGCCGCGGCGCCAAAAACGACATTCAGCGGAATGACGATCGCCGCCGTCAGCAGCGTCAGGCGAATGGCAGAAAGCGCATCGGGCGCTGTGATGGCTTCCCAGTACACGCTCAAGCCCTTCTCGAGCGCGTTGCTGATCACGGCGAACAGGGGAAGAATGAGGAAGAGCGCGAGAAAAGCCAGCGCGATGGCGATGAGTGACCATCGAACCAGCGCCGGGTCGGTCCGCCCCTTCGCCTTGTTGCTCACCGCTCGCCGTTGAGTAGGTAGAGTCTCAGCCATGATGGGTGTGGGAAGGCTAGTCAGAAAAGGCTTCCACGCTCCTTTGCCGCTGCAAAACATTGATGACCAGCATGAGGCTGAATGACGCCACTAGGAAAACCAAAGCAATCGCGCTGGCCCCCGCGTAATCAAATTGATCCAACTTGGTCATGATCAACAGCGGAGTAATTTCCGTGCGCAACGGCATGTTCCCGGCAATGAAAACTACCGAGCCGTATTCGCCCAGGCCGCGCGCGAAGGCCAGCGTGACGCCCGTAACCCATGCCGGCAAGACTTCCGGGAACAAGACCCGTGCAAATGTCTGACGGAGGTTGGCGCCGAGACTGAACGCGGCCTCTTCAATCTCAGGGTTCAGATCCTGCAAGACGGGCTGGACCGTCCGCACCACAAAGGGAAGGCCAATGAAGATCAGCGCGATCGTGATACCCAGAGGCGTGTAAGCGGCCTTGATTCCCAATTTTCCCAGGCGACTGCCGATCATTCCATTCTGCGAATAAAGCGTGGTCAGCACGATGCCCGCCACCGCGGTGGGAAGCGCAAACGGCAAGTCCACCAGACCGTCGACGAGCCGGCGAAAAGGAAATCGATAGCGCACCAGAATCCACGCTACTAGCAGTCCGAAAACCGCGTTGATCAAAGCCGCGATCACAGAAGTTCCGAAGCTCAGCCGGTAGCTGGCCAGGGCGCGAGGGGACGCCACCGCCTGCCAGAATTGCGCCCAGCTCAACGACGCGGACTTGATGAGAATCGTGGAGATCGGGATAAGCACGATCAAAGACAGGTAGAACACCGTCCAGCCCATCGCCAAGCCAAACCCCGGAAGCACCGACCGTTTTTTGTGAAGCAGCGGCATGACCTTTCCACTCTAGGAACCGGGCTGATAGATTTGGTCGAAGACTCCACCATCGGAGAAATGCGTCTTCTGAGCCTTCTGCCACCCTCCGAAAACATCGTCGATAGTGAAGAGCTTGATTTTCGGAAACTGCACCGCGTACTTCGCCGCGACCGATTTCATCCGTGGGCGGTAAAAATTACGGGCGACGATGTCTTGCCCTTCCTCGGTGTAAAGGAATTCCAAGTAGGCTTGAGCCACCTGACGTGTGCCGTGCTTGTCCACCACTTTGTCCACCAGGCTCACCGGCGGCTCCGCCAGGATGCTCGTCGACGGATCGACAATCTCGAATTTGTCTCTCCCTAATTCGCGCACGGCCAGCAGCGCCTCGTTCTCCCAGGCAATGAGGACGTCTCCGATTCCTCGTTGGACAAAGGTGTCCGTGGCGCCGCGAGCTCCACTGTCGAGCACCGGCACATTCTTGTAGAGCCGCGACACAAAGTCCTTGGCCGCCGCTTCGTTCCCATGACTTTTGCCTAGCGCGTACCCCCAAGCCGCCAAGTAGTTCCACCGCGCGCCGCCGGAAGTCTTGGGATTAGGGGTTATCACAGCCACTCCGGGGCGGACCAAGTCGTCCCAGTCCTTGATGGCCTTGGGGTTTCCCTTTCGCACCAACAGAACAATCGTCGAAGTGTAAGGCGAGCTGTGGTCGGGCAGGCGCGATTGCCAATTCGGGGGCAACAAGCCGGCTCGCTCCGAGATTTCGTCGATATCGTAAGCCAGCGCGAGCGTCACGACGTCCGCGGCCAGGCCGTCGATCACGGCCCGCGCCTGCTTCCCTGACCCGCCATGAGATTGATTAATGGTCACGTTTTGTCCGGTCTTTGCTTTCCACTGCGCCGCAAAGGCCTTGTTCACTTCCTGATAGAGCTCCCGGGTCGGGTCGTAGGACACGTTGAGCAGCGTCGCGTCCGCGCCCGCCGCCCGCCGCGGCGCGGAGCCCACCATGGAGCCGGTCACGACCGCCATCACCAGAATTGAACCGTACACCTTCGCGCTTTTCACTGGGTCTCCTCGCGCGAGCCTACTGGGCCGCGACTTTCAAACCGTTGGTTCGGATTTTCTCGATCTTTTGAATTTCAACCAGGCGGCCATCGTGCACCGTCAAGCTGACAGAACCATAACGGAGACTGCGAAGCGCGCGAATGACTTCGCGCAAAAGTCCGCGCTCCTCGGGCGAAATCGCTTGTTCCAGGGTTTCCATACTCGCTTCTGTCTTCATCGCCGGATACTCGCTTTCAGTTTAATCTTCCACTACCTCTATTGCATTACTAGGGTAGGCTCAAATCGGGGCGTTTGTCAAGTGCTTTCTTAAGTAACTCTAGTGATTTACTAGACTATCATGACCCCATGACGCGGAAACGAGTTTCTGGCTTCACACGACGCGATGGGGCGGTTATGCTGTAGTATGCCCACGATGGCGACCAAGCCCAGGCTCTTCGGTACGGACGGGGTGCGCGGGGTAGCGGGCCAATTCCCGCTGAACCGCGATACTGTCTTCGGCCTCGGCCGCGCTCTGGGCGCGGTCTTGGATAAGCACGCAGGGAAGCGTCCGCCTCGGGTGGTGCTGGGCGAAGACACGCGCGAGTCGAGCGCTTGGATTTCGCGCGCGTTGGCGGCTGGCCTTCGCGCCGGTGGCGTCGAGGTTGCCTACGCGGCCGTCATCACAACGCCGGGGATCGCCTTTCTCAGCCGGCAGAACGACTTCGCGGGTGGGGTGATGGTCTCGGCGTCGCACAATCCCTACCACGACAATGGCATCAAGGTTTTTTCGCACGAGGGGATGAAGCTCCCGGAATCGGTCGAAGTTGAAATCGAGGCGGTTCTCGATTCTGTATCGGCTGTCTCGTCCCAGAGGCCGGCGGATGTGCCGCTCAATCCGGCGCCTCAGCTTCTCCAGGATTACGAGGAGTTTCTTGCCGAGTTGGCGCCGCAGGCGAAACGGCTGTCGCCGTATCGGTTGGTGGTGGACTGCGCGAACGGCTCCGCCAGTCGCGTGGTGCCGCCGCTGATGGAGCGGCTAGGCATTGAAGCTCGCGTCACCCACGCTCATCCCGACGGGCGCAACATTAATTTGGACTGCGGCTCGCTCCATCCTCAAGAGATGGCGGAGGAGACGCGAGCTTTCGGCGCCGAGCTCGGAGTGGCCTTCGACGGCGACGCGGACCGGGCTATCTTTGCCACTCGAGATGGTCACATCGTGGATGGCGATCATGTCCTTTACGCTGGCGCTTCCTTCTTCCAAGACCGTGGCAAGCTGAAGGGCGGCGCGGTGGTCGGCACGCTGATGACCAACCTAGGCCTCGAGCTGGCACTGGCCCGCCGAGGCATTGGTCTCAAACGAACGCCGGTCGGCGACAAATACGTGCTGGAAGAGATGTTGCTCTCGGGCAGCAACCTTGGCGGAGAACCCTCGGGCCACATCATCTTTTCCGACGTCTCCCTGGCCGGGGATGGAATCATCACGCTTCTCGAAGTTCTCGGGTGGCTCGACGCGACAGGAAAGTCGTTCAGCGAGCTGGTGAGCCCGCTCAAACAATTTCCCCAAATCATTCGCAACGTGCGGGTGCGAGAAAAGGCGCCGCTGGAGTCCATTGCCGACGTCGACTCCGCTGTCAATGCGTTTCGCCGCGAGGTGGGCGGCCGGGGCCGAGTAGTGGTACGCTATTCCGGGACGGAACCGCTGGCCCGCGTCATGGTGGAAGCCGAAGAGGCCGATGTGGTTGAGCGCCACGCGCAACGAATCGCGGGCGCAATCGATGCCGTGCTCGGCGTTCGATGAGCGGTGGCCGCGCGGCCATGCTCGCCGTGGTTTCCTGACTGCGCGCGAGGCCCCGCTACATCGGGGCGGGCTCTCCGCGATCCCTCGGAAGAGCAACCGGCCTCCCCGGACTGCCATCCTACAAGAAGGCCCGCGGGATCCTTCTCGGAGGCACACCATGAAAATCTCTCAATTACTTCTGTTGACCATGGCCATCATGCTGCTGGTTTTCGAGCAAGACGGTAAGGCGCAAGCCACCTCCGGTCCGGCCCCTGCCTCCGCAGTCCCCGCCAGCACGAAGATTGTTGTGCCGGCAGACACCACCATCCCCCTAGTTCTGAAGAACACCATCAGCACGCGCACCGCGAGTGTCGGGCAGGCGATCTACTGCGAAACGATTTACCCCATCACCGTAGGCGACCGCATCGTGATTCCTGAGGGAAGTTATGTGAAAGGTTCGATCACCCAGGTGGTGCGTCCGGGCCGTGTGAAGGGGAGAGCGCAAATCGGCCTGCGCTTTGACTCGTTGACCCTACCCAGCGGAGTGACGCGGCCGCTGCGCGCCACGCTTTCCGGTTTCGGGACTACGGGAGAGGAAGGCTTCAAGAAGAAAGAATCAAGAATTGAAGGTCAATCCAGCAAGGGTGAAGACGCGGGTAAGGTCGCCCAGACAACCGTCACGGGAGCCGAGATAGGCACAATTGCCGGCGCCGCCGGGCACAACGTTGGCAAAGGACTGGGGATTGGCAGCGCCGCCGGCGTGGTGGGCGGTCTGATCTGGGTACTCGCGACCCGCGGCAAGGAGGCGGTGTTGCCTTCCGGAACTAATCTGGAGCTTCAACTGGCCGTGCCCCTCAGTTTTGAGAACGATGAAGTCCAACCTCCCTCGCGATACCAAAACGGCCCGGCGCTTCCTCGCCGCGATCCAAACCAATGATCGGAGTCTCAGCGGCTGCCTCGTTTCTGGCAGCGGTCTGCGAGGGCACTTCGGGCGCTCTCCGCGCTCGCGGCGGAAACTGCTCAGGATGGGATAAAGACCACGGACTGCACGCCGGAAATCGCAAACCGTTTGCGGCACCGCAAGTTTTTGCACTGCAAGTAGTCGTCGTGCCGAAGCATGTAGGATTGCGCCTTAGCAAAACGCGCGCGGTCTCGCTCGTCGGCGCGTGCGGGGATGGTTCTCTTCTTGGTGCGCACCAGCCAGCGAATGTCATAGGTATCGGTTTGGTGGCAGAACTCGCATGAAAGGTTGGCAGGCTTAACGCTTTCAGTCTCGTCAAAAAAATCTCGCTCTTCCATGGCGCATTATTCTATCGCGGAACCTACAGGAACACCACGGACAGTTCAATTTTCTGATCGTCGTCCAATACTTTTCACAGCGAACGAAGAACGAGAGGAATTTGCGCTCAAGGGGTATAATAGGCGTTGGAATATCCAGCCTGAACCCAGAATTAGAGGAGTACTTCCATGGCCCGGTCCTTCACAGAGCAGGAGCTGGCGGAATATCTCTTTGACCGATTGATCGTGCATGGCCCATCGGGCCCCGACACCGCGTGGTTGCAGCCCGCGTGCCAGATTGTGGCCTCCGATCTCCTCGAGGAAGCCGAAATCCTTCACAAGACCGAGCCGGTCTCCGACGGCGGAGCGTGAGGACCGGAATTAGGAATCAGAGATTGGAATTTTGGGGGCAACGTGATCGGGCGCACGCGCACGCCCTCGGTCAGAATGACGGGCAGTCTCGGTCGTCGCTTGCCGCAGCTGATCTGAAGGCCCCGCTGAAGCGATCTACCGCAGGTCGTTTCTGACCACTTCCCCGCCCTTCATCACAAACTTCACGCGTTCGAGTTCGGTGATGTCTGACAGCGGATCTCCTGAGACGGCGATGAGGTCCGCGTATTTGCCTTTCTCAACCGTTCCGATGCGGTCATTCCAGCCCATCAGTTCCGCGGCGTCGAGCGTAGCGGCGCGCAGAGCCCGCGCGTTGGTCATGCCGAACCGGGTCATGTATTCGAATTCTTTGGCCTGCGTGCCGTGGGGAAATGGTCCAGCGTCCGTGCCAAAGGCGATCTTCACGCCACGCGCCAGGGCCTTGCGGAAACTGGCTTCATGGATTCGTGCCCGGCTGGTTTTGCCGGCGCTCGCCAGCAGGTCTTCTTCCGGCTCGTACTCGTAAACGTAAAGCGTCGGCACTAGCCAGATGCCTTTCTCAAGCATCTTCGTCACAGCCGCGTCATCCAGGTCCAAGCCGTGCTCAACTGAATCCGCGCCCGCGTCGATGCAGTTGTGCAAGCCCTCGCCGCCGTAAGCGTGGCAGGCCACTTTCACACCCTCGCGATGCGCTTCGTCCACGATGGCCTGAGTTTCCGCCAGGGTAAACGTTGGAGTCGCAACCATTTTCCCGTCCGGCGTGAAATGGAAGCGGTGGGTGCTATAGATCTTGATGAGATCGGCGCCGTACTTGATTTGCTCGCGCACCGCCTGGCGCGCGGCTTCAGGTGAATCGACAATCTGGACGCCGGCCGGCACCGGCACTTCCGGCGAGTAGCCTTCGAGCGGATAGCCGCCCGTGGTCGAGAGCGCGCGCGTCACCACCTGCAATCGAGGCCCCGGGACCAGCCCCTGGTTTATCGCTTTTTTCACATCCACGTCGCTGTACATGGCGCCCTCGGTCTCAAGGTCGCGCATGGCGGTGAAGCCGGCGTCGAGATCTTTCTTGGCGTTTACCACCGCCTCGATGGTGCGAAACTGCCAGCTCTCCTTCAGTAATTGCTCCTCGTAACGCCCGTGGGATTCGCCGGTGAGAAACAGGTGCTCGTGAGCGTCAATCAGGCCGGGAAGCACGGTTGCCCGACTGAGGTCAACCACTTCGGCGCCGGAGGGAATCGTTAATTGGCCCGCCGGCCCAACTTCCGCGATGCGATCGCCGCGGATGAGGATGACTTGGTCGGTCGACACTTGGCCCGACCTCACGTCGATCAGGCGTCCCGCACGCACCGCCACGACTCGATTGGTGGCGTGAGGAGTCACCGGCCCCTCCGCGCCAAACTGCCCGGCCCGAACGGCCTGCGCCATCAAGCTCAGGAAAACGATTTCCAAAATTATAACGACTGATTGCGAACTCGATCGCCGGCTCATTTCGAAGCCTCCCTTTCATTGTTGATCCTTTTACTGACTGCTGACCACTGACAACTGTTCTTCACCATTCTCGGCCCCAGCCAGACCAGCACCACTGCGTCAATCAGGAAATGCGCAGCCATGGACGGAAAAATCGTTCCGGCGCAAATCACCGGCACAGCGAGCAGCGCACCCAGCAGGGCGGCGCGCACGATGCCGCTCAGATTCTGGTAGAAATGCGCGAGTCCAAACGCGATGGACGAAATCGTACAGCCCCAGGCGGCGGAATGAAACCATTGTGACAGCGCCGCGAGAAGAAAGCCCCGATAGAGGAACTCTTCGCACAGCGCGGCCGTGGGCGCGATCACCAGAACAGCCCAAACCTTTTCAATGCGAGTTCGAGGAATAAGCGCATAGACGAGTTCAGGCTCAGGCGGCCACCAGCCTCTGCCCTCGAACCAGACCATGAGGCCCAACGCCAATAGCACCGCACTCGCGAGCACGGCCATCCACACGAGGAACGTCGGTGCTCGAACAGCGCGAAATCCCAGCGCACCGAAGCTCATCGAGCCGGCCCACACCACTCCGAGACCCAACACGGCCAGCAGCCACTGCGACATCGCGGCGGATAGATACAATCGTACGCGCGGAAGCAGTTTGATTTCGGGTCTTCGAGAAGTTTGAAACGAAAGTATGGGGACCACCACGGCGAGGATTAGCACGAAAGCAGCTTCAAGGAGTGTCGAGAGACTCATCGGATCACGAACCTTGGCCAGCGGAAGGAGATTGCTTGCGCCGCGCCGCAGGCGTCGAGCGCCGCAAGCCTCGCCCGGGTCAACGAAGCAGGTATGTGCCCAGAACCGCGCGGCAGCGGTCGCGATACGCTTCAACCGGCGAAGCCGCCGGTGCTACCAGCCACTGGAGGCAGTAGCCATCCACGAGGGCGCGGATAGTCATGGCCGCGTCCTCCGGCTTGATGCGGCGAAATTGCCGCTGCTTGATTCCATCTTCCACGATGGCCGCGTCGCGCTTCCGGCATTTTTCAAAAAAACCGGCAATCAATGCGCCAAATCGTTCCTGCCGCGCGCCCAGGGACGCCAAGTCAAAGAGCATCAAGTAGAGCTTCCGATTCACTTCCGCGCTATGAAACAGCACTTCGAGCTCCGCTGCCAGCTTGGAGCGCGGCGAGGCGTCCCCTTCGGTCACTTCGTCGAGCGTCCGATTGACTTGCGCAAGGAGCCACTCAAAGACGGCGTACAACAGGTCCTGCTTGTTTGGAAAATAGTGCAGCGCGCCGCCTTTGCTGGAATTCGCCCGGGCCACGACGGAGTCAATGGTGACACCTTGTATTCCCTTGTCGAGTATTTCGGCGTAGCCGGCTCTGATGATCGCTTCCCGGCGGCTTTCCTGGCGAACGGGATCGGATCGGCGTGGGCTCATGCGCTCTGCCTGAACACGAAAAACGTCTGGACGGATTTTGAATCATCCCAGTAGTTTGTCAACAGGTTTTGCAGAAAGCGGCCGGTCACGTTACATTCTTACAGCAGTTCCGGCGTCAGTATTCCCCGGGGGAGGACACACATTGCACAAGCCAATTCCAGTTCGCAGGGCGACGGAACGTCGTTGGATCCTGACTCTTGCCCTGGCAAGTCTCGCCGCCGCTTGCCCGGCCTCTACGGCTGCCCAGGCGCCGCTCGAGCTGAATTATCATCTTCGTTTTCCTCATCCTGCCACGCATCTGGTGGAAGTTGAGATCGACGCCGCCAAAGTCACGTCGCCTTCCATCGACTTAGTGCTGCCTGCCTGGTCGCCCGGACGCTACGCCATTTACGACTTCGCCAAAAACGTGCAGGAATTTCGGGCTCAAAGCGCTTCCGGGCAAACCCTGGATTGGACGCAGCCGGACAAGCAGACGTGGCGGGTGGACGCGCGGAGCTCCGGCGGAACCGTCGAGGTGCATTACCGGGTATTCGCCAATGACCTCAACGGCTCGTTCTCTCAGCTCGACAGCACCCATGCCAATTTGAACGGCGCTTCCATTTATATGTACGTGGACGGCCACAAGCCGGACCCGCTCACGTTGACGGTGGACGAGCTGCCGGCCGTGCAACCCGCGGGGAAGATCATCAGCGGATTCTCTCTGGCGACGGATCAAAAATCGTTTCAAGTCCCAAGCTACGATCGCTTGATCGACACGCCGCTCGAAATCTGTGGGGAGTGTTCGCTCAGCGAATTTCGCGATCATGACAAAACCTTCCGCGTGGCGATTCACTATTACTCCGGCGAGTCGACCGAAGGTTCAGGGGCGAAAGCGACGGCGGCCGCGGCTCTCGCGGCCAAATTCATCGGCGAGCTGAAGAAGGTGGTGCACTCTGAAATGGAGATGATGCCCGCGCCCGATTTCGACGCCTATACTTTCATTTTCCATTTCGCGCCCGACATCGCTGCCGGCGATGGCATGGAACATCTCAACTCCACCCAAATCATCATGGCCGGCGCGCTCTCCGAGAGCACGCTTCGCGAAGCCCTGGAGACCGCGGCGCACGAGTTCTTCCACGTTTGGAATGTGAAGCGGCTGCGACCCTCCGCCCTCGGCCCTTTTGACTACACGCGAGAGAATTACACATCCTCGCTGTGGTTCGCCGAAGGCATCACCAGCTATTATGCTTACGTCCACTTACTTCGCTCGGGCATTTGGAGCCGCCAGGACTTCCTGCGGCACTTGGCGGATGAGGTCCGCAACTTGGAGATGGTGCCGGGCCGCCGGCTGATGTCGGCGGAAAGCTCCAGCTTCCACGCTTGGTTTTATGACCGAGCTCCCCAAATGCAGGAGACGAATTTTGCCAACGCCACAATTTCCTATTACAACAAAGGCGCGCTGCTCGGAATGCTCCTGGACTTGGAAATCCGGTCCCGCACTCACGGGCAGAAATCGCTGGACGATGTGATGCGATCGCTCTACCACAGTTTCTACGAGGCGCCGGCGGCGACTGACTACGGCCCGGGTCGCGGCTACCAAGAGAGCGACCTTTTGGAAGCGCTGAATGCGATTTCGGGCAGCGACTTCGCAAGCTTCTTTGAGAGATACGTTCGCGGCACGGAGCCGCTTCCTTACGCCCAAACGCTGGCATCAGCAGGACTCGAGCTCAAAGTCAGCGCCGCGCCGGACGCCACTCCGACCATCGGGATCTCGACACAACTGGAAGATCGAGGACTGCGCGTGACCTCGGTTTGGCCCGGGAGTGCCGCCGACCGCGCCGGCCTGAGCCGCGACGACCTCCTCCTCAGCGTCGACGAACTCTCCCTCGCAACCGAACCGCTGAAGGACCGATTGAAAATGTACCCGCCCGGAGCCGAAGTGCCTTTCGCGGTCGAGCGGCACTTGAAGCAGGAAAGAATTACCATCACGCTGGACCCGCCCTTCAAAGACCAGTACTCGATTGAAGAAATCGCGACCGCCACGGGAGAGGGAAAAAGACTGCGTGACGACTGGCTCGCGACCCAAAAATGACTTAGTCGCCAGCACTGCACCCCCGCTTTCGCGGGGGTGACGGTCATTCCCGTCCCGCAAGGCGGGAGGAATCCAAGCCATTTTCATGCATAGTGGCGAGCCCAAGGCTCATGAAATCTCCGCCCAGAGCCTGCCCTGATCCCGCTCGGCGGGAGAAGGGCTGACATCTTTGGAGTCTTTTTTCATCAGCCTGCCAGCCCTAAATCCCAATTCTCACATCCCTCTCCCTGCTAATGGCTTTGAACCTCAAAAATGGCTTCGAACCACAAGCACGACTTTTGGATCAAAGCCGGCTTATTTGTTTCCAATAACATAGCGGCGCTGAGCTCCCGACCGAGAATGGCTTTGAACCCAAAAAATGGCTTCGTTCCAAAGGCATTTTTGTTTGTTTTCAACAACATAGTGGCTTCGAACCTCGTTTTTAACATCTTTTTTTCGGCGTAGCTCTCGCCGTCCCGCCAAAATCGGGAATAGTGACGGAACCGCTAAGCCTATCGTACTAATTCCAAAGGACATTCCGGCTTCGTTCCCCATTCTTCGGAATCCAAGATTCGGAGTTCCCTGCTTTCAAATCGACGCTGGCCACTGCCTCTTCCACCAGTTCGTCTTCACGAATCCCCCACTGTCCTGCGCGCCACTGACAACTGACCACGGGCAACACCCTCCGGACCCAAATCCTGGCTCCTAACTCCTTCTTCTCAGCTCCTACTCCGAGTATAACCACTCGCCCCCATTTGTCAAGAGATAATTTTCCGCACCGACTAACACCCGCCTACCGGGTTTCGAATTTCGATTTTCGAGTTTCGATCTTCCCCGCTTGCCACTTGCCACGCCGCGGCGAGCCACATGCGACTTTCGACAAGTTTGGCTGCGGCCTTGCCGCGCTAGGTTAACTCTTTTGTTCGCGAACCGGAACCCGCTAGCGGAGTTATGACGGTGGTTTGACGTCTCGCGTTTTCCGGCGCCGATAATAGACAAAACCCGCGACCGCGAGTCCCAGGGCAGCACAGGCCAGGATCGCCAGGTCAAATTCCTTCACGAAGTGAATGAGCCTCGCCCAGTTGCTGCCGAAGAAGAATCCGATGCTCACGATTGTGGTTGCCCAAATCACGGCGCCGGTGAAGTCAAAGGCGAGGAAGCGCGGATAGCGCATCCGGAAAGACCCGGCGATAAGTCCTGAAAACATGCGAAGGCCGGTGATGAAGCGCGCCACAAATACGGCCCATTGGCCGTGACGCAGGTAAATAGTCTGGGCTCGACCGTAATGGCGGGCGAAGAAAGGGAAGCGCCGACGGCATTTGTCGATGAAGGCTGAGCCGCCGAAGCGTCCGAGGCAATAGCCCGCGGTGTCGCCGACACTGGCGCCGGCGATGCCGCTCAGAATGGCGGGCGCCAGGTGCATTTTCCCCTCGTAGGCGAGAAAGCCCGCGAAGAGCAGAACGGTCTCCCCTGGCACTGGCACGCCGGCGTTTTCCAGCATCACGCCAAAAAAGATTGCCCAGTACCCATAATGGGCAAAGAACTCGGACAGGATTTGGTATATGGAGTGGGCCACGAACTTGCCATTATGCACGAAGCGTAGTCTGACGATTTGGAATTTTGGATTTTGGATCGGACGACAAGACGCACGGTGCCAGGGCTCCATCATCGGTTCTTTTGCCGCAAGCGCAGTGGCGAATGGCAAGGGGCAAGTGCTAAGGTCAGGATGTTTTCCCTCTTTCCACTTGCCCCATGCCACTTGCCACGCTTGCGATGGTGACCCCGGTCACTGAAGAACAAAACGCGGCCTTGGTAGAGTCGATTGGATAGGGAGAGCAAGCTGTTCGTTGAAGTTGAATCGATCACACCCGCTTCAGGTCGCTCACGCGATTCACGGGATTCGACAGTTTGACTTCGCTTCCTGCTCCCCTTAACATAACTAGCGACAAATCTCATAGCACAAGAATCGGAGGACTCGTTTATGGCAGTCAAGGTTGGAATTAATGGTTTTGGGCGAATCGGGAGAAACTTCTTTCGGACCGCGATGAACGATTCTGGAATGGACATTGTGGCGGTGAATGACATCACCGATCCTAAGACGTTGGCGCATCTTCTGAAGTATGATTCCGTGTTCGGCATACTCGATGCTGAAGTAGGCTTCGGGGATGACTGCGTTCGCGTGAACGGCAAGTCGATTCGGGTATTCAAGGTGAAGGATCCGGCGGACCTGGACTGGACTTCGCTGGGCGCGCAAGTGGTGGTCGAGTCCACGGGCCTTTTCACCAAAGCCGAGGACGCCAAGAAACACCTGAAAGGCACGGTCAAGAAAGTCATCATTTCCGCGCCTGCCAAAGGTGAGGACATCACCATCGTGCTGGGCGTGAACGAGAAGATGTACGATCCGGCCAAGCATCACATCCTTTCCAACGCTTCCTGCACCACCAACTGCCTGGCTCCGCCGACCAAGGTCATTCACGACAGCTTTAGGATCCTGAAGGGGTCGATGACCACTATTCACGCCTACACCAACGACCAGCGAATTCTGGATCTCCCGCACAAGGACCTCCGCCGGGCGCGGGCTGCGGCCCTCTCGATGATCCCGACCACCACCGGCGCTGCGAAGGCGATTGGTTTGGTGCTGCCGGAGCTCAAGGGCAAACTGGATGGCTACGCCATGCGGGTCCCTACACCCGATGTTTCCGTGGTGGACCTCGTGGTGCAGGTGGAGAAGCCCACAACCGCGGAAGAAGTGAACGCGGCCTTGAAGAAAGCGGCGGAAGGACCCATGAAAGGCATTCTCCAGTTTTGCGAAGAGGAGCTGGTTTCGAAAGATTTTACAGGAAACCCGTATTCCTCCATCGTTGACGCCGGCTTCACCAAGGTCATCGACGGGACCCTGGTCAAGGTCGTCGCCTGGTACGACAATGAGTGGGGCTATTCGTGCCGCGTGAGGGACCTCGTCAATTACGTGGCGAAGAGCCTGTAGGATGTCCGCGGCCCGTGGTCCGTTCTCAATGGCCAAGCATCTCATTGGGATCAGGCGATCGCCGCACTTCGGGACGCGGATGCGGACGACGGAGAGCAACCGAGGTGAGAGCATGGGTTTGACGATTCTTGAGCTTGAAGTCGGGAACCCCGCCAACCCTGACATCACCGAGAAGGTGGAATTCCAGATTGATTCCGGCGCGATCTACTCGGTCGTGCCTACCCCAATTCTCGAGAAGCTCGGCATCCGGCCGCTCGCCAAGCAGGAATTCCGATTGGCGGACGGTTCGAAGATCGTCAGGAAGAAAGGCGGCGCACTCTTCAGGCGCGGTGGTCAAGTGGGCGTCGCGGACGTGATCTTCGGCGAGGAGGGAGACAGCACGCTCCTGGGAGTGTTCACGCTGGAAGCTCTTGGCCTTGCGCTCGACCCTTTGCGGCGTGAGCTGAAGCCGCTGCCTATGATTCTTGCTTTGCATCTGGGCCACGCCGACAACACGTCCTCGTTGACAATCACCGATAACGACTGACAACGGGTCACGGACAAAGGACGTTCTTATGTCTAAACTCAGCATTCGCGAAATCGATCTGAAGAGCAAACGGGTTTTCGTTCGCGTGGATTTCAACATTCCGTTGAACGACAAGGGCGAGATCACCAACGACACCCGTATTCGCGCCTGCCTTCCGACCTTTCAATACGCCCTGGAGCGAGGCGCGCGCCTGATTCTCGCCTCGCACTTGGGGCGCCCGAAAGGCAAGCCGAATCCGAAGATGAGCTTGAAGCCCGCCGCCACGCGGCTCTCCGAACTGCTGGGGAAGCCGGTGGCGTTTGCTTGCGACTGTGTGGGCCCGGAAGCGGAAAAAGCCGCGGCGGCGCTGAAGGACGGCGAGGTCCTGCTGCTTGAGAATTTGCGCTTTCATCCGGAAGAGGAAAAGAATGACCCGGAATTCTCCAAGCGCCTGGCCAGTTTGGCCCAAGTCTACGTGAATGACGCCTTCGGCTCCGCGCATCGCGCCCACGCTTCGACCGCCGGCATCACCCACTTCCTTTCGCCGGCCGCGGCCGGGCTTTTGATGGAGAAGGAACTCGAATACCTCGGCAAGGCTGTTGACAATCCGCAGCGCCCGTATACGGCCGTGATTGGCGGGGCGAAGGTCTCGGACAAAATCGAACTGCTTCAGGCCCTGATGAGGTACGCGGACAGCGTGCTGATCGGCGGGGCGATGGCCTACACGTTCTTGAAATCGCAGGGAGTGGCGGTGGGCGGGTCGCTCGTCGAAGATGACAAGCTGGATATGGCGCGGCAATTGCTTCAGTTTGGCGAGAGGCGGTCCATCAAGGTTCTCCTGCCCGTTGACCATGTTGTGGCGGAGAAGCTGGACGCCTCGGCCGCGGCGGAAGTGGTGAATACCCGCGAAATTCCTGCCGGGTGGGTGGGTGTTGATATCGGGCCTCGAACGCGGGCGGAATTCGCGAAAGACATCGCGGCGGCAAAAACCATCGTTTGGAATGGGCCGATGGGCGTGTTTGAGATCGACCAGTTCGCTCAGGGGACCATCGCGATCGCCCAGGCCGTGGCCAACTCTTCTGCCCTTTCGATCGTGGGCGGCGGCGACTCAATTGCGGCGATTGCCAAGGCCGGAGTCGAGTCGAAAATCACTCACATCTCCACCGGCGGTGGGGCGACGCTGGAATTTCTGTCCGGCCTCACGCTGCCGGGCGTGGCTGCGCTCACGGACAAGTAGGCAGTCGGCAGGAGGCAGAAGGCTGAGGGCAGTCGGCACAAGGCAGTAGACAGAGGTCCATCCCTCGTTGAGCCGAAGCGCCACAGGAATTAGTGAGTCGGTCTCAAGCTCACATGTTCTCGGGTGAATCATTGCCTACTGCCCTCCGCCTACTGCCTACTCGACGAAAGGATGGAAACTTTGAGAAAACCCGTAATTGCTGGAAATTGGAAAATGTACAAAACCATTGGCGAAGCGGTGGAGTTTGTCAAGGACCTCCGCGGCCGGTTCGCCAAGGTGGATCACTGCGAAGTGGTGGTGTCGCCGCCCTTCACCGCGCTGCGAGCCGTAGCGGAGGCGCTGCGCGGCAGCAACATCGCCGTGGCGGCGCAGGACTGCCACTGGGACAAAGAGGGCGCGCACACCGGCGACGTTTCCTGCGACATGCTCTATGACGCCGGCTGCACGCACGTCATCATCGGCCACTCCGAGCGGCGTCACGATCACGGGGAGACCGACGAGCAGGTGAATCGAAAATTGAAGGCGGCGCTGGCGGACGAGCTCATCCCCATCGTCTGTGTGGGCGAAACTTTGGAGGAGCGTGAAGCGGGAGAGACACAAAAAGTCCTCGAGCGCCAATTTCAGGGCGGGTTCCAAGCATTGACCGCCCAGGAGATTTCCCATATCATAGTAGCTTACGAACCGGTTTGGGCGATTGGGACGGGGCGGACGGCGACGCCGGAAATGGCGGCCGAAAGCCATCGCCTTTTGCGCGGGCTGGTGGCCGCGCAGTTTGGCGGCGAGGCGGCCCTTCAACTCAGAATTCTGTACGGCGGCAGCGTCAAGCCCGACAACATCGCCGGCTTGATGGCCCAGGAAGAAATTGATGGAGCGCTGGTAGGCGGAGCGAGCTTAAAGGCCGATTCTTTTGCGGCCCTTGTAAACTATCTGCGCGCCTGAGCGCCGCAATCGTCGGGAAGAGGAACAATGGCTACAGCTTTACTTGTGCTTCACATTCTCGTGTGCGTCTTGCTCGTCCTGGCGGTAATGATTCAAGGCGGCGAGAACGTCGACATCAGCGCGGCTTTCGGCGGAGTCAGCCAGGCCGCTTTCGGCCCGCGCGGCGCTGTGTCCACTCTGGCGAAGATCACGTGGGCTTTGGCCTTCATCTTTGCCGCGACTTCGATTACGCTTTCAGTGTGGGCTACCCGGCACGCCGGACGCTCGCTCTTGGAGACGCCGGGCAAGGCCGCCCCGGCAACGCCGGCTCCGGCAACTCCGGCACCGGCCAAGAAGTAGGAAAAACAGCCGTCAGCTATCAGCACTCAGCGGTCAGCTATCAGCGATCAAGCTGGCACGCGAGCGGCGCGCTGATAGCTGACCGCTGAAAGCTGACAGCTCCCCAGATGCGGAAGTGGCGGAATTGGCAGACGCACCAGCTTGAGGGGCTGACGGTCGCAAGACCGTGGGGGTTCGAGTCCCCCCTTCCGCACCACTCAGAACCGTAGGAAGAAAGCAGAAGGCAGCAGAAAGCAACCAACGGCAGCAGGCACAAGGCAGTGAACAGGCGAAGGCACGCGCACGGTCAACGCTCGGTGCCGCCCATTCCCCACTCCATCGATACCATGCGCGAGGCAATTGCTCCCGCCGAACTTTTGAAATTCTTTGAAGAGCATTCCACGAAATCTTTCCGACTTCGCCAATTAATGACCGAGCTTGAATTACGCTCGAGCCAGGCGCGCGACCTGAAGAGCGCGCTGCGGCAGTTGGTGGGCGCGCGAAAGATCGAGCGCCTGAAGCAGGACCAGTTCACCCTCGCGCAGCCAGCAGCTTCCAAGGAACACGGCAGCCGTTTTGATGCTCGGCGCGCTGTGCCACGTGAATCCTTCGGCGCAGGTGCGGCCAACAGCGTGACCGGCCGGCTGATCGGCCACCGCGACGGATTTGGGTTCGTGGTGCCGGACGCGGCGTCAAAAGAAATCGACAAGGACGTTTTTATTCCGCCGGACGGAATGGCCTCGGCGATGCACGGCGACCGGGTGGAGGCGCGAGTCACACGGTCGAAGCGCGATGGGCGATTGGAAGGGCGAATTCTTCGCGTCCTCGAGCGCGCCCAGAAGACGGTGGTGGGCGAGTTCCACTACGGGCCGCGTGAGAACTCCGTGGCGCCGTTCGATCACCGAATTCCTCATGACATCATCATTCCCCGCGGTCAGGAGTGGCCCTCCGAGCACGGCGACCTCGCCACGCGCAATCGCCAATTTGGCGGCGAATCCGAAGGCCGTCACCGGCGTGCCCGGCGCGGGGACGAGCGAGGCACTCGACCTCTAGAGAACGTGATTGTCGATGTGGAGATCACGGATTTCCCTCCAGCCGGCGGATTCGGCCAGCCCCGATCTGATCGGGGCCAGCCGCGTGGGCGCGTGATTGAAATTCTCGGGCGCCGCGATGAGTTCGGTGTGGACGTCGAAATCATGATTCGCAAGTATCACCTTCCGCATCGGTTTCCCGCCGAAGTCCTGGCGCAGGCGGCGGATCAGCCTCAATTCATTTCGGAGCCGGAGCGCGAGGGCCGCCGCGATTTTCGCGCCCTTCCCATCGTGACCATCGATGGCGAAACGGCCAAGGATTTCGACGACGCGGTTTACGTCGAGCGCTTGAAGGACCGGCGTTATCTTCTCCATGTCCACATCGCAGACGTGGCTCACTATGTGCGCCCGAAGACCGCCCTCGACCGCGAAGCGCGCCTTCGCGGCACCTCCGTTTACTTCCCTGACCGCGCCGTGCCCATGCTGCCGCTGGAGCTTTCGAACGGCATTTGCAGCTTGAACCCGCACGTTGACCGCCTCACGATGTCGGTTCTGATGGAGATCGATTCGACGGGGCGCGTCGTCGGCTACGAGATCATGCCCGGCATTATTCGCAGCGCCGAGCGCATGACTTACACGGCGGTGCGCGACGTGCTGGCGGGCGATCCAGCAGCGTGCGAGCGCTATCAGTCCCTCGTCGGGCATTTCAAATTGATGCAGGAATTGGCCGGAATCCTGAACCGCCGGCGCGACGAGCGCGGCTCCATCGATTTCGATCTCCCCGAGCCCGAAATCGAATTCGACGAGCATGGCCGCATGATCGGCGTGACGCGTTCCGAGCGGAATGTCGCCCACCGCTTGATCGAGGAATTCATGCTGGCTGCCAACGAAACCGTGGCTGGGTACCTGGAGCGGAAAGGCGTTCCATCACTCTACCGCATTCACGAAAAGCCTGACCCGAAGAAGGTGCTCGAGTTTGAGGAGATCGCCGCCACTTTCGGTTACTCGCTGGGCGTTGAGCTGCCCACCGCGCGCCGGTTTAAGATAGAAGGCCAGAGCGAACGCGATCGCCATCCTCGCTTTCATGAAAGAATGGAGATCGCCGCCGCGGATCTCAAAATCACCCCGCACCATTACCAGCGCCTCACCCAGCGCATCGCGGGCAAACCGGAAGAGCGCATTCTGTCTTACTTGATGCTGCGCTCGCTCAAGCAGGCGCGCTACTCGGAAGAGAACCTCGGCCACTTTGCCCTCGCTTCGGATACCTATACTCATTTCACCTCGCCCATCCGGCGCTATCCGGACCTGATCATTCATCGCATTTTGAAAGCCGTGCTCGAGAAGGGTGGCACGGCCGTCCCGGCCGTGGGGATACACAGGCAGGGTGGGCACGCCGCTGCCTCGACCACGCGTGAACATGGGCAGGATGCCCAGGCCACTGTCGCGGGCGTGCGAAAGCATGGGCAAGCCCGCCCTGAGCGAAGCGAACGGAATGCCCAGGCCACGCTCGACATGACGGAACTCCGCGCCGTCGGCCTCGAAACCTCCGAAGCCGAGCGCCGCGCGGCGGACGCCGAGCGCGAATTGATGGAGTGGAAGAAAGTTGCCTTCATGGCTGACAAGTTGGGCGAGGAGTTTGAAGCGCTGGTCATCGGTTTGACCAAGCACGGAATGTTTGTCGAGCTGACCGACCTGTTTGTGGAAGGCTTTGTCCCCGTCGGAAGCTTCGACGACGACCGCTACGTCTATCGCGAAAAGCTGAGGGCCATCGTCGGCGAACGATCGAAGCGCGCCTACGAGTTGGGCGGACGAGTTACCGTGCGCCTGGATCGCATCGAAAGGCAAGGGACTAAACTGGAATTTTCGGTGGTCAAATCAGCGTACCGTTTGTGAGGCCGCGGGCAGTGCTTCAATGAGGTTCCGGGAAAGTCGCCGGCTTTCCAAAAATCAAGAAGAAGTACTTCTTCCCAGAATCTGCGCTCTCGAAGCCGCGCTCGCTGCGCAGAAACTGGAATCCGTTGCGCGCCAGGTCTTCGCGCACCAGCTCTTCGGGAATCCGGTGGCTTTCCAGGTACTCGCTTCGCGGTTGACCGGGGCTGGCTTCGTGGTCGATGATCGCCAGCAGGCCGCCTGGCTTCAGCGCCCGATACATGCCGCGCAGCATGGCATCATAGTTCTTCATTTCGTGATAGGCATTCACCACCAGAATCGAATCGAGCGTGCCGGCGGGAAGAAACGGGTCGTCCAGAGTTCCTTCGAGCACTTCAACCTGAGCCAGTTTGTCTTGGTGTACGCGGGCTTGGAGTTTGCGCAAGACGCCGGAGTCCACATCCTCCGCATAGACTTTTCCTGTCGGCCCCACACGCGAGGCGAAATGAAAGACGAAATAGCCGCTGCCGCAGCCCACATCTGCCACCACGCTGCCGGACTTGACGCCGAGCTCATCCATCACCTCTTCCGGCCGCTGCCAGGCGTCGCGCTTCGCGAAGATGGCGGCGTCATCCTGCTCGGCACGAAGGCGCAGAAGCCCGAAGACAGCCGGCCCTGACACCACCGCCAGGAGGGCGAAGAGCGCGAATTGTTTTCTTGGATGGCGCACGGTATTTCCTCTCCCCCGGGTTTTCGTCCACCGAACTTATGTTATCAGAATTCCTCCGGCGCAAGTTTTTCCGCGGCTCTGCGCTCAGCGTGTGATAGGCTAACTTAATTGGGACGGGCTGCGGCCTGGAAATTCAAGCCCGCCCCCAAATCATCATCAGAGAGATTTGGCAATGGAGAAGCACGGCGACGCCCGGCTTGAACTGACTTGCCCTTGCTGCGGCGCTCGTTTGAGCATTGACCGGGAGCTGGGCAAAGTGATCGCCCACGAAGCTCCACCTCGGGTCGTGCACGCGCCTGACTTCGATCGTGCCAGCCAGCTCTTGGAAAAACAAAAGGCCCGGCGGGAAGCTCTGTTTACCCAGAGCGCTGAGGATGAGAAAGTCAAATCGAAAGTCCTGGAGCGAAAATTTGAAGAAGCGCTCAAGAAAACCAAGGATGAGCCCATCACCCGCCCCGACCGAGATTTCGATTTGGACTGACCTTCCGAGCTCGAGTTCTGCCAAACGAATTGCAGTCGACCGGCGAAAGGCGCGGCACGTGGCACGGGCTTCCAGCCCGTGCGCATGGCACACGGCCAGGATGGCCGTGCCACGACCCGACTATCGTGCGCGTTGAAGCCGCTTCCAAGGTTATGTTACGATGCGGGTTTGCTCAAGGGCTGATCCAGCCGACTGTGCATCAACCCCTGCGTTGATAGGAGCTTCCCGGTGAGAATTTACGAAGGATCAAACATTCGAAATGTCGCGTTGGTGGGCCACGGCCATTCCGGCAAGACCCAGCTTGTTTCGGCGCTGCTTTACACAGCAGGGATGGTGAACCGCCTGGGGAAGGTGGATGATGGCACCTCCATCACCGATTATGACGAGGAGGAGATCCAGCGAAAATTCACCATCAGCGCTTCCCTGGCTTATGCGGAGTGGGGAAAGAACAAGATCAATTTTATCGACACGCCGGGCTACAACATCTTTCTTCACGAAACTGAGGCGGCGCTCGCGGCGGCGGACGCAGCGCTCGTTCTTGTGCACGGCGTGGCGGGCGTGGAAGTGCAGACCGAAAAAACCTGGGGCTTCTGCGAAAAGCTGGCCCTGCCCCGCGTGCTGGTGGTGAGCCAGTTGGATCGTGACCGCTCAAACTTCGACCGCGTCTTGGAATCGCTCGGTGGCGCGTTTGGCCGCTTCGTGATTCCGGTGCAGATTCCGATCGGCGAGGAAAAGAGCTTTCGCGGCGTGATCGACCTGGTTCGCATGAAAGCCCACATCTACGAAGCCAGCGGTTCGGGAAAAGCGAAGGAGTCCGACATTCCCTCCGAGCTTGCGGGCGCAGCCACGAAAGCTCACGAAGCGCTCGTCGAGATGGTGGCGGAAGGCAACGACAAGCTGATGGAGGAGTTCTTCGAGAAGGGGACTATCCCCGTGGAGGACCTTGTCCCGGGATTGAAGCAGGCGATCAGCGAGAAGCGCCTTTTCCCGGTAGTCGCGAGCGCGGGGCTCGCAAACATCGGAGCCGAGAATCTATTGAACTTCATCGCCGACTATTTGCCCTCACCGCTGGAGCGCGGTGAAGTCGAGGGCTTGGACCACGAGGGCGGCAAATCCGTCCGGCGCAAGATCGTGGATGATCAGCCGGTTTCGGTCTTCGTCTTCAAGACGGTGGCGGACCCCTTTGCCGGCCGCGTGAGCTATTTCAAGGTGATGTCCGGCGTGCTCAAGAACGAGGCCAATCTCGCCAATATGAATCGCGGCGGTACGGAGCGCCTCTCTCACATCGCGGTGATCCAGGGCAAAACGCAAACTCCCGCGCCCGAGCTCCACGCCGGCGATCTCGGCGTGGTGGCCAAGCTCAAGGATACTCTGACCGGCGACACGCTCGGGGATAAGAACGCACCCATCGTCTACCCGAAAGCGAAGCTGCCGGAGCCTTCCATTTCTTTTGCGGTTGAAGCCAAATCACGCGGGGATGAGGACAAGCTCGCGTCAGCCATTCATCGCTTGCTGGAAGAAGACCTGATGCTGCGGTTCTCCCGCGATGCGCAGACCAAGGAATTCCTGGTTTCGGGCTCCGGCCAGCAGCACGTGGAAGTGACCGTCTCGAAACTGAAGCGGCGATTCAACGTGGAAGTCACCTTGAAAGCGCCGAAAATCCCTTATCGCGAAACCATTCGCGCCAAGGCCGATGCTCAAGGCAAACACAAGAAACAGACCGGCGGACACGGTCAATATGGCGATTGCAAGATCAAGATGGAACCGCTTGTGCGCGGCGCGGGATTCGAGTTTGTGAACGACATTTTCGGCGGCAGCGTTCCCAGGAATTTCATTCCCGCCATTGAGAAAGGCATTGTCGACGCCGCGTCCCGAGGCTACCTCGCGGGCTACCCGGTGGTCGACTTCCGCGTGATCCTTTACGATGGCTCCTATCACGAGGTTGACAGCTCCGAAATCGCATTTAAGCTCGCGGGCTCGAAGGCGTTTAAGGCCTGCATGACGCAAGCCAAGCCGTGCCTGCTCGAGCCCATTATGAACGTTGAAATCATCGTTCCAGAGAACTATGCCGGGGATATTATGGGCAACCTGAACGGGCGGCGCGGGCGCGTCCAGGGCATGGATGCGAAGGCCGGGTCGAGCACCATTAAGGCGCAAGTGCCGCTCGCCGATATGCTCACCTACGCCTCCGACCTCACCTCGATGACCCAGGGGCGCGGCACCTACTCGATGGAGTACTCGCACTACGATGTTGTCCCGCAGCCGATTTCGGACAAGATCGTCGCCGCGGCTCGCGCCGCGGGTCACGGCAAGGAAGAAGAGGAGGAGTAACGCATCGTCCGCTGTCGTTTGTCAGTTGTCCGTCGTAGTTATTCACAGCCATGTTTATTCCCCAAATCTACGCCGTGGCGCTCTTGATGACAGTCCTCAGCATGATTTGCTGGGGAAGCTGGGCCAACACTCAAAAGCTGGCCTCTCAATTTCGATTTGAGCTTTTCTACTGGGACTACGTTTGGGGCATTCTGCTCTGCGCGTTTGTCATCGGCGTGACGTTTGGCCGCACTGACCCGGCAAGTCCTGACAGCTTTTTCCAGAATCTCAGCGCCACCAGCGCGCGCAATGTGATTTACGCGCTGATCGGCGGAGCGGTCTTCAACCTCGCCAACATTCTCTTGGTCGCCGCGATAGCCATCGCGGGGCTGGCGGTGGCCTTTCCCATTGGCATCGGCCTGGCACTGGTCATCGGTTCGGTGCTCAACTACATCATCACGCCGAAGGGCAATCCGCTGCTGCTGTTCGGTGGCATCGCGCTGGTGGTGGTGGCGATTGTGATTGATGCGCTGGCTTACCGAAGAAAGTCCGGCGATGTGAAGGTGAGCACCAAGGGCATCGTGCTGAGCTTGCTCTGCGGCGTGGGCATGGGATTGTTCTATCCTTTCGTGGCCAAGACTATGAAGAGCATTCCCGGCGAACCACACTTCGGGCCTTACACCGTCGCTTTTGTGTTCGCCATCGGCGTGCTGCTCTCAAATTTCCCGCTGAACTATATCTTCATGCGAAATCCTGTCAGCGGGCCGCCCGTCGAATTCAAGGAATACTTCGCAGCTCGCGGCAGTTGGCACTTTTTCGGCGTGCTCGGCGGGCTGATTTGGGGCGTGGGAACGATCTCCAATTTCGTCGCGTCCTACGCCCAAATGGTCGGCCCGGCGATCTCTTACGCGCTCGGGCAGGGCGCCACGATGGTCTCCGCCATCTGGGGCGTATTCGTGTGGAAAGAATTTCGGGGCTGCGGTCCCAACGTGAAACGCCTGCTTGCTTTGATGTTCGTCTTCTTCATCGCCGGCCTGGTGTGCATTGCCCTGGCACCGGTCGTCGGCTAGCCCGGCGCAAGGAGCGGCGGGTTTATCCAGCTACACCTTCTGAATACTGGCGTGAAGCCGCCGCTACCCTCAACGATAAGGCGCCAATTTCTCTTCGATCCGGTCGTGAATCCAGTGCGGATCCCACCATTCGGTTGGATTCACCGGAATGCCATCGAGGAGAACGGTGAAGTGCAGATGGTCGCCGCCCGCGAGGCCCGTTTCTCCGCTGCGGCCGATCTCCTGCCCGCGCTTGACGGTTTCGCCCTCCTTCACGCTGATCGAGCTCATGTGGCCGTAAAGAGTCTGAAGGCCGCAGCCATGATCGATCACAATGGCGTTGCCGTAAATTCCCAGGAACGCCGCGTAGACCACCACACCGTCGTTGGCTGCCTGAATCGGCATGTTCTGAAGTCCGGCGAGATCGAATCCGAGATGCGTCTGGTGATCCACCACCTGGCCGTCGTAGACATAGGTGCGGTAGTCGGCGAATGACGCTTCGACCTTAGACGGCAGCTCGATGAACGGCTGCGTCCAGAGAAATCTCGGAACGGTGTTCTTGGAAAGCTCCACGAGTTTCGCCGCGTCCACCTGCCGCAGATGGCCGTTGATCATGAGGAAATTCTTCAGCAGGCTGCCTTGGTCCTCGAGCTCGGGAGCCTGGCTCATAATCGAAGGAACGACCCGGTTCATGAAATCGTCGGTGAGATTGATCGTGTCCGTGTGAAACTTCTTGGGAAAAACCTGGTAGGTAAATGGACTGAGCGTTTCGTTCCCCGCGTCGTCCCTCGCCACAATGTGCGCAGGAGTTTTGGGATCGACTTCGTAGGAATACGCAAAGAGGCAAAGGCGCGTGTCAGGAAGCGAGTCCTTCACCGGCCAGCTCGGAAAGAAGTACTGTCCAACCTGCACGCCCGATTCCGTTGTGCCTGGCGACACTTTGAACACCACCAGTTCAGAGCCACCTTGGTTCACGTAATGCTTCGTGCTGAGGACTTCGATTTGGGGCGGCGCAAAACGCACGGGCAGATCCAAGGTGACCATGGACTGGCCACCGCGGAAGAACCGTCCCCAGGAATTGTTGGTCGCGGTGATCACCAGAGTTGCGCGGCCTTCTCTCAGCGCGGGAATTTCATGGCGGCCGGCGTGCGCCATGACGGACCAACTGTTTTCTCTGGGCGCGGCCCAAAACTTCCACCAACTTGGTGTGGCTTCGCCAAAAACCGTCTCCATAAATGGCACAGAGAAAGACTGGCCGTTCTGGCGGACCTCGACTTGCACTTTCTTGATGGCGTACCTCGGGTCGCGGACTTCAAATTGGATCGGCGTGCTCGCTCCGATGCCTTTCACTTTGTGCGAGACCTGAATGACGGGCGCGGGGTTTCTTGTGATCTTCCAGCCCAGGATGACTATGATGACGACAAGAACGAGAAGGCCGACAACTGGACCCTTCCGCATTCCTGGCTCCGGCGTTCGAGACAAGCTACGCAATCGTTGTTCTCCTTTTCATGCTGAGATTTCTGATCCCCTTCGGCGCCCCCCGTCGGATCCATGCTGGGGGCGGCAATCGCGCGTTCAATGAAGCTGGATCAACCCGTCCGGGTCGGAATACTCTCTCCCGCCGATTCGCGCGCTTTCCATATCATATCCACGTCACCCATCACCACCAGCACGTCGCCGACCGCGAGGATCGTTTCGCCATGCGGGTTGTAGTGAACCTTCCCGTCCAGCCTGCGAAGGGCGAGTGCCAGTACCTCAAAGCGCCTGTGGAGTTCGGTGGCGTGAATCGTTTTTCCTACCCACGGCGATCCCTGGCCCACCGAAATCTCCTCGACCCGCAAGGTCTTGGTCTCCTCCTTCAGCATCATGTCGAGGAAGCCCACAACGTGCGGCCGCACGAGCTCGGAGGCCACGCGCAATCCGCCGATGGTGTTGGGCGACACGGCGGAACTGGCGCCGGCACGAATCAGCTTGTCCGCCATGCGCGCTTCGGCGACGCGGGCCACGATGCGAAGCGAGGGATTCAACTGCCGGGCTGTGACCGTAATCATGAGATTGTCCTTGTCCTCAGGCAAGACGGTCGCCAATCCCTTGGCGTTGGCCAAGCCCGCCGAGAGGAGCAGTTCCTCGTCCATGGCATCGCCTTTCAGCATGGGGAAATCACCCAACTGGTGCATCTTTTCGATGCGCGCTTCGTCGTGATCGATCACCACGAAGAGGTTTCGCGTTTTCATCAGCTCTTTCACCACGTGCTGGCCCACCTCGCCCGCCCCGCACACGATGAAGTGGTCTTTCAACTCGCGAATTTGTTTCAGCATTTTGCGTCTCCGAAAGATATCCTTGAGTTCTCCTTCCACGATGAACGCGGTGGAGGCCGAGAACACAAAAAGTACAACGCCGGTCCCAAACAGGATGACGAACATGTTGAATATGCGCAGCGAGGGATTGGCTGAGGTATCGATCACCTCGTGGTACCCGACCGTGGAGATGGTGATCACCGCCATGTAGATGGCGTCGAGATTGGTGACGGAAGGCCCGCCGAAAAATCGATAGCCCGCGGCCGCAATCATTACAATGGCCAGCAAAAGGAAGAGGGAAAATTCCAGCCGCCGTCGAAGACTCATAACCAGATGGTTTTATCCGAAACGCGCCGTCTGCGGGACCAAGGCGTGCGAGAGCCGGAATTTCATTTTAGCACAGCGCTCTCCGATCAGCCGGCATCAGCGCCCAGGTATTTCCCGTGCTGTTCCTGAAGATAGTGGTCGGTCATGCCTGCCAGGTAATCGCACACGACTCGATGGATAGGCTCGCGCTTCGACTGATCGAAATAAGAGTGCGGCAGTCGGGAGGGATGACCGACGAAAAACTTAAACAGTTCTTCCACACTTTTGACGATCAGCCGCCGCTCGGCGCGGACCTTGGGGTGTGAGTAGAGCTTCGCGTAGAGAAAATCTTTGATCCCGCGATTCTCGCGCGCCATGCGAGGGCTTAAGCCGACCATGCGTCCGCTGTGCGCGCGCACCTGTTCGACCGAACGAATTCCCTCGCCCTTCAGGCGACGGCGAGTCGCTTCGATCAAATCCGTCACCAGTGCGTCGAGCAGGCGTTTGAGCGCCTCATTGAAGATCAGTTTCTCGATCACGCCGTGATATCTCCGCTTCATCGAGTGATAGAGCCGGCCAAATAGTGGAACGCCCTGGCGGATCAAAGGCACGGTCAACAGCTTCGATTCGTAGCCGTCATCGAGGTCCGAGCAGTTGTACGCGATCTCGTCCGCCACGTCGATCAGTTGAGCTTCGAGCGGCGGCAGTTCGTTCAAGCGATATTCGCCGAGCTCCGGGAATTGTTCAGGATCGTAGTCGCGCGAGTGCTTGATAATCCCTTCGCGAACTTCGAAGGTCAGGTTCAGGCCCGGAAATTCCGCATATTTCTGTTCGAAGCTTTCGACGATCGTGAGAGCGTGCAGGTTGTGGTCGAAGGATCCGCCGTGGGCCTGCATCATGTGATTCAGGGCGCCCTCGCCGACGTGGCCAAACGGCGGGTGGCCCACGTCGTGGACCAGCGCCAGCGCCTCCACCAGGTCCGCGTTCAGGCCGAGGGCCAACGCCACGGTGCGGCTGATCTGAGCCACTTCGAGTGTGTGCGTCAGGCGATTCCGGAAATGGTCGGAGGAGCGCCGGGTGAAAACCTGCGTCTTGTCTTCCAGCCGCCGGAAGGCGCGCGAGTGGAGGATGCGGTCGCGGTCGCGCTCGAACTCGTTGCGATAGGGATGCTGCGGCTCGGGAAAACGCCGGCCCTGCGTCTTCTCCACCGCCATGGCGTAGCTCGCCAGCCCTCGTCTGTTGCCGCGACGCATGTGTGCTCTTGATCCTTCGAAGATTTGCCGAATGTTGACTATAACACAGTCGCTTAGAACAACTGGCGAGCGCTGATTTGCGCTGGCGAAGGCTCGCGCAAGAAGAGACTGCCAAAGCTTCAACTGTACGGGGAGTCCCAGCAAGCCGGAACCTCGACGGCCTCGGGCCGTTGAGTGGAAGTGCTCTCATCCTTGGCGATGATGTCGAAGGCCACGGTCTTCTCATCGCAGCAGGAAAATTTGGGGCAGAGAACGCAATCGCCCCAGATTTTCAGCGGGAATTTTTCGCGGGGCGCTTCTTGGAATCCGCATTTGTAAAAGAACTCGGGCGCCACGGTGAGCGCGAAGACGCTTTTGAGCCCGCGCCGGTCGGCCTCGCTCAAGAGGCGCCCGGTCAGGGCGCGGCCGAGGCCCGAGCTTTTCAGGCCGGGCTCGACGCACAACGAGCGGATTTCGGCAATTTCCTGGTCATAGAGTTTCAGGGCGCCGCAAGCCACCACCCGCCCTCGGTCCGCTGCCACAAAAAAATCGCCAATGTTCTCGCGCAGATCACTTTCGGAGCGAGGCAGCAACAGGCGCTGGGCGGCATAGTAATTGATCAGCCGCAACAGCATCGGCACGTCCCGAATTGTGGCTTTACGAATGTTCACCATGTCAAAAATCAGTGGCAAGTGGCGTGTAGCAAGTGGCGAGTGAAGCGGCGGGGTTCGAGGAAAAAACGAGCACTAGGGCGCTTCTGTGAAACCCGAACCTCGAACCTCTTTTCCGCTTGCCACATGCCACATGCCACTACTGTCCGGTCATAAGTCGAATAAAGCGAGTTGGTTGCAAGAAGTGACCAACTCGGTTAGGGGTTGAGGTTGCGAAAAAGCCCGTAAAATGGGCATTTTCAAGAGGAGCGTGGCGCTGAGA
>JBEKEZ010000016.1:0-113298 GCA_050013575.1 Terriglobia bacterium | reverse complement strand
TGGAAAAGTCTGAACGGCTGACTTTTCCACCGCGCTTGGAAATCCGGCAAAAGTCGCCGGATTTCCACATTCCCACAGCGCCGACGGCGACCCTCACCTCTCAACTGCCCAAAAGATTACACATCCGTGCGTAGCGGCGGCTCGGGGACCCCAATTGGCGAGCCCCAAAGCATAACCTGGGGTCCCCGCAACTCGCCGCTACAAAATCGGAAGGCGGAAGAATCGAGCGAAGTTTTGGCACGCTTGGTCGCCCATGGCCTCCGGCCGCAAGCTGTACAGGGCGGCGAGAGCGCGCGTGGTCTCAACCACGTAAGCCGGCTCGTTGCGCTTGCCGCGATGCGGGGCCGGAGCGAGGTAAGGACTGTCAGTTTCGGTCAGCAAGCGGTCGAGCGGAATCTGCCTGGCGACAGCGCGCAGGGCATCGGCTTTCTTGAACGTCAAATTGCCGGCGAACGAAACCATGAAACCCCAGTCGAGAAATCTGGACGCATCCGCTTGATTGCCACTGAAGCAATGCAGAATCCCGCCCAAGCCCGAAGGCTGCCAGTGGGCTTCGATGATCTCACCCAAATCGCTCCAAGCCTCGCGGCAATGGATCACAATGGGAAGCTTGATTTCTCGTGCCAATTCGAGTTGGCGAACGAAGACCGTCTTCTGGACGTCGCGCGGTGAGTGGTCGTAATGGTAATCGAGGCCGATCTCACCCACGGCCAGAAACTTCGGATGGCCCGCCCATTTCTTCAGTTGCTCGAAATGCCTTTCTTCAGCCCTGATCGCTTCGTGGGGATGCACGCCCGCAGCGGCATAAATCCCGTCGCGGCCTTCGGCGATGCGCAGCGCCGACTCCATCTGGTCGGGCCCCGCCGCACCGCCGATGGTCATGAGATATCGCACCCCGGCCGCCCGAGCCCGAGCGATGACGTCTTCACGGTCGGAATCGAAATCGGAATCGTCGAGATGACAATGAGAATCTACGAAGAATTGGGTGATTGAGAGATTGGGTGATTGAGCCATTGGGTCATTGATTGATTGGGTGATTTGGTGATTGAGTCATTGGCACGTCGTCAGTTGTTCGTGGCCGCGAAACGATTTTCCCGCTCCGCACCCTTCTTTTTTCAATCACTCAATCGCTAAATCACCAAATCACTCAATCAGCGAATCACTCAATTACTTCAGCCTCGCCCCCTTGGGAACCTCTTCCTTGAACGTCACTAGCACCGGCTTTCCGCCTTCACCGACCGATGCCGCTACAATCATGCCATTCGATTCCACGCCGCGAAGTTTGCGCGGCTCGAGGTTGGTGACCACCACCACCTTCATGCCAACCAAATCCTCCGGCTTGTAGTGCTCGGCAATGCCGGCGCACACCTGGCGAACTTCCGTGCCGATGTCCACTTGAATCTTCAGGAGCTTATTCGCTTTGGGAATCGGCTCGGCGGCGATGATCTCGCCCACCCGCATCTCCACTTTGGCGAAGTCTTCGATAGAGATCTTGGGGGCGGGTGTCGGGAGTTGGGAGTCGGGGGTCGGGGGAGAGGTGCCAGGTGCTAGTGGCACGGCCATCTTGGCCGTGTCTTCAGGCACGGGCGGGACGCCCGTGCTACTTGGCGGTTCCGGTGCTTTGGGGATTTCTGATTCCACAGGTTTCAATGCCTCCTTCGGTTTATCCCGATCGTAATCGGCTTCGGCAAGCTCGTGCAGCTTGGCGAGTGTCTTGGCCTTGTCGAGGCGCGGGAAGGTAGGCTCAGCCTTGCCCACTTGAGTGCCCGGCTTCAGGCCGCCCCACTTGAGCTCGTCGATGCGCTGATTCTTCACCTTGCCCTCGCAGCCAAGTTGCCTCCAGATGTGCTGGGCGCTTCGGGGAATGACGGGGCAGAGGAGAACTGACAAAATCCGCAGAGACTCAGCAGAACCGTAAAGAATAGTTTGGAGCCTATCATTACCTGCATCGAGCGCCCAAGGCTTAGTGTCCCCCAGAAATTTGTTCACGACGGCAACGAATCCCCAGGCGCTCTGGAGGGCGTCTGAAAACTGAAAACTGTCACACGACCACTGATAATCCTTGATTGCCTGGGTTGCTGGAAAGCGAAGCCCCGGAACATCGTTCGCAAAGTCGGGGGAAGCGAATGTTCCTATGGCTGCCCCGGTCTTGGGCACCGTACCGCCATAGTAACGATTGATCATCGCCACTGTCCGGTTCGCCAGATTGCCCAAGTCATTCGCCAAATCCGAATTGAAGCGCTGAATCAGCGCGTCGTAGGAAAAGCTCATATCCTGGCCGAACGTGGCTTCGCGCAGAAGGTAATAGCGCAAGGCATCGTTGCCGGGCGCGCCGAAAAAGTCGAGTGCCTTGACGATGGGTTCGGGATAGACGACGTTGCCCTTCGATTTCGACATCTTGTCTTCTTCGTAGTAAATCCAGCCGTGGGCAAAGATGGTGGTCGGCAGCATCTCAGGCTGGTTGGGATAAGCTGCCATGATGAACGCCGGCCAATAGACGGCGTGGAACCGCAGGATGTCCTTGCCGATCATGTGGACTAGTTCGGACTCGCCCGGCTTATTGCGCCAATATTTCTGGAATTCCGCGCTGCCGTTCTCGCCTTGCGCATAGCCAATGCCGGTCATGTAGCTGGTAAGCGCGTCGTACCAAACGTAAAAAACCTGGTCGGGATCATCGGGCCAGGGAATGCCCCATTTCAGGCGCCGGCGGCTGACGGAAATATCGCGCAGCCCGCTTTTGACGAAACTCTTGACCTCGTTCCGGCGGTAGTCCGGCTGCACAAATTCCGGATGCTTCTCGTAGAGTTCAAGCAGACGGTCCTGGAAGGCTGACAGCTTGAAGAAATAGTTGTCCTCGCTGATCAATTCGGCAGGACGGCCGCAGATATCGCAGTTCACGGGATCGGTTCCGTCGGAAACATAGCGCTCATCGGAGACGCAGTAGCGGCCCTCGTAGCGCCGAGAGTAGATATAGCCTCTCTCGCGGGCGCGAACGAGCAAACGCTGAACGGACGTCACGTGGTCAGGATGCTCGGTGAAAATGAACCGCAAAGTGTCGGGCTTGCCGTCCGGATAGACGCTCACAGGGATGCCGAGCTTTTCCCACAGGTTGACGAAGAGCTTTCGCTTCTCCTCCACAAATTCACGCGGCGATTTGCCCTCCGCCGCGGCAGCGCGGGCCAGCTTCTCCCCATGCTCGTCGGTTCCGGTCAGGAACGCCACATCGTATCCGCACATGCGCTTATAGCGTGCGATCACGTCGCACACGATGGTGGTATACGCCGAGCCCACGTGCGGGCGGGCGTTGGGGTAGTAGATGGGGGTGGTGAGGAAGAAGGTTTTCATTGGGAATTATAAATTATAAATTATGAATTATGAATTCTAAAACCATGGATTACGCTGGGTAGTTGTGATCCTGGACCTTGGCGACTGGTTTTCAGTCATAATTTATAATTCATAATTCATAATTCATAATTTCGTGTACGCCACTTGCGCCGCGAGCATCACCTCTTTCAAAGGCGCGGATTTTTCGCTGGCGAGTTTCTGGCAATCTTCATACTCCGGCGCGACGTTGACTACTTTGCCCTCCTGTTTGGCAATCTTCATCTTCACCTTGCCATAAGTTGTTTCGACCTCGATCGTCTCGCGCTCCAGAATCTTGCGGCGTGCCTCGTAGATGCGCAGGCCGATGGTGGTGGTCTGCTCGAACAAGAGCTTGGCCAGCACGTCGGCTCTCTCGGGCTCGCAGACGATATTCACCTCGATGCCGGGGCGGTTTTTCTTCATCTGGATGGGATTACACGTCACGTCGAGCGCGCCGGCGGCCAGCGCCTGGTCGATAAAATAGCCGTAGAGTTGGGGGCTCATGTCGTCCACATTGGCCTCGATGATGGAGATCAGCTCGTCGCCCGGGGCGCCGGGCACACCTTTGGGGATTTCCGCACTCTCACCCACGAACAGCCGCACCACGTTGGGCTGTTTGGGGAATTCGTTCTCGCCCGCGCCGTAGCCAATCCTCTGCACCTTCATGGAGGGCATTGGACCGAAGCTTGCTGCCAGTGTGGTGACGATGGCGGCGCCAGTGGGCGTCACGAGTTCGCCTTCGACGCCCGAAGAATAGATGGGCACGTAGCTCAGCAGCTCCGCCGTGGCCGGGGCCGGCACGGGCAGCGAGCCGTGCTCGGTCTCGACGCGCCCGCCGCCCACATTCAGCGGCGAGCAAACCAGCTCGCCGATCTCCATCAATTCCATGCCGGCGCACGCGCTGACCACGTCGATGATGGCGTCGAGTGCGCCTACTTCATGAAAATGCACTTCGGTCGCAGGCTGATTGTGCAGCTTGCCCTCAACCTCCGCCAGCCGATGGAAGACTTTCAGTGCCCGTTCTTTGACTTTGTCCGATAGCGCGCTGCCGTTGATCATCCCTTCGATTTCCGGGAGGTGCCGCGGAGGATGTTTTCCCGGATCCCGGATTTCGACGCGAGTCGCCACCAAGCCGCCCCGGACGGCGCGCGTCCTTTTGAATTCATAGAATCCCAGGGAGAGTTTCTTGAGTTCATCGAACAGGCGCTTCGGCTCGAGGCCGGCGTCCAACATCGCTGCCAAGAACATGTCGCCACTGATTCCAGATGAGCAATCGAGATATGCTTGTTTCATAGTAGCCTCGGTAAAATTTCTCCTGCCGGCCCGCGCAAAACCCACGCGGCCGAGGAGTCGATATCACTCGCTTCAAGATTTACCACCGCCACTCTCGCCCCGGCCCGGCGCGCTTGGTGCGCCAGTCCGGCCGCAGGATAAACCGTGGCAGAAGTTCCGATCACCAAAAATATCTGGGCCCGCTGACTCGCTTCAAGAGCCCGCGCCCACGCGTCCTCCGGCAAAGGCTCGCCAAACCACACCACACCCGGCCGCAGAAGAGCGCCACACTGGCAACGCGGCGGCAACTCCGCAAGCGGCACTTGCTCATTCCTGGTCGTCGCTCCGCAGCCGGTGCAACGCACCAGCCAAAGGTCGCCGTGCAGCTTCACCACGTTGCGGCTGCCCGCGCGGTCGTGGAGGCCGTCCACATTCTGTGTGACCAGGGTGAACGCCCTCGCACCACGCTCATCTTGCATTCGCCGCTCGAGCTCGGCCAGGGCGATGTGGCCCGCATTGGGCTTCGCTTTGCGGCTCAGGCCGCGCCGCCAGTCGTACCATTCCCAGACCAGGCGAGGATCGCGCTCGAAGGCCTCAGGAGCGGCGAGTTGCAACGGAGAATAAGTTCGCCACAGCCCGCCGGGTCCGCGAAAGGTTGGAATGCCGCTCTCAGCGGAAATTCCGGCACCCGTGAGCGCCACTACGTGCGTAGCTTGCTCCAGCGCCTCATGGAGCGCCCAGATGGCTTCTCCGGCGGCGAACCCTAAGCGTGAGTCAATCACGAGATCCCAGTAGACCTCTTACACAACGGCGGCGAAAGCCATACTATGCTGTATCGTGAAAATTTTCAATGAGTTGCGCAAGCTGGGTGTCCGACATGAACGTAGGAACCGCTGAAGCTATCGGACGTAGCGCGGGCGAGACGTCCGCGCTACGCGTAAATGCGGCAATCAATCTTCAAAATCTTTGAAATCTCGACAAACTCATCCACCCAGTCCCCGTAGCACCCGTGGATGTGGTTGGAGTCGTAAGAGGCAAGAAACTCATCCGCTGACACTTTGAAACGCGCAAAGGCGTGCGGCCACTCCTTGGTAGTGGCTTCGGCTTTCGCCCAATTCTTCTCTTCATCAAACAGAATGAAATCCGCCGGGACGATCGCCATCCAATACTTCCCATTGCGGCGCGTGAGGCGAGCCAGGGTGACTTCGCCGGGCTGAGCGAAGTGCATCACGGACGCTCCGCCCGCCGGAAAGTAAAAGATCTCGGGCCAAAAGTGGACGTGGCTCAGATTGTCCTCGGGTTTCTTCGACCGTCCGGCGAAGAAAGTGGCGTGGGCGCCCGAATTGCAGAGGTCGAAGAAATTGTCTACGGCGTCGTAGTGCCGCACGTCCGCGAACAGCACCGGGTCTCCCGTGACGTGCTTGAAGAGCTCCATGGTCAGCGCGCCGTCCATGTCGGCTTCGGTGGCGCAGACCACCGGCTCTTTGGGGCCGTCCCAGTCGTAGGGATCGTTGGAGAAGGCATCGATAATGTCTTCGGTGGTGAAGTTGTCGGTCATCTCGGGTTGCGCCTTGATGCCGAAAAAGTCGATCGCCTTTTCGTGGTTGATTTCCTGGCAAGCGTAGTAGCTCCGAATCTGGCGCTTCAAGAGGTCCGGCGTCAGCTTCTTGCCATCGTAATGGATGTTCTTGCCCAACATTTTTTCGAGCCACGCGAACGCAGACTCGACCTTGTCTTTCTCGACCAACTCTGAGCGGCGGATAATTTCATACTGGTCGATGTGCTCGACGTCGATCCCGAAATCGCGTTTCCACTGGTCGAGGTTGGCGACGGCGGTGTACATCCCCATCGGCCGGCCGCCGTAGAGTCCGAATGTCTCGCCTTTCAAGCGGCTGACGGCCACCGCAGCGCGCAGCTTTTTCTTGACTTGTGCGAAGACGGCATCATCAGCCACGTCGCCCTGCACGCGCGAATGGGCGCGGCCCGTCTGGTCCATCGCGCCCGCAGCGGCGAGCATGCCCACCATGCCCGGAAAGCTCGGATTAATGTTGGAGAACATCAGGTAAGGGCCGGGCGCGAATTCAGTGGCGATCATGGTGAGGTGGGGAAAGCACCAAACGGCATAGTTGAGGATAGTCGCCTCGACGCCCGACTGGAGCATTCGCCGGCCTTCGCGCTTCGCCACTTCCGGATGCCAGACAATTTCCTCGCCCGCCACCACTTCGTACTCACCCGTCGCCTCCAAGCGCGCGCGGAATTTGTTTTGAAATTCGAAGTTCATCTCACGCAACATTTCGTGAGCGAACTTCCGCCCGTCAGAAAAGGTGAGCAGCCCGATTTTTCGTTTGCGCATAACAACCTCCGACCCACGGCGGCAGCATTCAATCTCGCAAATTCCAGGTTGGAATCGAGAAAGCGGTTCGCCGCCGCTGAGCCAACTATATCACAAGCACTTGGACGGCTTGGGTCCTGTACCGGCGTGTGGTGTTTTTGCAGTTTACGAGGAAAGCGACGTGAGTTATCTTAGAACTACATGCGGGCCGGTAGCTCAAGCGGTAGAGCACTGCCCTTTTAAGGCAGGGGTTCTGGGTTCGAGTCCCAGCCGGCTCATAGGAAAAGCAGTCAGTCCGTCGTCGGTTTCAGTCGTTCAGTGTGGCAACTCCTCAGGTGCTCAGGCTCCGGTTTTCCAACCCGCGCTTTCTGCCCTGAGTTTTCCTGCCTCGGTCACTCAGGCATCGCTCCGGGAGGAGTTGCTGCCGGCTTTTCTTCGATTTCGATCTTGAATAGTCTGTAGTTTGAATAACGATGGTCATTCCGATAGGTTTTATCTCTGAAGTTTACAGTCACTCTCACTTCGCGCGGCAGGAGCATCGCGTTGGGGCTTTCCTTGAATCGTACCTCGCCGTATGAAATATCTGTTGTCAACTGTTCCAGGTAAATCTCGCCCTGAGGGGCAAGAAGCTCCGTTCTAAGGCGGACGATCTCGTGGCTGGCCGAGTCAATCCAAGCTACACCTTGGACGAGAATAGGAACGGACTGGTTCCCTGCTGTAAACCGCCCGATGACGTTGCCCGGCTCGGGACGTTGCGCGAACGCCACCAGGTAGGCATTGCGACCATCGAGGGCCTTTCGACCGAGGTAGCGAAAGGTCGAGCCCGCTTGATGTTTGAGGTTGAAGTAAACCGAAAGGGAGGCAAAACCGCTGGTCAGCAGGAATCCGCTTGGTTCACCCGCAGCCGAGACTGGCTCTCCTTTCGCGTCAGTGCGGTACTCCCGGAGGCCATGCCCCTCGTGGCCTGGATCCGCGAGAAGCAAATATTGGAATTTCGCACTGTGGGAGTCTTCTCCCGATCCAATGTTGTGTCCCCAACTGGAGTCTTCTCCCGATGCATTGTTGCGTCTCCACTCCTGTCGAACTTCCTCAACCGAGGCGGTGTTGACAAAATTGCGGAAGAAGGTGTCGACGTTTTCGCCCACCTTGCGCAAAATGAGAGGCAGCGGCTCGGGGCTTGGGGAAGGGTCAAAGCCCTTGAGTTCCGGCATCTGCCTGGTCAGTTCGCTTGAAGACCACTCAACGATCGGCCTGGCGTTCCGATAGGACTCCAGTTCATCTTTGTCGGCGACGATTGCGCCGACGGGTGCCGCCCGTGCGTCGTGGCAAATTCCTATGAGGCAAGCGACGCCGCCGGTTGCGAGCACCAAAACGAGGAATCGCCACGCAACCGTCAGCACGGACTTCTTGAAATTGCGAAGCGAGATGGAATCAATAATTATCGCTTCGAGAAAGCACTCCTGAAGACTCATAACGCTTCCAACCGCGGATTCATGCCCGCTCGCGTTCGCTGGCGGGAGGGTCAGAGCGGCGCCTTCGGATCTCTCGCTGCATTGGAATTCTCCCCCGACGCCTTCGGAGTTCCTATCTTATCCTTGGACTCCACATTGAATACCTTGAATTCCGAGTATTGATGCCGGTTGCGCAGGTGTCTGCCATTCCAATCCACGCTGACCGTAACCTCATGCGGCAACCAGAATCCCTGGGCAATATCTTTAAAGTGGGCTTCGCCGAAATCAATCTCGGTGGTTTCCTTTTCCAGCCGTACTTCAGGCAAAGGCTTCAGCAGGTCCGTGCGAAGGCGGGTGATCTGGTAATTCTCAGCATCGACCCAGGCCAGACCCTGCGAGAAAGTCGGCACTTTAGTTTGACCATACTTAAAGGTCCCGTTCCATCGGGCCCTCGCCGGACGCTGTGCGAAAGCGATCACGAAGGTATCCCGGCCGTTGATTCTCTGACTTCCGAGAAGACGAAACGTGGCTTCAGGTTGATGTGCAGGATGGAAAACGAGGGTGGCGGACACAAAGCCCGAAGTAAGCATGAAGCCTTCTTCCAGACCCCGCGGCGTGCCGATGTTTCCTGACTGATCCGCGCGGTACTCGTTAAACCCCGGCCCCCATGCTTGGTCCGGCGCCAGGCACAGGTAATGAAATTTCTGATCCTGTGTCCCTCCGACCTTTCCGTTGCGGTGCAGCTTTTCTTGATGAATCTCCTCCAGCGAAACCGTGTTCGGGAAATTCCGGAATAAGGCGGCGACGTTTTTGCCCACGGCGCCAAGAATGGCGTCCAACTGCTGCTGGCCCGTCGCGGCCTCCAGCCCCTGGAGTTCGGGAATCGCACGGAGAAGATCCTCGACGGGTTCATCGACGTCCGAGCTCACCGTCTTATAAGCCTCGACTTTTTCCCGCTCCTCAATCCGCGTCCAGAGCTGGCGGACCCGAGGCGGCATCTTCTTCACGTCCCGCCCCCCAAGGTAACTCGTCATTTCTTGCCGCGCTTGTTCGGCCTCTCCAGCGCCAAGCAGGGCCTCCATACGCATGAGTCGCACCTCAGGGCCTGCGCCTGCGGAAATGGCCTTCGCCAGGTACTCGCTCGCACTCGCCCAGTTTTGAAGCAACAGCTGTGAGCGGCCGAGCTCTTGAAGTGCGAGCGCGTCCTGGGGGGCAAACTTGAGCGCCTCCAGGAACAAACCCGCTGCCTTAGGTGGGTCGTGCCGCCAGCTTTCCATCACGCCGTAAGCCACCAGCGGCTCGGACCGTCCTCTGGTGGGGTCCGCGCGAATCGCCTTCACAGCCTCGACGAAGTTACGCTCGGCCCCGTCCCAATCGCCCGAGTCGAGCTGTGCCAGCCCCAAGATCGTTTGACAGGCCACACAAGCCTCATCACGACGAACCACCTTGGCGAACAATGGCAAGGCGCGGTCCGGATCGTTCCGGTCGAGAAACTCGTGCACTCCGCGCGCGTAGTCTTTCTCTCCCGCAGCGGACAGCCCGTCGGAAGCTCCGAGGTTCTTCAGCCTGGGAGCAACGGTGGAAATTAAATCGGCCTGCGTGATCAGGTCGGGATCCTCACCCGCCTCCCGAAGCGTTATGTGAATCTCTCGTGTCTTACCAGAATTGCCAAAGTCGATCATCTCGTGTGCTCGGCGGTAGTCTGGCTTGGTCGCGGTCACCTCCATGGCCAGCTCCTTGACGGCATCGGCGTTGAGCGTGAATTCGGTCCGGAACTCCCCCTGAAAATTTGTTTCGACCGTCTTGAATTGGCCTATCACGTTGACAACCTTCACTTCCACCTTAACGTGGGGAACTGGAACACCCTTGAGCGTGGCCACCCTGCCCGCGACCGGCCAGGTCTTGTTCATGACGTTTGCGATTGCCCTGCTGCCGGGAGCTTGCACCGCAGGTGTCTGGGCTAACGATGGCGCCGGGGTTGCGAGAACGCACGCCCCGCCTAAAAGCATGAGACTTCGGAAGACTGTTTTCATGATGACGACTCCATTCAACCGCTGTTCTGAAGGGCTGCGCAGGTGCGGGCGACTAAGCACCTTCATGACGAGCATACTCGCTGGTGCTGGGGGTGGCAAGCCCTGCCGGCGGCGCGTGCGTGGGAAGGCAGAACACTCGCTTTCCGACTAATAGATCAGCTTCGTTTGAGATGCGTATAGCTGGTAGTCGGAATAGCGGTGGTAGTTGCGAAATTTCCGGCCTGACCAGTCGGAATAGACCACGACGTCGTGGGGAAGCCAGAACACCACGTCGATGCCTTTGAAGTGGACTTCGCCGAAGGTCACCTCGGTGGTTTGTTCTTTGATGTCGCGCACGGAGGCGTCCGGCAACAGCTCCGTGTACATCCGAATGATTTGGTAACTCGACGCGTCGATCCAGGCGAGCCCTTCCAACAAAACCTTGTATGAGAAGGACTCCTCCGTTAACTTCACCCAAAGGCGAGCGGTATCCGGCCGTTGCGCAAAACCAACGACGTAGCACCTATGACCTTCCATCGTCTGTTGCCCGACGTAGCTGAAGTTGCTGTCGCTCTGAAAATCGGGATGCAGGTAGATGGGAATGTAAGAGAAGCGCAGGGTGAGCACAGCGCCCCGGAGCACGGTGTTGCCGGCGGGTCGGCCCTTCTTGTCAGTCCGATATTCCTCCAGGTCTGTGGGGCTGCGTCCCGAATGAGAAATCACCAGGTAGCGATACTTCTGCTTGTAGGTCTCGTCAACCTTTCCGTTCAACTTGAGGCGTTGCTGCACCGTTTCTTCCAGCGCGCTGGTGCTGACGAAATTTCGAAAATAGGCCCCGACACTCTGCCCGGCTTTATTGAGGATCTCGGGAAGGGGCGGATGGCTCGCCGCGGCATCGAGCCCCGCCAATTCAGGCAGGGTGCGCATCAGTTGGTCAGGTTTTTTTTCAACGATGGTTGCAAGGCTGTCCCCGCCGACGGCGCGGGGATTATTTTGCAGGCCGAGTGATGAAGCCTTAAGAGGAGCGGCACTCGGACGACCGGCTCCGGAAAGCCCGAGCCAAGCCGCCACGAGCGCCGCGATGGGGGCGCCGATGCCCCGCAACCGTTGACACTCAGGCTGTTGATTCATCGGGGCGAGCCGGGACCGGTTTCTCCCTTGGAAGGCGGCGCCGGCGGTCTTCGTTCATTCTCGTTTTCCCAGGCACGCACATTGGCCAGTTGGAAGTCTGAGTATTGATGCTCGTTACGGAGGCGCTTGCCGTTCCAATCTACGGCAACGCTGACTCGCTGCGGCAGCCAGAATTCCTGGGGATATTTCTTGAAGTGAACCGCACCGAAATCGATTTCGGTGGTTTGCCGCTCCAGCCGCACTTCGGGCAGAGGCGCGAGGAGATCCAGGCGAAGGCGAACGATCTGGTAGCTGTCTACATCGATCCAGGCCAAACCCTGAGAATAAGTGGTTGAAGACGATCCGCCCATCCGGAACTCTCCAGACATTCGCGCCTTACTCGGCCGCTGAGCGAACGCGATGACAAATCTCTCCCCTCCGTTCACTCTCTGTCGCCCGAGATAACGAAACTGGGAGTCAGCTTGGTATAAAGGATGGAAATGGAGCGCCGCCGAGGTGAATCCGGCGGTCAGCATGAAACCGTCTTGCAATCCTTTCTGCGTCGCCAGCTTTCCCGACGGGTCAGCGCGATACTCGCTGAAGCGAGGATCCAAAGGCTCCGGGGACACCAGGCATAGATACCGGAATTCCTGATCCTGCGTCTGTTGGACCTTGCCGCTAGTTTGCAGTCTCTCCTGATGAATTTGTTCCTGTGAAACTGTGTTTGGGAAATCGCGAAAAGAGGCTGCGACCTTGCTGCCCGCCTCGTTCAAGATCGTGTCCAAATGACTTTGGTCCAAAGCGGGTTCCAGTCCATTCAGCTCCGGAATGTTGTGGAGAAGTTCCTCCATCGGCCCAGCGAAACTAAAGGCGGCGCCCGTGGAGCGGGCTTCCTCCGCGTGCCCGGCCTGGGCTTGGGCCCAAAGCTGGCGGACTCGAGGCGACATTTTCTTCGGATCCCGCCCAGCCAGGTATGCAGTCATCTCGCCGTAGGCTTCCCCACGATTGCCGGTTTGGAGCAGAGCATCTGCTCGCATGAGGCGCGCCTCAGGATCGCAGCCCGCCGCGATGGCTTTTTGAAGATCCTCGCTGGCCGCGCCCCAGTTCTTCAGTTCCAACTGCGAGCGGCCTAGTTCCATAAGGGCGAGCGGGTCTTCGGGAGCAATTTTGAGCGCCTCAAGGAAGAACCCAGCCGCGTTCTTGGGTTGGTGTTGCCAGCTTTCCATCACCCCGTAGGCGATGTCGGCCTCCGGGCGCGCTTTCGTTGCATCGGCGCGAATCTCCCTGATGGCTCCGGTGAAATTGCGTTCAGCCCCGTCCCAGTCGTTCGAGGCACGCTCAGCCAGACCCAGCATCGTGCTGCACGAGACGCAAGTGGCATGACCACGAGCCACCTTGAGGAGATAGGTCAAGGCCCGATCTGGTTCGTCCTGACCGAGAAATTCCTTCACGCCAAGCGCGTAATCCGTCGCTTCCTTCCCGGACAGGCCATCAGAAGCTGCGGGTTGCTTGAGCCTGGGAGCCAGGGTGTCGATCAGGTCTCTCTGCGAAAGCAGGTTAGGATCCTCCGACGTATCCCGCAGAGTCACAGGAATGATCCATGTTTTGCCGGAACTGTCGAAATCAACGATTGTGTGGACCGTCAAATAGCGGTGCTTCGTGACGGTCAGATCCAGCCCAAGACCTTGGGACTTTCCATTGGACAGCCTGAACTCGGTGCGGAACGCCCCTTGCTCGTCTGTTTGAAGTGTCTGGGCTTTGCCCGCAAGGCCTGATACTTTGATGGCCACTTTAGCGCCGCGAACCGGATCGCCCTGGAGCGTTTTCACTTTCCCCTCAACGGTCCACACTTGTTGAACTAAAATGGCCCACCTGTCGGTTACCTGCACTTGCGCCGCAAGCCCCCGTACCGCGGCGAAGAGCACGAACGCTCTAAAAACCATTTTCATGATGACGGCTCCTTCGAACAGCTTCTCGGAGCGTTTCTAATAAGCAGGTGCAGGCGACTCTGCTTGCGTAGATAGAGCATACTCCTCCGCGCTCTGAGTCGCAACGCCCGCCAAGAGTTATCAGCCGTCGGGCGTCGTCCCTCAGGAAGACGCAGATCGGTCTGCCTGGCTGACCGCTGATTGCTGAGTGCGTCGCGAGAGGGGCCGCGCCGCAAGCGCTGTGTGGAATTTAGCGTCTCAAAACGCTACTGGTCTGATATGCTGAACCATTGCGACTTGAGGCGCGCCCTTTCTCCGGCGCGCCGCTAGAATCCATCGGCTGGAACTGAGCCATGACCTACCACCGAAAGAATCGCAGGGCTCAAGATCGCGAGCCCCAACTTGCTTACCACAACGCCAAGTTCCTCGAGAGTGTGGATGGACGCTCGCTGCGGATCCTCGCGGAATTCCTGGAGCCGCAAGCGAGGTTGCGCCGCCACGGCATTCTCAACACCGTGGTCTTCTTTGGGTCAGCGCGCATTCTGCCGCGCGACGTCGCGATTCGGAATCTGCATGAGCTGGAAAGGAAGCGCAAAATGAACCGCGAGGCTCTGCCGCTCGAGGAACTGAAAGCGGCGCGGCGCGCGGTCGCGATGTCACACTACTACGACGAAGCGCGGGAGCTGGCTCGCCTTCTCACGGGCTGGTCGCTTTCGCTCAGGAACGGTCCGTATTTTCTCGTCGTGTGCTCGGGCGGAGGTCCGGGCATCATGGAAGCCGCCAACCGCGGCGCGGCCGAAGCGGGAGGGAAATCCATCGGCTTGAACATCCAGCTTCCCAAGGAGCAGTCGCCGAACCCCTACATCACCCCCGGCCTGAGCTTCATGTTCCGGTACTTCTTCATGCGCAAGCTGTGGTTCGCCCAGCCCACCCAAGCGCTGATTGTCTTCCCCGGCGGCTTCGGCACCATGGACGAGTTGTGGGAATTTCTCACGCTCACGCAAACCGGCAAGATGAAAAATCGCGCGACCATCATGCTCTATGGCGAGAAGTATTGGCGACAAGTGATCAACTTCGACTTGATGGTTCGCAGTGGAACCATCGAGCGCGGGGATTTGAAAATGTTGAACTTCGCCAACACCCCCGCGAAGGCGTTTCAGATTTTGAAGGAACGACTCAGCGCCGAGCTCGCCCTCCGTCCCGCCATTCGACAGCCTTTCCCCTAAAGAGATTGAGTCATTGGGCCATTGCGCCAATGGGAGAAACTGGAAACTCGAGATTGGAAATTGGAAACTGGAGAATCGAAATTCGAAACTCGAAACTCGAAAATCGAAATTCGGGTCTCGAAACGATCAGCTCGCCGGCCCAACCGTCCGGCGAGTTTCGATCTTCGAATTTCGAGTTTCGGCCTTGGGTCAATCGGCAATCGAAACTCGGCAATCGACAATCGGCGATTGCACTCCTGCTGGTGTTTCTGGCGACCTTGGTCTCGGTCGCCGCGCCCTCGGGTTTCGGCCAGACCAAGCCGCTCGAACGGCGCCCGGAAAAACCGTCCGCGGCGGTTGACGAAAGCGGTTTAGTGAAGCTCTGGGTGGTAGCCATCGCCCGGCCGCACACCCTGATCCAGAACCTGACGCGAAAAGACTTTCACATTTACGAGGACAAGCAGGAGCAGGAGATTGTCCGCTTCGCGTACATGCCACGCGAGCCGCTGCGCCTCGGCGTGTTGCTCGACATGAGCCTAAACCGGGATATCGATCAGCCGGACGCGCTCGCCCCCGCGCCCATCTCGAAATTCTTGCGCGCTACGCTGGGCAAAGACGACCGCGCTTTTGTCGCCGTCTTCAACGATTCGGTCTCATTTCTTTGTCCCTGGACCGCCAAGCCGGAAGAGCTGGACGATGCCTTGAAGCGTGGTTTCAACACGGAACTCGATGGCCCCGCCAACTTGTATGACGCTATCTACACCCTGTGCGAGGAGAGGTTCTCCTCCGAGCCCGGCCGCAAGGCCCTCATCGTGCTCTCCGACTCGCCCGACGAAAACAGCAGCCACACCGAGCTTGAGGCGCTCGAGATCGCGCATCGCTCCGATACCATCATCTATCCGGTCATGCCCTGGGAACGGACGCTCAGCGCGCCCCTCTTCAAGAACGTGGCGTTCGCGCAGACGTTCGCGAATGACACCGGCGGGTTCTTCTATTTTGTCATCAAGCCGGAAGACCTGGGGAAAACGCTGAAAGGAATCGGAACCGTAGTGACCCACTTCTACGAGCTGGCGTTCCGCCCCGACGTGAGCCCTCACGACGGCAAGTACCATAAGATCAAGGTGACCTGCTCCCGCCACGGCATTAAGCTCTATACCCGCGAGGGCTATTACGCGCCCAAGAGCTGAAGTCGCGGCGAGTTGATCTCGTCATCAGCCGGTCCGGCCCGTCTTCCTCTGAAATCTCGAATTTCAAATCTCTCGTCAAGGGCACTCAGCGCCCGTGGCGCGAGCGCACTGTCCCCTAATCCCAGATGCCTAGCCCGGATGTCTCACCAGAAGTTTGAAACGCTGTTTTGAGGCTCTGATCAGGGCGTTGAAGTCTGGTTTTGGCCAGCGCCGAGTGAGAAAGTTGAGGAGTCCCGTCGTTTTCTTCACCCTGTGGTCCCTACGTGCCTCATTTGCCCTGCTCGCCAGAGCTCGACCGACATACTTCACCCTGTGGATATCTCCCCGAGACCAGCACCCGAAGCGAAGCGCCTTTTCAGCACCGCAACGGCGCGGCGCCTAACTGGGCGAAGACCTGCGCGAACAACTCCCGGTAACGGTATCCTCCTGCCAGTGACACCCACACCTTGCGCACCGTGATCCGGACCAGCGCCCCGATCTTCAGCAGCTTGAGCCGAATCGTCGAAGCCAGCGCCTCCGCCCACTCCTTCTGGGTTAAACCCTGTCGATGCAGCGATCAGTCCCGTAGCCAAGTGGCCCCGCTGCCCGCCAAGTCGGATCCGCAAACGGCTTACTCATACTGTGCCCAAGAGCATTGATTTGTTTTGCCAGAGTTCCGGTTAAAAGCCTATAATCCCTCTTAATTCATGGCCCTGGCAAATGGAACAAAACTTGGTCCCTACGAAATTCTCGCGCCGCTCGGTGCGGGCGGGATGGGAGAAGTGTATCGTGCGCGGGACACGAAGCTGAACCGCGAGGTGGCTCTCAAGGTCCTGCCCGAAGCCTTCGCCACGAATGCCGAGCGCATGGCGCGGTTCGAGCGCGAAGCGCAAATGCTGGCCTCAGTCAATCATCCCAACCTGGCGGCGATTTACGGCCTGGAAGAATCGACCGCCGTGCGCGCGCTGGTGATGGAGTTGGTTGAGGGGCCGACGCTGGCCGACCGGATTGCGCAGCGGCCAATCGCCATCGAAGAAGCCTTGCCGATCGCGAAGCAGATCGCCGAAGCGCTGGAGTACGCGCACGAGAAGGGAATCATTCATCGTGACCTGAAACCCGCGAACATCAAGGTCACATCCGAAGGCGCGGTCAAGATCCTCGACTTCGGTCTGGCCAAGGCACTTGCTCCCGAGACGTCCGGAACCAATCTTGCCAACTCGCCTACCATCAGCATGGCGGCAACGCAAGCAGGCGTGATTCTCGGCACGGCCGCCTACATGAGCCCGGAACAAGCGAAAGGGAAGACCGTGGATCGGCGCACGGACATCTGGGCCTTCGGCTGCGTGCTCTACGAAATTCTGACGGGGAAACATGCGTTCGAGGGCGAGACCACATCGGACATTTTGGCTGCGGTCATCATGAAAGACGCAGACTGGGACGCGCTGCCCGAATCGACTCCGGCATCCCTTCGCAAACTGCTTCGCCGTTGTCTCGAGAAAGATCCCAAGCGCCGCCTGCAAGCAATCGGCGAAGCGCGCATCGCCATTGACGAGACATTGAGCGGCGCAGCGGAAACAACCGCGTCCACCGCAGGGGCAGTTCGTGAAGTATCACTGCAAAAACCCACTTGGCTTGTGGCATTGGCAGGGTTGTTAGCTGGCGCTTTGCTCGCCGGCCTTGCCGCCTGGAAGTGGCTTTCCCCCGCATCATCACCCCAAACCATGCACTTTAGCGCGGTCACGAATTTTGCCGGCGTGCAGGCCCAGCCGGCGCTTTCATCGGACGGGCGCTCGGTGGCTTTCGTCTCGAACAAGGACGGGAACTACGACATCTACGTCGGACTGATCAACGGCGGCAGCTTAGTGCGAGTTACCAACGACCCAAACCTGAAATCGCGGCCACTCTGGTCGCCCGACGGAACCACGATTGCATACGGGCGGCTGAATGACTCGGGCATTTGGGATGCCTGGGAGGTGCCGGCGCTCGGCGGAACGCCGCGGCGGATGATTCTCAACGCGAAGGATCCCGCTTGGTCTCCCGATGGCCACTCGCTCGCTTACGAGAGCAGGGCGACGGGAACGATTTGGATTTCCGATCTTTCCGGTCAGAACGCGCGCCAGGTGACGCCCGCTGAGCCCCCGGGGTTCGAGGACACGGAGCCGCGTTTTTCCCCGAATGGCCGCGAGCTCGCTTACGTGACCCGGCTGGGAGGCCCTTACGGCGAACTGAGCATTGTCGACCTGAATTCGGGGAGTGCCCGCCAATTGACGCACGACGAAGCGCTGGCGATTTCGCCCGCCTGGGCGTCCGACAGCCGCTCGCTCTACTTTGCCTCGAGCCGCGGCGGGACCATGAATATCTGGAAGATTGCGGCAACGGGCGGCGCGCCCGAACAAATCACCGCCGGCCAGGGCGACGACGCGCAACTGGACGTCTCAGCGGATGGAAAGCGAATCGTCTTTTCGACCTTCCGCGAGAATCTCCACATTGTCCAGGCAGACCTTGAGGCAAAGCCCGGGCAGGAGAGCCTGACACCGCTCACCACCGACCCCGCACGTAATCAAATTGACCCTGTTTATTCCCCTGACGGAAAGCGCCTCGCCTACTTTTCCAATCGCAAAGGCGCCGAAAAAGAGGGCATCTGGGTGGCCAAAGCCGACGGCTCCGAACCCATGCAACTGGTTCTGGATGACCGGCTCAATGTATTCCCGCGGTGGACTTCCGACGGCGAGCATCTAGTTTACAGGTCTGCGCCGCCCCGGCACGATCTCGCAAACACCGAGTATCGCAGCGTTCCGATCGCGGGAGGAACGCCGCAAACGATCGTTAAGAATGTACAGGACCTCTATTTTGACGTCGGGCCGGAAGGGCGCCCGCTGTTCAAAGGTTCTGGGGGCAGGATTCAATCCTATGATCCAGCGAACAATAAGATGCAGACGCTCTCTGCTCTGCCTGCAGCCGTGAAATGGTGGCTGCCGCGCTGGTCGCCCGACGGGCAATCGATTGCTTACATTGTAAATCCGAGCAAGGAAAACGATTCCAATGCCGGCCTGTGGGTGAATGACTTCAAAAGCCCGCCGCACAAGGTCTTCCGCGGCTGGGTTCTCTGGTACGCCGGCGGCTCCAAAGATGGAATTTATCTTCTCCAAGGGAAGCCTGACTTGAATGGCGTTCTCTGGAAGGTCGGCTGGAATGGCCAGGGCCTTACTCGCTCTTCCATCACCATCCGCTCAGGCTATTCTTATTGGAGTCGGGTGCAGAGCATTTCCCAGGATAATTTCGACGTTTCTCCCGACGGACGCCACATAGCCTTTAACGCGCAGGGCGTCCTGCAAGCGAATATCGGCATGATTGAAAACGTGCGCTAGTGGATTTGGTTGATTAGAACAGGAGTTGGATCGAGGGTCTGAACCAATGGGTCTTGCGGCAGGAACTAAGCTCGGGCCGTATGAAATCCTCTCGCCACTCGGTGTGGGCGGCATGGGCGAAGTGTATCGCGCGCGGGACACGCGCCTGGGGCGTGATGTGGCGCTTAAAGTTTTGCCGGAGGCGTTCGCCAAAGATGCCGAGCGCATGGCGCGGTTCGAGCGCGAAGCGCAAATGTTGGCCTCGGTGAATCATCCGAACCTGGCGGCGATTTACGGCGTGGAAGAATCCACCGCCGTGCGGGCGCTGGTGATGGAGCTGGTCGACGGGCCGACGCTGGCCGAGCGCATCGCCCAAGGCGCCATTCCCCTGGAAGAAGCGCTGCCGGTTGCAAAACAAATCGCCGAGGCGCTTGAGTATGCACACGAAAAGGGCATCGTCCATCGTGACCTGAAGCCCGCCAACATCAAGCTCGCGGGCAACGAATCGGTGAAAATCCTCGACTTTGGCCTGGCGAAAGCCATCGAGGGCGATCCTGCGCCCACCGACATTTCCGGCTCACCGACGATGAGCCGAATGGCGACGCAGCAGGGGATCATCATGGGCACAGCGTCGTACATGTCGCCGGAACAGGCGAAAGGGAAGAGCGTGGACCGGCGTGCTGACATCTGGGAGTTCGGTTGCGTGCTCTACGAAATGCTGACCGGCAAGCAAGCTTTCGAAGGTGAGACAGTTTCGGAGACGATGGCCGCCGTACTGATGAAGGATCCGGATTGGTCGCAGCTTCCCGAATCCACGCCTCCGCGCCTGCGGGATCTCCTGCGGCGCTGTCTGCATAAGGACGCGAAGCAGCGACTTCGCGACATCGGCGAAGCCCGCATCGCCATCGAAGAAATCCTGACCGGCGCCGAGGGGGACGAGACTCGTGCATCGTTCCTGCCGGCGGCGCCCGCCGCGGCGAAATGGCCGCTTCGAAAATGGTTGGTGGCGCTCTCGGTAGCGATGACAGTGGCTGCGCTCGCGGCAGCAGGAGGCTGGTGGCTGGGCCGAAAAGCATCGGTCAATGAACATCCGGAATATCATCAGCTCACCTTCGATCTCGGCCTGATTTACTCCGCGCGCTTCACGCCCGAGGGCCAATCGATTTTTTATAGCGCGGGGTGGAATGGCCGCCCCGTCCAGCTCTATGCGACACAGCCGAACGGCCCCGAATCGCGCCAGCTCGGTCTCGAGAACTCGGCCCTGTACGCCGTCTCGACCTCGCAGATGGCGGTTTCCATTGGCTGCAAGGATATGTTCATCGGCGATTGCAGCGGCACGCTGGCGGTCGTGCCGCTCTCCGGGGGTGCCCCGCGCGAGGTTGCGGAGAATGTGATCTCGGCGGATTGGGGTGCGGATGGGAGCGAACTGGCCGCGATTCGCCAGGTCGGCGAAGAGTTCCAGGTCGAATTTCCAATCGGGAAAGTGATTTACCGTTCCGCGAGCTGGCTTGATTTCCTGCGCGTCTCGCCTCACGGTGACGCCGTTGCTTTTGTCGCGTATTCCGTCCCGGCGGGTGACAGGGGAGCGGTGGTCGTCCTCAACCGCGAGGGCGGGGAAATCGTTCGGTCAGGAGCATTTTTGAGTGTGGAAGGACTCGCCTGGGCGCCGGAAGGGAATGAAGTCTGGTTCGGCGCGGCACTGAGCTCGGGGTGGGCAAACTCCATTCACGGCCTCACCCTTTCCGGTAAGGATCGTATCGTCCTTCGACTGCCCGGCATGCTCCGCCTTCACGACGTCTCGCGCGATGGGCGCATCCTTCTTTCGCAGGAAGTATGGCGGGACGGGACGAAATTCCGCGCCGCGACCGACCCGAAGGAGCGCGACCTCTCCTGGCTTGACAGCGCGGACGTTACAGACCTTTTGCCGAACGGCGAGAGTATCGCGTTCTTTGGGTGGGGCGAAGCCAGCGCTGAAAGTTCCGCATACATGCGGCGAACCGACGGCTCACCGCCGGTGAAGCTGGGCGAGGGGGAAGTGTCTACGTTTTCGCCGGACGGGAAATGGGTGCTCGCCAATGTACCCGGAACCCGGTCGCGACTTGTGATTTGGCCGGCCGGCGCGGGAGAGCCCCGCGAACTAAGCCCTTTCGGAATCCATCAGTTCGCCACGCCGGGCTGGATGCCGGCAGGTACGGAGATTTATTTTGCCGGCAATGACAGCCACGATTGGCAAATCTACACGCAAGACCTCTCGGGCGGCGCGCCACGGGCCTTTACTCCTCCCATTTCGGTTTTCCCCAAGGGCTACGAGTCTCACTTGGTGTCGCCCGATGGCAAATGGGCTTTCGCTCGCGATGTGAATGGGAAGGCTCGGCTCTACCCACTGGCGGGAGGAGAGCCGCGACCGGTTCTGGGGCTGACTCCCAGAGATGCTTGGATCAACTGGTCAGACGACGGGCGCTTCGGCTACGTTTGCCAAGATGACACAACGCACGCTCAGGTGTTCCGCATCGATCTCGCGACGGGGGGGCGGCAACTCCTAACAGATTTGGGGCCGAGTGACCCCGCCGGTTTAACTGCTATCGTCCCGGTCAGAATCACGCCTGATGGCAAATTCTACGCTTACTCCTACAATCGTGCCCTGTCGAACCTTTTCCTCGTGAGTGCTGTGAAATGACCCTCGGGGCAGGAACCAAACTCTGGCCCTATGAAATCGTTGCGCCGCTGGGCGCACGCAGCGGGCCTGGGTGGAGAGGCTGATCGGATCGGTCCGGCGTGACTGCCTCACCATGCGCCGAGACCACGCGTCGGATCCCCAATAGATCCCCTCAACGGATTTCATTCCGAGGCGAAAAGGAGCAGAGGCCGTCGGCCAAGAGGTTTCCCACAACTAATTGGGTCTTGGCGAAACACAGGTTGCTGCGAGCCCTTGAAAGTGTTGGCGTCCCCGGCGGGATTCGAACCCGCGTTACCGCCGTGAAAGGGCGATGTCCTAGGCCGGGCTAGACGACGGGGACTTGGGATTTTCGATTTTGGATTTTCGATTGGGCTGGTTCGATGATCAAGAGAAAATCAACTTGGGGATGGTACCTCTTCCCTGAGTCCAGAATCGAGAATCGAAAATTCAAAATCCAGCGTCCAATTATTAATGCTAACAGTGGGGTTTCATTTCCGTCAAACATATTGTGATAGGATTTCAGAAAGCAGGATTGAGACCATGAGAAAACACGTTTTGGCGGCATTTCTGACGACAAGCATTGTGCTGGCGGCGACCGCACTCGCCCGCGCCGACGAATGGACCAAGAAGTACACGGTGAGCGGCAAGGCTGAGCTGCGCGTCGAAACCTCCGACGGCAACGTGACTCTGCGCGCCGGCGAGGGCAAGAGCATCGACGCCCGCGTCACCACCACCGGATGGAGAATCGGGCCGGACGAAGTTCGTGTGATCGATCGCCAAACCGGCGACCGGCTGGAATTGGAAGTGCGCCTTCCACATTACCACTGGAATGTGGGACATCGTTCGGTGCGGATTGAGCTGACCGTGCCGCGGGAAATCGATCTCGAGATCCGAACCAGCGACGGCAACATCTCGGCCGAAGGCGTGAAGGGTGAATCACGCCTATCGACAGGCGACGGCACGATTCGCGCCGAATCGCTCGAAGGCGATTTGGATGCAAGCACCGGCGACGGCAACGTGATTGTTGATGGCCGCTTCGACCGGCTACGCCTCAAGTCCGGCGATGGCCACATCGACGCGCGCGTCGACCCGGGTTCCAAGATGGCCGAAGACTGGTCTGTGCGCAGCGGCGACGGCGATGTGAGCGTGCGCTTGCCGGGAAATTTCGCCGCCGATCTCAGTCTGCACACCGGCGACGGCCACATTCAAATCGGCTTTCCGCTGACAGTTTCGGGCTCGATGCGCGAATCGGACATTCGCGGCAAGTTGAATGGCGGCGGGATGACCTTCACCATCCACACGGGCGACGGCTCAATTCACGTCGAGCGGCTCTGAACGATTTTGGATTTTAGATTTTGGATTTATGAGAAACCAATAAGCCGGGGTCTTATCCAAACAGCAAGTCGTTTTCGCGCGCCGGCGCCGGGAGGAACTTCGGAGTAGCCTGCGCCTTGTAGCGATCCACAGTTTCGTTGAAACTTTTCAAAATCTACAAAAAATGGAATCGGTGGGGCAAAATGCCACACTTTTCCCAAAATCGCAAAATTCTGCAAATTTATTTTTTGCGCAAGTTCATTATTTGCGTCAGTTAGAAAAATTAGTGGCAAAAGTTTCAAAAGTTGCAATAGTTACACTCAGCGGCCTTTTTCAAGCGCATATTACTATAACGTTATCATTATAGTATAATACATCGCGCGACCGGCTCTACCTAGCCAAGCTTGCCTGTGTGCCGGTGGCAGTCACCCCGAATTTGCAATTCGTCGCGGCGCCCCGCAGCCTGCCGGGCGGCTGTCGAACCTGGAGCGCCGGATCCTTCAGACTTTGCCAGCCGGGTTCGACTGGCCCCCCTGTAGACATCCTCCTTGCCCTTCACACCCTATACCTAACGCCAGACACCTAGCACCTAGCACGTGCTTTTCCGCCACCTACCGCTTCAGTCCACAACGCGGAACGCATGGGTTGACGCTCGGGTCACGTTGCATTGCGTGTCGCCCGGCTGGAGCGCAGGAAAGCAAGCCAGGCCACGAAGTAGCACGCGGTGCCGGTCCAGAACGCCGAGGAGATTCCAGCGTATATCGAGATGACCACGGCGAGCACCGACGCGGCGACCGAAGTCGCGCCGTTGATGCCCCACAGCCACGGCGTCAAGCCGGGCCCGCGCTGGGAAGCGGACTTCATGCCGAGCGGAAACGCCATGCCCATCATGACCCCGAGCGGGAAAAGAATTCCCACGCCCACCAGAATTCGCGTCGGGGTCACGGCATCCGCAAAGGCCGACAAGGCGCGCGAAGTCAAGACGCCAAAGGCGCACAAGACGGCCATCAGCATGCCCAGGCGAATCGCGCCGCTCCGCCGCAAGCCGGCTGCGCTTGTCCCATGCGTGGTGTAGCTTCCCAATCCGCTCGAGACCAGCAAGGTGAAGAGCACCACGGTGAGCGCGTAGGTCGGGTGACCCAGAAATATGATGAGCCGCTGCATCTGGGAAACCTCAATCAGCATGAAGCCCAGGCCGATGGCGGCAAAGTAAAGCACGCTCGGCCACGCCCGGTGGAGCTTAAACTCCCGGCCTGCCATCCGCAGAGGCAACACGATGCAAAAAATGGTGAGGGTGGTGATGATCACCAGCATCGCGCCCAAAATATGATTCGCGCTGGTGATCGCGTTGCGCACCGGCGTGGCCCGGGGCGTGGGCCGAAACAGGTCGCTCACTCTTCCCATTTGGAAGAAGAACGGCTGGTTGTCAGTGGGCGGGCTGATATCGGAAGGGAAGCCCGCGATGAGTTGGTCGAGATTGTGCCCCGAAGCGAGGTCGGCAAACATCGGGTCGGCCGCGACGCGCGGGCTCAGGACCACGGTGAACCGCATTTTGTTGGCCACGGCTTCGATGGTGTCGATGTCGGCGTCGGAAAAAGGAGCTTTGCTGATCAGCAAGGTGGCGGCTCCGCCCGTGTTCCCCCACGCCGCGACTCCCCAAGCGTTGCGGACCAGGATAAGGTGTTGGCGGGGATTCGTCATGCCCAGCCGCATCAGCGTGGCCACGGCGAGCGAAGTCAGCCGGTAGGCTTGTTCCGGCCGGCCCGGTGCGAACCAGCGCGAGAAGGAAACCACGCCCTGGGGCGAAAGACGCGACAGGAAAAGCTCCCACGCCTCGATGGTATAGAGCCCGTTCTCGGTCAGCGAAAATGCGCCCGCCGCGGTCGCCGCCCAGGTGTCGATGAAAGAAGCTTGAATCACATCAAATCGCTCCTGGGTTCGCGCCAGATAACTTCGGGCTTCATCGTTGACGAAAGTCACTCGCGGGTCGCGGTCCAAGTGCCCGGTGAAGTCACCGAACCTTCCATTCACCGTGGCCAGGATGTCGCGATTGATTTCCACGGCGCGGACGGATTTTTCTCCCAGGGCCAAAGCGGCGAGGATATCCCTGCCGCCACCCGCTCCCACGATGAGCACCTTGGAATTTTCGCGGAGGTAATAAACAATCTCTTTCACGTCGTATTTCAGGTAGTCGACGGTGTTGAAATCGCCGGCAAAGGCGGTGAGTGTAGTCTCGGCGTTGGCATCGATGGTCAGGTGGAGGGCGCGCACGGCAGTGTTGGTGGGATAGGCGGGGCTCGTCCCTTCCGTGATCGGGCTCATCGGAATGTCGGGGAATCCGAAAACGGTGAGCCGCGAAAATGAATTCCACTTCTCGTAAAGGGGTTTCTCCTCGAATTTCCCTTTCACCCAGATCAGGTCCAGGAACGGGCTGCCATTCCTCGCTGAAACCGTGTTCGCGATCACCAACGCCGCCAGCAAGACACTGAAGGTGAGCGCGCTCCGCTGGAGCTTCTCGTCCTTCCCCTGCCGGGCAAATAACAGGGAGGCCACGGCGGCGAGAAGCGCGGCCATGAAGACGGCGCTCAGGCCGTCGGTCACTTTGAATACCAAAGAGAGCAGAAGGCACCCGCAGGCTGCCCCGGCCAGGTCCACCGCATAAATGCGGCTCACTTGGCGGGGAAACCGGGTGAGGGCCAGGCACACGCAGATGCCGCTGAACACGAAGGCCACGGACAAAGAGGCAAACGTCACGAACATCGACGCGAAACCGCGGAGCGAGGTCCGCGCCTCAAAGGGGACAAACAGGTGAGTGAGAATGCCGATTACCATCCAGACGGCGAACAGGAAGGAGCTGCGGCCCATCTGTTCGACCGCCTGGTCCCAACGCGCGTACGCCGGGTGCAAGTAAACCGCCAGGCCGCCCAGGGTCATGCCGAACATGGCGATGGAGATCGCCATGAAGGCGAAGTGATACCACATGGTCACACTGAAGATGCGCGTCAACGTGATCTCGTACATCAGCGTGACGAGGGTCACCACGAACACGCCCGCGTAGGTCAGTTTGCCGGCGCGCATTTCTGGGGAGCCAAGTGGGAGATGGCCGTTGTTGATCGAAGTCTCCGTCTCCGCGGACCTCTTGGACGGGCTGCTGGCGCGTGCCATCTTACCACGGGTTGGCTTGTCGGCCACCGGCATCGAAGGCCGGGGGTCGGAGTCCGTAGATCGGACCTGACTCCTGGCACCCGCCCCCTTACACCTAGCCCCCAAGACCTGGCACCTGATTTTCCCCACCTACTACCTACCACATGCTACCTACCGCTTTGCCCGCCTGCCGTCTGCTGTCTACCGACTACTGGCTCTCCCATCTGCTGGCTCAGCGTGATAAGCTGGTATAGTGCAGAGTGATCGAACCGACGAAGACGAAATGAGGCCAGAGTACGATCTGCGCGGAGGCGTTCGCGGCAAATATTACCAGCAGTACATGGAGGGTACGAACGTTGTGTTGCTTGATTCCGATGTGGCTGCGGTGTTCCGCGACTCGGCGTCCGTCAACCAAGCCCTTCGAGTCTTGATAAAGGCAGCCGGCCAGCTCGAAATGGCCGCCCCACCGAAGACCGACCGAACCTAACTTCCGCATGCAGCCGGCGCGCCCTACGCGCCGCCGCCCGTCTGCTGCCTACAGTCTACTGTTTCTCTCGCTACACGCCACAATGCGGAAGGCCTGCGCCACCCGGGATTGTACCCTGCGGGCCGGAGCCGGGCGCAGTAGATCATTGCCATACGCTTTATTCCACCAGAGGCCCTGCCTGCCGGCGAAGGTAGGCGACGTAGGTGTCCGGCAATCCAAACTCCTTCGCCCCTACTGACAAATGATCGAAGTACTCCTTGGAGACTCGTCGCGCTTCAGGAGCCATTCGGGAGAATCGCTCGCGCCCATCCTCTGTGCCGACGTATGTATATGCTTGGAAGTGTCTGTCCCCTTTTAGAACATAAACCGAATGGCGTGCGTAGTTGCCGGTAGCGTCCGCTCTCGCTCCCTCAATTTCGTCCATTCGAGACCTGGCCCCGGCTGGGGCAATCAGGAGTTCGCGAGGAACCTCGAACAATGCGCCGTAGACGGTCTCGTCCTGGGCGGGAACGATATCTGCAACGCCGCAGCCGTTTGTTCTACTGTATAAATCGAAACGGACCTCCCAACCCTCAAGAACGACGCTTCCCACCGGTATCGCTGCGCCGTTCAATCGCCGAGGCTCGTTCAAGCGCCTGGAACTCATGTTTGATCCGTACTGGAACAGCAACTCAAAACCCGCTGAGGTCCTTTCGTACTCCATGTCAACCTTTCTACGTCCCTGAGACAAATTTCAGCGCCCTCTTTGCGTACGCCCGCAACGCCGCATCGTTCACGGGCTCGGTGTTGCACGCCGTCGGATTTTGTTCGTGGTGGTACTTCTTTGAATAATTGTTGATGTCTTCTAGCTCCGACAGTCTTGGTTTCAGGACACCAAGGTCATCGCTCGGTCCGCAGTCGCGGATTTTGTTGATGAATTCTGCCAACCATTCACTCCTCGAAAAGCTCTTTGGAAATCTGAGACGTAGATTCCCCTCAAGGAGGGGGCGGATGCGTCGTGCCGTGCTGCGTAGGTCGCTACTTGCGCCAGTGGCCACGTAGTCGTCCAGCGCGAAATAGTCTTGGAGATAGGAATCCCGAGTTCCTTTCTCTATGTCCCACTCCTCGACAACGCTGTCTTGCCCTTTCCGGACGATCTGGAGGGTCTTCACGGGTGATTTCTTCTCTTCTTTCCAAATTGAAAGCAGGAAATGGGGATCGTGGGAAAGAACAACCACCTGTTTGGCCTTTGTGCCCAGCTTGGACATCGCTTGCTGCGTGCAGTCTTTGCGGTTTGCGTCCAGGCTGGAAATAGGGTCATCGAAGACGACGATGGCATCTGAAAGACTAGGATCGTCCTCCAGGCGCGCGACGAAGAAGGCAAAGGCAAGAGTGCTTTTGTCGCCCGCGCTCAGGGTGTTTCCAAAACAAGGGCTTGAATGGCCGGGTTTAGCGTCTCCCAGAATGACGGGCGTGTCATTTATTGACAGTTGATAGTCGGCTGTTGGCTTGCCCCCGGGATACGTGGTTCCTGAGTTGCACAGCTTGAAGCCGGCTCCGAAGTTTGCCAATTGTTGGTTTATGATTCCTTCATACTTCACAAGAATTTGATCTGCATAAGTTTCCAGGTCCTGCTTTGCCTTTGACTTGTCAGCGTCAAGTTTGTTCTTGTCTTGTTTCAGTTCACGGTAGTCGTCACAGAGTTTCTTAACGTGGGCGTCCTCGTGCCGTTTCTTGGCGTTCTGTAAGTCAATTAGATGTGCTTCTTCGGCGGCCAAATTCCCGGACGCCGTCTTCTGCTTCTTCTGAGTTATCAGGCCATTCCCGCCGTCGACAGTCTCATTGTACTTGGCAACATTTTCGACTAACTTGGCATAAGCTTCGAAAGCGCGTTTGATATCATCACCGAGTACGATCTTTTCCAGTGGAGAGGCTTCCTTCCGTACCAAGTATGCCTCGACCAATCCATGGAGGTTTGTCCACCCCTCCTTGACCGCGTCGAACTCAATCGTCGGGTCTTCAAATGTAAGGTGCTTCTTCCAGAATTCAGCATTCGAAGAATTGGACGAGATCACGCTCTGGACGCGGATTATCGCGTCTTGTGAGAATTGGGCGTTTGCCCCTTCGTGAGCATGATTGATCTCTTCCTTCAGCCCCTTGTAGGTGGCACTGAAGAAGGCCCGGTAGGCTTTTATCAGCTCTACTCCAGCGAGTGGCTGGCCGCAGAAGGGGCACCGGTCCCCCTTGATATAGGTCAACCCCTTGTTTACCCATGCTTCTCCCTGCTTGTCCATGCATCCCACGATGTGGTCACGTGTCAACCTTTCGGCGTTCTCTGACACGTCCTCAAGCGTTTTCAAAAGGATCGACTCGAAACCGTACATTGAAAAAGCGGGGACACTAAGCTTCGTCAATTGCGGCTTCGATGCGATGGACGCGGCTTCTTTGAGAGCGGAAACCTCGGCAGTCTTCTCCTTGATCCGTTTGTCAACGTCACGTACGGGTCCGGCATTCACGAATGCGTCGACGGTTTGAGAACCCAAAATGTGTGGCGTTATGCCACTCTCTTTTTCCTTGATCGCCTTGTTCTTGTCTCTGATTTGTGCGTCGAAGTCGTCAACTGCGGTGGCCAATTGAACGCCCTTCTTACCCACTATGAACTTGTACAAGCTCCGTTTGTGCTCCAATTGTACGTACACACCCGAATAAACATTGTCGTTAACAAAGGATGTATCGAACACATGGATCCCGGGCGCTGCAGCGTCCCACGCACCGTTTTTGAATGAGTGGTTCGTGTCGTTAACGCGCAGCAGAACCTCGGGCGGGGCCGCGGATTTGATCGTCTTCCTTTCAAGCACGTAGCGCGCCTCGCCCGTTTCCAGGGAGCGGAGGATGGCTGAAAGCATGGTCTTGCCGCGCCCGTTCTCGCCGAATATTAGGGTCATCTTGCGAAATTCGACGTCGCCTGAGCATGAATAGTTCACGAATTTTCCGATATTCTTGATCTCGATGAGTTTGTTAATCATGGTCTGCTCCTCTCGGCGGCCGGCCACGCAGGAGGGCCGGATAGCGGACGTGTGCCCCGCTTTGGCGTATGTAAGGATTTACATAAACCAAATGGACATACCATTTACCGGGACGTTGGCTGCCCAGCTTTATACACCCGATAGACTAAGAAGGCAATAGGGAAGGGACGAGGACTAGGGGCCGGGGCTAGGGGTCTGAAGTACAGGCAACAGAATGACGGCGAATTGAATCAGTGAATCGCAGAATCAGTAAGTCAGTGATCCACTACCGACCAATGGCGCGATGAGCGGGTGAACCGATGACCGCCGGCTGGCGCAGAGTGCAGCTCTTTGCTTCAGCAATATCGTGCGTCCGCCAAGCCGTAATCCAGAGTCGTGATGCCGGCCCTGTCTCTTGCCAGAAGCAGGAACGCATTTGAAATTAATAGCATACAAAGGGTTCGAGTAATATTTTACACGGATGAGATGCAGGATGTTACGGAGTTTAGTCGAACGACAGGTACATCATAATGTTTGGCAAGCACGGCGACTAAAGAGACCGCAACCAGTCGTAAACAACCTTCATTGCGACGCAGTCGTCCTTATTGTATGTGAGAATCTTGTCGAGAATTTCGGCGTTGGCCGGATCCTTTTGATACTCTTGAAACCAGACGATTGATTGCGCCCCGCCTGCATCTTTTGCCGAGTATTTGAATCCGAGAAGCGGCGCAACGTGCTTAAGCCCGTAGCCTCTTGTGGGCAGAACGGCCGTCTGCCTCACAAGTGGAAAAAGGTCCACCATCTGCGCCCGGAAATGCTCAACCGCTTGCTTCTTAGACGCTCCGTATTTCGCCTCCAGTTGGCTCATCTTGGTCTTTTCATACGCGCTGTAATGAAGGACAATGAAATCTTCGCTCTGAATGGCTGAACAGATTTCCTGGAAGTCTGCCCACATCCTGCCTTCGCCCTGCTCGTCCGGCCCAACGAGCCCGCAATAAGCTCGCCCGTTCCAATCTGGTTCGAAAAGCAGTCCGCACAGGTAAATGAGCTCCTGTGTTGGATCGTCCTCGAAATCGAAGTAGACCTTGAAGCGCGCATCACGAAGAGTCGGCTTCTGCAAGACCTTCATCGTGCCCGACAGCGAAACTTCGGCATGGCGAGTCAATGACTCGGAAATCTTTGGACCGATTCCCTTGAGCTTCACCTTCCTGAAATCAATGGACATCACATCCGGGATCGACTTGACGCCCACCTTTATCAGCTCACTTCTTCTTGCGCGACCGATTTCGGGGAGAAGGGAGACGTCCTTGCCTTTGACGAGGATTGGTTCGCAGTGTCCCCACCATTGGCACAGCGTGCAGGACTGGCACCGCACTGGTTCGTCGGTTTTAGCGCCGTTGACAAGATTCGCGATTTCGGGATGCACCTGTCCGTACAGAGCAACAAAGTCGTCAAGCGGGTAAACTACCCTTTCCGCTTTCTTGTTAAGAATCTGGCCTTCGCTAGGAAAGATTCCCTGAATCTCCTGTAGCAGCTTGGCATAATGGAGGAGTTGCATTCCGTAATCCACCCGGAGCGTCCGGTCTTCTCGCTCCTCATACCCGCTACCACTCTTGATGTCGACTGGCTTGTAGAGGTAGTCCCCGAATCTTGAATGCCCGCCTGACTTCTCCAAGATGTCCGGTCTTCCACTCCCGTTACCAGCGATCAGGACCCCCTGGTAAATGCGCTCTGCACCTTCTTCCATCAGCCTGAGTGTCGACATAGCCTGGCCCTCGGGCGTATCCCCTTCGGGACTCCGATACGGAAGGCTTTTTATGCATTCCTGCTCGTGGAGCAGGGCGGATTCAAAGAGGAGATTGAGGAAATCTGCCTGCGGAAGCTTTTCCCGTAGGTCGCCAAATCTATTCAGGTAGACACGGTGCGGGCATTTCGTATAGTCATAAAAATCTTGAGCGGTTACGCGGTTCATGAACACTACACCCAATGCTTATAGCACATCTGCCTTGCAATACCCCAAGATTTCGCGGGTGGCGCACACGCTCCGGTGTTTGGCATGTGTGGGGTCAGGGAACGCGCTGAAAGACAGGGCTGGGGGTTAGGGGTCAAGAACGAGGAGTCAGGAGCCAGGGGTCAGGAGGCAGAAGGCGGAAGGCAGGAGCCTCTAGATTTTCGATGCGTTCGTTCCGCTCAGCACATGTTTTCGATTGCCGATTTTCGATTTGCAGAGCAGTGGCAAGTGACAAGTGACAAGGAAATGGTAGGTGGTAGGTAGCATGTGGAAGATGGGAAGGCGGAGTCAGGAGTCAGAAGCCAGAACGCAGGTGGAGGCAGGGGGACATGATTAGTCTCCTACCGATCCAAGTTCTCGTACCGTAGTCTCCTGGCGATCACGGCGTCAGATACCTGGAAGACCTCGCGCAGCGCTTCGGCAACGTACTCAAGGAAGGCTTCGGGCTCGCCCTGCCGGCTGAATCCGATCCGCTCCGCAGCCTCAGCGGCCGATTGGAATTGAGCCTTCAGATGTCCTGTGGGCACCAGCACGAGGCCGGCGAAGGCATACGCCTGGTATTCGAGCCAGTTGTAATCGGCTTCGTCCACTTCCCTCTGGAATTGCTTCCACTCGTTCAGGCTGCCGAACTTGAGCTCGGTGTAAATATCCCGGTGCATGTAAAGGTGCCCGAGTTCATGCGCGAGTGTGAACCGATAGCGGTTTAGCCGCCTCTCGAGCACGAACTGGTCCACAGTGATGCAGGATAAATCGCTGGAGATGAAACCATCGATCTCAAGAAGGTCGCCCAATCCGGGCAAAGGGATGATGTCGAGGCCGCATTTGATTTCGGCGATCTCTTCGATCGGGGTCGGAATCGATCCCTCCGGGTGAAATTCGCGCAAGAACTGCTCGGATGTTCTGCGGATTTCGTTGTATGAGAGGCGACGGACGCGGAGCTTAATCGGAGTGCTCCCTTCGTATCAATTCCACGAGTTGGTCGATCTTCTCCGGCGTGACCTTTCGCCCCCTGAGGGTGCGGAACAGGACCGGCAGCCGCCCGATAAGCTTGTCGTCGGCTTGCAGGTCAGCGGGGAGCTGCCCGCGCGACGCGGCGGCCCTGTCAAAAAACTCAATCCATTCCTCACCGCCTGCTTTGAGGCCCAGCGATTTGGCGTACTCCCGCAGCTTCTGCGGCGACTCAGGCGGAGGAAAAACTCCTCGCTCCAGCCGGCTGATGTTTCCGGGATCGTACCCGTTCGACTCACAGAACCGGCGCAAGCTCCATCCTCTCCTTGTCCTGAGTTCCTTGAAGTAGGACCCAAATGTTGAAGCCATTTTGCACCTCCCAGCGCAGTGTTGTATCCACAATACAACGAGTCTGCCGCACCTGTCAACTACAATCACGGGCGGCGCGCAGGTGCCGTTCTTTGGCATGGGTGCGGTCAGTGAACGCGGGAAACCAGTAGACGGTAGGCAGTAGGTAGCAGAACGGGGAGGCCTCGCGCGTGCTCTGGCGGCCGCATTTCGAATTGGACATTCAGGATTCGAGAACCGGGCGCATGGTTACCACTAAACAGCACGAATCACTATTTTCGTAAAGACCAGAAAACGCAAATAGCGTCGATTTTTATTAGCGGGAGGGAAATCAGCGTTCGATCAGAAGCGGTGTCCTTCATGCAGCAGCGTGCGCCTAAACTGAGGACTGAGAACTGATAACGGGAGCACAGTGGCAGGTGGCGAGGAAGCGAAATCGGAAGCCAGGAGTCAGTAGCTGAAAACTGAGAACTGATTCCTGAAAACTCCCGCTGAGCGCTCAGAAGAGCAATCCACTTTCACCGACGGGAGCGGTGGCGGGTTCAGGGGCGCGAATTTCCGCCAGTTCCGGGTAACGGGCCAGCAGCGTCTCCGGCACGCGCACCGGCGCGCCAGAGATCATGCTTTCGAGTTGCAACCCGTTGGCCACGGCCTTTCCCTGAAAGTGATTGTTGCTGATGACGTAGGTCTCGTCGGTTCGCTCGGCGACGGCATCAATTCTTTCCACCCAGGGCTCGAGCTCGGGGCGGCTGTAATAATAATTGTAGCGTTCTTCACCGTGGTCGCGCGCGGTGAACCACTGATCGTAGTTGCGTCCGTGGAGCCGCACGTAACCCACGGGCGAAGTGGCGCGCTGGGTGGCGCCCATCGAACTGCCGATCACGGGCTGATCGATGTTGCAGAATCCCACGCCCAGCTTCTCGAGCAACTGAAAAATCTCCGGGGTGTTCCACGAGCTGTGCCTCACCTCCACCACCAGCGGATATTCCATGAACTGCATAATCAGTCCGCCCAGATACTCGCGGCTCTCCTTGGCGTTCTTGAATGACCACGGAAACTGAAGCAGCAGCGCGCCCAAGCGGCCGGCGCTCATCAGCGGCGCGAGGCAGTCCTTGAAGATTTTTTCGTCTTTGCGGTCCGCGGACCGTTCGTGTGTGAACCGCTGCCAGAGCTTGGCGGTGAATTTGAATTCGGGATTGTGGTCGATGCGGCGGATCCAGTCCTTCACGGTCTCGGGCGTCGCCGGATGATAGAAGGTCGTGTTGATTTCGATGGTGTCGAAGAAATGGGCGAGGTAAGAAGCCCGGTGAAAGTCGCGACGCTTGTGAGCCGGGTAGACAATGCCTTCCCAGTCCGGATATGACCATCCTGCCGGCCCGATACGGATTTTGTGCAGCGAACCGTTCGCGCTCATGTTCGCCTTTTCTTCGCTAGCTCTAATATAGTCCCGCACAAGGGCGCTGTCAAGGGAATGTCGTGGTGCATGTGGTTTTTCTTTGTTGCTATCACCTCGCCAACAACTGCGGTACAATATCGGCCATCGAAACAAGTCTCGTCCGCCCGCGAAGGAGCTTTGAGGTGAACATTCCCCTGGCTCTAGTCGGTTCGGCACTGGTCGCCGCAGGAGTCATTTGGCGATTGAAGCTGTCGGGTTTTGCGGCACCGAAGCGAGCGCGCCGAATCTTCGTTCCATTGGCGAAAGTCAAGCGGCCTGCGTCTGCCCAGCGCTCACCTTTCGAGCTCGAGGAAGAGATCAGATGGGATCGGGAAGACAGGAAAATCGCGCGCAAGATCGTCGAGGAGCAACGTCGCAGCGAGCGGCTGCTGTTGAAGGTTCCCATCCATATCGTGGGGACCTATGCGGACGGAGAAGCGTTCATCGAACGAACTTCGACGATAGCGGTCAATCGCGATGGCGCTTACATCGCCTTCAAACGCCCACTGCGGACGGGAGACCGGCTCACCATCACCCACCTTGGAACCCGGCAATCCTGCCCGTTCCGCGTGTCTGATTCGCATGAGGGGCTCTCGAGTGGGTTGTATGCATGGAGTGTAGAGAATCTCGAACCCGAACTCAATTTCTGGCAAATCCACTTTCCCGAACGGGCTCCGGCGGCCAGGGTGGATACTGAGGAAACCGTTGATGTGCTGCTGGAATGCGCCGTGTGTCACTCTGCGGAGATGGCGGAATTGGAATTGGGCACGTATCTCCAGGTTGTCAAAAATCGTTCGTTGAACCGAGACTGCGGGAAATGTGGCGCGCAGACCGAGTGGCGATTTAGAGTCTTGGAGGAGGAAGAACAGCCGGTGCCTGCTCCCAGCCCCGACTCGAAGCCTCCGGCGGCCGCTCTGCCCGGGGAAAAAGAACGGCGCCGCGAAGATCGCATCCTTGCCAAGCTGCGCATTCGCATAAGATTTCGGGACGGCCGGGACGAGAGTACGATGACCGAGAACGTGTCCATCTCCGGAGTGTGCTGCACTTCAAGTCTGGACCTGAATGCCGGCGACGCTATTTTCGTAAAATACGAACTCAGACCGGAAAGCGAGGAGGCAATCCCCGCTCACGTCGCGTGGCGTCGCGATGTCGGAGAGAGGGGTAAAATCCTGTACGGAATAAAGCTGGAACAGCCCGGTCCGACTGTTGTTTGAGGACTAGAACTTGCTCCAACTGTAGTTCACCGCAGCGAAATTCCCGACCTTCAGCAAGGATTTTTGCAGAGCCTGGTCATAAGAAATCCCCCCGGTGCTATCACAGGTGGCTGTTTGAGCAATTACAGCACCGAGGAATTGAGAGTTTCCAGTGATGTGCACGAGAGCGTTGGGCGCGTACACGACGGCATACATAGCCGAGGAAGACGTTATGGTGATGACGGGCGGATTTGGCATTTGCATCGGCCCGCCGGCCATCGTGCAACATGCTGTGACAATCTGAAGGCTGGCGGGAATCCCGCCGGTATTGAACGTCGTGCTCGACGTTGAGGCAAACAGCGTTCCCCCTCCGGTGACACCATTTCCTCCCAGATCGATCACCACCGGCGTCGAATCGAGGGTGATCGAGCCGTCGCTCAAATTGAGCGAGTTGATGTAGTACGTTCCCGCGATGAGATGCACGGTGGAATTGCTGGTGATATTCCCGTAGCTGCCGGGGGCAATATTCACGCACGGCGCGGCGCCGCCGTTGCAGCCGCTGGTTGTGGTTGAGACCGAGCATCCTCCGGGGTCGCTGCCCCAACACGTATTGTCGGTGACGCTCAAGTTCGTGGTCGGAGTCATGGGGCTGGGCAGGATGGGGGGAGCGTACGACAGCGGCCGAGTAAGTTGTTGGAGGCCATTCCAGGGCGTGCCGGCCCCCACGTTGTTGGTGATTCCGGCGGGGCAGCTACCGACATTGATATTTGACGAGTTCAAGATGTTCCCTTCAATCTGCGTTGAGGCTCCGCTCAAGGTCACGTTGCCATTGGTGGCGATGTTGCCGCCAAAATTCTGATGGGTGGAAGAGTAATTCCCCTGGGCCGAATTCCAACTGTCGACGATGCCGCTGGAGATAGTTACCGTGCCGCAGGCGTTGCTATCTCCAGCGACGGCATAGGCGAAGATGGGCGGAAGGAAGCGATCATATGTGGCGACCAATTGCACCTGAGCGGCGGGTACGCCGGCAATGTTTCCCTGAGAGGTGATTTGCCAAGTCTGCGCCACGCCTGTGCCCGGTAACCAACTGACTCCGAAACCGACGTTCATACGGAGTAGCGTCGCATATGTGGAAAAGGATGCGTTGGCCACGCCTGGCATGCTCTGGCTGCTCAAGGCCGTGGAGTAAGCGCTAGACACGCTAGAGTCAGGATAGTTTGCGCTTGTTCCACTCATGGCGGATAGCACGACGGCCTTGCCGTTGTACTGGACAGGATACTTGGTCATATCGTAGGACCCGAAGTTGCTGGGCAGTGTGTAGGAGTGCGTGAACCAGTTCATGGTGCGTTGGACGCCTGCCTCAGCCGCATAGCGGGATTGTGAGGTCAGCCGGTAGTCGATAGTTCTCCACGTTTGGGTTTGGGTGAGAAAAATAATGGAAGCAGCCAGCACGCTCAGAATAAGAATTGCGAGTAGGGCTAAAATCAGTGCGATTCCGTGTTCCGGCTGGTTGCGGTTTTTGGGACTATCCATCAAGCGACCTCAAATGCCCGGACCACTCTTAAGGCAGCGGAAGATTTGGCGGCGTGGGCTGAAGGCGGTCCGGAAATGGCAGATTAGCCAACTCCAGCCCCGACACGACGTTTCGCGGCGTCAGATACAGAAAGGATTTCGTCAGGGTCAAATATTGGTGGGTCTGGGGATCGACTTGTGTGGTTCGAACCGAAAAGGTGAGCGCCACGTTCGTGACAAAGATCTGGCCGACCGTGACCGCAGTCCCAACCGGCGGGGGGACCTGAAAAGTGACCGAGATCAAACCGGTCGCATAATTCACTGTGCCGCTCGAAATGCCCGTGCCCGTGATTGATCCGTTGCCGTCGTCCGTCCCGGCTACCGGCCCCGCCGTAACCCAGACGTTTCCTGCGGACACTGCAACTTGCGTCAGAGTTGCCGTGAAGGTCGCCTGGGAGCCCGTGCCTGTCCCGATAGTCTGACCGGCAGAGGACGTCTGGGTGGTGTATTGAAAACAGGGCGCGCCGTTCGGGTTTGCTACCAGAGTGTTCAATAGGGTGTCAGGCGCGTTGCTTGACGACGTGGTCGGCGTCAGGGTCGTGACCGAGCGGGTCAGTGTTCCCGCCCCGGGATTGCAGTCGTAATGAACGTAGACGAGCGAGCCGTCGGCATTGATGTCGCCGAAAAGCCGCAACTGCGTTGCCGTGGATGAAGTCATCACGCCATCGGCGAAAACCCCCAGCACATTGATCGGCGCACCGCTGGCGTGGGCGTTGTTGAAAACCGCGGTGATCTGGCTGAGGGCAGTGTCGACCGCCGTGAGGGCAACCAATTCCGCGGAAGTTCCCGTGTCGATGAGCAGCTTCTCACCCACAAACATCGAGTTCGCGGAACTCACTCCCACCGTCTGCACCGACGAGCTGCCGATGACTCCTGCGGACAGCGTGGGGGACGGCGAAGGCAAACTCACCAGGCCTCCTTGGCCGATTTCCTGCGCCAAGAGTTCACTGGCGCCTCTCACGTTATCGTACATGTCGGACTTGAGCTGGGTAGTGCCGTAAGTTTTTTGGTAGAAGGAAATCACCGAAAGAATCGCGCCCATAACGATCATCAGGATGGCAACACTCGCCAGAGTTTCGAGCAAGGAGAATCCTCTGCCTCTCCTGCTGAACCCACGCCGGTGACGAGGCCTCGCGCCGAGCTGTCTGTCGAACCGGGCCGCAGGACTCTGGGGACGCATCTGAAAATTCTTCCGCTGGATCATCTGCGGATTGTCGTGATGATGGTCATTCATGTTCATGCCGGCTGAGGTCCCACTACAGTCCACTCGACTTCACACATACCAGGGTCGTAGACGGAGCAATGCTCTGCGAGCCGCCCAGCGGGTTGGAAGTCACGACAACGGTAATGGTCTTCAACGTACCCGAAGAGTCCGTCGATATGCTCCAATAGCGGACATAAAATGCGCCCGTCGAGCTGCTCAGGGCGCCTCCATTTTCGTCGAGGTAATCCACATAACCAGGCCAGGCATCCGCCGGGGGAACGGCGCCTACCGATGAGCCAGGCAACATCGTCCCCCCCAGCCCAGGATCGTTAAACCTGAGCGCCATGAGTTGCTCCATCTTGTCCTGGCTAAACTCCGTAGTGCGAGAAGCGATGTTCCCCTGTTGCTCAGTCTGTCCGATGGCTACGGTGAATAACGTCAGAAGACCCGCCGCCACCGTCAGCAAGACCAGTGTGGCGATCATGGTTTCGATCAGAGAAATTCCGCGAGCTGCGGCTCGTCTCTCAATCAGGATGGTTGCGGGTGTTTGTGACATCTCTACTTTGAGAGCCTTCGCTCTTAATATGAAACCCAGGCGGAGTTTTTGAACTTCCAAACCATCGGCTGCCCGGCCACCGACGCGGTAACCGCACAATAGGCGCCTTGGCTATTCATGATATAGACAGCGGAATTGCCGGTGGCGTTCCCCGAGGCGTCCGTGACCACACCGCGGGAGTTAAAAAAGATGGGAGTCGTTTGCTCGATGCTGCTCTGGCCGCCGGCGGGGATCGTCAACGAACCATAACCGAAGACATCCCCCTCTGATAAGGGCTGAGCGCCGCCTTCCGGTAGGTAGGCGTCCGCGGATTTCTTCCACACTTGAACCTGATAAGTCTGGGCTACGGTGTCGAAGAATACTTCCGTCTTGGTGAAGTTTGACGCCGCACGCATCCGAGCGAGCGAGAGCTGGGCGGCAATGCCGCGAGCGTCACCCAGCAGCCTGTAGCTCTGAATCGCGGTTTCTACAGCGGGGAGCGCAATGGATAGAACGATGAGGGCGATGCCCAACACTATCATGAGCTCGGGTGTCGAAAACCCGCGGTGCGTCCTGGTCACCGGATGAGTCACTTCGCCTCTCCGTCACCCGGACCAACGAGACGATTCCTCCAAACCGAGTCGTTGCGTCCTCCCTTTGTTTTTCTTGCTTCGGCCTCCCTGGTCTATATCCGGGCACGCGCCGATCAAGACGAATGCGCCAGCTCCAGTACCTCGGCATCTCACACCGGTGCGATGATACCGTCGGCACTTCTCAACTGACGTCCAAGCAACAGGTGTTTATCACACCCGGCGCTCCGGCGCTTGGGCGCACCATATGCTCTTAAACTCTTGGGTTAAGAATACGAGTGGCCATCCGGGATGTCAAGACGAGCGCAGAGCTGGGCGATTCTTAACTGGGGATCTAGCGTGGCGCGGTTGCTTGCTTGCCCTCGGCTACAGCCACAGATAGAATCACGCCCTGGATAGATCCCGGCAGACTAACTTTGGACCCGGCAGGAGCAGCATGGCGGATTGGACGGGGCGGCTGTGTCTTTGTCCAGCGCGCGTTGACGACACGCTTGGAGAATGGGGTTGGAAGGCCGCATGGCAGGCGATCGTGCGAGGCGCCAGGCCGTGCGCTGCCGCGATGTTGCTGCTTCTCGGCCGTGCCGTGATTGCCGATGACGCCGCGCATGCGCCGACCAGATCGGCTCGCCAACAGACGCTTCTTTTTGTCGGCGACATCATGCTCTCTCGAAGTGTCGGCGAGAAAATGAAAATGCGAAACGATTGGGCGTATCCCTTTGAGAAGATCGCCGACACTCTGCGCGGCGCCGACTTGGCGATCGGCAACCTCGAGTGCCCGGTGTCCGACGTGGGGCACAATCTTCATCATCGATACTCCTTTCGAGCTGACCCGAGAGCGATCGAAGGGCTCAAGTTCGCCGGCTTCGGGGTGATGGAGGTCGCCAACAATCACATGGACGATTGGGACCGGACCGCACTGCTGGACACGGTCCAACGCCTACGCGCGGCGGGATTGCGGCCCGTCGGCGCTGGCGCGAACGACCTGGAAGCCCACTACCCGGCAATCGTGAATTTGAACGGCGTAAAGCTGGCTTTTCTCGACTACGTGAACGTGGAGCCGAAAAGCGCGGCGGCGGCGCCGGATCAACCCGGCGTTGCCTGGCTCGACGCCGACCGGGCCCTAAGCGATATCCGGTTCGCGCGTCCGCTCGCCGACGTTGTGATCGTTTGCCTCCACTGGGGTGTGGAATACGCGAAGCGCCCGGACCGGCGTCAAGTGGAGCTGGCCCATCGCATGATCGACGCCGGTGCTGACCTGGTGGTGGGCGGCCATCCACACGTCGTTCAGCCTTGCGAGTTCTATCACGGGCGCTGGATCGCCTACAGCCTGGGAAACTTTGTTTTCGATCAGCACGATCCCGGTACACATCACGGCATCATGCTCAAAGTGGCCCTCACCGGCCACGAAGTGACCGACGCTACCACGGTTCCGATAACCATCGACAGCTCGCTCCAACCCTTTGTCGCGCCTCCTGAAAAGCCGGCCAAGCGTCCTCCCCGCAAACCGGCAGCCGTGCGGGCACAGTAACGGAAGTTGATAGTCAGAGTGTGCGGTGATAAACGAGTTGACGAGCGTCGAGCCGGCAAAGCCCCGCGCGGCTGGCCTCATCCAAGGCGCTATCGTACTCGGAGGGTGTGACACGCCGATTGATTTCCGGGTATTCGGTGCGGGAAACCTTGCCGGCCGGGCGGTACTGCGCCATCAGATTGATGTAAGTCGTCGGTGAAAGCTCCTGGGCGATCCATTGCATAATCTCACGAGTGCCGGCAATGCCATGCGGCATCACTAAATGCCGGAGGAGCACGCCGCGTCGAGCCAAGCCACTCCTGTCGATCACCAGATCTCCGACTTGGCGATACATCTCCTTAATCGTGCGCCGGGCGACAGCCGGGTAGTCTGGAGCCTTTGAGTATTTCCGCGCCATCTCACTGTCCCAATACTTGAAGTCGGGCATGTAGATGTCCACAATGCCGTTCATGAGCTCGAGGCTTTCCATTGAATCGTAGGCGCTGCTGTTGTAAACGATGGGAAGCCTCAAGCCGCGCTCGATAGCGATCGGCAGGGCCTCGATGATTTGCGGGACGACATGCTCAGGGGTCACGAAGTTGATGTTGTGACAACGTTGCGCTTGAAGTTCCAGCATCATGGAAGCGAGTTCGTCCGGCGGAGCAGGCCTGCCTTGCAGTTGCCAACTCAGGTCGAAGTTCTGGCAGAAGACGCATCGCAAATTGCAGCCGGAAAAGAAGATCGTGCCGGAGCCATGCCATCCGCGCAGACAATCCTCTTCGCCGAAATGGGCAGCGTAGCTCGCCACGACGGCATATCGCCCGGTCTTGCAGACAGCGAATTTGTCCGCGAGGCGATCCACCTCACAATCGCGAGGACAGGCTTTGCAGGAGTGCAACGCCTCGAGCGCCCGTCGAACACGATGGGCGAGCTCGCCGCTTCTCGAAAGGCTCAGGTACGCGGGCTCGAAATCTGTAGGGCTCCGAGGAAGCGTGGTCATGCCAGATCCTTTGACCGCTCCATTATAGGTCCGCCCGCTCGACTGAGAAAGCAGGCTAGTGCCGTTCCAACTTTTTTGGGCAAACAGTTATCAGCCACTCAGGGAGTCTTTGCGCAAGACGTAGGTGCAATACATAGGCGTAACAAGTTGGAACGGCACTAGGCCGCCTCCCATGGTTCCGTCAGAGTCCCCGTGCCAACTGCCGCGTTTTCAGTATCGTGCCCTTCGCGTCCACGCTCACGTTCCCTAGACCCAAACAACGGGTATTTAATTTCTGGCATCTTAGGTAATGGCCTCGTCCGAAACGCGGGAAGTCCGGGACGAGAGAAAGCGAGGGTAGGCGTTATGTCACGAATATGGAAAGCATTGTTAGTAGGTTGCTTGGCCCTCCTGACGTTCGCGCCTACGGCGGCAGCAAGAGGAAGAGGAGTAGTAATCGTTGGCGGTGGCTTCTATAACCCGTACTACTACGGCGGGTGGGGTCCAGGCTGGTATAGCCCTTGGTGGTATGGAGGGCCGTACGCTTATGGGTACTCTCCCATGGCCAACTCGGGAAACGTCAAGATCAAGACAGAGGTGAAAGACGCTTCCGTCTTTGTTGACGGTGGCTATGCGGGACAGGCGCGCAAGCTCAAGAAATTTGCGCTACGGCCGGGTACGCATGATATCGCTCTGCGCGATGCGAGCGGCCACACGTTTTATCAGGAACGGATCGACGTGCTGAGAGGCAAGACGCTTGAGATTCATCCAGATTCCACCCGGCATTGACGGGCTGCGCTCTGAATCGTAGTCTCTCAGTTTCTGTGGTTGAACCCACGCGATGTGCGTGATCAGTCCATTCCGCGCATCGCGTCTTTTTTTGCCTGCGCGCCAAGCTTGCCACCCGCTCACCTTTTTCGGCTCGTTCTTCTCTTCCGAAAAACCTTTGTGGTCGCCATGGTGGCGGTATATACCTCACGTATGCACAAAGGCACGCGGCTCCACGAACAAAAAGGGCGGGGAACTAATCCCCGCCCTCTGGTTCTTACTATCGACTGTCAACTCTCGACTGTCGACAGTTCTTAGTACATGCCGCCGCCCATGCCGGCGCCGCCCTGAGGCATGGAGTGTTTGTCTTCCTTCTCCGGCACTTCGGTGACCAGCGCCTCAGTGGTGAGCATGAGGGAAGCAATGGACGCCGCATTTTGCAGCGCGGTGCGCGTGACCTTGGTCGGGTCAATCACGCCGGCCTCCACCAGGTCGCCGAAAGTTTCGGTCTCGGCGTTGAAGCCGTAGTTGGCATTGCTGTTGGTGCGCACTTTCTCCGTCACCACAGCGCCTTCGTGCCCGGCATTGATGGCGATCAGCCGCAGCGGCTCTTCGAGCGCCCGCTTCACGATGTTGATGCCGATCTGCTCGTCGCCCTCGGCCTTCAGCTTGTCGAGAGCGGGGATGCAGCGGACCAGCGCCACACCGCCGCCGGGAACGATGCCTTCCTCGACGGCCGCCTTGGTGGCGTGCATGGCGTCCTCGACGCGAGCCTTCTTCTCTTTCATCTCGGTCTCGGTGGCCGCGCCCACTTTGATCTGGGCGACGCCGCCCACCAATTTCGCCAGCCGCTCTTGCAGCTTCTCGCGATCGTAGTCGGAAGTGGTCTCGTCGATCTGGGCGCGGATCTGCTTCACGCGGCCTTCGATCTCGGAGGTCTTGCCGTTGCCCTCGACGATGGTGGTGTTGTCCTTGTCGACGGTGATCTTCTTGGCCTTGCCGAGGTCATCCAGCTTCACGTTCTCCAGCTTGATACCCAGGTCTTCGGAGATCGCCTTGCCGCCGGTCAGGATGCCGATATCTTCCAGCATGGCCTTGCGCCGATCGCCAAAGCCGGGAGCCTTCACCGCGCAGCACGCCAGTGTGCCGCGCAGCTTGTTCACCACCAGCGTGGCCAGCGCTTCGCCTTCCACTTCCTCGGCAATAATCAAGAGGGGTTTGCCCGACTTCGCGATCTGTTCCAAAAGAGGCAGCAGGTCCTTCATCGAGCTGATTTTCTTCTCATGGATCAGGATGAGCGCGTTCTCCAGCACGCACTCCATCCGCTCGGGATCGGTGACGAAGTAGGGGGAGAGATAGCCGCGGTCAAACTGCATGCCCTCGACTACTTCGAGCGCCGTCTCCATGGTCTTCGATTCCTCGACCGTGATGACGCCGTCTTTGCCCACTTTCTTCATGGCCTCGGCAATGATGTTGCCGATGGTCTGATCGTTGTTGGCGGAAACGGCGCCGACCTGGGCGATCATGGAACTCTCTTTCACATCGCGGGAGAGTTTTTCCAACTCGCCCTTGACGTGCTTCGTGCCGCCGTCTTTGGTGGGCTCGTCGTAGCCGCAAATGGCGCGAACTGCCGTCTCGATGCCCCGCTTCACGGCCATCGGGTTGGCGCCGGCCGCCACCGTCTTCACGCCCTCGCGGAAAATCGCCTGCGCCAGCACGGTGGCGGTGGTGGTGCCGTCGCCGGCCACGTCCGAGGTCTTGGACGCCACCTCGCGCACCATCTGCGCGCCCATGTTCTCCAGGGGATCTTTCAATTCAATTTCCTTCGCCACGGTCACGCCGTCCTTGGTGATCGTGGGCGAGCCGAATTTCTTGTCCAGGACCACGTTGCGCCCCTTGGGACCCAGCGTGATCTTCACGACGTCCGCCAGTTGATTCACGCCCCGCAGAATCGCCTGGCGGCTGCCTTCGCCGTGTACAATCTGCTTTGCATTTGCCATCTCTTATTCCTCCAAATTTGAGCTTTTGAATCTTTTTCTGAGTTTTCTTGCTATGAGCCGTCAGCTCTCAGCTATCAGCTTTCAGCAAGCACGCGGTCTGCGGTCGCTGACGGCTGAATGCTGATGGCTGACTGCTGATTGCTACTTCTTCGATCCCGCTGCCTTTGCCGCGCCTTCCAGCACGCCCAGCACTTCGTCTTCCCGGATGATCAGGAATTCTTCGCCGTCGAGCTTGATTTCAGTGCCGGAATATTTTCCGAAAAGGATGCGATCGCCCGCTTTCACGTCGAGGGGCACCAGCTTCCCTTCTTCCGTCCTCTTGCCGTTGCCCACCGCGATCACTTCCGCCTCTTGCGGTTTTTCTTTCGCCGTGTCCGGGATGATGATGCCTCCCTTCACGGTTTCTTTCTCTTCGATTCGCTTGATCAGAATGCGATCATGAAGTGGTCTAACCTTCATCATTCGTCTCCTTTCGTATTCGGATTTTTCATTGGATTGGACTGCCCGCAGGCGACTCCTCGCCTGCCCATTATTCACAAGCAAAACTGCTCTTAGCACTCTCCTCTTGAGAGTGCTAATCTATCCCAACCGTGGGGGATTGTCAAGACATACTTGCAGTTGGAAGCTCGAAACTGGACGCTGGACATGGATAAGGGAAGCTCGGAGCCATGACACTTATCTAGATCATTCTACAAGGCTTACTACACCGCTGATAGCGCCGGCTCTCGGTCCATATTCCGATTTCCGATCTCCAGTTTCGGCATGGTGTTGAAGCTTCGCTGGCCGCAGAGAACACGGAGCTGCCGATGCGTCAGGATCGTGCCTTCAAAAAAGGCGGGAAAATGTTCGCGCGCCGGGTTGGAAAACCACGTCTGGAGCGCCAGACGCTCATCGAACAACGATGGTCCATGGGCAACCAGCATATTTGGTCTATAATGAGGACTTCCACTATGGCTGAAATGTGTTGTCCAGCTCATGTCCCGTTTTTCACTCACCTCCGGCGGCCGGTTCGCAGTGCGGGGGCGCGGCGCGCGATCCTGCCCAGCGGGATCGCCGTATTGGCGTCGGCGTGCATGGGCGCCTCCGCGTGCCTTGCGGCCGCGCCTCAACCCGGGCAAAGCGCCGCTGCGCAGGGAAGCGGCCTTTCCGAAGTTCAGGCTCTTATCAGCTCCGTGCGCACTCCAGACACAAGTGCGTTGGCCGAAGCCTTGGGCGTTAGTTCCGCTGCTACGAAAGTTGGTTCCATTGATCCGACTACGTACTCACTCCAAGTGTTGGGAGATTTGGACGGCGATAATGTTCCCGAGGTGGCCCTCAACCGTTTGCGCGAGCCCTCTGGCGTAGGTCTCAACCAAAGTATAGTGGGCGAGTTAACCGCGTGGGAGTTGTTTCTGCTCTCCTGGGACGGCTCGCGATGGCGCGTGACGCACATGAAGGAGGGCTTCGAGCCTTACGAGTTGCAGGTTGTCTCGTCGCTCGTTCCGGGCTCGCGCCAGATCGCCGTGGTCGAGTATCAGGGCGCCAAGGCCGTTCCTCATCCGGCGATCTATCAGGTGAAGGACCACGCTCCATCACTCTTGTGGGACAGTGAGGCGGGCGAGACCCAGTACGAGGGCTACGCGCAAGGCAAGATTGAATTTCGCGAGCCACAAGGCGGAGGCCCGCCGGAAATGATCGCAAGCGGGCGCGCCGACCCCGGCCTGATTCAGTTTCCAAAAGACGGCAAGCGCGGTTTCGACGTTCGTGCCGTCTATGGGTGGGACGGCAAGAGCTACCTGCCGGGCAAAACAGAATACTCGGACAACGAAGATTATCGCCTCTACCGGTTTATCTCGGCTCTCCATCTCCACGATTTTCGCGCTGCCTACGCGCTGATCGACCCAGCCAAGTTCATGAGCTCTGACGCGCCCAGCCTCGCGGCGTTCCAAAAATACGTGGAAAATACCTGGCCGGAGTTTCTCGGCGATCAGATTTTTGAAGTCCACGATTCGGGAGCTATAGGAGACTTCACCTTTGAGCTGATTGCAGGGGATGAGGGCGCGCGCAGCGTCTACTTTCCGTCTTTTGGCTCCGATTCGAAGCACCTCTTGATCGGCCTCGAGCGGCGGGATGAAGCGAGCCAACAGTGAGCTATTGCGGGAGAGGAAATGGAAAACATCAACGTTCACAAATGGGCACCGAATCCCGGCTCGCTGATCGACCGCGTCTCCACCTTGGGCGCGTACTTGCGAACAACGGGACTAATCTCGCTGGCCTTGCCGATGACCACGAACGTGAGGTTATCGAGCGGGAAGTATTGGTGAATCACGCGCTGCGCGTCCGCCAGCGTCATGGCGTCGATTTTGGCGTAGAGGTCGTTGATCTCGCTTTCGTCCAGCCCATAGAACTCGAGTTGCGCCAATTGCGATGCGAGCTGGCCGTTGGTCTCAATGGTGGGTGGAAACTGGCCTTTGATGTAATTCTTCGCCGAGTCGAGCTCCTCCTGAGTGATGCCTTTCTCTTGCAGCCGCCTCATGACGTCGAGCGTCAGGTCCATCGCTTTTTCGGTGGTCGCAGTCCGTGTGTAAGTTGAGATCAGGAACGGGCCGCGTGATTTCCGCTGGTCGAACCTGGAGCTGGCGCCGTACGTGAGGCCCGACTTGATGCGCAGCTCGCTGTTGATCATCGACGTGAAGCGCCCGCCGAACAGAGTGTTCACCACCTGGAGGTCGACGCGGTCGGGGTTGGTTCGCTCGATGCCGACGTTGCCAACGGCATAGTAGGTCTGCGTGGCGTCGGGCTTATCCACAAGCAGCAGCCGCTTCCCCTTCACCTCAGGGTAATCGATCGTGACGACAAATTGCACCGGGCGCGACGGCCAGGCACCGAATTTTTGCGAGATCATTTTCTGCACGGCGGCGGAATCAAAATCGCCCACCACGGCCAGGGTGGTGACGCCCGGCGTGTAATGGGCGCGATAGAACTGCACGATGGCGTCGCGCGTCACGCGCGGCAGCGAATTCTCGTCGCCATTGACAGGCCGTGCGTACGGATGTTCCCCATAGAGAAAGGCGTTGAAATAAATCGGCAGGACCGCGAGCGCCTGATCTTTGGCTGACTTGATGCCGTCCATTCGCTGCCGGACGAGTTTGTCGACCTCTTCCTGCGGAAACGTTGGATTGAGCATCGCGTCCGCGAGAAGGTCCAGCCCCTTGGCCAAATCCTTAGCCATGAAGTCCGCCGAGATGTTGGCGTAGTCGGGCGTCACGCCGGCGTTGAATTGCCCGCCCACAAAATCCAGCTCGGAAGAGAACTGATCGGCGCTGCGCGTCGCCGTGCCTTTGCGCAACAGCGCGGCCGTGAGCGAAGCGACGCCCGCCTGCCCGGCGGGATCGGCGATCGGCCCGGCGTTGACAATGACCTGGAAACTGACCAGTGGCAACGCGTGGCGCTCCATCAAAAGGAGAATCATCCCGTTTTGCAGCTTTACTTTCTTGTACGCAGGCAGCTTCAGGCTGCCGGTCTGTGCCGCGATCGGACCGACTGTGGCCGCTATCGCAGCGATCACCAAGATGAGCAGCCGTCGCTTCATTGGGCACCTCCCGCGGGCTTGGCCGCTACAGTCTTTCCTGCCTCGTTCTTCTCCGGCACCAGCGTGGCCACCGTGCGGTTCTTTTCACCGAAATACTTCTGCGCGACGCGCCGGACATCGTCCTTCGTGACTTTGTTATATTCGTCGGCGGCCGAGAAGAGCTTGTGATAGTCGCCCATGAACACTTCGTATGAGCCCAGCGTGTTGGCCCGCCCGTTGATGCTTTGCATTTGCCGGTAGAAGTTCGCCAGCACGATGTTCCTTGCCTTTTGCAATTCCTCATCGGTCAGTGGTTCAGTCTTCAGTTTCTCCAATTCCTCATAAATCGCCTTCTCCACGGCCAGCGTCTCGACCCCGGCCTTGGGCTGCACGGTGATGGTAAACAACGTGGGATCAAATGAGAGCCGGAAACCGCCGTTAACCGAAATGGCGAGTTGGTCTTTGTCCACCAGCCGATGGTACAGCCGCGAACTCTGGCCTCTGAGCAGTACGCCCTCCAGGAGATTGAGCGGATAAAAATCCGGGCTGGCGCTTTCAGGCACGTGGTAGGCGATCATCATCAGGGGAAGCTGCGCGAACTTTTTCACGATGACGCGATGCTCCCCGAGTTGCTCAGGTTCCTGGGTGGTGACTTTCGGGGGCGGCGCGTGCGAGGGAATGGCCTCGATGTGTGTCTGCGCGAGACTGAAGATTTCGTCGGCGGAGACATCGCCCACTACCACCATGGTCGCATTGCTCGGCGAGTAGCCCATTTCGAAGTGGTGCCTGAGGTCTTCCATTTTCCAGTTCTCGATGTCCACCATCCAGCCGACCACCGGCCAGTGGTAAGGGTGCGCGGTGAACGCGGCGGCCCAGAGTTGCTCGTCGAGAATGCCGAAATTGCTGTTGTCCACGCTGGTGCGACGCTCGGAAGCTACCACGCCGCGCTCGGAGGCGATCATTTTGGGGTCGAAGCTCAGATCGCGGATGCGGTCGGCTTCGAGATCGAAAATCTTTTCGAGCGCCGAGCGCGGAAACCAATCCTGATAGACGGTCACGTCCTGGCTGGTGTAGGCGTTGTTGGAACCGCCCGCCGCTTCCATCACGCGATCGAATTCACCCGGGCCGTACTGCTTCGCGCCGTTGAACATCATGTGCTCGAAGAAATGTGAGAGGCCCGTCGTGCCCGGCCTTTCGTTGCGCGACCCGATCCGGTAGAAGATGTAAAGCGCCACGTTGGGAATCGAGTGGTCTTCCTGCACCAGAACCTTCATTCCATTCTGGAGGGTGTGCGTTTTCACCTCGAAGCTCTGTGCCGGGACTCTTCCGGCCCAAGCACCCAGCGAGACGAGGAGAAGGAGAATACGAACAACACTTCGGTTCATGGCTATTGCTCCCTCCGCTTTATCCTGCGCCCAAGCACAAGGCACAGGAACTTGCGCAACCATCACTTACTCTCGATTTCGGCCAGCACGAGTTTACACCACAAAGCGCTAGACAGCATACAGCGGGGCGTAGACAGGCAAACCTGCAAGCCAGATAGGGTATGATTGCTTGTTGTCCGTAGCCCGACGGAACAGGATGACATCGTCGAAACGTTTTATCATCAGCCTCTCAGGAGTCGGATGCCTCTTGTTCACGGAGTTTTGCTCTTTCTCGCTGCGATGCTCGCCGGAGCCATGAACTCGGTGGCGGGCGGAGGCAGTTTCATTTCATTTCCCACGCTGATCTTCACCGGCGTGCCGCCGATCCCCGCCAACGCCACCTCTACCGTGGCTCTGTGGCCCGGCTCGGTTGCCGCGATTGGCGCCTACGGAGAAAAGCTTCCGCGCAATGCCCGGCTGCTTGTGCCGCTGACGCTTTCCAGCCTCGGCGGAGGATTGATGGGCGCGCTCATTCTGCTTCGCACGCCGCAAGCCACGTTCATGCACTTGGTGCCGTATCTTTTCCTCGTGGCGACGCTATTGTTCACTTTTGGAAAACGATTGTCGCAATGGCTGGGCGCGCACGCGAAGATTTCAGGGCGACTTTCCTGGGCGGCGGTCAGCGGCGCAGCGGTCGCGCAACTCTTCATCGCCGTTTATGGAGGCTTTTTTGGCGGCGGCATCGGAATCCTGATGCTGGCGTTGCTCGCGATGGTTCGGATGGAAGATATTCACAGCATGAACGCGTTGAAATCACTGCTGGCGGCTGCTATCAACGGCGCCGCCGTGGTGACGTTCATCGTGGCGCGCGCGGTATTCTGGCCGCAAGCGCTGGTGATGATTGTGGGAGCGACCCTGGGCGGCTACGGCGGCGCTAGCTTGGCGCAAAAACTCGACCCGCGATGGGTGCGAGCGTTTGTCATTGTGGTGGGGTTCTCCATGACCGTGTACTTCCTGTGGCGGTATTAAGTCAAAATTATGAATTCTAAATTATGAAGTATGAACGACAAACACAGACAAGTCTCTTCCTCAACTCATAATTTATAGTTCATAATTTCTGGTTGTCAAAAATGAACGTAGAATTGCAAAAGCAGAGCGTTGTGATCGCGCCTTACATCCAGTTCGATCACGTCTACAAGTCTTTTGACGACTTGCCCGTTCTGGTGGACGTCAGTTTCGAAGTCCGCCGCGGCGAGATGGTTGTTGTTCTGGGGCGCAGCGGAGTGGGCAAGAGCGTTACCCTCAAGCACATTCTGGGCTTTTTGCAGCCGGACGCCGGCGAAGTACTGGTCGACGGACGCGAAGTTTCGCGCCTGACCGAAGCCGAACTCGCCGAAGTCCGCCGTCGCGTGACCATGGTTTTCCAATCCGGCGCGCTATTCGATTCCCTGACGGTGGGCGAGAATGTGGCCTACCCTTTGCGCGAGCGCGTCGTGCACGGGGCCGGGCTTGACGAAGAGCAGATCCAGGCGCGCGTTGCGGAGCTTCTCGCTCTAGTTGATTTGTCCGAAGCGCAGGAACTGATGCCCTCCGATCTCAGCACGGGCATGAAGCGCGCTGTCGCCATCGCCCGGGCGCTCGCCGCCGAGCCGGAGGCCATCCTCTACGATGAGCCAACCACCATGGTCGACCCGCTGATGGCCGCGACCGTCGGCGACCTGATCCTGAAACTCAAGCGCCAAAAGGGCCTGACCTCCGTCGTAGTGACCCACGACATGAAACTGGCGCGCAAACTCGCCGACCGCCTGGTTTTCCTGGAAGACGGCCGCGTCACCTTTTTTGGAACGGCGGCGGAAATGGATGCGTCGCCGGATTCGCTGATCAGGGAGTTTGTGGAATTGGATGAGGTCTCGTTCTTAAAGTAGAAAAGGTCCGTCAGTCTTTCAGTCGGTCAGTATTTCAGTTCTTCAGTAACCGACAGACTGAAATACTGACGAACTGACCGACTGGCAGCGGACAAAGGACAAATGACCAAGGACCAAGGACGAAGACTTGCTATTTCTGAATCGCCGTGAAGTTGAAAAGTTGCTCGATCTCGATCGCCTGATCGAAGGACTGGCTGATGCAATGATCGAGCTGAGCGCCGGCCGAGTTTCCATGCCCGCGCGCAATGTAGTCGAAATCGCGCCGTCGCGCGGCTTATTGGCGGCGATGCCCGTCTATCTCGGCTCCACGAACACACTCTCGACCAAGCTCGTGAGTGTTTACCCTGAAAACGGAGGTTGTGGAATCCCGTCGCATCAAGCCGTTGTTTTGGTGTTTGACGCGACCACAGGCACGCCAGTCGCCATCATGGACGGCACATCCATCACGGCGGCGCGGACGGCGTGTGGATCGGCGCTCGCCACGCGCCTCCTGGCTCGGCCGGAAGCTCGCGTCCTGACGATACTCGGAGCGGGCGTTCAGGCTCGCTCACACGCTCGCGCTATCCCGCGCGTGCGGCAAATCAAGGAAGTGCGCATCTGGAGTCGAGACCCGCAGAAAGCCGAGGCGCTGGCACAGGAGCTTCCGGCCGATGTGTTTTCCGCTCGCTCGATTCCAACTCTCAAGGAGGCACTCGCGGGCGCCGAAATCATTTGCGCTGTCACGCACAGCCCTGAGCCGGTGGTGATGGGTGAGTGGCTGGAGCCGGGCGTGCATGTAAACTCGGTCGGACTCAACGGCCAGGGCAGGGAAGTGGACGAAATGGCCGTCCTGAAATCCGCCGTCGTCGTCGAGTCGCGCGACGCGGCTCTGGCGCCTGCGCCCTCCGGCGCCAATGATCTGATCTGGCCCATTCAAACGGGACTCATCGCCCGCGAGAGCATCACCGAAGTCGGCGAAATCCTTTCTGGCTCGCGGCCTGGAAGAACTTCGCCGGAGCAGATCACACTCTATAAGTCTGTCGGCATTGCGGTTCAGGACGCAGTTGCCGCGCGCTTGGTTCTCGACGCCGCGCGCGTGCAAGGCGCCGGGGTTGAATTGGAGTTGTGAGCGGGTCTGTTCGCTGACGACTGACAACTGACCGCCTCTTGAAACAGAGAATAAAGTCCGCCATGACCCTCGACCGCGTGCTCTCGCGCATGGGCCTGGCCTCACGCACCGCGGCGCGGGAAGCCATTCTCGCCGGGCGCCTGAAAGTGAATGGCCGTGTCGTTCGTGACCCGGAATGTTGGGTTCAGCCGGCGCGCGACGTCGTGCAGCTTGACGGCAATCGGATCAAACCGGCTCGCAAAATCTACCTGGCCTTTTACAAACCCAAAGGCGTGATCACGAGTCACGGCGATCCAGCGAGCCGAAAGACCATTTACGATTATCTCGACGAATCAGTCCGCTGGCTCGCGCCCGTGGGCCGCCTTGACAAAGACACCTCCGGACTTCTGCCTCTGACCAACGACACCGAGTTTGCGGACCGGGTGACAAATCCCCAGTCCCAAATCCCCAAAACCTATTTGGTGAAAGCGAGCGGCCTAATGAGCGATGAACTCATCGCTCAACTGGCAGCAGGAGTTCAAATGAAGCGGGGCGATTGGGCGCAACCCCTCAGCGTGCGCCGCATGGAAGACCGCGGCAAATATACTTGGCTCGAAGTGGTGCTCACCGAAGGCAAGAACCGCGAAGTCCGCCGCATGATCGAAGCCGTCGGCTTCAAAGTGTTAAAGCTGGTTCGCACCCGCCTCGGCGCGCTGACGCTGGAAGGCCTGCAAGTGGGCAAGTGGCGCCCGCTGACGCAGGGTGAACTTGCAGAATTCAACCGGCGGAAGAGTGCGCATCCCGTCCGCAGAGTCATGCCTCAAACAGCGACTCCACAAACTCCTTCGGATTGAACGGCAGCAGGTCGTCTATTTTTTCGCCGACTCCCACGAATTGGATGGGCAGGCCGAGTTCGCGAGCGATGGCGATAACGACCCCGCCCTTTGCCGTGCCGTCCAGTTTCGTGAGGATGATGCCTGTCGTACCGGCGTGTTCGGTGAATTGGCGTGCCTGCTGCAATCCGTTCTGGCCGGTGGTGCCGTCGATCACCAGCAGCACCTGATGCGGAGCGTCCGTCACTTCGCGGCCGGCGATGCGGCACATCTTGGAGAGTTCCGTCATCAGGTTGTACTTCGTGTGAAGGCGGCCCGCGGTGTCCACGATCACGGGGTCGTGTTGGCGGGTCTTGGCAGCGCGGAGCGCGTCAAAAACTACAGCCGAGGGATCGGCGCCCGGCTTTTGCTGCACGATTTCTACTCCCAATCGTCCCGCCCAGATTTCCAGTTGCTCGTTGGCCGCTGCCCGGAAAGTGTCCGCGGCGCAAAGCAATGGTTTGCGCCCTCGCGCCAGGTAGAAGTTGGCGAGCTTGGCGATGGTGGTTGTCTTGCCTACGCCGTTGACGCCGACCACGAAGATCACTTCGGGTTGTCCGGCGGGTGGCTGTTTCGGCGCGGGGGCTCGGAGCGAAGCGCCTTGCGCGCCTTGCGGATTTTCAAGGATGCTCAAAATCTCCCGCTCGACCGCGGGCCGCAGTTGATCCGGTGCCACAAGCTTGTGGCGCTTCATCTGTTCGTCGAGACGCGCCAGGATTTCCTTCGTCGTTTTCACCCCCAAGTCGGCACTGATGAGCGTTGCCTCCAGGTCGTCGAGCATCGGCTTATCAATCGACTCTTTGCCTTCGACGATTTGGTCGATCTGCCCGACCAGTTGCTCCTTGGTCGAGGCCACCGCCTTTTTGAGGCGATCGAAGAAACTCGGCTCTTGGGGACCGAAAAGTGTTTGCACCATCGTTTAGGATTTTAGCCCGAACCGCAATGGTATGGGAGATGAATTCGGCAAGGCAGCCTCAAAGAGGCCGAAACCGGAGCGCGGCAGCGACCCGGTGATTAGCTTGCGGCCGTTGGCTCGGGTGTTAGTGCAGGCGCGGCCTCAGGGACGGTGATGACGCTTCTGCGGCGCACTTCCGCCTTCCGCAATTCTCCCTTTTCGTAGGCGGAGGCCAGGGCATCGACAACGAGGGGGTCATACTTTGTGCCGGCGAGTTTGCGCAGGATTTGTATGGCCTGGGGAAAATCCTTGCCCGCCTGATAGGGTCGATCGGTGGTGATGGCGTCAAAAGTGTCCGCCACGGACATGATGCGCACCATGAGCGGGATTTCGTCGCCCGAGATTCCGTCCGGGTAACCCTTGCCGTTCAAAGCCTCGTGGTGCCAGCGAATCCCGGGCAGCATTTCCGCCAGTTGTTTCACCTGCCGCACAATCTCAAAACCCATAATCGTGTGGCGCTTCATGATTTCGAATTCTTCGTTGGTCAGCACGCCGGGCTTTTTCAGCACGCGGTCTTCGACCCCGATCTTTCCGACATCGTGCAGCGTGGCCGCGATGCGAATCTTGCTGATTTCTTCTTCCGGCAATCCCAGCTCCTTGGCCAGAATCACCGAATACTGCGACACGCGCGCCGAATGTCCTTTGGTGTAGGGGTCCTTGGCGTCGACGGCGGCGGCGATCATTTCAATAGAGCCCATGAAGAGCTGGCGGTTCTGTTCGGAGGCAGTGGTCAACTCTCCGATGTAGTGTTGAATGTCTTCCGCCATCAAGTTGAAAGTACCCGCCAGTTCGCCGATTTCCGTGCGGCCGCGCACGTCGGCGCGCTGCGAAAAATCGCGCTTGGCGATGGAGCGCGCCGTTTGGGTCAGTTGATCGATCGGGCGCGTGACGTACTTGGCCGAAGTGACAGCCACGCCGAGGCTGAGGAAGATGGCCAGAAGTCCCCACCACATGGTTTGGCTGCGCATCTGGTTGATGGCGAAGTACGCTTCGCTGAGTTTTCTTTGCACGATGACGCCCCACCCCACATTTTCGATGGGCGAATAAGTACCAAGCATGGCGACCGTTTGGCCGCCTTCGGCCAAATCAAACTGCGAGGTCTCAGTGGCGTGGGCCTCGCCGCGCCACAAGGCAAATTTCTGGACAATGGGGACGTTCAACATGTCCGTTCCGGCCACGTTTTTCACGGGTTCGTTAGAGGCAACCAGCCGCCCGGAATTATCGACAATGTAAACGTCGAGGCCGCCCGTCCGGACACGAGTCTCCTGAAGACGTTTAACAATGGGCTCGAGGGTCACCACGGCGCCAGCCATTCCGAGAAACTGCCCCCCCGCTTTGATGGGCCGTGCCAAGAGCATCACTGGCTCGTTTCGTCCCGACCGCGTAATGGTGATGGGATTGCTCTGGTACTCCGTGCCCTGGCGGGCCGCCAGAAAGGCAGCTTCCAGAGCCTTTCGGAGGAACGCATCCGCAGCGGCGTTGTATTCGCCCGCCTGAGCTCCCTTGGCCTCGTTATTCAGGACCGTCACGAAGATCACAGTGGCCTGCTGGCTGGCAAATTGTTGGAGAGCTCCCAGCAATCGCGGATCGGAATCGTATTTTGCGGCTGGAATTTGCGAGGCCACCGGGGCTACTGAATTGAAGAAGTCTGCCAGGTGTTCCCTGACATTTTCCATGGAGAGAGAAAACTCTTGCGCTAACGATTCCGAGGTGAAGGCTTGCAGCTCCATTTCCTTGGTCTTTAGCGTATCCCGATTCGTCGAGATCATCATCGTGCCGTAGAACCAGAGGGGAAGAACGGTGATGCCAATGAGGATCAGAAGGAGGAGGTGAAGAATCCTCAGACGCCAAGGATCGCTCTTTCTCATGCCTGATGTCCCCACCTATATCTTAGGCATAACTCAGCGACAAATCAATGGAGGATGGCCTCTGCACCAAGGTCGTTCGCGCCGTCTTTTCATTATGCGCGGGTGGTAAAGGCTACATGCCCGCACTCAACCGGAGGGAGGCGTCAATCCACCAGAAATCAGTTGCCAATGACATTGGCCTTTTAGTGTTGCTCGGGTCGCTACCAGCGAGGCTCGCGCGGTTGACGCGCAGAACTCCGGTAGTCGTCCTGGCCGCGCTTGGATCTGCCACCGCCACCGCCAGGTCGAAAGCCGCCTCGGTCAGGTTTGGGCCGGGCCTCGTTGACGGTCAGGGCGCGCCCCCCAAGGTCCTTGCCATTCAGCGCTGCGATAGCCTTGGCGGCATCTTCGTCCTGAGTCATCTCGACAAAAGCAAAACCGCGCGGCTTGCCCGTATCGCGGTCGGTCATCACCTTCACTTGTTGCACCTCTCCGTACTGAGCGAACAGATCGCGCAGCGCGTCCTCATTGGTGCTGAAAGGCAGATTTCCTACAAAAAGGTTCTTCATTCCGACTCCTTATCCCTTCGCCGTGCCGATGGGATTCAAATTGTTATCGTTCGATGTTGGAAATGGCTCTCGCGTCCAAGCCAGAGCGATTGCTGCGCCTCGGAAAGGCCTTACAGCACCTGAGGGCACACTTTTAACTTATTGCCCGCGCGGCTCGCATTCTCTCACATTTCGGCTGATTCTGTTAAGAATATTTTGTGCCCCCAGCTCCCGGCAAAGCCGCACCGGGTCTCGAATCCCGCACTCGTGTTATGATAGATGTCGGCGTCGGTTCTAATTGTGAACCTTGATATTCGAGCCGCCTGGAGAGTGAGCATGTATCCAGCAGCGATAGTCCGGCCCATGCGAGAAGAATTGACTCGCCTGGGATTTCGTGAAATGAGGTCGGGAGCGGAAGTCGATGGTCTGTTGGCCGAAGCCCGCGGAACTGCCTTGGTGGTGGTGAACTCCATTTGCGGGTGCGCGGCCGGGAGAGCCCGGCCGGCGGTGGCCCTATCGCTCGGTCATCATCCGCAGCCGGAGACTCTGGCGACCGTCTTCGCGGGCCAAGACCAGGAGGCCACGGCCCGCGCTCGCAGCTACTTTACCGGTTATCCGCCGTCTTCTCCCTCGATCGCACTCTTGCAGGACGGCAAGCTGGTGTTCATGTTGGAGCGACGGCAAATCGAGGGCCGCACGGCAGAGGAGATTGCCGCGGACCTCACCGCCGCCTACGACCGCTTCTGCAAAGCGGCGACCAGTGCGGCTGGCGCTTAGTGAAGTTTCTTCAGCATCAGGTCACCCTTTCGGTCCCCTGGCGCCACTTGCCAGCCTGCCTGCAAGTCCAAGGCCCAGCCGTCGCCTTTGATCGGGCGCCGGTTCGCGTCCGCCGGCGCGGGAACTTGGACGCGAACCACATGACCGGTCCGCCGGACCAGCATAAAGCCACCTGAAGTTTTCAGGATTCCCCATTCATCGGAGACTTGCACCTCGCCCAGATACACCGTCGAGTCTTCGTCGATGCTGAAGACATTGTTGGGATCGAAACCATAATTGAACTGGCTCCCGACGGGGAGAATGAGGACCGGTCCGTCAACAAAGCGCTTTCGAGCTTCGGTGAGTTTGGCTTGGCGGGCCTGGTCGCGGCGGGTCTCGATCGTCATCACCTCATCACCGTCGTAGCGGCCGGCTCTCTGGACGGCTTCGGCTTGCCGCACTTCCGGCATCTGGACTTCATATGCGTGTGCGAGCAACTGTCCCAAGTCGGACTGCGGCGTTAGAGCCCGTCGCCAAAGCGCTTCCGCCGCATCCAGCAGGAAGCCGTAGGCCGGGCCGGAGACGTAGGCGAAGGATCGGACGAAATTCGGATGGCGGTCGGGCGCTCCGCGCAGAGTGCTGTCCGCCAGCATCGCGAACTCTGCGAGGGACTGGGCGCTGAGCTTCACGCCCGTGTATTCCGCCAGGCCTTCGTTGAGTTCGAGCGCATTTTCCCGCGCAGCGGCGCCGGGAAAAAGCGATCTCCGATAGGCGCGGAAATAGAGCGCGTCGGCGATAGCCTTGTGGCGAGCCGGCCCCTGGCTCCAAATCGCATGTTCGAGAGCCCGCCATTCCATTTCGAGCCAAATGCGGCCCTCGCGCGTATCGAGCTGGCTGTTGGTCGAATCAGCCGCGGGCAAACCGATCCGCGACTGGACGCGGTGAAAGCATTCGTGCATGAGCAGCCGCACGCGAGGCTGCCGGAATTCCGGCAGCGGCCACATCACCATGGTCCAAGCGACCCCGGCCCACTGGGTGGCCGTGTTGGCGACGCCGACTGCGTCCGGCAGTTTTCCAACGTAGACATCGTCGCGACGCTCCAGCCTGCCTTCCCCGTCGGCCTGATTGGCCACCACCGCCCGCGTCTCCGGGTCGGCAAACAGGATCGGTCCGCAAAGCGAAACGCCCCAAAGACGCCCGTTGTCTTTCTTGCAATTCGCCTCGGCTTCCTGAAAATATTGGCGCGCCAGGGCGGGATCGATAGTCTGCGATTTGGCGGGCGCCGCTACCAAGACCAGGCCCAGAGCAAGCCGAGGGCATACTTTCGTGAGTCGGCTTCGAGAAAACAGGACCGTAAGATCACGCCCGGCTCTTTTTGACTCCCTCACTGCAAATCGGGAATAGAGACGATATCCGCAGAGCATATCACACTCATTCTAAATGACATTCCGGCTTTGAACGCTTGCCACTTGGCACACGCCACTTGCCACTTCCCTGTGAATCGGGAATAGTGCGCCTTGTGACTCCATCCATATTTCTCGAAAATCGGGCCTTTTTTCGCCGCAACCAGTTGGAAACAAGGATCTTAGCCTCAATGGGTTCGCTTCGCCCAAAAGCGGCACAACTTTCTGAATTGAAAAGACTTAACCTCAATGGGTTCGGTTGGGTTCGCTTCTTGGTATTGGCTACCGGTAGGCTTTGAAGTGTCTTGCGGTCTCCCAGCGTCCTAACGCGGCGCACTACGCCCTTCTTCCTGCTGTACGACACTATTAATAGCACGGCCCATATGCCGTGTCAAGCGACTTTTTCCGGGTTGTAGCGTCGTTGGGATTTTACCCCCCAGGGCGGTGAACCCAAGAGACAACCGATCAATGGGCTGGGGATTCCGGCCATCAGTTCTCGGGAATGGCTCCGTCAGATTCGTTCACTGCGGAAACCTCATGACCTTCCGGTACTCGGCTCCGCTGGGATGAAGAATACTCTCGAACAGAAAGTAATCGGAGACCTCGAATCGACCCAGCGAAAGTTCGCGGCGTTCGTCGACGAGCGCGCGTAGGGCGGGCTGCGGGTGGGGATTCTTGAAGCGAGCCAACGTCAGATGTGGATTGAACTCGCGCTGCTCGCGCGCAAATCCGAGATGTTCCATGCTGTCCTCGATGCGCCCGGCAAGTCGGGCCAGATCCGGCGGCGCCTCGACTCCCGCCCACAGCACGCGAGGGCGTCCAGGACTCGGGAAACATCCAAAGCCTCTGACTTCGACTTGGAAAGGACCGAAGCTGCCGAGGCCGGCGAGGGCCTCCGTGACCTGCTTCACCTCCGCGTCCTGGATATGCCCCAAGAATTTCAGGGTGAGATGAATACCGGCAGGATTGGTCCAGCGCGCGCCGAGATCTCGGTCCGCCTTTCCGAGAGCGTGCTGAAACTCGGCCTGCTGCTGCCCCAGCGCGGCCCGAATGCTTTCCGGTAAGTCGGCAGCGATGAAGACTCTCATGCGATTGATTGCCGATTTTCGATTGCCGATTGACGATTGAGAAACGCAGCTTTCAGCGGTCAGCATCGATCCCCGATCGGTGGTCGTTCTGCTTTAGCTGATTGCTGGCGGCTGATGGCTGATAGCTTGTCAATCGTCAATCGGCAATCGTCGATCGAAAATTACTAGTCCCTCACGCGCCTCCGAATCACTTCCAGCGCCGCCTGCGTGGCCCAATGGCGGACTCGCTCGCGGTCACCGGGAAAACGGAACTCGCGAACTTGCGTGCCCTTGTCATCGTGCAGAGAGGGGATCGACCTGCTCGTCGAAGAATTTCTCAAGCATGATACGCACCTCACGCACGTGAAGAGTAGCGACCTCCCAGACGATGCCGATGTCCACGCCGGCGTAGTCATGGGCCACGAGGTTGCGCATCCCGCGCATTCTCCGGAATGGGAGTCCCGGCACGGCCTGCCGGGTCTTTTGGTTCAGGTGAGCGGTAGCTTCGCCAATGATCTCAATGCGCCGAACAATGGCGTCCTGCTTTTCTGTGTTGTGCCGAAACTCGGCTTCGGTCACGCCTTGCACGTAGGACTCGATCAGCCGCGCAGCTTGAAGAATGTCGCGCAGGCGTCCGAGTTGATCAGCTTCCATAAACACAGACCGCAGTGGAAAGAATGTGTTCGCGTGCAAAGGGGTCGGACGATTTTTCCAGGGACGAGCGCAGTACGAAGTCTACCGGACGGCCGACCAACTCCTCCGCCTCGCCGGCCATGTCGAGCAACTCCGCCGTCGAGATTGCCACGCTTTCGTCGAGAGTCGCCAGCAAGTCGACGTCGCTCTCGGCAGTTGTCTCCCCGCGCGCCACCGAACCGAACACTTCCAGCCTTCGAATGCGGTGTTTCTCGCAGAGTGGCCGCAGCCGCATTCGCAGCGCGGGCAGAGAAAGTTCCGGTGACTCTTTTCGCACGCACACAGCATAACCGGTGAATCCGTTCCTGGCAAGCCGGACTCGCGGTACAGTCAATCTGGGCGTTGAGGCCACCAGCATAGGCAATGTGGTTGAGGCGCCTCTCCCCGAGACTGCCCCCAAGGCGGCGCTCCAAGGCGGAATCCATCTGCACCGGGCCGCCGACGGCGGTATGCCTACTCTCTCACCCTTCTCCGGATCACTTCCAGCGCCGCCTGCGTGGCCCAATGGCGGACCCGCTCGCGGTCACCGGGAAATCGGAACTCGCGAACTTGCGTGCCCTTCTCATCGGCGAGCGAGATGTAGACAAGTCCGACCGGTTTCTCGGGAGTGCCACCGCCGGGCCCGGCGATTCCCGTGATGCCGATCCCAATCGACGCGCCGGCGCGCTTGCGGATACCCTCCGCCATGGCTTGCGCCACGATTTTCGACACGGCGCCATTTTCTTTCAAGAGTGCTTCCGAGATGCCGCAGAACTTTGTTTTCAGCTCGTTGCTGTAGCAAACCGCGCCGCCGAGAAAGAAATTGGAACTGCCGGGAACCCGAGTGAGGCGCTCGCTCAAAAGACCACCTGTACAACTTTCCGCCACGGCCAACGTTTTTTGCTTCATCACCAAGTACATGCCCACCACTTCTTCCATCGTTTCGCCGTGAGTGGCGTATACGTGGTCTCCCAAAGCGAGCTCAATCTTGTCGCCCAATTCTGAAAGGAGCGTTTCCGCTTCTTCATCGCTCGAAGCCCTGGCGCGCAGATGGACCTCGATTCCGCCCGGCGTAGCGAGGATGGTGGTCACGGGATTTTGGTATTCCTTGTACAAGGGCGCGATAAGATGGTCCACTTCCGATTCCGGCAGGCCCACCACTTTGTAGACGCGGCTGTGCAGTTTCTGCCCTCCCGCGAGCGGCGCCAGGCGCGGGAGGCAAGCGGACTCGAACATCGCTTCCAATTCCTTGGGCGGGCCCGGCAGAAGGATGACAATGGTCTCGTTGTGCTGTAGCCAGATTCCCGGAGCAGTCCCGATCTTGTTTTCCAGCCACACACCGCCTTCCGGCACCATCGTCTGTCGCAAATTGTTCTCGGACATCGCTCGCCCGACTCGCGCAAATCGCTTCTCGATTTGCTCGCGAACCTCCGGGACTTCGTGCAAGGGACGTCCGAGGACATCAGCCGCCACCTCGCGATTGATGTCATCCTCGGTCGGGCCCAACCCGCCGACTAGAATGATCAGGTCGGAGCGGCTTATCGCGGTGCGTAAAACCTCGGCCAAGCGCTCGCGATCGTCGCCCACGATGGTCTTGAACCGGACCTCGATGCCGAGGCTGTTCAGTTTTTCGGTGAGGTAAAGCGAGTTCGTATCCTGCCGATACGGTGTGAGGAGTTCCGACCCGACCGCGATAAGTTCAGCGTCCATCTTGTCATTGAGCGATTGAGCGATTGGGTCATTGAGCGAATTCACAAATCTGGTTGTTCAATCATCCAATCACCAAATCGCACAATCACCCAATTCACAAATCGCCTGCCGCTAAAGGAGCGGCCTGCCTTCAACGCCCAGGTACAACTCGATCAAAGAATCCCCGGTCGCCAGAATGAGAGAGCGATGCGCGGTGAAGGCCAACCCGACCAAGCCATATCCTGAAACCACCAACTCGGGCCGCGCGTCGGGCGTGAAGCGAATGATCCCGCGCTGCCCCGCCAGCGATGCCGCCACATAAAGATGACCCGCGGAGTCAAAGGCCAGTCCCTGCGGCCGCCCCAGACCACGGTAGAAGGACGAAACTTCACCCGCCGGTGAAATGCGGTAGAGGTGGTCGTAGCTGGATGTTGTCGGGCCAGTCACAAAGAGATTGCCGCCCGGACCGAACGCCAAGTGGTAGGCAGCAACGCTGGGCTCGAGCGTGGCGAAGACGAAAATCTGCCGGTCACGGCTGATCTTGAAAATTGTGCCGCTCCGGTCTCCGACGTACAGGTTCTCGTCACCATCAAACGCGATGCCCGTCGCGATGCCCATGCCTTCCGCGTAGACCGAACGATGGCCGTCCGATGTGGCCTCGTAGACGGCGCCCTCCATCCGGCTGGAGATGTAGAGGATGCCGTCGCGGTCAAAAGCGAGGCCGGTGGGATTCATCAGATCGCTCAAGAAGGGGCGCTTCGCGTGGTTGCGATCAATTCTGAAGACTGAGGCGGGCACCTTTTGCCCGCGGCTTCCGCTGAACGTGGTGAAAATGTTTCCGGCCCCGTCGATGGCTGGGTTGGCCACGGGATGCAGGGTATCCGCGATCGTCATGCCGACCGCGACAGGCACAGGCGCGCTAGCGGCCCTGCCGGTGTCAACGGTCAGCTCGCCGCTCACTACGCCTTCCGGTACACGCACCACCAATCGATTAGGTGAGCTGAGAAGAAGATCCCCAGGCCGGTCGCCAAAAAGCACCTTTGGGCGGGTCGCGCCGTTTTCCGCAAAGCCGCGGCCGAAAATGGCGATTTCGCCGCCGGAAATTGCCGCACCAGGCGCGACGTGCTCAATGAGAGGCTTGCCTTTCAGCGGTCCTGTTTTTTCCATAGACGATTTCAACTAGTCGGCCGATTGCCGATTTTCGATTGTCGATTTTCGATTGAAAAAAAGCCAACTGCCCGCACTTCCCAATCGGCAATCGACAATCATCAATCGAAAATTACCTGCGCCCCACGGACGGCCGCCAAAACCACCAGGCTGTAAATGCCCGCTCCGACGTCATCTAACATGATACCCCATCCGCCAGGAGCGCGTTCAAGCCGGCGAATAGGGAAGGGCTTGGCCACGTCGCAAACTCTGAAAATCAGAAAACCCGCCAGCAGCCACGGCCACGCTGCGCTTGGCCATAGGAAGAGCGCGAGCATCTGCCCGACAACTTCATCGATCACAACCTGCTTCGGATCAATGCATCCAAAATATTTCTCCGCGCCGCCCGAGGCCCATACCCCGACTGCCCCGATCGCCGCGGCGCTGATAACAACGATCGCCGCGAGCCACAGCCTTTCGAGCGGCAAACGGCCAATTCCGACAACGATTGCAACTCCGAGCGCGGATCCTGTACTACCCGGAGCCAAGGGCATGTAGCCCAACCCTCCGCACGTGGCAATCCAGACGGCCGCGTCCCGGCGCCTCTCAGTCACACTCTCCATTCGTGTCCCGCCTTGCGGGATCAGTGGTCCCGCTTCGCGGGATCGGCGCGCGGGCTTCGTTCTGTCTCCCGGCCTCCACGGACCCAGAGATCCGATAACGCTCGGAGAGCCAGTTGTCCAAATCGATCAATTTGCACCGCTCGCTGCAAAAGGGCCGAAAAGGGTTTCCCTTGGCCACAGCGTCTTTTTTACAGATGGGGCACCGCATGGCCTGTCGCTATAGCAGTCCGTTGGTCGACGGATTGGATTTGAATGAACTGCGGTCCGGGAGCAACTCGCCCCGTCGTCGGCACCGACCGCATCCCGCCCAGCCGGGACGCTGAATTCATCCTCGGACTAAACTCTTGCGCTTCGAGGCGCGCCACAAGATCGTAATCGTCAGCCCCGGTCACAGTGGCCCAGCGAAATTCGCCCGGCGAAGGTTCGTCGCCGACGAAATCGTTGATCAGCACTCGCCCGTCAATCTCCGGCGCCTGCGATTCCAGCCGGCCCGTAAAGAGCAACTCCGTCTCTTCCGATCGGCCCTCCACCAGCACGGGATAAGCCAGCCCAACTTTCTGCCTGAGTTTGCGACGCGAGATTTTTCTTTGCAATGCGAGCACCGAGCGCTGGCGCCGCCGAGCAACTGCGGTCGCCACCTGATTGGGCAATGAATACGACGCGCTGGTTTCCTCGTTCGAATAAAGAAAGACGCCGAGATGATCGAACTCTGCCGCCTTAACGAATTCCATCAAAGCTCTAAAATCATCTTCGGTCTCGCCGGGAAAGCCGACGATGAACGAAGTGCGAATCGAAATGCCGGGGATGGCGCGCCGGATTTTTTCCAGGGTTTTCAGGAACTGATCGCCGTTTGAGCCGCGGCGCATCAGCTTCAGGACAGGACCGCTCGCGTGCTGGAGCGGAATATCCACGTATTTGCAGACCTTCGGCGTTTCGGCGATCGCGGCAACCAGCGCGTCGGTCAGTCGGTTGGGATAGCAATAGAGGAAACGCAGCCAGACCAACTCCGAAATCTTCCCGAGTTCTCTGAGAAGTGTTGCCAGGCCGTCTCGCAGGCCGAGGTCTTCGCCGTAGCTCGTTGTATCTTGCCCGATCAGAGTGATCTCCCGCACGCCTTGAAGAACGAGGTTTTGCGCCTCGCGCACGACGGAGGCGAACCGGCGCGAGCGGAATTTCCCGCGCATCTGCGGGATCACACAGAACGAACAAGGATGGTCGCAGCCCTCAGCGATCTTGATATAGGCCGAGTAAGAAGGCGTTGACAGCACTCGCGGCGTGAAGTCGTGATAGAGGTAAGGCTCGATGGAAGCAGTCGATTCTCTTGCCGTGCCGTCGAAGGCGCACGCCTCCAAAACCCGCTCCAGCTCGTTGGTGCCAATGACGAAATCGACTTCGGGAATTTCCTTGAGAATTTCCTGGCGATAGCGCTCCACCAGACACCCAGCCACGACAAGTCTTCTCGCCGAGCCCGATTTCTTGTGTTCGGCCATTTCCAGGATGGTGTCAATGGATTCGCGCTTCGCCGGCTCAATGAAGCCGCACGTATTGACGACGATCACGTCGGCGTCCTCAGCGCGCGGCGTCAATTCATAGCCCCCACGCGCCAGCACTCCGAGCATGACTTCGCTGTCCACAAGGTTCTTGGGACAGCCCAGACTGACCATTCCGATCTTGGGCATAGTCTTTCGGCTAACCGAGGCCAACGCCAATTTGGGTCAAAGCGTCATTCTACCACGATTCAGCAATTGGGTGATTGAGTGATTGGGTGATCGGGTGATTGAACGTCAAATTGGGCGATTGTGCGATTTGATGATCGGGTGATTGAAGAATCGGGCTTTCAAAATCACGCAATCACCCAATCACACAATCACCCAATTTCGCTACTGCCTTTCCCAAACCAAAACCGTCTTCTCTGTCGTGGCGGAGAGATACTGTCCATTGGGCGAAAAGGCTACGCTCAAGACCGGCGCTTGGCTCTCTCTCAGTTCGGCGACGGCCTTTCCGTCCTGTGCCGACCAAATCCTTACTGTTTTGTCTTCGCCCGCCGAGGCGATCCACCTGCCATCGGCGGAAAATTCCGCCCAATGCACTGGCCCGAAATGGCCAGAGAGCGTTTGGAGGAGTTTCCAGTCGCCCACGGACCAAATGCGGACCTTGCCATCTTCGCAGGCGGTCACCACACGCGTGTCATCGCGCGAAAAAGCGATGCCGAGGACGGTTCCCTGGTGCCCCCTTAGCGCATCCACGAACTGTTTCGTGTTCATGCTGGCGACAGTGGGATCGGTTGTGCCGCCGCCCGCTATTTGAGCCAGCAACAGCCAGTGGCCGTCAGGCGAAAAGGCATACAGATTTGCCGGCTGGGTCAAGGACGGGATGGTAATGCGCCCTCCTTTTCCGGCCAGCGGCTCCCAGAGATCAAAATTATTGTCTTTGTTGAGTCCAATGTATCGGATGTCCGGAAAGTAGCGCGTCGGCCCGAACCCGCCGCCGGAGCCCAGGGCGTTGATCTTGCCGGAGACCGCGTCCTTGACGGTGTCCCACTGGAACGCCAGTTCAGGCGTGCGCGGTGCCATGCCTTTGTCTTTCATTTTCACCAAGCCGCTCGCCAGGATCAGCAGGCGGTCGGGCGTCACGAAATTCGCGGATTGAATTATGAGGTCAGTAATATTTTCGAGGCGTGGCCTCAGGATTTTCGGAGCGCTGCCACGCCGAAGGTCCATCAGAGCCACTTTTTCGTCGCTCACCACCGCGAGCGTCGAGCTGTCCGGCGAGAACGCTCCGGCGGGAGAGTAGCTGATTGCGAGGTGGCCCTCGATCCGCCCGTGACTGACCCAGTGATACTCGGTGCGCGGGCCCTCGACGGTCTCCACCTGGGCCGCAAGCGACCTCTGGAGTAACAGGACGGCAAAGACTATGCCGACCACTGACAACGGACAACGGACAAGGAACAGTGATTTAGACAATCTCTCCTCGCGTGATTCGAGTCACTAATTCGCGGTCTGCTTCCAGGAAATTGAAACGAGCAAGGTCAGCGCGGGGCGTCCATTCGATCGCCTGAAACACCTGGTTGGCGACCGAACCTCGATACGACGGCACCGAAAAGAAAACCACTTCCACATACCGATCGGGATAACGGTGCCGCAAGCGAAAAACCTCTTCGCCGATTTCGGCCTCGATCGAAAGTTCCTCCCGGAGCTCGCGGCGAAGCGCCGCTTTCAATTCTTCACCGTCGTGTACTTTTCCGCCCGGAAACTCCCATTGCAATCCGTAAGCGTCGGAGTGATGCCGCTGGCAAACCAAGACTCGGTCCCCGTTTACTATGATGCCGGCAGTCACAAGGATGGGCGAAGCGCTTGTCATGAGCCAAAGGAAGATTGAGCGATTGGGTGATTGAGCGATCTGGTGATTGAAAAAACACGACCAATCGCTCAATCACCCAATCGCCCAATCACTCAATCTTGCTGCCAGAATTTCCGCGACTGCCTCAAGCAGCTCCCGATCCTGGTGAGTGAAAGCCGCGGGTTTGTCGCTGTCGATATCAATTTCGCCCAGCACTCGACGGTCGCGCATAATCGGCACGACAATCTCAGACCGTGTTTCGAGGCTACAGGCGAGATATCGCGGGTCGGCGTTAACGTCGTCTACGATCACCGTCTTGCCGCTTGAAGCCGCCGCCCCACAGATGCCTTTGTTCAAGGGAATGCGCGTGTGCGGCGTGGGCTTTCCCACGAACGGGCCGAGCACCAACTCGCCGTCTTCGAGCAAGTAGATTCCCACCCAATTGTAGTGCGGGCGCTCGCGCTGAAGCAGCGCGACCGTCTCGGCCATCAGCGCGCGGGCATCGGAAATTCGCGCCGCGAGCTGGTCGACAGATTCGCGGATGGCTTCGTTCTCCATTAACCTGACCAATTTTTGGTCACAGGATATTGCTGAATACTTACAACTGACGACTGACCACTGACAACTGACGGCTTTCCAATCTTACCGCAACTATTTACTCAGCCGAGTGTTATATACAATGTGGCGACGATGGCCATGATGGATCAAGACCTGGAGCTGATGCTGCGTTTCTCATATCGAGCATGGCTTGGGCGCAGAAGCCGCCCGAGGCGCAAGCGCCCCCGCCGCCTCTCAACCCGCCGGCGAAGCAAGCGCAGAGCAGAAGACTTCAGGGCGGTGACCACCACGCCCATCCGCCCGGCTATTTCAAGCGTCTGCGCGAATTACCGCCCGAGGAACAAGAACGCATGATGGCCAATGACGAGCGATTCCAGCGGCTGCCACCCGAGCGCCAGGCACAGATTCGCCGAAATCTCCAGCACTGGAACAGCCTGACGCCTCAACAGAAGGGGCAAACGCGCCAGCGGCAGGAGATTCTCGAAAGTCTTTCACCGGAGAAGCGCCAGGAAGCGCGCGCTCTCTTCCCGCTGTATAATCACCTGCCTCCGGGCCGCAAGCAGGCCGTCATGCGGGCCTTCTTGCGGCTGCGCGACCTCCCACCCGCCCAGCGCGAGCGATTTCTCTCCAGCCCGCAGCTCGAGAATCGTTTCTCGCCCAACGAGCGCGATTTGCTGAGGGGACTTAGCGGATTGCTGCCCTAATTTTCGATTGACGATTGTCGATTGCCGATTAACATGCGCGATCGATTCGCCTTTTTCAATCGTCAATCGGCAATCGAAAATCGGCAATCCCTACCGCTCGTGGCCGGACTGGATCACCGCAGAAACCTCTTCCCATTCTTTGAGGAGTGAATCGAGTTCGGCGCGGCGTTCGGCCAGCAGCTTGGTGAGGCGAATCGATTCCTCGGCGCTTGTGAAATGCGCAAGCTGAGTCTCGCAATCAGCGATCTCGGCTTCGCAGCGGCCGATTTCTTCTTCCAATTCCTCGCATCGCTCTTCCATTTGCCGCAGGCGAATCGGATTCAGGCGCTTGGCTTTGGGCACGGCCTGGAGAGCGGTTGCAGGCTCGGCATGGATCAAGCCGAGCACTGCGGCTTCATCGAGGCTGGCTGCGCCGTCCCTGCCGGCCTCGGCGACCAGCGGAGTCCTCCCTTCCTTCCGCCACAGATAGTCTTCGTAGTTTCCCGGAAAGACACGGACCTCGCCCTCGGCAATTTCGAACACTCGCGTCGCCAGCTTGTCGATGAAATAGCGATCGTGAGAAACGAAAACCACGGTGCCGGTGAATTCTTCCAGTGCTTCCAGCAGCACTTCTTTGGCGCGCAGGTCGAGGTGGTTGGTCGGTTCATCGAGCAGAAGAAAATTCCGCGGCAGGAGGAGCATCCGCGCCAGCGCGTAGCGGTTGCGCTCTCCGCCCGAGAGCACGCCGATGCGCTTGAAGGCGTCGTCTCCGGAAAAAAGAAAACAGCCGAGGAGACTGCGCAGCTCTGTCTGCGTCCGGTTGCTGACGCTCGAAAGGTCGTCGAGCAGGCGCGCGTCTGGGTCCAGTTCCTTGTATTGATCCTGCGCGAAGTAGTCGGGCTCGACGTTGTGGCCCAGGCGATACTCTCCCGCGCTCAGCGGCTCGGTGCCGGCGAGCAGCTTGATCAAGGTCGATTTTCCCGCGCCGTTCACGCCCACCAGCGCCACCCGGTCGCCGCGGTTCATGACAAAATTCGTGTGCTTGAACACCGGCTTGGCGCCGTAGCTCTTGGCCACATCGCGGAACTCTGCCACCATTCGCCCGCTCGCCTTGGGCTGCGGAAAAGAGAAATGAATCGTTTTCTCTTCCACGGGCAGCTCGATCTTCTCCATCCGCTCGATTTCCTTGATGCGGCTCTGCACTTGCTTGGCCTTACTGGCCGTGTAGCGAAAGCGGTTGATGAAAGCCTCGAGCTGCTGAATCTTTTGGTCCTGGTTCCGCTTGGCGGCTTCGAGCTGGCTCAGCCGCTCCTGCTTCAGCGCCAGATATTTGTCGTAGTTGCCCGAGTAGAAATGGACACGATGGTTCCAGACTTCGACGATCTTGCTTACCGTGACATCCAGAAAATATCGGTCGTGCGACACCAGGACGATGGCGTGCGGGTAGTCGTTCAGATAACCCTCCAGCCAGTTGCGGGCTTCGAGGTCCAGATGGTTCGTCGGCTCGTCGAGCAGCAGTAGGTTGGGTTTTTGCAGAAGGAGCTTGGCGAGCGCGATGCGCATTTGCCAGCCGCCGGAGAATTCCTCGGTCCGGCGTCGCCAATCGGATTGCGGAAACGCCAGCCCGGCGAGCACGGCGCCAACCTGAGCTTCGAGCGCGTAGCCGTCACGAGCCCGGAATTCGCTGTCGAGACGATGGTGCCGCTCTGCCACGCGGTTGTATTCGTCACTTGCGGGATCGCGCTCGGACATTTGCTGTGTGAGCGTTTCCATCTCGCGCTCCATGTCGAGCAGATCCCCGAAGACCGACATGCATTCGGCAAACACGCTGCGGCCCGCTAGCGCGAGCCCGTCTTGCGGCAGATAGCCGGCGGAGATGCCCTTGGCCGAATTGATTTCGCCGTAGTCCAGCGGCTCCAAGCCGCCGAGGATTTTGAGAAGCGTCGTCTTGCCCGTGCCGTTTGCGCCCACCAAGCCGACGCGATCGTGGGGCGTGATCAGCCAGTCGAGCTTCTCAAAAAGCAGCTTGGGGCCAAAACGCTTTCCGGCGGAAGAGAGTTGAAGCATCAGTGAGACGCCCTCGCGTCTGGATGTCTACAAGGCCCCATCATTCGAGTGTACAGGTTTTGGCGGGTACCACACCAGACCAAGTGGAGCGTGAAGACCGCATTTCGCGCGCGCGGGAGTTGCCTGGCAACGTCGGCCGTGGCATCAGTTTCAGGCGCGACTCTCAGATTTGGGCAGATGCTCGCGTTCAAGGGACACAGCAATCAGCAAGCCTGCCAGTAAAGGCGGAACGCGGGCTAGAAGCAAAAATAGAACTTGCCTGCTCAATTTCGCTTCGAACATTTCGTCGCGGTTTGTGAGGAGGAAGTACGAACCGTAGATCAAAATTCCAGCGATCCACGCCCCGAAAGTGGAATTGATTACGCTCTGGCTCATGCGGGCGACGTGCGCCGAATGCAAGGCGAACTTGATGAGTCGATACGCCAGATAAAAGAACAAGAGCGAAATGCCTAAGAGTATCCCGAGGGCAGCAAAATCCTGCCACCGAACTGGGGCAATGAAATAGTCCTTGATAATCGGATAGAGGTAGTAGTCGTAAAAGACGCTCTCTCCGAGAGCGCGAGCGGCAAAAAAGGCTCCAATAGCTAATACGCTGCCAACGACTCCCGCTGTGACCCGCTGCACGAAACCCTTTGGCGCGCGCAGCGCGATGACGGCCGCTGACATCCTCATGGCCAGAGTGCCAGCGCCGACCGTGACGAGTGCCATTGGAACCGCGTACATGACCTCTTCCCACCTCGTCAGCCCAGCCGGGGCGGATCCTGACTCAAGAGCGAATTCCGCTGCAATTAGTGACACTACAGTCGCAATCATGAGGTTGAGGCCGAGCAAGCGCAAAACTGGAGGGCGAAAGGCTGATGTAATCGCGGTCTCGGAGCATGCCCCAAGCAGAACATACAGCGCGCCGAGCACCTCAAGAAGACGCCTGTTGGGGTATCCGCTCTCAGTTACGAAATACAGGTAGGCGATACCCAGAAGGGCGAGGCAGACTAGGGTCTCGAGTACGTAAGTTTTCAGTGTGTTCATCCGTCAATGCTCAACTATCGAAACCGCGCCGACCCACCCGGAGCCAGATTAGACTTTGATCCCGTTCGGCGCCATGGGGAGCGACCGCAGCCGAACGCCGGTGGCGGCAAAGATGGCGTTGCCGACGGCGGGGGCGAGGCCGACGATGGGGGTTTCACCGGCGCCGGCGGAGGGTAGGTCTTTGCGGTCCACGAGCACCACTTCGATTTTCGGCGTGTCGCCGAAGCGTGGCACGCGGTAAGCGGAAAGGTGCGCGTTCAGGATCTTTCCGTTCTCAAAATCGATAGCCTCGAACAGCGCGCCGCCGATGCCCATCACGTTGGCGCCTTCGATCTGGTTCCGCAAGTGATCGGGATTCACCACCGCGCCGCAATCGAAGGCCGTTACGATGCGCACGATTCGAACTTGTGCAACCGAGAAGCTGCTTGGGCGCTCGATCGCGACTTCCGCGCAGGTGGCCACGTAGCCGGCTTTCTCCACCCCGCATGCGAGACCAAAGCCCTGTGTAGGCGAAGACTTTGCGCTCTGCCAGCCAAACTTCTTCGTCGCGGCCTCCAGCACGGCGCGCAGTCGCTCGTCCTTCAAGTTCTTCAAGCGAAATTCGAGCGGGTCCATCTTCGCGAGGGTCGCCAGCTCGTCCATAAACGACTCGCGCGCGAAGTGGTTTGCCGCCGCGGCGAGTGAGCGGTAAGAACCCTGGCGCAGGGGCGACTTGGTGGCATGAAATTCGATGTGCTGATTGGGAATGTCGTAAGGTGTTCCGATGGCTGCGCTGCCTGAATTGTAATTATGGAATTCCCAGGCCGTGATGGTGCCGTCGCGGCGCACGCCACCTTTGGCCTCGATCACGCCGGCCGGGCGGAAGTACCCCCAGGTGAATTCCTCCTCACGTGTCCAGACGAGTTTCACCGGACGGCCCGCGGCGCGAGCCAGGCGCGCGGCCTCAATGGCGCACTCGCCCGTGTGCTTGCCGCCGTAGCCGCCGCCCGCGTCGGGCATCTGCACGCGAACGTGGTCCTCGGGAATGTGAAAAGCGTCAGCGAGTTCGGTCCTCACTCCAAACGGCCGTTGCGTGCCCGTCCATACGGACAGCTTGCCGTCCTTCCACTCGGCCACGGCGGCGCGCGGCGCGAGCGGCGTGTGCGCGATGTAAGCCACGGTGTAGGTTTGCTCGGAGTGCGTGTCGGCGCTCGCCAATCCCGCTGCGACGTCGCCCATTTTGTGAGCGCCGCCGCGCTCGAAACCGTTGCTGGCGGCCGGATTCTGTTTCAGGTATTCAAACAGCTCCTTGCGCGAAGGTTGGGGCGACGACTTCCATTCCGCCGCGATTGACGCGACGGCGCGCGAAGCCAGTTCGACGGTGGGCGCGGCCACGCCCACAAAATCGCCATCGTGAACTACCGTCACATCCTTCATGGCTTCCGCCGTCTTCGTGTCGAGTGACGCGAGCGTCGCGCCGAACGAACTCGGGCGAAGAATCTTGCCGTGCAACATTCCCGGAAGCTTCAAATCGGAAGCGTACTTGTGAGTGCCGGTGACAAAGTCCCGGCCATCGACCTTGGGCAGCGACGTGCCCATGACCTTCCACTGTGCCGCCGGAACCAGCGGGTCTTCCGCTGGGATCACCTGCGCCAACTCTTGCCCTTTCAGAAGCTCCCCGTATTTCACTGATCGCGCAGTTGACGGATCGGTGATCGCGCCATCTGCGGCGACGAGCTTGGCCCGGTCGGCGTTCCAGGTCTTTGCGGCGAGATCGAACAGAGCGTCAAGCGCGGCGGCGGAAGCGCGGCGCAACTGCGGACTCATCGTCGGCGTGGTGCGGCTGCCGAACGTGCCCATGTCGTAAGGCGTCAGGTCCGTATCGCCCATCACCATGCGAATGGAACCGGGCGAAACGCGCAACTCCTCAGCAACGGCCTGGGTGAGCGAGGTGCGGATGTTCTGGCCCATTTCCACTTTGCCGGTATTAACCGTCACCGTGCCGTTTTCGCCGATGTGTAGCCAGGCAGAAATCTTCTGCGGCAGTTGCTCGCCGCGGCCGAAACCTCTCCGGCCCGACTCCTGGAAAGCAGAGGCCTCCGGCAGAACGCAGACGATAACCAAACCGCAGCCGAAAATTCTGAAAAACTCGCGCCGGTCGAATTCGAAGTGATAGGCGGAAGGCGCGAAGAACTCGTAGCGCTCGGGCTCGATGGGTGGCACGGCCATCCTCGCCGTGTCTGAGGTCGTAGAGCCGGGCCTTAGCCCGGCAGGTTCCGACCTAAAGGTCGGCGCTACGGCACTGCGCTGGCTGTTCGGTTTGTCGCTCATCGCCGGGCCTCCTTCATCGTCAGCGCTGCCTGCTGAATCGCCGCCACGATTCGTTGATATGTTCCGCAGCGGCAAACGTTGCCTTGCATGAAGCGGAGGATTTCGGGCTCTGTTGGATTGGCGTTGGCGTTGAGAAACGCCGCCGCAGACATGATCATCCCCGAAGTGCAATAGCCGCACTGGAAGGCATTGACGGTGAGGAAGGCTTGCTGGACGGGATGCAGGTTGCCGTCCGGTGCCAGTCCCTCGATGGTCGTAATTTTCTTGCCCGCGGCCGCGCCCACCTTGGTGATGCAGGAGCGCCTGGGGAAGCCGTCAATGAGAACCGTGCAGGCGCCGCACTGGCCTTCGCCGCATCCGTATTTGGAGCCGGTGAGGTCAAGCTGGTCACGGAGCACGCTCAGCAAGCTCGTATCAGCGTCCGCGTCCACCGTGCGGGCCGTTCCGTTTACGTGCAATTCAGTGATCTTTGACACGTGGCACCTTCTTGAGATTCATTGAGACCGAGTGGCAGGGCAAAACACAGGAATCGAATCGTGTTGGCAGATCCGCATTCACTACGTCTTCTCAAGCCGTCATCATAACCATCGCGCCGGGCACAGTCAACGCCCCGTACATCGCCGGTGGGGAAGCGCACCTGGTCACACCGGGTTGTGCCAGGCGTCACTGAGATTTTGGGGGCGCTTGTGAAGTAGTATAAGGGGCAGCTATGAGTGCTCAGGACTTTCACCCCATCGATAATAGGCTTGGTCAGTGCGTTGGCCTCGCCATTTTGATTGCCGTCCTAGCGGCCGCCGCAAGCGCTGTTGCTCAGTCCAAACCCCGCGCGCGCGGCCTTGGAATTCCGTTTGACGGGACGCCCGGGCCCCTCAATGCCATCACGGACGTACAGGGCGTGGAAGTGGGGCACGTCACGCTCATTTCCGGCAGCGGCAAGCTGGAAGTTGGGAAAGGTCCGGTGAGGACAGGAGTGACGGCGATCCTGCCCCGCGGAAAGAAATCCAGCGACCCGGTTTTCGCCTCCTGGTTTTCGCTGAACGGCAACGGCGAGATGACCGGCACCACGTGGGTGGAAGAATCCGGGTTCCTGGAAGGCCCGGTGATGATCACCAACACGCACAGCGTGGGCGTGGTGCGCGACAGCGTGATCGCATGGAGGGTGGACCACGGGCAGCCGGCGGAATCGGAATATTGGTGGTCGCTGCCGGTGGTGGCTGAAACGTGGGACGGCTACCTGAATGATGTTAATGGTTTTCATGTTAAGAAAGATCATGTTTACAAAGCTCTGGAGGGCGCAGCTTCGGGTCCGGTCACGGAAGGCAACGTGGGCGGCGGTACGGGAATGATTTGTTACGAGTTCAAGGGTGGCATCGGCACCGCATCGAGAAAACTGAGCGCGGAAGCCGGAGGCTACACCTTGGGCGTGCTGGTGCAATGCAACTGTGGCCGGCATGACCAGCTCCGCATTGCGGGGGTTCCGGTTGGGCGCGAGATTCCAGGAAGTCCAGTGTATTCAAAGGTTGTGACCCCGGACGGAGCGGCGCCGCGTGCCGGAGACGACACCGGCTCGATCATCATCGTGGTGGCGACCGACGCGCCCCTGCTGCCTCACCAGTTGAAGCGCTTGGCGCGGCGCGCGTCGCTGGGTCTGGCTCGAACCGGAAGCGTTTCCGGGAACGGCTCGGGCGACATTTTCATCGCCTTCTCGACGGCTAATTCGGATGCGAGCAAACCCGCTGGGTTGCGCCAACTGCAAATGGTTCCGAACGACGAAATGGGTTCACTCTTTGAGGCCACCGTCGAGGCCACAGAGGAAGCCATCGCCAATGCACTGGTGGCGGCGGAAACCATGACCGGGATCGACAATCACAAAGTGGATGCGATTCCCCACGACCGCCTGCAAGAGGTTTTGAAGAAGTACAATCGGCTGACGAGGAAACAGTGACGAGTGACGAGTGGCGAGATGCTTCGCTGCGCTCAGCATGACATGGCTGGCGCGATTCGATCGCGAAGCTGGACTTCCACTGGTTTTGGAAATATGCTGGCTGGGGCTTGAGGGGCTCCTTTCCGGGCCTCATGGGTTTAAGAACTAGGGAGGACTTTCATGGTGAGCACCATGCATGAACTTCGCTTAGCCGAGAGGATGTCGCGGCTCGGGACAGAAAGTGCTTTTGATGTTTTGGTGCGCGCGCGGGCGCTGGAAGCGAGCGGGCGCGAAGTGGTTCACCTCGAGATCGGCGAGCCCGACTTTCCCACGGCTCCGCACATTGTCGAGGCGGCAGCGGACGCCTTGCGCAAGGGATGGACGCACTATGGACCCGCCGCCGGCCTGCCACAACTGCGCGAGGCGGTGGCGGAGGACGCCTCGCGGCGGCGCGGCATCAGTGTGGATCCCGCCGAAGTGGTGATCACGCCGGGCGCAAAGCCCATCATGTTTTTCGCCATCCTGGCGCTCGTCGACAAAGGTGACGAGGTGATCTATCCCAATCCCGGATTTCCCATCTACGAATCGATGATCAATTTCGTGGGCGGGCGCGCGGTGCCTTACGGCTTCCGCGAGGAACACGACTTCGACGTGGACGTGAACGAGATCATCGACAAGGTCACCGAGCGCACGCGCCTCGTGATCCTGAACTCGCCGCAAAATCCCACCGGTGGCGTGATACCGCGCGAAGCGGTGGCGGAGCTGGCCGAGGCGCTGGTGGGCCGCGACCTGATGATTCTTTCCGACGAGATTTATAGCCGGCTCATCTACGAAGGCGCGCACGCCAGCATCACCCAGTTCCCCGGACTGCAGGAGAAGACGATCATCCTGGACGGCTTCTCAAAGACCTACGCCATGACGGGGTGGCGGCTGGGCTTCGGCATCATGCGGCGCGACCTCGCGCAGAAAGTGGCCCAACTTCAGACCAACGCGAATTCCTGCCCGGCGAGCTTCACGCAAATCGCCGGAGCCGCGGCCCTGCGCGGCGACCAGTCCTGCGCGGACAACATCCGTGAGGAATTTCGGCGGCGCCGCAGCGTGATTGTGGATGGGCTGAACAAAATCCCCGGTTTCCGTTGCCGCCAGCCACACGGGGCGTTCTATGTGTTTCCCAACATCACCGGCACCGGCCGCAAGTCGAAGCCACTCGAGGAAGCCCTCCTCAATGAAGCGGGCGTGGCGGGTTTGTCCGGAACGGCCTTCGGCGCCTGGGGCGAGAACTACTTGCGCTTCTCGTTCGCCAATTCGGTGGAGAACATCCAGAAGGCGCTGGATTGGATAGGGAAGTGGGTGAAGAAGAACCTTTGATCCCAACCTGCCCAACCTGATTCGTGCTAAGATGTAATACTTGTATTCCACGTCGGGCGGTGTTGTATGCTGACGGTGAGACTCTCTGCCAAGTTGGAAAACCGGCTCAATCGGCTCGCCAAGCGCACCGGTCGGCCTAAAGCTTACTACGCCAAGAAAGCCATCGCAGAATTTCTCGATGAACAGGAAGACTACCTGATCGCAGTCGCGCGGCTGGAAGAGAATTTGGCGCCTATACCCTTGGCGGAGGTGGTGAAGCAGCTTGGCCTGGACGGTTAGCTTCGAGCCCCGCGCTCTGGGTGAACTCAAGAAGCTGGACCGAATCGTCCAGCGCCGCATCGTGAAATTTCTGCAAGAGCGGATCAGCGGCGTCAAAAACCCTCGCGATTTTGGCAAGGCGCTAGTCGGAGATAAGGCGACTCTATGGAGATACCGAGTCGGACATTACCGACTGGTGTGCCAGATTGACGATGTCCGCCTTATGGTTATGGTCGTTCGGGTGGCGCATCGAAAAGACGTCTACCGCTGAAACTCTTACGTTCAGTTACCATTAACCGTGCATGCCTAAGAACAAAGCGAGCTTCCGCGTGTTTGCCACCTGCAACATTGGTGATGACGCGCTCAAACTCCTGCGCGAGCGCGCTTACGAGCTTGAAGTCTACGACCATCTCGAGGCGCCGCCCAAGAGCCTGATTCTGGAAAAGGTGTGTTCCGGCATTGATGGGCTCATCACCACGCTGCGCGACCCGATTGACGGGGAGGTTTTTGAGGCGGGCCGCGGCACGCTAAAGGTGGTGGCGCAGGACGCCGTCGGATTTGACAACATCAACCGCGCTGACGCCAATCGCTACAAGGTCCCGTTCACGCACACCGCCGACGTCTTGAACGAAGCGACGGCGGAATTCGCATTTCTCATCCTGGGCAGCGTGGCGCGGAAACTCGGCCCCGCCGAGCACCTGGTGCGTGACAACCGTTGGGGCACGTGGCATCCGTTTCTGCCTTTTCTCGGCGACGAAGTCACGGGCAAGACCATCTCCGTGATCGGCACGGGGCGCATCGGCCAGGCGCTGATCAAGAAAGGGATCGGATTCGATTCGAATTTTCTCTGCGTCGACGCGTTTCCCCCGCCGTCCGATTTCATGAACAAGATTCAGGAGATGATGGACCTTCGTTTCCGCCAGGGCTTTACGCCGCAGCGGCGCACCATCCGCTGCGTCAGTTTTGAGGAGGCACTCGAAGGCGGCGACTTTGTCACGCTGCATGTGCCGCTGCTGCGCGAGGGCGAAGCCGCCATGCCGACCTATCACCTGATCAACGAGAAGACGCTGAGAATGATGAAGCCCACCGCTTATCTCGTGAACACCTCGCGCGGGCCGGTGGTGGATGAGCGCGCGCTGGCCGAGGCCATCAAGGCGGGCGTGATCGCCGGCGCGGCGCTCGACGTCTATGAGACTGAGCCGCTGCCTCCCGACTCGCCGCTGCGCGATCCGGACATCGAAGACCGTGTTCGCCTGTTTCCTCACTTCGCCAGCGCCGGGCACACCACTCGGCTTTCTACCGACCCCAATAAAGGCATGGCCGGCCGATGCGTTCAGGCGCTCATCGATGTTCTGGAAGGCAACTACGGCGGCAACCCCGCCGATATGCCTTACGTCGTGAACAAGGAAGCGTTTCGGTGAGAATTTTCCATTGTGGATTTTAGATTTTGGATGAGGGTGAGGCGGCCGGTGTCCAAAGCACAAGGGCGGACGAAGGGTGATCAGGAATTTCTTCAATCACGATCCTCTCCCTTGGGCGAAGAGACGGAAGCTTAGGTTTGGCCCCGGCGTCCGTCAGCCGATGTGGAAGTGAGGGGTCTATTACGCATTTGAGTCTTGCACGCCGCCTGCCGAAGGAGTCCCACGATGAAAAACACTTGGACAAAAACTCTCTCCCTCAGCCGATGGGTACTGCCGTTGTTCTTGCTTACCGTGTTCGTGCACTCGAAGCCGGGCCCTGCATCGCCCCGCCCGCCCGCGCAGGCGACTCAGCCGATGAATTCGCTGATGAAGTCCGGCACGGGGAGCTACGGATGCACGCAGAACGACATCGCGCACTACACAGCGCGCCAGGCGGCCGGCCTAATCAAGGTTGATGGTCTTCTGGACGAACCGTCGTGGCAGATGGCAGAGAAATCGCCCCGCTTTGTGGACATGGTAACCGGCGAGCCCGGTTTATATGACACGCGAGGCGCCGTCGTGTGGGATGACAATTATCTCTACATCGGCATGTGGCTGGAGGAGCCTTACGTCGAGGCTCACCTGACGCAGCCTGGCTCGACAATCTTCCAGGAGAGCGACGCCGAAGTTTTCATCGACGGCGGTGACGCCTATTCGGAGTTTGAGATCAACGCTCTGGGCACTCCTTACCAAGTCTTCTTCATCTGGCGAGACGCGTACAAGAAGGGCGGCCAGTTCGATGTGCCCGAGTTCGACGTATTCAAAAGGAAGGCCTTCACCTTCGGAGGTGACTACGACCGTCAGCCGATATCCTTCTGGTGGGGAACTCATCCGCGGGGCACCCGGTGGGCGTTTCTCGACTGGGAGTTTCCCGGCCTGGTCCACGCCGTCCATGTGGACGGTAAGATCAACGACAACTCATTGCCCGACAAAGGCTGGACTGTGGAGCTGGCGTTTCCGTGGAAGGGAATGAAGTGGCTGGCGGCGGGTCGCTCGCTGCCGCCCAAAGATCGCGACGTTTGGAGAATCTTCTTCGGACGCTTTGAACTTTTGAAGCCGGGGGGCGCGGAGCTGAATCCGCATCCGGCGTGGGTCTGGAGCCGCCACGCGGTGTATGACACTCACATCCCTGAATGCTTCCCTTATATCCAGATGTCAACGAAGACCGTGGGAGATCAGTAAGGCAGCGGCACAGGTCTGCGTTTAAGGCTTGAACTGGTAGAGCCGCAGCTTTCCGAAGGCTGCGCCTTTCACCTATCCGGCGGGCAAGAGCCGCGGAGCAAGAGAACAACTCCGCATACCTGCTGCGCCCGCGCTTTGTTTCTCTCCCGTCTCATCGTTGAGCATCATCGCCCCCTCGGCAATCGGTTTTCAACTCCTGTGGCTGCAAGTTTCGGACCCGCACCGGGCAACCTGATTGCACACATCGCCGTGACCAGCGTCACTGCATCTTCAGAATTCGCGCGCTAGATTCTGCGCAAGTGTTCAGGCCCGAGTCGTAGCGCCAGGCTTCAGCGCGGCATGTGCCGCCCTAGAAGGGCGGCGCTAAATTGAGCGCCGCGCAGCAACGCCATTGGAGGTGAGTCATGCCAGAGATCGAGCCGAAGCGCAGAGAATTCATCAAGACATTAGTCGCTACCATGACCGGTGGGGTCCTCGATTGGAGTTCGCTGCCGGTTGCGGAAGCGCGCGTCGCCGGAGAGGGCCAGTTCGATGCCGTGATTATCGGCTCGGGGCTTGGCGGCCTAAGCTGTGCTGCGGCTCTCGCGCGCCAGGGCTTCAAGGCGCTAGTATTGGAGCAACACGACAAACCCGGCGGCTACGCGACCAGCTTCAAGCGCCCGGGCGGCTTTGAATTTGACGTCTCACTGCACTCCACTACCGTCGGCGAGCGGAACGGCCTGCACAATCTGATCCCCGGGTTCCCGGAGATTACCGAGGTCGAGTTTGTGCCTCATCCCAGTCTCTATCGTGCCATTTTCCCCGACCACGAGATTCGCGTGCCCAACAGAAATCTGCCGGGCTATATCGACCAACTGACGAAAGCCTTCCCCGACGAAAAAGAAGGGATCAACGCCCTGTTCGACGAGATGAAACAGTTGACCGAGGAATTGAGCCGGCTCATGAGCGGCGCGGGCAACGTGGACATGAGCCGCTTTCCCATCGATTTTCCTCACGTGGTTCGCTTCTCCGGCAGCACGTGGGGCCAAATCGTGGATGAGAAAATCAAAAACCCAAAACTGAAAGGCATCATTTCGGCGCTGTGGGCCTACTATGGCCTGCCTCCTTCCAAGCTGGCGAGCATCTACTACGCTTTTCCCACGTACGGTTATCTGGCCGCGGGTGGTTTCTATCCCAAGGGACGCTCGCAGACTATCAGCAACGCTCTGGTGAGCTTCATCGAAGCGCGCGGGGGCAAAGTGCTACTGGGAAGCCGGGTGGAGAAAATACTGGTCAAGGACGAAACGGCCTATGGCGTGAGAACCGCCGACCAGAAGGAATACACAGGCAGAGTGGTGGTATCCAACGCGAATGCCTACGACACTTTCCACTCGCTACTCGAGCGCGACGATCATTTGAAGGACTATTTGGCCCGGATGGATGGCTTCAGCGCGAGCCTTTCCAGCTTCCTGATCTATCTAGGGCTGAAGCGGGACCTCGTCCACGAGCTTAAGCTGACCGACGCGGAAGTCTTCTATTATTCCACTTACGATATGGAGGCCGCATACCAAGCCTCGCTAAACGCCGACCTGAGCAATCCGGGATTCGGCCTCATGCTCTATGACATTCTCTATCCCGGGTACTCGCCCAAGGGAAAGAACACCATCAGCCTGATTACGCTCCAAGGGTACGATCACTGGAAGCCTTACGAAGCCGCCTATTGGAGCGGAAACAAAAAGGAGTATCGCGCCGAAAAGGAGCGTATGGCCGACCTGCTGATCCGGCAGGCGGAAAAAACGATTTTGCCGGGATTGTCGCAGGCCATCGAGGTGAAAGAGATTGGAACGCCGTTGACCAATGTGCGCTACACGCGGAATTATCGCGGCGCGATCTACGGATGGGACCAGACGCTGGAGAATTCCAATCCGCGCCGGCTGCCGCATACCACGCCCATCAAGAACTTGTACCTGGCCGGGGCATGGACCAGCCCGGGAGGCGGCTACGGCGGTGTCATTGGGAGCGGGTTGGAGTGCTTCGGGGAGATCATGAAGCATTGGACGTAGCGCCTTAGAACAAGACTCACCACAGAGGACTCAGAAATCACGGAGCAGCAAAGCTCTGTGGGCTCTGTGACCTCTGTGGTGAGAGTTTTTCCTTTGGTTGGTGCTCTGCCGCGGTGCATCAAGCCCCGAGACGTGTGCAGGACAAAAGAGTCTCGTTTTGGTTGCCCCCAGCGGCTGCGGCGCCGGTATACGGTCCAGAAAGGAGACACGCTATGACCGCGAGAAAAGCTATTGAAATCGGGTTCAAGACGATTGTCCTCGCCATCGGGTTGACGATCATTTTTATGATTGGGGCGATGGTCGCCGGAATGGCAAAGGCGGTCCCGGCCACCGCCGGCACGGCGACGGCAACCGCGCCTGCGGGTCAGCCGGGAAATTTCGTGCTGTGGCTCTTCGTGGCGTCGCTCATTCAGACGATTGTCGTCACCTACCTGGTGCTGGAATCGAAGTGGAGCGGCTGGAAGACCACCGGCGCACTTTTCCTGGTGGTGCTCAACATGTGGGCGCAGACGGCGATTGAATCCGCGCCCTACCTCCGGGGTCACGTGTCGTCGAGCATGAGCGCCCGAGCGCTGGCCATGGGCCTGCTCGTCGCCACGGTCTTTGCCCCGTTTGCGGTGTGGGTTTTGGGAGGTTTTGCGCGCGCCCCGCGTGAAGCGCCCAGCGAACGCGTCCACTGGTCCGTGGCTCGATGGGTCGGGACGTTGGCTGCAACCACCGGCGCCTTTATCGCGCTTTACTACCTTTGCGGCTACTACATCGCCTGGCAGAATCCGGCGCTGCGCCAGTTCTATTCCGGGACTACCGAGATCAGGAGCTTCTGGGGACAGATCGCATGGACCTGGTCCTCGACGCCGTGGATGTTCCCGTTCCAGGCCGGACGGGCGCTGCTGTTTGTGGCGCTGACCCTGCCTGCGATACGGATGCTCCGCGGCGGAGCCCAGCGCGTGGCTTTGGGAACCGCGCTCATGTACGCGGCGTGGGACGGGAGCCCCGGGCTGATCCTGCCTAACCCCATCATGTCCCCGACCATTGCCCACACCCACGCGGTTGAGCTCGCCGTCTGGGGCCTGCTGTTCGGTGCGTTTGTGGGCTGGATGATGAGCCGGGGCCGCGCCGCCGCGCCTGTGGAGCTGCAGATCCCCAAAGCCGCCTGAATTGTCGCGCACTTTTTCGGGTCTCGGGATTCGGGTGTCGGGTTTCGGAGACTGGTTTTCCCCTACCTACGACATGCTACCTACTGCTCTACCGTCTTCTGTCTCCTCCTTTTCCCATTCATCATTCAGAATTCATCATTCATAATTGGCCTGCTCCCCATTCATCATTCATAATTCATACTTCATCATTCCTTTGTGTCGGGCCATTCAAAAAGTCGGCTCGTCACGTGCGCCGTGCCAGACGTGGACAATCTCGACCGTGTGGGACTCTTCACTGACATCGTAGAAGATGCGGTAGGAACGAAACACGATCTCGCGCAATTTCCCTTTCGCGCCGCGCGGGTAGGTGGGGCCGATAAAGGGAAACGACTCCAAAATGCGGACGTGCGCAAGTATGCCCCGCCCCACCCGCTCGGCAGCTTTGGGGTCATGCTGGGCGATGTAAGACCAAATGTCCTGCAAGTCCGCAATCGCCGCGTCTGACCATATTATCTTGAAGTCCATGCTGTGGCCCAGGACTCCAGCAAACGTTCCGCTTCCTCCTGAGTCTTGGTGCGGCCTGCGGCTACGTCCGCCCGTCCCCGCCGGATGGACGCCATGATGCGCAATTCCTCGCGGATTTCCTCGAGCGAGGCGTTCTCCGGGAGTCTTTCGAGAGCGTCGATTACGGCCTGTTTATCCGTCATGAGCCTGATACTACCGCTTCCAAAGGCCCCGTGCAAGAGGCGCGTGCGCGGTGTTTCTGCTCTTCCCCACCTACTACATGCAACCCTTCGCTCCGCCCCGTACCGTACGGTGCAGGGCTTCGCTCAGGGCAGGCTCTACCTCCTACCGCTCTTAGCCCATTCATCATTCAGAATTCATCATTCATAATTGGCCTGTTCCCCCTTCATCATTCATACTTCATACTTCATAATTCTCTTCCGTCTTCTTCCATTCATCATTCATAATTCATAATTCATACTTGTTTTTTCTTCCCCCCTTGCCTTCCCCCCGCCGTAGGTGTATACCGGAGTGGTAACGCGGCGGTAAAGGTACAAAACACGATGGAACGCCTGGACCGGAGGTGAATCATGGCAGACCCGGTAGATCACGAGATTGAAGCGATCCGCAGCGTGTTATCCGCGCTTGGCCCGCTGTCAGCGAAGGCCCGTATGAGTGTCTTGGAATATGTTGCCAAGAGATTGGATCTCGAAGGGGTTGGTCACGCAAGAGAGGAGCGCGGCGTTCCTGCGAAGCCAAGCGGGTCCGAGGGGGTGGAATCATCGTCAGTGCCTGAGCAAGAAGTCCACATCAAAACATTTAAAGAGGAAAAGAAACCCCGCTCTGCTAACGAGATGGCCGCTCTTATCGGGTACTACCTCTCGAATGTGGCACCTATGAATCAGCGGAAAAAGTCGATAAATCAGAAGGACATCGAAACCTATTTCAAGATTGCCCAGTTCCCGTTGCCCAACCAAATTAGAGCCACGCTGGCCAACGCCAAGAACGCCGGGTACTTCGATTCTGTTGGCAGTGGAGAATATAAACTTAATGCTGTTGGGCACAACCTTGTCGTCCATAGCATGCCTCGCGGTCCACGAACCGCGACCGGGCCAACGAGGAAAGGCCGCGGCGAGAATCGGAAAAACCGGTGACCGCCAACAACCGGAGGGCAGCCGCATGCTTGGGGACCTTCTTGAACGTCTATCTACGCTGCAAGCCAAAATCCGCCGCGGCAAGTCCGTAAATCTCAACGATCGAGAGACTAGGGACTCCGTAGTCGAACTCGCAACGTCATATTTTTCTGATTGCCGCGAGGGGGTTGCTAACACAATTGGCCAGACAGACACACTCCTCCCAATTGACGCACTGTGCCAGGATCTTCTCCGCCTCTCGCAAGGAAACAACTCAAGAAAGGCTTATGTGAAAGCCCTCGGAACTTTAAGAAAGGAGCTTGCCGAACTAAATGTTGCTTGCCTTTCACGGGTGTCCTCCAAAGGGATCTCCGGCACATCCCTGTCAGACCTAAGCAAAGCGGAAGAGCTTATTCTGCGTACGCTGGATGACTATGTTCCGTCCGCCGCTGCGTCGTATCGACAGGGTATTCTTGATCTTCAGGCCCATAATCGGCTTTCCTACCGAGGCACCGCGTCCGAGTTTCGCGAAGCTTTGCGAGAGACCCTAGACCATCTTGCACCGGACGTTCAAGTGATGAAGCAACCAGGCTACAAACTAGAGCAGAGCCAAACGAAACCGACTATGAAGCAGAAGGTCAGGTTCGTTCTCAGTTCCCGCGAGCGCAGGAAAACGCAGACAGAAAGCGCGGAGAAATCAGTCGATCTTGTCGAGTCGTTAACTGGGGACGTAACGCGGGCTGTTTACAACAGAGCGTCTCTCGCAACCCATGTCGAAAGCGCACGCACCGAGGTTCACCGGATCAAGAGGTATGTGGATACGGTCCTTTTCGATCTTCTGGAAATAAGCGGGTAGCGCGGACACCGCAGCGCAGGCCGCCGTTTTCGCGGCCTGCAGCTCTCTCCTGGGATAGGCTAGCATTATAGCCTATCGCATCCGATTGATGGCCCATGACACGCGAGGGACGCGGACCACAACGCCGGTGGTCCGCGCTTGCTTCAGAACGGAATGTCTTCGTCGGTGATTTCACTTTCCCGGACCCCGGACGCAGGCGTAAAGCTTGCCAGGGCCGGTGCAAAGGGCTTGCGCCAAGGGTGTTCCGACTCCCGACTTTCGAGGGCTGCGTCGAATCTCCAGCGCTCCGCAGCCTCTTTGAACCGGGAATCGCCTGATTCAAGGCCGCGGTTCACGGCCAATACAAGATTGACCGGCGGAGCATCGAAGCAATGGTCCGCGTGATGCATGAAGTATTTGAAGACATAATCTTGTTGTTCGATCTCAGATGATTCGAGCTTGTCAGTTAGGGCGCGCCACAGGTCATCCCTGAGGGTAAAATGCTCAATGATATTGGTGGACCAGGTACCCAATGCGCCCCCTGTGCATCGGTTTTGTCGCTGCACCCACTTGCCGTCCGCCACTGACCGTATTAGCTTATTCTCGATCCGCAACCGTGCAACCTCATCGAGACGAGGCCAAAGGTCTGGCGGGAACACCCGCAGCACGAAGCGGATGGTGTCCTCGTCATCCGTCTGCCGCAGGTCCTCGGATATGACTTCACACAGCTCGCCGACGTCCTCAGGGGTCATCGCTTTGAGGATGGCCGCAAAGAAGAAAATGACCTTGGCACCGTCTGCCTCTGACCGTCTAGCGAAGACCTCTCGACAAGTCATCAGGCGGCGATTGGCTGGTATCTCGTTCACCAGGAGTGTGGCGTACCGTTCCTTAGGGACGAAGTCGGGATCGAGTACCCTGGCGACGAAAACTGGGAGGGAGAACGGGCTTCGGGACTGGTCAACCACACGCAGCAGGTAGTCCACAAACGGGAGGATAGCATCGGCATCGCGTTCGTCGTCCTGATGCACGCCGTGACTCCTTGGATTTCTGATGGCCTGGTACACACCACGGAGGAGAGCCTCAACCCCTCGCTGCACGTTTTGCTCAGATTCGGTCTGCAGACGATTTACCTTGAGCTTGGGTGAGGCGCCGCCGAAGGCTGCTCCAACGAGTGGGACGCCGTCTCCCTCAAGCCCAGACCGCTCTCGAATAACGTCACTGAGCAGATGGATGGCGTCAAGGATTGCACCCGTGAACTTTCGCGCCTCCACACTCGCACGAACTGCCTCCCACAACCTCGGTTCAAGTCTTGTTTCCAAATTCATTGGAGTGCTCCAGTGTAAAATGACCGCTCGCGGGTGGCGCAGACATTCTCGTATTATGCCATCTCTGCGACGCTGGAGCGATCGTCTGGAACCTGCCAGAGACGAACCTAAGTTCGCGTTGCAGGGGCCCCACCCGGCCGAACGGACCGCGCGTCCCGAGATCACAGACATCCAAGGCGATGTCTGCGCCACCCGTCAAACGTCGCATAGATTACTGAGGCTTGAACACATCAAGGTGTTCCAGCATCGATACTCTTTTGGCCGCCGCTCTCACGCCTTGAAATAGCTTGAAGTCTCCGGAAGCTCTGAACGTATTAAAACGGCTAGTGAAAGTCGCCCTGACGATTGGGTCGGCGACCCTACCCTTGCCCTTAAACTTTACTTTGAATCCATTAGCTCGCAAAAAGTAGCAAATCCAAATGATCAAATATCTGTTCTCGGCCTCCCTCTTGGACAGTTGCTGCAAGAGCTCCCTGAGGTAGTCAGCGATTTCACGTGCGTGAGTTCTCCCAAAAGGAGAGTGAAGGACTGCTTCAATGAGGGCCGGCACCTTTGGAAACGCCTTTGTTCTTCGGCGGGCCAACATTAGAAGCAGGCTGATGATTTTGGGCAGGGATCTTGAATCAAGCTTCAGGCGGAGTTTGTATTTCTTGGTCACGAGGCCCGCCAAGAAGGAATCAATGACACCAGTGTCCGGATTGTTGCCATCTATCTTTACGACGGAGAGACAAACCTCCTTAAAGCGTTCGAAGTCGTAGAAGGATTTCGGGCGTGGGTTCGCAGAATAATACTGAGACTTCCACTCCCTGAATAATCCGTTCGGCAGTTTATGAAATTGAGTCTTCTCGGCGTTGAGCTCGAGGTGATATTCGTCGAGTGCCGCCTGAAGGGCCTTGATGACCGACCTCCCGTCTTGTTCCGTTTTGGCCAAGATCCTGTAGTCATCTTTAAACCTTACGACCAGGACTTCTTCCTTAATCTCCGTTTCGATCATTTTTGATAACAACCGATCGACACCAGACAGGACAACCTCTGCGATAAGATCGGACACGGCAGGGCCTATAGGCACCCCATCTGTGCATCCATCGTTGGCATTCTGAAATAACTTATCCAGTCTGTTACCGAAGAAACTAAAATCGTAGCGGTTCTGTTTTTTTCTGATGCGCTTCTTGCCATGGATCGCCCATGGGATGCTGTGTGTGTATATCGAAGGGTAGAAATTCTTGACGTCTGTCTTAACCAGGTAATTGAAGCGATATGAATTTGCGGCGAGATCGTTTTCTGCCATAGCAATCCACTCGTAAATCATCCTTCCACTTCGAAGAGTTGCAACAGACCCCTTCTTTCTCGAATCGAGTGGGATCGGGAAGCTATACGAGCAGACCTTGTTGTCTTTGTGGAAAATGCGCCGAAGCAGAGTTTTCCAGTTCCGGGCTATTGTGCGAGCGATGTCGGAATGAATCTCGGGGTGCATGACGCTGAAAGTCCTGTCGGTGACATCCGTCTTCGGAAAGTGCACCCGTAGGCACTCCGTTCTTTTGGGGTGGAATTTGTTCTTGGTTACCTTGCAATACACTTTCTTGAAGGGCGGGTGTGATAAGACAACGAAGCACGGTGGAAGGACGTAGGACTCGGGGAAGTACCCCTTAGTGACCAGCCAGTCGTAAACATCGCCACGCTTCAATGCCGCCCCTAAAGCGGCTGTGCTTCTGAAATGTTTCGCAGGCGAAGGATCCATAGGACTGCGGTCGCAGAGGGCACAATCACGGCGCTCTTTGCGATGTGAGCGAGTGAGCGTGCTTTGCCGCCTTGTTACCACTCTCATATACACCTCTTGCGGGGGGAAGGCAAGGGGGACGAGAACAGTGAGGAGGTTCTTCGCCAGATTCGCCTTCGTTCATCGCCCGGCAGCAATTCCTAGTCGAACGGAATTGGGCCGACCGGTGGTGGCACGGCCATCCGTTCGCGTTGCTCAGAGCTTGCCCTGAGCGCAGCGAATGGGGCAAGCTTCGGCCATGTTTTTTCTCACGGGCCGGCTGGCGCCCCGATTGATCGGGGCGATCCCGCGAGGCGGGACGCCCTCAGCGGATCATGGCGGAAATCTGAAACCCTACTTTCCCGACCCAACCTGCGGGCACAAAGGGCAGGCACCTCGCGCCTTGCGCGGGATGGTTGACGAATAAATTTCGCTCAAGCGCCCTCGGCCAGCGCGTGGGCGGCGATCATCACGCGCAAGCGGGTAGCGCGCCCGCCGCGGCGGGATGTTTAACTGCGCGGCTGTCTTCATCTGCACCATTCTGGTGTATACTGGTGCCATGGCTGCCTCAAACAAAGTAGTTCGCCAGAGCGTGAGTCTGCCCGCAGAGATGGCGCGCCAAGTGCGCGGCTTGGCCAAGAAACGGCGCCTCAGCGCCAACCGGGTGATCGTGGAGCTCATGGAAGAAGGGATCAAGGCACAGAAGCGGAAGCAGGACCAGTTCTTCGGCCTCGCTGAACAATTCAGAGCGGCCACCGACCCTAAAGATGTGGAGCGCCTGGGCGACGAACTGGGCCGCATGGTTTTTGGGGAATAATGCCGCATCTCAAAACTTGGCGCGAGCTGCCGCCCGGAATCCGGCAACACCTGATCGAGAGGATGCGGGATCGCAACATCCGCATCGCCGATCTGGACAGGGTCCGAATCTGGGTTGAATCCCGCCCGCTGGTTCCCGAGGGAGAGTGGTATAAGGATTTCGGATCGTTCGAACTTTGCGGTGAGGGACCGTATCCGAAGACGTTTTTGCTCGCGGGCCAGCCCGCCAAGGGCCAGAGTCTGTGAGTCTCGGGTAGCACGAAGTTCTTCCTAACAGTCTGCAGCCTGCCAGCTTGACCAGCCACCGCCGCGGGGTGTAGGGAATCGGGAGTAGGGAGTCGGGGGCAGAACAGTCGGGCGGCTGGCGCAGCGACACGCCCTTGCTAAGAATGGAAATTCGAAACTCGGGCGGGGAATCGAAACTCGAAACTCGAAATTCGAAAATCGGGCAGAGAATCGAAACTCGAAGTTCGAAACTCGGGGCAAGAACAGGGATTAGGAATTAGGGATTAGGGGTTAGGGCGGGCGAAGAGCACAGAAGAAATTCAAAATGCAAAAGTCAAGAACCGGAAATTCGAAAATCGGGCAAGAGCGAAGGTGGGAGCGCCCATTCGGCTGCGCTCAGGGCAGGCTCGCGCTCCTCTACCTACGCTCGAATGATTCAACGCGCCCGCCGGAGCCTTTGATTTCAAATCTCAGATTCGAGATTTCAGATTCACACTGCCCAAACCGAAACTTAGGAGAAACCCTAGTGTCCTGTCCCGTCTAATTCTTGCCAATGCCAAGGCAAAGCGGCAGGCGCAAAGAGCGGTAGGTAGCATGTGGTAGGTGGTAGGTGGGAACCGAACACTGAGGCTGAGAACTGATTGCTGAGAACTGTGAGCAGTGGCGAGTGACGAGTGGCGAGCGAGAGCCCTCAGCGGTCAGCCGTCAGCTTTCAGTGAACACTCTCCGAGGCAAACGCTTGCTGAGACCTGATGGCTGACAACTGACTACGTGGCAGTTCTTGCCCCTAGGCACTCGCCCCTTGCCAATGCTTTTACACGGCGACGCCGGCCAGGCGGCGGGCGCGCAGCTTCAGCACATGTTCGGCGATATGTTCGGCGCAGAGGCCAAAGGCCCGCATCAAGTCCCAAGGCTTGCCGGAAAGCCCGAAGCGGTCTTCGACGCCGACCATATCGAACAGCAGCGGGTGCTCGAAGTTCGCCCGGTGCTTCAGGATGGCGCCGGCGACGATATTGCCAAATCCGCCCACCTGATGTTCCTCAGCGGTGACAATGATGGAGGTTTCTTCGGCGGCTTGGAAGAGAGCGCCCACATCGAGCGGCTTGATGGTGTGGACGTTCACCACGCGCGTCTCGATGCCGTGCTCTTCCTTCAGCAGCCAGGCAGCGCGCATGGCCTCCGGCACCATCGGCCCGCAGGCCACAAGCGTAACGTCCTCGCCCTCGCCGGCGTAGTCGGTGGAAAGGCAGGATTCGAAGGCATCAACGAAGCGCGGTTTTTCGCCGCGATATCGAATGATGTTGGCGACGCCGAACTTGTAAGGGGTCGCGGATGTTGTCACCACCGGAGTGGCCTCACGCGCGAAGCGAATATAGACCGGCCCCTCGACTTCCAGCAGGCTGTGAACGGTGGCCCGCTCCGTCTCCAGGGAATCGCAGGGGACCACCACATGCATGTTCGGGATAATCGTGGTGAGCGAAATTTCTTCCAGCCCCTGATGTGTGGCGCCGTCCTGCCCCACGGAAACGCCTCCGTGCGCGCCCGCGATTTTCACGTTCATGTTGGAGTAGCACAGCGTGGTGCGAATCTGATCCCAGCAGCGGCCGGAAGCGAACACGCCATAGGTGCCGGTGACGGGAATCAAGCCTTCCTTGGCCAGACCGGCCGCCACCACCATCATGTTTTGCTCGGCGATGCCCACGCTGAGGGCTCGCTTCTTCCGCTCGGGGTGCTTGGCTTCAAAGTCGGTAATGCGGATGGAGTTGGAGATGTCGGCGTGGATGGTGACCACGCGCTGGTCGGCGCCCGCGATTTCGAGCCCGCGGCCAAAGCCCATGCGGGTTGGATCCATCTCGACTTTCATCGTTTCGCCGGCGTTCCAGTCGTAATCGGCGCTGAACTTCGGCAAGCTCGCTTTCGTCTTGCGCTCGACTGCCGAAGCGCTGGCGGCGGCGCGGGCCAGCATCGCGTCAATGCGCGCGCGTGGCACGGCGGGCGTGGCAAGGTCCTGCATGGCGCGCTCAAATTGTTCGCGGTTGGGCGCGATGCCGTGCCAACCGGCCGCGTCTTCCATAAACGAAACACCCTTGCCCTTCACCGTGCGGGCCAGAATCACACTGGGACGTCCGGGCGTGGAGGCGGCGCGCTCGAAGGCCTGAAGGATTTGGTCCATGTCGTGCCCGACGATTTCAATCACGTTCCAGCCAAATGCTTTGTACTTGTCCCCCAGCGGCTCAACGTTCATCACGTCGCGCACCCAGCCGTCGATTTGAAGCTCGTTGCAGTCCACCACGTTGCAGAGATTGTCCAAGTGGTAGTGGCCGGCAGCCATCACGGATTCCCAGATGCTTCCTTCCTGATGCTCGCCGTCGCCGGACAAACAGTAAACGCGATAGGGTCGCTCCAACAATTTCCCCGCCAGCGCGTTGCCGACCGCGATGCCCAATCCTTGGCCGAGCGAGCCGGTGGAAATCTCCACGCCCGGCACTTTGAGCCAGTTAGGATGACCCTCAAATCCCGAGCCGAGCTGGCGCAACAGCACCGTGTCGTCCAGCGGGAAGTAACCGGCCTTGCCCAGCGCCACGTAGAGCGCGGGCGCCTTGTGGCCCGAGGACCAGAAAACGCGATCGCGCTCCGGCCACGACGGGTCTTTGGGATCGTGATTGAGCACGCGCAGGTAGAGCGCGGCCGCAATGTCCATCAGCGAGAGCGTGCCGCCGGGATGGCCGGACCCCGCTGCATAAATGTCGATGATGTTGATGGCGCGCATTTCCGCCGCCGCGTCGCGAAGCTCCTCAACGCTCAGCCGCGGGCCGCGTTGCTCACGTGTGAAATCCATGACTTCGTCCCCTTCGTTGAAATAGTCGAATACCCGGTGTCCGATAAGTCGGCCACGATCAGACTTCAGGTTAAGAAATATCTGAACGAAGCCATAGGACTGCCATCACAGGTGCGTGTGACGAAGGTCACGGCAACAACAGTGGCGAGTGGCAAGTGGCGAGTGGCTGTCAGCGGTCAGCCGTCAGCTTTCGGCAAGAGTCCACAGCCGACACGGGCTCGGTGAAGGCCGAGCACTGATCGCTGCCTATTTGCCAGCGCTTGCCACTCGCCACTTGCCACTCGCCACTGCTCTCATGTCCCGAAATGGAGCATCAACTGCGCGCGGGGCGCCAATTGTTTTGGCTCGGCGCTCCGGCGGTCCAGGCCGTGGCGGGCGCGGATTTCGGCCACGAGCTTGGTCATTCGCTCTTTGTACTCGCCGTTCAAGTACGCCGATCGTGCATAGAGCCTGCGATAGCGCTTCACGAGCTTGGGAAACTCGCGCTCGAGAAAGGGCATGAACTGCCGCATGGCGCTGGGCATCAGAAAAAGGATATTGGCATGAAGCGATCTCGCTCCGGCCTGCGCTGCACGGCGCGCCAATTCGTCGAGCGCGCGCTCGGAGTCGTTCAGGCCGGGAAGAATCGGCATGACGTTCACGCCCGCAGCGATGCTGGCCTGCGCCAATGCGGCCACGGCCTCCAGACGCTTGGCGGGCGGCGGCGCCTTGGGCTCGACGAGGCGCGCCAGGCGCTCATCGGTGGTCGTGATCGTCATGTGCACGCCGAAATGATGGCGCGCGGAAATCCGCTTGAGCAGGTCGAGGTCGCGGAGGATGAGGACGCCCTTGGTGGTGATGGAAAAATCCAGGCCTTCGAATTCCGAGATCACTTCCAGCAGACTCCGAGTGATGCGGAATTGTTTCTCCGCGGGCTGATACGGATCGGTCGCGGTGCCGAGGGCGATGGGCAGACCCTTGTCGCGGGCGCGCCGCAGCTCGGCGCGCAGCAACTCGGGCGCGTTGACCTTGGCGAAAATCTTGCGCTCGAAGTCGAGGCCGTCGCGCAGCTCCATGAACTCGTGCGAGTAGCGCGCGTAGCAGTATTTGCAGCCGAATTCGCAGCCGCGATAGGGATTGAGCGTCCAAGCGAAGGGCATGCGCCCGCTCGATTCGCGGTTCAAGATGGAGCGCGACTCAAGCGCAAAATATTCCGTTCCGGCTCGTTCGCGAACTTGCGGGCTCTCCGCAGCCATGCGCGCAATCCCGACGAGTGCCGTGCCGGATGCTCTCACCGGAGTCGGCGCACCACGATTGGCGGCCATGCCCGTTCCGGCGGGAGCAGCAGATATCGAAACCAAACCGGTCGCCACGGATCGTCCTCCTTGGCGCCGCGCCGCCCGCGAGACCGGATGGTTCCCCGCAGGCGACGCTCTGGAGGCGGCGGGCCGGAGGATTCTGTGATAGGTCGTTCTCCCCGAAAAGCCCGCCGTGCGCCTTTTGGGGACTTTCGCTTTTTCTTCGCCTATTGTCAAGAACTTTCTTTTAGGAGAGGCCGTTGGTTCAGGTGCCCGGGCCGTTGACCTGGTTTTCTCCCTCTTGCCTAACGCGCAAGTAGGGGCGGATTGTTTTCCATTTCCTGGGCCCGATGCCGCGGATGACGAGCAGGTCTTCGACGCGCCGGAACGGCCCGTGCTTGTCGCGATACGCAACGATCCGGCGTGCCAGCTCAGGGCCGATGCCCGGCAGCTTTTCAAAGTCCTCCGCGGAAGCCTGATTGATATCGATCGCGGCATGTGGAAGTTCCGCTGGCTTCTTCGTTTCGCTCTGTTGCCCGGCCAAGCAGAAGGGAATCGAGACTTGACCCGGAATCAAAGCAATTGCTAACGATGCGCGCACCCATTGCATTCTCGATGTAACTTTCATGGCGACCGAGCCGGAATCATTCCGACAATCCGCCCTTCGAATGGGTCGTTGTGATTGTACAGCAACATCGCCTGCTTGTGGTCGCGCCAGCTACCGCCTCGAACAGCCGCAGGGCTGGAGAGCGGCGTGGTGCGCGCAAGGAGCATAATGTCGGTTCAGGGAGGTTAGTGAGCTTTCTCGATTACACCGCAGGCGATGCGATTGCCCGCGTTGCCCGCCGGATCGGTCATGTCATCGTCAGCTTTCTCGTGGATAACCAGAGCTGTGCCGCCCTCGTGGAATAAGGAATTGGCGCCGTCGCCCAAAGTGACGCGAGTGTCCACGTACGACGTTTTTCCCTTGCCCTTCGCGCTCACTGTGAAGTTCGGCATGTCGCCGGCGTGAGGCCCTTCGGGGTTCTTCATTCCGTGTTTTTTCCCTTCCGGATTGAAGTGCGGGCCGGCGGATTTGAAATCCGGCGCCTCGCATAGGCCGACATTGTGAATGTGAAAGGCGTGCATGCCGGCGGGGAGGCCAGTTACTTGCAGAGAAATCCGCACGCCGTTTTTCAATTGCGTCAAGCGGGCCGTACCAACCGCCTTGCCCTGTGCATCCTTCAGCTCCGCCTGTGCCGTTTGGCCTTCTTTCGCCGCGGCAAAGGCCGTACTTATCCCCATAACTAGAAGCGCGATCGTGAGCAACGTGTGTTTCATGGATTTGTCTCTCCTTCATGGTATTGGATGAACATAAGACCCGACCCGCGCCAAGGAGTGGAGCGGCTCATCTGCAGCCTACCACGGAAACCCGCTCGAATTGCAATTTCACAACCCGCCCACTAGAATGAGTTCGAAAGGAACAAAAAATGAATAACGATGTTTTGCGAATTGCGGGCAAGGAATTCCGCTCGCGGCTGATTGTGGGCACAGGAAAGTACCGGAGCTTTCAGGAGATGGTGCGGGCGCACGAAGCCTCGGGCGCCGAGATCGTGACGGTGGCGGTTCGTCGCGTGAACCTGACCGACCGCACCAAGGAATCGATGCTCGACTACATCGATCGCTCGAAGTATTTCATTTTGCCGAACACTGCCGGATGCTACAACGGTGACGAGGCCATCCGCACGGCTCGCCTTGCGAGGGAAGTGGGGCTTTCCAACTGGATCAAGCTGGAAGTGATTGGCGACGAAAAAACGCTGTTCCCGGATAATTTCGAATTGGTGAAAGCCACCGAGCAACTGGTGCGTGAAGGTTTTGTAGTGATGCCTTACACGAATGACGACCTGATCTCGGCGCGGCGGCTGATTGATGCCGGCGCCGCAGCCGTGATGCCGCTCGGAGCGCCGATTGGCTCGGGGCTAGGCATCCAGAATCCAGTCAATATTCGCATCCTGCGCGAAATGATCACCTCGGTGCCGCTCATCCTCGATGCCGGCGTGGGCACTGCCTCCGACGCGGCGATTGCCATGGAGCTGGGCGCGGACGCGGTGCTGATGAACACCGGAATTGCCGGCGCGCAGGACGCCGTCCTGATGGCCGAGGCCATGAAGCACGCCGTGATTGCCGGCCGCCAAGCCTATCTCGCCGGCCGCATGCAGAAGAAACTCTACGCGACCGCTTCCAGCCCGCTTGAAGGGGTGGTGAAGTAAGGTCGGTCAGTATCTCAGTATTTCAGTATGTCAGTTCATCAGCACTTCAGTTTTTGTGGCGCCGGCCTTCCGGTCGGCATCGACGATGAGTGCAACGGCTGCGGCGGAACAGATGCGCGTTCACCGGGATACTGAAGTACTGCTGTACTGAAATACTGACACACTGATCCACTGAAATACTTTCGTTTATTTCGGCGGCGTTTCCTTGGCGCTGGCCGGCGGCGCTTGCGAGTCCGCGTGTTTGTCGGGCATCGTGACAATGATTTCGCCGGGCCGGGCCATGCCCATGCGTTCGCGCGCCAGCTTCTCGATGGCTTTCGGGTCAGACTTCAAGGCTTTGATTTGCGATTCCAGTTCGCGGTTTTCCTGCTGGAGTTGTTGGATCTGCTGCTGAAGTTGGTTCAACTCTTGCTGCTCGCGTCGCAGGGCCAGGTAGCCGTGCTCGCCGAAGATTTCGTGGACAATCAGGGCGATGCAGGCGAGGGCGAGAATCAGAATCGCGCCTCGATGCAACCGCGGATCCGCGCGCAGCAATGGCTTCATGCGTGCATCACAAACTTCTTGGCGGACTCCACCAACTTGTCCAGTTCGTCCTGGGCGGGCGCCTCGCAGTAGACGCGGACCACGGGTTCGGTGCCCGAGAGCCGCATCAACACCCACGAGCCATCCTCGCGGACAATCTTCAAACCGTCGGTCCGGTCGATTTTCACCACCGGCTGCGAATCGAACTTCTTGAAATTCCGCTTGAGCTTGGCCACCAGGCTCTTCTGGATCTTAGGCGGCAAATGCAGATTCAGCCGCGTCATGTAAAACGGTCCGGTCTGCTTGAACAGCGCCTCGAGCTGCTGCCGGACGGAGAGGCCGCGCTTGGCCACCGCTTCCGCCACCAGCAGACATGCCAGGATGCCGTCCTTTTCGGGAATGTGTCCTCGGATGGTGAGCCCGGCGCTCTCTTCGCCGCCCAAGGCGATTCTGTCTTCCTTGATCAGCTCGCCGATGTATTTGAATCCGACCGGAGTCTCGTAGACCGGTCCGTGGCGCAGCTTGGCGACCGCGTCGATCAGGTGCGTGGTGGCCACACTGCGTCCGAGGCCGCCGGGAATGTTGCGATCGAAGAGCAAATAGTCCGCGAGCAGCCCCAAAACGAGGTTCGGATTGATCCAGGTCCCGTCGGAATCCACAATGCCGAAGCGGTCGGCGTCGCCGTCGGTGGCCAGGCCCACCGCGCAGCGCTCGTCCTTCACCACCTTGGCGAGCTCGGCCAGATTTTTTTGGCTCGGATCGGGCCCGGAGCCGGCAAAGAGCACGTCGCGAAAGTCGTGGATGGTGATCACTGTGGCGCCCACTTCCTGCAAAAGATCGTTCAGGTAGCCGCGCCCGGTGCCGAAGAGCGGGTCGTAGGCGATCTTGAGTTTGGCCTCGCCGATGGCCTTCAAGTCGACCTTTTGCCGGATGGCTTCGAGATAATCGGGCCGGGGGTCGGCGGTCTGGCGCAACGACGGACCACGCTTCGAGCCCAGGAGCGGTTTCCTGTGAGCCAGAACACGCGCCGCATTCTTCTCGATGGCCTGCGTCACTTCGGGCAGGGCAGGAGCGCCATCGGAGGCGGAAAACTTCAGGCCGTTGTACTCGGCCGGATTGTGGCTGGCCGTGATGTTCACGCCGCCATCCAGCTTGGAGTGAATGATTTGGACAGCGAGCGCCGGAGTCGGGTCGGGCCGGGTCGCCACGAGCGTCTTGATACCGTGAGAGTTCAAGACCTCCGCCGCCGTCTCGGCGAATTTCTCGGAGAGAAAGCGAGTGTCGTAGCCCACCGTCACACGCGGGCGGCGCGTCTGCGACAACAGGTAATGCGAAATGCCTGCCGCCGCCAACTTGACATTCGAAAAGGTAAATTTATCGGCCATCACCTCGCGCCAGCCGGATGTGCCGAAATGGATAGGGTTGTCTCGCATGGCGCGGCCATTGTATCGTTAGGCCGATACTCTGGCAAGCGTTCTGGAGGGAGTGAGATGACCGTGGAAACCATCAGACCCTTTGCCGTAGTCGCACTGCTTGAAGACTTGCCGGAGCGAGGCTTGCGTCGCGGGCAAGTCGGAACCGTCGTGGAGCCGCTTGCGCCCGGGACTTTCGAGGTCGAGTTCAGCGACAACGGGGGACGCACCTACGCCACGCTTGGCTTGCGCGCCGACCAACTCATCCCTCTGCACTACGACATGGCCGAAGTCGCCTGATCACGACAGGCCACGGTCAACTCGTGTGTGAGTTGACCGTGGGTTCTGTCACCGGAGAAGAGCCCACGCTCAGAAAAACGCCGAGCGTGGATACCCGCTCACAGGACATTAGTTTTACATTTTCCTGTTTCCTCGTTACAATCTGTGAATGACCGCTGTGGACTGAGGCTTGTAGGGCTGGTCGGACAGGGTTCAATTCCCTGGGCGTTTGTTGGTCTCGGCACCTTTTCTTTGCTCGTGGCAACGGGAGCAGTAGTTTGGACGCTACAAGGGCATAACCGCGTTGGTGAAAGGAGAATGCCTATGACCAACGATAGACCCACTATGTTTGGGCTCTACGCCCTGCAAGTAATTTGGGGTGTCGGGACCAGCGGCGTCGCAGGCGCCCTACCAGCCTGAGTCCATAGCAGGTGCGGATCTTCCGCACGATCGAGTGTCTAATTAGAATTGGGGCCCGTCGGCGCGCAGACCTTGGAAGCTCTGCGCTAGTCGGCTAAACCTCCGCATGCTCGTATATCTTGACAGTCGAGATCTGATAGACATCGCAGAGCACGAAAGACCGGTGTCTGCGGAGGCCCTCCGCCAAAAACTTGAGCGCGGGGGTCACAAGTTGATCTACTCCTTTTACAGCCTTAGCGCTGTTTCACAACCATTGTTCTCTAGTTCCAGCCGAACTAACGTGATGGAGCTCCTGAATCGGCTCGAGAAATTGCCCCATCGGTTCTTCCAATTGCCTGGTCTCCGATTCAGAGAAATTCAAGAGGCGCTAAACGCCTTCGCGGAGGGACGTGAATGCGCGCAGCTACAGCCCTTCACTGAACGATTGGACGAATCTCTAACTCTGATCAACCGTGGGTTGACAAGGTTTCTTCTCAAATACAGCTTGGCCCAGTCGCTTTTCGACCTTTGGCGTACAAATCCTGAAGTCCTGCAGGAACCATCGACGACAGAATTCGGTTTTTGTGAGCTTATCGGCTCTGACCGCGCTCAACCTGTGCCGAGTTTCGAGGAGTATTTCGTAACGGTGTATGGGAGGGTCATCGAGGCTCGCAGATTTGAACCGAGACCCAAGGATATGCGCGAGTTTGCGCGTTGGCTCTGCGACAAACCCACCCGCTGCCCGAGCCTGAGACTCACTCATGAAGTCTATTACGACATGGTCAAAGACAAGAGCAGGCCTACGCGACCAAACGACTTAGCAGACCTGACCCACGTCCTGAGTATTCCTCATGTTGATCTGTTGACTTTAGACCGCAACATGCGGCATTACGCCGCGCAGGCTTGCGTGCGGACAAACTCGGACTGGCGCTCGAGGATTTGCGAGAATGCGCAGGAGATCCTTACAAAGTTGTCGGGGGGCGGCGCAGAACGTTCTGGGTCTGCGGAATTCACGCCTTTCGAGTTACCACCGGAGAAAAGCCCACGCTCAGAAAAACGCTGAGCGTAGCTACCCGCTGCCATGATCCGCTGAGGACGTGTCCCTGCGCGACATCGCAGACTGCACAAACCAGCAGTCGGCGCCAGCCGGCCAACTGGATGAGCAAATCGAGGCTGCCCGTTCGGGAAAAGAGCCGCGCGGTTAAGGAGCAACATTGCCCTTTGGTTCAGCTTCCCGGGAGGTGCTCCAGAACGATGGTCACGACGACGATGCCCACGCCTTGAGGCGGAACGCTGACGCCGGCCGAGGTGATCAGAATCGGCCTCCAGTTCTTCGCGGCCAGGGGTGCAAGTTCCTTTTCGAGGTTGCGTCCGTCTCCAGAGATGATTTTGAATTCTGATTTTTGAGGCATGTTATCCCTCCCGGTACGTTGGTTAGGAAAGCCTGCGCCAGTTCTGGGACAGCAATCCTCGAACCGAGCAAACGTGATGTGCTAATCCCTCTTCTATCGCACCAGCGATGCACAACGCCCAGCGCGCCCGGCTCATCAGCCAACTTGAACGCGGAGCGTGGGGCCAGGAGGCCAGCCTACACTCCGCGTGTGCCAAATGACCTGTAGCGTTCGTCGTCAAGCGTCGATATGGATGCGGGCACGCGACCTTTAGCTTCTGCAATCAGCTCTGCCGAAATTGGCACGCCGCGCTCCATCGCTTCTCGTGCTGCTTCGTCCGCCAGAAATTTGACGTCACTTGCGGAGTAGCCTGTGAGGCTGGCGGCGATTACAGCAACATTCATTTCGGTCTCAACTGGCCGTCCCGCAAGGTGAAAACCTAGCATTTCTGTCCTTGCTTCGGCGTCTGGCGGTCCAACATACACGTGCTTGTCAAGGCGTCCGGTGCGTAACACCGCCCTGTCGATTTTTTGCGGCTCATTGCTCGCGGCCACGACAAGTATTCTTTTCTCCGCACACCCGTTCATGTGGGCGAGAAACTCGTTGACCTCCTCAGACTTGTACTGTTGCCAGCCGCCGAGGTCAGCACGCGAGGGTACAAGGGCCTCAAACTCATCAATAAAGAGCACCGACGGCGCTTTGTCTGCCGCCTTTTTGAAAACCTCTCGGATGCGAAGGGTGGTGTCGTGGATATATGGGCTCCCGACTTCGGAAGGGATTATTTCTAGAAACGTGAATCCTAACTCCTCCGCCAGCTGCCGAGCAATGTATGTCTTGCCGCAACCAGGAGGTCCGTAGAGAAGAATTCCGTTGGGTATTGTCAGTCGGTATCGCTTGAACGGCGCGGGGTTGCGAAATGGCCGCACGACCTCACGCCACAACAGGTTCTTGAGCCCCTTCATTCCCGCGACTTTCGACAGTCCGTGCAGCACCGGCTCCAAAGATGCAGGGAGCGGTTCCGTTTTCTTCACCCGCTCAAGGATTTCCCCCTGTTCATCGGGAGATAGCTTTCGAGACCTCTGCGGTAACTTGCCGGCGGAGTCCGTTTCCAGGGTTACCACCGGAGTAACCGCGGTGGCGCCGGGGCGCGAGCCTGCCCGTGTCAGCCTTCGCAGCGCGTCTGAGCCAGTCTGTTCGAGCCCGTAGTCGGCCACAAGTTGCGACTCAACTTCGCGCGCAGGCACAATTCGGATGAGAAAAGCCTCTAATGCCTGCCTCTTGCAACCTCCGGCAAAGTAATCTGGCTTCACGTGACGCACCAACTCGTAATGTGCTGGTTCCTTATCCTTGAGACCGACCACGGCGTTGGGAATCAGGGCGTGCAACTCATTGTGCCTTTCCGCCAGCCTATCAGCGAGATGGGCCTTACAGCAGCCTTCCCCCTTGAAGGAAAGGTCAAACCATATTTCTGGGACTGCGATCACTACCTCGGCTGCTTGAACCCGGCCCGAAAACAGACAGGAGTGGCAAAGCAGCACAACATTGAGAGGGTAAGTCTCCGTCGCGAGCCAAGCGGCCCCCACTGCCACAGCATCGCGGGTCCGTCCCCATCCCGCGAGTTCAACGAACACTGTCAAATTATCGAACGGATACGACATAGGGTCGTCATCAAAGAGCCCCTTTCTCACCTTCCAGTTCTGCGCTGTAATGAGCTGACCAAACACCCCATCGTTCCATACCAGCGTTCCGCAACCGCAGTCGGCATTGGGCAAATTCTCGCACTCCTCGCAGAAGTCACGACGCGGGGTTTCTGCCTCCCACTCCATCCCGTCTGTAAGAACCCATCGGAGCCACTGTTCTTCCTTGAGTGGTGCCCCTCGGCGCAAGCGATCAAGGTCGCCAGGGAACTTCCACTCCAATTCGCATTCCGTCCATCCCCGCAGGGCTTCAGCCGGAATCTTCATGGCCGCGGGTGGCGCACACGGCGCGGTATTCGCGATGTGTGCGAACCACTCTCCTTTAACCAGAATATTATCTTCCCGCTTGTATACACCCGTGGGGCGTCGGAAAGCAAGCCGGCAGCGCAGACTCTCGCTCGTCAGAAAGTCTGCTGTTCTTCGGCAGATTCCGGTTCGCTCGTCCCCCGGCAGCAAGGACTTGCCGACGGGAATTGGGCCGCCCGCCGTGGGCCGGACTGCTACCGCCCGCCGGATTCGCGTCGCAGGGATTGGCGCAGTAGAAGCTTGCTATACGTTTGGTATCCGATGCCTTTTTCTGCGGCCAGCGCCCGCTCGGTGTCAATGTCATCGGTAGCCGAGCGGATGGTCACGTGCCGCAATTTCGCCCGGGCGCGAAATCGCCTCATGGTAAGCAGGGGCGGGCCTTGTGCCCGCCCTTTTGGTTTCTGGCTAGGCGCCCACAAGGGGCGCCCCTACTGTTCGGGCCGGAAAATCTACACTGTGGCGCAATTCTATAAACACATGTTATAAGAGGAATCCAACCTGAGAGATGTCCCGTTGCGACGTCAAATGAGACGATCAATAGGAACCTCTCTGCCGCCGAAGTCGAAAGGAAACGATCAGAAACTGAAAACTGATAACTGAAGACTGACAACCAGGGGGACAACGTGACTGACAAGGTTGTGATTCTTGTGACCAGCCCGAACCGGCGCGAGTGCCGCAAGATTGCGCGCCACTTGGTGAAGGCGCGGCTGGCGGCGTGCGTCAACATCACGCAGCCGATCGAATCGATTTACCGCTGGCAAGGAAAGGTCGAGGACGAAAAGGAGCTCCTCCTCGTCATCAAGAGCACGCGCGACCTCTTTCCTGAAATCCGAAGGGCGATTCTTACGCTCCACACCTACAAGGTGCCGGAAGTGATTTGCCTGCCGATCGTGGACGGCTCGCAAGCTTATCTCGACTGGCTGGGCGAATCGGTGAAGCAGCCCGCCCGGGCCCAGGAAATTGTCCTGGGTGAGGAACCAGCGCCTTGAGAAATACGTAGGTGAGTGTAGCGGCGGTCTGTGACCGCCGACGTTCATCGATCCCGCCAAGCGGGATCGACGCTACAACGGGTGGGCGCGAACAAAATGATCCGTCTGGAAAAACTTCGAAAAGAATTTGACGAACTCGTGGCCGTGAACGATCTCAACGTGGCCATCCCCGAGGGCGAGATTTACGGCCTGATCGGCCCCAACGGCGCGGGCAAGACCACCACCATCCGCATGGCCTGCGGTTTGCTCGAACCCACGGGCGGCAACGTTCACGTGGCCAACGTGGACGTCCACCAGCAGCCCGAGCGCGCCCAGCAATTCATTGGCTACCTCTCGGACTTTTTCTCTGTTTACGAAGACTTGAAAGTCTGGGAATACCTCGATTACTTCGCCCACGCGTACAAAATGCCCGAAAGCGAGATTCCGGCGCGCATCGACGAGGTGATCCACGAAGTCGGCCTGGAAGTGAAGACCGACGCGATGATCAAGGGTCTTTCGCGCGGCATGAAGCAGCGGCTGGGCATCGCGCGCGCCGTCATTCACAAACCGAAAGTGTTGCTCCTCGACGAGCCGGCCTCCGGACTCGACCCGAAAGCGCGGCTCGACTTGCGCAATCTGCTCCGCTCCATGAGCGCGGCGGGAACCACTGTCCTGATTTCTTCGCACATCCTTACGGAGCTCGAGGGCTTTTGTACCTCCATCGGCCTGATGGAAAAAGGGCGCATGGTGCGCAGCGGAACGATTGAGGAGATCACTGCCGCCGAGAGTCATTACCGCGTCGTTAAGCTGAGCTGGGTGGGCGACTCGGCAAATTTGGTGCAGGCGAAGCTGGCCGAGAATAACAAGATTTCCGGCGTGATGGCTCGTGGATCGGAAGCGGTGTGCAAATTCGCCGGCTCGGAAGAAGAGCTGGCGGATGTGCTGAGCGCCCTCGTCGCGGCGGGCGTTCGAGTGGTGTCGTTTGGGGAAGTCAAGCAGACGGTGGAAGACCTCTATTTGAAGTTGTCCCACAATGAGGTGATGTAATGAGTTTTTGGCGAAACCCCGAATTCGTCCGCCATGTGCGCGCTGAGCTGCGCCCGGCCCGCGCCCTTTCCGCTGCGGCGTTGGCTTTGGTGATTTGCAGCCTCGTCGGACTTTCAGCGTGGGGCAACACCGAACAAAACCAGACTCGGGAATTCTTCAAGGTTTTCTATCTTTGGGTGATGGGCATTCAGTACGTTGTCCTGCTCTTTTGGTGTGCTTCCGCTTGCGGCCATTCCATCGCCCGCGAGCGCGAGCTCAAAACCTACGATTTCTTGAGGACCACGCGGCTGACTGCATGGGAGTTGATCGTGGGGAAGGTGCTTGGAGTTCCCATACTGGCGTACTTCACGATTGGATGTGCTCTTCCGGTCGCCATCATGCTGGGAATATTGGCGGGCTACGCGCTCCATGTGCTGATTTGGACTTATTCGTTGTTACTGGTGACGGCGCTGTTTGTCAGCCTGATGAGCTTGTGGGCCTCGATGCAGCTTGAGGGCAGCAGCGCGCGCTTGATTGGTTTGGCGGCGATTATTCCGGTGGCTCTCGGCTTCGGTTTCGGCGAGCTTCCGTTTCCTGGTTTTCGCGCCGTCAGCATCTTCCCGGCCCTGTTTACTCTTTACGGCGTCCGTACGGCTTGGATGATCGTGCCCACGCTGTTCGGACAGCGTGTCTCGTTCGTTGCGGTCACGCTAGTGTTGTATTCGCTTTTTGGTGCCTGGCTCGTTTTGATGCTGGTTCGAAATATCAAGAAAGATACCGAACAGATTCGGTTGCTTTCGCGCTGGCAGGCGATTGGCTTCTCCGCATTCATCAACCTCCTGTTTTTTGCATTCTTGGATCCGAACCAGATTTCCTCCAAGGCGCTCCGCTTCGGTTCCACAAGGGCGGGTTACATGACTGCTGCCGAGATCGCCACTTTTATGATGGCATTGAACGGATTCATTCTCTTGGTGATCGGTGTCGCCATGCTCTCGCCCCAGGAGAAGCTCAAGGTCTGGTGGCGGAGACACGCTGCGGGTGAGGAGTCATATATCTCGGAATCTGGTCCCCCGTGGCCTTGGCTGATCCCAGCGGCGCTTATTGCCTACGTTCTGCTTGCCATTGAAGCCTTGGGCTTGCGCGCCAGCGTGCCATTGGGCGACTGGAAACTGGGCACAACTGCTATCGCGATGCTGGTTTTCCTGGTTTTCGCGACCCGCGACGTTCTTTTTCTTCAGTGGGCGATTCTCACTCGAATGAAGCGGCCGGTTGTAAAAGGCCTTCTCTATTTGTGGCTCTACTACTCCGCTGCCGCGATCATAGCGGCCGTATTTGGCATCATTTCCGAGCGGCAGGGAAAGTTCTTGTTGGGCCTGCTGACGCCCTTCAGGACGCTTGATTACTCCGGAATCCAACCCAATATTTCACCCGGGATCTACCTGGGCTTGGCACTCCAACTCCTTGTCATTCTGCTTCTGTTGCGTGTCATGTCGGTCCGCCTGCGCCGGCCGGCGATGGTGCCGGCGCTGTCGGAAGGCTAGCGCGCATGACTATTGCTTGCGCGCAGCTCCCTCTGCAGCGCTTCCCGCAAAAGAAGCTTGATGTAGGTCTGATATCCGATGCCTTTTTCAGCGGCGAGTTGACGCGCGGTGTCGACGTCCTGGGTCGCCAGGCGGATAGTTACTGGCCGCAGCTTTGTCCGCGCCAAGAATTGTTTGAGCGTCAGTGTTCGGCCTTCCTTGATGGCGCGAATCATCTCGGCTTCTAATTGGCGCTTGTGTCGGTCGTGCCATCGCGCATCTTCTGCTTCCGACTTGAAGGTCGGTATGATCAGTTCCTTCCTCTTGGCCATATTCGCCTCACTGATTCTTCTGCTAAAAATAATACTCGTGCAGCTCTCTGCTGGCATCCCATCCCGTAACTGGGCGAGTAGCCCCTCCGCGCACGGTGAAAACGAGATAGAGCAGGCGCAGTTTCTTCGTCATGCCAATCACATACCACCGTGGCTCCCCGCTATCGTCGCGGAAGTCCAGAAAGATTGGGTCGCCACTCATCGCTTCCTCGAACTCCTCTCGGCTGATGCGATGGCGCGCCAGATGCCGGAGATTCGATGAATCCCAATCAAACCCTAATGCCTCTTCCATTCACCGCACTTCCATTGTACGTACAATGTAAATAACTTTGCAAGCGGCTTCTCAAGCTCTTATCTTCCCCAGCGCCTGGTCCAAATCCTGAATCAAATCCTCCAAATCTTCGATCCCCACCGAAATCCGGACCAGCCCATCTGTGATCCCGAGGCGCTGCCGTTGCTCAGGCGGCACGCTGGCGTGAGTCATGGTGGCGGGATGAGAGATCAAGGTTTCAACGCCGCCCAAGCTCTCGGCCAGAGAACAAAGTCGCACGGATTTGAGAACTTGCTTCGCGTTGTCCAGTGATCCTGTCTCAAAGGAGAGCATTCCGCCGAACCCTCGCATCTGCTTTTTGGCCAGCTCGTGCTGAGGGTGGGAACTCAGGCCGGGATAGTGAATTCGCTTCACCTTAGGGTGCCGCTCCAAGTACCGAGCGATGGCGAGGCCGTTTTGGCAGTGCCGCTCCATTCTGAGCGCCAGCGTTTTGACGCCGCGGAGCACGAGCCAGCTATCAAACGGCCCGAGGACGGCGCCTGCGGCATTCTGAATAAACTTCAGCCGCTCCGCCAGCGAAGCATCATTTAGGATGACGGCACCGCCTACCCCGTCGCTGTGTCCGTTCAGATACTTGGTCGTGCTGTGGACCACGAAATCTGCGCCCAGCTCGAGCGGCCGCTGGAGATAGGGGCTCATGAAAGTGTTGTCCACAGCCACTCGTACTCCCGCCCGCTGAGCCAAGCTCGCCACCGCTCGGATGTCCGTGATCTGCATGAGAGGGTTGGTGGGCGTTTCGATGAAAATCAGGCGCGTCTCGGGCCGGATGGCCCTCTCGACCTCGTCAAGCCGTGTGGTATCGGCATAGCTGAAGCTCAGGCCGAAATCCTTCAGCACCCGTTCGAAAAGGCGGAACGTCCCGCCATAGAGGTCATGGCCGGCAACCACATGCTCCCCGGATTTGAACAGAGTCATCAGCGCGTTGATGGCCGCCATCCCGGAAGCAAACGCATAGCCAAACTGCCCGCGTTCCAGGCAGGCGAGGTTCTTTTCGAGAGCCACGCGCGTCGGGTTCGCAGTGCGGGCATATTCGTACCCCTTGTGCTTGCCCAACTCCTCCTGAACGAACGTGGATGTCTGGTAGATGGGGACGATGATCGCGCCAGTTGCCGGATCGGGCTCTTGGCCTTTGTGGATCGCGTCAGTTGAGAATCCCATGATGATTGTCCTCCAGGCTGTAGGGGCAGGCCTCGTGCCGGCCCATTGAAGGGCACCCACCTGGGCAGCCCCTGCGCCGCCCAATGTAGGGGCAGGCCTCGTGCCGGCCCATTCAAGGGCACCCACCTGGGGTGCCCCTACGCTTGCGGCGGGCAAGGTACCGGACTTGCCGGGCTAAGTCAACGCCAAGTTCTTCCACTTTTGCTGGCCTGACGACAGGTCTGATATACTAAGCACTAAGAACTGAAAGGGGGCGGATCTAACATGCTCGGACTTCGATCCAGCCACTGCTACTTACTCTTGGGATTGGGACTGATCTGCGGACTTCTGGTCGGACCAAAGATGCCAGCGAGCCCGGCGCCGGACGACCGCACCAGCGTCCAGATCGTGGTTACAGACGCTGAGAGTGGGCAGCCGATCAGTCAGGCACATCTGACTATGCAATTCAACGAGCCGGGGAACAAGTACAGATTGAAAAGGGGGCGCCCCGTTGCATTCAGCGCCAAGACAAATCCTCAGGGTCGGTACAAATTCCTCGACATTCCTAAAGGCACCATTCATTTGATGGTGACTGCGGACCACCACGAAGCATTCGGAAAAGACTTTGAAATCGAGAAGGACGATCAGGTAGTTGAAGTAAAGCTCAAGAAACCCCAACCGCAAATTTAGCCGTGGGCGGCGAGCGGCCAGCGCCAGTCATCAGCCGTCAGCCTTCAGCAAACAATTCGCCCCTAAGGGCTTGCTGGTACCTGATAGCTGATTGCTGACCCGCTGGTCTTAACCTTCGCGCAACAATTGCTTCACAGTGGTGCAAAGAGCAAGAAACGATTGAAACTCGGAGTGTTAAGCCGGTTTCGAGGCTGGTTTTCCACACGCTTTTCAACAAGTCTGTTGAAAAGTTTTTTTTATTGCCAAAGCGCCCGTCAGCGCCGCGAGGCGTGAAAGAAATCTTTCGCGATGCGGCCAAAAAACAGTGGCGGGTGCCCTATGGCAAGTTGAAGCAGGAAATCCTCTCTTGCCGCTGGCAACTGTCTTTGTGCTCGCCATTCGCCACTTGCCGCTGTTCTACTGTTTGGGTGCTTGCCCCGGCGCGGGCGGCGGCGTCGAAGGCGCGACCGCAGCCGGAACCGGAGGCCTTGTCGGCGGGCCAGTAAAGTATTGCTCGTCCATCCACACTCCGACTTGTTTCTTCAGGTCTGCGAGCTTCGCCTCGAATTTTTGTTGCTTTAGTTTAGTTTCGATTTCGGCGGTGACTTCCTTCTGTTCGGCATGCGTGTGTCCAGTGACCTGAATTAGATAGATAAGCTGGCCCAGTTCAATAGGTTGCGAGACCTCACCGTCTTTGAGTGAGAAGGCGGCCGCCTCCAACGCCGGCAACAGAACGTGCCGTGGAACCGGGCGCGGCTCGGTTTCGATAGTCACCACGTTGGGAGCGTTAGGGTCCTTATATTGCTCAGCGATTTTCTTGATGTCAGTCCCGTCGGTTACAGCCTTCCGGATGGCGTCTGCCTTGGCCTTCGCCTCCTCCGCAGTCAACCCCAGCTTTGCATCCGTGGAATTCGCCGGCCGCTTGCGAATGGAGAACTGGCGCATCTGCACGCGCTCGAAATCCGGCTGGTGCGTGGTGTAGTATTGGGTGACCTCGTCAGGACTGACCTGAATCTCCTTGGACAATTTCTCGAGCTCCGCGCCAGCCAGTATCCTTCGGCGCTGAAGTTCGAGGTTCTGGCGCACGCTCGGGTTCGACTCCAGGTGATCGTTCAGGGCCTGCTGCGAGAGCACGAGCATCTTGGCGTACTCGTCGCCGAGCGGCTTTCGGCCTTGCAAAGCCAGCACCTGCCGGTTCTGGGCAGGAAGATTGCCGATAAGGTAGTCGATGTCGGCTTTGGTTACCTTTGCGTCCCCGACTTTCAGCACCACTTCATCGGGGGACATCGCAGCGCCTGGGGCCTCGGCTTTCGGCTGATTGTCCGGAGTCGACGCCGGTTTCTGCGCGGGCCTTGCCGCTGCACCCGATGGTTGCTGGCCACGAACCGGACAGACGGCAATTCCCACCAGCATGATGATTGCCATACACACTTGCCCGACACTTTTGTTCTTCATCAATCCTTACCCTCTTTCAGGAATTGGAATGGACGCACAACTTTTTAATTTTAACACGGCGAGAGCATTCATGGGCTTCGAATCATGGCGCGGCCTTGAAATCTTGGATCTCATATTCTCTCGGCCAAACCGCCGGATGGGCGAAGAAGGCATCTGCGACTATCGCCCTCGAATCGTGACAGCGGTCACAGACGGCGCTTAACCGCTGCACTATGAAAGACTAACGGAGAGACCCTTTGGCGTAGGATCCGGAGAGCTCGATACGGTATCCTCGCCGCGCAGGGATTATTGATGTAGATTTTCGCCGAACCGAGTGTTCCTACTCAGCCGCAGATTACATCCACGGATCGTAACGGCGCACGGGAGCGCCAGACTTGCGTCGCGAAGCGGTTTGCCTCAGGGCGTTGAGAAATCAGTCCGCCCGACGGCCGTCGCCACGCAGTGGGGGAAGCCAAAATGAAAATCAGATTGTGCCAATTATCGAAACTCATTAGCTGTTCGGTCTTAGCGATTGTAATTGCAGCCGTTTTGCCGGCCAAAGCGGCCGCGCAAAGCGCGTCGCAGGCCGACATCAACCGCCGGGTCGACGCCATGCTCGCCAAGCTAACCCTGGAACAAAAGATTGACCTCATTGGGGGAGAGGAGTGGATGTTCATCCGCGCCGTGCCCGAAATCGGCCTGCCCCGCCTCAAGATGTCCGACGGCCCTATGGGCGTGCGCAGTTGGGGCACGACTTCGGGTTATGCGGCCGGCATCGGACTTGCGGCATCGTGGGACACGGAGCTGGCGCAGCGCCTTGGCGCGGCCATCGGGCAGGATGCGCGCGCTCGCGGCGTGAATTTCCTGCTCGGGCCGGGCGTGAACATCTACCGCGCGCCCGTGAATGGCCGCAACTTCGAGTATTACGGAGAGGATCCTTATCTCGCCGGGCGCATCGCCGTCCACTACATTCAAGGCGTGCAGAGCCAGGGCGTTGTCGCCACGGTCAAACACTACGCCGGGAACAACTCCGAGTACGACCGGCACAACGTCAATTCCGTCATCGACGAACGAACGCTGCGCGAGATCTACCTGCCGGCGTTCGAGGCCGCGGTCAAAGAGGGTCATGTCGGCGCGGTGATGGACTCTTACAACCTTCTCAACGGCGAGCACGCCACCCAGAACGCTTTCTTGAACACCAAAGTCTTGAAGGAGGACTGGGGATTTCGCGGCATTTTGATGTCCGATTGGTTTGCCACCTATGACGGCGTGGCTGCGGCCAATAGCGGTCTCGATCTGGAAATGCCCTTCGGAATGTTTATGAATCGTGGGACGCTTCTTCCCGCCGTCCAATCCGGAAAAATCTCCGCGGCCACGATTGATGATAAGGTCCGCCGAATCTTGCGTGTCGCGCTCGAGTACGGGTGGCTTGATCGTGATCAGACAGACTTGGGCATTCCTCTATACAGCCAACAATCCCGCCAGACCGCTCTCGAATCAGCCGAGGAAGGCATCGTGCTGCTCAAGAACGAAGGCCACCTGTTGCCGCTCGACCGGCACCACATTCATTCCATTGCCATGATCGGCCCGAATGCCTATCCGGCCGTAACCTCCGCCGGTGGCAGCGCCGAAATCAGCGCGTTCGCGCCGGTCAGCCTATTGACCGGGCTGAGTGACGCGCTCGGAACGGGCACGAAGGTCCTCTGGAACCGCGGCGTCAGGGACGTGCTAGACATTTTCCGCGAGACCAGCTTTGCGACCGACGAAAGCGGTGCGAAGCGCGGCCTTCAGCAAGAGGACTTTTCCAACGAACGCTTTGAAGGCCAACCTGCGCAAGTGCGCACCGTGTCCAATCTCGATCGTTGGTCGGGATCCCGCTGGTCGCCGAACGCGAAAAACAACCGGGGCGTGCGCTGGACAGGCTACTACATTCCCAAGACCTCTGGAGCTCAACGCTTCATCGCGGTGGCCGCCGGTCACGATGCCTATCGGCTTTACGTGGATAACAAACTCGTCCTGGAACAGCCGTCGCGCGAGGGCCAGGCTCCCAGGGCCGTGGACATCGATTGCCCAGCAGGCAAGCCGGTGGCTGTGCGCTTTGAATATTTGACCGAGACGGAAGTTATCAACGCCAGGCTCGGTGTTGTTCCGGTGGAAGAAATGCTTCAGCCGGAGGCGAAGAAAATCGCCGCCATGGCGGACTTTGCGGTGGTCAGCGTCGGCTTCGATCCTGAGACAGAGTCAGAAGGATTCGACCGCACCTATCGCCTCCCGCCTGGCCAGGATGAACTCATCAAAGCCGTGCTTGCCGCCAATCCGCACACTATTGTAGTGGTCACCGCGGGGGGCAGCGTGGATACGAGCCGATGGCTCGACAAGACGCCCGCCCTGCTCCAAACGTGGTATGGAGGGCAGGAAGCGGGCCGGGCGCTGGCCGAGGTCTTGCTGGGCAAGCTGAATCCATCCGGCAAATTGCCCATCAGTTGGGAGCGGGGAATCGAGGACAATCCCGCTTATCCGAATTACGACGAAGCGCCGGGCAGCAAAGACGTGACCTACAAGGAGGGTGTATTCCTCGGCTATCGCCACTACGACCGCAGCCAGACCAAGCCGCTGTTTCCGTTTGGCTTCGGCCTCTCCTATACCACCTTTGCTGTCAGTAACCTCAGCGTCGCGCCCGCCGTGGCCAAGACGGAGGGTGCCATCACGGTCAGCTTCGACGTTCGCAACGCTGGCCAGCGCGCCGGGTCTGAGGTGGCTCAGGTCTACGTCGGCGAGCTTTCGCCGAAGGTGCCGCGCCCCGTAAAGGAACTGAAAGGTTTTCAGCGCGTCACGCTCGCACCAGGCGAGACCAAACACGTTTCCATCGCATTGGACCGGCGCGCGTTCGCCTATTGGGACGTCTCGTCCAAAGACTGGAAGGTTGATTCGGAGGGGAAATTCGTTATTTATATTGGCGACTCCTCTGTCGACCTGCCGCTGAAGGCCAACTTTCAGTACGAGGATGGGTTGCTTTGAAAACCGATTTGAATTTGTCGCGGCCGGCGCTTCTAGTGTAGTGCGTCCAACGCTTCTTTACATTTGGCGACCTTCGTCAGGATGCGTTCGACCGAGGCGCTCCAGACGAAGACTCGCGGGTTTTGGTTATGACTGCTGATGTAATCGCCAATGGCCTGG
>JBEKEZ010000015.1:0-114514 GCA_050013575.1 Terriglobia bacterium | reverse complement strand
GAAAAGTCTGAACGGCTGACTTTTCCACCGCGCTTGGAAATCCGGCAAAAGTCGCCGGATTTCCACATTCCCACAGCGCCGACGGCGACCCTCACCTCTCAACTGCCCAAAAGATTACACATCCTCGGAGTGGGGATTGTGTGGGGACTGACGAACTGAAATACTGACCCACTGAAACTCTGGCCATCTGTAAAAAAATCGACAATTGGCAATTCCAGAGATATACTGCGCTGAGCGGTAATCACAATTCTCAATGGTTAGAGGGTCTTCGGTTGACGAAAAGCACCACGCAGCATAGCAAACCACACGCAGGCGCGAAGGGCGATGGCAGGCGCCGTACGGCACGGGGCGAGGCGCCATGGCGCGAAGTCATTGACGAGATTGAAGAGTTCGATGGCCAACTGGCGTCGCTGATGGATTCGAAAGCGGTGATGAACGCCCTGGCCTCGCGCATGGTGGAACACTTCGGGATGGCGACGTCGGCGGTCTGGAAGGTGAACGAAAGCCAGACCGAACTGGAATTGGGCGCCGCTTTCGGCAAGCCCTCGCTTCCCGCCAAGCTGGGCGAGATGCATGACAAGGCTTCGCTTCTGGGACGCGCTCTGCGCGAGCGGCGGCCGCAAGTGCTCCGCGGCCAGGACATCGGGCACGACGAGCTCAGCGAATGGGCGCGAAAAAACCACTTGAGATATCTCGCGGTTTATCCGCTGGCGCACAATGCCCACGTGGACGGACTTCTCCTGATTGCCGGCGAGCACCCTCCGGCCGAACAGCAGCAGGAACTCTTCCGGGTGGAGTCGAGACTGGTTTCCACCGCCCTGCGCGAAGTGGAAATGCTGGCCTCCACGCGGCACACGCTCAACAAGCTCAGCATTCTGGTGGAAGCCAGCAAGGCCCTGAGCTCGACACTCGACCTTTCGGAATTGTTGGGACGCATTCTGGATGTGGCCAAGACGCAGGCGGAGTGCGAGCGGGGCACCCTCTTCCTGGTGGATGAGAAAGCGGGCGAAATCTGGTCGCTCATCGCCCATGGCCTGGAGAAGCAGGAAATCCGCCTGCCGCTGGGGAAAGGCATCGTCGGCCATGTGGCCAGCACCGGCGAGATTGTCAACATCCCGGATGCGTATGCCGATCCGCGCTTCAATCCGGAAGTGGACAAGCGCACCGGATATCGAACCCGCAACATCCTTTGCCTGCCCATTCGCAACAAGGCGAACAAAATCGTGGCCGCGCTCCAGCTTCTGAACAAGAAGCGAGGGGCGTTCACCGACGAGGACGCCGACTTTCTGCTCACCCTGTCCGGCCACATGGCCCTGGCCATCGAGAACGCGCAGCTTCACCAGGTCCTGCTCGACAAAGAACGCATGGAGAAGGAGCTGGCGCTGGCGCGCGGCATCCAGCGCAGTCTGCTGCCCGAGACGGCGCCCACGGTGGAAGGATTTGATATCGCCCTGGTGAACGAACCCTGCTTCGCGGTGGGCGGCGACTACTACGATTTCTTGAGCCTGGGACCGCAAACCCTGCTGGTGGTGATCGCCGACGTGGAGGGCAAAGGCGTCAGCTCCGCGCTGGTCATGTCGAACCTTCAGGCCACGCTCCGCGCCCTCGTCTTGCACCTGCACTCACTGAATGAAATCGCCGAGGCGCTCAATCGCATGATCTGGAACGACACGCGCGCCCAGAAATATATGAGCCTTTTCATGGGACTCATTGACTTGCGGCGGAAAGGCATCCACTACATCAACTGCGGACACGTGCCGCCCGTCATCGTGCGGCCCCAGCATGAACCGATTCCGCTCACCGAAGGCGGCATGGTGATTGGGTTGTTTGAGAATGCGGCCTACGATCGCGGCCAGGCGAAATTCCAGCCGGGCGACGTGCTGGTGCTGTGCACGGACGGCATCACTGAATCCATGGACGCTCAGCACGAAGAGTTCGGCTCCGAGCGCCTTATCGAGAGCGTCCGCGCCGTCGCGGACCGCAAGGCGAGCGAGATCGTCGAGTCCGTCGGCACTGAAGTGGCGCAATTTTCCCGCGCCGGCACCCATATCGACGACAAAGTGCTGATCGCGATCAAAGTGAAATGATGGGAGGAACTAAAAAGTACAAATTAAGAATTATGAATTACAGATCAGTGGATCATAGACTTCGAGCTTCGACCTCAATATTCTCATTCATAACTTTTAATTCTTAACTTAACGCTTCGGCTGCTCGCTGAGCCTCAGCTTGATCGCCTTCCCTTCCCCGAACTTGCGCGTGAACCAGTCCTCCATGTCCGCTTGCAAAGCGTCCAGGTCCACCCGATAACTCGCTTCCAACTCGCCATCCGCCACGGGCAGCGTTTCGTCAAACGCCGAGCGGCCGGTAAAACTTCTCATGCAAAAACTGTCCAGCCAGGCGACGGGGCAGGCTCGAGCACCGTCGGGCTGGATCACATCGACTTGGATTTTCCGAGCAAACATGAAACAGAATTATGAATTATGAATTCTGAATGATGAATTATGAAGCGAAAATTTTGAGTTACGGATGATGAATGATCTATGACGAATGCAAGAACGCAGATTAGCACTCGGCGCTTTCATTCATAATTCAGCATTCAGAATTCATAATTGGTGTGAAAGGTTGCGGTCCTTCGTTCATAATTCATAATTCAGAATTCATAATTCCACCCATCCATGTCCCTCGCTGACCAGTTGGATGTCGCCCGTTGGGCCCCGGCCCTTCGATGGGCGCTGGCGCGTGTTGCCTACCGATATTTCCCCGGCTTGGCGGCTGCCGTGCTCCGAATGGACGCGGGCGGCCTCGACATTTGCAGGCCGGTTAACCTTCTGGCGCGAGATCTGGTCCAACTCCCACGCTCGTTGAATGACGACCTCCTGGATTGGTTCGGCCGGAGCGAAAAGATTCTGTCCAACCATTTTACCTTTCTCAACCGCTGGCGGGAATTGCCGGAAGACATCGATTGGGAACCCAATGAAACCGAGGAGTGGCGGGCGGATCTGCACGCTTTTGATTACGGCCTGGATCTGGCGCTTTACTTCCGGATCTCACGCGAAGAGCGATATGCGCGGCACCTTCGATACCTGATCGCACACTGGGTTGGCGCCAATCTACCAGGGCAAGGCTCAGGATGGCGGCTCGCGCCGCTGGCCCGCCGCGTGCGCAACTGGATTTTGGCCGCGCGCCCTGCTGCCTTGGCTGGGCGGTTACCTGATTTGCGTCGGTGCTGATGTGGATTTTGCGGTCCGTGAGACCGACGATCGCTCTCTTGCGTTTACGCTGGCAGGCAAGCGATACCGGCTTCCCAAATCAGAAATCAGAAGCTAGAAATCAGAAAAACCCAAACCAGAAACGGCGCTCCAGTGTTGTTTTCTGATTACTGATTTCTGATTTCTGATTTCTAAATTCTACCTTGGATTTAAGCGCCGCAGGAAATCCCACCACCCCCGCTTGGTGGTCTCGGGCGGCACAGGTTCGAGTCCGGGTGGCAGCGGCTTTCCGTTGATGACCGCTGCCGGGTTTTTCGTCAGCAGAAGTTCGGCCACTTCCTCACCCCGCGCCTCCGCCAATTTCTGGTAACACGCGGAGAGAATCGGCGGGCGGTGTTTCACATCGTGGGCATCCGAGGCGAAAAAGTGGATCAGATTCTGGGCAAGCCACAATTCCGCAGAGCGTTGGGCCTCAGACCCGAACCCTCCGGTGTACGATTTGGCGGTGACCTGTACGAGGCATCCTCGCATCACCCAGCGATGCAGCAACTCGGGCCGGCGAACCACGAGAGGGTTGCGCTCTGGATGGGTGAGGATCGGCGTCAGTCCGGTGCACTCGATCTCATAGAAAACATTGTCCATATGCTCGGGCACGAAGTGGTCGGCAAACTCCACCAGGAGGTATTGCGTTCCGTTCACGCTATAGTCACGGGGCTTCTTGGCGAGTAGTTGCAGATTGTCATACGAAAGGTGGAAGTCACATCCCAGCATCAGCTTTGGGGTCTCGCCGACTGCCTGCTGTAACTCGGCGAGCTTGGCCCGATTCGCCTCCGGATTGAACTCGTAGTTATAGTTACAATGTGGGGTGGCAACCAGATCTGTGATGCCGTCGGCTGCCGCCATCTGACACATCTCGACTGCCTCCTCAAATGTCCTCGGACCGTCGTCGGTGGCGGGCAGCGGATGGCAATGAATATCAATCATAAGCCAGGTGCTGGGCGCTGGGAGCCAAGTTCCGGGTGAGGGAGCGAACTCCCCAGAGCCTAACACCAGGCACCTCTCTCGTTCCTGTATGCAGCATACAGTTTACTGTCTACTGTCAATTTAGCAATCGAAAACCGGCAATCGACCATCGGCAATCTCTGTGATTCCGTATTCTCCACTGTGAAATATAGAAATCGGGAGAGCTTCGACGTTGTAGTCGGTCTGGCCAGTTCCGTTTGTGACTGCATTTTCAATAAGTTAGATTAGGAGCTCCGAAGTCAAACCTTTGGCAATATACATGCTTTGCCTGAGGTTGAGCTAACACCAGCCCATCCAGATTTGGAGGTGGGGTAATCTGGCGCCAGGCTCAAAGATTAGACCCCAACACCCGACGCTTGAGGGAGGGATTAACTCCTCCCTCTTTTTTTTGCCTTGAACAACTCCTGGCAGTACATGCCGCGGGCTCCTGACGGCTCCTGAATGGCGCGCTACCACTACCTTCCTCAGAGAGCCTCGTCACCGTCTCGACATCTTCTCGATCTGCTCGGCAGGGACATTGCGCCCCAGTATCTGGCGTATGGTTTCTTCCAGCACCTCGTCCCTCCCGGAGCGAATTCCCGCAATCGTCGGTCTCACTACCACATCCGGAACGATGCCGATGCGCTGGGTGGATGGCATATCGGAAATGACTGCTCATGAGGCGAAGAGTTCAACATCGAACTTCCGGAATCAACAATCGAGAATGTGTTACTCGTCACGCGTCACTTGCCACTTGTCACTCGCCACTGGTCTAAGGGTTGTTCGCGCGTAAGGCAATGAATGGTTCCCAGTCCCCAGACGAGATCGACGGCGTGAATGCCAATGACGCGGCGGTCGCGGAAAAGCTCGGCGAGAGTGCCCAAGGCAATGCGGTCTTTAGGATCGTTGAAAGTGGGAACAAGAACCGCGGCGTTGGAAATATAGAAGTTGGCGTAGCTGGCGGGCAGGCGCTGGCCGTCAAGATAAAGCGGCGCGGGCATGGGAAGCGGCACCGCCTCAATCTTCGAGCCGTCTTCGAGGCGCATCCCTTCCAGCCGCTCACGATTCTCTTTTAGCGCCCGGTAGTTTGCGTCGCGTGGGTCGTCCTCACCGACCAGCACCACGGTGCGCGGCCCGACGAAGCGGCAGAGATCGTCCACGTGACCGTGCGTGTCGTCGCCCGCAATTCCCTTCCCCAGCCACAGAATATTCGTGGCGCCCAGAAACGTTTGCGGCGCGGATTCGACCTCGTCCCGCGAAAGTCCCGGATTCCGCACTTGGGTCTTGGCATCCAGCAAGCACTCTTCGGTGGTCAAGAGAGTGCCGCGGCCGTTCACGTCGATCGCGCCGCCCTCCAAAACAAAATCGCCGTCTTTGAGTTCGGCGCGGACGAGCGGCGTGCGGAGCGCTCTCGCCGCGCGCTCCGGCACCGCATTGTCCTTCCTCCAATTCGGATAGCGAGCCCAACCGTTAAAGCCGAAGTGCATGATCGTTGGCTCGCCGTCACGCTCGCGATCACGGACGAACATCGGCCCGCAGTCGCGCGTCCAGCCGCGGTTCGTCGGAATACTCAACATTTCGATCCGCGAGGAATCAACGCCGATTCGTTTCAACACCTGCCGCGCCTGCGCCCTGTCGTTGGCTGAATTCACCAGGAGGCGGACTTTTTCGCCGGGCACAATCCTCCGGATGATTTCGCCGAAGACCCAGGGAATGGGCGAAAACTTCCCGGGCCAATCGCTTCGATTGTGGGGCCAGGCTAGCCATGTAGCCTCGTGGGGCTCCCACTCGGCGGGAAGGTGAAAGCGGCTGTGGGTGGACGCTGTCAGATGATCGTCTGGCCGATTTCTTTCAGTAGCCATGTGCTGATGTAGGGCCGACCCTTGGGTCGGCCTGCTCGCCCGAGGGCTGCAACGGTCAGGCCGGGGCAAGCCCCGGCCCTACGAATGCTCCACTTTGTCATCGAGCTGACGGCGCTCGATGCCGCCGTAGGCGTCGATGCGGCGGTCGCGGAGGAACGGCCAGTGGCGGCGAACGATTTCGATCCGCTGCACGTCAATTTCGGCGAATAGAATCTCCTCGCGCTCCGCCGAAGCCTCCGCGATCACGATACCAAAAGGGTCACAAACGAACGACGAGCCCCAGAACTCGATGCCCTGGCGCGATTCGCCCCCGCAAGGGTCGGCCGGTTCAAATCCCACGCGGTTCACGGCGGCAACGTAAACGCCGTTGGCGATAGCGTGGCCGCGCTGGATCGTCCGCCAGGCGTCGCGTTGTGCAGCGCCGTATTTTTCTTTTTCGTCCGGATGCCAGCCAATCGCCGTCGGATAAAACAGAACCAATGCGCCGCCCAGCGCAGTCAGCCGCGCGGCTTCCGGATACCACTGGTCCCAGCAAATCAACGTGCCGATCCGCCCTTTGCTGGTCTCGAAGGAGCGAAAGCCTAGATCTCCGGGCGTGAAATAAAATTTCTCGAAATAGGCCGGATCGTCGGGAATGTGCATCTTGCGGTAAAGGCCGAGCAGTTTGCCATCGGCGTCAATCACGGCGGCGCTGTTGTGATAAAGCCCGGGCGCGCGCCGCTCGAAAAGCGGAACGATAATCGCGGCGCCCAGCTTCTTAGCGGCTGTGGCCAAAGCCTCGGTCGTCGGTCCGGGAACACTCTCGGCCAAATCAAAGGCGGCGTGGTCCTCTCGCTGGCAAAAATACCGCGAGCCAAACAATTCCGGCAGGCAGACGATTCCCGCCCCCGCGCGCGCCGCTTCCTCCACTCGCGCCAAGGCTTTGGCAAGATTCTCCTGCGGATCTGTCGCCATCGACATCTGCACCAAGCCCACTTTGACTCTTTGCGATGAGGCCATGCGAGGAAGCTAACATAAGTCAGGTGCTAGGTGCTAGGCGGTCCGTCAGTATGTCAGTACTTCAGTTCTTTGGTAACTGACGAACTGACCCACTGAGGTACTGAAGCACCCCCAGCACCCAGCACCTGACACCCAGCCCCTCTCGAGTGCGCCGCTTGACTAGAAGACGTCTACTGGCTACAGTGCCCAAGGGTGGAAAAGCGGGAAGCATCGCCTCTTCCTTCGAGCGTCTGATGGCCAACGGCGTTCTGGACAATTTCGTTAAGCGGCAAGTGCTGGCCGTCCAGGATTTCACCGGGCTCGTCGCCAACGCTCTTCGTCTGGCATTCAGCCCGCCGCGGTATTTCACCGACACGCTCATCCAGATGGACATCATCGGATTCGGCTCACTGCCCATTGTTCTGCTGACCGGTTTTGCCATTGGCGGCGTTCTGGCCCTCCAAACCTATCGGACCCTGATTAAGTTCGGTGAAGTCGGACTTCTGGGGGAAGGAGTGTCCCTCTCCATGGTGCGGGAAATCGGGCCAGTGCTGACGGCCTTGATGGTGGCGGGAAGAAACAGCACCGGCATCGCTTCCGAAATCGGGTCCATGTTGGTGAGCGAACAGATCGACGCCATGCGGGCGCTGGGCACGGACCCGTCGCGCAAGCTGGTGGTGCCTCGCGTCTACGCCACCCTGCTCACCTTGCCGCTTCTCACCATTCTTTCGGATTTTTGCGGATTGTTCGGCGGATTTCTGATTGCTCACTACACGGCACGACTCACTTCGGTGCAATACTGGAGCTCCGCTTACCAGTCCCTCGATTTCGAGGACGTTTTTCAGGGGTTGATCAAGCCAGTGTTTTTTTCCGTCGTCGTGGCGGGCATGGGCTGCTACTACGGCCTGCGCACCAAAGGGGGAACCGAAGGCGTCGGCCGCTCAACCACCCGGGCCATGGTCGCCGCTTCCGTGGTCATCTTGATCCTCGATTTCTTCATCACCAAACTCCTCATCGCCATCAAGTTCGGATAAGTCGGTCCTTGGTCCGTTGTCCGTTGTCGGCCGCCGATAGGATTGACTCGCGAAGGCCGAAGGGATGAATCAAGCTGGCAGGACGCGGAGGCCCTCTGCCTTGGCCAGCTTCCGCTGGCGGTCGTCAAACGTGAAGAAAGCGTCAGGTTTGAGCACGACTGCCGTCGCAACATGGACAACGTCAAGAGTCCGGACGCCCATCTTCGCCGTGTGCCGACGCGAGATGGTTACAGCCATCTGCCAAACCTCCGGAGTGAGCTCCTGAGCCTGAAAGATCCCGATGCCGAGGTGAGAAAGGAAACGGTCACGCACGGCACCCGCCTTGGCCGCCGTCCACTGCTTCAAGAACACTCGGAACTCGCATGCGTTGGTGAATTCAGCCTCACCGAACGGCGTCAAAAGAAAGGTAGGCCGATATTGGCGGCTAGCCGCGTGTGCCCTCGGCGAATGGGCATCTCGACCGTATAGTGAAATAAGGAAGCTTGTGTCAGCGTAGGCGGTCAAAATCGGTCTCGCTCCATCGCCACTGATTCCGCCCCTGTCATTTCGCTCACCTCATCTCCAAAAATTTCTTTAGAGATGGCTTCAAAGTCAGGGTAGGCCTCCCGCTTCGGGCGCACAGGCGAGAGACGCGCGATAACCCGCTTGCGTTTGCGAATCAGGATTTCTTCGCCTCTTCGGAGGCGCGCTTCAATCTCAGGGAAGTGGTACCGGATATCTCGGACCGAGGCAGTTTTCATAATGTGTCTCATTTTAGGCTCACGATAGAAAGATGTCAAGGACAGGGCGAAAGGCTCGACATCGAAACTGGGCCCTTCCGATGGTTCAGCGGCGAAAATCGCCCATTTCGCTTCCAATGTGTTGACCCCCAATTGTAGACTCTTGGTGTGGACGCAAACACGCTGGCGGTTGAGTTTCGCCATGTCTCGCTCGCTTTCGACGAAAAGCAAGTCCTCATCGACATTTCGTTTCAACTGGCACGCGGCGGCACGTTGATCCTGCTGGGCGCGACGGGCTCGGGCAAGTCGGTGCTGCTGAAGCTGGTGGCGGGCCTGCTGAAACCCGATTCCGGGGACATCGTGGTGGACGGCGAGGACTTGGTGCCCATCCCCGAAACGCAGCTCGCGCCATATCGCAAGCGCATGGGCATTGTTTTCCAGGAGGGCGCGCTGTTCGATTCCCTTTCGGTTTACGAGAACGTCGCTTATCCCTTGCGCGAGGCCGGCCATAAGGACGAGCGCGAAATCGAGCGGCGGGTGCACGAGGTGCTGGGTTTCGTGGAGATGGAGCATGCCATCGAGAAGATGCCCTCCGAGCTTTCTGGCGGCATGAGGCGCCGCGTCTCCGTGGCGCGGGCTATCGTCAGTCAGCCGAATCTGATGCTCTATGACTCGCCGACCGCGGGGCTCGATCCCGTGACGGCGAACACCATCACCGTGCTGCTCGCCAAGCTTCGTGACGTCGGGCACGTCAGCTCAATCGTAGTGACGCAGCGGCTTCAAGACGGCTACGTACTGGCCAATTTTGTCTATTCGCCGGAAAAACAGGCGCTCGTTCCCGCCGCCACCAACGGCGGGCCGCCCCGCACTCCGGCCACCCGCTTCATGGTCCTGCGCGAGGGCAGGATTTATTTCGACGGCACGGCGGAGACATTGGCGGCGGCCGGGGACGCTTACCTGCGCCAATTTCTGGTTTGAGTGTAGCGCCGCCCTTCAGGGCGGCATGCCGGGCTGAAGCGTAGCGCTACGCGCCCGGTTCTCGTGCATTTATCCGAGTGCGCATGACGAATACCCTACTCACGAGACCCAGATGGCCGGCGCGCGCACTCCTGGCGTCGCTTGCGATCGTGAGCTATCTCTTCGCGGCGAGCGCCGGCGCGCAAGACAACTACGAGATCCAGGTCTACAGCTACGATACCGTCGAGCCGCACCACACCATGTTCGAGCTTCACAGCAATTTCACCTTCGAGGGCAGCAAGGACGTCCAAGACGGTGTGCGGCCCACGGAACACGCTTGGCACGAGACTCTCGAGATCACCCACGGCTTTACGCCCTGGTTTGAAACCGGTTTCTACGTCTTCACCAGCCTTCGCAACGGCGACGGCTGGGATTGGGTCGGCGATCACATCCGGCCGCGCTTCCGCGTCCCTGAGAGCTGGCACTGGCCGGTGGGCGTCAGCCTCTCGCAGGAGTTTGGCTATCAGCGACACGCCTTCTCTGCGGATACTTGGACGTGGGAGATTCGGCCCATCGTCGACAAGAAAATGGGGCGCTGGTATTGGTCGCTGAACCCGACCTTCGACCGCTCGTTCCACGGGCCGAGCGTGAACAAAGGCCTGGAGTTTTCGCCCAACTTCAAGTTCAGTTACGATTTCACTCCTAAAATCGCGGGCGGCCTCGAATACTACGGTGCCATGGGCCCCGTCACCGGCTTCGATCCCCTCCAAGACCAGCAACACCAGATCTTCCCCACCCTCGACCTGAACCTTTCCCCGCGTTGGGAGTTCAACCTCGGCCTCGGCGTCGGTGTGACGCGTAGCACAGACCACCTGATTGCCAAAATGATTCTGGGCTACAGATTCGATTTTTGATCCCTGCCCTGTCTCCTCCTTGCCTCATTGACAAGGTGATAGCACAGGGCTATCATTCTGCTAGCGGTTCGATAGTGCTGCGCTTGGAGTTCACAATGGCAACACTCTACGTCCAAAATGTTCCCGACGACCTTTACGACGCGCTCCGCAACCAGGCCCGGCAGCGTGGCAGTTCCATCGCGGCAGAGGTTGTAGCGATTCTCAAAGAAACCGTCCCTACCGCGCAGGAGCTGCGCTCTCGCCGAGCACTCCTTCGGCGCGTGGAGCGCCTCCAGTCGCGGCGGGCGCTTCGGGCCGGCCCATGGCCTTCGACTGAAGAGATGCTGCGAGAGGACCGGTCACGGTGATCCAATTCGTGCTCGATGCCAGTGTCGCCGCAAAGTGGGTTCTTCCTGCGGCAGGCGAACCTCTGGCTCAAGAGGCCAAGGAATTGTTGCGACGTTACGTGGGCGGCGAGCTCGGTTTTGTCGTCCCCGACATCTTTTGGGCGGAGTGTGCGAATGTTCTGTGGAAAGCCGTGCGGCAGGGCCGCGCGAGCAGAAGCACGGCGGACCTTGGAGCAGAGATCCTCCAGAGTTACGATTTCTCCACCGCCTCTTCCCGCGAGCTGCTGGACGAAGCACTTCGCCTCGCGGTCACATTTGACTGCTCGGCTTACGATTGCTTCTATGTCGCTCTCGCTCTGCGCGTTAAAGCGCAACTGATCACTGCCGACGAAAAGTTGGCCAACGCTCTCGCTGCCCACCTGCCAGTGAAGTGGCTCGGGTCAGTGTAGTCTCGGCCTCCGAGCCGAAGCGAAGCGCAGCATAGACCATCGGATTGTGAAAATGATACTGGGATACCGGTTCGATTTCTGAGACCGCCTCGCGTTCATGTCCCGATTCGATGCTGCCGGCCCGAGAATCGGAGAGGGGGCCAAATGCCGTTATGGCAAAAGTACAAATTGGAAAGTGGCTGGCGCCGGGCCATTCCGCGATCGTTTGCTGGGCGCTCATCATCAGCGGGGCCTCCATGCTGTTTCCCGCCAGCGTGATCGCACAGAATTGGGGCGCTCCGGTTTGGTCGCAAGAGTTCAACGGTCCCCAGGGCCTGCCCGACACTACCGTCTGGAACTTCGACCTTGGCAACAACAACGGTTGGGGAAACCACGAGATAGAAATCTACTGCGGCCCTCCCAATTACACAGGTAACCCGCCGCAATGCCCGACGCAATTCTCCACGACTACTTCCAACGCCTACATCGACGGCATTGGCCACCTGGTGATTCAAGCCATCAACAACGGAGGCACCTGGACTTCCGCCCGAATGAACACTCTCACCAATCCGCCGACGACCTTTGGTCCCTACGGGCGGATCGAAGCCAGTGAGAAGCTGCCGATTGGCGCGGGACTCTGGCCCGCTTTCTGGGCGTTGGGCAGCAATATTCAGACCGCCGGGTGGCCGAGCTGCGGTGAAATGGACTTCATGGAGAACGTTCCCGCCTCGGCTGGCCAAGGTCCAACGATATTCAGCGCAACGATGCATGGCCCGGGCTATTCTGGCGGGAATGGGCTCAGCCAGAAATATACCTTTCCGACCGGCGACGTGACTTCATTCCACACCTACGGCGCCATCTGGTCGCCTTTCATGGTGCAGTTCTATGTGGATGATCCCTCGAACGTCTTCTTCATCCGCACGGCGAGCGACATTCCCAGCGGAGCCCAGTGGGTTTTCAACCATCCGTTCATTCTCATCACCAACCTCGCGGTAGGTGGAACTGGAAGCTGGCCCGGCCCGCCCGACAATAACACGCCGAATCCGGCAATCATGCTGGTGGACTATGTTCGCTACTATCAGGCCGCCGCTGTCGCTGCGCCCAACTTGGGGAATCCCGGGATAATCTCGATCCCTTCAGGCGCCAGCACCGCCAGCACCACCGCTAACCTGACGGCCGTCAGCGGCTCCGGCCGCATGTATCTCAATTGCTCGACTACGGCTCCGAAGATGAAGTGTTCGGTCAATACCGGTTACACCCTCAACTCGAGTGTGGCGGACTTCACCTCAACCAACAGCGCGACAGCGACTGTCACCGTGTCGGCCAGTTCCAGCTCCATGCTGCCAACATTAAGGTTCAGCCCCCAATCGCGCTTCTGGAGGTTCAGGGTTTTTCTGACATTGCTGATGGGCGTTCTGCTGCTCCGAGCGGCGCGTGCGCGCGGCCGCCCGCGATGGGCGAATGGAATGGCCCTAGCAGGACTGCTGCTCGCTGGCGTCCTGATTGTCAGTTGCGGCGGAGTTGGTTCGTCTCCACCTCCCGTTAACAATCCTCCGACGCCGTATTCGGTAACGCTGAATGCCTACACGGTGAGCGGCAACGGCCAAGCTCCCGACGCGAGTGTCAACATTGAGTTGCTGGTGTACCACTAGCCGCACGAGCCGACATGCTCTGATGCTCGCTTGCCCAGCCGTTTCGCACCCAGTCTCGCAAGCTCATGCTCATCCCCAATATTGACGTGCAGGCTGCCCGGGCCGTGGCAGTCTTCGCACCCGACGCCTTGCTGGGCGTGAAAGGCGTGCCTGAAATTACCGGCCAGTTCATTGTTACACGACGTGCAGGTCTCGGACCCCGCCCGCTCGGCACCCGCGATTTCCGTGTACTTCGCGAAGGCGCCGGTCCAATAGTGGGATTTCTCTTTTGCCGAAAGGGGACGAACACAGCATAGCAGTAGAACCACGGTTCCACTCACAGCCAGGCGTGTGTGCCGCATGCGGTGGTCCAACGGGAACAAGGTGAAGGCTTTCGGGGTAGCACGTTAATGTACTTTCATCGGTCTGTCAAATCCGTCAACATCTGGCGGCGCTCAGGGACTCGACCGATGCTTCTCAGGCCTTCAATTGCGCCGTGGCCCGAAGCTCGGCCCGCGCTGCCATTTGGCAGCCTTGACGTAGTGCTACCCCGTCTTGCCCCGCATGGTGCCAAGAAGTCGTCGAGACTGTCAGTGATTTCCATCACACCTCTTCGTCGAACGGGGCTTCATCCACGGCAGCTACCGGCCACGACTGACCATGAGACCCGCCGTCTGTCTCTTCTACGCGATCGCGCCGAAAAACTTGACAATCATTGGCGGCTCAGTTGAAACTGTTCTCCCTCCTTTAGCAGAGCAAAAGTTGTCCAGAGGTCACCGCGGGCTTCGATTGGCGGCCTTTGGCCAGGTCGCGGCCAGCATTCTGCGAGCTGATGTTTTTGGGGCCATCGGCAGGCAACGCTGGCTGTTCCTGGGTGGCCGACGGGAGGGAGGCGAGAGGCGTTGTGTCCATTTCACTAGAACTTTCCGAAGATCGCCAGAAACTCCAAGAGGGCGCCATCGAATTCGCCCGAGCCGCGCTAGGCGAGGACATGGTTCGCCGTGACCGCGAAGAAGAGTTCAGTCGTGAGGACTGGAAGAAGTGCGCTGACTTTGGTCTGCTCTGGATGCCCGTCGCTCAAGAGTACGGCGGCATGGGACTGGGAATTAGCGACGTGATCGCCGTCATGGAAGGCTTGGGCTACGGAACAAGCGACCAAGGGCTCCTTTTTTCCCTCAACGCTCATCTCTGGACGAGCACCTTGCCCATCTCGGTGTATGGCACGGAGGAGCAGCGGCAACGTTGCCTTCCCCGCTTGTCGAATGGCGAGTGGATCGCGGCGAATGCGGCCTCGGAGCCGGAAGCGGGCTCCGACATTTTCTCCATGCGCACGCGTGCCGAGCGCCGAGGGGACTTTTACCTCCTGAACGGCGCCAAGACTTTTGTCACCAACGCGCAGGTGGCTGATGTTTTTGTCGCCTACGCCACGCTCGATCCGCGCCTCGGCTCGATGGGCATCACCGCTTTTATCATCGAACGAGGCACGCCGGGCATTCAGGTGAGCAAGAAGTTGGAAAAGATGGGCCTGCGCACCTCGCCCATGGGCGAAGTGATTTTTGAAAATTGCGCCGTGCCGGCCGCAAACCGCCTCGGACGCGAGGGGCGGGGAGTTGCCGTGTTTGAGTCTTCCATGGAATGGGAGCGCGGCTGCATTCTGGCAAACTATCTCGGGCTCATGCGGCGGCAGCTCGAGCGGTCCATTCAATACGCGCAGACCCGCAAGCAATTTGGCAAGCCCATCGGGAAATTCCAATCGGTCGCCAACCGCATCGTCAACATGAAGGTGCGACTGGACACCTGCCGCCCGCTCGTTTACCGGATCGGCTGGCTCAAGGAGCGCGGCCAGCCCGCCATGCTGGAAGCGGCGGTGGCAAAGCTGTACGTGTCTGAGTCCCTGATCGCTAACTGTCAGGATGCGATCCAGATTTTCGGCGGATACGGCTACATGGTGGAGCAGCAAATCGAACGGGAACTCCGGGATGCCATCGGCAGTACTCTTTATTCCGGGACTTCCGAAATTCAAAGGAACCTGATTTCCAAATGTCTGGGACTGTAAGCGCCGCCCCCCGCCCAGGCGGGCTGCCGGCGCCTGAGACGCAGGCGGAGCACTCGAAGCCGGAGTTCCGCCGTTTTGCCCTGCTCGCCGTTCAACTGGGATTTTTTGTGATTGCGTTCCGGTTCGTCGACCTGGGCAATTCGGCCATCTTCAAGCTGACTTGTCTCATCGTCATTGGTTTTTGTATTTCTTACTGGTTGCCGTTCCGCCTGAAAGAGCCCTTCTTTATTCTGTACTCGCTCGCCGGGGCGTACGTCCTGCTCGATCCTGTTTCGGCCACCCTGTTGATTGCCGCCGGCCTCGTCATGTTCGGAATCCTTCGCAGCGCGCTCGCCTATCGCTGGCGCGTCGCGGCCATGATTGGGCTTGCGGCCATCTTCGTCTACGTCCGCGCGACCCACGGGCTCCAAATACCCAAGGCATTCTGGCCGGCCTTCGGCACCGTTTTCATGTTTCGGATGATCATCTATATTTATGACCTCAAACACTCATCCCAGCCGGCACAACTCAATGAGTACCTGAGCTATTTCTTTCTGCTTCCCGGTTACATCTTCGTGCTGTTTCCCATCGTTGATTTTCATACGTTCCGGAAAAGCTATTTCAAGCGCGACATTCACACGGTCGCTCAGACCGGCATCTGGTGGATGTTCCGGGGCACAACTCACCTTCTGGCTTTTCAATACCTGGTGAGGTACGGCCTGTTGCACACCGTTGGACCGGGAAAGGGCCTTCTGGCGTCGAGAATCGTGCTCGCATACTTCGCCTATTGGCCCGTGTCCGGCTCGCACCACCTGATCGTCGGGATGCTGCGACTCTTCGGGTACGACCTGCCCGAGGCCCATCGCCGCTATCTTCTGGCGCATAGCGTTCTCGATTTTTGGCGAAGGATTAATGTCTATCGGCGGGAATTCTACATTAAGATTTTCTATCTCCCGCTCTACTTCAAGATTCGGCGGGGGGGCGAGCTCCGCGCCCAACTGATCTCGACTGCCGTCGTTTTTGTCGCCACCTGGGCCACTCACGTTGCCCAGTATTTTTGGAACGGCACCCCCTTGTTCTCGTTTGGCGAAGCCTTTTTCTGGGGTGTATTCGGAGCTTTCGCCATGGTGAACGTTTGGATCGAGTACCAGCACAAGAAGCACCGCCCCGAGACGGATTGGGCCTCCCGCATTCGAAAAGTCGCGCAGATCGCGGCCGTTTTTGTTTTTGTCGCCTCTCTGCGCTACTCTCGGGAGATCGACTGGGCCAAACTCGGAAATCGTCTCGTTCCCGGGCTGCATCTGAAGACTGCGGCCCCTGCCGGCCCCACGAAAGAGTGAAGCGAGCTAAAGGAGCAAACAATGAACGACCAAATCAAAGAAGAGATCCGCCAATATATCTTGACCGAGTTTCTCCCGGGAGAAAAGCCATCGAACCTGCGCGATGACACGGCGCTACGCACCAGCGGAATCATCGACTCGGTGGGCTTGCTGCGCATGATCGATTACATCGAGGAAAGGTACAAAATCCAAGTGGAAGCGCACGAAGCGGGAGTCGAGAATTTCGATCGCATTGAAGATATCGCAGCTTTCATCCAGCGCAAAAGTGCGACGGGTGCGTGATGCCTGAACCTCTATTCCCTGTTGCCAACCTGTGTGGGTACCTGGAAGCGAGCGCCGAGCGCTTTCCCGACCGCGTGGCCGTGGTCGATCCCGACGGCAGCAGCGTGACCTATCGCGAACTCAATGACGGCGCCGACCGCATCGCGGGCTTCCTGGCGGCGCGGGGCGTACAGCCGGGCGATCGCGTCGGATTGGTGCAACCGAAGAGTGTCTCCGGCGTCTGCGCCATTTTTGGCATTTTGAAGGCGCGAGCGGCTTATGTCCCGGTTGATAGTACGGCCCCAGCGGCTCGCATTCGCTCCATTCTGGAAAATTGTCAAGTGCGCGCTGTGTTCGCGAGCGCACGTTGCGCAGAGATTGCGGCCCGTATCGAAACAGTGGTCGTAACCGGGGCGCCCGCCGGACCGGCGTCCGAGAACTTGCCCCAGGGCGCCGTCGCCTGGCCGAAAGTGCTCGAGCACTCGCCGCTCGCGGCCGATCCGGCCTCCCGCCGCGCCGGCGACCTTGCCTACATCCTCTATACTTCCGGCTCGACCGGCGTGCCCAAGGGCGTGACGCTGAGCCATACTAATGCCCTCAGCTTCGTGGAGTGGTGCTCGTCCGTTTTCCACCCCAATCAGCACGACCGTTTCAGCAGCCACGCGCCCTTTCATTTTGATCTTTCGATTCTGGATATATACCTTTCTATTAAGCACGGAAGCACGCTGTATTTGATCTCAGAGGAACTGGGGAAGAATCCGGCCGGCATGGCAGCCTTCATCGCTGCCAACCGGCTGACGGTGTGGTATTCCACGCCCTCCATTCTGAGCCTGTTGGCCGAATTCGGTGACCTGGAGCGATTCGATTTCAGTTCCCTGCGCCTCGTCCTGTTTGCGGGCGAAGTATTCCCCGTCAAGCATTTGAGAAGCATCACCCGCCAGTGGCCGCGGCCGGAGTACTTCAACCTTTACGGACCCACGGAAACCAACGTCTGCACTTTTGCCCGCATTCCGCTGCCTGTCCCGGACGACCGCACCAAGCCGTATCCCATCGGCTGGGCGTGCTCGCATTGCACCCCGCTCGTTCTCGATGAGGACCAAAAGTCGGTCGCCGCCGGTGACGAAGGGCTGTTGTATATCGCCGGACCTTCGGTGTTCATGGGTTATTGGGCTAGGCCGGAGGAAACCGCCGCAGCCTTCCTGGAGCGCGATGGCCGCCGCTGGTATAACACCGGCGACGTGGTGAGACAGGATCCCTCTGACGGCTTCATCTACGTGGGCCGGCGCGACCGCATGGTGAAACGCCGCGGCTACCGGATCGAGCTGGGCGACATCGAGAGCGCTCTGTATCGCCACCAACAAATTCGCGAAGCGGCGGTGGTTGCGATACCCGACGCGGATGCCGGCGTCAAAATCCTGGCCTACGTCACCGCGCCCGAAGATGCGCGGCCTTCCATTGTCGAGTTGAAGATCTATTGCGGCCAGGCCCTGCCGGCTTATATGAGTCCCGACGCTTTCATCTTTCAGGACAATCTCCCGAAAACCTCCACGAACAAGACCGACTACCAGTCCTTGGTGAAGAAATCGTCGACGAAGTTGTAGCGGGTCTCTCTGACCGCAGTCCTTGAAATCCTGTCTGCTTTCTGCTTTCTGCTTTCTGCCTTTTGCATTTTGCCAGCCTTCTTGCCCCTCGCCTCCGTTGTCATTTTCTCCCTTGACACTTCCTCCGCGCCGCGATAGATGAATGGCACCTCGTGTCGCGAGACGCGAGTTTCGGCCCGGGAACCGTGAAGCGTGAGGTTTGGCGAAAGGAAGACCTATGTCCACATCAAGGCGAAGTTTTATCAAGCAAGCAATTGGCAGCACGGGTGTGGGGTGGCAGGCGCTGCACCCCAACGTGAAGCGAGCCACCGATCAGCCAGTGTCAGGCCCTTCCGCGAGCATCAGCCGCGAGGCGGAACCGGCTTCGTCGCCCGAGGCGCAGGTATTTACGCGTGGTCTCGGCGTCTATCCGGGCGATCTGCGGGAATACTTCGGGCCGACCTTGGTTGAGGATACTGTGACCTATCGCAATCTGGCCCTGCATCGGCCCGCGTATCACTCCAGCGCGTACGATTACAACCTGACCGCGCAGCTTGTCACGGACGGAATCAAGGACACACGCCTCCCCGATTGGGTTGCGACTTCGGTGAGCTTTCGTGGCTTGCTCACCAAGACCGAGCGCGAGTCCTTCCTGGACCACAACCCCGTCACCACTGTCGATTTGCGCGGTCCGAGCCCGTGGGTGCAGGTGCAATTAGGAGGCGGAGAGAGCCTTCCGGAGATCGATCGTGTTGATGTGCTCCTCGTCGCGCCGCGCAACTTGAAACCACAGGATCTGACCGTTGCCGTGTCTGTCTCCGAAGATGGACGGGAGTGGAAGGAATTGGGCAAGGTAACTAATCCCAAGCCGGCGCCGCTTACCGCCTTCCCGATTGGTTTTGGGCAATCGGGGCAACTGTTCGAACCTTCCATTCCGCTCCGTTCGGCCTCTCGCAGCCGCTTCTATCGAGTCGAACTTGAATCGGCCAACGCCCCGCCCTTTTCATTCTCCATGCAGTGGCAAATCTGTGAGGTGGCTTTCTTCCACCAGAATCAAAGAGTGGAGGTTGGCGGGCCATACAATTTCACCAGCGCGTGGATGAGCGCCGGTCTGGGGGAAGAGTGGGTTTACGTCGATTTGGGCGCCCGCTGCGAGTTCGATCGCGTGGTGCTGTACTGGATCGCACGCGCCGCGGAAGGTTCCATCCAGGTTTCACATGACGCGCAGAATTGGCGTGACATTCAAGCCCTGCCTGGCGGAACAGGACTGACCGACGATATCAAGCTCGCGCAACCCGCTCAGGGAAGATACGTGCGGGTGCTGATGAAGCGGCCCACTTCGCCCGACGGCTACATCCTAAGCGAAATCGAGGTTTACGGGCACGGCGGACCCGTAGCACAACCGAAGCCTGCGCCTACGGCGCGAGCTGACGGTCGACTCGATCTGGCGGGCGGTCGATGGCGTGTGCAACGGGACTCGTTGGTGCAGCCGGAGGGAGCGACGCTCTCCAAACCAGGGTTCAAGGATGAGGACTGGGTGGTGGCGACCGTGCCAGGTACCGTGCTCACGAGCTACTTGAATGTGGGGGCAATCCCTGATCCAAATTACGGCGAGAACCAGTTGTACATCTCCGACTCGTTCTTCTACGCCGACTTCTGGTACCGAACCGAATTCGCTGTACCGGCCCTCACTGAAGGACAACATGCCTGGCTGAATTTCGACGGTATCAACTGGAAGGCGGACGTTTTCTTGAACGGACAGAAGCTTGGCCGCATCGAAGGCGGATTCACGCGCGACCGCTTCGATGTCACGGGGCGGCTGGCGGCAGGGCAGAAGAACGCCCTGGCCGTGCGCGTGGAAAAGAACGCCACTCCTGGAAGCGTCAAGCAGAAGACCTTCGAGAATCCGGGCAAGAACGGGGGGGCGCTCGGCGCCGACAATCCCACTTATCACGCCTCCATCGGCTGGGACTGGATTCCGACCATCCGCGGGCGAAATACCGGCATTTGGAACGAGGTCTACCTCACTCTCAGCGGCCCGGTGACGCTCGAAGATCCCCTCGTAACGACGGCGCTGCCCTTGCCCGATACCTCCCACGCTGACGTGAGTATCGAAGTGGATCTGTCGAACCACGAAATCAAGCCGGTGACTGGAATCCTGCGGGGGCGTTTCGGAGACGTGCAGTTCGAGCAGCGAGTGACGCTCGGCGGCTCCGACAGGAAGAGAGTCAAGTTGGACCCGTCCACTCACTCGGCCTTACGGATAGCGGCTCCGAAACTCTGGTGGCCTGCCGGATACGGCGAACCACACTTGTACAACGTGGAGCTGTTGTTCGAAGCGCCTGGCTGGAAGGTGTCAGACGCGAAAACACTTCAAGTCGGTGTCCGGCAGATGTCTTACAACGAAGAAGGGGGAAAGCTGCGGATTTGGATCAATGGCCGGCGCTTCGTAGCCCGAGGCGGCAACTGGGGCTTCAGCGAATCAATGCTGCGCTACCGCGCCCGCGAATACGATGTGGCGGTGCGCTACCACCGCGACATGCACTTCACGATGATCCGCAACTGGGTGGGTCAGATCGGCGACGACGAGTTCTTCGAAGCGTGTGACCGGCACGGCGTCATGGTGTGGCAGGATTTCTGGCTCGCCAATCCGTGGGACGGTCCGGACCCGGACGACAATGACCTGTTCATGCGGAACGTGAAGGACATGGTTTTGCGGATTCGCAATCATGCTTCCATCGGCCTCTACTGCGGGCGCAACGAAGGTTTTCCCCCAAAGCCTCTCGACGACGGCATCAGAAAGACCCTGGCCGATTTGCATCCCGGCATTCATTACATCTCCAGCTCGGCCGACGGCGTCGTCAGTGGCCACGGACCTTACATGGCAATGCCACTCAGCTTCTACTTCAAGTATGGGGCCGACACCAAGCTCCACAGCGAGATGGGCGTGCCGAATATCCCTGCGATGGAGAGCGTGCGGGCGATGATGCCGGAGAACGCGCTGTGGCCGCAAGGGCTCACTTGGGGTCTGCACGATTTCTGCCAGGAGGGCGCACAAGGCGGGAATTCCTTCAGCAATATGATCGAATATGATTACGGCAGCGCCGGCAACGTGGAAGAATGGGTCTCCCTGGCTCAATTCATCAACTACGAAGGCCATCGGGCCATGTTCGAAGCGCAGAGCAAGTACCGCATGGGCCTGCTCATCTGGATGAGCCACTCCTGCTGGCCGTCGTTCGTATGGCAGACCTACGACTATTATTTTGATCCGACCGCCGCGTACTTTGGCTGCAAAAAAGGATCGGAGCCGCTGCACATTCAGTGGAATCCGGTCAGCGAGAGCATCGAAGTCGTCAACTACAACGGCGGGAACGTTCGAAGTTTAAGCGCCCTCGCCGAAGTCCTGAACATGGATGGGACCAAAAAGTGGGAGAAGACCGCCACCCTGGACAGCGCGGAAGATAGCGTCACCTCCTGCATCAAAATGGAATATCCGTCGGGGCTCACTTCCGTGCATTTCCTTCGACTGTCGTTGACTCTCAATGGCAAGACTGTGTCGGAGAATTTCTACATGCGCGGGCTGGAGGAAGGGAATTACCGGGCCATCCGCGAATTGCCAAAGGTGAAACTGGAAGCTGTGACCAACTCCGAAGTACGTGGCGACCGATGGCGTTTGACGACCGACTTGCATAACGTTTCGGGCCAACCGGCGCTGATGGTGAGGCTGAAGGTGGTGCGTGAGAAGAGCGGGGACCGCATCCTGCCCGCGCTCTTCAGCGACAACTACGTGACGCTGATGCCTGGAGAACATCGCACGATCAGGATAGATGTCAACGCCGCCGACACTCGCGGCGAAACTCCCCGCGTGGTGGTTGACGGCTTCAACGTGGCTGGGGCAGTACCGTTTTAGGGCGTCGATCAGGCGCGCGTTGCTTTGCGCCTTCGCGACTCTGCGTGAGGATGTTTGGAAAAACACTCTCACGCCAAGGCGCTAAGGCGCAAAGGTCGAGAGGAAAGTAACATCATGTCAAATTCAACAGCAGCCCCGGTAGAGGCGAAAAGCGGCGGGGCATCCTTTGCCAAGACGGTTCCAGTTTTTCTGGCTTTTCTCGCCATGGGCTTCGGTGATGCCGCCGGACCCTTCGTCAGCCTGGCCAAGCAACAGTTCAGTCTTTCCAACTTCACAGCCCAGTTGATCGCCTTTGTGGGCTTTATCATGTTTGGAATCCTCTCCGTGCCCATCGGCGTATTTCAGGACAAGAAAGGCAAGAAGTACATCCTGGTTCTGGGATTGTCCGTGATGCTAGCCGGCGTTCTCATTCCCGCCATCTTCGGGTTTTCCACGTTTGCGATGTTTCTGGTCACGGTCTTGTTGCTGGGAGCGGGCGCCACCATCTTGCAGGTGGCGGGAAATCCTCTGATGCGCGACGTGTCCCCGGAAGGCAAGTACTCGCGGAACTTGTCGCTCGCCCAATTCGTGAAGGCGATTGGCTCGATGTCTGGCCCCCTGATTCCGGTAATCGCCCTGCGCTGGTTTGGTCTCGGTTGGCGCGTGATGTTCCCCGTCTTCAGCGTGGCGATTTTCATCACTCTGCTATCGGCCGTTTCACTGCATGTCGACGCGGCGCCACCGCCCTCCCACAGAGCCACGACGTTTCGCTCCTGCCTGGCTCTGCTCAAAAATGGATACGTCTTGATGATGGTGCTGGCCATTTTCCTTTATGTAGGCGCGGAAGTGTGCGTCAGCTCGGGAGTTCCGCTCTATCTATTGGACCGGTATGCCATCGATATCGCGAAAACCGGCCTGCTCGGCACCGGACTATTTTTCGCGGCGCTCACCATCGGCCGGTTTTCGGGAGGCGTAATTCTGAACTGGATCAAGCCCAAGACTTTTTTCCTGTTCACCTGCCTGCTCTCGATTCTTGGCCTGTTGGGGCTATTTCTCCCCGTCGAGTCTGTCGCGGTCGCCAGTTTCTTCATTGTCGGCCTGGGCTTTGCCAATATTTTCCCGCTGATTTTCTCGATTACGGTGGATAGCATGCCGGAAAATGCCAACGCCCTTTCCGGGCTGATGGTGACGGCGATTGTGGGCGGCGCTTTTCTCCCGCCGCTTATGGGCTGGTTTGCGGACGCTATGCACTCCATGCAGTTCGCCTTTTTGGTGCCGCTCGCGGCCATTCTCTATATTCTGTGGACCGCCGTAATGGAATTCCGGACCGTGGCACGGGCTTCCCGAGCGTGAAGGCGCCAGTAAGTGGCACAGCCACTCCTGGCTGTGCAATTGGAGAAACAGAAGCACAGGCAGGAGTGCCTGTGCCCCCGACTGTATGCCAATTGAATCTAACACGGATTCACGCATTGTGATGACGCTCGACGCCGGCGGCACTCTGCTGAAGTTTTCTGCCATCCGAGGGAATCAACTGCTCCTGGGCCCCGTGTCTCGCCCAACCGAAGCCGACAATCTCGACCGATGCCTCACGAATATCGTCGAAGGATTCGAGAGCATCAAACAGCAGCTTCCCTCGCCGCCTGCGGCCATCAGCTTCGCGTTTCCCGGTCCCGCTGACTATCCCGCCGGAATCATCAGTAACGTCGGAAACCTTCCGGCATTCCGGGGCAGCGTGGCTTTGGGTCCGTTCCTCGAAGAGAAGTTCAAGATCCCCGTCTTCATCAACAACGACGGTGACTTGTTTGTTTATGGTGAGGCCATCGCCGGCTTCCTGCCTTATGTCAATCGGCTATTGGAAAAAGAAGGAAACCCGAAGCGCTTTCACAACCTCTTCGGCATCACGCTGGGAACGGGATTAGGCGGCGGCATCGTGCGAAATGGCGAGCTGTTCATCGGCGACAATTCGGCGGGCGGAGAAGTCTGGCTGCTGCGAAACAAACTCGATCCCGGCATCAACGCCGAAGAGGGAGCCTCCATCCGCGCCGTGCGCAAGGTGTACGCGAGCTGCTGCGGCATCTCCGTCGACCGGGCGCCCGAGCCCAAAACGATTTTCGAGATCGGCATGGGACAAGCGGAGGGCAACCAGGAGGCAGCGCGAGAAGCTTTTCGCCGGCTGGGTGAAGTCGCGGGGGACGTCGTGGCGCAGGCGCTAACGCTCGTCGATGGCTTGGCTGTGGTTGGCGGCGGAATGGCGGGCGCGTATCCGCTCTTTCTCCGTTGGCTGGTCGCGGCGGCGAACGCCGAGTATGAGGGGCGAAAGGACGGCATGCGCCGGTTGATTCCGCGAACCTTCAACATCGAGGACGCTGAGGAGCGCAGCCGCTTCCTGCGCGGCGACGTCCGGGAGATCACGGTTCCCGGCTCAGCGCGCAAAGTTCAATACGATCCCATGCAGCGCGCCGCCGTGGGCATCTCGCGGCTCGGCACCAGCGAGGCTGTCGCCATCGGGGCTTATGCATTTGCCCTGAGCAGGCTCGATCGGCCGACGGGTAAAGGCGAGTGAACTCGAACCCCGAGACGGACCAACGTTCGTCCACGCATCTTCGCACCATGCTACTCGGTATAATACGGAGTGGAGGCCGCGATGCGATTTGAGGCCTTTTCGTTTGGCTCCATCCAGATTGACCGCACGACTTACGAACACGATATCGTGATTGATCGCGGAAAGATTCGCAAGCGCAAGAAGGGGCCGTCAAAGAAATTGCGGGATGAGTACGGCCACACGCCGCTGACGGCCGAAGAGGAGATACCGTGGAAATGTCGACGTCTGGTGGTCGGCACGGGGGTCTACGGTCGCCTGCCGGTTACCGACGACGTGAAACTCGAGGCCGAGCGTCGCAAGATCGAATTGCTCATCTTCCCGACACCCCAGGCGATTGAGAAGTTGAAACAAGGCATGGACGAGACGAACGCGATTCTGCACGTTACGTGTTAGTGTCGCGCAAGCGATTCGCCACCGTCAGAGTGATCGCGGTCGAAAGCCGCTGCGTTTTTCTTGACCAGCACATTCGCGCCGCTTATCATCACTTGGTATCGAAACGTTCCAGGAGGAAACAATGCGAGGCAACCAAGACGTTTTGGCACAGCTCAACATAGCGCTCAAGGCGGAGTTGACGGCGATCATTCAGTACATGGTTCAGGCCGAGATGTGCGAGAACTGGGGATACGCACGGCTGGGAGGCGAGATCAAGAAGCAGGCCATCGAAGAGATGGGCCACGCGGAAGGTCTGATCGAGCGGATTCTCTTCCTCGACGGCACACCCGTGGTGGACCTTACCTTGACTCCCAAAATCTCTTCCAATGTCACGGCGCAGTTGGAAGATGACCTGAAAGATGAAACCGATGCCGTCAAGGAATACAACGATGCCATCAAAGTGTGCCAGGAGGTTGGCGACAACGGAACGCGGGAGTTGTTTGAACGAATGCTGAAAGACGAAGAGCGCCACGCGGACCATTTCGAGTCGCGATTGCACGCCATTCGGGAGCTGGGCATCGAGAGCTGGCTCACCGAACAATTGAAAGGCGACAAGTAGCTCGCCATCTTCTCCAACCCAACCCCTGGCGACTAGTGCCGTTCCAACTTGTTGCACCTACGTCTTGCGCAAAGACTCTCTGAGTGGCTGAAAACTGTTTGCCCTAAAAAGTTGGAACGGCACTAGCCTCCTTGGGGGACTAGCAAAAGCGAAGAATGCGCGAAAACAGGCCTTAGTAACTGTTTTCCCTGCCCCCCGTGACTTTGAAGTGTGGAGCCCCGGCGCCGCCGTCGCGCGCCGCACGAAGCTCCAGCTCAGGGGCGTGAATAGAGATCGATGATTTCCTCGATGGCGTGCCGGCAAACACCGCAGAACTCAGCTCCCGAAAGCATGATGCAGCGCTGCTGGGGCCGATAGTAAATGTCTTCGTATTTCGCGCCCCGGAACGCGCCCACTTTGTTCGCGTAGGGACCATCAGATAGGCAGAGCTCCTGCGCTTCCCGCGCTTTGCGCCGGAATTCCTCGATCTCGGCGGCGGGGCGCCCTTCGGAGCGCATGCGCTGAATCGCGCTTTGTGAATCCCGAATACTGTTCTCGTAACAATCCTTGGGCCAGGGAGTAGGAATCGGTGTATCGGGGACCACGAGGGCCTTCCACTTCAGATTTCGCGGGTCGAGGAGTGCCGTGATGTTGGGCTCCCACGGTTCCACGCGATTGCTCGCAGGCGCATAAGCGACGTTCGCGTTGAAGTAATACTCATCCCCAAGGTCCGCGAAGTGGTGCCCGAATTCGTGGGTGAACACGCGAAGAGCGGTGGGAAAATCAATGCTCACGGTAGCGTAGAGCCCAAAGATGCCGCCGTTTCCGTACTCTTTGGAGTTCATCACAATCCCCATCACATCATAGGGGGCAAACGACGCCACGGCGCGAATGGCGCGATTATCAAACGATAGGGCGTAACGCTCGGTGCCAAAAACGTCAAACGTCGAACCGAAAAGCGTGCTGCGGTGGACGCCCGCCGACGGGTGCGAGATTCCCGACTCGGGAGAAGGCGAGCATATCGCCCACACATTGAAATCCTTGCGGCGCTCTTTGAATGGCGAAAAACTGAAAACGCCCTCGGCGAGCCGGCGCACATCTTTCTTGCATTTGTCCTGCTCGGCCACGGTGTAGCCGTCGCCCAGAAGCAGCAAATCCACTTTTAGTGCAGGGTCGCCGTTTTTCTCGATCTCGAGGACGCGCCCAGGCGAGGGAGGCTTTGACGTGTCAATGTATTTGTCGTGGGGATCGATGTTGGTTGACCAGACCTCACGGAAAGCGTTCTGCGCGTCGCGCTTCTTGACGACGATCTGAACCGGAGCTTCCGGAGCGGGGAAACGAAGCGACTCGTGGAAAGTCCGGTTCGCCTTCTTCGCTTCTTCCGTCGTTACCCATTCGCCGTAGATCGAGGAGAAGCCTCGCGAGTACAACACGCGCTGGCTGCTCGCGTCCCTCACTTCGAAGAAGTACGTGCCGCGGTTCGTCGTGTCGATGGGTTTATTGGGGTTGCCAGCCCAGGGCAGAGGTTCGATCACCACGCGGTCCACACTAAACAACTCCTGGGTGGCGCTGCCGGTGTGGAAATAATCCAGGCGCATGGTCGCCGGAGTTCCGGCCAGTGCCTCCGCGCCGACAAGAACAACGAACCAAAGAGTGATTGCAAGATTCTTCAATCGCATAGACACCTCTCACTTCCGGACCCAGCACGGCGAGCCGGACTACATCACCCCGGAGCGCGAGCCCTTGTAGGCGGCAATCCGGTCGGGAAGCCAGTCTGCCAGTTGGGGCGCGAGGTAAAATCGCGGCCGCAGGAGATCGTCGTCGGGCCGGATCATCCCTTCGTCGAGCGCCATGGCGGCCAGCGGAGTCTGCGGGTAGATTCGCACGCCGACCGTGACTTTCAAGGAATCCAGATTTAGCGAGTCAGCGAACGCGAGGCTTTCCTCCACGCTCTCACGAGTTTCGCCGGGCCCGCCCAGCAGTAGAAAACCGATGCGGTGGATGCCAGCGTCTGCTAACATGCTCGAGATTGTTCTCACCTCTCCAGTGTTGAACCTCTTGTTGAAGCTACCCAGCATTTGGTCGCAGCCACTTTCGAACCCGAGGCTGACCTCGCTCGAACCGGCTGCCCTCAAGAGCTCGACCAACTCGCGATCAACCCACTTGGGGTACATGATGCACCACAGATTGATGTCGAGCCGTTCTTGGATGATCCTCCGGCAAAGTTCCTTGGCGTAAAAAGGCGGAATATTGAACGTATTATCGACAAAGTGGAAGTTGCGGAGCCCACATGACACAAGCTGCTTCATCCACTCGATGACGACTCTCGCTGAATGCCTCCGAACGGGCCGCCCTTCGATGGTGCTGGTCGAACAGAAGCTGCAATCCAAGGGACAGCCTCGCCGGCTCTGCACGGGAACCCAGAACTCGGGCTTGCCGGAAACGGGAGGAATCCAGAGCCCGGGTTCAGGGAGCGGCAAATCGTCCAAGTTCCTCGCGAAAGTCCTGCCGGAAGGCGCCTCGCCGGGCAGGTACAGTCCGGGCAGGTCTGACACCGGAGCGCCCTTCGCCACGCGCTCCAGCAAAGCAGGGAACACCGCCTCACCTTCACCGCTGATTCCCATGTCGGCACCGAGATAGCGCAAGGCGCTCTCCGGGAAGATGCTGTAGCCCGCGCCACCGAGCACGATCAGTGCTTCACAAAGGCTCCGGCAGGTGGCCACGACCTCCCGAACCGGCGGCAAGAGAAACTTCGGGCTCGCCATATTCTGATCATCGATGTTGCGCACCGAGATGCCGATGAGGTTGGGCCGGAACTCCGTGATGCAGGCACGAATGGCTGAACTCGGGTCTTCCTCAAACATGAGATTCAGCAAGAGCGCTTCGTGGCCGGCTCTTCGGCAGGCAGCTCCGACGCAGGCCAAGCCGAGCGGAAGCGGAGGGACGTTCACCTTTTCAGTGTTAGCGGAGATGAGTAGAACCTTCATGGCTCACACCATGGGTCCGCTTGCCTCGAAAGACCGGGGAGGACTGTTCTCCAAATTCACCATAGCGCATTGTAAGCCAGCGGTCACGGCTCTGGATAGAGCCGGCCGTGGACGGGAGCCAAAAAAGGCAAAATAGTTCCTCGCAGGTCAAACCGGCCCGCCTTCGCTGCATCAACGACGAATTGGTATCTGAACTCGCCGCGCTCGAATGAATCGCGCGTCAATTTGAAGGCGTAGGATTGGTGGTCAGAGGCGCGCAGCGAGAGACCGTCCGGGGACTCGTTCCACAGAACCAGCAGAACTGTGCCCTCATCTGCTTCTCGCGGCAGTTCGAAGCCGGGAATGAGCTTGCGGGCCTTTTCGAGAGTGGCCCCTGGAGCAAAGGTCCCTGCCCGCCATTGGTCATCGGGCATCGCTTCCGGCCCGGCGAGCATGGAGTGCACCAGCGCAAAGCCGCCCGCCGCTACCTGCCGGTGGTTAGGCGAAAAGCTGATTTCGCTCACCACGACGGGAAGGACCTCGACGCCGGACCACATGGGATCCGTCACGATCAAGTGGTTCGCGCCCTCTCGCACTTCCGGCGGAACGGTGAAGTAAGCAACGCTCTCCGTCTCGTCCACGATGCGCGCCGGATAGCTGCCGAAGGCGATGAGCGTTTTCGAGCTGTCCCCGCTGAAAGAGCCGCTCACCGCGCAAGTGTCGCCCTTCAGACACAGCGGCGCAGTTTGAATGTCCGGAGGAGCTTTCGGCGTTGTCGGCGCGGGCGGCGGAGAAACAGGCTGTCGGTCCGCGGGCTGAGTTCCTGGCCCTTCGCGTCGCGCTTGACGCGCCTGCTGTAGTTCTTTCATCACCTGATCGCGGGCCAGCTCCGGTGATTCTTCTCCGGACTCTGCGGACTCTTCTCCCGCCGGGCACTTATCGGGCTGGTAACCTTGTGCCGCCTTGTTCCAGAGAAAGCACCGATAGAAGCCGGTGAGGGGATCGTGCGTCAGCTTGGTGCCCCCCGATTGCTTTCCGGCTTGGTCGAAATTGACGATAAACTCGCCGGTGAAATTTCCGTTCTCATCAAAGGTGACGCGCGATACCGAGTCAACCGTTTTGCCATCCGAACGGTAATTGGTGGTTTTGTGCTGGGGCACGAGATACCCTGGCCGGTATTCGGTCTCCGACCGAACTCGCAGTTTGCCGGCGGCGTCCAAGGTTCGAGTTTCAACCACTCGATCGGAGGCGTCATAGACAAGCTCCATTTTCGTGCCTGCGCCGGCGTCCTGAACGACTGTGCGCTGCCCAAAGCATGGTCCAGCGCTGATACAGAACAGGCTGCCGAGAGCGAACGCCAAGAAAGTCCCGGCGGCAGACGTGTGTGGTTGAGGTCGTCGCAAGAATTTGTTCAGCCAGGAAACTTGGGCAAGGCACGCGAATGGGCCTGCGAACCGCCTTCCGCTCATCATCATCGTTTTGTCCTTTCGACAAGTTTCAATATAGCATGGACGCGACTGACCGTTGCCCGCAAAGCCGCGCGGCCCGGCAATCGTCGAGCGGAAAGCATTTTCCCTTCTGGACAACAGAATTGCATATGACAAACTGGCGGGGCGCGAAGGAGCCGCGGCCGGGTATTACAGTAGGGCCTGGGCTTGCCCCGGCCCAGGCCGAGGTCCCACCCTGCGGGATAGGCCCGACATAACGCGCAAAGTCTTCGCGGCGGGATAGGAAGTTGACACCTGGCCACAGACACCAACTCCCCCGTCCACGGACCAAAGACCCCTGTGATCTCTGTCACACACGACGGTGATCAAAGGCACTGAGCATTGATTCGCCTCCTCGTAGAGTTAACCGTGGAGTGGCGCCGAGCAGGGGAAAGAAACTCGGCGCGATACGACCGTCGACGAGAATGACGACGGGGCTATGAGAGGAGGCTTGTGATGAACCTAACTCCTTACGTCTCGACTTGGGTCGTCCTGGCGTTTGTCGTCCTGGCGTTGGGGATTTATCGAATACGGCTAGGCCGGCGCGACGACTCCACGCTGGACGTATTGGCGAGCGATCCCGGAGTGCTTGCTCATCAGAAAGATGCTGTTCACAGAATCAAAGTGATCGATGTCTGGGGGCAAACGTTAACCGTGCTGGCGTTTCTGTACGGGCTGGCTATTGTCGGCTATTACTTGTACAGCGTTTGGGAAGAAGGCGCGAAGATTCAGATGCACTGAACGGCAGTGGCTAGTGGCAAGTGATTTTCGATTGCCGATTTTCGATTGCCGATTGCAAGAATCCGAAAATCGAATCTGGAAAACCGGCCGGAGGGGTGCGTCGCCAGTTTGGGGTCTCGAGTTTCCACCTCGGCCCAATCAGCAATCGAAAATCGGCAATAAGTTGCTGGCCGCTAGCCACTAACCACCAGCGACTGTCCCTAAGGCGTCCAGTCCGCAATGAAGATATTAATCTCGTGCGGCTGTTTGGCGTTGCGGTTCGAAGCAAAGACCAGTTTTTTGCCGTCCGGTGAGAATTGCGGAAAGGCATTAAACCCGCCCGTAAATGTGAGCTTCTCCAGCCCCTGGCCATCCCGATTCACGGCATAAAGTTCAAACTCGCTGCTCGTCGGATTCTCGTAGTTTGAGGCGAAGATAATTCGCGAGCTGTCGGGGAAAAAGAACGGCCCGAAACTGGCACCGCCCAAATTCGTGATTGGGCGCTGATCTGAGCCATCCGAGCGCATCACGTAAAGGTCCATCTTCATCGGCTCGACGTAGTCCTGGGCCAGCAACTCCTTGTAGCGTTCAACCTCCGTCGGGTCGGTAGGATGGTGGGCGCGATAAACGATCCACTTTCCGTCCGGAGAAAAGAAAGGGCCACCGTCATAGCCCAACTGGTGAGTGAGGCGCTTTGGATTCGAGCCATCGGCATTCATCGTGTAGATCTCCAGATCGCCGTCGCGTGAGCTGGTGAAGACAATCTTCTTGCCGTCGGGGGAGAGAGTGCTCTCCGCATTGTAACCGGGCCCCTTCGTGAGCTGCTCCAGAATCTTCCCCGTGTCCGTCGCATAGAAAACCTGAAACGCCGAATAAACCCCCCACACGTATCCCTTCGAGTAGTCGGGCCGCGGCGGGCAATCCGGCATCGTGAGGTGAGTGGAAGAGTAGAGAATGTGCTTGCCGTCTTTGTAGAAGTAAGAGCAGGTCGTCTTCCCTTTGCCGGTTGAGACCAGGTGCTGGTCGGAGCCGTCGGCATTCATCACGAAAATCTGGTCGCACTTGTATGGGTCACGCGTGGACTGGAAGCTCAGGCGCTTCCCGTCGAAACTGAAATAGGCTTCGGCGTTCTGCCCACCGAAGGTCAATTGCTTCACATGACGCAAGTGCTTCTCGCGGGTGTCGCGTAAGGGATCATCCGGCGTCCCTTGCACGACGGGGCCGGTGCCGGAGGCTCCCGTCGATGCAGGCTTTTCCTGTGCCATCAACCTCTGTCCAAACACAACAGACAGAATTAGTGCTGAACAGGCAATACCCGCGGCTCTCCACCGCAAGCCACGCGCTGAATCGCTTCTCCAGTGGAACATGATTCGCTCCGAAAGATGGGGTCTGGAAGTGGTTTTAGGTTGAGTTACTTTCTTACTTCCAGTGTGACTTCTTTGGTGACTTTTTCGCTGCCGCGCATCACCGTGACGCTCACCTTGTCGCCGGGTTTGCGCGCACGCAGGGCGTAGGTGAAATCATAAAGGTTCTCGATCTTCTTCCCGTCAAATTCGATCAGAATGTCGCCCGCTTTGAATCCGGCTTTGGCAGCCGGGCTTCCGTCGCGCACATCCGCGAACTTCACTCCGTGCTCGATCTCCCCGAAATCCGGGATTGAACCAAAGTAAGGTCCGTATCCGCCACCCCCGCCCATCGAGGGCATGGTGGGCTCCGCCACGCGAACGAATTGCGGTTTTTCTTTCAGGTCGTCGAGCTCGGCGGCGACCTTGGCCACAAGCTGCGCCACGCGCGCGCCGTCCACCGCGTCAATCTTGTCCCAAGTGTCGGAGGGCTTGTGGTAGTCGGAGTGAAGTCCGGAGAAAAAGAAGAGCACGGGCACACCGGCCACGGTGAACGCCATATGATCGCTCGCGCCGTAACCCGAGGCGGAGTAGCTCAACTCGAAATTCACGGATCGGTCGGCGTCTTCGACAAGCTGCTTGAATCCCGGCGAGGTGCCGGTCCCTCCCACATAGAGCTTGTTTTTCGAGACCCGGCCGATCATATCCATGTTGATCATTGCCAGAGTACGATCCATCGGCACGACGGGATGACCGGTGTAATAAGTCGAGCCCAGGATGCCAGTCTCTTCCGCAGCGAAAGCGATGAAAACGAATGAGTGCTTCAGCTCATTCCGATGGCGGGAAATCCCATCCGCGAGTTCCAAGAGGCCACTGGTGCCGGAGGCGTTGTCGTCGGCGCCGTGATGAATCTGGCCGATCTGGCTAGGCGCGAGCGAATGTTGATCGCCCAGGCCCAGATGATCGTAGTGCGCGCCGATCACAATCGACTGAGCAGCCTTGGTGTCTGGGCTTCCAGTCGAGGGCTCAGGGCGCAAGATGCCCACAACGTTGGCCACTTGTTTGTGGATGCGGTCGACGTCGGTGTGCAGTGAGACCTGGCTGGACGGGTCGAGCGCGAAGGAATGATTGGAGAGATCTTTGTCGATGGCCTGGCGCAGGTCCTCGAGAGTCTTTCCCGAAGGTTTCAGCCATTCGTCAGCGACCGCCGTCTTCACCTGAAGCGTCGCAATCTTCATCTCCTCGGGGCCGGTCAGCGTTCCGAAGCGCATCAGTTCATCCGGCTCGCCCGGGTGATTGCCCACGTCGTTCACGAGGATCATCGCCACGGCGCCGTGATTCCGCGCGTTGATGGCCTTGTTTACGATCTCCGAGTGGGTAGTGAGCTGCTTGCCGGCGAAAACACTTTTCTCGTCGTTCTCCTGCGGCTCGTGGCGCAGGACGATCACAATCTTGCCCTTGGCGTCGAGTCCCTTATAGTCGTCGTACTGGTATTCCGGCGCCGTGATACCGTATCCCGCAAAAACCAGCGGCGCACGCAACTCGACCGATTCGGAAAAGGCGAAGGGGACAAAGTCCTCCCTGACCTTCAGGCTCTTCGGAGTACTTCCCGATTCGTAGGCCAGTGAATTGTCCGGGCCGAGTTTCGCGCCTACGGTGATGGTGAAGTGTTGCAAGTAGGTTCCATCGTCGCCCGCGGGCTGGAGGCCGTATTTCTGGAATCGGTGGGCGAGGTAGTCGGCCGCCTCATTGAGCTCGGGGGTCCCGTCACCTCGCCCCTTCAGCGCGTCGCTTGACAGGTACTTGATGGGCTCGAGAAACGCTTCCGGCGTGTAGGGCGACTTGGTTTCCTCGCCTGCCTGCCGCAGCGGGGTACCGTATAGCACTGTACTGAGCTGTGGCGCGTTCCATGTGACGGACGGTGCCGCCACGATGAAGAGCGCGATCGCCATCGCGCCTAGTGCAATCCGACTGTGCCATTTCACAATTCTTCGCCGCTCGGCGACGGACGGGATGTTTCGTGTTGTATCCATGGATCTCCTGGAAAGGCTGGCTTAAGCAAACATTGTAAACCGGAAGAACCGGAAAATGGAAACTGGAAAATGGAAACTAGCCCTCGCGTACTCCAATTTCCATTTTCTAGTTTCCAATTTCTATCCTTGGGTCCGGTCAGGGCTCGTAGGCGGAATCATGCTCAACGTGAAGCGAAACGAATCGCAGAAAGTCACCCTCGCGGAAGGCAACCGCGCGGATTCGTTGGCTGAGGCGAAGCCATTCCGCCCCGCGCATCACCCGTATTGTCCGCCCCCGCGGCAAGGCCGGCCAAAAAAACGGTTGCGTTCCGCTGTGTCCGGGTTCATCATTGAGACACGACACGGCGGACGGGGGTTCAGGATTCCCCCAAAAAAGAAATCGCGAATACGAAGGAGTGGGCTTATGTTTCGATCTCTTCGTTTGATCTTGGTTTTGCTGGTGGTGTCTTCTTGCGCGATGGCGCAGCAGAAAAAGCTCGTGGCGGTCTTGGATTTTGACTACGGCACGGTGCGTTCCGCGGTGCAGGCATACTTTGGCACCGACCAGGACGTGGGCAAAGGCATTTCACTTCTTCTGGAACAAAAACTCGTTCAGGACGGCAAATTCCGGGTGATCGACCGCAACGCCATAGACAAGGTGCTTAAAGAACAGAATTTCTCCAACAGCGACCGCGTCGATGCCACGTCGGCCGCCAAGATTGGCCGCATCCTGGGGGTGAATGCCATCATCACCGGCAGCATCACCCAGTTTGGCCGCGACGACAAGCATCTGGGCACGGGCGGGGGCGGCTATGGAGGCGGAAAGTTTGGCCTCGGCGGATTCCACAAGAACGACTCCAAAGCCGTGGTGAATGTCACAGCCAAGATGATCGATATCAATACGGCTGAGATTCTGGCTGCTTTCACGGGAACCGGAGAGTCGAAGCGCAGCGGCTTTGGATTCGGCGGCGGCGGTGGCGGCGGTGGCGGCGGAGGCGGCGGGGGTCTGGATATGGGGAGCAGTAATTTCGGCAACACCATCCTCGGCGAAGCGGTGAATGCCGCGGTTGCCAACCTCGGCCAGCAACTGGACGACAAAGCCGACGCGCTACCGACCGTGAAGGTTGAAGTCTCGGGCCTGGTCGCCGACGTTGAGGGCAACACCGTGATCATAAACGTGGGCAGCAAGGCCGGGGTTAAGGTGGGCGATCAGTTGACGATTTCGCGAAAAGTGAAAGACATCAAGGACCCGACCACTGGTGCGGTGATCAAGACCCTCACCAACCAGGTTGGCACTGCCACGGTCACCCAGGTGGATGACAGTTCGGCAACGGCCACCTTCAGCGGAAGTGGGACGGCCCAGGTTGGCGACGTGGTGAAGAACCAATAGGACGAGGGTTAGTGAGCGCGTGGCGATTTCGCGGGTGGCGCGATTCGCAGACCGAGCAAGCCTCTAGATTCAGCCCACAGGCGGCGGCAAAAGCCGGGTTCTGGTTGGCGTTGAAACGATAACTACAACGTTGGGTGGGAAGGAGAGTGATTGCGGAACGAAGCCGGAATGTACCTTAGAATCATATTGATACGCATCACGGTTACCTCCTCTATTCCCGATTCAGGTTTCTCGCAGCGGTACTGTGCTCGACAGGGGTGAGGCAAGGCGACGAAAGAGGTCCATCTATGAGCGATGAACAAGCCGTCCAGCGCATTGGTGATTACGAAATCCTCGCTGTCCTCGGCGCTGGCGGCATGGGAAAAGTCTATAAGGTGCGAAACGTCTTTACCGACCGGATTGAGGCGATGAAGATTGTTCTGCCCGATCTCGCCGGGCAAAACGAGGTAGTGGAACGATTCCTGCGCGAGATCAAGGTGCTGGCCAGATTGGATCATCCCAACATTGCTGCGCTTCGTACCGCCCAGACGGTTGAGAATCAGCTCGTGATGGTGATGGAATTCGTGGAAGGATCGTCGCTCTCGGCGCGGGTCACCCAGGGGCCAATTCCTCCGCTCGAGGCGATCAATTACGTCGACCAGGTGCTGGCGGCCCTCGCCTACGCTCACCAACAGCACATCATTCACCGCGACATCAAGCCTGCCAATATGATGCTGACCCCGGAGGGGGTCGTAAAACTCATGGACTTCGGCATCGCGCGCTCCACCGAGGACCGCGCTTTGACCATGGCAGGAACTTCTCTCGGTTCCCTGCCCTACATGTCGCCCGAGCAAATTACGGGGACGGATATCGATGGGCGCGCGGATTTGTACTCAGTGGGAGTGTCGCTTTATGAGATGGTCACGGCAACCAAGCCCTTTCAAGCCGACAGTAATTACGCGATGATGGTGGCGCACCTCCAAAACGCGCCCAGGCCCCCCATCGAGCTACAGCCCGGTTTGCCGGCTGAACTCAATCAAGTGATCCTGATGGCCTTGGCTAAGGAGCCTGGAGAGCGCTTCCAGACGGCGGACGCGTTCCGCAATGCGCTGCAAGCGGTTTCCGAAAGCCTGGGAGGAAAACCCAGCCCGGTTGCTTCGGCTCTGCCACTCAGCGCCGATGCGGCCAGGGCCGCGTTCCAAGAGAGTTCTGCCGGCGGTACGGTCGCGGCTGGGCCAGTGGTGCCGCTTGCGCAACCTCCAGTTCAACCCCCAGCACCACCGACGCCCACGCCAGCCGCTCCGGCCGCAAACCAATCGTGGACTCCTGCCGACTCAGTGCTGCCGCCTCCGGGCGTGGAGAGACCGAGTAGCTATCGCGGCCTCTATATGACGCTTGGCGCGTTGATCGTGGTTGCGGTTTTGGTGGTGGCGGGCATTTACGGGCCGCGCTGGGCCAGAGCCCGCGCGGGCGGCGGAAATTCCGCCGGGATCTCGCAACCCACTTCGCAACCGGCGTCGCCGGCAACGCAGCCCTCAAGCCCTGCCGGCAGTGCCCCGAATGCCGCGCCAGCAAGCACGACTACGGCGAATGCTTCTCAGGCTGCGCCCGCCGCTACTCCTTTGGCGACGGGATTGCCCTCGGGGCAACCGGCGAGCGAACTGTCGGCCAGCCAACCACAGCCTTCAAGTCCGCCTTCAACTCCACCAGCAACTTCCGCCGCGGTTTCGAACGCAAGTGCGGCGCACACCCAGCCACCGCAGACCAGCTCAAAGAAAGCGTCGGGGCGAGTCAGCGGTGGAGCACAGCCGGCGAGTTCCGGGTCCTGGAATTCGGACACTCAAGCGCAACAAGCTCAGCAGCCCCAGGTCGCTCCGCAATCCACGAGCGGCCCGTCTTCGCAGGCCGAAGCCGCCAGCGCCGCGGAACTCGAGGAGCTTGAAAACCAGATGGACCAGCTCTCCACCCGCGCTGTAGCAGCCAAGGAGAGCGTCGAAACCATCCGGCGCCAACAACAGGCACAGGGCTTGAACTTGCGCGGTGACATCTCCGCCGCCGAAGACCTGATGGCCACCTACATGGACAAGGCCAAGGCCGCTCTCCAAAATAAGAATGCCAAGGACGCGCGGAAGTACATCGATAAAGCCGAGATTCCGCTGGGGACGCTGGAGAAGTTTCTCGGCAGAAGGTAGTGTGCGCAAGTCTCGAAGCGAGCCTTACTGAGGTCGGCCACGGGGCGATATTTCCATGTTGACGTGTGCGGCTGATGGCCGTACAATTAGACCTTGGCGGAAACATGACGCAAGCCCTCAGGATTCATCGGCGCGTGCGAAAACAAGAACGTCTGGAAGCCAGGGTCACACCTAGACAGAAAAGGTTGATTGAAAGAGCGGCCAGACTTCGCGGCGCAACCGTCACAGAATTTATCGTCATGAGCGCCCAACAAGCGGCTGCCAAGGAGATCCAGGAGGCCGAGTCATTGACCCTCCGCGGAGACGCCCAAGAGGTGTTCGTACGGGCCCTCCTGAACCCCCCGCCACCTAATGCAGCAGCCCGCGCTGCCGCTCGACGATATCAAGAGGAAATGGGGCTCTGATTGGCCCCGGAACGAGAACCATCCAACTTCGTCGTCGAGCCACTGGGCCTCACGCACGGCCGGGCCCACTTTTCGAGTGGAATCCAATCGCTTGACATATACCTACGCACCCAAGCGCGGCAGGACCTGAAAAAGGGCGTGGCAGCGCCATTCGTGATCACAAACGACGGGAAAACGATCGCAGGTTACTACACACTGTCGCAGTTTTCCGTCGAATTGGAAGTCTTGCCCGAAGGCATCGCGCGAAAGTTGCCCAGATATCCGATGGTGCCAGCGACGTTGCTGGGTCGTCTGGCTGTCGCATCAGCATATCGCGGGCGGGGGCTGGGGAGGTCGCTGCTCATGGATGCGCTTCGCCGAAGTTACCAATTGAGTAAGGAGGTGGCATCGGCGGTGGTAATTGTTGACGCCAAAGACGATTCAGCGATGTCCTTTTACAGAAAATATGGCTTCCTCGCTCTGCCGAAGATCGAACGTCGGCTCTTCCTGCCGATGAGAACCATCCAGCAAATGTTCCCCGGGGCACCGTAAAGGTAAAGGCAGACTTGCTTCCCGCGCCGTTTAGGAGCATTCTTCGGACTTTAGGAGGAAACATGAGAAAGTGCGTGTTCCGAATGTTGACGCTCGCGCTGTCAGCGATGACAGCGAGCGGCTTCGCAGCATCCTCGGCGACGTTGCCGAAATCCGCCATTCGACTCAGCCAAGATTGGTTCATTCAATCATCCGCCAAGGTCGCCGACCAAGGCGAGGCGATCTCAGCGGTCGGATACAATTCCAAGAGTTGGTATCCGACGCCGATGCCTAGCACGGTGGTTGCGGCCCTGGTGCGCAACCACGCCTACCCTGATCCGTACTTCGGTATGAACCTGCGCTCGTTTCCGGGGGTGAGCTATCCCATCGGCGTGAACTTCTCCAATCTCGACATGCCCCCCGACAGTCCGTTCCGCGACTCGTGGTGGTATCGCACCGAGTTCACCCTGCCCAAACTTGCGCACGGGCAACACGTGTGGCTGCGATTTGACGGCATCAATTACCGGGCCAATCTCTGGCTGAACGGCCGCCAGATCGCGAAGTCCGATGATTGGGTGGGCATGTGGCGGATCTTCGAGTTCGACATCACGGAGGCCGGACGTTTTGGCGGAAAGAACGCGCTCGCAGTCGAGGTGTTTCCGCCGCAGAAGGACGATCTCTCCATCACCTGGGTGGACTGGAACCCCATGCCGCCCGACAAGGACATGGGCATCTGGCGCGACGTTTACATCGCCACGAGCGGCCCAGTGTCGCTTCACTACCCGCGCGTGATCACGCATTTTGACTTGCCCTCACTGGCCATCGCTCATCTGACTGTGATCGCCGAAGCGCGCAACGCGACGGACGAACCGGTGAAAGGCACGCTGCGAGGCGAGATTGGAGCTGTACATTTCTCGAAGCCCGTCGAACTCGCGCCGCATGAGGCCCAGGTTGTCACGCTGGACCCGACCGCGTTACGCCAACTGAATATTTCTCACCCTCGCGTTTGGTGGCCCGCAAAGCTGGGCGCCCAACCGCTCTACGACCTAAGCCTTGAATTCCAAGTGGGCAGCGCCGTATCCGATTCCTCGACTCAACGCTTCGGCATCCGCGAGGTCACCTCGGAGCTGACTGACAAGGGATACCGGCTGTTCAAAATCAACGGAAAGAACATCCTGATTCGAGGCGGCGGCTGGTGTTCCGACATGATGCTGCGTCCAACGCCGGAACGCGACGCTGCGCAGCTTCGCTACGTCCTCGGCATGAACCTGAACGCGATTCGCTTTGAAGGCAAGCTTGAGACCGAGGAGTTTCTGGCTCAGTGCGACAAACTCGGCGTTCTGGTGCTTCCCGGCTGGTGCTGCTGTGACCACTGGGAAAGGTGGAAGACGTGGAAGGCGGAGGATCATACAGTGGCCACGGAATCGTTGCGCGATCAGTTGCGCAGGCTCGCGGCCCACGCTTGTGTGTTCACCTGGCTCTACGGCAGCGATAACCCGCCGCCTCCCGACGTCGAGCAGGCGTACCTGAAGGTCATCAAAGACACCGAGTGGCCGAATCCTTACCAGTCGTCCGCAACGGCGAAGCCCACTGACGGCCTCGGGCAGACCGGCGTGAAGATGACCGGACCTTATGAGTACGTGCCCGCGCGCTATTGGCTGGACGACACCAAGAACGGCGGCGCGTATGGCTTCAATACCGAGACCAGTCCGGGCCCGGCGGTCCCGCCGGTCGCCAGCCTCAAGCTCATGCTGCCGCCTGAGCACCTGTGGCCCATCGATGACTTCTGGAACTTTCACGCCGGCGGCGGCGAGTTCAAGAATCTCGACGTTTTCACCAAGGCGCTCGAACAGCGCTATGGCAAAGCCGAGAGCTTGGACGATTACGCCGAGAAGTCGCAGCTCATGGCGTACGAGGGCGAGCGCGCCATGTTCGAGGCGTATGGGCGCAACAAGTACACATCGACTGGCGTGATCCAATGGATGCTCAACAACGCCTGGCCCTCGCTGATCTGGCACTTGTTCGACTACTATCTGCGCCCGGCCGGCGGATACTTTGGCACTCGCAAAGCTTGCGAGCGTTTGCACGTTCAGTATTCGTATGACGATCGATCGGTCGTGGTGGTGAACTCGCTGTATCAGCCCGCCAAAAACCTCAAGGTTGTGGCCAAGGTCTATAACCTTGACCTCGCACTGAAGTTCTCGCGCGAAGTCACGCTGAGTGTCGAGCCGGACAGCTCGACGCGCGTCTTCGAGATTCCCGAGATCCCGGATCTGAGCGCAACTTACTTCGTCGACTTGCGCATGGAAGACAAGTCTGGAAAACGCTTGAGCTCGAACTTTTATTGGCTATCTGCGAAGCCGGACGTGCTCGATTGGGCGAACACGCAGTGGTATTACACCCCCACGCTGTCCTATGCCGACTTCACGCGGCTGAAGGAGTTGCCTCGCGTCGAAGTAAAGGTGGCCGGCCGAGTCGAGCACGGACGCGACGTCGAAGCGGCGCTGGTCACCGTTCAGAATGCAAGCTCGCACTTGGCGTTCTTCATTCACCTCCAGGTGAAGAAAGGCCGCGGAGGCGACGAGGTCTTGCCCGTGCTCTGGGAGGATAATTATTTCGCGCTGCTGCCGGGCGAGCGCCGCGCCATCACGGCCACCTACCTGGACCCGCACGCACTGGGGCGGAACCCAGTGGTGGAAGTGGATGGATGGAATGTCGCCAGCCAGTCGGCCGCACTTGGGGCCGGTGCAGCCGGGGCGCCGACACCTGCGGAAAGGAAGGCAGGCATTTCGCATTAACTAGCGGGCTGTACCCAGCTCTTCCAGCATTCTTTCGACTTGCCGCTTGATTTCCGGAATTCGGTTCTCGACGATCTCCCAGACCCTTCCGACGTCGACGCCAAGATAACCGTGGACTAAGACGTTGCGAAAGCCGGCGAGGCCTCGCCAATCGAGCTCCGAATGTTTAGATTTAAAGGCGTCTGACAGCCGCTGAGAAGACTCCGCCATGATCTGGAGATTTCGGATCACGGCGTCTTGCGTCCTTGCGTCGCTCAAGAAGAAGTTCTTTCCGGCCTTCGTGTAATCCAAAACACGAGCGATGCATTCTGTGATGTGAACGAGGTAGAAGCGATCATCCTTCATACCGGCACAGCCTCGCGGATGATCTGATCGCGGATATACCAGTGCAAGCCGTCTTCGGTCATCACATCGACGTTCCGCCCCAACAAGTCTTGCAGGTCCATCAGCAGGCCGCCGAGATCCAAGAGCGATCGCCCCGGCTCAAGGTCAACCAAGAAATCCACATCGCTCTCAGTTTTCTCCTCGCCGCGCGCCACGGATCCGAAAACGCGCACGTTGTAGGCGCCGTGCTTGGCGGCAAGGCGTAGGATTTCGGCTCGTTTTTGTGACAGCAGGTTCTCAGCTCCCAACTCCGGTTCCCCTTCCCGCTTTCGGCCGCAATCCGTAAGCTCGATTTTCCGCCATTGTATCATCCTCGCGTGCATTGATGGACACAGCCGCTGCCGACATTCCGAAAAAAACGTCGGTCGCTGTGTCTCTCCCACTTCATTCCGCGTTGCGCGTGAGATAGAAATGCATCGCTGGGGTGATGATCAGCGACAGGACCATTGAGATCAGGATGCCGCCGATCACGGCTATGGCGAGCGGCTGCAACATCCCCGACCCAGCGCCAAAGGCCAGCGCCAGGGGAAGCATGCCGGCCACGGAAGCCAAGGCGGTCATCACAATGGGGCGCAGTCTTCGGCGGCCTGCCTGAATCATGGCTTCCTCGGGCGAGAAGCCGGCGTGGCGAAACTTGTGATCCGCGTCGAGCAGCAAGATGCCGTTTTTCGCCACGATGCCGACCACCATAATCAGTCCCATAAAGGAGGAGATGTTAAACGTCACGCCGGTGATCAGCAGCGCGAAAAAGACTCCGGAAGTGGAGAGGACGGCGGAGGAAAGAATCGCGACCGGCGCCGAAAATTGGCGAAACTCGAACAGGAGCACCAGGAACACCAGCACCAGCGCCAGCAACAACACGGTCACCAGATCGCGGAAAGAGCGCTGTTGCTCTTTATAGGTGCCGCCGTACTCGACGCGGATGGAGGGGGGCAGCTTCAAGCCGGCCACCGTTTTCTGGACCGCCGCGACCCCCGTGCCGAGGTCAACGTCTTCTAGGCGCGCCGTCACCGAGACTTCACGTTGGAGATCGATGCGCGTGATCTCGGTCTGGCCGGGGATTTCAGTGATAACGCCGAGCGAGCCCAAAGTCGCGGTGGCGCCGCTCGAACTCACCAGCATGGCATCGCGCATGGCATCGAGCGAAGCGTGATACTGATCGGGAAAGCGCACCCGCAGCGTGTAAGGCCGGTCGTTGACGATGACGGGGGTCGGCGCCGGTTCGCCCTCCAGGACGGCCGCGGCGTCCGTCGCAATCTCTTCCGGCGAGAAGCCGGCGCGGGCCGCCGTTTCAGGATTGACCTGAAACACGACCGCCGGGCCGCTGGTTGTGTCCTCGATGCCATTCTTGATATCCACTACCGGATTTTTGCCGCGGATTTTGATTTTGCCGATGGCGTCAGCCACTTGTGGCGCCCATTGCGCCAACAGCGGAGCGTCGTCAGAGAAGAGCATAATCTTAATGGGCTGGGGAGCGCCGGTCAGATCGCCGATCATATCCTGCAATGTCTGAGTGAAATCGGTGTCAACCGCCGGCTCCGCCTGGTTCACCTTGGCCCGGACGTCCGCCATGATCTCGTAAATGTCACGCCGGCGCTTGTCCTTGAGCTTGACCGAAATATCGCCCGTGTTCGCCTCGGTCACCGCGGCCAGCCCGAGCTGAAGGCCAGTGCGTCGCGAAGTGCTCTCGACTTCCGGCATGGAGCGGGCGATGCTCTCAATGTGTGAAACCATCCGATCCGTCTCTTGAAGCGAACTGCCGGCGGGCGTCACATAATCCAAGACGAACCCGCCCTCATCCATCTTGGGGAGCAAGTCGGTGCCCAGCGATTTGTAGCAGATGTAGGAAACCACAATCAGCACGCCGCACAGTGCCGTGAGCCAGCCTGGATGCTCGAGCGCCTGCCGCACCCAACGCTCGTAGAAACGAATCACGCGGCCAAAGAAGCCGGTCATCGAAGCCTCTTCGGCGGCCATCAGGCGCTTCAATTCCTCGTCTTGCCCGGTTGCCCCACCGACGGCGCCGTCATCGACCGGCCCAACGCCCTTGGGCTCGGGGTTCGGCTGTTGCTTCCTCCGTAAGAAGTGAAGGCTGAGATTGGGCGTCCAGAGCAGCGCCAACCCAAGCGAAGTGAGCAACGCTACGGTCATGGTGACAGCCAGAGCGCGAAAGAAAGTGCCGGTCACTCCGGTGATCACGATTAAGGGCAGGAAAACGACGACGGGGGTGAGCGTCGACCCCACCAGCGGCACAGAGATTTCCTTCAGCGCGCTGTGGATCGCTTCGAGGCGTCCTTCGCCCGCGTCGCGATGCAAAACGATGTTCTCCACCACCACAATCGCGTCATCGATCACCAGTCCGACAGCGGCGGCGAGGCCCCCGAGCGTCATCAAATTGAAACTCTGGCCGAACACCCTGAGGGCTATAAACGTCACCAAGATCGTCACCGGAATCACCATGCCGGCAACAACTGAAGCTCCCCAGTCCCGAAGGAACACGACCAAAATGATGGAGGCGAGAATCAATCCCACCAAGATGGCGTCGCGCACGCTCCGGATCGATGCGCTGACGATGTCGGACTGATCGTAGTAAGGGCGCAGATCGATTCCCGCCGGCAAGGAGGTTCGAATCTGCTCGATCTCTTGATGCACTTCGCCGGCCACTTCCACCGTATTGCTGTCCGGTTGGCGGTTGATGCTGAGCAGCACTGCCGGCTTGCCGTTGGCGGTCACAATCGTGTAGACGGGCGCGACCGATGGCCCGATGGTTCCGAGATCGCGAAGCCGCACCGGAATGCCGTTCACGTTCTTGACCACAATGTTTCCGATTTCCTCCGGCGTACTCACCTGCGCCGTAACCAGCCCCATGAAGAGTTGGTGATTGTGTTCGAGGAGGCCCGGGGAATCGATCAAATTGGTTTTCCGCACCGCATCGATAATGTCGGGCACGGTGACCTTGGCGCGGAGCAGGGCTGAGGGATCGGGAGTCACACGAAATTCGGGTTCCTGGCCGCCCTGAACCAGCACCGTTGCTACGCCATTCAGCCGATTCAGGCGCGGCTTGATGTCGTACGTGGCTAACTCCCACAACTGAGTCTGGGGAATCTTGTCGGACGTCAGGCTGTAGCCAATGATGGGGAAACTCGCGAAGCTCAGACGGTGCGTATCAATCTTGGCCGTTGCAGGCAGAGTAGTTTGGATGCGCGCCACGGCGGAATCGACCAATTGGAGGGTCAGGTACATGTCCACATTCCAGTTAAAGTAGAGGTCGATTTCCGCCTCGCCGCGGCTGGTAATGGACTGCACACTTTCGAGGCCGGGCACGCTGTTCACGGCTTCTTCCAGTGGTTTGGTGATGGTCACCATCATCTGATCGATGGGCATGACGCCGTTGTCCACGCCGATGATGACGCGCGGGAAATCTGTGGAAGGGAAAACTGCCACCGGGACGGTGAAGGCCAGGTAGACGCCAATCACCGCCAGGGCTACGATAAAGAAAATGATCGTCTGGGAATGTCGGTCAAACCAGTAAGGCGATTCCGGCTTCATTTGCCTTCTTCTTCAGGACTCTTCGGCGTTTGGATTTCAAGCGTCGTTTTCTTCAGCACGTCGGGATCTTCGCGGGAAATCGCGAAGGCGCCCACGGTCACGACGCGTTCCCCGCCGCTGAGGCCGCCGGTGATTTGCAGTTTGTCACCATCCCGAATGCCCACTTTGACCTCCCTCGATTCGGGCTTGTTGTTGTTGCCAACGAGGATGACCGAGGTGCCTCCGTCCGGATCGGTCACCAAAGCGGAGGCGGGGATTACGACCGCGTTGTCCACGGTCTCGGCGACGATGGTGACGCGCGCGCTGGCCCCGGGTTTCAATTGCTCCCCGCGATTGGCGGCCTGGACCCAAATCTCGACCGTGGTGCTGTTCGGATCGAGCGCCGGGCTGACGACGGTGACCCTAGCCGGAACGCCGTCCCTGACGCCGGGGACGGAAATGGTTGCTTTGTCGCCCACGCGGAGCAAAGCTGCTTCGGCGTGCGAGATGTGCGCGCGCGCGGTCACTTGGGTGATGTCCATGACCGTAATGACTGGCGAACCCGGGGAAGCCATTTCGCCCGGCCACAGCGAACGATCCGCGACCACGCCATCGATGGGGCTGCGAATCTCCGCATAGCTGAGCTGCGCCTGCGCGCCCTCATATTTGCCTTTGGCGGACTCGAGTTGTCCGGCGGCGGACTTCATATCCTGGCGCCGGCTGACATTCTGGACCGATTCCAAGTGCTGTTTCGCCTGGTCATAGGCGGCTCGAGCCTGCGCGTAGGTCACCGCCGCGTCATCCACCTCCTTGCGGGCAATGGCGCCTTGCTTGTAGAGAGCCTGACGGCTCTCGAAGAGTTTCTGCTGAGCCTCCAGGGCTTGTTTGGCGGAATCGAAGTCACCCTCGGCTTTCTTGATTTCATCCGGCAGCGTCGCCTTGACGGCAGTCTCATAAGCCGCCTGCGCTTGTTCGTAGGCGCCTTGGTTCTCGGAGGCCGAGGCGAGCAAGTCCCGGTTTTCAAGCTGCGCAATCACCTGGCCGGCTCTGACATGATTGCCGCGGTCCACGTAGTACTTCTCGAGCGGCGCGCTGATCTTCGGGACGATCGATGCCTGTCGAATCGGGAAGAGCACCGCATCCGCGTTGACTTTCCGCTCGATGGTTGCCTTCTCCGCCGTCGCCACCTGCACGGTGACGGTTGGACCTTTCTCGGCCTCCTCTTTGTTAGAACAACTCGACGCCAGCAGGCAGCAAGCCGCCAGAAAGACAGTGGCAAGTGGCATGTGGCAAGTGGCAAGTGACTGGCGGAAAGGGATTCGGGTTTCGGGGTTCGGGTTTCGCAGAACTGCGCCCGTGTCGTGTTTCTTCAGCGAACCACCAACCCCGAATCCCGAACCCCGTCGTTTGACAGTCTTGCCACTTGCCAGATGCCACATGCCACTCGTCATTGACTTTCTCATCCTTCTCCCCTAGACGGACAGCATATCTCAAAAGTTTCCGGTCAGTGTTTGCAGACTGGCGAGCGCGACGCGATAACGAGCTTGACCATCATCGTCGGCATTGCGAGCCTGGGTCAGCGCGGTCTCGGCGTCCACTAATTCGAGCGCGGTTGATTCGCCCGCTTGATAGCGCAGACCCATGAGGCGCAGGCTCTCGGCCGCCAGCTCCGCCGCGTGGTGCAACGTCTCCTGTTCCGACTTTGCCGCCACAGCCTCATTGTAATAGGAATACAAGTTGCTGAGCATTTCCCTTTGGGTCTGGGTGAGTTCGACGCGCGCCTGCTTTTCCTTATAGACCGCCTGCTTCAGCTTGCTGCGACTGGCTCCCCAATCAAACACGGGAAATGTCAGGTTGGCGGTGACGAAATGACCCAGGTCGGGAAGAATCCGGCCCGGCGTCGGATCGGAGGCGGCGTGGCTTCGGAGGGCGAAAGCATTCGCTTCAATGCCGTAGTCCACGTCGATGCTGAGCGACGGCAGGAAGTACAACCTCGCCGCGGAGACGTCCAACCTGGCTTGCCGCATCGCTTCGGTCGCGGCGCGAAGAGTGGGATTTTCGCGCTCGGCCATGGCGCGAACTTCGCCGAACGGCGGGAGAGGCTGAGCGGAGCCGAGGTCGTCGATCACCGTAATGTTTTCACTGAAGTCTGGTACCACAAGAACGGCCAAGGAAATCCGAGCGTTATCCATGGCCAGCTCCGCTTCTTGAAAGGCCTGCTTCTGCTGGGAATATTGAAGCTCCGCCTTCACCGCATCGCTGCGAGCGACTTCCCCGCCCTGCTCCCTCTCGCGAGTGATCGTGAGAAAATGCGCCGCCGTTTCCAGGGCCTGCTGGGCTGTGGCGTATTTTCGTTGGGCGACGACCAGGCCGTAGTAGTCCTTGGTCACGGTCACCACCAGACCACGCCGTGCGATTTCCGCTTTCGCGTTGAACAGGGCCGTCGCCACGGAGGCCCGCCGATATCCGCGCAATAAGTAAGTAGTCGGTGAAAGGTCCTGGTGAACCACCGCCCACTGGCGATAAACGTGGATGCCGTCGTTCGTGACAAAACGACCCGAGGGAAGAACGCCATTGCCTTTGGTCAATAGTTCCTGCGTCGAATTGCCGAGCGATGGCAGCATCGCCGCGCGTGCCTGCACTGCGTCCTCACGAGCGATCTTCGCGTCCGAGACTGCGGCCGCGAAGCTCGCGTCATATTTCCGCGCGCGCTCGATGGCGTCACGTAAAGTCAAGATGATCGGGGGACCGCTTTCTCCTGGCCCGCCGGGGTGAACGAGTTCGAGCGTCGCAGAAGCCTGCGACGATTCCTCCGTCTGCGCTTTGGCTCGCCAGCAGCCGATGCCCGCAATCACCAGGAGCGCAGCGCAGACCATCGCGGCGCGGCGCTCTGGACCCGCAGCCCGTGCAGGGCATTGAGCGCAAGCCTTCCCAAGACTTCCCACATCAGAGTGTCGTTTCATCTCACTCGCTCCTCCTACGCTCCCAGTCTGCCGGCTGACGGATGGCGCGCTCAGACACCACTGGGATGCGTTGATTTTCACGTAGTTAGACGGTCCGAGGCTCCAAACGAATGCAGAGAATAGGACCAGTTGCTACTAATGCCACTTTCCCGCCAGAGAATCGAGCCCAAGGCCGATCGGGCAGCGCTGATCGCCGCGTTTCGACTTCCGAGCGGCTGGCGTAGGGCGAGGCTAACAGCATTCAGCTCCCGGCGCGCGTTTTTCACTGGACTTCGAACACCATGACCTCTGCGTTCTTGTTGCCGTGCGGCGGCACGGCGACAAAATATCGATGCAGCTCCGGCACCAGACGGGACGTGCGTCCCGCGGGGCCCGTGGTGACGGAACCGAGCGACTCATAATGTTCGGGATCGGTCTCCCGAAAGACAACGGCCGCGCCATCACCTTCGCCGCAAGAGGCATAGAGCCGCTGGCTGGCGGGATCGTACACCGCGTCATCTACTCCCTTGGGAATGGCCAGGGCTTCGATCTCCTTGCCGGTGGCGGTGTCAAACACAACTATCTGCCCGCTGCGGCAGGCCACAAACAACCGGTGGTGCGTTTCGTCGAGCGCCATGGCGACATTGACTTTTCCGCGAGTGACGGGCCAACTCGCCACCACTTCGCGTTTCTGCCGGTCAACCACTTCCACCTGGTTCTTCGCCCGGTTGTTGACGTACATTTTGGGGGTTGATTTCTCCAGCGCCATAGCTTCGAGCGTGTCGCCGTCGATTTTGATGTCCGCTACTTTCTCGCCTGCCGTCGTATCCACGATGCTGAGCATGGAATAGGTCTGGTGAGCGTCGCCGCCCCCGTTGTCGATATAGAGAAATTGCGTCTCCGGGTCGTAGCCGATCGAATCCGCATCCGGCAGCAGCTTGAGGCTCTTGATGAGGTCATACGTTTTGCCGTCGAAAATCTTCAGGTCGCCCGCTCCGCCGTCGGTCACGTAAATGCGATCGAGATCGCCGCGATAGAGAACGGCGTGCGGCCTGCGGATACCACTGATGGTGCGCGCCACCTTGAGAGTGTTGAGGTCAATCACCAGTACCGATTGATAGTCTTCGGCGGTCGCGAAAAGGCGATGGCCTTTCAGGTCCACGCCAAAATGATCGAAGTGGCCCTTCACGTCGCTCGGGAGGGCGATGGCGCTCACCAGCTTGAGCGGCGCGGTCCCCTGCGCCCAGGCGCGCGGGGCAAAAACCAGGAAGACGATCGAAAGCGATAGGCGCAGCTTTTTCATGATTCCTCCTCAGGCTTGTCCGGCGTCGCGCTGGCAAATGGTCCCGCAACGGCCGCTGATTCGCTTGCGAATTGTACCCGAATGCCGGCGATCTTGGGCGGCCATTTCTTAGCTGTGGCGCAGGCACTCTTGCCTGTGCCAAATGGATAGGATTCATGAGCCTTCGGCACAGGCAAGAGTGCCTGTGCCAAATGGATAGGATTCATGAGCCTTCGGCACAGGCAAGAGTGCCTGTGCCACTATAAGGTAGAATACGCGGACGATTCTGGAGGGAATTTGCAATGAGATACTTTGCAGCCTTCTTGCCTATGCTGGACGCAGAGAAGAGCCGGACGCTGCGCCCGCTTCATCTCGATCATCTGGCCCGCGCTTTCCAACAGGGGCAAATCTTCGCCTATGGGCGCTTCACTGACGGCGCGGGCGGTTTGATCATCTACCAGACTCCCACTCTGGAAGAAGCCGTGCAACTTGCCCAAAGCGACCCCTACGTCGTCCAGGGAGCGCGCCGGCTCGATATGCACGAGTGGGAGATGGTGTCCAAGATTGGTGATTGAGCGATTTGGCGATTGGGTGATTGAAGAACTCGGTGAATGGGATCTCTAATCGCCCGATCACGCAATCGCACAATCACCCAATTTCTGCCAGCGACTAACAACCAGCCGCTGTACTTAGGGCTCGACCATCTTATTGCGGATGGCGTAGTGCACGAGTTCAGTCAGGTTATGCAGACCCAGCTTGCGAAGCAGGTTGCTGCGGTGGCATTCCACCGTCTTGAGGCTGATACCGAGGAGGGTAGCCACTTCCTTGTTGCTCTTCCCTTCCGCCAGGAGTTGCGCAACTTCCCGCTCCCGCGAAGTGAGGGAAGGGCCCAGCTCGGGGCCGGCGCCTGGCGCGCGGTTATGAATGTAGTTGTCCAAGACCATCCGGGTAACTTTTGCCGTAAAGAAGGGACGGTGCCGGCGTAGTTGCTCGATGGCGGTGACCAGATCGCGGCCGTCGTCGGATTTCAGAATGTAGCCGCGCGCGCCGGCGGCAAGCACCTCCTGCTCCACTTGCTCGGATTCGTGTACGGTGAGAACGAGAACTTCCGTTTTCGGCAGGATCTTCACGATCTGCCGTGTGGCCTCCAATCCATTCAGTTCCGGCATTGAAATGTCCATGACGACGACGTCTGGATTCGATGCCCTGGCTTTCTCGACCGCTTCCCGGCCGGTCAGCGCCTCGCCGCAGACCTCCCATCCCGGGTGCGCCTCCAGCAGAGTCCGGACACCTCGCCGGACCAGCTCGTGATCATCCGCAATCAGGATTCGACACGACTTCACAATCCGCCCTCAGTCAGACCTCGGTCGGCCCAGTGTGGATCGGAGACCATCCATGCCGACGGTCGGGCTTCCGCCGGCAGCTAGCCCAGGCGATTCCGGTTGGACGCTGGGATCAAGCGCCTTTTGGCGAGGCTAGGGAAGGACTCTCGGTAGCCGGCCAATCCCTCTTAGCCTAGTCTGGTCCATCACCGGTCATTTGTCAAGAGCTATATTAGCGTCAGCATTTTATACCGGATTTAGAGTAGCGAGGCTGGCATTAACGTCAGTGGACTGTCGGTGGCCGTTACCAGCGGCGCAGTTTTCCTGGGGTCGAGCCACCTAGTGCCGTTCCAACTTTTTGGGCAGATAGTTTTCAGCCAGTCAGAGAGCCTTTGCGCAAGACCTAGGTGCAATGCATAGGCGTAACAAGTTGGAACGGCACTAGGGAAAACCCCTAGACGGTCTTAAGACTCTCTAGTGGCAAATAAACAAGAATTCAGGCATGGACTGTATTGTACAGAAGATGGCTTCGTGCCTATTATTCGGTCCACTGAACAACGGAGAGCCTATGAACACCCGCAGCCCCTGGGTTGGCTTGCTCCTGACCTCGCCGCCCGCCGCCGAGGCGAAGCGCACTTGGGCGGCCAGGTCGCTTTCAGTGTTTCGCCCGCAATTGGGCCATCTCGCGTTGCAGATCTGTGGCCAAGCTCTCGAGGATTCGAACCTGCTCGTCGCGGCGTCTGAGCGCGCTCTCGAGTTTAGAGACTTGCCTGGTCAACCGACCGTTTTCGCGGCGAATGAGGACGAGCCCCTCGGCGGGATAAGTCGGCACCCGCGAGTGGCGGGCGCCTCGCTTGACGTTCAGGATGCTAGAGGGGTTGCCGGGACTGATCGGGCCAACCAGGTCTTGCGTCTCGCGAATCAGCGCGTCGAGCTCCCTCCGTTCCGGGCAGGGAGGGCAAATCTGGCGGAGAGCCAGCAGGCGCCCGAGACCGGGATTGTTTCGTCCCCGCTCCCAGTGCTGGACGGCGCCTTTCGTGGTGTTCATCAGGCGCGACAGTCCCTCCTGGCTCACGTCCAGCCGGCTGCGAACGCGACGAATGATCTTTCCGGAATTGAGGGCAGGCATGTGTTTATTCCTCTCAGCAGAATTCGAACCGGCGAGCGCCGAGTCTCGCGTAGCCTAGCTGCGGTTCCCTTTGGGGCGCAAAAGAGCCGGCGCAACCCCGACCTCGTCGGTCCTGGAGCGCAAGCTCGAAACGACGCCTCTAGGTTTCTGATGGTTTAGACGGAAAACGTAGAAATTGTGCACGTGTCCGCAGCGTTTGTCAAGGCCGGAATTAGATTTATTGAAGAGGAGGCTTCAACATATGTCCAGCGCCAGTCAAGTTCACGCCGCCGTCATTCTGGCCACAGCCGTCCCGGAAGAACCCGCACTGCGCCGGGCCGGCCCGCACCTCGGCCCGCAACCCGCGTCCGAAGCGGCTGCCAATGAGGTAGGGGCGGCGCCGGCCGCCCGCTGCATCATTCCAGGGTGTGTCTTTCCGGCTTGGGATCCGCCCACCGGCAGGTGCCATTACCATGTCGTTCTCGACGAGGAGGCAGAATTGTTCCAGGGGTGTCAGCCCAGCCGGCACGTGTTGGCGCAAGCCCTCCTCGGCGTGCCAGACCCGGAAATCGAGGAATACCGGCAGCAACAAAAACGAATGCGGGCCATTGTGCGCGAATTGTTTTTGAGAGGAGTAGCCTAGGATGAGCGAATTATCGATCGAAAATCAGACCGGGCAGGAAAGTGCAGGGACGCCCTTCCCGGCGGACTCGGGGAGCCGATCTCCCGCCGCGAAACCGCGATATACCTTGCTGGATGCGATCGCCGCGCTTCCACCCGCCCCGGCAACAAAGGCCGCACCCACCCCCGACATGGTCAGACCCAGAAACGCGTGGCGACGACTCTGCGCCGCCACCGGCGGCGGCATCGCCATGGGAACCTTCTACCGTTGGATTCGCAACGGGCGGCTCTACACGGTCCGCCTGGGCGGAAGAGTCTTCGTTCCTTTGTCGGCGCTGGAGGCACTGATCGAGAATTGCTTGCGGGGGGAGAGCCTGTGAGGACCGGTAGGCAGAAGGCAGTAGGCAGTAGGCAGTAGGCAGAAGGCAGACAGCGGAACGCCGACTGGCTGGGAGGAAATCACGAATCTGAGAATTGAGACTTGAAAGAGGAAGAAAGGAGAAAAAGGATGTCACTGCGAAAATCGCCGGAGATCTCGGACGGGTTTCTGGCCGCGAGCCGGAGCAATGGGAGCAAATCGAATGGACCGAAAACGGAGCAGGGCAAGAGGCGATCCTCGCAGAACAGTTACAAACACGGACTCTATGCCGCGCCGGACAGCAAGACTCGACAACTGATGTTGAGGGTAGGCGAGGACCCTGACCTGGTGGCTCGCCTGGAACGAGAATTCAAGGAAGCGTTGCAGCCGGCGAACGCCATGGAAGCTATGATCGTGGCAGACATCGCCAAGCTGTATCGTGACAAGGCGCTGCTGGAGAAGAGCGTCCGGGCCATGCGCCTGGAGCAAGCCGAGTTCAAGGTCGAGTGTACGCCGATTGATGAGGAACAGCTCCAAGCGGTGGGCTACCTCGGAGTCCCCAATTCGATCCAGGCCTTTAACCAGGCCCACGCGCTGCTGGACCACCTGATGGAAAGGGTGGAGCGGCGGCAATGGGCTGTGGATGACGACCTGAATCGCACGCTGGGATTGCTGGGCGGCAATCCGCTCGAGAGCTGGTCCGAGGAGGCTCGGCTGCTGTTCGAAGAGGCGGCCAGTCTGAACCCCGAATCCGATCAAAAGGCCATCGACGCGAAAAAATACGAAATCGCAGGCCATCTCAGACTCAAGAAGGCAGACCTCTATGAAGAGGAAGACGAATATCGGCAGGCAAGAAGCGAAGAGATAACCTTTGAACTCGGGTCCATGCTGGTTCCCGGAAACCGACAGTGGAGCACCGTGCTAAAACAGCAGGCGCGGCTAGATCGCATGATTGTAAGCAAGGTGAGATTGCTGAACCTGGTCCGAAGAGAATGTCGCAGAAAAGCGGCGGGAGGAGCTTGTAGTGTCTATGAAAACACAGGGGATGAACTGGAACGAGCCCGCGTTCAAGGAAAACGTGTAAAAAAAAAGCAGCGGAACGAACCCGTAATGTCTATGAAAATAAAAGAAAATGATTTGGAACGAACCCTGGGAACCGGGAATGTTATAGAAAACAAAGCGACTTAGCACGATTTCCGGGAATGTTATACAAAACAAAAGTGGTTAATTCAGTTTATTGAAGAGGTCGATTCATTTGGAGAGCCATCAGGGCAAACGATCCGGCGATGATCAGGACCGAGAGCACGGCCAGCACGTTCCACAGGTTTTCCTCGGAGCGCGTGTCCGGCTCACCGGTCGGGATCACATAGCCGAGGAGGATACCGGAGACCAATCCGCCCGCGTGGGCGGCGTTGTCCACGCCCGGCATAATGATCCCGAGGATGGCAATGTACATGACCCACTTCCACAGTTGGCCTCGATACGCTTTCCCCATTCGGCCGAGATGGAAGCTGGCGCCAATGAGGATGCCGATCAAGCCCAGAATCGGCGCCGACGCGCCGACCGAGGCTCCGCGGGGATGCCAAAGAAAACTGGCAAAGAAACCGGCGACTCCGGTGGTGAGGTACAGAGCGAGGAACTTCGGGGTCGAAAACAGTTCCTCCACAGTCGGGCCCAGATCGAACAGACACCAAAGATTAAATCCGATGTGCAGCAGGCCGCCGTGAAGAAACATGGCGGTCACCAGCCGCCACCACTCACCGTCGGCCAGGAGCGGGCCGACCATCGACCCCAGGCGAAGAAGCACCATGCCGTCAATTCCGCCCATGCTGGGAGCCGGCCGGAGGGCGGCCGATGCCTCTTCCTGCGTCAAATACCATGCGACCGCATAGAGGCCGATGTTGGCGGCCACCAACGCCGACGTGGCGGTGCTGGGAACGGGAATCAGCCCGCCCAAGACGCGTCCTTCGGCCGCGCTCTCGCGCGACCGCGCCGACTTGAGCGATGTGCCGCAATGCGGGCAGACCGAGGCGTTCCGTTCAATCAGGGCGCGACACGCGGAACACATCCGATGCGACGTGTCAAAAGACGGTTCTTTCGGCCCGAATACCGAGCGGATGGACGACTTCAGTTTTTCAAGCTTGAATCGCAGCCGTGGCGAGAGCTCCATAGGGTTCAGAAAAAACCAGTGGCTCGTGGCGTGCGGCACGCAGAGCCGTCAGCAATCAGCCATCAGCAAGCGCAGTCCGATCGAGTGTTTGCTGAGAGCTGACGGCTGACCGCTTGCACCCGCCACTTGCCACTGCGCCTAATGATTATAGCTCATCCGCGACTTGTCCCGCAGTGGTATCATGTTTGCCCTTGTGGCATGGGCTTCAGGCCCCTGGCGAAGAACTCGGGCCGAGCTGGCCGCTGCGGCGAATCGAAGGAGCATGCACTATGACGTTTGAAGATGCAGGCCGAGCTGTCGATAAGGAAATCGCAAACTTGGTGAAATTCCTGGATAAGAAAGTGAAACCGGCGACCAAGAAAGAAATGGCGGGGCTTTTGCAGAAGGCTTCGGATCGGCTCTCAAAGCTGGCAAAAAGTCTCGAAGAGAAGGCTTAGCGCTCGCGACGTGCTCAAATTGTCTCTGCTGAGATTTGTCGGCTCTGAAACCCGATCCTTCAGGAAGCTTACCCTGAGCGCAACGACCCGAGCGAGGTTCTTCGGCCGCCGCGGCGGACTCAGAATGACCAACGAAGGGCTCAGGGCCCGCCCTGAGCAACGCGAAGGGATGACATCACCGAAACGCTTTTTCATCCGCCGGCGAAGATGGGCGCGTCTGGGATGGGCTCTGAGCCTTCTTGGCCTTCTCTGCCTTTCCACGAGCTGTCTGCACCATCATCGGCGACCACAGACTGCGGGTCAGCCGGCGCCTGCCGCAGCCGCCCCGTCAGCCTCCACGCCTTCGGGCCAACCTCCTTCCCGGGGCGGCGAGGCGGGCGCCAAGCCGGCCGCGAAGCCATCCGCCACCATCACCGCAGTTCCAATCATTCAGGGCGAAAAAGGAATCGCCTCGTGGTACGGCCGGCCTTATCATGGCAGGAAAACATCGAGCGGCGAAATCTATAACATGTACGGCATCTCGGCGGCGCATCGGACGCTGCCGTTCGGGACCAACGTCAGAGTTCACGATCTCGACAACGGCCGCGACGTGCAGGTCCGAATCAACGATCGCGGCCCCTTTGTCGAAGGGCGCATCATCGATCTCTCTTATGGCGCGGCCAAGGCCTTGGGCATGGCTGGGGCGGGCATCGCTAACGTCAAGCTGGAAATTCTCGGCTACGGACCGCAAGCCAGTCCCGTCCCGCCTCCGGGAATCTTCGCCGTCCAGGTGGGAGCGTTCCGCGACCTGAGCAATGCGGAAAGGCTGAAGGCTCGCATTGAGACGCACTACGGGCCGGTGGCGATCGTGAGCTTCGATCGCGGTGACGGCCTGTTTCACCGTGTCCGCGTCGGAAACGAGAGCACCGAAGAAGGCGCGCAGGAATTGGCCGGCAAGCTTCGCGACGCGAACCTAGCGACGGAAACTTTTGTGGTGCGGGTGAACTAAGAGCAGGAGTTAAAAGTTAGGAGTTAGGAATTAGGAATCAGGAATTAGGGATCTTCCACGACTTTGGCGTGTGGCGGTATTCGCGCACCGCCGAAGTAGGTGGCACCTCTCAATCGGCGATCATCGGTAGTGAGGTCTTCGCTTTTCCCTAATTCCTAATCCCCGATCCCTAATTCCTAGTCTCTGGTTGCTCGCGGAGGTCATGTGCAAGGGTGCGTATTCTGCCGCATCATTGAGCGTCAAGCGCCGGCGAAAATCGTCTACGAGGATGACTCCGTCGTAGCATTCGAGGACTTGAATCCCCAAGCACCTGTGCACCTTTTACTCGTTCCGCGAAAGCACATCGCTTCGCTCAGAGAAGCCAAGCAGGAAGATGAACCACTCCTGGGACATCTCTTCACCGTCGCGACTCAACTGGCGCGCGAGCGCCACGTCGATGCGAAAGGGTTCCGCACCGTCATCAATAACGGAACGTGGGCCGGCCAATCGGTGTTTCATCTCCATGTCCACGTTCTGGGCGGAAGAGTGTTTCACTGGCCGCCGGGGTAAGAAAGAGGAGTAGGAAATAGGGAGTTGGGAGTAGGGCAAAAATGAAAAGCATTTCAAATGGGAAATGGGACATGGCAAATGGCTGATCTCCACGCCATTTCACATTTCTCATGATCCATTTGCCATTCTTACGCTTTCTGGGCACTGCCTTGTGCTGCTCCCTATTCCCTACTCCCCACTCCCTGCTCTACTTCGTCACGGCGAGCAAGTTGTCTTCGTCGACGGCGACATGAGTAGGCTTAGCGGAGGTGCGGAACCTGAAATGCCCGGCTTCTTGACTGACGGCCACCAAGCCGAGGGTCACCTTTTTCTCCCCCTCATAGGTGGCAACCACGGGCACCAGCATCTGGAAATCGGCGGGCACGTCGCTTTGCTCGATGGTCCCCTGGGTGATGTAGCTGTTTGGTCCGGCGCTTCGGGTAGTGGCTTTCAATTTATAAGTGGGAATTCCGGTGCCGTAGACCCAGGCATCGAAAAACCAGTCGAGGCGATGGTTGTGCTCGAGGTCGAGCGCGGGCGGCATGTATTTGGCGGCGTGCCGGATGAAATTTTCGGTCGAGGGATTCGAGTCACGATATTCGTTGACGAAGTCCCGAAGCATTCTGAAGAATCGCTCGTCCGCACCGGTGGCCGGGTCCGCCATCAAGGTGCGCAACATATGGAGTACCCAGCAAGCCTTCTTGTAGACAATGTTGTCGTACCCGCCCGGGTTCAACGAATTCGAGAGCCGCTCTCCCAACCAAATCGGCCCGCCCGATTCAATGGTCGCCCCGCTCGGGGGGATCCTGCTCATCAAGTCGTGCTTATAACCTCGCAAGAGCTCAGCGGCCATCCGGTGGCCGTCCTTCTCCCGCGACAGGTAAAGCAGCGCCGCGTAACTGGCGAAGCCTTCCGACAGCCACCGGTCGTGCGGGCTCTTCCAACCCACCTCATTGCCCCACCATTGATGAGCGATTTCGTGCGCCACCATGGCCCTTTCTTCCAGGCGCTGCATCTTGCCTGCCAGCCCTACCTCCGCTCGCTGCGGTTCCGGCAGAAACGACAGGGTGGGCAGATAGACCAGCTCCGGCCAGCCCTGGCCAAAATCACCGGGGATTTGCGCGATCGCCAAACGGGGATACGGAAAGGGTCCGAAAATAGTCTCGTAATATCGCACGGCGCGCGCCGCGGCCTCCGCCACCTGATCGAGGAGAGCCGAGGGGGCAAGGGGCGCAACCATCTTGCGGACGGAGTCCACCACCACACGGCCATCGGGCAAGACTCGCGTTTCCACTCCCACTTGAGCCGCGGCGTGGCGCTTTTCCAGCGCGGCCTCGGCTTCCGGTGTGGCGTACACTTCGATCGCTGTCTTACCGGCTTGGCGCAGGCGCGAGTCGTAGGGTCCAAGATTGAAGCCGGCAACCCAAAAGGGAGGTTCAGAAATCCATCGGCTGCGCTTCCATTCCTTTTCCTGCGTCTCCTCGACGCGAGTGCCCGTGGCGACCAGGGTCAGCCGTTCGGGGTATCGAAAAGTGAGGTCGTAACGGGCGCGCTGGCCGGTCCCGCGATTCGGATACCAATCGGCGTGCGCTCCCACGTACAGAACACCGTTGCCGACATTCGAGATGACGTTGCCCTGGTAGGCGAAATCCAGCCGGAAGCTGGATCGGAGCGGACGCGGCGAAGGAAGGGCTACGGCAATCCAATTGGCTCCGACCGCGGACCCGGATTCATCCAGCCTTTGCCCCCGAAAGACTTCGAGTGTTCTGCCGTGTTCATCCCGCACCTCCGATACTTGGAGGCGGTTGGAAAGCAGGAAGGGCAAGATGCGGTCCGTATCGGAATGGGAGCGTATTTGCAATTCGGCATGACCTTGAATACTATTATCGGTATTAAGGAGAGTCTCGATCTTGTAGGATTCCACCGTGACCGGGCCCAACTCCAACCAGCTGGCACGCGCCTCAGAAGCACGGCTCGGAAACGAGCACCAGACGTCCCTGAACGTGGCGCCGTGGGCGGACCGTGCCGCGCCTACGCTCACGGCTTCAAGCGCGCGCTCGTCAACCGCCACGCCAAACGGCCCGAGGCTCAGGCCACCCACTTGCGCGGCGAAATATGGGAGTCCGCGGTCCCCCAACAGGTCTTCAAGGATGCGAGCCGAAAAAGCCGGGTTCAGCTTATGGACGATCGGACTCCATTGGTCCGCCAAGCCGGTGGGCTGCTCGGGGTCTTCGGGATCGACCGGTCGCGCCGCCGCCATCAGCTCCCCAGCGGTTTGATCGGTGAAACGAAGATAGGCGAAGCTGAAGTTTTCCTCCAGCACCGCCGAGCCGGTGAATTGAGCCAGGCTGCCCTTCTCTGTCGAGTTGGGTGGAATCAACAGGATCTCGCCATCGCCGACAAAAAATGCTCCCGTGATCTCTCCCGCGACTTTCTCGAAGAATCCAATGAAGCCCCGATTGAAGTAGATCTTCACTCGGTCGCGCGTGAGCTGAGCGCCACGCAGAGCATAAATCTGCCCGGGATCAATGGAAAGGCCGTTGAGCTGGTTGTAAAGCTCACCGGCGCTCGCCGGCTTTTGATCGGTGGGCTGCTGCGCCGCACCGGGCGGAATGCCCACCAACAGCGCGCCGCAGATCAACATCAGGTAAGACGTGAAGCGAATGCGCATCTTCCGCTACTTTCTTCCGATCGCGCCAGATTGTCAACCGGCGCATTGCGGATTTCCAGTGTGACTTCTCAAGGTGGCGCATGAGGCAACGGTTCTTGAAGCGCCGGTGCCGCTCGACCCGAGCCCAAATGGTAGTGTATGATTTTAAGATGTTGGCGGGTCGCCAATTCCAGTTGATGTTGCGCGCCCGGCGGCCCAAGGCGAGCCGCGGCGGGCTACTCGCGGCTTGCACGCTCGTCCTCATTATTCTCACGCCTTGCTCGTCCCGTGCCGACGTCATTCATCTGAAAAATGGTCGGACGATCACCGCCCGGGTGGTGAGCCAGGATGAGAAGCAGTTGGTCTATGAGATCGGCGGCGGGGAGATCTCCATCTCCAGTTCGCTGGTAGACCACGTCGAGAAGGGAGAGCTGCCTCCCGAAGAATCGCCTTCCGCTGGCAAGGCAGAGCGCGCGATTCCGCCGTCGGATTTGCCGCTTCCGGGAGTGAACGCGGCTGGAACCGAAGAGACCGCGCGCTCGCTGGTGATTGTCGACAATGCCGTCGACCAGTCGCGCCTTCAACATTTGAGCGACGAGGACATCAAGAATTCCACGCCGGAAAATAAGCATCTGCTGGCGCAAGGCTATGAAGAAGCCGCGACATTTGCCGCGAAGCAAGGAGATGCCGAAGACGCCATCGATTTCTATCGTCAAGCATTGAAGTTTCCCCTGAACTCTCCGGAGGAACTGCGCCTCAAGGTGAACCTTTCGAGCCTCTTGATACAGCAAACGCACTACAGCGACGCCATCGAGTTGCTGCGTCCTGAAGAAAATCAATACCCCAATCTGCCTCCCATTCCGATTCTGCTCGGGACCGCTTACTACTACAAAGAGGACCTCGGCCAAGCCATCGAGGAATGGAAGAAGGCCATGGCCATCGACGGTTGGGAAAAGAGTATGAATCCCAAGGACGCACAGAAACTCCGCGACGCTCTGGCCAAGGCCGAAAAGGAAAACCAGGCGGGCAGCGGGTTCGAAGAAATTGAGAGCATCCATTTTCTCCTGCGATATGACAGCAGTGAAGCCAAGGGACTCGGGCGCCAAGTGCTGGACACGCTCGAAGCCGCCTTCCGCGATGTCTCGATGGACCTCGATTATTATCCCCGCGAGACCATTGTCGTCTTGCTTTACTCCAAGGACGCGTTTCGTGACATCACTGCGTCACCGGGGTGGGTCGGCGCTTTGAACGACGGCAAGATTCGTGTTCCTGTCTCCGGGTTGACCAGCGTCACTCCGGACCTGGCTCAAGCGCTCAAGCACGAATTAACGCATTCTTTCGTCCACCTCATCACTCAAGGCCATTGTCCGGTGTGGTTCAACGAAGGCATCGCACAGCTCGAAGAAGGCAAAAGCACCGCGACTATGCCTACGGGCGGCGCACATCTTGCGCGCGCCTTTTCGAGCGGAGGGCTGCCGAGCTTTAAAGACCTCGAGGGCTCTTTCCTGAAGCTCCCCCCAATAACTGTCCCCGTAGCCTACGCCAAGTCGCTCGCCGGGCTGGAATACATCCGCGACACTTACGGCATGTTGGAAATCCGCCAATTGCTGAAGGCCATGGCCGGGACCTCCGACTTCAGCGCGCTCATCCAGCAGGAACTGCACATTGATTACGACGCTTTTGAAACGGAGGTTGCTTCCTACATCGTGAAGAAGTATGGGTCGTAGGAAAACAGTGGCGAGTGGCAGGTGACGAGCTATCGATTGCCGATTTTCGATTGTCGATTGTCGATTGAAAAACCGCTGACCATCTGTGCTGGCAATCGGCAATCAGCAATCGCCAATCGAAAATGACTTGTCACTTGTCACTCTTGACGTAGCCCGCGCAGCACAACACGGGCAGCCGGGGATATTGCGGAAAACGCGGGTCAGTGGCAGCGAGCCGGCATTGGTAGAAAACCGTGCCACGATCGGACCTGACAAGGCGAACGTGCTTGCACGAGGCGCACAGGCCGACGCGAAGCGTTTCTGAAGAACTTTCCTTCATGAGATTCGGCGCGGGGCCGGCGCTTGTCCCGGTCCGGGCCGACGGATTGTCCGAACCGACGCCAGCGTAGGACCTGCAAGATCTACAGGCTGGCGATCAGTGCCGCGAGCAGCGCCGCACGGCGCGGAAGCTCGCGGATGACAACGTGCTCGTGAAGCGCATGTGCGCCATCGCCAACGCCGCCCAAGCCGTCGAGCGTCGGAATGCCAAGCGCCGCGGTGAAGTTTCCGTCCGAGCCGCCTCCGGTGGAGGCTTCTTTCAACTCCATGCCCATCTCGCTCGCCAGCTCTCGAGCCTTGCGGAAAAGGGCTGCGGCGCGGGCATGCTCCATGGGTGGGCGATTGATGCCGCCGCGAATTTCGAGCCGCGCTTCGGGATGAATCGGCTTCAAACTGTAAACGCGGCGTTCGATGATTTCCTGATCGGCAGCGCGCGGAATGCGCACATCCACCGCGGCCCACGCTTTCTCTGGGATGACGTTCGAGCGCGTCCCCCCCTGCATCACGCCGACATTCAGCGTCAGCCCCTGTTTCGGGCGTGCCATTTTTTCGATGCGCAAAAGCTGGCGCGCCAGTTCAGCGATGGCGTTCACTCCCGCCGCCGGATCGATTCCCGCGTGCGCCGAGCGGCCATGTGCCGTGATGCGGAATTCGCCGACGCCTTTGCGCGCGGTCTTCAAGGCGCCGCCCGCTGCCGCCGGCTCCAGCACCAGCACGGCGCGCGCGCGGCGAGCCTCGGCCAGAAGTTGCGTGCGGAATGCGCGGCTTGACACCTCTTCGTCGCAGTTCAAGAAAAATCGCACTGCACTCTTCGGCGTTACTCCCAGCGCTTGAAGCGCGCGAATGGCCCAAAGGCCGCAGACGATTCCGGATTTCATGTCCAGCACGCCGGGCCCCCAGGCTTTCCCTTTTGAGATTCGAAACGGCATGCGCGCCAGGGTGCCGACATCCCAGACCGTGTCCAGGTGGCCAAGGAGCAGGATAGGCGCGAGCGGCTTCGCGCGCGATACTCGGGACCGGTTCCAAAACTCCGCGATAACGCCGGAGCCCGCGGTGGGATGCTTCAGCATGTGAACCGTTCCACCCGAGCGCCTGAACTCCTCCGCGAGAAAGTGCGCCAAGCGGTCAAGGTGCGGTTTGGATTGTGTGGGCGACTCCATTTCGACTGCGCGCCTCAGGAAGCGCAGCATGGCATCCAGTTCGGATTCGCAGTGTTTTAAGATCGTTCGCGGACTCATTCCCCCTCTCCAAGCCTGCCTGGGTTCTCGTCACACTTGTACTCTATCGCGGCTGGTCCAGGCACAAAACGGTATGCAGAAGGCAGAAAGCAGTATGAGGCAAACAATCAGCGACAACCAGCGTGCTCCCGCTTTCAAAAAATCTTCCCTCGAAGGTAGACCTGCCTTCTGCCTTCTGCCTTCTGCCTTCTGCCTTCTGCCTTCTGCCTTCTGCCTTCTGCCTTCTGCCTTCTGCCTTCTGCCTTCTGCCTTCTGCCTTCTGCCTTCTGCCTTCTGATTTCTAATTTCTACTGACACCCGTCCTTGTTCATTCTATGATTAAAAGCCCCTGAACGTGAGGGATCGTAGCAAGAAACACTCTGAGGCGGTGTCGCTTGAACAAAACTTATTTCGCATTAACCGTTCACTCGCATCAGCCCGTAGGCAACTTCGACCACGTGATCGAGGAAGCCTATCAGAAATCCTATCGTCCTTTTCTGGAAGTCCTGGTTGCGCATCCGCAGATTCGTTTCTGCCTGCATACTTCCGGCGTTCTTCTCGAGTGGATTGAGAAACACCATCCTGAATTCTTCAAACTGCTCGGCCAAATGGTGGACCGTAGCCAGGTCGAGTTGCTCGGCGGCGGCTACTACGAGCCCATTTTGGTCTCCATCCCCGAGCCCGACCGAATGGCTCAGATCCGTCGAATGGCGGACTACCTGAATCAGCATTTCGGCGTGCGGCCGAAGGGCGCGTGGGTGGCAGAACGCGTCTGGGAACAAAATCTCACGCGCTCGCTGGCGGACGCGGGCGTTGAGTATGTGATTTTAGATGACTCTCACTTTCTGGCGGCGGGGCTCGACCCCTCTGAGCTGCACGGCGCCTTCATTACGGAAGAAGGCGGTGTGCCGCTTCGCTTGGTGCCCAGCCTCAAGAGCCTTCGCTACTCCATTCCCTTCAGCGATCCCGAGGAGACGCTGCGCGTCTTGCGCTCCGGGCAAATAGGGCCGGCACCGTCAATCTCTCTGTTCGCCGTGGGCGATGATTGCGAGAAATTCGGCGTCTGGCCCGGCACTCACGAGCACGTCTATAAGAACAAGTGGCTGGAGAGATTTCTAACTCAAATCGAGCTCGCCGGTGACTGGCTGCAAACCATCACGCTCTCAGACTATCTCGCCCAGCACCCGCCGCACGGACGGGTCTATCTGCCCACGGCCTCTTACGAAGAGATGATGGAGTGGGCGCTGCCCACCGCCGCCTCGCGCGAGTTCAAGACTACTCAAGAGGAAATCGGCCGAATGCCTTACGCCGAGCGCATTCGCCGCTTCCTGCGCGGCGGAATGTGGCCCAACTTTTTGGCCAAGTACTCGGAATCCAATCAGCTCCACAAACTCATGCTCGATGTTTCTCGCCGATGGCACGCGGCAAGCCAGAAAGGGGAGCCCGGCACGAGAACCGCGCGTTTGCTGGCCGAGGCGCAGACGCATTTGCTGGCCAGCCAGTGCAACGACGCTTACTGGCACGGCATTTTTGGCGGCTTGTACGCGCCTCACCTTCGCAGCGCCTTGCTTCGCAACCTGATTCAGGCCGAGGCGCTTCTCGACAAAGTCGAAGCCACTTCGGAAACATCGCCGCTTCGCATCGAGTCCAGGGACTTCGATGTCGACGGCCAGCCGGAGTTCCTTGTGGATCACCCAACCTTCGCGATGGTGGTGCGCCCAGCCGACGGCGGGACTATTTCGAGCCTGCGCTTCAAGCCCGCCGACGCCGACTTGATCAATGCCTTGATGCGGCGCCAGGAAGCGTACCACGATCAGGTGCTGCGGCAAGTCGCCGAGGCGGACAAGGCGCCGCGTGAAGGGCCGTCGTCCATCCACGAACGCGTGTGGAGCAAGGAATCGAATCTCTCCACCCTGCTGCGCTACGACCGCTACACGCGCAACATCTTCCGGACGTATCTCTTTCCGGCGGCGAAGCAATGCGACGATTTTGACTACCTGCGGCTCGAAGAGACTACCGAACTAGCCTCTGGCGCGTGGACGGTGAAAGGGAGCAGCCCGGCGCGCCTGACGCTGGAACGGCCAGCGCACGTTCGCCTGGATGGCAAAAGCGTGCCGCTGCATGCCAGCAAGACGATTGAAATCGCAGGCACTGGAGCGTCGTTGCGCCTCGACTGCCGCTTGTCGCTCACCGCCGAGCCGGCCATCGCGGAGCCCCTGGCCTTGGGCACAGAACTGGTTTTCAATCTGCTGGCGCCCGACGCGCCCGACCGCTATTTCCTCGCGAACGAAGTCCGCCGGCCTTTGGAATTCAATGGCGAAGTCATTGCCTCGCGGCTGGTGATAGTGGATGAATGGCAACGAGTAAGGATTTCCATGGAGGCAAACCCGCAGCCGCGTTGGTGGATCGTGCCGATTGAGACCATCTCTCAATCGGAGTCAGGATTCGAGCGCGTCTACCAGGGATCGGCGATTTTGGCGGTTTGGAAAATCGAGCCGGCCTCGTGGCACAGCATGACGGGCGACCTGAGCGTGGAAATCGAATACCTCGGTGGTGGCTAGGAAGCTTCACCGGCCTGGCAATTATTGTTGTCAGAAACGCCGGGCGGACACCGCCGCAACCAGACGCAACCCGTTGGTTGAATTCGCCGGCGCCGTCTGCTAAATTGGCGACGCTAGCCCGAAAGGTGATCACGTATGGCCGTCAGCCAGGAGCTGTTGGATATTCTAGTCTGTCCGCTGTGCAAGGTGCCGGTCAAGCTCACTCCCGACGGGCAGGGGCTCAAATGCGGCCAGTGCCGGCGCGTCTATCCCATCAAAGACGACATCCCGGTGATGCTGGTGGACGAAGCTAAGATTGAAGCGGAATGAATCCCGCCATCGTCACAGAGTCGTCCTCAGAGCGATTCCTGAATGCTCTCCTGCTTCACCGGCTGCGGCGTTGCCAGTGTGTGCTGAATCGCCGCGATCACCTCTTCGACCTCGATCTGCTTCATGCAGATGTTGTCCCGGCAGGATTGCATCAGTGGCGTGCCGTAGCAAGGAGCGCACGCGACGCGACGATACAGGATACAGACCGGGCCTCGGCCCGCCAGGGGCGCTGTTTGCTCGAAGATGCCCGGCCCCCACAACGTTATCAGCGGCGTGCCTAGCGCCGCGGCCATGTGAGCCGGACCCGTATCGACGGTGAGGTACACTCTCAGCCGCCGAATTAGAGCGGCCATCTCCGGCAGGGAAAGTTGGCCGGCCAGATTCAGGGTTGGAACAGACGCGAGACTGGCAATGGCGTCGTTGAGTGGGTGGTCCACTTCGCCGCCGGTTAAGATGACGCGCGCGCCGACGCGGCCCACGAGCCATCGAATGACCTCGGCAAAATTCTCCGCCGGCCAGCTCCGCAGGCGCGTCTGGTCGGGCCCGGCGGGATGCGCGCGACCGCCCCACCCCGCATGAACGCCGACCAGACAGTCGCTTTCCTTGATGCCCCCATGTTCCAGGCGCTCGCGAAGGACAAGATCTATCGAGGGAGGATAATGCAGTTCCATCTCGAATCCGTCCCGCCGCACCCCGGTCGGCAGCGCAGCGCACAAATGATTCTCGATCGAGTGCCGTTTGGGATCAAAGGTCGCGCGCTCGTACCCGTCGCTTCCCGGCATCTCCGCATAACCGATGGTGCGCTTGGCGCGAGCCTGGAGCGCGAGTTGAACGAGGCGAGGATGGCTCTCCAAAGCCAGCGCCCAATCCAAATTCAACCGGCGCAACTCGCGCACTGCGCGCAGCTTCTCGGAGCTTGACCAAGTCGGCAGGCGCCGGTACGACAGCGGAATGACCTGGTCCAGGTGTGGGTTGCCGCGGAGAATGTCACAGGCGGTACGCGAGCAGAGGAACACCAGGTGGGCGTTGGGAAAAGTCCGACGGAAGGCGCGCACGAGCGGCGTCGCCATCAGTGTGTCGCCGATCGCGCCCGCACGAAGAATGAGGATGCGCGGCGAACCCGGTTCGATCGCAGACCGGGTCCTGGATAGATTCTCTCCCGAAGGCCTCTCGCGCACGCGAATCCCCGCTGAATTCGATATCAGATTGGCTAGCACTCAGGGTAAAATGGGCCGCGCTTCGTGTCAACCGGCGGGGCACAAGATTCCACCTGGAGATCCCACCGCGCGGCGGCAAGGTGACTCCGCCAGGGTCAATGCAAGCGAGTAGGTTCGGGGGTACGATGGCCAAGATTCAAACTCGCCTGGCTCGAATAGTTCAAAAATTCCGCGGCCTTGCCATCGGTGTGTTGGGCGATTTCATGTACGACGAATTGCTGCGCGGTGAGGCCACCAGGATTTCACCTGAGGCGCCGGTGCCGGTGGTCCTGATGGGACATCCTCACGCCGGCCAAGGCTTCCCCGGAGGCGCGGGAAATGTGGCCGCGAATATCGCCGCCCTCGGAGGACGGCCGATACCGTTCGGCGCGATCGGAGCGGACGAGAGCGGCAAGAAACTCGTAGCTCTTCTGAAGGCTCGCCATATCGGCTGTGACAGCTTGGTGAAAGAGAAAGGGCGAGTGACGCCGCGCAAAGTGCGCATCGTTGCGCGCCAGCATCAACTCCTGCGGCTGGACTTCGAGGAGCCCGCGAGCATCTCATCCCAGACCGCGTCGCGCCTGTTGCGCAAAATTTCGCAAGCGATCCCGCGGCTCGACGCGCTCGTAGTCTCCGACTATCAAAAAGGCACAGTGACGACGGAACTGTGCGCACGGGCGATCAGCATGAGCCGGCAGAAGCGCGTGCCGGTTTTTGTGGATCCCAAACCGGAGCATCCGGAAATCTGCCGCCATGCGACCGTGGTGACGCCCAACCTGCACGAAGCTGAATTGATGCTGGGGCGGCGCATGCACGACCGAGAGGAACTCCGGGAAGGCGGACAGCGGCTGCTCGCCGACCTTGGCTGCTCCACCCTCTTGATCACGCTCGGCAGCGAGGGGATGATGTTGTTCCAACAACACAAATCACCCTTCGTCATCCACGGCGTGTCCCGGCCCGTCTATGACGTGACGGGCGCCGGCGACACCGCTGTCGCCGTGCTTGCCTTGGCCTGTTCGTCGGGCGCTTCGATGGAGGACGCCGCGGAGCTGGCCAATTTGGCAGGCGGGCGCGTGGTGCTGAAGTTTGGGACCGCAGAAATTGCGGCGAGAGAATTATTGGATGCCATTGCGAATGGCGCTCAAGGATAACAGAATAGACCAAGCTGGAGCGCCCAAGAAATGTGTTGACGACTGCAGCTCAAGCTGAGGACAAGAGATGGGACTGACGGTTCTGAAGATTCAAGTAGGAAACCCATCTTCGCCCGAGGTTACAGAGACGGTGGAGTTCCTTGTTGACTCAGGCGCGGTCTATTCGGTAGTGCCAACCCCGATGCTGGATAGGCTCGGCATCAAGCCGCTTGCAGAGGAGGAGTTCCGGTTTGCAGATGGCTCTAGAGTAGTTCGGAAGAAGGGTATCGGGCTTTTTCGGTACGGCGATCGCGTCGGCGGCGCCGATGTAATTTTCGGCGAGGAAGGTGACAGCAATCTCCTGGGGGCACTTACCCTCGAGGCGCTCGGCCTGTCACTCGACCCTCTGCGACGCGAACTCAAACCTCTCCCAATGATGCTTGCTTCCTCCGCAGGTACAAAGCCGTGACGGCGCCCCAAGCACGAAGTCCGGCTCAGAAAGTGGAATACGCCAGGCCCAGGGTCTTGCGGTCCACGATAAGATCGAGGGGCGGGTTTTGGTGATTGATCTGAACCGTGACGATCACCAGGCTGCCCTTGGATAGCGATCCGAGAATCTGAAAGTCACGGATTTTGCCGTAGTCCCCTTGCTCGCCCCAATCGCGCACAAAATCATTGTAAGTGTAAGACTCGGACGGCTGCCACAACCGATAGGCCTCCCGGTAGTTTCCCTGCTCTAAGGTGACCAGGAAGCGCTCTACGGCGTGCTCTTGCCGGACGTTCCTGAACTTGAAATCTAGCAGGCCGGCCAGAATCGCAATCAGCAAAACGCCCAAGATCAGCACGGGCACGGACACGTATTTGCGAATGCCCGAAGGCGGCTTGGGCGGCTTTGCGTCGAAGAGGGTCATGTTGCATCCTTATGCGCAACGTGGATAAGTCTACCTGGCCGGACGGATTTCAAAGCCCGGCGGATGTCGGCAAGGATCGGACGATAATATTCAATGCGATTCTTTGGAACTGAAATGATCACAATTCACAATCCGAATCCAGCGACGTCCTGTTGAAACTCGATTCCTTTGTCGATCCTCACGAAAACATCGAATTGCCCGTGGGCGCGCCTCAGGAGTTCGCCGTTCTTGATTCCACTCCAGCCCATATCGAAGACGGTTTTGGCGGTGTCGTCGGGAAACTCTGTTTTCAACCTGGGATCAACGCACTCGGCTATGAGGATGCGCATTCGAGCACGAAGTCTTTCGCGAGTTCGAGAAACGACATGAGCTGGTTTCGCTTTACAGAAGGGTACAGCTCAAGAAACCGATCGATGGTACCACCCCCCTCGAGGAAATCGAGGAGGTTTTGAACCGGCACTCGGGTACCCGTAAAACAGGGTGTGCCGCTCATCCGGTCCGGGTCCGTCCAAACTATTTCCTGCACCGCGCCCTTGCGAACCTCGCTCATGCGGTTACATTAGACCGAAGGCGACCAAAACGCAACCACGTTGCACGGCAAAGCTAAAGTGTCCGCCGAAAGAGCAGCGTGGCGCCGCCCATCATCACGGCCGAGAAGACCGCCAGATAAATCAGATCGCCCGTGATCGCGAGCATTCCTGTGTTCTTGAGGAGCAGACTCTTGAACGCATGCACCGCATAAGTAAAAGGATCGACCACGGTGATCACTTTCATCCAAGCCGGGAAGGCATTGATCGGGTAGATGGCGCCGCTGGGAAAAAACAAAAGCGTGTTCAGGACTCCAAAAATCGCGCGCGGCACCAGAGGGTCGCTAATCCTGACCATCATCAGGAACATCATGCTGATGAAGGCGAGCGAGGCCGCGACAATCACCAGGAGCAGACGGGCAAGGCGGCCTGGATCCAAAGGATTCGGTATGCCGGCGATGAGCGAACCGGCGATCGCTAAAACGAGGCCTGCCAGTATTCCTTTCACTGTCCCGGCAAGATTGAATCCCATGATCAACTCGAACTTGGTAATGGGCGTGACGAGATAGCCCTCGTGGAGGCCGCGGGCCTTGTCATCGATGTAGATGATGCCCCCGCCGATCATGGCGGTGATGAAGATGGCCAGCGAAATGGAACCGGCAAGCAGAAACTGGATGTAGGGAATATACGGATAAACCTCGACTACAGACAGGGAGACCTGGGGCGGCACACGCGATGGCGTTTTGTTTTCGTTGTAAGCGCCCAGCAGTTCGGTCATCGATCCCTGGAGCGTCGAGGCGGAAAAATTGTCCGTGTTGTCCTCAATCAAGGCGACCTGGGGGGCAGTGTGAGACAAGACGTGACGCGAAAACTCGGGGGGGATATTGAGCACGGCGTTGATCCGGCCGTTGCGGAGATCCGTCATGGCCTGATGGGGATCGGTGTATTCGATGGTCTCGAAGGTCTGCGCATTGGCGGCCACGGCGCCAAACAGCTCACGCAGTTTTACGCCGGGAACGCCGTGGTCTTGATCCACCACACCCACTTTCAGATGCTTGACCTTTCCGCCGAAAGCGTAACCCAGCACCACAAGCTGCGTGAGGGGCAGCACCAGCGAAGCAAACATCAGCAGCGGGCTGCGCCGGAAGCGCCGCAGGTCTCGTTCGATGATGGCGAGAATCCGGTGCATAGGAAAGAAGTATGTCAGTGCTTCAGTATTTCAGTCGGTCAGTGCGTCGACCAACATTGGGCGGGGACTGACAAACTGAAATACTGACGCGCTGAAATACTGAAAAACTGCTTCTGACTCCTGACTCCTAGTTCCTTTGATACATGAAGGTGGTGTCGTAATTCCCTGCCTGCAATTCGTCGCGCAACTGGCGACCGGTATAATGCATGAAGACGTCATCCAGCGTCGTGCTCTGAACGGAAAGAGACTCGATGCTCACTTGGGCGCGACGCGCGGCCTCAACCAGCTCCACGGTAGTCCTCGGACCGTTGTCGGACACTATGCGGAAGACGTGTTCATGGGGAACGACCGTCTCCACATCAGGCAGGCCTTTCAGGATCTCGAGCCATCCCGCCGGCGTAGTGGAAAAACTGACTTCCAGAATGTTCGAGCCGGGGATCGATGTCTTGAGCTTCAGCGGCGAATCGAGCGCCACGAGCTTGCCGTGGTCCACAATCGCGATGTGATCGCAAAGCTTGTCCGCCTCGTCCATATAGTGCGTGGTGAGGAGAATCGTGAGGTCCCGTTCTTTCTTGAGCCGCTCCAGCATTGCCCAAACCGTGACGCGCGAGACGGGATCAAGGCCGGTCGTCGGTTCATCGAGAAAAAATATTTTGGGCTGGTGCACCAATCCGCGCGCGATCTCCAGCCGCCGGCGCATTCCTCCGGACAGATTCTTAACCGGCTTGTCTCCCCATTGCCCCAGTTCCACCGATTCCAGGAGATCGCGAATGGTCGATGCCCTTCGCGCCCGCGGCACGCCGTAGAGCTTGGCGAAAATCAGCAGATTTTCTTCCGCGCTCAAATCGAGATCCGTGGTCATCGCTTGAGGGATCACGCCCATGCATTTCCGAACTTGGTCGGCCTCCTCCCGCACATCGAACCCATTGACGCGTGCCGTGCCCGACGTCGGCTCGATGAGCGTGGTCATCATGCGAATGAGAGTCGACTTGCCGGCACCGTTCGGGCCCAGCAAGCCGAAGATTTCCCCGTGCTCGACGGCAAAACTGATTTCATCCACCGCCGTGAAGTCGCCGAACTTTTTCGTGATGTTGTCGACTTCGATGTCCGCCATCTTGGAGCTTTCAGCCATCAGCGATCAGCTTTCAGCGAATTGTCGGGAGCGCCGTGTGCCTAGGGGAGCGGCGCGTTCACGTAGGCAGTCAATCCGGGATAAAGCCGCCGGTCGGTGTTGTCCACTCGAAGCCGGATTTCAAACGTCTTGATATCGCGTTTCGTCCGGCTGACATCGCGTTGCGTGGCAAAGCCCGCGTCCACGCCACGAAAGAAAACGCTGCCGTCCCGCTCCATACCCGACGGAAACTTGACGGTCAGGTGGTCGCCGAGGCGAATCCGGTCGATGTAAGTCTCCTCCACATCCGCTCGGACCCAAAGGTTGTCGGGATTAATGAGCGTCACGATGGGTTGCCCGGGATTGACAACTTCGCCCTGGAGCGCAACCCGCTCCGCCACCAGACCATCGATGGGGGCGCGAATCTCGGTATAGCCAAGCCGTACCTGCGCCGCTGCCTTTTGGTCCCCCGCCGCCGCCAGTTGGTGAATATTAGTCATGAGCTGGTCGCGCCGCACCGCCACTTGTTCCGCGTTGGACTGTGCGAGCTCCAGTGCGGCGCGCGCTGCATCGACCTGCTTGCGAACTTCCTCCACGTGCGCCTTCGCGGCGTCATAGGTGGTTCGCGCCTGGTCGTTGGCTTGCGCCGAGACGATATCGCGCTTGAAGAGGGTTTCGGAGCGCTGGTCGTCCAGGCGGGCTTTCTCGAGGTTGGCGGCCGCTTCGGTTTGCTGCGCCTCCGTCGACTGAAGGTTAGCCTCGGCCTGTCGAATCTGGTCTTTGGTCTGCAATTCTTGATATCGCAGGCTCGCTTCCGCTGCCTTCACTTGCGCGCTCGAGCCTTGCTCGGTGTGGGCAGATGACGCTAAATTCTTTTGGAGCTCCTCCGGGTCAATCGTCGCCAACAATTGATCGCGCTTGACATTATCGCCTTCTTTGACCAGGAGCTGATTCATTCGGCCCGCGATTTGAGCGCTGACCTCCACCTCATCCGTGGTCACAATGCCGGTTAAGACCAAGTCGCGGGCCGGGGCGCGGGTGATGAAGTACCAGGCCGCGCCGGCCGCGGCAATAAGCAACAGAATGACGATGGGCGCCTTCCGGCTCATGGTGCGGCCTCCCTCCCGTCCTTGAAGATCGCGTGGCGAATGAACTTCAGCACTTCCGCCTTGCGAGCCGCCAACTGCGCCTTCCCATAAGGGTCATGGTGGGTAAGCGCGATCAAAAGCGGGGACGCGGAAAAATAGAATACGATCAACGCTATCAGTGACAGCGCCGCATGGGAGCTATTCAGTTCCCGAAATTCGCCCTTCCGCACTCCCTCCTCGATGACCGAGGCCAGTTTTCGATAGACCGGCGCAAAACACTCGCGGGCCAGGCGCTCGACCAGCTTCCCACCTGACATCGCGAGCCGTTGAACCAAACGCGCATAATAGGGGCGACTCGCAATGAAATCAAAGTGCACGCTGACGTAGCCAAGAACCTTGGCGCGCGGCGAGTCGTCGTCGCACAAGACTTCCAGGATCCGATGGCGGAACTCCCTCAGGTGCTCTTCCAGAATCGCGTAGTAGAGCGCGTTCTTGCTTTTGAAGTAATAGTAGAGCAGCGCTTTGTTAACCCCGGCCCGAGCCGCGATGGCGTCGGTCCGCGCGCCGCCGAGACCGGCCTCAGCAAAGACGCTTTCGGCAGCTCCCAGGATTGCGGCTCGAGTCTCTATTCCGCGTTTGTGCCGCGCTGCAAACCGCGGAGGCTTGGCCTGCGGCAGAGTTTGGGTTTTTCTTGACATTTAACTAACCAGCTAGTTAAAATATGCCACTGGACCAAGTTTGTCAAGCAAGAAACGCCCTTGAAGAAGCACGCGGGCTGACTTGGAAACAGAAAGGAACTCAAAACAGATGCGATCATCGTGGCCGTTCACTGCGCTTCTTATCATTTCATTCTGCGCTCGCTCCAACGCTCAAGCTCCCGGTCCGTCCGGCGGCTTCCGGCAAAGCAGCACGCCGGGCCCCTCGGCTCCTTCGCCCAACACCGCCGCCGGCGGACAGAACGCCTTTCAGGGCGGAGTGCCGTCCGGCAAAGCGACGCCCGGCGTCCTGCCGCTGAGCCTGAGAGACGCCATTGATCGCGGCCTCAAATACAATCTCGGCGCGGTGCTCGCCGACGAAGGGACACGTTCGGCGCGCGGCACGCGGCTGCGCGCTCTTTCCGACCTGTTGCCGCACCTCAACGTGCAGACCACTGAGGCGAGGGAACAGATCAGCCTGAAGTCTTTTGGATTCCCCAGTATACCTGGCCTCCCTATCCCTACCATCGTCGGTCCGTTCAGCGTGTTTGATGTGCGCGCTTATCTTTCGCAGACGATCCTCGACTTCAACGCTATTCACGGGTTGCACTCGCAAAACGAAAGCGTCAAGGCTGCGCAATATAACTACAAGGACGCGCGCGATATTGTGGTCCTCGCCTGTGCCAGCCTTTACCTTCAGGCGATCGCCGGCTCCAGCCGCGCGGACGCGATTGCTGCCGAAGTGAAAACGGCGCAGGCGGTTTACGACCAAACGCTGGACATGAAAAAGGCCGGCACCGTCCCCGGCATTGATGTGTTGCGGGCACAGGTGGAGTTGCAGCAGGAGCAACAACGATTAATCGCCGCGCAAAATGATTTCCAAAAGCAGAAACTCAGTCTGGCGCGGGCCATCGGCCTGCCCCTCGGACAGGAATTCAGCTTGACCGATCAAATCCCTTATGCGCTGTTTCATCCGGTGACTCTCCAGCAGGCGGTGGAGCAGGCCTATCGCTCACGCGGGGACTTTCAAAGTGCTGTAGCGTTGGTGCGGGCGGCTGAATCCAATAAAAAGGCGGCGGACGGCACCGGCCGCCCCACGCTCCGCTTCAATGCTGACTTCGGGGATATCGGTACGTCGCCCAGTTTTTCACATGAGACATTTACCGTGGCGGGGAACTTGACCATTCCGATTTTTCAAGGAGGGCTGGTGCGTGGCAGAGTGCTGGAGGCGGACGCCTTATTGCAGCAACGCAAGGCTCAGCTCGAAGATCTGCGCAGCCGGATCGACTATGATGTCCGAACCGCTTTTCTGGATTTGAAATCAGCCGGGGACCAAGTGCAAGTGGCAATGAGCGCGGTGGATTTGGCGACGCAGCAGGTGGCGCAAGCGCGCGATCGGTTTGGCGCTGGGGTCGCCAATAGTGTTGAAGTCGTGCAAACCGAAGAGTCGCTGGCGACTGCCGACGATAATTACATCTCGAGCTTGTACAGCTTCAACCTTGCCAAGGCATCTCTGGCGCGGGCGACCGGCGTGGCGGAGCAAACCGCCGATCAGCTCCTAGGAGGAAAACCATAATGGCCGAGCCGACCGTTGTCGAACCGCGGAACGAGCTGGAAGAGGGTATGGCACCCAACTCCCTGCCCCGTTCGCGCTTTCGAGGCAATCCTCACACCCCGCGGCTGCTCCTCGCGGGCGCCAGCCTCCTGGTCATTCTCGCTGTGGGCTTGTGGACATACTATTCCGCCCGCGAATCCACCGACGACGCGCAGATCGATGGGCACATCATCCCGATCAGTCCCAGAGTGGGTGGGACCGTCGTGGCCGTCAACATCGACGACAACCAATACGTCGAGGCTGGAACACTCCTGGTTCAAATCGACCCTACCGATTATCGCGTTGCACTGGAAAGAGCGAAGGGCGATTACGAAGACGACGAAGCGCTGGCTCAGGCGGCGGGAACCAACGTCCCGATTACCACGACGACCCGGGGAAGCCAGGTCTCGACTGCCGAAGCCAATGTGCGGAACGCGGAGGCGGGCATTGCGGTGGCCGAGCAGGAAGTGGACGCAGCAAAGGCAAGATGGAAATCCGCCCAGGCCCGGCTCGTCGAGACACGCGCCAACGAAACGAAGGCCGCACGTGATCTGGACCGGATGAAGCTGCTGGTCTCCAAAGAAGAGATCTCGCAGCAGCAATACGACGCGGCGGTAGCCGAGGCGGAGGCGACTCATGCGTCGGCGGATTCAGCTCAAGCCGAAGTGGCCGAAGCCGATCAGAACGTCAAGGTGGCGGAAAGCCGCCTGGCGCAAGCTCGCGACCAATTGGCGGAAAAACAAGCCGAAGAGCGTTCCGCGCGAACCGCTCCCCAGCACATCGAGGTGACCCGGCATCAGGCCGCCGCCGCCGAAGCCAAGGCCGCGCAAGCCAAGGCCGCCATGGAACAGGCGCAACTCAATCTCCAGTACACCGCCATCAGAGCGCCCGTGAGCGGCATCATCAGCAAGAAATCGGTGGAGGTCGGTCAGATGGCCGAGGTCGGCGGGCTCCTGCTCGCCATCGTTCCGCTGGAAGACATCTGGGTGACGGCCAACTTCAAGGAAACGCAGCTAAAGAAGATGCGAACCGGTGAATCGGCTAATGTTGTCGTCGACGCTTACGGAGGACGCCAATACAAAGGGCACGTCGAAAGCATTGCCGCCGCCACCGGCGCCAAGTTCAGCCTCTTGCCTCCGGAGAATGCCGCCGGCAATTACGTGAAGGTCGTGCAAAGGGTGCCAGTGAAAATCGTCTTTGAGAAAGGCCAAGACCCAGAGCACCTCCTGCGGCCCGGCATGTCAGTGATTCCGACCGTCTACGTAAAGTAGAAATCAGAAATCAGAAAGTAGAAATCGGAAAGCCCCAATTGAGAGGTTTCAAGACAGGGCTCGTTCTGATTTCTAACTTCTGATTTCTGATTTCTAATTTTCCGCTTTATGCCAACAGAAACTTCCGAAAATTCCGGCGCGATCAGTCCCTGGATCGTCGCGATCGCCGTCATGCTCAGCACTTTTATGGAAGTGCTGGACACAACGGTGGTCAACGTGTCGCTGCCGCACATCGCTGGCAACCTCGACGCGAGCATTGACGAGTCAACCTGGGTTCTGACTTCTTATTTGGTGGCTAACGCAATCGTGCTGCCGATTACCGGCTGGCTGGCCAATCACTTTGGGCGCAAGCGCCTGCTGATGTCAGCCGTGATCGGCTTCACCGCGGCGTCGTTTCTTTGCGGCCTCGCGCCCACTCTACCTTTGTTGATCATCTTTCGAATCGTGCAGGGCGCGTGCGGCGGCGGACTTCAGCCCTTGTCTCAGGCCGTGATGCTGGAGGCCTTCCCTCCGAGAAATCGCGGCAAGGCCATGGCGTTCTGGGGATTGGGCATTGTGGTGGCGCCCATGCTGGGCCCGGTCTTGGGCGGCTGGCTCACTGACAACTACAGTTGGCGGTGGGTGTTCTACATCAACATTCCGGTCGGCCTGGCGTCGATCATCATGACGCGGTGGTTTGTCTTTGATCCCCACTATATCCGCAGAAGATCGGATCGCGTCGATTATTGGGGCATCGGCATGTTGGCGGTTGGCATTGGCGCTTTGCAGATCCTTCTCGACAAGGGACAGGAGGAGGATTGGTTCGCGTCGCACTGGATCACGGCTCTGGCGATCATCTGCGGTGTGGCGCTGGTGATTTTCGTCATTCGCGAGCTGACGGTCGAGCATCCCGTCGTGAATCTCCGCGTCTTCAAATTGCGGACGTACAGCGCCGGCGTGTTTCTCATGACGGTAGTGGGCTTCGTGCTTTACGCCAGCCTCGTGCTGTTGCCGATCTATCTGCAAACGCTGCTGGCCTATCCGGCCGTACAGGCCGGCATTGCGATGGCGCCTCGCGGTCTCGGTTCTTTCATTGCGCTGCCCATCATTGGCGCTATCGTGGGAAGGGTCGATCCGCGGAAGCTTCTGGTGATCGGAATGTGCATCGCTTCGTTCACGTTGTTTCAACTGTCCTGGCTTAGCCTCGATGCCGGCTTCTGGGATGTGTTTTGGCCGCAGATCATCCAGGGAATCGCGCTGGCGTTTCTGTTCGTGCCGCTCACGACGGTCACCATGGATCCGATCACGCAGGAAGGCATGGGCAACGCCACCAGCATTTTTAATCTGATGAGGAACATTGGCGGGAGCATGGGCATCGCCGCGGTCACCACTTTGGTGGCGCGACGCGAGCAAGTTCACACCAACATTCTCGGGCTGCACGTCAACCCTTACGACGCGGCGGCGAGAATGAGGTTTGCTGGTCTTCGCTCCTTCTTCATGTCGCAAGGAGCCGATCGCCTCACCGCCACTCACCGCGCTTACGCCGCGCTCTTCGGAATGGTTCAGCAGCAGGGGGCGATGCAATCTTTCGTCGAAGCTTTCTGGGTGTTGGCCATTGTGTTTCTTGCCATGGTGCCGCTGGTACTCCTCATGAAAAAGCCCAAGGGCCACGGTGAAGCCCCGCTGCACTAGATGGAAGATAGGGATTGCGGAATAGGAAATAGCTACCGACGTTTGGGTGCAAAGGATGGCCGTCGGCATGCCCTCCGCCGACCGTGGAAGGGCGCCATGCGCGAACCGTCCTGGAGGGTGGCCGCTCGCCTGCTGCCTCTGGGCGACGTTGCCGCCCCACCTCGTCGCGAGCTCGCCCGCCCTCTACCCGACACAGATTGATTGCCTGAGGCTCCGGGAAAGACACCATCGATAAGGAAAAGGCCGACGGTCAGAATCGCCTGCCGCACTCTGTTTCCTTGCCGCGGCCCCCACGGCGGCCACGACGCAGCCAGGGTAGGGCAAGCCCTACCCCTACAGATTTGTCGCATCGTACGGCTACTCCCTTGCCGCGACCGGGTGAATGGTGATGCCCATCCAAAGGAGCGCCCCGACCACGGCCAAGCCAGCGGCCAAGGCGAGAGCCGTTTCCCATCCGAATTGTGCTGCCAGCCATGGCGTGAGGACGGGTGAGACAAGCCCTCCCAGGTTGCTGCCAAAGTTCATGACCCCGCCGCCGATTCCGCTATGCGGGCCGGAGAGCTGGGTCATGGAGGCCCAGTAAGGGCCTTCGGTGGCCAGGACGAGCGCCGTGGCTGCGGTCAGGCTCAGCGCGGCCAGCCAGGCGCTGCTGGTGCGCGCCCCCAGCACAAGGGAGCCTGCCGCCAATGCCATGGCCGGCAGAGGCAAACTCCTGCGGCCCCACGTCGAGCCCCAACGTTTGACGGCCCAGTCTGAGACCACACCTCCCAGGGGAATAACGATGAGGCTGGCGATCCAGGGAAGCGTGGTCAACCACGCGGCCTCGAGGAATGCGAAATGGCGCACCTGGACGAGATACAGGAAGAACCAAAATACAAAGACATACCCCACGTAGCCTTGCAGAGTGTAGCTCGCCGTCAGGAACCAGAAGCTGCGGAGGCGTAGGGGCGACTTGCGGGCCGCAGCCGCCGTTTCCCTCGATTGTGGGCGGCCGGCGCTTGGGACTTGCATCAGCGGGGCCAACCGCCACCAGAAGATCGCCACCAGGATGGCGAGCAGGGCCGCGACCAGCAGCGCCGCGCGCCATCCCCAATGCAGTGTGACAAACCCGAGGAGCGGTGGCGTCACCGCGGAGCCAATCCCAATGCTCCCCAGCACCATGCCGTTCGCGCTACCCTGCCGCTCGGGAGGAAGCGAAAGCGAAATGGCGCGGCCGGAGGCCGGATAGGTGGGCGCCGCCAGGATGCCGAGCACAAAACGCAAGACCAGCAGCCATGCCAGTGCCCCGACTGCCAGCCCGAAGTATGACTTGCCCACCAGAGCGTGCGCGCCGGTGAGCGCGGCCCAGCCCAGCGCCAAAGCCAAATAAAGGCTCCGCGTGGGTACCCGGCCGGCGAGCCATCCGGAGGGAATTTGGAACAGCGTGTAACCCAGCAGGAAAGCGCTGAAGACCTTTCCCATCTCCAGTTGAGAAAGGTTTAGCTCGGCCATGAGGCGCGGGGCCACCACCGTGATATCGACCCGGCACAGGTAGCCAATTGACGCGGCCAGGGTGAGCAGGAACACCAGACGCCCGCCAGTCGCTTTGGTCGAAACCAGTCCCGGGCTGGGGGCGGCGAAGGCGGAATGGTTCATGGAAGCTTCTTGCATAGCAGTAGTTCGGAGTGGCCCTCGATGATGTAATCAGGGAGCTCACCCACGCGCTGGTAGCCCAGGCGGCTGTAAAGCTCCTGCGCCCGCCGGTTAAATGAAGAGACGCACAAAAAAATGAATCGCCTCCCCGCCATCTGGCGCTCGGCAAAAGCGACCAGTTGCGATCCGATGCCTCGGCCCCGCGCGTCCTCGGCCACGGCGACGCTGGCAATATAAGGAGAGCCGGCGCAGCCGTAAGGATGAATGAGGATGAATCCCGCCGGGCAGCCGCGCTCGCGGGCCACAAACAGTTCGCTCCCAGGGCGGCGCAGGAACGCGCGGCACGCATCGAGGCCGCGGCGCAGCGTGATCCAGGGCTCGCTCCCCGCCATCAGCCGCGCGCACCAGTCGAAATCATTTTCTTCCGCGCGTTCAATTGTCAGGTTTTGTCGTGTGTCCATGGTCGCCCACCCTGAATCGGCAAGGCTACATGCCTCCGAAGATTTTCTCAACTCTCCATGTCGGGAAATATTCTGACTCACACCGTACCGGCGGGTTCACCCCGCCATATGGCGAGATAAACTCGCCACCCGTCGGCTGCCACCCTCGATCACCCTCATCGCGGCGCTGGCTATAGCCGGCCTCGCAGGTCACGGAGCCTATCGGGGAGGACCTTCGATTGGATTTCGGGCTGACGACTGAATACTGAAAGCTGATGACTGTTCCTGCGGCTGACGACTGAATACTGAGAACTGATGACTGTTCATGTATCGGCTTTTGCGGGTTCGGGACATCGACGAGGCGACGGCACAAATGACCTGCCGAGGCTACCGGCTCAGAGCGGAGGAAAGCCCAAGGCTCGGAGCCGGAGGTCCAACAGCCGCTGGTCGATATAACTGTACGCCAAGAGTTGCCGAAAGACGGCTCGGAGGTCGGGCAAATAGCCTAGCTGGTAGGCTGCTTCCAACAACCCGACACTCCCACGGACGTGGAGGCCCTCTGCGCTGGCCAGTTTACGCGCTTTGTGATCATCGAGTAGTACTTCACTCGCACGGAGTTCTTTCGCCAGAAGAATAGTGCTCAGTTCTCCGGCGCCTACACTGTACTTTTGTTGGGCCGCCAGCAAGCCTGCTTGATTCTGAAGCTTTCTTGCTTCGACCCATTCCGCGCTCGCCACCTCGGATGCACCTGGCAGCCCGGCACCAGCGACCACCACCTCATCGTAAACTTCAGCAGAAATGTAGACTCGGGGAAAAAGTTTGTTGAGGAGATCGAAGCAGCCAAGCTGCGCCAACGTAATCAGCGGGGATGAATCTGAAACGACGATCACGCTTTTAGACGATCGACGGAGCGGGCTTCCTCTTCCAGGTCCTCGTAGCTGTATCGCAACGGTGGGACACCGTGCTTGGCGACGAAGTCCATAAAGGCCGCGAGCGGCGTCTGGCAGAGTTCAGCAGCCCGTCCGAGCGAGACCTTATCTTCTCGATAAAGTTCGAGCGCCAGCAATCGAGCGGCTTCCTCAGAGAGGTTCCTCTCCTCGAGATTTGCTGCCTTCACAAGCGCTGAAGGCAATTCCAAGGGCACGGTTTCCATGCTCCAAAGGTACAGCATCTCCGCCCGCTTGTCATGGGGTTTCTCAAAGCCATAAAGGCAGCGACCCGCCGCGGCCAGCGGCTAGCCCCTGGCCTTGTCATCTTTCGATCTCAAAACGGACTGCGCAGTCCTCAAATTAGCACAGCCGGGCGGAAAGCGCGGAGCCTATCGGGGAGAACCTTCGATTGGATTCTTGGCTGACGACTGAAAACTGAAACCTGACGACTGTTCTTTTGGCTGACGACTGAATACTCAGAGCTGAGGACTGTTCTCGTATCGGCTTTTGCGGGTTCCAACGATTGACAAGCCTACGGCACGAATAAGGTGCCGTGGCTACCACTTATGCCCGAGAAGCGCGAGGCACCAAAACCGTGCCGAGGCTACCAGCTTGTCGTGCCCATCGTCCGCGTTGGTAGCCGCGGCCAATCGGCGCTTGATTGACCGTGGGTTTCGACGAAAAGGCCAGGGCCAATTGAAACGCAAATTGACCGCGGTCACCAACTCATCGCGCAGAGGGGCATTCTTGGCACGAAGACTTAAATTCTATTGAGGGGACGGCAGTTCCACAGGACGGATAAGACCTTTCTTATGGCTGTTGTACCAAAGACACATGCACGATGTGCGCCCGCCGGAAGATTCCCAAATCGAGCCATCGTCGAATAGCGAGCTGGTTAGGACAAAAGCGCCCCCACCTCCATGTTGGAAATCGAGGTCAGTCCAGGACCACGACAGTTTTTTTCTCTCGCCCTCTTTGATAGTCTTGTTCCAGTCAAAGCTCCGGACGGGACGAGTGTCGTCAAAGTCCCAGTGGTACCATTTCCAATGCTCGGTGGCGTCCGCCAGCGCCGCATTGAAGACGAGCCCTACGATTTTTTTGCCGCTGGTATTTCTTATACGCACACTCAGACTCGACGGATTGAAGCGGTCAAATTGAATTGGGCACGTTGAAGGCGCCGTGGAACTTGATGCCGCAGTTTGTCCGTAAGCAAATGTGGAAAACAGCAGAACAGCCGAAATCAGGCTGGAAATCCATCCCAATTCCTTGTCTTTAATCTGCTGCAACGGGTAATTCTTTGATGTTGGCGGAAACTCGTTCATCATGTGCAGCCTCTGAAACGGAGACGTTTCTTGGGCGGGAGAGGTTACTGATCGAATCTCAAACTAACGAGCGGGATGATGCTTTCGACTAATCTTGGAGCAGGTAGCGACGGTCACCGCTAGCCACGGTCAGTGCCTTTCTGCCAGCATGCTTGCGGCGTTAAATTCCCTCCGGCCAGCGAGCTGGCCGCGGAAAAGCGGCAGCTTTGGACTGCGGCAGCAGGGGGACCCCAGGTTTTGCCCTGGGGCTGCCGCTCTGTATTTCCTCGAGCTTGCTCGCGGGGCCGGCCAGCAAGCTGGCCGGGGAAAAAGCGGCAGCAAGCTGCCGCACTCCGAAAGCTCCGCTAGACGTTTTCCGGTTTCACCTCGAAATCGTCTTCCACCTTCAGGCGGTCAATCTTCATCGCCATAATTCTCTTATACAGCGAAGTCGTCGCACGCCGCTGAAACCAGCCCGCTGAGCACCACGGGTAAAGTGACGGCTCACGGACAATCCCATGGTGTACGGCATTGCGATGGACATAACTCAATCTCGCGAAATATGACTCCGGAAACGTCAGCAAGGATTCCCAGTATTGAAACCAGACCTTCCGGCCCGCCTTGCCCTCCCACTTGTTGGCTTGAATGGTGGCGACGGAATGGAGGTGCTTTGTCAATTTTCGCAGAGACTCTGCGTTGTGTGGCGAGAGGGCCACAAAATGGTAGTGGTTCGGAAAGACGGCCCAAGCCTGCAGCTCCCATTGGTATTTCTCCGCGAGATCCAACAGCAGGTCACAAAGGTACTCCAAGCGCTGGGCGCCACGATATACAGGCTGCTTCAGATAAGTGCCGCACGTGACCATATACGCCCCAGCCTCCGAAAGCCGATGCACCGGACTGTGAGGCCAATCACGCATTTAGTCTCCTTTTGGATTGCGGCAGCTTTGGACTGCGGCAGCTTGCTGCCGCTTTGTTTTCCGCGAGCTTGCTCGCGGGGCCGGCCAGCAAGCTGCCGCACTCCAGGCTAATGGCGCGGATTATACACCGCCAGGCGGGGAGAAGGAGATCGTGCTGGGCTGCTATTCCCCTGATCGTGGCGACGGGCCCGGGCCCCCGGTGGCCACAGTTTCTCCGCTCCGCCGAGCTTACTGGGGTCCCGGTCGCTGCCCTAGTCCAAAGTGCGATTTGACGCGTAGTTTGGACTGCGGCAGCTTTGGACTGCGCCAGCTTGCTGCCGCTCTGTTTTCCGCGAGCTTGCTCGCGGCGTTGAATTCCTCCAGCCAGCGATCCCGCACCGCGGGCCGGGGAAAAAGCGGCAGCAAGCTGCCGCACTCCAAAGCACGGAGCCTACCGGGAAGAACCACCGCTTGGCGCACGGCGAACTTCACCGTGGAGTAGGGGAACGCTCGGCGCTCCCTTCATCGCACATCAGCGGTGGTAGCGGCGGCCTCCGACCGCCGTTTTCTCGGCGCTCAGAGAGCGCCGCTACAAAAGACGAATGCCAGTCAACTGTGCGGTAGTCTGTAGAAATTGAAAGCTGGAAACTGGCGTCGTTCCCAATTTCGAATTTCTATTTTCCAGTTTCCAATTTCCAGACTGACTGCTGACCGCTCATTGAGGCGGCTGGAACACATATTGAGTGCGCAGCTTCTCCTGATGGCGCTCGAGGGCGAGCTCGATCAGCCGATTCAGGAGTTGGGCGTAGGGGATGCCCGAGGCTTCCCAGAGCTTGGGATACATGCTGATGGGGGTGAAGCCGGGGATGGTATTGATCTCGTTGACGAAAATTTTGCCGGTCTTGCGATCGAGCAGCAAATCCACGCGCGCCATGCCGGCGCAGTCGATGGCCTGAAAGGCGCGGAGGGCAAGCTCCTTCACCCGTTTGGTTTGAGCGCGCGTGAGTTTGGCCGGGATGATGGCCTGCGACCCTTCCTTGAGGTATTTCGCTTCGTAATCGTAAAACTCGTTTATGGGAATGATCTCGCCGGGAACCGAGGCTTCAGGACGCTCGTTGCCCAGCACGGAGCACTCGATTTCGCGCCCGATCACGGCCTTTTCCACCAGGATCTTGCGATCGTATTGCGCGCCGAGGTCGAGCGCGGGCCCCAGTTCTCGCGCGTTGTGGACTTTCGAAATCCCCACCGACGATCCCAAATTGGCCGGCTTGACGAAGAGAGGATACCGAATTGTTTTCTCGATCAGCTTGCGCACTTTCGCCGGGCTCGCTTCCCATTCGCGGCGCAGCACCAGCACCCAGGGCACCACCGGCAGGCCCGCGTCCCGAAAGAGCTTCTTCATGATGTCCTTGTCCATGCCGGTGGCGGACGCCAGCACTCCGGCGCCCACGTAGGGAATGCCGGCGAGCTCGAGCAGGCCCTGAACTGTGCCGTCCTCGCCAAACGTGCCGTGAAGCACGGGCAAAATCACGTCGAGCGGACGCGCCGGCTCGACCGCCGGTGATGCTGAGTGCAGAGAAACAAGCTGCGGCGCGGTGGGATCTGAAGAGGCCATCACGGGTTTGCCGCTCTCGAGCACGGCGGGCAGGAGCCGTTCCGGCGCGGCAGACTGAGCGCCCGGCGGCAACAGGTGCTCGGCCGCTGGCCCAACTCGCCAACTGCCTTGGCGCGTGATGCCGATGGGGACAACTTCATATTTCTCCGGGTCAAGCGCCTTCAGCACCGAGGCCGCCGACATCAGCGAGACCTCGTGCTCGCCCGATCGTCCACCGAAGAGAAGGCCGACGCGAAGCTTTTTTCTAGAAGCACTCATAACCTTTGCCAGTGGTCCGCCGAGACGCCTGTGGCCGTGGGCAGTGCCACGGGAATTCACGGAGACAAGCTCAAAAGAGAGAGAAGCTTAGCGCGCATTCGGGTAGCGATGTCGAATGCCTCGGAGGCTTCTTTCCGATCTGCGGAGTCGCCTGGGTAGCGAACGTCCACCGCCGCAACGCTGAGAAGGCGGAGCTCCTTCACCGGCCAGGACCAATTCTGGCATACAGGCGTTAGCAACCGATCCAAAGCGACCAAGTCATGGGTGCGAGGAGGGATCACGTTCAGATGGATCAGCAGAGCCTTCATCAGCTTCTCAACACACTGTTCGGCGTGGAAACAGACGGCATCAAAATTAGGTGTGCCGGTGGGGCGCAACTCTCGCTCCGCAGTTCGGTAATCCCCTTCTGCTTTGGAGACCCACTCGCTAACTGTGGCGTTCATAGAGGATCCTTCCGCGGTCAAGGGCTTCGCGAATCAGGGGATCCCCCTCGGCGTACCGCCGGGCAGTATCTTGCGGCTGCCGCGCCAGGAGGTCAACGGAGAAGTCCGGGGAGACCCGATCTAAGATCTCGAGCGATTTGCGGAATCCTTTACCCTCGAACGGAAGCACAACCAGCAGGTCCACGTCCGAGTCGGGTCGCGGGCGGCCGTACGCGTACGAACCGAAGAGGATAATTCTCTCCGGCTGAAACTCCCGGGCAATCCTTTCACTTAGGTCTGCGATGCGTTTTTCATCCACCATGCGCGGGCACCTGATCACTGCTGGTCGCCTCGAATTGTATCACTCCACGAATCTGTTTCAATTCGCGTCGCAGCCCTCGTGGCGTTGCGGTCCCGCCTGGCGGGACCGGCGTTACAGAATCCTTTTCCCCAACGCCGAAGTCGCCAAGCCCACGGCGAGAACCGCGGTCTTGTTCATCATATCGATGATGGGATTAATCTCCACAATTTCGAGAGAGAGCATCTTCCGGGAGTCCGCAATCATCTCCATCGCCAGGTGAGCTTCACGAAAAGTGATGCCGCCCAGGACCGGCGTGCCCACGCCCGGCGCCTCGTCGGGGTCGACCACGTCCATGTCAAAGGAGACGACAAAACCGGCGGTGCCGTCACCGGCCAAGGCCAGGGCCTTCTCCATCACGGCGCGCATTCCCTGCTCGTCAATCGCCCTCATGGTGAAGACATTGATGCCCGAGTTTTTCACCAGAGTCTGCTCGTGCTGGTCGAGGTTGCGCGCGCCGACGAGCACACAGTGCTGGGGCTGGATCTTCGGCGCGTATCCGAAAAGTTTGGCGAGCGGCTCCGGCCCAAAACCCAGGCTACAAGCAAAGGGCATTCCATGCACGTTGCCGCTCGGCGAAGTCTCCGGCGTATTCATGTCGGCGTGCGCGTCAATCCAGATGCACCCGATGGACTTCTCGCGGCCGCGAAAATATTTGGCCACGCCCGCCTGCGTGCCCACCACAATGGAGTGATCGCCGCCCAACGAGACCGGGAAAAAACCGTCTTCCAGAGTTTGAGAGATTCGGTTCGCAGTTTCCTGACAGGTTTCAGTGATCTCCTTGAGGAACTTCGCTCGCTTGTCGCCAAAGTGCTGCTCCTCGGGAATCTTGACGGGGATATTGCCCGCGTCCTCCACCTTGTGCCCCAGCGCCTTCAACGCGTGGTTCAGCCCTGCCGCGCGCACCGCCGACGGCCCCATGTCCACGCCGCGCCGCTCCTGCCCGAGATCGAGCGGGACGCCAAGAATGCGAATCTTCATCGCTCTCCATAAAACCAGGTCGGTGAGAACTGTGCGCCAGCCTGCCGATTGAGTTCCACGCCACCTAGCCTAGGGTGTTAGCCGGTAAAGCATGCGAGGAAACGGAATGGTCTCGCGGACGTGCTCGAGGCCGCAAATCCAGGCCACGACGCGCTCGATGCCCATGCCGAAGCCTCCGTGGGGAAAGTTGCCGTAGCGCCGCAGGTCGAGATACCACTCGAACGCCTGACGCGGCAGTTTTTCGTCCTCGACCCGCTTCAGAAGCAAGTCGTAGTCGGCGAGCCGCTCGCCGCCGCCAATGATTTCCCCGTAGCCTTCGGGCGCCAGCATGTCCACGCACAACGCCACTTCCGCCCGAGCCGGGTCCGGCGCCATGTAGAAAGCCTTCACCTGGCTCGGATATCGATGCACGAGCAAAGGCTTGTCAAACCCTTCGGAGAGCACAGTCTCGTCCGTGCCGCCGAAATCGCCTCCCCAGTGAATCTCGCTGCCCTTCTGCTGAAGAATTTTCACGGCCTCGTCGTAACTCAGGCGCGGGAACGGCAGCGTGCATTTTTCGAGATGGCCGATGTTGCGCTCGAGCGTTTGGAGTTCCGAGCGGCGCTTGGTGAGCACACGTTGAACGACGAACGCCACCAACTCTTCCGCCAGTCTCATCACGTCGTCGAGATGTGCGAAGGCGACCTCGGGCTCAATCATCCAGAATTCAGTCAGGTGCCGGCGCGTTTTTGATTTCTCGGCGCGAAACGTGGGGCCGAAACAATAGGACTTTCCTACCGCCGCCGCCGTCGCTTCATTGTAAAGTTGGCCGGACTGTGTGAGATACGCCTTGTCGTCGAAGTAATTCACTTCAAAGAGGGTCGTTGTGCCTTCGCAGGCGGCGGGAGTAAAGATGGGCGTGTCGACCAGAGTGAAGCCGCGATCGTCAAAAAAGTCCCGGCAGGCCTTGATGATCTCGTGGCGCACTCCGAGAATCGCCCTCTGGCGCGCCGACCGCAGCCAGAGATGCCGGTGGTCCATCAGGAAATCAACGCCGTGCTCTTTCGGCGTGATCGGATAAGGGTTTTCAGCGGGAACCAGTTGAACGATCTCGAGACCCGTGACGTCCAGCTCAAAGCCACCTGGCGCGCGTGGGTCCTCGCGCAGCTTTCCCGTGACGCGCACCGAGGATTCCTGCGTCAGGCCGCGAGCCCGCTCGAAGACTTCCGGCGCGACGGCGTTCTTCACCACCACGCCCTGAATGATGCCGGTGCCGTCGCGAAAAAGCGGGAAAAGAATTTTCCCACTGGCCCGGATGTTGTACACCCAGCCCTGAATCATCACTTCCTGGCCGACAAACCCGGATGCGTTTCGGACTTCGATGACAGGGGGCAAGACGAGTCCTTCCGAACTTGAGTTATTTTGTGCGGAATTGATCCATTGATTCATTGTTCCATTGATTTATTGAACCGCGGTTCTTCCGATGGATCAATGACCCAATGATTCAATGAATCAATTACTTGATGGCTTCCATTTTGTCCATCACTTCCCGCAGCCGAATGAGGGTCGGCTTCTCCGGCCCTTCGTTTCGCACTTCAAACAGGATGGGAAACTGGCCATCGACAGAGCGGAAATCGCGCACGGTCTCCTCCCAATTGATGTTGCCGTCGAAGGGCAGCAGATGATCGTCCTTCTCCTTATTGTTGTCGTGGACGTGGGTGGAGATGATTCGGTCTTTCAGAGTCTGAAAGGCGTCCTTCACGCTTCCCACCATGTGCGCGTGGCCGACGTCAAAGCAAATCTTCAAATTTTCCATGCGCGTGTAATGGATAAACGAAAGCAGCCGCTCCGGCGTGCTGAGTTCGTTGGGGATATTCTCGAGAAGAATCTCGGCGCCGCGCTCCTTGGCGAAAATCCGGAGGTGCTCGATGGAGGTAAACGCCGCGTCAAACTTGCGCAAGTCGTATTCCTCATCGGGAAGGCCCATGTGCAGGATGAGATAGCGGAACGGAACCCGCTCCGCCACATCGATGGCGCGCTTGATTTCATCCATCGAATCGATCCGATGTCCGCGCTCCGTATAGGTGATCGAAACCGGCTGCCCGCCCAATCTGCCCCAATCGGTGTCTGGGTAAAGCGGCGCGTGAAGTGAGTGAAGGTGAAGCCCGTGGTCGCTAAACCACTGGGCCACGTCGCGCACCTGATTGGCCTCACGATAATCAAAGTGTTGGCGAGCGGCGAAGATTTCCACCTGGCGGATACCCGCGCCCAGGATCTGGTCCAGGATGAATGTAGTCAGGCGTTCTTCGACGAACAAATAAGTGGAGAGTGCAAATTCCATCAGTAACCGGCCGCCTTTCCCTCGCCTCGCGGGTCCGCGGCGCCAAAGCGCCAGCCGTCCTTCTCAGCCTTCACCTCAATGGCTTCGACGAGCCCCAGATTGTCGCGAAAATCGATGCTGTAACCGGCGTCGCGCAATTTCTGAATGGTATCGGCGGAGAAGCCCTCGCGCTCGAGCACCAGCTTGTCAGGCATCCACTGATGGTGAAATCGCGGGGCAGTGACCGCCTCCAGAACGTCCATCTTGTGCACCACCACATTCAAGATCACTTGAAGAACACTGTTAATGATTGTGCCGCCGCCGGGCGAGCCGACCACGAGCCGCACTATTTTCGCATGATTGGGTGCTTCCTCCAGCACGATGGTAGGGACCATGGAGGAAAGCGGCCGTTTGCGCGGCGCGATGGCGTTCGCCTCGCCTTGGACGAGACCGAACATATTGGGCGCCCCGGGCTTGGAAGCGAAGTCGTCCATTTCGTTGTTCAAGAGAAATCCCGCGCCCTCTACGGTCACGCCGCTGCCGTAAGCACCGTTCAACGTGTAAGTATTCGACACCGCGTTGCCCTCGGCGTCGATGGCTGAATAATGTGTCGTCTGTTCGGACTCATAGGTGGCGAGAGTTCCTGCCTGCACCGGCGCTTCGGCTTTGGCTTGGAGAATTTCCTGCGCCAGCTTGGCCGCATACTTTGCGCTGGCTAATTGAGAGACGGGCACCGAAACGAGATCCGCGTCGCCGAGATATGCGGCGCGGTCGGCGTAAGCGCGGCGCATCGTCTCGGCCATCAGGTGAATGGACTGAAACGCGTTCGGCGGGCCAAGATCGAGCGAGGCAAGCACGTTGAGCATCTCAACCAGAATCACTCCGGAGCTGGGCGGCGGGATGGTAAGGATTTCATAGCCACGAAACTGACCTCGCAAAGGCTCACGAATCTTCGGCTGGTACTGTTCCAGATCGCTGAGCCGGATCAGGCCGTGTTCTTTTTCCATCGTGGCCGCGATGGCTTTCGCCAAATTGCCGCGATAGAAGGCGTCAGGCCCGCCCTGGGCAATCGCTCGCAGCGTCTCGGCCAGTTCGGGCTGGCGGAAGATTTCACCGGCTTCGTAAGGCCGCCCATTGCGCAGAAATATGCGCCGAGTCTCGGCAAACTTGGAAAGATGATCCTTCCAGGAGAGAAGCGATTCGGAGAAGTCGTAACCGACGACAAAGCCCTCTTGCGCAAGGCGGATGGCAGGTTCGAGAACGCGCGCCAGTCCCAGCTTGCCGAACTTTTGCTCCGCCAGCGCGAGGCCGGCAACCGTTCCTGGGACGCCCACGGCCAGCGGTCCCTCTGTGCTCGCCCTGGGGATCAATTCTCCCTGCGAGTTCAGATACATATTGCGGGAGGCCGCAGCCGGCGCCTGCTCGCGGTAGTCGATGACAACCGCCTCGCCATTAGCCATTCTTACCAGCATGAATCCCCCGCCACCGATATTTCCGGCGTAGGGATAGGTGACCGCCAAGGCGAAACCCACAGCCACGGCCGCGTCCACAGCGTTCCCGCCAGCGCGAAGAATCTCGACGCCCGCATCGGAAGCCAACGGTTCCGCCGTCACCACCATCCCGTGCTTGGCCGCAACCGGCGTCAGCGCCACGCCCGGCATCGCCAACAGGAAGACGGCGAACACCGCGAGCGGCCATAGCACCGGTTTGCGGACAAGCGTCGTTCCGTGTTCCGAATGGAGTTGCTCGGCCTCTTTGCAGGCTGTCATCAGGGGCAATCGGGAAAGGCGCGGCTGGCGCACAAGACCTCTTCTCTGAAGGCTTGAACGATCAACTGTATTGGAAAAGGTTGAAGGCGTCAAGAACCGCCCCTTCGCCAGTTCCCATTTCCCATCTGCCATTTGAATCCGTGTTCAGCACAAGACAGGAATTTCAAACGGAGAATGGGACTGGCAAATGGACAGCATCCCAAACCGGAACGGTTGGTGGAACTCTCCGGGCTCTCAGGCGTTGGTTCTCGAGGAGACCCAGACCTTTCTTGCGGCGGCTTCGCCCAAGTTGGTCGCCTTGCCGGCTAATCGCAGGCTGAGGGTGCCATCGTAGTTGCGGCCTAGGACTCTAAGTTGGGCACCGGGTCGAATTCCCAGTCCGTCAAAATACTCCAGGAGTTTGCGATCCCGTTCGTGCATACTATCGACCCTCACCAATGAGCCTGATGGAGCTTCCCAGAGTTGTTGCAGGCCCAGCTTACGCCGCTCGGCAGCGCTCTTGTTGATCTGGTTGCCGTGGGGGCAGAGGCCGTCCCGACCGAGCTTTTCAATGAGCCTTCGTTCCAGATCTTCTGATACGGAGTGCTCTAGTCGCTCAGCTTCTGCATGCACTTTGTACCATTCCATTCCCAGAATCTCGTGCAGCAACCGCTCAACCAGATGATGGCGGAATCGAAGTTTGTCAGAGATCTTGCGCCCCGCCGCGGTGAGAGTGATTCGGCCCTTTCGCTCCACTTGCACCAATTTGTCCCGGCGCAGCCGCCGGAGGGCCAAGGCGACGGCTGGAGGGGTCACGCCTAACCATCGGGCGATGGTTGCGGCGATGGCAGCGCCCTCTTCCGACTCCGCCTCGGCGATGGCCTTCAAGTAATCTTCTTTCGACACCGTCAGTTCCATAAATCTCCAGCGAAGAGCCGAAGCGTCGCTCAGCCGCTCTATTGTCGGCATCACTTGAGGAAAAATCAAGCCGCGAGGTAAACGCGAAAATGGTTTCATGTTAGCGACACTATGTTCGATGGATTAACTCTAGTTATCACATTCTAGCAAATCATGGTAAACTTACTGACTTGGTGATCTCATCGAAAGGGAAATCTATGGCGCGCCAGCGCTTTTGCCTGCTCTTCTCATGCGTTTTGATCGGCTTGTTTCCTCCAACCCCGGCTCACGCTCAGGGCGAAACCACCAGTGCCATCGTGGGCCAAGTGATGGACGCAAGCTACGCGGCGGTGCCGGGCGCCACGGTGACAGTGACAAACCAGGAGACCGGACTGAAACGTACTGCCCAAACCGACGATTCTGGCCGGTTTAATTTCCTACAGTTGAAGCCGGGCGGTTACTCGGTCAAAGTGGAAGCGCCGGGTTTCGCGCCTCAGCAAAACGACCAGGTATTTTCGAGTCTAGGTCAGAAGCAGACAGTCGATTTTACCCTCCGGATCGCCGAATCAAGGCAGACTGTCGAAGTGAGTGGCGAAGTCCCGCTAATCAACCCGGAAAATGCAAACACTTCCACAAGCCTGAATGCGCCCGCGCTGGAAAGTCTTCCGAATCCGGGCGGTGATTTGACCTACCCACTGCAATTCGCCGCCGGCGCGCTCATTAATACGGCGGGCAGCGGTAATGATTTTGTTGGTGGCACGAATGGGTACGGCAACGTGCAATTCAATGGATTGCCTGCGCTCTCGAATGGCTACATCGTCGACGGACTGGAAACGAACGACCCATTGACCAATCTGAACAGCGGCCTTTCCACAAACCTCGTCCTGGGATTGAATTCGATTTCAGAAGCGACTGTCAATACGCTCTCCTATTCGGTCGACCAGGGGCGCTATGGAGCATCTCAGGTGAACTACGTGACCAAGTCCGGGACCAATGAATTCCATGGGAATCTCTACGAGCTGTGGAATGGTTCGAGATTCAATGCGGCTGATTTTTTCACCAATGCGACGCCGGGAAATCATAAGCCGCGAGCCAACGTCAATCATTTTGGAAGCAGTTTAGGCGGGCCGCTAGTTCGCGGCAAGGCGTTCTTTTTTTTCGACAGTGAGTGGGTTCGAATCGCGCTTCCCATCGTCACGCCCACCACGGTTCCAACATCTGCATTCCAGAATTATGTTTTACAGCAACTTCCACTGGGCGGTCTGGATTCGGTCACCGGATCGACTTATGAGCCGGCGCCACAATTGGCGCCGTTCTATCAAAAGATGTTTTCGCTCTACAAAAATACCAGCGGAACTCCCCTCACCGTACTCGGCTGTCCTTTAAATGCAGATGGCAGCACGTCCGGCGGAAACCCGCCCAACGGGAATGGCTGCGCAAATCGCCAAAGCATTTCGCACTCGAGCGATGACCACGAACAAGTCCAGACCGTTCGCATCGACTACAACCTCAACGAGGCGAACACCACCTGGTATCGCTTTCAAGCTGACACGGGCGTCCAAGCCGCCTTCACGGACCCCATCAACCCCTTGTTTAATGCGGTTTCTCCCCAACCGCTCTACTCACTTGCCACCGGATACACCCACGTCTTTTCACAGAATCTTGTGAATTATTTCAATCCGGCGTTTTCCTGGTACGCGAGCTTGTTCGCGCCCAACGACTTTCAAAAGACCCTCTCCGCCTTCCCGATTGTTTTCGAAGGCAGCGGCGCGAACGCGCCCTTTACTACTGTCGGTGGGCTAGACAACACCTGGGTTCAAGGAAGGCGCGCTACGCGGTTCTTTATTAATGACAACCTGGCTTGGAGCCTTCGGGCGCACGAAATAAGCTTGGGAACGAATACTCGAGTCCTTCGACTCAACGATTACGACTTTGGTGAGGGCGTCGTACCGCTCGTCACCTACACAACCTTGCCGCAATTTATTTATGGAGTGGCGTCCACGGCCACGCAGACGTTTCCCCTGGCAGCGAACCAACCGTTCAACTTTCTCAATCTCGACCTCTACGTGCAAGACACGTGGAAAATAACTTCGAAGCTCACCTGGACGTTCGGGATCCGGGATACGTTCAATTCCAATCCATTAAATCCGCACCAGCGGGTCGCGCGTTTTCCCGGTTCTTTCAATTCGATCTCGCACGATGTCAATCAGCCGCTGGACGCCTCAATTCAGACTCATCTCAGCAATGCGTTTTCCTCAACGCCGCTGGCGATTCTGCAACCGAGAACGGCGATTGCCTGGCAGTTTGAACCAAGGTCCGTGCTTCGTACTGGCTTCGGACTCTTCAGTGACATTTTGCCTGGCACCGTTGCCGACCTCATCGGTTTCAACCCGCCTTACGTTAAGACGTTCCAGGGCGGTCTGCTGGGCACCGTGGGCGGGACGGCCATCGCGCCGGGCGTCCCTAAAAGTGCGGTGGACGCAACCGTGACCGCGAATCAGGCGTTTGGTCTGGGATTTCCGCAAAGCCAGCTTTCATGTGCATCTCCGCTGGCCAATCCCGCAACTTGTCTTCCCCCGGTCGCTATGACGGCAGTCCCGGACGGCAAACTTCATGCGCCTTACTTTATGGAGTGGAGTCTTGGGGTGGAACACCAGTTTGGAAGCACGGGAAGCCTTCGCGCACAATACGTCGGCACCCGCGCCGTGAACCAGCCGTACCTGACGCAGGTGAACGGTTATCAGACGGTTTGCCCCGGCTGCTTTGCGCCGTTCCCTTTTGTGCAATCCACCGATCCCCGATTTGGAGCGGTGACACAATTCTCTACCGGTGCTAACAGTCATTACAACGGCCTCCAACTGTCTGGGACAAAGCGTCTGGGACACGGTTTACAGGGACAAGTGAACTACACTTGGAGCCATTGCATGGACACCGTCTCGAATGGCGGATTCCTCCAGTTCTCGGCGGGCGCCATCCTTTCTCCTTTGCCGGGCGACCTGGGCCGGAACTATGGTCCTTGCGATTACGATATCCGGCATAACCTCAACGCGCAGTACGTATATCAGTTGCCGATTAAAGTTCGGCGCCGCAGGCTAGGTTACGCGCTGAACGGCTGGCAAGCGTCAGGAACTTTGTTTTGGCACAGTGGGATTCCCTTTTCCGTCTTGAGCACGCCTTATTCGGCAAATTCCAACGGCATTGTGGAGGGCAGCGGACCGCAATTCGCGAGTGTTGTCCCTGGCGTGCCACTGTATGCACACCATCCCATTCCAGGCGTGACCCAACCGGGTACGATCCAGTGGCTAAACCCGGATGCGTTCGTTTCGACGGTTGACCCGAGTACCGGCGCTTGCTATGGAGGCGACAGTCCAAAGAATTGTCAATTCGGAAATCTCGGCCGCAATGCCTTGCGCGGTCCTGATTTCACCTGGAGCGACTTTTACCTAACGAAGTTGTTTTCTTTGACCGAGCACGCAAAGCTGAGGATCGAAGGTCAGTTGTTTAATGTATTCAACCATCCAAACTTTGGACTTCCAAGCATGGTCCTGGCGGGCATTCCCGGGAAGCCCAACACGCAGACAGGCTTTGGGGCGCTGACTTATACGACGTCTCCACCTACTGGCCTCCTGGGCGTCGGCCTGGGAGGGGACAACTCGCCTCGCATGATCGCCTTTCAGGCGCGCATCGAGTTCTGACAGGATCGGCGCGGCCGAGCTCCCGGTCGTCATTACCCGTCCGGAAGTAGCTGCCCCTGGAGAATGTGGACTGGCAAATGGACGGGATCTAAACCGCCGGCAGCGGTCCGGCGGCGGGCGGCATGATGGGTGAGGGCTTGGACGCCGGCGAAGTCGCGGCGAGCTGATCGCCTAAGCGCAGGTAGCGTGAACCGAAGAAGTGCAAACTGTACGCTTGGAAAAAAACCATGGCTGGCGCGGACACGAATGAGATCACATACAGCAGCACCGTCAAAACCACCCCTCCCGCCACCACGGCGGCAGAGATGGTCACGGTGTTCCAAGTCAAGCCCGCCGCACTGCCCACAACGATGGCGACCACCGCCGCAATGCAAACCGGAATGAGCAGCGCCAGGATCACCAGAAAATCAACAATGCCGAAGAGCAGCGCGCTGCCGACCGCGAGCGCGATCTTCATCAGCACATAAAGTGCGCAGGCGCCTTTCTCAGCCTCCAGCATAGGGAGCACGCGCCGCCAGCCCTCCAGCACTCCGACATCCTCCAAAGCCATCACCGGGACGACAAAGTCCTTGGCGAAGAGTGCGCCGAGCGCGCTCAACAGAGTCACGCCGGCAACAACCACAAACAGCAGCAGACCGCCGATAATGAGCAGCGCGATGTGCTCGCCGGGCTGATTGAAGATTCCCGCCATCCAGGCGAGATAGACCGGCGCCCCGATGACGATCAGCACCGCCGCGAAGCTGGCCAAGCCGAAACCCATGAGCCAAAGGAAATAGCTGCTGCCCTGCCGTTGCCAGCGCCGCCAACCCGCCATCAACTCACAGCGGCCGTGGAGGACCGTCTCGAACAAGACAAATCGGAATACGGAAGCCACGTAAACGAAGAGCAGTGCCAGCGCGAAGAGCACTGCAACGCCCGTCACAATCCACGGCCAAAATTCCATCCAGCGCGAATCGACCGACTCCGGCCATGAAATGAATTCGACCAGGCCACCGTGACGCCGGCTGGGGAGTTGAAAGTTCAGCAGGCCGCTCGGGCCTCCGCCGCCGCCCGTGAGTTCGCCGGTTAAGAGGCACAGGGTCGCCAGGCGCAGCCAGTAGTCAAAGCGGAAGGGCGCGAAGAGTTGATGCTTGGCCCTCTCCATCGCGGGCGAGATGGCGTCAACGCCGGAGAGTCGAACGAGCACGTTATTCTCCTTTGAGCATCACTGTGCCTTCCTGGGGCGGCCAAGCTACAACGCTTACATTAAACCGTGTTACACCAAAAGTCCACAGTCGGCCGGCAGCGCGAAACTCAGATCAGAAATCCACGTGGGCCCGAAGACTCGGAACCAACACCGGGCCGCGATCGCGGTTGTAACCGGGATTCGAAACATGCTGGAGATCGACGGAAGCGAACACACCGCGCCACAGATGCACCGTGTAGTAGCCCTCGAAGATGTGTTCACGCCCGTAGGTCAGTCCGCCGTCACCTAGCAGAAAACCACTGCCTCCCAGCCTGAGATATTCGCGGTGATCGCCAGAAATGCCGTTCAGAATAAACGCCGTCCCGATTTTGTCCAAGCGACGGCGCCAAGCATCACCCCGCAGGTCAACGCCCATCGTCAGCGTCTGATCGACTTCGGTGTAGGCGAACGATTCCGTTCTTCCGTCGTTCCAACCCCAGCGAGCGAATCCACGGAAGCCCTTGCCGAGAACTTGTTCGGCGTTGAGGCCGAATCCGTACTTGACGCGCCCTTGGCGACGGGTGGCGGTGATGTCGGGTACGGAGGTTTGGCCGGCTCGGAACTCGGCGATAGACTCGCGGTAACTCCCCATGTCCGCGTGGTTCACATAGGAAAGCAGCCGAAGCGCGCCGTCACGATGCGGCAGGAAATGGTGGCGGAACTCTACTTCCATGTTCTCGGCGTGGGCGCGAGTGAAGTTGGCGTCCAGGTTCTCGCCGTTTGCCATCTTGGGCATCAGCGCGTCGCCGAAGCGCGCCGACCAGTTGCGGTCATCATACTCGATCACTGCGCCCCACGTGTACCCGCGCGTGTTCGCGGCATAGTCAAAGGCGCCGTTATTGCAGTCCGTCCAATTCATGAATTGAAGATGACTGTCGCTGCCGACGGAGTTCAAGTCAAAGAAGTCCACCATGCTGAACTTGCCGAATCGCACTTCAAGCCGCCGTGCAGGCAGCTCGGTAGCGAGAGACTCGAAACCGCGCTCGCTCTCAACCGTTTCCCTGCTCAGCGGAATGATCTCTCGAACCATCAATCGCGCCAGATAGGGCGCGGAACCTAGATTGGGGGTGCGGACGATATCGAGGTCTGTGAACCCGCCTAGTCCAGCTCCCTCGCTGAGGCCGTGCCCTCCCGCGCTTTCTACATCGAAGATGAATTCCGTGTGCTTGTTGAGCTCGTATCCCGTGTAGAGGGTGAACACGCGCGAAGTGGCGTGCTGGGCCTCCGGGCTCATGCTGTTGACGCCGCTGTACGCGGCCCGGAAGGCGGGATGATACTGAAAAATCATGTTGGCTTGGCCGGAGATCCAATAGCGGCTTGTCTCGGAATGAGCGACCACCGTCGTGGCTCCTCCGGGGTCGCCCTGAACTGACTCGGCAGCGCTTCCCGTCTCGCCCGTCTGTGAGAACCCAGAGTACGGGTAGAAGAAAATGAAGCTCAGCAGCGCGAAGCGCCAGTGTGCGGACCGAAACGGTTTGCTCGTAACCGAAGAAGACTGTCCCATCGTCTGCGGCTCATCATATGGGTCGTCTGTTACACCCAGGTTAAAATCAGAGGGGTTCACCGTGTCCGTGCTCCTGCCGGAGGGTTCGGCAGCAACTTTTTGCGGCAGCCCAGGCCAGCGCGCGCAAAAGTTCGCTTTTCGCGCCTCGCCGGTTTCTTCCCACTTCGCCATCAGGCGGCCCTCGTGGTCCGTCATCCATTTCATTTGTAGCACGGTCGTTTCCTCCTTTCCTTCCTCTTTCGTTTCGTTTTCGCGTTGCGCTGATGTGCATATGCGCTCCTTTGCCCTTTTGAGCCGGAGAATGGCACGCAAAACGTTCTGCCACCGGCGATCACCCTGGAATTCCAGGAAGCTGCCGCCCCAAAAGGTACCGCATGTTGAAGAACAGGGTCTACATGCGTTACATTCCTTGCGGGCCTTTACTTGTCGCCCGGACCTTGATACCATACCCCCCTAGGGTAGTCAAGCACAATGTCAGATCTGTCGCGAGAAAAATTGGATCTGGTCAACCGCACCAAGAAGCTCGTGGGCCAGTTGGAGTCCGTTGAGCGCGCCCTGACGGAAGACGCGCCCTGCGCTGACGTTCTTCAGCGGCTTGCCGCCGCCCGTGGGGCGATCAACAGTCTCATGGCCGAACTGATGGAGGACCACATCCGCCATCACATGCCTAGAAAGGCCAAGACTTCTGAAGACGCGGCCGAAGACCTGATCGAAATCGTCCGTTCCTACCTCAAGTAGAGCGGCTCGCTGGAGGGCGCAAGTGGCGGGAGCCCGGCTTGCGGCCCTACGCTCTCGGTTCTCTGAGGCGCCGCGCCGCTTCGCTCATTCCTGCATTTGTGCGGGCTCTTTTGCTAAACTGGCAGCGACCCCGCAATGCGTTGCAAGGAGGCTCGAATTGCGCTCACGACTTTTCAGAGGAATGTTCAGTGCTGTTGCGGCCATTGTCTTGTTGCTGCCTTTTGTCTCCACGTCGGCTTCGGTCGAGACTCCCGCGAAGGCCACCGCATCGCGGCGTCCCAAGCTGGTCGTCATGCTGGTGATCGATCAGTTCCGTTACGATTACCTCGTCCGGTTTCGCCCGCAGTTCGCGGAGCGAGGATTCAATCTATTGCTCGCCGGGGCCAACTTCGTCAATTGCCGCTACGACTACGCGACCACCGCGACCTGCCCCGGCCACGCCACGCTCTTCACGGGAGCCTATCCCAACGTTCACGGGATTATCGGCAACGTCTGGTATGACGTCTCCGGCGAGCGCAGGACTTATTGCGTGGCCGACCCAGATACAGCCCTGGTCGGTGGAACGGCAGAGCCGGGGTACTCGCCGCGAAATTTATCGGGCAGCACCATCGGCGATGAGCTGCGCATCGCCTCGGGATTTGACTCCAAGGTCGTGGCCATCTCGCTGAAGGATCGAGCCGCTGTCATCCCGGGCGGGCACACGGCCAATGCGGCATACTGGTACGATGTCCACACGGGGCACTTTGTGACCAGCACTTATTACATGCAGGCCCTTCCCGCCTGGGTCACTCATTTCAATCAGACGCCCGCTGCCCAAGCCTACTGCGGGAAAGAATGGCAAGCGCTGCCCGAGACTCCAGGGCCGGGCGGCCGAACATTGTCTGAATTCGAACCCGAGAGCGGCGCCACCTGCCCCGATGCCAAATTTCTAACCTGGCTGGAAAACACTCCTTTCATGAATGAAATCGAATTGAGGTTCGCGGAAGAAGCGATCCGCAACGAACATCTTGGCCAAGGTCAGGCGACGGACCTTCTCGCCGTCTCCCTCAGTGTAAACGATTACATCGGACATGCTCACGGCCCCTACAGTCCTGAAGTCGCGGACACCACCATTCGCACCGATCGTTATCTTGCGGATTTTTTCCGCCAGTTGGATCGATCCGTTGGCCTTCAGAATGTCTGGATCACGCTCTCGGCCGACCATGGCGTGTCCCCGAACCCCTACTTCATCAAAAGCCATAAATTGGGTGAAGGCCAGGCTTCCCTCCAGGCGCTGAAGGATGCCGTTGAGCAAGCCCTCTCCAAGGAGTTCGGCGCCGACGAATGGGTGTCGTACCTCGACGATTTCAGCATCTACCTAAATCGCGTCAGCCTCAAGAAGTACGATGTCAACCTCGGTCGCGCCGAATCGGTGGCTGCCGAAGCTGCCACCACCACGCCCGGCGTTCGTGCCGCGTACACTCACTCCCAACTTGCCACGGGCAATCTGCCCATTTCACCACTGGCTCGGAAGGCTTCAAACAGCTTTTACAACCAAAGGAGCGGCGACGTTTTCCTGATTCTCGAACCCTACGCCGCTCCCGTCGAAGGGGTAACTCGATCCAGCCACGGCGCTCCCTGGAGTTACGATGCGCAAGTCCCTCTCATTTTCTGGGGCTCCGCATTCAAGCCCGGCACTTATGGCGCTCCGAGTCAACCTATCGACCTGGCGGCAACCCTGGCCGTCGCTCTCGAGCTCACTCTGCCGTCAGGAGCGCAAGGCAGACCGCTTGTGGAAGCGCTCAAGTAACGTGGCTTCCGAGCGTCGGCCTCATCTGATCCAAGAAAGTCCTCCGCAGATTACGTTGCCATTGTTACGAGAATGTTAAGGCTAATGGTAATGGTGAAGAATCAGGGCGACATGGACTACCTCCGCAATTTTCGCAAACGTCTTGCCGCTTCGTCGAGTGTGGCGTCGGTCTTGCAAAATGTGAACCGCACTTGTTGCCTGCCCGAAGATGGATCGCTGTAAAAGCTGCTGCCCGGAACAACGGCGACGCCGATGTCCTTCACCAAGTGGCGCGTGAACTCGAGATCGTCCGAAAACCCGAATCCCGAAATATCGGTCATGATGTAGTAAGCGCCGCGCGGCTTGAAGCATCTGAAGCCCGCCTCTTCCAGCGCCGCGAGCATTCGGTCACGCCGCAAAACGTATTCCGAGCAAAGCTTGTGGTAGTACTCCTCGGGCAATCGAAGCGCCGTCACGCCCGCTTCCTGAAATGGCGCCGCCGCGCCCACGGTGAGGAAGTCGTGCATCTTGCGGATGGCATTTGAAATCTCGGGCGGGGCGATGGCGTACCCGACGCGCCAGCCGGTCACGCTATAAGTCTTGGACATGCCATTGATGGTGATCGTCCGCTCGCGCATCCCGGGCAGCGTCGCCATCGAAACGTGGCGCGCGCCGTCATAAACCAGGTGTTGATAAATCTCATCGGTCAGCACGTAAGCGTTGGCCCGCTGCGCGTGCGTGGCGATGGTCTCCAGTTCTTCGCGGGTAAAGACCTTTCCCGTGGGATTGTTGGGCGTATTCAGAATGCAGGCGCGCGTGCGCTCCGTAAACGCCGCCGCCAGTTCCTCTCGGTCAAACGTCCAATCGGGCGGACGGAGCCGCACGAAACGCGGGACGGCTCCGCAGATGATGGCGTCGGGCCCGTAGTTTTCATAGAACGGCTCGAAGACCACCACCTCTTCGCCCGGATTCACGACGGCGAGCAAAGACGCGATCATTGCCTCCGTCGAGCCGCAGCACACCGTGATCTCACGCTCCGGGTCGATCGCTAGACCTGAATCCTTCTCCCATCGCTCGGCAATAGCGCGGCGGAACTCGCGCGCGCCCCAGGTGATCGCGTACTGATTCACGTCCGCCCGAATGGCGCGCACCGCCGCCTCCTTCACCTCGCTCGGAGCCGGAAAATCCGGGAAGCCCTGCGCCAGATTCACCGCGCCGTGTTCCATCGCCAGGCGCGTCATCTCGCGAATGACGGACTCGGTGAACTGGCGAGCCTTGTTCGAGATACTCTGAGGCATGGCGGCACTCGGTCAGGCAGAATTATGAATTATAAATTATGAATTATGAACGGCCATGGCCATCAGTAGTGGATGTTCATAATTTATAATTCATAATTCATAATTCATAATTTTTCAGCCGCACTTCTTGAAAGTGGGCGCCCCCGTCATCAGCCGCCGATAGATGCCCGCGTCGCGCAGCACTTTTTCCACGTAAATCCTGGTAGCCGGGATGGGAATCGATTCCAGGAACTCTGCCGGATCGCTGAACGAGCGTTCGCTGAGCCACGCGCTCACCCGATCCTCGCCAGCGTGATAAGCGGCCATCGCCTGCTCGAAAACTCCCTGATTCACATCGAGAAGATGTTGAAGATAATCGCTGCCGAGGCGAACGTTATATACGGGATCGTAGAGCCGCTTGGCCGTCGCGCCGCGACCGCCCTTGCGCGTTCTGGCGGTCGGCACCAAGAGTTGCATCAGGCCGCGCGCATGAGCAGGCGACACAGCGCGGGCGTCGAAGGCCGACTCCTGGCGAATCAATGCCATCACCAAATAAGGGTCAATGCCCCTTGCCTGCGATTCGCGTTCCACAACCGCCCAATAAGCGGTCGGATACAACAGACTCCAGATCTCCGCCGGAAGCTGGGAGAAACGGTAGTCGTAATAGAACGGCACGGCCTTGCTCGCTTCGAGCAACGATGGATTGTAATCGCCCTTTTCCGCCTCGATTCGGCTGAAGGCGATGAGCACGCCGTTGGAGGTTGGCCGCTCGCGCAGCACCGTCCGGAGGTACTGCTCGGCCAGATGATCCAGGCTGAGCAACGTCAGCGTAAAGTACGGCCGCAGCGCGGCAACGTTTTCGCGGGACTCGCAGACATCGACAGGCGCCGGCGGCAAAGGCACTTTCCTGCCCAGATCGTCGGCCAACGATTGCGGGTCGTGAGCCTCTCGAACCGCCAAGCCTGATTGCAGAGTCGTCGACCGGCGCCTGGCCGCCTCAGCGTAATACGACTGCGCCCACCGGCTTTGAACCAATCCATAGAACGCGCGCGCCTCGCTCACATCTCCGCTCTGTTCGGCCAAGCGACCCAGCCAATAGAAATCTGCGAGCACGTGCGGCGAGTCGGGATAGCGCGTCGCATTGTCCACCAAGGCTTCCCGCGCCCCTGTCCAGTCCTTCTGAAGGTAATACGACCACGCCACTCGCCAATGGGCCTCTTCGCCAAGCTGGGTTTCCGGAAAGAGTTTCGCCAGCGCCTCGTAATAGAGCGCCGCAGATTTCCAATCGCCTTGCCGGACGAGATGATTTCCCGCCGCATCCAGAGCCTCCGCGTGAGACGGCGAATCGGAGTAATTCGCCTGGAGCGTTTCGAGCGCCGAGTCCATCGCCGTCCGGTCGTCGCGCTGGATGTTCGCCTCGACGAGCGTCGCCAAGCGCTCTGCGTCTGCGGCCCGATCTGATGGGAAATTGGTCTGAAGGCGGGCCACAGCTTCTTTGCCGCGCTTCAATCGCACCAAGCAGCGCGCTTGCCCCACCTTCCAGCGCGGCGCCCATGGGCTTGCGGGATTCTGTTTCAAGAGGGATGTGTATTCCTTAAGGGCGTCCTTGTACTCCGCGTGGTCGAGAAGCGCCTGCGCGCGGCGGGAGGCTAATTCCGGGCTGACCAAAGGAAGATGAGCGTCGCCGATTTCCGCGCGCAAGGCGGCGAGCGCGACGCCCGCCGCCTTGGCCTCATGGGACGTCGAAAACGTGTAGTACACCTCTTGGTAAACTCGAGCCGCGTCCTCCAAGTTTCCGGCGCGACGCTGCGCCTGAGCCAGCAGCAGATCGAGGCTCGGCCGATGCCGCGTCTCAGGCTCGCCATCGAGAGCGCGAATGGCGTGTTCCGGTTCGCCCGCCAGAAGCGAGGCGTTCACAATTAATTCGAGAGCGTCGAGTTTCAGAACGCTTTCCGGATGCCGCGCGCTGAATCCGTCCAGGCTGTCTGCGGCGGCGCGGCCCTGATGCTCTTCGTACAGCGCGGCGCCGCGATAGTACTCAGCGTAATCCACGAGCGAAAAGCTTGTGCGCTCCGCCGACTCGAAGTCGTCCGCCGCCGGCGAGAATTCGCCGGCCTCATATTCCTGATAGCCGAGCGCGAAGTAAGCCTGGCCGCGCATCTCCGCGTCGGCCACGGAGGCCGCATACTCGCGCAGCGCCGGCCAACCGCGCTTGTTCTGCGCCGCCGACGCGAGCGCCCGCAGCCAATCGAGTGGCGTGGCCGTCTGAGCCGAGAGAGAGAATGCGCAAGATGCGCACGCCACGACGACGGCAACAACGGCAACCGCCCAACTTGCGAGCGCCGGGACTTTCTTTGGGAATCTCACGCCGATGGACCGGGATATTCTGGACCTAAGAGGGAGACATCGCTGTTCGCCAGCAGCCGCACCAATTCATCGTGGAGAAAGTCGACGTGGCTGGCCATCGGCTTGGAGAATCGTTTCTGGTACGTTTGGCGGCTGCGGTCGATGTCCGATTTGAGCCGCTTGTAGAGGTCCTTGTTCTTTCGTCCGTCTGTCACTTTGGCCTTGTTGTAGAGTTCAATCTCAGAGACCAGAAGCTTGGCGAATCGCTTGGCGTCTCTGTGATACTTCTGCTCTTCTTCACTGAGCTGCGAGACGTCGAAACCGGCCGCGGCGGGCGGCGCCGACGGAGGTGGCGCAGCGGAGGGCAGTGGCTCCGGCGCAGCAGGCGGCGGAGGCGGTTCCTGAACTGCCGCGCTGCCCATCGCCTGAGAGCTGGCGGCTGCGGCTTGCGCCGCTGGCTGCTGCAACTCCGCCTGCGCTGACTCCGCTACCGCGTGGACCGCTTCCGGCTCGGCGACTTCTGGCTGTTGAGCTTCCGGTTCTGCGGTCTCCTCTTTCGCCGTCACTTCCGCGATGCCCCCGCTCAGGGCCATGAGCCGGTCGAGCTGGGCGCCGGCGAACTCAGAGAGAATCTTCAACGCATCCACGGGCAGCGGCGCCGCCTTGCCGCCGGCGTCCAGGTAAACAATGGCCGAGACCGAACCGGCTGATCGAATGGGCAAAAGCAGGATTTGATCCTCGCGCCCCGGCTTGAATTTGTCGAGGACGTTGCGGTTCTTCTTCAATTGGTCGACGCCCGCGTCCACATGGCCGCCGGTTTCGAAAACCTGCCGGAAAGGCCCGTCCTGATTGAGCGGCACGGCGATCGAGCGGAGCGCTTTTTCGGAGAGGTCCGCGAAGCCGCGCGCCGACGCGCCCCAAGCGGCTTTGCCACGCACGTCGAAGACCGCCGCCCGCACCCCCAGCTCTTCGGCTTCCTCGGTGAGAACTTCCAGAACCTGTTCCGGCAGCGTGGCGGTAATGAGATTCCGCACCGACACAAGCAGCTTGTCCAAAGGCGCGACCACCGGCGGCGGCTCGTACTTCGCCAATTGGTCGAGCTGTTGATCGACCGCTACCTTCAGACTATTTTGCCGTTCTCGCGCTTCCCCGAGCGACTTCTCCGCCAATTGCCGGAGCTGCTGCTCCGTTTCCTCCGCCAGCGCCTTCTGGCGCTCCCGCAACTTTCCCAACGCATTCTGGAGAATCTCCAGTTGCTCCGCGTGCGCGCTGATTTCCTGCTTCACTCGCTCGCGCGCTTCCTGAAACAACTTCTCAAGATTCTCCAACTGCTGCGCCTGCGTGACAACTTCTTGATTGATTCGCTCGCGAGCTTCAGCAACCAAAGCAATGATTGGATTGAGCGCGGCTTCCCCCACAGTTTCTTCTCCTCTTCACCTCGACCATTTGCGAAAACTCATTATGGTATAGGCTGCGAAGCGAGTCAACCTTGGATTGTCCCATTGTCCGTCGCCATTTGTCCGTTGTCGGTGGGAGTGCGCCGGTGACGGCCTGACTTCAGCAACAGGTTGCGCGTGAAAGCGTGCGGGCTTGTCGTATTCCATTTCCCGGGCGGCCCGACGGGACGGGCGAATACCAGCCGACGGCAATCGGAGTTATCCGAAATCTCAAGGCATACTATCAGCAATGATACCTATATGGTAAAATATGGGCAGCTTGAAAGAGCTCAATTCGAGCCTTTTCCCATCAAAACAGGCTCAAAATTGGCTTCGTATTTGGGTTCGTTCCAAATCGACTCCCTTTGTTTTCAACAAGATGGTGGCTTCGAACCTCATTTTTTAACATTTTTTCTCCCACGCCACCCCTAGGCCGCCATTTCTTACTTCGAATCTCCATTGCCTTCCGATGCAACACATTCTAGTCTGAGCAATTCCTCTCTCATAACCAAAGATAAGTATACACCCGTTTTACTAGATTGGCAAGTCCTAATTTCAATCTTTGACGATGCTGAAAGTATCTTGTTTACCGATCGGCAACATCACGCCGTCGCACTCCGTTCATGTCAGACCGACATGGCAGAGCGAGGGATCCACTTGCCGCGCCATCGATTCCACATCCAGCGGCAAGCCCAGGAATTCTGCAACCCTCCGCGCCTCGGCGGCTGGGGCTTCGAGTAGCTTGTGATACTCCACCGGACACGTCGTGATGAATTTCTGTGTGCTCAGCCATGCTTCAACCTGCTTCAAATGGGCATTCAACGCTGCGATCATTGCCTCCTCCCCAAGCGCCGCTCCCTTCGTTCCGAGCTTTTCGATCATCGCCGCCTGCGACCGCACGACCTCCGCCAGCGGACGGCGCATGAAAATCACCCTGTACGTGTATCGGGGTTGAAGGGCAAAGAGCAGGGACGAAATGACCTTTACGGCCTTTCCTTCCGCCTGCGCGACTGAGTCCGGCTCCTGGAGAAGGCGTTTGGCCGGCTCCCATTCGAAGTACCCTCGGGGATTGTTCCCATCAGCCGGGCGAAGGTTGTCGGCGAGGATGGGCATACCGCCCGCGGCGAGCATCTGCATCATGAGCGACGTGCCGGAGCGTGGTACGCCGGAGACAACGGTAATCAATTGGCCGCCTTCGCCGCCCTTGCGGTCGTTGCCCCTGCTGCCTTGGCTTGGCGCTGCTTCCAGATCTCGCTGAAAGCGAGGCGATGTTGCTGCGCCATGGCGCGGTCGCCGCCAGGCCTGGCGTAGATGGCGGCCAGCCAGCGGTGGGCTGCTGCCAGGCCGGGCATCATCGAGAGCGAGGTTTCAAATGCCACGGTCGCGCGATGGAAATGTCCCAGGCGAGCCTGCGCGGCGCCAAGAACGTAGTGGCCCATGGGCAAGAAGTGCTGCAAGCCGACGGCCAGCAGAGCCTCTTCCGATGCGTCCTCGTTGCGCCGTTGGCGCAGGCGTACGGTCGCCAAGCCCAAATGCGCGTGCGGACTGTCACCGTCAATCTCCAGTGCTTTCAGAAAAGCCCGCTCCGCATCTTGCGTCCTTCCCATTCGGAAGTAAGTATCGCCGATTCGCAAATGTAGACTGGGAAGGTGCGGATCTACCTGCTCAGCGCGCAGCAAACACTCGAGCGCCGCTTGAACATTTCCCTCTTCAAAATGGATCATGCCCATCAGCCAGTCAGCCCAGGCGGGATGCTGTGTAGGCTGCGGCGCGGCATTCTCTGCCGGCGCAGCTCCGCCCTGCGGCGGCTCCGGCGACTTGGCTCCGGCTTCTGTCGCTTTTCCTGGCGATGCGTGCCCCCTCACCCCCGGCCCCTCTCCCCCAGGGAGAGGGGAGCCAACGAGTTCTTCTTTTTTGTCGCCCTCTCGCATGGGGAGAGGGTGTCCCGATCTGATCGGGACGGGTGAGGGGGTTTCCGGTTTCTTAGCATCTGCGGCGGCCTCACCAGGGGCCTCTCCGTAAGCCGCCGCCAAGTCTTCCGGCTTGGGCGGCTTAGGCGGATTCTTGATCAGGCTCTCGATAATCGTTCTCGCGTCTTCGTTGCGGCGCAGCGAGTAGTAGCACTGCGCGAGGTGTTCCAGGAACCGGGGTTCCTCGGGCTTTTCTTTCGCCAACTCCTCGAACAGCGGCAGTGCCTTGGCCGGCCGCCCGGAGTACAGGTACACTCGCGCCAAATTATATTTCGACTCGCGAACCGCCGTTTCGATGGCCTTGGCTTGGTTCTTATCTGGCGGCTGGATGTAGCCGAGTGCTACGAATTGCTGTAGGACAGCTTGCGCCGCAGTAGGGTCCATTCGCAAATCACGAGGATGCATGCCGCACTCGCCCGGCACTCGCTCCCAACTCGGAATGCGCTCTACTTCCGGCGGCTCCTCGAACGCCGTCACCACCACGCGCCCGTCCATGTCCTCGCCCACCGGCAGACCGTAAAGCGTCAGGATGGTCGGCGTGATGTCAAGCAGCGTGGCTCCGTAAACTCTCTCGTCCTTTTTGATATGAGGCCCCGCCAGACACAGAATTCCAAACGGCCGGTGCTGCACTGCCGGCCCGGCGGGTTCGCTTGGAATTCCGCGGGGGCGCAAGTGGTCAGAGTGGAAACCGTGGTCGGAAACCAGAAGCACCGTGGCGTCCGGCCCCGCGAGTTGGAGAAGGCGCGCCAGCAGCATGTCATGGAAACGGTAGGCGCCGTTCACCACGTCTTTGTACATCTCAAACTGGTCCTCGGGGATTCCCTCCATGCGCGGGGGATGGTAGTGCATGAACCCATGACAGAAATGGTCGATACCATTGTAATAGACCGCCATGAAGTCCCACGGCTGCGTTTCCAAAATCCAGGTGGCCGCGTTGTGAATGGAAAGGTTCTCGGAGAGGGTTTTGGCAAAGCCAACCAGCCGCTTGTCTTTTTCCTGATCGATTTTGGCGGCATTGGGAATAAAGGGAAGAATCGCTGCCGGCTGGAGTTCGGCGGGATGCAGGCGCAGTTCGGCAAGTTTCTCCCGCATGTTCTCGGGATGCACCGCGCCCGGGGGAAGCGGCCACTCCTTATCGAGCGGCGCCGTCGCGTAGGGATAAATATCCGAAACCGAAATGCCGTTAATCGGTTCTGCCGGGTGTCCCGCAAACCAGCCGAGCGCATGAGTGCGAAATCCTCTTTGGGTCAGGATATTCCAAACCGCCTTCACCTTGCGCGAAGTGCTGGAGACGGGCCGGACCTTGCCCGTTTGCGTGTCCGGTTCCGTGAATCCCAAAATGCCGTGCTTTTCCGGCCTCATGCCGGTGGCGATGGAGTTCCACAGCATGGGACTTAGTATGGGCTGGAGCGTGGCCAGATTGCCCATCACGCCCCGATTGATCAGCTTCTCGAGGGTGGGCATCTGGCCTTGGTCAATCAGAGGCGTGGCAATTTTCCAGTCGGCCGCGTCCCAGCCGATCAGAAGAACTTTATTGGCGAGTCGTTGTGACACAAAGGATGTCCAATGTCAGTTGTCCGTCGATTCTTCTAGCAGGCTGATGGAAAATGGTGCGGCGCAATGTCATTCCGAGCCCTTCGCTTGTCATCCTGAGCGAAGCGAAGGATCCTTATTATTGCCGCTCAGGGGTAAACTTCGCGAGGAATCTCGCTCTGTCAACCGGGTACTTACGGGATTCCTCGGGGCGCAACGGGCCACTGACCACGGACAACCGACAAAAGAGATTAACGCAGACCCAGGGTAAAACCTACGCTGCTTTCTTGCGTCGCCAAATCCCCAGACCGGCAGCGCCGAGGGCAAGTAGGCCGAGGGTTGCGGGTTCAGGTGAATCGGTTGTCTGGCCAGTCAAGATCTGCCTGCCGGGCACAGTCTCCTCGTAAACAGGTCCAATGGTGCCCCATACGGAGGCCATGAAAGGATTAAACTCCGCAGCGTGGTGTGCCTTCACATGTGCCCAGCCGTAGTAATCTCCCGGGAATCTCAGACCGATATAACCAGAACCAGGGTCACGCCCGCCTGCGACGCCGGACGTGTGGCACCCGTTGCTAGTACAGATGGTTAATCGATACGCAAAGGCGGTGCCAAGGCTGAAGAACGAAGTGAACTTTCCTCCGCCCACCGGTATGCCCTTTCCCAGCAGCGGGCCGAACTTTATTTGCACGGACCCAAACCCGAGAAAGGCATAGGCAGAGAGACTTTTGAACTCGCCTCCATTGCGCCAGCCGCTGCTGGCGTAGGCGAAGTCCGAAAGAAACAAACCAGGCGCAACGAAACCACGGGTTGGGGTTTGGTAGTTGAATGGCGATGATATGGGAATGATGCTGGCATCAGCAACACCCGGAGCAGCCAAGGCGACCCCCGCCACGCCTGCCGCCAGCACGTAAGCCTTTAACCGCTTCTCCAGGCTCTCCGAAAGTTTCGATTCCTTGCGCGAGAGCGTGGCGACCGATCCCGAACTTTTCGTTGAGTTCTCTTGCATGGCGAACCTCCGATGAGCGGGACTTGTGCAGCAGACCGCCACGCCTGCGATCCGCGGCTATCCTCGGGCTCGAAATTCGCGGGCCCGAAACCCGGATGACTCTCTCCAGGCTGCCGACAACGGGCCACGGACGAAACCTACGCCGCCTTCTGTTTCTTACTCCGCCAAATTCCCAGCGCAGCTGCGCCAAGGGCAAGCAGGCTGAGCGTCGCGGGTTCAGGCGTTGGAGTGGTTTGCCCGGTCAGGATGGCCTGGCCAGCCACGGTGTCATAGGCAATAGGGCCGAGGGTGCCAGACACCGAAGCGTAGTTCCCAGCCCGAGCATTCACGCGCGCCCAGCCATAGTGGGGTTGGCCGTCAACCAAGAAGCGTAGCCCTAGATACCCAGAGCCCAAGGCGGCGGCAGAACGACGGGTGCTGCGGTGGGTCGTGCAACGGTAGGAGGGGTAGGTCTGAGTACAACGGCGAGTATTATCAATAAACAGCCCGGCACGACCGAGGTCAACGCCAGGGTCGAAATTCCGACCGTGACCGACCTCGACACCCTTCCCAAGGAGACCGGTAAGCCCGCCCCCATTTATACCAACGAGTTGAGCCCCTGCACCCTCGAACAATTCCCAGTAATTCCCGCCGCCCGTAACACTCCCGAATTGGCTCCCAAATAAACGAAAGTCGGTGATCCCATTCACGGTCAGATCGTTAGTGAAAAAGGTGCGGCCCGGAGGGCTACCTGAAAACAGGTAAGAAAGTCCCGGCGCGGTGATGATATCTGCATTGGCAGCGGTCGGCGCAGCCAGGATGGCCCCGGCCGCACCTGCCGCTAGTACGTATGCCTTTAGACGCCTCTCCAGGCTCTCCGAGAGTTTCGCTTCCTTACGCGACAGCACGGCGACCGGTCCCGAACTTTCCGTTGAGTTCTCTTGCATGGCGAACCTCCTGCGACCAAGAATTGGGCGCCCACCAGGCCACGATGCGGCTTCGACGTGGGCTTGCCAAGGAGCAGATGAAAACCCAGGACTGCTGGCGGGACCTCTCGGCGGATGAGGTCCGGAAAATGGCGCCCGCGCCGCCATTCTCACACTACATCGGCGGAATTCTGCGCACGTTTTCGGCCAAGACAAGTTTACTGAAAATAAATAACTTAGTGCGATGACATCATCCGCTATGTGTAAACTCTTGCACAAAAAGTGGAATTACTTCGCCTTTGATGGATTCCCGCCTTCGCGGGAATGACAAATTTAGAATCGGCAATCGCAAATCGACAATCACCCTGCCTTCTGCCTTCTGCCCTGCGCTTTCTGCATACTACCAACTGCCTTCTGCTCTCTGCGGCGGCCAACCGTGGTACAATAGAAACGTAAGGGGGCGTACCGGTTTCGACGGGAGCAGTTGCGTTTGGAAGGCATGCCGGGGGCCACACCACCCGTAATCGGAGTGGAACAACATAACTGCCAACAATGCGCAGTATGCTTACGCTGCCTAATTAGGTAGCGCGTTTCCTCCGTCCGGCCCGCCGGGCGGAAAGAAATGTCATTAATGCGGGCTGGTTCCGGATCCGCCGTCTGAGGATTTTGGGACGAGATCAATCAGGCTAGCTGGCGGCTCGTTCTTGCACGTTCCTGAGGGCCGCCGGCGAATGCAGGAAGCGAACGCGATAAGCATGTAGGCTTTCACTCGCAAAGCTTTTCGGACGGGGGTTCGACTCCCCCCGCCTCCACGGAAGATATCACGGGTCAGGGATCGTGTCGCTTGATCTCGGCGGCGCTGGGTGGATGTGCTTTATTTTCAACGGGCGCGCTTCAATGTGGTTCAGGGTTAATGTCGCAAGCGTGCGCAAGGTCACAAAGCATCCGACTAGCCTCTATTGAAACAAAAAGTCTTAGCACTAAGGCGGGTGGTCACAAAGTGTGACCGGCTCTATGAACTTCGGCGTGTCAACCGCAACATACTAAAGGCACACCTTTTAGGTTTGTGACCTAAGTCAAAATGGCTGCCGAAAATGCAAAAAGTTTGTGACCCGATAGGCAAAAAGGCTGTGACCTGAAATTTGAAAGTGGCTAAGGCTGCCCGAATTAGGCATTTGAAATGACGGTGCGGAATGGGACAGTAGAGCGACACACAGATACGCTATCTGAAATCACACTCCCGAAAGGCGTATTCGAAACAGACGCGCAAAACACAGGCTAAAACAGAGTGTCAAGACAAAGCGCCAAAATGAAAGGCTAAAATAAAGGCCTGGCGCGCGGCTATCAGAAAAGGAAACTTTCTAGGAATTCCAAGTCTGACGCGTCGTACTCTGTTTTCCTTTCCTGGTGAGCGCCTTCGACTGGTGCGCCAACTGCCCGCAGCTCCGCTATCTCGTTATTGACGGCGGCTAATGCCTCACGCAGGTACGCCTGCTCTTCTAAGAGTATTTTAGGTAAGCAGCGCGCAGGGAGCTCACACAGGGCTCGCACTTGCTCTGCGGTAGGGGTAAAACGTTTCACAGCCTTCATGGGGGTATCGCTCCTTTATGAACCAGGGACGCCAACAACCGCGCCCCGTTTATTTCCGAACCGTGGGGAAGTAGCGCACGGCGCCCTCAAGGGCTTCGATGCCGCGCTTCACGCCGTGCGAAGCGGCGATTTCATTGGCGTTTTCGAGCAGCGCCTCAGCGAAACCGGGCGAGCCGCCGACCAATTTCCAAAGCAGGGCGAACTCCTCGTCGGCCATTTCATAGCCCATGAATTCGAGCACCTTACGCAGGTCGGCCTCGCGCAGCGGGCGCTGCTCGAATCTCACGCGGATGCGGCGAAACAATCGCTCGTGTTGGCGGTTGATCTTCTCGGTCAGCACTTCGTTGCCAACCAGGAGCATCGGCAGCCGGGCGTCATCCCAAAAATCGCGCAACATTTCAAAGCGGTCCATGCGCAGGCGGTCCGCTTCGTCAATGATGAGAAGATACGGCCGCTCGCTCACCCTTTCCACGATGCGGTAGTAAAGGTCAGAAGCGCGCAGCCAGTTGCGGCCATGTTTTTTCCACTTCTCGCCCGGAGCCAGCCCCATGAACTCAAGCATCGTGTATCGCGTCGTGATATTTTTGCAGCGAATCACGCGGTGCTCAAAGGGGAGCGTGCGCTCCAGGTAATCGACGGCCGTGCTCTTGCCGACTCCAGTCGGGGCTGTAAGCGTGATGATCCAATGCTTCGCCCAGGCGCGCGCCGCGAGACTACCGAGGTTTTTGACCACGGAATTTACAAGGACGTTTTGAGCGGCCTGAGTGGCCTCATCGGCGACTGCGGACATTTCCTTTTCTCCCTTCCATCGTGCGCTCGACAGCGCGGGCCAGCTCCTCGCGCTTGTCGCTTCGCTTCGCGAGTCCTAACAGCCGGTCGAGCCAGCGCAGCTCCTCATAATTCAGCACACCGCGCAACACGGCCGGCGCCGCGAGCTGCGCATCGGCCTGAGCGAGCAGAGTCGCGAATTGCACCGGGCCCAGCGGTTGCGGGGACACTTTATTTTGCTTGGGGAATTCCGCCTTCTCTTCCCGGCGAAACATGCCGCGCCTGTAAAGCTCGGCGGTCAATTCAGGACGGGCTTGAAGAGCGCGGCGCACAATCTCTCGCACGGTCAATCCTCCAGGTCCGCGAAGTCCATGGGCTTTCGCTTTTTGTAGCGGTCGTGCTCCATCCGAAATTCCGCCTCGGAAATTTCTTGCTCTGGCGTCGGCGGCGCCGCTTCTTGTGCGGCGAAGAATTCTGAAGGATGAATCACCATCGGCTCCTTCGGCGCTTCTGTCTGTGGGCTCGGGTCCGGGAGGCCCGGGCCATAGTCGAGGGGCTTTACCATCTCGCCCGCCAGTTTCTCAAGGCGATTTTGGAACTCCATCT
>JBEKEZ010000014.1:0-116048 GCA_050013575.1 Terriglobia bacterium | reverse complement strand
AGGCCATTGGCGATTACATCAGCAGTCATAACCAAAACCCGCGAGTCTTCGTCTGGAGCGCCTCGGTCGAACGCATCCTGACGAAGGTCGCCAAATGTAAAGAAGCGTTGGACGCACTACACTAGCTTCTTTTTACCAATGGACTTCAAACTCATTTCCAATTACCAGCCACGCGGCGATCAGGTGACCGCTGTCGACGCCCTGATTCACGGCGTTCAGGATGGCAAGCAGCACCAAGTGTTGCTGGGCGTGACGGGCTCCGGCAAGACGTTCACCATGGCCAAAGTGATGGAGGCGGCGAACCGCCCCGCCCTGGTGCTCGCTCACAACAAAACCCTGGCCGCGCAGCTCTATCACGAGTTCCGCAATTTCTTTCCGCAGAACGCGGTCGAGTATTTCGTCAGCTACTACGACTATTACCAGCCGGAAGCCTACGTGCCTGCCGCTGATGTTTACATCGAGAAGGAAGCGACCATCAACGACGAGTTGGACAAGCTGCGGCTCTCCGCTACGCGTTCGCTTTTCGAGCGCCGCGATTGCGTGATTGTTTCGAGCGTCAGTTGCATTTACGGTCTCGGCTCGCCCGAGGCCTATTACGGCATGCTGCTGATGCTCGAAAAGGGGCAAAAAATATCGCGCCAGGATATCGTGCGGCGGCTGGTGGAAATTCAATACGAGCGGAACGACGTCGATTTCAGGCGCGGAACGTTTCGGGTGCGTGGCGACGTGATCGAAGTTTTCGCCACCTACGACGATAACGCTTACCGCATCGAGATGTGGGGCGACACCGTGGAATCGCTGTCGCAAATCGACCCGCTCTTCGGCCAGGTGAAGCAAACCTACACGCGGGTGCCCATCTATCCGCGCACGCATTACGTGATGCCCGCCGACCAGCGCGAGACGGCCATCGAGCGTATTCTGAGCGAACTCGAATGGTGGCGCGGCGAACTGGAGAAGCAGGGGAAGCTGGTTGAGGCCCAGCGCCTGCACCAGCGCACGATGTTTGACGTCGAGATGATGAAGGAGATGGGCTACGTCCACGGCATCGAGAACTATTCGCGGCCCCTCTCCGGACGCTTGCCCGGCGAGCCGCCGCCCACGCTGCTCGATTATCTTCCCCAGGACGCGCTGATCTTCGTCGACGAGAGCCATCAGACCATTCCGCAGCTTCACGGCATGTTCCACGGAGACCGCTCGCGGAAACAGACGCTGGTGGACTACGGCTTCCGCCTGCCTTCGGCGCTCGACAATCGTCCGCTCACGTTTGAGGAATTCGAGCACCGCGTCGGCCAAGTGATCTACGTTTCAGCCACTCCGGGCCCATACGAGCTGACGCGCTCCGGCGGCGAGGTGGTGGAGCAGATCATCCGGCCCACCGGATTGATTGACCCGGCCACGGAAGTCCGGCCCACAAGAAATCAAATTGACGACCTGCTAGGCGAAATCCGCGCCCGCGCCGCTAAGAATGAGCGCGTGCTGGTCACCACGCTGACCAAACGCATGGCGGAGGACCTGACGGAATATTACACGGAGGTTGGCGTGCGTTGCCGCTATCTCCACTCGGAAGTCGAAACGCTGGAGCGCGTGAAGATCTTGCGGGACTTGCGGCGAGGCGAATTTGACGTCTTGATTGGCATCAACCTGTTGCGCGAAGGCTTGGATTTGCCCGAGGTCTCGCTGGTCGCCATCCTCGATGCGGATAAGGAGGGATTTCTGCGCTCCGGCGGCTCGCTGATCCAAACTATGGGCCGCGCCGCGCGCAATATCCACGGCAAGGCAATCCTCTATGCTGACAACATGACCGACTCGATGCGGCATGCCATCGCCGAGACCAATCGCCGCCGCGCCAAGCAAATTCAGTACAACGAGGAGAACCACATCACGCCGGAAAGCATCGTGAAGCCTGTCGATATGGCCCTGGCTTCGATCGTCGAAGCGGACTTCGTAACCGTGCCGCTGGAAGAAGAAGGTGAAGAGCCGACGTCACAGGACCAACTCGACGAATTGATCGGGAAACTGGAAAAACAAATGCGCGAAGCGGCGAAACAATTCGAGTTCGAGAAAGCCGCGCAGTTGCGTGACCGCATTAAGGGCTTGAAAGAAAAAGAAATTGGCGTGAAACAAACTTGAGGCTGTCCGTGGCCCGTAGTCCTCTGTCCGTTGTCGGCCAAAACATTGCGATCATCGGCCCGGGCCGATTAGGCCAGGCCTTAGGCAGGCTTTTAGCCGAGGCTGGATTCCCCATTCGGCTCGTGGCGGCCCGCCGGCTGTCCGCCGCGCGGCGCGCGGCGCGGTTCATTGGCAGTGGGCATCCTGTGGGCTTGAACTCGCCGGAGCTGCCCCGCGCCTCGGTGATCTTCATTACGACATCGGATGCGGCGGTCGCCCCTGTGGCCGAGCGCTTGGCCGCGCTCAGCGATGATTGGTCAGGGCGGGTCGTCCTTCACACCAGCGGATCGCTGCCGGCCTCCGTGCTCGCACCGTTCAAGAAGCGGGGCGCGGCCATCGGCTCGCTTCATCCATTTCAAACCATACCGAGCCCTGCGGCGGGAGTGCAGAATCTTCGAAACGGTTATTGGGCTATCGAGGGCGACCCAGAAGCGCTGCGGCTCGCCAAACGAGTAGTGAAAGCGCTGGGCGGGGTTGCGTTCCTGATCCCCGCCGCAAACAGAGTTCTGTACCACGCCGCGGCTTTTGTGGTTTGCCCAACAATCGTGACATTGATGGACTGGTCCGCTCGCCTGCTCGCGCGCTCAAAGGTGCCACACAAGGTGATTCGGCCGATGCTGTATCGGTTTGTGGCCGAAACCATCAAGAACTTTGCGGACTTCGGAGGCCCAAAATCTTTGACCGGCCCGGCGGCGCGCGGAGACTGGCCAGTCCTCCGCCGCCATCTCGCCGAGCTGCACCGCGAATTTCCGGATACTGTGCCTCTTTACAAAGAGCTGGTTCGCGCCATGATCCGCCTGGCGGGAAAGCGAGCGCCGCGCGGACTGCTGTAGGCAGAAGGCAGATCTCCCTTCACAGGAAATTCTTTCGGAAGGACAGAGACGGACTGCTGTGTACTTCCTACTGCTTCCTGCGCACTGCCTACCGTTCTTCACTGCTCGGGGATGGGCGTCATTCCATGTGTACTCGGTTCTTCGACGATTACGATCTCGCCGTCCGGCTCACGCTCCAGAGTGGGCCCAAACAATCCCTGAAATTGGCGTTGCCACCAAAGGCCCGTGTACTGCTTGGTTCGAAGGTCGGTGAACCAATAGTTCCACGTCACGGTACGCACCTTGAGCGGTGGGTTGCCGGAGAACGGATTGGCCGCAAAAAGTTCGAGCACGCTGGTGTTGTTGTGGAGCAAAAGTAATTCCGTGCGCGCCACCCACGGGTTTTCTCGCCAGTCGCCCAGGGAGGCGAACCAGAGGTTCCAATCAAAGCGAGGCTGATAGGGCGCGTGGATGCGCGGCGGCTGCGATGCGTCCTGCGGTTTGTAACGAAAGGGATAGGCGATCCACGTCTTGCCGTCGCGCGAGCCTTGGAATTCAATTTCACGGCGCTCCGTGGTCATGACAGCAAAAAGGCCGTAAGAATTCGCGATGCGGAAAGGTTCAAGCGCGATGATGGGAGACGACGGCACCGGCAGCCGGGGGACAAACATCAAGAGCAGGAGCACGGTGGCGACATAGAAATTCCAGCTCAGTATGAAGGCTGGGAACAGCAACGACCCGAACTGCCACGCCCGCCGCCAGCCGGCTTGTTCTTTCGTGCTCTGCTCCGTGCGCGACGCTGGCGCGCCTAACGCGGACTCGATTCGAGCGCCGGAAGCCTCGCCCGCGGTGACCGCGTGCAACGTTGCGTCCTCAGAAACGGACGTGCCCAACCGCGCGCGCCTGGCTATGAACGGCTGCACCAGGCGTCGATAACACCCACCGAGAAAGCGGTCGTCGAGAAGCAGGATGCCGAGCGCCAGCACCAGATGATTGATGAACGCCAGATTCGCGGTGAGGATGATGCCGATTTGGAAGGGCGTGACGATGAGGAAGCAAATGATCTTGAACCGGCGGGGCAGGAAGAGCATCCAGACCAGTCCAAGTTCCGCCACCAGCGTGAACACTACAGTCCCGGCGTGAACCCAGTGCGGTAACTGCTGCGCATACCAACCGATCCAATTGGGTAGCGGCCCATTTTCGTAATAATGATCGAGCGCTGTCAGGTTCCGCCACTCCGGGTCGTGGCTGGCCAGCTTCACCATACCCGATTCGAAATAGATCTGGAACCAGAGCCATAGGAGCGAGAACACACTTGCCCACGACGGCGCGTGATCGCGTGCTAATCCGGGCCGCAATCCGGGCGGAGCCAAAAACAGGCTCAGAAATCCGGCGGCGAGCAACATCCCGTCGGACTGGTATTCGGCGAAAACTTGCGCGGCGGCGACGAACGACAGATAACCCACCAGGCAAACGGCGATCATGCCTCGCGGCCAGATGTTGAAAATGAGCAGCACAGATGCCGCGAGACCGGCCCAGCAGGCTGCCATGAGGAACCGGTTTCCGCTGTTGAGCCAGAAAAGCGTGGGCGCGAGCCAGTACGCTTTGGCGCCCAATCCAGCCTTTGCCGACAGCAGGTACTCACCCGCAGGAAGAATTCCGGTGGGACCAATCAGACCGCGGATTTGAAACAGCAGCGAATAAAACCCCGAAAAGAAAATCAGCCCGAGCGCGCGCAGGAACACCCAGCGCGGCCACAGGTGACCGCTTCCGCCGGCGGGCTCAGGACCGAAGAAGCGACGCAGAATGGACACGGCTGGATATTAGAAACTGGAAAATGGAAATTGGAAAATGGACACGTCTGGGGTGTCGGTGACCCAAGCCAACAGATGAGTTTCGGTGCCAATTCCGAATTCCCGTTTTCTAGTTTCCAATTTCCATTTTCCAGTTTCGCTGACGTCCATTGCGCCGCGCCTGAATGCTATTTCGAAATGTGGAAATATTTTGCCAGACGCGCGCGCGCCTCTTCCTGGTTCTCGGCGAGCTCGGGTCCGTATTGCGGGTCTGGGCAAAGCTGGAGGATCGCCTCGAGTTGTTCGCGCGCCTCATCGCGATGTCCGAGCGCCATGTCGCTGTCGGCCAAGTAGAGCATGGCCAATGAATCGTCGGGGTGTTGATCGAGGCATTTTTTCAACCGCTCAATTGAGCGGCGCTTGTCGCCGCCCAGAAAAAACGGCGCGCGATAATCGAGCCGGGCGAGCGTCCGGAGGGCGCCTGCCCGCTCATAATCGGGATCGAGGCGGTTGGCGATTTCCATCTCCTTGCGAATTGAGTCCACCCAAAACAAGCCTCTCAGAAAGCCGCGGGATTCGCCGATTAGCTCTTCGTTGGCCCCGAGCCAGAAGTGGCCTTCTACCCGGTCGGGCTCAAGGGCAACGGCTTTCTTCCCAGCTTCAATCCCCCCGTCCATTAGTTTGGCTTTCGCGGAGCCAGTGCTGTGGCGCGCTTGATAGTAAACAGACTTGGCGATGCGCCACCACGCCTCGTAGGAGTCGGGATTCTGCGCCGCCTCGGTGCGAAGCAGCTCGAGGCCTTTGGTCAGATTATCGGGGTTTTGGCGTCCTAGGTAATAATCGTCAGCCTCGCGCAGCCGGTCTGTTATCTGGGGCGTCCGAAGGCCGGGAGACGCACTCGCCGTGACGACCGCGAATGCCAGAAGCCACCAGCCTATTCCCAGTCGCGGGCGTCGAAGCGGATGGGCGCCAGAAAAGAAAACGACCGATGGTTTTCGCCATCGTTGCAACCCGTGCTGCCTTGTTTCAGCTTTCGTGCTCAGACGCAATGTCCACCTGTAGTCAGCGGCGTTAAACTAACATCCTCGTCCACTCTCGTCAACAGAAGCGTCGCTGGTCCAGAAGCTAGAAGTTGGTTTTCAGAAGCTAGAATCTACAACGGGTTATCATTCGAACCTCTAAATTCTGTCTTCTGTCTTGGTCATTCCAGCTTCTTAGGTTCTGGCTTCTAGCTTCTGCGTTCTCTTTGTCCGGCGGTGTCTTGGTGGGAGGGGCAATTTGGACTAAGATTTAGTCAGGAGATGAACCATGACTTCTTCCGGCGCAAGCGCTCACGACCTGGAAATCAAAGTCCCGCGCGAGTATCGACCTATCCGTGCGCCGCGCGGCACAAATCTCTCCTGCCAAGGTTGGCAGCAGGAAGCGGCACTACGGATGTTGATGAACAATCTCGATGAGGAAGTGGCGGAGCGGCCCGAAGAACTGATCATTTACGGTGGCACAGGCCGCGCCGCGCGCAATTGGGAATGCTATCACGCCATAGTCGAGGCGCTGAGGCAGCTCGGCAACGACGAAACACTTTTGGTGCAATCCGGCAAGCCGGTCGGAGTGTTTCGCACGCACGAATGGGCGCCGCGCGTTCTCATTGCCAACGCCAATCTTGTGGGTCACTGGTCGAGTTGGGAAAAATTCCGCGAGCTCGAGCGGCTGGGCCTCACCATGTATGGGCAGATGACTGCCGGAAGCTGGATCTACATCGGCTCGCAGGGGATTTTGCAGGGCACGTATGAGACCTTCGCGGCGGCGGCGCGTAAACATTTCGGGAGCGACCTCTCGGGGAAGCTCGTCGTCTCGGGCGGCCTCGGCGGGATGGGTGGCGCTCAGCCTTTAGCGGCCACATTGAACGGCGGCGCGTTTCTCGGCATCGAGGTCGACCCCGAGCGCATCAAGAAGCGCATCCGCAGCGGCTACTGCGACGTTTGCGTGAATGACGTCGACGAGGCGCTGCGCATCCTCAAGATCGCCGTGCGCCAAAAGCAGGCCACCTCCGTCGGACTGATTGGCAATTGCGCCGACGTCATTCCGGAGCTCGCCCGCCGCGGCGTGGTTCCTGATCTCTTGACCGATCAGACCAGCGCGCACGATCCACTCAATGGATACGTGCCAAGCGGCTTGAGTCTCGAAGAGGCCGCTCAACTGCGGCGCAGAGATCCCGAGGAGTATTTGCGCCGGTCGTACGAATCGATTGGCCGACACGTGACCGGGATGCTCGAGTTGCAGAAACTTGGCGCGGCCACGTTCGATTATGGAAACAACATTCGCACCATGGCCTTCGAGCACGGCGGCGTCAAGGATGCCTATAATTTTCCGGGCTTCGTTCCCGCCTACATTCGGCCTCTGTTTTGCGAAGGACGCGGGCCATTTCGCTGGGTGGCGCTCTCGGGCGAACCCTCCGACATTCATCGCACGGACGAGTTGGTGCTCTCGCTCTTTCCCGATAACGACATTCTGAACCGCTGGATTCGCCTGGCTGGAAAGCGAGTAAAATTCCAGGGACTGCCGGCACGCATTTGCTGGCTAGGATACGGCGAGCGCGCGCTATTCGGCGAGCGCATCAACGATCTGGTGGCCAAGGGTGAGCTGAAGGCGCCTATTGTCATTGGGCGCGATCACCTGGACTGCGGCTCCGTGGCTTCACCCTTTCGCGAAACCGAGGCGATGAAGGACGGCAGCGATGCCATCGCCGACTGGCCGGTGCTCAACGCTCTGCTGAACACGGCTTCGGGCGCAAGCTGGGTTTCGTTTCACAACGGCGGCGGGGTCGGCATCGGCTATTCGCTGCACGCCGGACAAGTCACGGTGGCCGATGGCACGCCGAAGATGGCGGTGCGTATCCAGCGCGTTTTGACCAACGATCCGGGAATCGGCGTCGCTCGCCACGCGGACGCAGGCTACGAGGAGGCGATCAGCTTCGCGCAAAAATCAGGCGTCAGAATCCCTATGCTGAAAGAATAGCGAGGGGCCGAGAATTCAGCTCTTCTTCGCGCTCACGGCAAAGAACGCCGCCGGTTTCTGTTCGACTTTCTTGCTGGTGCACTTGGGGCAGGCGACCTTGGTCTTATCGTGCTCCGAGATCGTCATGATCTGAGTGAAAGTCTTGTTGCATGCCTTGCAGATGTATTCGTAGATTGGCATAGTGGGTCCCCCTACGATTCGCCTGTTTGTTTAAGACGCATCTTAGCCTTAGAATCTAATCCCGTCAAATGTCTCAGGCATCGGCTTACTTCCTTCACAGCGCGCGGCAGCTCTTGACGTTGGCCGGCAAACCCGTGCCTCGCCGGGGCCGGGATCTGGAAGATCTCGGAATCATCCAGGACGGCGCGGTGCTGGTCGCTGGCGGGAGCATTTTCGCCGTGGGCCGGACGCGCGATCTCGAGTCTGACGCTCGACAGATGAAGGCGCGCGCCATCGATTGCCGAGGCAAGGTGGTGATGCCCGGCTTCGTCGATTCGCATACCCACCTGGTTTTCGCGGGCACTCGCGTGGAGGATTTCGAGCGGCGCTTGCGAGGCCTCTCTTATGAGCAGATTCGCACGGCGGGCGGAGGAATTCAGCGCTCGGCCCGGCTTCTGCGCGAAGCCTCGCCAGAGGCACTCGTGGCGCAGGCCAGTGAATTCCTGAAGCAGTTCGCCGCTCACGGAACCACCACCTTGGAAGTGAAGACCGGCTACGGCCTCGACCCGGAAAACGAGCTCAAGACGCTCGAAGTTAGCCGCAAATTGCGGAGGATCACTCCGCTCGATATCGTCCCCACGCTTCTGGCTGCGCACGCCCTGCCGGCGGAGTTCGAGAGGCGGCGCGCGGACTATGTGAGACTGATCACGCGCGAGCTGATTCCGCGAGCGGCGCGCGGGAATCTTGCGGAATTCATGGATTGTTTTTGCGACAGCGGCGCGTTCACGGTGGAAGAATGCCGCGAACTTCTCCAAGCCGGTGCGCGGCACGGGCTGACGCCACGGATTCACGCCGAACAGCTTCGGCGCACCGGCGCCGCGCGGCTGGCCATCGAGCTGGGGGCAGCTTCGGCGGATCACCTCGACCATCTGAATGAGAAAGACATTCGTCTTCTCGCCCGCTCGAATGTGGTTGCGACACTCGTCCCAGGCGCCAACTTCTTCCTGGGTTTACGCAGATACGCCTCAGCGCGCCGCTTGATCGACGCCGGCGCCACGGTCGCCCTTGCCACGGACTTTAACCCCGGCACCAGCCCGACGCTGAACATGCAGTTCGTTCTTTCTCTGGCATGCACCGCCATGCGTCTGACGCCCGCCGAGGCCATCGCGGCTTCAACCATCAATGCTGCTCATTCGCTGCGCCGCGCCGACCGGTGCGGATCGCTCGAGCCCGGAAAACAAGCCGACCTCGCCGTGATGGAGGTCGACGATTATCGCTTGCTTCCTTATTACTTTGGCTGGAACCACTGCGTAATGACGGTGAAGCGCGGGCAGATTATTTACGAGAAGGGATTAGGAATTAGGGATTAGGAATTAGGGGAAGAAAGTCCGTTGTCCGTTGCCGCACTAGAGGAGCAGCCAAGATTCTATGTGCAACCGACTGCTGACAACGGGCAAAAGACAATGTCCCTAATTCCTAAATCCTAATTCCTAATTCCTGCTCTTCTGCTACATTCTTCCCATGCAAACCATTGTGGAGTGTGTCCCCAACTTCAGCGAAGGGCGCGACGCGGTCAAAGTTGACGCCATCATTCGGGCCTTGACGTCCGGCCCGGAAGTTTATCTCCTCGACAAAGAAATGGACGCGGACCATAACCGCTCCGTGATCACTCTGGTCGGTTCGCGGGAACAGATTGGCGAAGCGGCGCTGCGCGGCATCGGGAAAGCCGCCGAACTCATCGACCTCAATCACCACCAGGGCGCGCATCCGCGGCTGGGCGCGACGGACGTGGTGCCCTTCGTTCCTGTTGCCGGCGTGACCTTGGAGGATTGCGTTCGCATCGCCGAGTTTGTGGCGGAGGAAGCGTGGAAGCGCTTCCAGATCCCGACCTACCTTTATGAAGCGGCGGCGCGCAGCCCGGAACGAAAAAACTTGGAGAACATCCGGCGCGGGCAATTCGAGGGCGTGCGCGAGGAAGTGAAAACCAACCCTGACCGCGCACCCGACTTCGGGCCGCCTTTCCCCGAATCGCGCCTGCACCCGACCGCCGGCGCCACCGTCGTGGGCGCACGGAAATTCCTGATCGCTTACAACATCAACTTGATTACTGCTGATGTCGCGATCGCGAAGGCTATCGCCAAGAAAATCCGCGCTTCAAGCGGCGGCTTTCCGTGCGTGAAGGCTATGGGCGTTGATCTGAAAGCGCGCCACCTGGCGCAGGTTTCGATGAATTTGACCGACTTTGAAACCACTTCGATCGGCACGGTGTTTGACGCGGTCGTGCGCGAGGCAGCGGCGCACGGCGTCGGCGTTGTGGGTAGCGAGATCGTCGGACTCGTGCCACGACGCGCCCTTGAAGACGCGGCCGTTCACTATCTGAAGGTCGAGAACTTTCATCCCGACCTGATCGTTGAGAATCGACTGGCTCGCGTGCTGGCAGAGCAGTCGGCGGGTGGCGGGAGCGCTTCTCCCCCAGCGCTCAGCGATCTGGCGAAAGGATTTGTGGAAGCAGTCGCGGCCGATACCCCGACGCCCGGCGGCGGAAGCGTTTCGGCTCTAGCTGGGGCTCTGGCGGCGGCGCTGGGCGAAATGGTTTGTGGCATTACGCTGAAGAAGAAATCCATGGTGGCTCACCATCCCATGGTTCAGGAAGCGCGGGACCGCCTGGCCGGACTGCGCCAGCGCCTGATGGAAGCCGTGGACTGCGACGCGGCCAGCTACGAAAGCGTCCTCGCCGCATTCAAACTCCCCAAATCGACCGAGGCCGAGCAGGCGGCGCGCCGCGAGGCGATTGAGTCGGCGAGCAAGAAAGCCGCCGAGGTGCCACTCGAAACTGCGCAACTCGCGGTGGAAGTCGCGCGCCTCGCCGATTCCCTTCGCCCCATCACCGCCCCGCAGGCGGCCTCGGACTTGAGTGTCGCTCATCACCTGGCCGGCACGGCACTCCAAGGCGCCCTCACCAACGTCCGAGCGAATTTGCCGTCCATTCACGACACTGATTGGGTCAGGCAAATGGAAACTCAAATTCAAGCCCTCGCTGCCGGGCGGTAGGGCTTGCCAGCGCGGGGCACCTTGACCGCGACCGGCTCGGTGCCGTACGCTGAGCCTTGACAGTCTTCCATGGGAAATCCAAATAGGGTTGACATCAGAGCCATCAACGCGTAGCCATGCCTGCATTCACAGGTAGCCTATGTATTATGATTTCTGGACTGCATCGCTCGAAGTCTCTCATTCCTGAAAGGCGTGTCGGTGGGGAAACCGGACCAACATCGAACTAACGACCAGCCTGCCGGACGGGACACGGCGACGGCCACCGAAGTTGCCCGTGAATCCTCCAGCCCGGGTCTTTCACTGGAGGGAATGCACGGCACAGTGGCAGTGCCGCAGCATCAGACCGGCTTCTGGCAACAATGGCGGGCCTTCGTCGGGCCAGCCATTCTCGTCAGTGTCGGCTACATGGACCCAGGCAACTGGGGCACAGACCTCGCAGGCGGGGCGGAGTTTAAGTACGGGCTGCTGTGGGTGGTTGGGCTTGCCAGTTTGATGGCCATCTTCATGCAGATCATCGCTGCTCGGCTTGGGGTAGTCACGGGAAAGGACCTTGCCCAATGTTGTCGCGACTGGTATCCGAGCTGGACCCGCAAGCCGAACTGGGTGTTCTGCGAACTCGCCATCGGCGCCTGCGACCTGGCGGAGGTGCTCGGCAGCGCCGTGGCCCTCAATCTTCTGTTCCGGATCCCATTGCTGTGGGCGGTAATCATCACAGGACTGGACGTGTTGCTTCTGCTCGCCCTGCAACGGTTCGGCATACGGACCATCGAGGCGGTAGTCTTGCTCCTCGTGGTCACCATCGGTGTGTGTTATTTCATCGAGGTGTTTGTCCTCCCGCAAACCCGTCCCAGCTTTGCGGAAATGGGCGCCTCGCTCGTCCGGCCCGGGTTCGCTCAGAGCGGCATGGTAGTAGTGGCGATCGGCATTATCGGCGCGACCGTGATGCCTCATAACCTGTACCTGCATTCAGCTCTCGTGCAGAGCCGCCAGCTCCAGAAGGATGAGCCCTCCATCCGGAGCGGGATTCTATTCAACACCATCGACGCGACCGCGGCCCTGACCGTCGCTTTCTTCGTGAACGCTGCCATTCTGGTGCTAGCGGCGCTGGTGTTCTACGGGAAGGTGAGTGTGACCGTGCCAGGCGGGCAAGTGGTCAAGTTCAGCCCCGATAGCGACTGGATCCGCGTCGCCTTCCTGACCTTGGCCCCGCTGCTGGGAACTACTCTGGCCAGCACGTTGTTCGCCGTGGCTCTTCTGGCGAGCGGACAAAGCAGCACCATCACCGGCACCCTGGCCGGGCAGGTGGTGATGGAAGGCTTCATGCATTGGCGAATCCGCCCGTGGCTGCGGCGGCTGATCACTCGCACGCTGGCTATTATCCCGGCGGTCCTGATCATCGGGATTCGCGGCAACAGCAGCGTGACCGACCTGCTGGTTCTCAGCCAGGTGGTTCTGGCCCTCCAGCTTCCCTTTGCTATGTTTCCGCTGCTGCAATTTACAAGTTCGCGCCAGCGCATGGGAAAGTGGCGGAACGGCTGGTTTCTCATGGTGACCGGCTGGGGCAGTGCCCTGCTCATTACATCCATGGACATTTATAGCTTGCCCGACGCGCTCAAGCAGGCCTGGGTAGTCATCATCGGACACTGAAGGGGAATGGACGGCGCACGCTCGCCAGAGAGGACGTTATGTATAACAAGATTCTTGTGACCCTGGACACGACGTCCACCGACCGGCCGATCATCGAGCACATCAAAGCGTTGGCCAAGATCATGCACAGCGACGTTGTGCTCTTGCATGTCGCTGACGGCTGGGCAGCACGTATGTATGGCCCCGACGCGGTGAGTCCCGAGGTGACTCAGGACAAAGCTTACTTGGAGAAGATTCAAGCCGAATTCCAATCCGAGGGCATTCCCGCCGAGTCGTCGCTGGCGTTCGGGGATCCGGCCAGCGAAATCATCAAATGGATTCGGGAAAGGGGTTGCGATTTGGTGGCCATGAGCACTCACGGACACCGATTCCTGGGCGACTTGTTTCTTGGGACAACGGCGCCCCGGGTGCAGCACAACGTCAGCGTACCTGTGCTCTTGCTTCGAGCCAGATGAAACATTCGCCGACACTATTCATTGGGTAGCGGAACGCGGCATAGAGCCTACGGTCTTCTTTCTTCATGAAGGACGCACCTGGCCATGCCATCTCCGTCTTGCGTTGGCGCCTCAATCGAGATACAAAAGACAGGAAACGGCACCCCAGGACCGTACCTCATGTTGATGCCGGGCTTCGCCACTCCGGAAGGAACGACACGGTTCGAACAGCGTTTCGCGGCGCAGTTGCCGGGGCACTTTCGCAACGTGCAGGGCTTGCGGCTGTCCTCGATCGGGCTTGGGACGTACCTGGGCGAGCCGACCGCCGAGCACGATGCCCTCTACCGCGACGCCGTCACCCGAGCCTTCGAGCTGGGAATCAACGTCATCGACACCGCGATCAATTATCGCCACCAGCGAAGCGAGCGCGCCATCGGCGAAGCCCTCGCTTCGATGATTCAAGGCGGCCGCCTGAAGCGTGACGAAATTTTTCTGGCCACCAAGGGCGGCTTCTTGACCTTCGATGCGGACGAGCCGCCTGATCCTGCCGCTTATTTTCAAGAAAAGCTGATCGCGACAGAGGTGATCAAGCCCGAGGAAGTGGCCGCCGGTTGTCACGCCATGTCGCCGCGATACCTGGAAGACCAGATCGAGACCAGCCGCAAAAACCTGGGCGTTGAGACCATCGATCTCTACTACGTTCACAATCCCGAGACCCAGTTAAGCGAAGTCCCGCGCCAGGAATTTAATCGCCGCCTCGAGGCAGCCTTCGCGGTATTCGAGACAGCGGTCCAAGTCGGCAAGATCCGTTGGTATGGAACGGCGACGTGGAACGCTTACCGCGTCAGCCCGGAATCGCAGGAGGCGATTGCCATTCAAGACGTTCTGCGCATGGCAGAGAAGGCGGGCGGCAAGAACCACCACTTCCGCGCCATCCAGCTCCCTTTCAATCTTGCTATGCCGGAAGCGCTGCTGGCGAAGACCCAACAGTTCTACGGCGAGCGCGTGCCGGCCCTGCACGCAACGCGGGCGCGCGGCTTGGCGGTTTTTGCGAGTGCCAGCCTGCTTCAAAGCCAGCTCACCCACGGCATTCCACCCGACGTTCAAGAACGCTTTCCCGGCCTTCAGACCGACGCGCAACGCGCCATCCAGTTCGTGCGATCGACGCCGGGGATCACGTGCGCGTTAGTCGGGATGAGCCGGCGCGAGCACGTGGAGGAAAACTTAGGCGCGGCGGCTGTAGCTCCGCTGACGCTCGAGCAATATCGCCAAATCTTCGCGGCCAGCAGCGCTCCACCGGCTTCGGCTTCGAAAGGCTGACGAGAAGGCCGCGGGACCTGTCATTCTGAGCGAGGCGAAGAATCCAATCAGAGCGAGATGCTTCGCTTCGCTCAGCATGACATAAGGAAGAGAGAATTTCCGTGGAATCGTCTTATCAGCAGCCGCTGCTCGCCTTCAGACCTCAGCACAAGTTCTTTGTTGGGATCGATTCGGATGGTTGCGTGTTTGACTCGATGGAGATCAAGCACAAGGAGTGCTTTATTCCCAACATCATCCGTCACTGGAAGCTTCAGGCCGTTTCCAAGTACGCGCGCGCCGCGTCCGAGTTCGTAAACCTGTACTCAAAATGGAGAGGCATCAACCGCTTTCCCGCGTTGACCAAAACATTTGAGCTTCTCCGCGACTGGCCTGAGGCCGCGCGCCGTGCCACCGTCATTCCGCAGGTTCCGACGCTCGAAGCCTGGATCAATTCCGGTCAGGCGCTGGGCAATCCAACGCTGGAGGCGGAAGTCCGAAAGACCGGCGACCCGGTCCTGAAACAGGCGCTCGAGTGGAGCAAGGCCGTGAACCGCTCCATCGAAGAAATGGTGGAGGGCGTTCCGCCGTTCCCTTATTTCCGCGAGTGCGCGGAGCAGATCGCTTTGAACGCGGACATTATCTGTGTGTCCGCCACGCCGGGCGAAGCCCTGGCTCGCGAGTGGGAGGAGCACGACATCGCCCAATACGCGGCAGTGATCGCCGGCCAGGAAATGGGAAGCAAGAAAGAACACCTGCGCCTGACCGCGGCAGGGAAGTACGAGAAGAACTGCGTCTTGATGATTGGCGACGCGCCGGGCGATCTCGCCGCGGCTCGTGCCAATGGCGCGCTGTTCTTCCCTGTGAACCCCGGACACGAAGAAGAATCTTGGGAACGGTTGAGCCGCGAGGCGCTGGCGAAGTTCTTCAATCAAACCTACGCCGGAGATTATGAGGCCGCGCTGATTGCGGAGTTTGAAAAACTGCTGCCGGCGAAACCGCCCTGGAAGAGTGGCGGCTAATGCTTCGCGGATGAACAGGCTATCGTGCTGGTCTATCGGCCAAAAGTGGAATCCCCGCAGCATCATTTCCGGCTGGCGCCGCCGGCGACGGTCGAAAAGTGATAGCTCTTGACGACGGCCGCAAATGCCGCGTGGGCCTTCTTGTGCTCAGCCTCATTATTTGACGAGAGGACGACTCTTACATAAACCGACGGCGCCTCGATGTAAGCGTGAGACTCGATGTTGCCGTCGATGAGGCCGGAGAAGTGGTTAGCCGGCGCCTTCGCTCCCCGCGCCGTGGGAAGAGAATCTTCGGATGTGACCCGGACACGTGCCGATACAGTCTTCACACGCTCGACGTCCCACTTGATGAAGCTTTGCAGAGTGGGCTTGCCCTCCTTCGAAATGGGCTGCGCATAAATGATCGCAGGTGTGTTCTCGCCCTTTGCTCCTGTCGGAACGAAGGAGCCGGTGGGCGGATCAAATACCCATCCCTGGGGCGCGGTCAGCACGACGGATCCGGAGGAATCCGTGTACACAATGTAAGAGCGCAGCTCGTTCCCGCGCTGCGCACGAGCCAACGTGCTGCCCAGCATCAAGCATGTGACTGCGCCGATAACAATTTGTCGCGCGCGCATAACCCTCACCAATTCAAGGCAATCGGTCCCGCAAGGCAGGATCAATCGAAAATCGTCAATGAACGGACACTGGCATGGTGCCCCGGATCCACTCCGGAACTTCGCAGCAAGTGGCGCAAAGTCGATTGAAAATGCGGAAGCCGCTGAGCTCGATCTCGGGCGAGAGATAGCCGCTTTTTACGGGCTCTTCGCGCAGCAGATCGGTGCTGAGGTATTTCTTGTTGTCGTCGGGGAAGACGGTGACGACCACCGCGTGGTCTCCCATTTCGTTCTGCACCATGACCGCGCCCACGAAATTTGCGCCCGACGAAATCCCCACGCCCAGGCCCAATTGTGCGGCTAGTTTCTGCGCCATTAGAATCGCGTCGCCGTCGTGCACAGTGACCACGCTGCCCAATTCGTCGAGCTTGACGATGGGCGGAATAAACTCATCCGAAATGCCCTGAATCCGATGTTGGCCCACTTTGTGGCCGGTCGAAAGCGTGGGCGATTCCGCCGGCTCGAGGGGATGAATGCGCACGGTCGGCATTTTCGAGCGCAGGAAGCGTGCCACGCCCATGATGGTCCCGCCCGTGCCCACTCCGGCCACGAAGGCGTCCGGCGAGAGCGAATTGAACTGCAACTGCCACCAGATTTCCTGCCCGGTAGTGTTCTCGTGCGCGGCGGCGTTCGCTTCATTGGAAAACTGATGAGGCAAGAACACGCGCTGCTGCTCGGCCGCCATCGCTTCCGCCATTCGGATGCTGCCCAGAAATCCGCCCTGATCGCGCCCCACCGGCACGATGCGCGCGCCCAAGCTGTGGATCAAGTCCACGCGCTCGCGGCTCATCCAGTCAGGCATGAAGATGGTGACCGGATGGCCCAGTGCGCGGCCAAGCGCGGCAAAGCTGATTCCGGTGTTCCCGCTGGTCGCTTCGGCAATGGTGTCGCCAGGCGAGATTATTCCTTCCACGTAGGCGCGCTGCAAAATGTAAAGCGCCATGCGGTCCTTGATGCTGCCCGTCATGTTGAACTGTTCGGACTTGGCGTAAAGCACGCGGTGCTTGCCCCGGTACGTGAACTCAATGGCCAGCATCGGCGTGTTGCCCACCATTCGGGCTAACGACTTAAAGCGGTCCGTGATCACCGGGTCGATGGCCGGCAAAGTTGGCATCGCTAGGCTCACTGGTTCTTACGATGAAGCAGGGCAGGGGCCCAGCACAGTGACGGGCATCACGCATAAGCAAAGCGGGCAACCATCCGTCGTCAGTGATCGGAATGAGGCGGGCCGAAGGCGACGAGAAACGCCGAGATTCTCTGTTCCTCGCCAAAGCTCCTAGATCCGAACTCCTTCAAACATGCGCGGGGTCTGCGAAAGGCCCCCCGGGCCACCTGCGGGAGCAGGCGGACTGTTTTTCGCGCTCGCGGCGCACTCGGCAAACGAGTGTCGCGCTACAAGAAATAGTAGAATTCTCCCATAAAATATATTAGTAGGCCGAAAGATAATCATCAGGAATTTCCGAATTTATTGTAAATAGGAGGGTTGGTCATTTCGAAAGGGCTGGATTTTTTGGAACGAAGATTGCTCGCGTTTTGGTAGAGTTAGTCCATAGAGAAGCCCCGTCGGGGGCATCTCTAAAGAGTGTTCCTGGTTAATAAGGTTGTGGAAGCCCCAGAAAATGGATACCAGAATCGGGTCCTCGGGTCGAAGTGGTTGGGCGAGTTTATTAACAAAGGTTAAAAAGTTCGCCAAAAGGGGGATATCTATGAAGAGGTTCGTTTTACTGCTCAGCGCAGTTTTCTTCGCCTTGTCGATCACCGCGTGGTGCCAACAGCAGGAATCGGGCACGATCGTTGGTACGGTCATGGATAGCACCGGTGCGGTGATTCCAAACGCCAAGGTTACCGTTTCGAGTTCCGACATCGGCATTACTCGCGAATTTACCAGCAACGGCGCGGGGGCTTTCACCGCGGCGTCGCTGCCTATCGGCACCTACTCGGTGTCTGCGGAGGCGCCGGGATTCCAAAAACTAGTTCACTCCGACATTACCCTGCAAGTCGGCCAAACACAGCGCGTGGACCTGCAATTGACCGTGGGTCAAATTACCCAGGAAGTCCACGTCAGCGCCAACGTCGTACAGGTCCAGACCGAGTCGGGAGCCATCTCCGGCGTGGTCACCGGAAAGCAGATTGCAGACTTGGAGCTTAACGGCCGCAACTGGGTTTCCCTGGCCTTGCTGGTCCCGGGCGCCTCTCCCGACAATGGCCTGAATACCCAACTTGTCGGCGTTGCAGGCAACAACAGCATCTCCTTTAACGGCAACCGGATGCAGTACGCCAACTGGGAGATCGACGGCGGTAACAACACGGACGAAGGCTCGGCATCGACTTTCAATACCTATCCCAATCTCGACAGCATCGCCGAGTTTCGGATCTCGACGTCCAACTACGGCGCCGATATGGGCAAACACGGCGGCGCCAGCATCCAAGTTGCCACCAAGTCTGGCACCAAGACGTTCCACGGCGACGCAGCGGAGTACAACCGCAACAGCGCAGTCGCCGCCAACGACTTCTTCCTGAACCGGAGTAACACGCCCATCGGTTTTCTGAACCAGAACGAGTACGGCTACACGATAGGCGGACCAGTCTACATTCCGGGTCACTACAACAGTGACAAATCCAAGACCTTCTTCTTCTGGTCGGAAGACTGGCGCAGCATTCGCCAAGGGAACACCGTCACTAATAATGTTCCAACTGCGGCCATGCGCAACGGCGACTTCAGTGAGTGCCATGGTCCCGGGGCAACCACACCCTATCTCCCTTCCACCGACCCGAACTATGACCCAGGCGAGCCTAGCGCGGTTGCCCAGGTTATCAGCGACGGGTGTCTGCTTCCTAAACTCGCTCAATTGGATGCCAACGGGAATGTCATTACAGCGCCAAATCCACCTAACGACCCGGCTGGTCCTGGAACCCATGTGGTATACAAGTATTACGACAACGTGCAGTCGATGCCAGGCTTCAACGCTCAATCCTTCGCCAACGGCCAGGCCTTGCTGAACGGCCTCGTTCCGCTGCAAAACACCAATGTTGCTGGTCACTGGGCCGTCGCTTCGCCCAATGCGACCAATTGGCGGCAGGAGCAGATCCGCATTGACCAAAACATTGGCGACAAGACGCGAATCTTTGGTCGCTACACCCAGGACGCTTGGAATACAGTCTCGGTCCCGGCGCTATGGGCGTGGGCCAGCTACGACACCATTAAGACCCCGTTCGGCGGGCCCGGCAAGAGCGCGGTGCTGGACATCACGCACAGCTTCGCGCCCAACCTGATGAACGAATTCACCGCTGCCTATACGACGGACCATATCGTCCTCGACAACTTGTCGGCAGACAACGTGGCTGGGTCCATCAACCGGCCCACCGGCTTTGTGATGAACCATTTCTTCGCAGCCAACGATTCCAACCCGCTGCTCCCCTCACTTGAACTCTGCGGTGGATTGAACTTATGCACGAATGAGGATGCTTCGAACCACCCTTGGAAGAACTCCAATCCCATCGTCACCTGGAAAGACAACCTGGCGTGGACGCACGGCAGTCACACCACCAAGATGGGGTTCTACTTGGAGAACTACCGTAAGAACGAACAGTTCGGCACCGACACCCAAGGCGAACTCTATTTCGGCGCCCAAGGGCCACTAACTCTGGGAAGTGGTGCAGCGGCGGTGGCGTACGAAACCGGAAACGCGATGGCCGATATGTTCCTGGGAAATATTACGGGGTACCAGGAAGGCACGCAGACGGTCAACGGCGTCCCGGTGGGCGGCTACCCCAAGGGCCACTGGCAGATGACCGACTTTGAGCCCTATATCCAGGACGACTGGAAAGTAACCAAGAAGCTGACCATTAACCTCGGGTTGCGGTATTACTACTACAGCCGCATCCACGACGTTTCACGGCCGACGGTTGACAGTGGATTCCTCTTCAGCCAGTACAATCCGGCGCAGGAAGACCCGCTGCTCGCCAACGGCAACATCAACACCGCAGCCGGACTGAACACCTACACGGCTCCCGGCAACGGCCTGGTGATGTGCGGACAAGGCGGCATCCCCAAGGGCTGCCAGCTCGCCAATACGGCCCTGAACTTTGCTCCGCGCTTCGGTTTCGCGTATGACCCCTGGGGCACCGGAAAGACGGTTGTTCGCGGCGGTTACGGCCTTTTCTTCGAGTCGGGCAACGGCAACGAAGCCCAAACCGAAGGTGGCGAAGGCAACGCGCCGGTGGCGTTGGCTCCGTCCGGTTACAACATCCTCGGCTACACGAATATCGTACCGGGAGCATTTGGACCGACGGGCTACACGGCTATTCCTTACAGCCAGGGCTGGCCTTACGTCCAGCAATACAACCTTAACGTCCAGCACCAGTTCGGTACCAACGACTTGTTGGAAGTAGCCTACGTGGGCAGCCTGGGTCGCAAGCTGGCGCGCGCCAGGAACGTCAATGAGATTCCGCTCGGCGTCGGTGTCATGAACGTACCGGTGCTAGCGGGCACCACAGGCAGCGACAAGACGGGTCTCGGACTTAACCCCTCCTGCGACGCCCTCGGCAACTGCAACGTACAGGCACTTCTGATCAACCACGTCATCACCGAAGACTCCTTCTTCGCGCCATACACGGATTACGGCACGATCACCCAGAAGGAGAACACGGCGGTTTCCACCTACAACGCCCTCCAGGTGAGTTTCCGGCACAGCTTCAGCCACGGGCTGACCTTGCAGGCAGCGTACACTTGGTCGCACGCCATCGATAACTCCACCAGCACCTATCTGGAGACATCAGGGGCCATCGATGACCAGCAGCTCGACCGTTGGAAGGGGACCTCCGGCCTGAACCGTGCTCAGGTGCTCCAGGTGAATTACATCTACGAAATCCCATTGTTCAAGAACAGCTCGGCTCTCGTGAAGGGCACGCTGGGCGGCTGGGAGATCAGCGGCATCAGCAGCTTCTTCACCGGTGAACCGATCGACTTCAACTGCGAACCCTCCGGCTTCAGCACTGGGATCGGCGGCACCGCCCGCTGCGACACGGCGGGGCCAGTGAAGATCCAGAAGACCATCGCCAACGAACCCGGGTATGGGCCCACGTTGCGATGGTATAACCCCGCCGTAACCACGATGCCGCTGGCCAGTCAGATGCTGGCAAACGGCGAAGCGTGCATGTTCGGCTGCATGGGCCGCAATGTCCTGACCGGCCCGGGCCGCAACAACACCGACCTGGCACTGCTCAAGAACTTCCAGTTGCCATGGTTCGCCGGTGAACATTCCACCCTTCAGTTCCGGATGGAGACGTTCAACACCTTCAATCATACCCAGTTCCAATACGTCAACAATGGATGTAACGGCAATACGCCCTTTGGCGGCAATTGCGGCCCGGGGACCGGCTACGGGAATGACAGCAACGGCTTCGTCAACAGTGCCTGGGCTCCTCGCCTCGTGCAATTTGGCTTGAAGTTCATCTTCTAGCCGACAGGCAATTGAACTGTAGTCCATCCGGGCGTCCCGAAGGGAATTTCAATTCCATCGGGGCGCCCGTTTTTTTTTGGTTTGGCAGGCTCCTTTTTAATTGGAAATGAGCAGGAGGCGAGATTGGTAATGCAAAGACCATGTGGTGTATTCTAAGAAGTAGCCTCTTGGGCGGGTCAAGTATCCATGCATCGACTCCGGCTCAATCTGCGAAGCGCCAAGCTCGTTAGGATCGCGCTATTGGTGTCATTGCTGGCTGCCCTACCGGGGCGCGGGAGGCCAAGCTCCATGCTTGGTGGCATGCCGCTTCCCCAAGACTCCGGAGACAAACTGCGTGCGGCGTTTGAGCGCGCCCAGCAGGCGCTGGTGGCCAAAGATTACGCCGGCGCGGAGCGGGGCTTTAAGGCATTCCTCAAGCTTGACCCGAACTCCGCGGCGGCCCACGTGAACCTGGGCGTGGTCTACATGCGAACCGCGAGGTTTGACGATGCCATTCAGGCCTTTCAGGAGGCCAAAAAACTGAATCCCAGGATGGTCGGCATCGACTTGAATCTGGGTTTGGCCTACTATCGGAAGCAGGATTTCAGCCGCGCCATTCCGCACTTCGAGCGAGTGATCGCAGCCGATCCGGCAAGTGTCCAGGCGCATTACCTGCTGGGGATTTCCAAGTTCATGCTCGATCAATACGGGCCGACAGTGGAAGCGCTGGAGCCGATCCAGGCGGAGGAAAAAGACGATCTGGACTATCTCTATATTCTGGGCATCTGCTATGGAAAGCTGAAGAGCGTCGACGACTCAACCAGGACGTTCGCGCAGTTGGTGCGCGCCGGCGGCGACACGCCCCACCTGCACCTTCTTCTAGGCAAGGCCTATCTTGACCTCTACCAGAAAGATGAAGCCGAGGAAGAACTAAAGAAGGCTCTAGCAGGCGACCCAAACCTCCCTTTCGCGCACTACGACCTCGGAGTTCTCTACCAGCGCCTGGGCAAACTCGATTTGGCGGCGCCCCAATTCGATGCAGAGATCCAAATCACTCCGACCGAGCCGTGGGCCTATCAGAACCGGGGCACGATCTGGCTGGACAACGGTGAGCCGGACCGCGCCATTCCCTTATTTCAAAAAGCACTCGCGATTTCGCCCAAACTGCCGGATTCGCTGGCCGGTCTCGGCAAGGCCTATTTCCGCAAGGGCAACATGGAGCAGGCGATCTTCTATCTCAAGCAAGCTGTCGCCCTCCAGCCCGACAGCGCCAACATGCATTATCAGCTCGGTCAGGCCTACCTGAAAAGTAGCCGGCGAGCTGAGGCTACAAAGGAATTCGCCGAACAGCAAAGGCTTCAGGCCGCAGTACGCGAAAAGCAGGCCGACCAGCTCTCGGGGAAACTGCCTGCGCCCGCGGCGCCGATGCCCTAAGCCTAGTGAACGAAGAGCAGCAGGCGGTCCTTGCAAAGACGGTGTTCGGGCCGTCGTCGCCGCGCCGCTTGTCACTGTCATTGTGGTGGTTCAGACACCGGGACACTTATTTTATCTTTGGTCTGGGTGTTAAACAGCTTGAAGTCTGAATACCGATGGACGTTGTGGTATTTCTTCCCTGCCCATTCGACCGTCACCGCGACTTCGCTGGGAAGCCATGCGACGGATCCGACCTGCTTAAACTGCACGGGGTTGTAAGTGATCTCGGTGGTTTGCTGCTGTAAACGAATTTTGGACTGCGGCTTCAGGAGATCCGTCCTCAAGCGGATGATTTTGGAGCTTTCCTGGTCAATCCAGGCTAATCCTTGGAACAGCAGCAGAACCGAGGCATCGTTAGTGTCAAAGCGTTCGACCATTCGAGCTGTTTCCGGTTTTTGCGCGAATGCTACCACATGGCACGGGTGACCTTTGATCGTCTGACGTCCCAGGTATCGGAAAGTGGCTCCCGGTTGGTAGGACGGATGAAATAGCAACGAGGCGGATGCAAATCCTGAAGTGAGCATGAGGCCGGAATCGAGGCCGCTGGGCGCGCTTTGATTGCCTTGCAAGTCGGTTCGAAATTCCTGGAGGCCCAAGCCCTGCGCCAACGGCCGCGTGAGAAGAAGATATCGAAACTTCTGGTCCAGAGATCCCCTGATCTTGCCATCCTTCGACAGGCGCTCTTCCAGAATCTGCTCGGTGGAAGTCGTGTTTTGGAAGTTTTGGAAAAACGCACTGACGTTCTCGCCAGCCCTGTGGAGGATGTCCGGCAAGTCAGCCTGGCTTGAGGCCGGCTCGATTCCCGCGAGCTCGGGTACGGCTTCTATCAACGAAGTCAGCGGTTGGCTCACCACCGACTGAACCTTACCGTAGGCCCGCAGTTTCAACCGTTCGTCAATCTGAGCGGCAAGCTTGCGGGCTGGCGCGGGCAAGTTTCTCAGGCCCGTATCGCCCACGTATTCCTTCATCGCTGCGTCTGCCGCTTCGGGCTCGCCCTCTTCCAACAACGCTTTGGCGCGCAGCAGGGTCGCCTCTTTTGAAGCACCGGCGGCGAGCGCCTGGCTGAGATAGTTCTCGGCCGCCTCCCAGTTCTCTTGGAGAATGAGGGTCCGCCCGAGTTCCTGAAGGATGAAAGTGTTCGTGGGGTCGATGGCCCTCGCCTGCATTAGAAACCCTGCGGCTTTTCCATATTCGTCCTTCCAGTTTTCCATCTCCGCCGCGGTCAGGAATGAGTTCACCTTGTCGGCATTGCTGCCCTTAGTCAAAGCCAGATTCGCGGCCTCCGCAAATTCACGCGAAGCGCCATTCCAGCTCCCTGCATCGAGCAAGGCGAGCCCTAGCAGGGTCCGGCAGTGGCCGCAAGCGGGGTAACGCTTGACCACGTTCATGAGACTGGGAACAGCTTTTGGGGCATCGTTAGAATCCAGGAAGTCTGAGGCGCCGCGCCGGAAGTCTTTCCTGGCGGAGCCAATCGTTGCGTCGCTCTCCAGTTCCGCGCGCAGGGTCGGAGCGAGCTTGTTGACAAGAGACCGGACCGGGAGTTGGTCATCGCTTAGGGTGTCGGGCTGCATGGCGATATCGATTTCCCACGTCTTGTCGCCCACACCGAAGTCAATATACTCGTGGGCCGGAACATAGCCCTCGCGCTCGATCGCGAGCTTCACTGCCAGGCTGGTATTGGTGGACGCATCCAGCGTGTACTCGGTCCGGAATTCGCCCTGCGGGTTGGAAGTGAGCACCCTGACAGATGTTGAACCCTGGCCGATGTCCACACGCACCGCTGCGGCGCGGAGGGGCGCTCCTTTGAGATCGGTGACCTTGCCAAAGACGTTCCAAGTCCGCTTCTCGACTTTACGAAGTTCTGACCCCATAATCTCGGGATGCGGGATAACCTGGGACCACAGAGTGCACGGTACAAGCAGGAAGACCCATAACGGCAGTTTTGATATTCGAAACGTTTGCTTAAGCATACAGCCCCTCCAAAGTCCTAGCGCGGAGGCACGCCTCCAATTCCACTCGCTTGAGGAATTCGTAAGCTGACACCGTGTAAGTTTCCTCGTGCTTTCTACTATACACCCGAATGGCGCAGGATAAGATGCCCCATAGTGTTATCATGTGCGGTGGTGCATCGTGCGCTCCAGTGGATCCAACCCACGAATTATCAGTGCCGCCGCCTGTGGCGCCGATGCCTCAACGGGCTGATGAAAAGGTGCCCACTAAATCCGCGATTGTAAAGGCGGGGCTTGCCCCGCCCCCGCATCGCGGGGCCGACCTAGGGGTGGCCTTACGTTCGTTCGCTACTTACTGCGCGCGAAAGGCAAGAAGTGACAAATGTGAAGGCGATCTTCGGACGGCCATCGCTGCACTGCGGGAAGCGCGGGGCACTCGGCATCACAGCTTTCCTTATTGGGCTCGCCGTTACCAGCGTGTCGTTAGCGCAGCAGAGAGGGACGGGCGCCTTGCCCGCTTCCACTGCGCAGTCTGCAGCCGAGAAAGCCGGCCAGTCAGGCACCATCAAGGTTCAGGCTGTGTCGGTGGTGGTGGACGTTATCGTGACGGACAAGAAGGGCCGGCACGTGGGCGACCTCGCCGCCTTCGACTTTGCGGTTTTCGATAACGGTGTTCCCCAGAAGATTGTGACGTTTGTACCCCCCATCGGGACGGCTCTGCAACCGCCACTTCCGGCCGCCGCTGGCCCGGGCGGGGCGAATCAACCCGGGGAAGCGCCAACTCCCAAGCCGCAGCGCCAGGCTATCGACGTGGCGAGCGTGCGCTTCATCACCCTGGTGCTTGACCTGGGTGGGCTCCAGCCAGGTAGTGCCGGGAAAGCCCGCGAGGCCGCGATCGAATACGTGCAAAAGACAGTCGCCAAGGCAGACTTCGTGGCCGTTTACCGAGTGGACCACACCCTGCACTTGGATGTTCCGTTTACCCAGGACAAACAACGAGTCATCAATGCCCTGCGGCGAGGCGAACGGGGGGCGCCGTCGGGCGCAGTGAGCTCCATTACCCTAAGCGAAACGGAGCAACAGATTCACGAGCTGGAGTCGCAGGTTTACGGATTCGGGAGTGCGGCCGGGCCGGGTGCGGGCCAGCAGAGTAGCTTGGGGGACCACGGAGCCTCGCAGTTTGCCGCCCAGGAGCTCGCTTCGCTGCGTGCCTACATCTGGACGCAGAGCATCTTTCAGGCCCGAACCATTTACATGGCGCTGCGCGCGATCGCCCAGGCCTACCGCGATCTCCCCGGACGCAAGAACGTGGTGGTTTTTTCCGAGGGGTTCATCCGTTCGCCGGAAGCCAGGACGGAAATGGCGGCGGTGATCGACATGGCCAACCGCGCCAACGTCGCGTTTTACATCGTTGAGGCCTCAGGGCTCGCGGCAGAGTTCGATGCGGCGAGCAGCACTCCCGAGGACCCTTCGGGTACGCGCGAGGCCTACAACGCTTCTCAGGAAGGCGTTGGTTTCAGGTACCGCTATACCGAGTTCGATCATCTACGACGCCTCGGCGGGCCAGACATGCCGCACGACGACCTGGGCCAAGTGGCGGTGGAGACCGGCGGCCTTTACATCAAGAATCAAAACGATCTGCTGCACGGCCTGGAACTCGCGGACAGCGACCTGCGCGAATTCTACACGCTGGTCTACCAGCCTTCGGACACCCGCTACGACGGCTCGTTTCACAAGATCAAGGTTGATGTTCTTACGTCCGGATACTCGGTGCGGTACCGACGCGGCTATTGGGCCATACCGCCCGGGCAGGAGCTCATGATGACGCCTGCCGCCGCACAGCTTCTGAGCGCGGTGGAGTCTGGTTCGTTGAGATCGGCGTTTTCGCCCAACCTGAATGCCGCTCTGCTGCTCGCAGCCGATGGCAAGCTTTCAGTGCCCGTGCAAGTGTCGCTGCCCGGCACGTCAGTAAAGTTCGAACGAGATGGCCGGACTTCCCGAGCGAGCGTCACGTTGTTGCTGGTGGCTCGCGACGCGGAGGGGCGCCCCGTTTCGGTTCATCAGCGATTTCTCACCCTCCGCCTCGATGACCAACAGCATCGCGACTTCGAAAAGAAAAATCTGGAGATCAATGCGCGGCTCGCGGTGCCGCGTTTCGAACCGCTGGAGGTACAGGCGATCGTCCAGCTCCCAGACGGCACAGTCGCGATCGGCGGTCGCAAGCTGGCCATCGCTGCGCCCCGGCCCGCAGTTCCAGGCTTGACCAGCGTGCTGCTTTCGAGTTCCGTCGAACCGGCCAAGGGTGCGGCCGACCCTTCGGACCCGCTGCGCGGCGAAAACTTTCAGCTCCTGCTCACACCACCGCGTTTCTCTCCTAGCGACAAACTTACGGCCCTTTTCGGAATTCTGCTCGATGGTCCCGCGTCGCCAACGGCCGTGCCGCACCTGCGGCTGTCCTACAGCATTGAGTCGGAAACGAGGCCCGCCAAGGTGTTTCCCGCCGAGGATCTGCCCATCGGCGCCTCGCAGAGGTCGATCAGGGTACTGAAACAGTTCGATCTGATGGACCTGCCGGCCGGCCATTACACATTTGAAGTGAGCGCGAAAGATCTGGCGAGCGGGGGCACGACCTCGCAACGCTCGGGGTTTGACGTTCGATGATGGGAAATGCCGGTCTGCGATGGCCGATTGCCCAGCGGCGGCAGACCGAAACTGGAGAATTGAAACTCGGCCTCGAATTATCGCGGCGCGCTTCCCGCTTCGTGCTTTCAATTTTGGTGTCCTGGAGGGGCCGCCTGCGGTAGAATCGCGGACGGAGGCGCCGAGGGATGTCCTTGCTCCTGAGCGACGCGAAGGTCCGGCGGCGAAGCACACGGCGCGCCCTGCCAGTTCACTGCCGCATTCTCCTGCTCTTCTCACTCTTGGTGATACCTGCCCTGCCGCTTTTCGGCCAGATCCGTGTGGAGGGGAAAGTTCGCGTGGAGGGCGGGCAGGTGCCCGCTTTCGGCGTCACGGCGAGGGCGGAAACCGAGGACGGCCAACTGGCGGCGCAGACCCCCGTGAACTCGGAGGGCGCCTTCTCCTTCGACGGTCTGAAAAAGCTGGTCTACCGGCTCGTGATCAGCGGCGAGGGTTTCGAGACCACCCAGCAATCCTTGGACCTCACTCCCGGCATCACCCTGGTGCTCGTCCAAGCTGTCCTGGTTCCGGCGCGGAAGTCCAAAGGGCCTGCGGCTGAGATCGCCCGCACCGACGCGCAGGCGTCGAAAGCGGCGCGAACGGAGTATGAAAAAGGGGCAAGCAGTCTCAAAGCAAAGGATCTTGACGGCGCCAGGGCGCATCTCGAAAACGCGGTGAGAGAATATCCTTGTTACGCGCGGGCGCAGACCGATTTGGCTGCGGTTCTGGAAGAACGCCACGACTTGACGGGTGCCGAAGCGGCGTTGAAGAAGGCGCGCGAGTGCGATCCGGATTACATCGATTCTTACATTGTGCTGGGGCAGATGCTGAACGGCCAGAAACGCTTTTCCGATAGTGCGCAAGTTCTCGAGGAGGGAGTACGCCGCTCGCCCAGCTCGTGGCAGTTTTATTACCAGCTCGGCGTCGCCTACTATGGTCTGGCCCAGTTTGTGAAGGCAGAAAGGGAGTATCAAAGAGTGATGGAACTCAATCCGTCTCCGCCCCCGGAGTTTCACGTCAAACTGGCGGATGTCTATCTGCGGGAAAAAGCATACGACAAAGCCTATGCGCAAATGGATCAGTACGTGAAGGCTGAGCCGAACGGCCGCTTCGCGACAAAGACCAAAAACATCATGCAGGAAATGAAAGCCGCCGGGATTCTCAACCAGCCGGAAGCGCCAAAGAAGTAAGGGTAAAGGATGAACTCAGCTCGGGCTTCGGGGTTTGGGATTCGGGGTCCGCAGACGGCAAATGAAAGTTCTGCGAATCCCAAAACCCGAAACCCGTCCGATTAACCTTCAACTTCTAACCTTTGTTCTTGCTTTCCTCGATTGTGATGAAGTGGTCGGCCTCGACTCCGCTCAAGCGTTCCACGAGTCCGCTGGGCCAACTCACTTCAATCTGATCAACTTTCCGCGCCGCGCCCAGGCCGAAGTGTTGGCGAAGGTCGCTCTGCGAAATGTAGCTTGAGCCGCTCCGGACTTCACGAATCTGGCGGCGGTCTCCGGTTGTGACGGTCACGCGCGCGCCAATCGCCGAGCGGTTTGACCGCGTGCCCATCAGCTTGACGTTTAGCCAGTGGTGGCCGCTGCGATTCTCATTGCGAAGGAGAGAAGGCGGCTCACTCATGTTCAGAATGAGCAGGTCAATATTCCCATCGTTGTTGAAGTCTCCGAATGCGCAGCCGCGGCTGGAGTGCGGCTCGAGCACCGGAGCGCCCGACAGCTCCGACACTTCTTCAAAAGAGCCGTTTCCCAAGTTTCGATAAATCACGCGGGGCGTCTTGAATTTGTATTCCGGATGCACCTTCTCGATCTCGGGATAGACGGTGCCCGTCACGTGAAAAATGTCCAGCCAGCCGTCGTTGTCGAGGTCCGCGAAATCCACGCCCCAGCAAACATACTTCGTGTTCACGGCCAGGCCAGCGGCGTTGGTGAGGTCGTCAAAGAACTCACCATTCACATTGCGGTAAAGGATTGGCGTGTCCTCGGAGAAGTGGGGCAGAAACATGTCCAGGTATCCGTCGCCATCGTAGTCGCCCACCGCGACGCCCATGTTGGCTTGCTCCTGTCCGTCGCCGTTCACCGCGCATCCGGACTCGACCGCGACTTCGCTGAACGTCCCGTCGTGATTATTGCGATAAAGCAAATTGGGAGTCGAGTCGCAGGCCACGAATAAGTCGGGCCAGCCGTCGTTGTTGTAGTCGAAGGCCACGGCGGTGAGTCCGTAGCGCGTGCCGGCCTTGGCGATGCCCGCTTGCGCCGTCACCTCGGTGAAAGTTCCGTTGCCATTGTTGTGGTAGAGGGCGCAGGTCTCTTGCGTGAGGCCCATCGGCCCGCAGTTGACGGGCACGTCTTTGTATTTGCAGTAGCGGCTTGATCCGCCCACCGGAGTTTTCGCCAAGTCGAGATCGATGTAGCGGCTGATGAATAGGTCCAAATGGCCGTCGCGGTCGTAATCCACAAAGGTGCAACCTGTCCCAAAGCGGGTCCGAGATTCCAGAAGACCGGCTTCCTTGGTCACGTCCGTGAACGTCCCGTCGCCATTGTTGTGGTAGAGAACGTTTTTGCCGTAATAGGTGAGGAACAGATCGTCGCGCCCATCGTTGTCGTAGTCCCCGACGCAAACTCCGTAACACCAGCCCCTATTCGTGAGGCCAGACTGGGCGGTGACGTCCGTGAACGTGCCATCGCGATTGTTATGGTAGAGGCGATTCGTCGGCTCGCCCCGATCAGTTCGGGGCTCGTGGCCGGGCGGAAATCCTTCGAGGCGCTTGCCGCTGGGGACAAAAACATCCAGCCAGCCGTCGTGGTCGTAATCGAAGAAGGCGATACCGGGCCCGTTCGCTTCCACGATGTAGCGCTTCACGTATTCCTCTCCGTAAACGGTCGGGGCGGTGAGTCCGGCGCGCGGAGCTACGTCCGTGAAGGTGACGGGCCAGGGCTTACCCGAAAACTTCGGGCGTGGCGCGGGCTTGACGCCGCGTGTCGCCATGCCTTGTGCGGCGAGTCGCGCGGCGCCGGAGAAAAACATGCCAGCAGCGCCAGCCGATTGAAGAAACTTCCTGCGTGTGAAGCGCATTTCCGCGTCTTACTCCGGAGGGCTGAGGGTTTGTGGCTGAGTGAGATTCCCAAGAATACCGGTGCGGATTCTCATCATGCCGCTCTTGACCTTGGCCTGGGTTTGCTCGTAGGCCGCGAGTTCCTTCGCCGCATCCTGCTCGCGGCCCAGGCGGCGATAGGCAAAAGCCAACTGATAATGGGCGTTCGGATTGTCGGGCTCGAGAGCCGCGACGCGCTCGAGAGGTCGAACGGCCTCCTGAACCCGCCCCGCTGAAACCAGCGACTTGCCCAGCCCGATCAGTGCTTCCCCAAACTGCGGCGCGAAAGTCGCAGCGCGCTGGAAGTGTTCAATGGCGTCATTCCACTGGCGGGCTTGGCGCGCCATCTCCGCCAGTTGGTATTCCGCTGCCGCGTTGCGGGGATCGATCTTCAACTCTTCTTCAAACTCGTGCCGTGCGCTCCCCAGCGCTTGAGCCCCAGGCTCGCCGGCCAACAACAGTCCCCCCAGTCGATAATGGATGCCCGGCAGGGTTGGCCTGAGTGACAGAACTTGGCGATACTCTTCCGCGGCCTCACCGGTTTTCCCCTGGAGTTCGAGAACTTCGGCGTTGAATTGGTGCGCCTGGTAAGAGCCCGGCGCCGTCACCAGCAACCGCTCGGAGGTTTGCGTAGAGAGATCGGAGAAAAAATGGCTGCTGAGATACAGCAGATCGGGATCATCGGGAAAGCTGCGGCCGAGCACACGAATCCAGTCGAGGGTTTTGTCTGCCTGGTTCAAATTCATGGCGCAGCGCAGGGCATCGATCCCGATCGTCCGCTTCATTTGGGGTTCGGGCGCGCGAGAGTAGTCCTTGTCAAGATAGGGCAGAGCTTCCTTGCACCGATCGCCCTCCGCCAGGCTCAATCCGAGGAAGAAGTGGGCGTTGGTGAGAGTCGGCTTCAATTTGAGCGCCTGCGCGGCTTGCTTTGCGGCGTCGTCGAATCGGCCCACAGAGTAATAGGCTGTGGCGAGATTGGCGCGGATCTCGCCGACGTCGGGCGCCAGCTTGGCCAGTTTCTCCAAGTCCGGGATGGCGGCGGAGTAGTCGCCTCTTCGCAAGGCCTCCTGAGCTTGGGCGGCGATTCGAGCTTTGTCTGCCTCTGCGTCCTCACTGCTCTGTTGCCCACCGGCTGACGGACGCGCCAGCGTTAGTCCGTGGAATGAGACGGCGGCGATCGCCACAACGAGGGCGAGCCGAATCAGTCGAGACCCTGATTCCCGTGATGGCCTCGTCAGCCACGAAAAACCTCTCAACCTGTTCACCGTCTTCCCTCAGTGCTCATTGTGCCACAGAATCCGATCTTCTTCGCGGGGCGCGGAGAAACACGAGATCCTTCGCTGCGCCCTGCACCAGACGGTGCGGGGCTGCGCTCCGTCGAAAAGCACCTGTTGCCGGTCATTCCCGTCCCGCAGGGCGGGAGGAATCCAGTCCCTCTTGGACTAACCTGGACCCCCGCTTTCGCGGGGGTGACGGTCATTCCCGCCCCGTTGTCGTTCCCGCGAAAGCGGGAACACACGGGGTAAACTCCAGCGGGAACCCAAGCCATGTTCATGCATAGTGGCGAGCCCAAGGCTCATGAAATCTCCGCTCAGAGCCTGCCCTGATCCCGCTGGGCGGGAGAAGGGATGACATCTTCGGAGTCTTTCTTCATCAGCCTGCCAGCCCCAAGTTCCGAATCTCCGATCCCTCTTCCCGCTAATGGCTTTGAACCCCCAAAATGGCTTCGAACCACAAGCACGACTTTTGGATCAAAGCCGTCTTATTTGTTTTCAATAACATAGCTGCGCTGAGCTTCCGACCAAGAATGGCTTTGAACCCAAAAAATGGCTTTGAACCAAAGCGATCTTCTTTGTTTTCAACAAAAATTGGCTTTGAACCTCATTTTTAACATCTTTTTTTTCAGCGTAGCTCTCGCCGCCCCGCCCCAATCGGGAATAGTGACGGAACCGCTAAGCCTATCGTACTCATTCCAAAAGACATTCCGGCTTCGTTCCCCATCCTTCAGAACCCAAGATTCGGAATCCCCTGCTTTCAACTCGACGCCGGCCGCTGCCTCTTCCACCAAATTCCTAATCACGAATCCCCGGCTGTTCCACGCGCCACAGACAACTGACCCCGGACAACACCCTCCGGACCTAGTTCCTAATTCATAATTCATAATTCATAATTCATAAATCCCTCTTCCTACTCCTAGTATAACCACTCGCCCCCATTTGTCAAGCGCTAATTTTCCGCACCGAACGGCTTTCTCCCCGCTTGCCACTTGCCCCTTGCCCCTGTCTTAAGGCGAGTTTCGATTTTCCAGTTTCAACTTTCCGCCCTTTCGATTTTCCAGTTTCGATTTTCCGCGTTTGCCAGTTTCGATCTTCCCCGCTTGCCACTTGCCTCTCCGCGGCGAGCCACTCGCCACTTTGGCCAAGTTTGGTTGCGGCCCAAGGCCGCTCTAGGGTATGCTGTGCGGTAATGGAAGGCAAGAATAAGCTTTACTTCGGCGACAACCTCAAAATCCTCCGCGATTACGTCGAAGATGCGAGCGTTGACCTGATCTACCTTGACCCGCGCTTCGGTTCCAGCGCCACCTGCAACGTGCCGTTCAAAGACAAATGCGGCCAAGAACGCCCTGCCCAGATTATGGCTGTCGAGGGTACCTGGCAGTGGAGCGTGAACACACGGCAAGGCCTGTTCTAGTTGGAGGTACCGCATGGGTACTCCCTTTACGCTTCAAATTCATCCGGATGCTGCAAAGAACTTCGATGAAAAAGGGGAGGCGCTGCTATCCCTCGTGTCTGCTGTGCCAGTGGACCGGCGCCAGCTGCCTTTCCAACCGGACATTCACCCGCGCGCCAACCCAACCGAGAAGGAAATAATTGGCGAGATCGAGATCGGCCTCGGAGACTATCGAGGAAATCAGGCGGGGCGGGTCTTCGAGCAGGACGGCAAGACTTTCGGCCTCGTGGGCCAGGGATTTAACAATATGGTTACGCTCGCGACGCGGCTACAGGAAACACAGACGGTCCGGCCGTACGTCAGCGTCCGATGCTTAATGGAATCCTCTTTTCAGTGGGTCAAGAAACGGTACCGTGGCGAGATCGGTGGGCCCCTCACGGCGCACGTTTTGAGCGAGTGTGCTCAAAAGATAGAGACAGCAGAAATCTGGCTGCCGCTATTTCATGTGTATATTCAGAACGAATTCTCGGTGGGGAAGATCAAATTCAAAACACTGACTGGGGAGATGCTCGATAGGTACCAAGAGAGGGCTCTGGAGTGCGTTCCGGAGGAAGGGAAAGTCGCCGTTAAAATGCACCTCGACCGCGACCGCTCGAAGTTTCAAGGCTCTGCCGCCGCCACGATCGAAGTCACCGCAGAACCGCTCAGGGCGCAGGAAATCGCGAGTGAGGAGGCAGACTACTCTATCGCTGCCCTGCGCTTCTTTCACCCGGCGAATCAGACTCCCTTCTTTAGATCCTTTTGCACAATTAGCGGCGCGGAGAATCTGTCAACTTCCTCGACTTTGGTGGTCCGGGAGGGGGTGATTCAACAGTGGTCAAAGGCCGCGAATCTGGGCGCAGGTTCTACGTGGTTCCTACCCAGCCAGGAGATCACCATGCTCCAAAAAGTTGGCCTCAATGCTTTAAGCCAGCTGCTGGCGAACGAAAAAAGATCATCATTCCAAAATGAACTGCTGGATGCGCTCCTGATTTACTCAAGAAACTCTCTCTTTGATGATCCCGTAAACAGGCTGGTCCACATCCTCGCTGCGGTCGAATCTATCCTCCTACGGGATAACAACGAGCCAATCCAAAAAAACATCGGCGAGCGGTTGGCGTTTGTGGTTGGCGTCACGCCTGAGGAGAGAATGGCTATTCGGGATAACGCAACGCGTGTCTACGGACTGCGGTCCGCGTTCCTGCATCACGGACGCGCATTCGACGAAATGGATGCCCTGGAGAATTTCATGGGATACGTGTGGAGGGGTTTTGTGGCCCTGATCTACGACCAGGATAAGTTTCGCTCCAAGGAGGAACTTGTGGAAGCACTAGAGCGCCGGAAGATGGAGTGATCCGCCCAGCAAGCGTAGCGCAGACCCGCGCGGTTCGGGTCTGCGGTACCTCGCTGCGGGCGTGTGGGTTACTTCGAGTTGGTGTCCCAGGCGTCGGTTCCTTGTCGGTTTAGGCCAGCATGAGGCGTTCGCCCTTGGGTTCGGGGATGGGATCGCCGAACTCTCTCGCGGTGTCGATCCACAATTGGATGGCTTCGTTGGCGTGGGCGAGCGCCGCTTCCTGAGTTTCGCCGTGGGCCATGCAGCCGGGCAGTTCCGGGACTTCGGCAACGAAGACTTGATCCTCCTTGCTCCAATAGATGATGATTTCGTATTTGTTCATAGCTACTCCTTTTCGCCTTCCAGCCCATAGTTCGCGATGACGCGGCGAACCTGACGAACTTGATATACCTTGGCCTTGTTCCCCTCTTGCTGCAAATTGACCAATTCCCTGGCTCCATCAGATAAGAGAAAACATCCGTGTCGAGCAGGATGATATTTAGCGGGTCGCTGATCACAGCCTCTTACGTTCGGACGCGGTAGATCTCTTCGACGAATGTGCCGATGTCCTCGCCTGGCGGCACGATGCCGGCGAAGGCCAGCGGGTCGAATGGTTTTGCACCACGTGCCCGGGCTAGTTCTTGAATTGCCTTGCCGGGAATTATGCCGCTCGCCTTACGATCGGCTGGAGCGGCGCGCTTGCGATTTCGGGGGCGCGAGGAATGCAGCTTTGTCTTCAAATTCGACCTCCACGAAAAAGCATATCACAAGAGCAACTATTCCCGTGCCCGCCTGGTTAGGTTCTTTTCGGAAGCATTCGCAGTCAACCAAAGTGCCGTGTGGGCAGAACGGGTTCGGGACCTCTTTAGGCGGTCACGGGACTAGCGCACCCTTGTTCTTGAAGGGCTGCGACTCGCCATTGCGCGGAGGGCAAGCGAGGCGCGGAGGGAGTAGGGGGGACACACGGAAGAGGATCGCGACTATCGCGACATTCAGGACGTGATGGCGGAAGAATCGAGCCGAGGGCGAAAGCAGCCGAAGTTGGGCGCGGCCCCCTCACCCCGTCCCTCGAATCCCGAAATCCCAATCCCGATGGCTCGTCGTCGCCCGAATTGCGTAAAGTCGAAAAGATTGGGTGTATAGTGCCTTGCTTGTAAGCCGGGAACGCAAAGTGAAGATGCCCGTACAGTGCGCCGCACGGAGTCTTTGCCTTCGACCGCAGACCGCCACCGCCGAGGAGACCAAATGCTTCGCCATCGCTTAAACGCTGTGTGTTCGATTCTAGTTCTTTTCGTCAGTGTCTCCACGCTCTGGGCTGGGGATGAAACCGTCAAGATTCAGGTCAACTGGGACCGAGTCATCCGCATTTCAAAAACAAAGCCGACGTTGTTGCTCGGCGCCTCGCCGACTTTCTCGCGCAGCGCCCCGCTTCACGATCGAATCCTCCAGACGATCAAGGAACTGGGCGCTGATGATATACGGTACGCTGGAGGGGGATACGTTTTTCCTCACTTCGGCGTCGCGGAGTTGGACCCGCCCACCAAGACCAAAACCTCCTGGGACTTTTCTCACATTGACCCTGTCACGGAAGACGTCATGAAAGCGACCGAGGGGCATCCCATCGTGCTGAACTTCAGCGCCATTCCGGAATGGATGTTCAAGACTCCCGAACCGGTCCCCTATCCGGCCGACCCCACGAAGACCGCTTGGCAATACGAGCAAGGCAAGGAGCTGCGCGATCCGACGGCTCGCGAGGTGGGCGATTACTTTGCGCGCGTCATCGCCTGGCACGTGAAGGGCGGCTTTACGGACGAGCTCGGGAAATGGCACGAGTCCGGACATCACTGGAAGGTCGACTATTGGGAGGTCTTGAACGAGCCGGACATCGAGCACGGACTCAGCAAGGAAACCTACACCAAGATTTACGATGCCGTCGCAGAAGCGGTGCACAAGGTCTCACCGCAAACCAAGTTTGTCGGCATTTCGGATTCCTACCCTTCCGGGCATTCGGAATTCTTTCAATATTTCCTGAATCCCAAGAATCACAAGCCGGGCATTCCGCTCGACATGATTTCTTATCACTTCTACGCCGTGCCCAATGCCGACGAGCCGCCCGAAGCTCACCAGTTCACTTTTTTTTATCAAGCCGACAGGTTCCTGGAGATCGTTGGCTATCTTGAGACGCTTCGCAAAATGCTTTCGCCCCACACCGGCACGATGGTGAATGAAATCGGCACGATGCTGCCGGAGGATTGGGATCAAACCAAGCCCGATTATGTCTTCAAACCCATCCGACCGTCCTATTGGAATCTCTCGGCCGCGATTTACGCTTACGTCTTCACGGGATTGGCACGGATGGGAATCGATGACGCCGCTGAATCAGGAGTACCTTGCGCTCCCGGCCTGTGGCCGAGCATCGCGATGCTCGATTGGGACACGGCGGAACCCAACGCGCGATTTTGGGCGCTCAAGCTGATCCATGACAACTTCCGGCCCGGTGACAAGCTTGTCGAGACTTCGAGCGACTCCGGCTATGTGATGACGCAGGCGTTTTTGAGCCCCACCGGCGTTCGAAAACTCCTGATCGTGAACAAGCGAGATCGCGACTTCGTGATTCGCCTGCCGGAGGCCGCGGGAACGAAGCTCGAAGTCATCGACCAGACTACCGGCTCCAACCCGCCCGCCTCAGCCGCCATCGAAGGCTCAACCTTCAGGCTCGGCGGATTCGGGGTCGCGGTCGTGACTCTCGCGAAATGAGACAAGTCTGTGGCGTGCCACCCGCGGCTTGCGAACTTCGCCACACCAATTTTTGCCCCTCACAAATTCTGTGGGTTTTCTCCTGAAGAAGGAGCCGGAGGGTTGGAACGACGCGACCTCTGCAGGTACTTGTTCGCTTATGGCCAGAGCCACCCGAGTTTCGCCAGGATAATCGCCAGGCAGACGACGGACAGCGCCGCCCCGCCGAAGATGTGGAGGGCGGCTTTTCGGCCCAACATGGACTTCAGGGCTTTCTCCGTGCGCGAGGAAATCAAAAAGGTCGGCTCATTCTGGCCCTTGGTGATCATGTTGCGGTCATGCTCGTCGCGAGGGTTGGGGTTCTCAACGCAGGTGCCGCTGACTTCATACGACCCTTCGGGCACGATGCAATATTCGGTCAAGCGATAGCGGCCGCTGGCGGCGCCAAACATACTGGCCGCCGCCGCAGGCCCCCCCTGCATCATGGCCATGAATTTGTTGGCCCCCGCCGGCGAACCACTCTCCGCTATGGCGCGATTGACAACTTCCATAAATTCCGGACTTCCCACAGGATGTTGAAACGCTCCGAGCGCTGTCTGGCGCGCCTGCTCGTGTTTCGGATCGGATTGCGACCCCATAGCTTCCAGGCGCTGCTTCATGGCGGGCGCCATCATAGTGATCATCTGGCGCTGGAAATCCGGCGAACCCGGCATGTGCTGGAGCAATCCCATAAACCCCTGGCGTTTCTGTTCCAGGGCCGGGTCGCCAAGCGGACCCACTGCCTTCAGGCCGCGCTCGGCGAGGCCTGTAAACATGTGCACGTTCGCCTGGGTGACGTATTGAAGCAATTCTTCGTTCGTAGCCCCAGGGCCGGTGCTTGCACTCCCTCCGCTTCTGGCCACGCGCTGAGCGTTTTGGGGCAGGTCGAACTCCGCCTGGCGCGGGCTCACCAGGACTTTTCCGGTGGCGTCGGCGAGATAAAAATCCACCCCGTCCACATCCGTGCGTTCGTGAGCCCAGCTTCCGTTTCCGTGTGAATCGGTCTTCCAGCGCTCGATCACCACTTGATAGGTGAAGCACTGGGTGTGGCTCACCGGGCTCGGCACCGTCTTCTCGCCCTGGGCCTTGCCGTGGATCTCGACGAATCCCATCGGAACGCTGCGGATGGGAATCTCGGGCGTGTCGGCGATCAGGCGGTACTTGCGGAAGTCGCGGAAGCCCTTGAAGAAGAAATAGATCCCCGCCATAAATCCGAGGGTCAGGGCTCCGAGCAATTTGCTATCGTCTTGTGTCATTCGAGAAACACTCCGTCCTGTGCGATGCTCCTGTCGCGATGTAGGGGGGGCTTGCGCCGGCCAAGGCCGACGGCTAACAATGCCTGATACCCGCGCTTCATCCAAACGCTTCCGGAGGAAAGATGCGCCCCTCGTCCGGCCAACCGCCGCAGCATCCAGCTTAAGCCAGCATCGCCTGAGTTTCAAGCTACTTGGCACATCATGGCGTCCCTTACTTGGAAAGAGTGCCACCCCTGTCTTGAAGCAGAAAAGCAGACCAATGGGTTGCATTTATACAACGCCTTATGATATGGCTTTTTCCCCACCGATGGTCAACGAGCGGTCGTGTAGTCGACGAGTCGAACTTGAATTCAGATCGCTTGTGCGCACTACCATTTTCCGAATGAGGAGGAAACACACGATGTCACACGGAATCGCTAGATTTTTTCTTTGGTTGGCTCCCATGTTGTTCATGAGCTTTTTTCTGATGGGGCTTCAAACGTCAAAAAGCGCCGCACAGGACCAGAAGACAGGAACGACGGAGAAGAAAACGGCGCACAAATCGTTCAGCGTGACCGGTTGCCTGCAAAAGGGCGTCGAAGCGAAAGGGTACTTCATCGCCGCCGAGGACGGCAAGGTCTGGGAACTGAGCAGCAAAACCGTCAAGCTGGACGAGCACGTTGGCCACAAAGTCACCCTAACCGGTTATCAGGTTCATAAGTCGAAGGCAACCGAAGAAAAGATGGCGAAAAGCGAAAAACCAGAGGCCGCAGGCAAGGAGTACGCTGACATGAGCGTCACAAGCCTTAAGATGATCAGCGAGACTTGCACCCAGTGAAGATAGAATTGTAGGAGTCGACGCGCCCTAGCTGTTAGCTATCTCTGGAAGCGCGATGCCGTTTCAACCCGATTCTTGGAAACACTGCGCCGCCTGCGGGACGCGTGACACGCCTCCCTGAATACTCTTATTGGAGTTGGGCCACGGCGTGGCACGCGGCCTGCCGAGCGGTGCGTTCGATTTCTGGTTTGTCTTCCTGCCGACCGCGTCCTGTTAGCAGGTGACAGGGCGCGGCCGGTCCACTTCTGTCAGCTTGGTTTCCAGCAGCGCGGCCTTTCCTTCTACACCCCGGGCCTTCATTTTCCGGGAGCGAGAGTAGGCCACAGGGGCAAACGCGACCTTCGAAAGGCACGGCGAGTGTCCGCCGGGCTGGGGCGTGGAATCACTCCGTCAGCGATCCCTTGCCGCGCCAGTTACCGTCACTGAACCCGTTTGGCTGGCATGTTTGCTCCGTTCTGATGCAAAGTAAGGCTAGTTGCCCGGCCAGTGCTGTCGGTTTCGAAGGTGATTTGGGCATCGACGACCTTTAAGAAGAACTCCCGCTCGCTCTCCGGAAAAATCTGGAACTTCGGCTGGCCGGTGGCTTGGGCGAAGAGCTTATCGCCATCGCGCGTGATGGTCAGAATAAAATTCGGCGCCAGTTGATATTGCCCCACGTATCCGTCGAACAGCTTAGGATCAACGGCAGTCTCTTTGTGCTCTTTGGGCGGCGGCATCAAAGGGACATGAGAGTCCAACAGGTGCATTCCGATGTCGTCAACGCCGGCAGCCGTAAACGTGTTTGAGAGCACGACGACCCCGACGCCGGTTTTCGGCTCGAAGCCGACAAACGATCGGTAGCCCCCCGTCCCACCGTTGTGCCAAACGATTTCATCGTTCGAAGGCTTGACTACGAGCCAACCGAGCGCGATTTCACCCCGAATGGGAGGGCCGGTTGGCCGCCGCACCGCGGTCAGCATTGTGGCCATCGCCGGTGCGAGCGGCGATTTTATGGAGCCGAGGTTTGCCGCCAGAAAGGTCAGCAGGTCGTTGGCGCTCGACCGCAATGCGCCGGCGCCGGCCAGTGCCGGCACGTCCCAGTTTGGAACTGGCTTCAATTGGTCGTTGTGCCCCACCGCGAGCCGCGCTTTCATCTCCGGCGTGAGCGTGATGGCGGTGCTCGTCATGCCGAGCGGCCCCGCGATGCGCGAATGCACCAGCGCCTCATAATCCATTCCAGTGCGGCGGGCCAAGGCGAGCCCCAGCAGCCCACCTCCCAAATTGGAATACTCAAACTGCGACCCGATGTCGCGCGTCAGTTGATAGGACGAAACGAACTGAAAGACCTGCTCCACTGTGTAGTCCGCATAAGGATTGGCGGGATCCTTGGGATGGAAGTTGGACGGCATCCGGGGCAAACCGGAAGTGTGGGTGGAAAGGTCCACCAACGTGATTGTGCGCCCGCCGCGCTCCGGCACCTTGACGTCAGTGGGGAGAAACTTCGCCACCGGATCAGTCAAAGCAACTTCGCCGCGCTGGACCATGTCCGCGAGCAACAGCGACGTGAACACTTTCGTTGCTGAGCCGATCTCGAAGATCGTGTCGCCGTTGAGCGGCCGCGGATCGCCCTTTTCGAGGCTGCCGTAGGCAACAACGCGCCGGCCCTGTGGCTCGATGACGCCCACCACAATTCCAACGCCTTGGTGGAAAGTATCGATGCGCTCGACGAGGATCTTCCGAATCTCGGCGTCTGGGGGGACCGGCGAATTCGGCTGGGACTGCGTCCAGGCGCTGGCGGCCCAGAGAATTATCGCAAAGGTGAAGCTAAGAACTTCCCGCATGATCGTCTGCCTCCGTGCGCCCCGCTAGCGCTGCTCCTCCAGGGCATTCAATTCGTCGATTCGGCTTTGGAGCCTGCGCGCAGCCCGCTGGTCCACCTTCCATGAGAAAACAAAGGCGGCAGCAGCGACGAGATTGAGCACTGTCAAGGACAAGCCGAGGTGTCTCAGGTGGCCTGGGTTAGTCCGTGCGAAAGCCACCGTCAAGGCCACCCAACCGGGAATCAGCGGTGCTAGACCCCACGGCCAGATACTATGATGTAGGTCGCGTCGGCGTTCGAGTTCCCGTTCGAAGAACTCGAGATCGCTGGCCAGCCCCATATCCGCCGGCAGGCTTCGCGACGCTCAGGGCAGGCTCTGGGAGTGACCAGCGCGCCAGCCGCACGGAGACTCAGGCGGAACGAATCGAAAAGGCTTCAATCGGGCTCATTCACGACTTCCACAGCCGACACGCTCGCATAATCTGTCACAGGCACAAAACTAAGCAGAAGCTTGCCTTCACCATCAGGCTCGAGGTTGTGAAAGGTTTTCTCAACAGCGATCAAGGGCCCACCCGCCTCCTTGAAGATGTCGAAATTCCGAAGCAGGGCCACCCCGTTACAGTGGACATCGAAGATCCGACTCCCGACTCCCCCCTCTGGCGAGCCATTCTGGTCAGGTATACTGGGGGCCCGACTCCCCACACCCCAATAAGTCTCGGCAAAACGTAGCGTGACTCTGTATTTGCCTGGAGCTATTGGAATCGCATAGCTGAAATTACCGAACCGCTCACCCGCGAAGAGGCTGGGATCGTCTGTTTGGTGCACAGAAGTGCGGGTAATGTGGGTGGCCAGTTGGCCGCCGCTGTAGTAGCGGTCCGGACTCCAGATATCGCCGACATGGTCTGTGTAGGAATTATTCTGCGCGACGATGCGAACAGGATTGATCTTTCCAGGCGGAGCTGGCTCAATTTCTATGGCATTGAGAATAGGGGAATCGATGAGCGATTCAAACTTCAAGTGCAGATACCCATCCGGAGCCGGACTCACGTCCTTGAAGACTCGAATATCCGCGATATTGTTTCCACCCGCATCTTTGATGATGTCGAAAATTTTCAGCAGCGGTTTGCCGTTCATCGAGACGTTAAACAGGCGACTGGTTTCCCCTCCTCCCGAGAGCGTGCCCGGTCCATAGTGGGTCTCGGCAAAATAAAGATGAAGCTCATAGTTTCCAGGTTTCAGCGGGATGGCGTACGAGAACGCTCCGGAACGGAACGTCTGGTACAAACCCACATCCGGCGCGCGCGCTATGAATTCGGGTGGCTGGCTGAGGGCCGTGCCGCCTGAGAAGTACCGGTCGCCGAACCAGGTGTTCCCCGCGCGGTCGATATATTTGTCTTTGACGTAACCGCAAAGGATGCGCACGGACTCCAGCGACCCCGCCGCCAACGGGGGACCCGCCAGCCGAGATTGACTGGCGGAAGGCGACGGCTTGGCCGACAGTGGCTGGTGCCTTGCCCATCTCAGGAGAACGACTGCCAACACGGCCACAAGAAGAAGGCCTCCGAAGAGCATCAGCACCACACGGCGGCCACCCGATGGGGCTGGCAGTGCGACCTTTTCGCGCAGCCAGTGACGGCGCTCGCGCTGCCGAGGCTCGAGAACTTCAGGGGTTTCGGGGACAACATCATTCGGAAGTAGCTGTGCTTCCTCCCGAGGAACGAATCGCGGGACATAGTGCCCGCGGTCAATCACAATCCGAAGGGCGTGGCCAGCCCCTTCGCCCTCGTAGTACTCTTTCAGCTTCTTCCGAAGCCGATGGAATTCGACCCGCACGATGGCGTCTCGGTTTTGGTCGAAATCTGCTGCCTTTCCTAAAGCTTCGATAGCGAGGTTGTACTCCTTAATCTGATCGGCCCTTCCACTCAAATACTCGTTGCAAATGTGCTCGAGCAGCTTGGCTTGCCGAGGGGCTTTGGCAATGATGACAGAGCGGAGAACGCTTTCGAGTTCTTCTTTCTCTCGCTGAGTGGTGGCAGGCATGGCCATGACCCAAGCTCCGATAGCAGCTACCTTGGGAGCAGAATATCCCATATTTCGTGCGAATTGTCCAGCAAAGTAATGTAACTGGCGAAGTAACGGAAGTACGTGTATGAAAAAAGAGGAATTACAGCAGTAACCGAAGATTTCCAGTGAATTAACAGGATTAACGTTGTGTTACTGACGCGTAGAATGGTATACGACGCGCTCCTCGGGGGCTATTAGTCTTGAGCTTTAATGTGTGTAGCTGCCCGACTTTAATCACTTTACTCTTCGGGTGCAATCGGTCTAGTCTTCCGCAAACGGGGGTCTATCCAATTACTCTGCGGCCCCGCCATCAGCGTGGGGTGTTGCCACCGGGTAAGTGTGCGCGCACCCATGAACGACGCCAATCGAGCTGTTCCACAACGACAAGACGAAGGGAGAATGACGAGTTATGAAGAACTTGATGAAGTTCCTCGTCGGAGTTGCACTACTGACAGTGCTGGCGACGCGGTTGCCGGCGCAGTCGCTGTTTGCCGACCTGACGGGTGTGGTCAGTGATCCTTCAGGTGCTGTGGTGCCGGGCGCCACGGTGAAACTCATTAACGAGCAATCGGGCTCAACGCGCGACACGGTTACCGACGGGCAAGGCTATTACAGCTTGGCTTCGGTGACCGTCGGCAACTTCACCTACAAGCTGGTGGTGGAGGCGAAGGGCTTTGAGACCTATCAGGCCCCGGGCTTGGAGCTCCTGGGCGGCCAGAAACGCAATGTAAACGTCGAGCTCAAGGTTGGCGCCGCAACCTCAACGGTCGAGGTTACCGGGGTGGTCTCCAACATTGTCCCGGTGGACTCGGGCGAGAAGTCGGAAACGCTGACCACCAAAGAATTGACGAACTACGTTCAAGTGGGCAGCGACGCGGCCGAGTTCATCAAGATCATGCCCGGCTTTGCCATCAGCAACGGCACGTCGAACAAGGCGAACTACACCGGTGAAGTCATCGGCATCAACGCCAACGGCGATGCCGGCAGCCAAAGCCCACTGAACAACGCATATTCCTATAACGGATTGCCCGGCAACTCACTGGACATTACGGCGGACGGGGCACACGTTTCTGATCCGGGCTGCAACTGCGACACGCCCGTGAATCCGAATGCGGACATGGTCTCGGAGTTCAAAGTTTCGTCGGATTTCACCGCCGAGAACCAAAAGGGCCCCATGGTAATTAGTTCGGTAACGAAGTCGGGAGGCAAGGATTTCCACGGCTCCGGGTATTTCTCGGCGCGCAACTACAGCATGAACGCCAACGACGCGCTGAATAACGCGCTCGGCGCGCCGAAACCGCAGAACAAGTATTACTACCCAGGCGGCACCATCGGCGGCCCGGTACTGATCCCCGGCACTGGCTTCAATAAGAACCGCGACAAGCTGTTCTTCTTCGCCGGCTACGAGTACTACTATCAGGTGCTGGATACCGGGTTGCTCCGCGCCACGGTTCCCACCACGGCCATGCTCGGGGGCGATTTCTCGACCGCCTCGCTGGAGGCGATCGGTGACGCAACCAACAATTACGTCACGGCTTCCGGCTCGTCGGTGGGCACGGCCTGCGCAGGAACGGGAGTTCCGGGAGTTCCATACGTCCCGTGTCTTAACGCAGCCACTCTGGCAAAGTACCCCAACGGGAACTTGTCATCGCTGGTCGATTCCAACATGCTGGCGCTGATGAAGCTCTATCCCGGCCCTACTTCGAATCCCAGCACGACCGGCGGCTACAACTACGTGCAGGCGGAAACATTCAACCAGAACAATACGGAGTTTAAGACGCGGGTGGACTACAACATCAGCGACAGTACCAAACTGTTCGTGCGTTACAGCCGGCAACGTGAGGTGCAGCAGTTCCCGGTCGGCCTATGGTGGCGCAACGGCAGTCAGGTCCCCTACCCGACACCGATCCTGGGCAAGAACCGCTCCGACTCCGTGTCGGCATCGCTGACCCACGTCTTCAGCCCCACCATGACCAACGAATTCGTCTTCGGCTACACCTTTGTCGGCTTTCCCAATGTCTTCGAGGATCCGTCGAAGGTGGACCGCACCAAGGTCGGCTATACTCTTACCGGCTTGTACAAGAACGGCGTTACCCAGATCCCGTCCTTTGGGAACTTTGGAGGTGAAACAGCGCTGGTGTTCAATCCCGGCGGTTTCGAAGCCGGCGGGCCGACCTCCGGCCTGTATGCCAACAAGTACATGCCTAGCCTTAGCGACACCTTCGCCAAGGTTTGGGGCACTCACACCGTCAAAGGCGGCTTCTTCTGGGAGTGGATCCGGAATGCCCAGCCTGCCAACAACAATACCAACGGAGAACTGCTGTATAATTCTCCAGGCAATCCCTATACCACCGGAGATTCCTACGCCGACGAACTGTTGGGGGTCATGAATTCTTACAACGAAGCTTCGTTCAACCGCATCAACGATGAATCTTACAACACGTACGAGTTCTTCGCGCAGGATGACTGGAAGGTGACCAAGCGGCTGACCCTCCAATACGGTCTCCGCCTCACTCACTTCCAGCCATGGGTTGACCGGCTGGGGGATGGCTTCTCGATCTTCGACACTTCACAGTATTCCGCCGGCTGTACCGGTGCACCGACATTCTGCGGATTCGAGTGGCACAAAAAGGTCCCCAGCGTTCCGCTCGGTGGGTTCCCCACACGGTTTGCGTTCTACCAGCCGCGTTTTGGCGTCGCCTACGACCTCTTCGGGACCGGCAAGACGGTCTTACGGGGTAGCTGGGGCCGGTTCTACTTCCACGCCGGTCAGTTTACCAATGGCCTGGACGCGTCCGCGGGGGTCACCTCGGTCAACCTGGGCAATACTGTCCCCTTGCCCGGTGGGGGCACTCAACCCGCGCTGGTCGATCCGTCAGCCCTGTATCCAGGGGCCGCTGGGCTGGCCACCGTCAATTTTAGCGCGGTAGCGTCGGGCCCCTCTGCGGTCGACAGCAAGGACGACAAGCAGCCTTACACGGACAGCTATAACTTCACTGTCTCGCAGCGTACCCCGTGGTCAGGCTTGCTGGAGGTCGCCTACGTCGGCAATCGGACCCGCGATATCCCTAGCGCCGGTAACGGCGGCAGTTTGGGCTTCAACAGTCTGAACATCAACCTGGTTCCGATGGGAGCGATGCTGTCGTCGAAGAACGGCGGCGCGGATCCAAACACGCTTGTCGCCGACCAGTTCCGTCCGTTGCTGGGCTACTCGGACCTGTACCTCACCACCAACAATGGGTATTATAACTACAACTCACTGCAGGTGACGTGGGTGCGCTCCAAAGGCCGCTACAGCATCAACTTGAACTACACCTACGGCAAGGCCATGGGGATCGTGAACTTCTACGACCAATACAACCTGGCGGACAACTATGGCGTGCTGCCGAGCAACCGCACGCAACTTTTCAATGCCGCCTACGTCGTTGACTTGGGCGCCCACACCAGTAACAAGCTGGCGGGCGGGTTCATCAACGGCTGGCAACTCTCGGGTATCACGCAGCTCCAGAGCGGGGCCAACCTCTCGGGCCTCGACAGCCAGAACTTTGGCATGAATCTTAACAGCGCGAAGATTCCGGTCCCGGGCGTTGACTGCACCAACCCTAAGGATCCCAATTACGCCAAGTGCTACAACATCAGCAACGTCTCACTGTTGGGCACGCCCGATATCCAGCTCAATCCGATCATAACCTGTAATCCAAGATCGGGCCTCGCGCCGAACCAATACATCAACCCGAAGTGTTTCACGGCGCCGAGCGCTGTCGGCCAGCAAGGCCCGACGATCATCCCGCCCATCTACGGCCCGGCGTACTTCAACTCCGATCTGGGACTCTTCAAGAGCTTCCACATCACGGAGTCGAAGGTATTGCAGTTCCGCGTTGATGGGTACAACTTCTTGAACCATCCGCTGTGGTCCTTCAACGGAAACAATCTCAGCCTCGGTATCAATCCGACGACTTTTACGGCGTACGATCCCTCGGGGAATCCTGTTAACAAGAACTTCGGCAGTACCATCAACAAGCAAGGCCACCGAATCATCCAGCTCGGGGTCAAGTTCATGTTCTGATCCCGTTTGGACAATCACCGCAGTGAAGAGGGCCGCCCGCAAGGGCGGCCCTTTTTCGTAGGGCTGAGGCATTGCTCTGCTCGCATGCAGGTATCCTCCGCGAGGAGCGGTCTTGGTGATATGATCCATCGGGGGCGCTAAGTTGACCCTTGGAATTGCGGGGAGAACATGAAAAAGAGCGTCGGTTGCTTCGCTGTTGTCGCGCTGCTCCTGCCGAGTGTGGGGATCGGGAAGCACAAGGAAGACAAAACTGATCCAAGGCTAAACCAAATCCACTCCATCTTCCTCCGGGGAAGCTTTACGGCGATTCAATATGTTCAGGACAACCAGGCAGAGATCGAGAAGGGTAGCTGCCTGAAGGTGGTTAAGGACGCCGACATCGCTGACGCTGTTGTGAAGGTAAGCTACACCCCAGGCGGCGTAAGCCAGGAGACAGCCGGGCAAATTGGCCCCCCGGGGATGTCAATACAACAGCGGCGACCCTATCACACAGGCCTCGAGTTGAGTGTACGCGAAGGGACGAAGATGAAAAAAATATGGGAGAAGCACGTCGATTTAACCCTAGGAGCACAGGAGTCACAACCCGGAGTTTCCCGTTTGATGGATCTCCTGCGCCAGGATGCTTGTGGCGGAAGATGATGTTAGAGGCGGAGCCCATTGGGCCCGATCAACTAACCATGCAGTGCTAGGTAACGCTCAGTTTTTTATAAGACTGCCTCACCTGTGGCAACGGCCTCTGTTTACTCGTCGAAGGGACCGCCCCCCAATGCGGGTTTGCGCGGCGCTCCCGTCACAGCGGGCGAGACGCCCCGCCCTACTGTGGCGGGCATCAGCCGAGGCGCGACTTCCAAAACCCTTCTTACATCTGGTCACTCGTCACAGCAAGGCGTGATTCAAATCACAGCGTTTCGTTTCGGCACTGGCATAGGGTAAGATGTGGCCGAGGGCGAAGGGACATTCGTATGTGGCGGCTGGGGCGATCACCGTTTGTTGCTGGGATCCTGATCCTCGGCCTGCTGTGCATGGGCGGTGCGGCCAAGAGTCGGCACGAGTCCAGCGCCACGTCCGCACCCGCTGCCGCCATCACGATTGACTACCCCGCTGCTGGAGCGATTTTCCCGCCCGATATCACGTCCCCGGTGTTCCTCTGGAGGGACTCGAGCCAAAGCGCAAGGTTCTGGGTGATCGACGTGAATTTCGGCGACCACTCGCGCGGAATTCAGGGGAAATCCCGTGGGGAGAAACGGCCGATCGGCGAAATCGACGAGCGTTGCACGAAGGCTGGAGCCGTCCCCCCACAGCTTTCGCCGAACGAAGAGGCCGGGCATTCCTGGACACCCGACGCTGAAACCTGGACGGCCATCAAGAAGCACTCCGTCAAGCGGCCCGCGACGGTGATCATTACGGGGTTCCCGGACGAAGCCTCGACTCAGCCGGTGTCGCGCGGGCAAGTTACCTTTCAGACTTCGACCGATCCCGTGGGCGCGCCTATCTTCTTCCGTGACGTCCCGCTAATTTCGGTTCCGGACGGCGAGAAGGGCGTCATCAAGCCCTTGCCCACCGAGGCCATTCCCTTTATCGCCTGGCGGTTGCGCTACCTTTCCGAGCCGAAGAGCAGACTCATGATGGAAGGTTTGCCGACCTGCGCCAACTGCCATTCGTTCTCTCGGGACGGGAAAACCCTCGGGCTGGATGTTGACGGCCCGGGCAACGACAAGGGTCTGTACGGCATTGTGCCGGTGAAGAAGGAGACTTCCATCCGCAACGAGTACGTGATCCGGTGGAGTTCCTTCGCTGAAGAGAAGGCGAGCAAACGGTTCGGGTTCATGTCGCAGATTTCGCCCGACGGCCAGTACGTCATCACCTCCATTGAGAATCCCGGCTCGCACATGCGGGACTTCGATGCCCGACTCTACAACGGCTTCTACAGGGACTACGGGTTCGGCCAGGTGTTTTATCCCACCCGCGGCATCCTGGCTTGGTACAGCAAAGCGACCGGCAAGTTGAAGCCTCTTCCGGGCGCCGACGATCCGCGCTATGTACAAACCAGCGCCTTCTGGAGCCCCGACGGCAAATACCTCGTTTTCTCCCGCGCGGAAGCCAAGGACCCATATTATGAGGGCCAGAAGGTGGCTCAGTTCGCGAACGATCCCAGCGAAACGCAGATTCAGTACGATCTCTACCGAATCCCGTTCAACGACGGCAAAGGCGGCACACCCGAGCGGATTGAGGGTGCTTCGCAAAACGGCATGAGCAACAACTTTCCGAAGGTTTCGCCCGATGGGCGCTGGATCGTCTTCGTTGAGAATCGTACTGGCCTGCTGATGAGACCCGACAGCCAGCTCTACATCGTGCCGTTTGATGGCGGCACGGCGCGGCGCCTAAGCTGCAATACCCCACGCATGAACTCCTGGCACACCTTCTCTCCCAATGGCCGCTGGCTGGCCTTCTCCTCCAAGGGACGCTCGCTGTACACGCAGTTGTACCTGACACATCTTGACGCCGACGGCCACGATAGCCCGGCCATCCTGGTCGAGAACGCGACGGCCGCCAACCGCGCCGTGAATATTCCCGAGTTCGTGAACATCCCCGTGGATGGGATAGCGAAGATGGATGCGCCGGCCACCGATTTTTACAGAATCTTCGACGTGGCCGGTGAGTTGGCTCGGAAAGGCGATTACGCTGCGGCTCTGCTCGAGTGGCGGAAAGCGGTGCAGCTCGACCCGGAAGACGGCAAGGCCCGTTACCACCTGGCGTTTGCGCTGGACGAGCAGGGCCAGCTCGACGAGGCGACCGCGCAGTACAAGAAGGCCGTCGAATTCGATCCCAACAACGCCGCCGCTTACTCCGGCCTCGCCGTCGCACTGACCCGCACGGGCAAGCTGGCGGACGCCATTGAAACTTACCAGAAGTCCCTCGAGATCAACCCGAAGAATCCGGTCGCGGAAGGCGACTTGGCGGCAGCGCTGATTGAGGCCGGGCGCACCGAGGAAGCCATCGGCCACATTAACAAGGCTCTCGAACTGGACCCGGAACTTGCCGATGCACACAACTTGCTCGGCCTCGTCCTGGCCCGGGCTGGCCGGCTCGATGACGGCGTGGCGCACCTGGAAAAGGCTGTGGGCCTCAATCCGGACTCGCTCGAGTTCCGGTTCAACCTCGGCCGCGTGTTGGCCGCACGGCACAGCTTCGCCGAAGCGATCCCGCACTTCGAAAAGGCGGTGGAACTGTCTGGCGGTCAGGAGCCGCAGAGCCTGGAGATGCTGGCGGCTATGTACTCCGAGGTGGGACGATTCCAGGACGCCGCCCGGGTGGCCCGACAAGCGCTAGACTTGGCCACGCGCGAGAACAACCAGCCGCTCGCCGAGACGCTGAGAGCCAGAATTGCCTCTTACGATTCTCAATCGGCCAAGTGATAGCATCTCGTCAGCGTCGTCCGCCGGAGCGAGGAGAAGCAGAGGCTGCCCGGCTGACCGCGAGCCTACTTTTGTTCTTTCTCAGACCGCAATGGCTCAGCTATACTTCACGCTGGCCAACCGATGGGAAGCCGCTCCGCAGCGGGCGCGTCAGCGCTCTTGATTGGGCAAGTGCCACGCGCCACCGTGGTGATTCTCCTGCTGGCAAGCACTGTGGCCGGGCAGACGGCGCGGACTCCTCAAGCTCCGCCGAAGCATCCACGTCCCGTTCCTGCTTGTGCCGCGTGTCACGAGCAGGCACAGTCACAGCCGGCCACTTCCATGGCGCACGCGCTCGAAACGGTCGAAGAGTGCACCACTCTGTCAGCCCATCCGCTGCTTACCTTCACGGCGGGGAAATATTCGTACCGCATCGAAAGCCGTGGCGACCAGAGCCTCTATTCCGTTTCGGATGGCGTCCAGACCCTGACCATGCCCATTCGGTGGGCGATGGGAGCCAGTTCCGCTATCGGGCAGACTTACATTCTCGAGAAAGAGGGCGAGCTCTATGAGAGCCGCGTGAGTTATTTCAGCGAACTCAATGGGCTCGATGTTACCATGGGCGCCCAAGATGTTACGCCCGCCAACCTGCTCGATGCCGCCGGGCGCCGCATGGACCACGAGGACAAATTGCAGTGCTTTGGCTGCCACGCCACGAATGCCACCGAGGGGCGGCAAGTGACGCTAGACAAGATGGTCCCCGGCGTGCAATGTGAGCGCTGTCACGGGCCCGCTGAGAAGCATCTGGCGGACATGACCACCGGCAACTCCGAACCGGCCAAGATGAAGGGCCTGTCAACAATGTCCACTGACCAAATATCCGGTTTCTGCGGGCAGTGTCACCGCACGTGGGATGAGGTGATCGCGCAGGGCAGGTTCGATATCACCGATATCCGTTTCCAACCTTACCGGCTGACCGGAAGCAAGTGCTACGACGTGGACGACCCACGAATCAGTTGCCTTGCTTGCCATGACCCGCACCGTGAGCTGGACAGTAATTCCGTCGATTACGACTCCAAGTGCCAGGCCTGCCACGCCGGCGGCAAGCGGGGAGCCAGAACGTGTAAGGTAGCCACGAACCACTGCGCTTCATGCCACATGCCCAAAATCGAGCTGCCCGGGGCACACCACAAGTTCACCGAGCATCGAATTCGGATCCTGAAAGCGAATGAACCATTCCCGGGCTAGCGCGCTTCCTTTCCTGGCGGTGCTCGTGCCGGCAGGGGCCGATCAGATCGCGGAACTTGCCGCGACACCCCGAACCCTTCCTTTGATCTTTCGCAGACCGCGAAGGCTCAGCTATAATTGAGCGTTGGGTCAGCCGATGGGAACGCGTTCCGCAAAGTGCCCGCCAGTTTTCTGGATTGGGTGGCTCCTGTGTGCCTCCCTGATAGTTCCGCTGCCAGCTAGCGTTCTAGCCTGGCAGACAGCGCGTTCTCCCCAAGAGCTGTTGAAGGAGGCAGAGTCACTTCACCGAGCCGGCAAGCTGGACCAGGCTATTGAAGATTACCGCCTGTTCCTGAAGCAGTATCCGGATGTTTTCCAGGTAAGATCGAACCTCGGCGCGGCCTTGGCGGGCGCGGGTCGCTACGAGGAAGCAATCGTCGAGTACAAGCGCGCGCTGAAGCTACAACCCCTTCCCCAGATCCGACTGAACTTGGCCCTGGCCTACTACAAAGCCGTCGAGCTCACCGAAGCCGCGGGCGAACTCCTGCCTCTTCATGCTGCCGACCCCGGAAGCCTGAAAATCGCCCTTTTGCTGGGGGATTGCTACTTCCGCTTGGGGGAATACAAGAAGGGAGTGGAACTCCTGGAGCCGCTCGAAGCAACGCATCCGGACGAGCAAGCGTTGAATTACCTGCTGGGGATAGCCCTAATCAGCGACGGACAGGTAGACAAGGGAGAGGTCCTGGTGAACAAAATCCTCCGCGATGGCAATTCGGCCGAAGCGCACCTGATGCTCGGCGCCGCACGTCTGGAGATCTACGACGCCTCGGGCGCCGTCGATGAGCTGTCTGCCGCTGTCCAGCTCAACCCCAAGCTGCCCTTGGCTCACTATCTCTACGGAAAGGCGCTGCTCACTCTCGGCCACCGGTCGGAAGCCATGGAGAACTTCCGCGAGGAGCTGGCGATCGACCCTAACGAATTCGGTTCCAATCTCTATCTCGGCGTCTTGCTTAACCAGGGGGAGGACTATAAGGAAGCAGTCCCTTATCTCGCTCGCGCGCACCAAGTGCGGCCGGACGACCCGGCGGTCCGCTATCAACTGGCAATCGTCCAGATTGGCACGGGGAACATCGAGCAGGCCAGGAAGTCGCTCGAAGATTTGATCAAAGCCAGTCCGAGTTTTCTGGATGCACACGTCTCGTTAGCGAGGCTGTATTACAGGCTTCACATGAAGCAGGACGGTGATCGAGAAAGAGCCATCGTCGACAAGCTCACTGCCCAAGTCCAAGCCCAGAAGCACGCCGACGCGGAGAAAGCCACCAACGAGGGGGCAACGAATCCGCATTGATGGACGAGCCGAAAAACTCTCATCTCCCGTTGGAGAGGAATCATAACGAATGAGTAACAATGGAATGACCAGCGGCGCGGCAAGCTCGCGTCGCCGGTTTCTAAAGGCTTTGGGAATCGCCGGCCTTTCCGGTTTCGGCCTCTCTGGGCGAATCCTGCATCTGTCAGGCTCATCCATCCCCCAACCGCCGAATGCTCTGCCGACCTTTGAGGTAATTCCGGGTTCGGTCAGCCGGATTACATTCAATCATGTTAGTGGGCGCTCTTCGGAATATTACCTCCCGGAAACTCTGGGCGGCGGCGGCGGTTTCATCGATTACGACAACGACGGCTGGATGGACATTTACCTCGTCAACAGTGGCAAGTGTGACTTCTACGACCCCAATCCTCCTCTCCGCAACGCTCTCTACCACAACAACCGCGACGGCACGTTCACGGACGTGACCGAAAAAGCCGGGGTAGCGGGGGGCGGCTACGGCATGGGCGTGGCCGTGGGCGATTACGATGGGGACGGGTGGCCTGACCTCTGTTTGACCCAGTATGGGCGCTCGATTCTCTACCACAACAACGGGGACGGCACCTTTACTGACGTTACCGAGAGGGCAGGCGTGAGGGCTGTCGGCTTGGCGGCGAGCGCCGTCTGGTTCGATTATGACAATGACGGGCGTCTGGACCTTTTCATATGCCGGTCCGTAGATTTTAACAAGTCGAATAACAAATTCTGCGGCTTTGGTGGGACCACCGACCGCTACTACTGCATCCCGAACGTGTATGATCCCATGCCAAGCTGGCTTTTCCACAACAACGGAGATGGGACTTTTACCGACGTCAGCGAGCAATCGGGCATAGCGAGCGCTAAGGGGATCGCCTGGGGAGTCGTGGCCACCGATATCAACAGCGACGGGCTGATGGATTTGTTCGTGGCCAACGATATGGTGGAGAGTTTCCTTTTTGCCAATCGCGGCCATGGGAAATTCGAGGAGATCGGACTTCAATCGGGTGTCGGTTACAGCGCCGACGGCCGGGTGCGGTCAGGAATGGGCGCGGACTCCGCCGACTACGATCAGGATGGTTGGATGGACCTTTTCTTGACCGACGTGGACGAGGAAATGTTTTCCCTGTATCACAACAATAAAGATGAAACGTTCAACGATCAGTCTGTTTCCAACGGCATCGGGATGAAAGTGCGCACCATGAGCGGCTGGGGAGTGAAGTTCCTCGACTACGACAACGACGGGAACATGGATTTGTTCATCGTCTCTGGCCACCCGGACAACAAAGTGACCCAGAGGCACAGCGAGATCGAGTATGAGGAAAAACCCCTGCTGTGGCGCAATCTAGGAAGCGACTACCGCTCGACTTTTCAAAACGTGAGCGATCAAAGCGGCCCGGTCTTCACCGAGCACTTCGCCGCGCGCGGGCTGGCGATCGGCGACTTTAATAACGATGGCGGTGTGGATGTGCTGATGATGCTCAACGACGGAGTTCCGCTCTTGCTCCGGAATAACGTCGGCAAGCTGAATCATTGGCTGGGCATCCAGCTTAAAGGCACAGTGGCCAATCCCGACGCGGTCGGGGCAAAGGTGACCTGGCAGGCTGGCGATTTTAAGCGGCACGTCTACAAGGTAGCGGGCGGAGGCTACCTGTCCTCCCATGACCCCAGGCTCGTGTTGGGAATCGGCCGCCGGACCAAAATCGATTCGATTGAAGTCAAGTGGCCTCCGCCTAGCACCAGAGTGGACCGTTTCACGAACCTGCCCATCGACCGCTACATTACCATCGTAGAAGGGAAAGGGATCACCGGCTAGAAGGATGTACCACCAAGACACCAAGACCCAAAGTAAAGCGGGAACCAAGAATAAAAGACCAAAACCGGCTCATTTCCGGTTTCTGCTCTCTGCATCTCAGGTTTTCTTGGTGTCCTTGTGTCTTGGTGGTGGTCTTGCTCTGTTAGTCCTCATCCCCGCGGCGGCCCACGCCCAAGTCAACGACGACTCGATGGCGATTGTTCAGCGAGCCTGGCAACTTCAACAGGCGGGCGATTATGCCGGCGCGGTGGACGCCTACCGCGCTTTTTTGAAACTAAATCCCCGCGAAGCGGGCGCGCGCTCGAATCTCGGCGCTACCCTGGTCAAGCTGGGCCGCTACGACGAAGCGATTGAGGAGTACCAAAAGGCGGAGAAGCTCCTTCCCGGCGATGCTCGGATTGGCATGAACCTGGCGCTTGCGTATGAAAAAAGCGGGCGGCTCCGCGAGGCTTCTAGAAAGCTCACCAGACTGCACGCGCAAGCGCCCCAGAAAACGCAAATCACCCTGCTGCTGGCGGATTGCGAGCTCCAATTGGGTGATTATGACCGCGTCATCGAGCTCCTCCAGCCGGCGGAGCGCGAGGACCCTTCCGATCTCGCGACGGCTTACATGCTGGGCACGGCTTTGATTCGCACGCAACGCATCACAGAAGGACAAGTGCTGCTCGACCGCATCCTGCGCAATGGCGACAGTGCGGAAGCGCGCTTTCTTGTCGGCACACAGTATTTTGAGTCAGGCGACTTTCCGGCGGCCGTGAAGGAACTGGCCGGCGCCATCGAACTCAATCCCAAGCTGCCTCAACTCCAGTCTTACTACGGCCTGGCACTTTTGAATACAGGAGATCCTGTCGGCGCCGCAGCCGCCTTCCGCCGGGAGCTTGCGGAGAATCCCAACGATTACGCTGCCAATCTGGCACTCGGCCAGATCTTGATCGTGTCCAAACAGTACGCCGAAGCGATGCCCTTCATTCAAGCGGCTCTGCGCCGCCATCCCGAATCTACCGAGGCGGGATTGGCCATGGGTGAATGCCTCAGTGGCACCGGAAAGCTTCACGAAGCCCGAGAACGTTTGGAAGCGGTCGTCCGGGCCATCCCCGCCTCTCTCGATGCCCATCGCGAGTTGCTTTCGGTTTATACGCGGCTCCACTTGGGCCCGCAGGCGGCGCGCGAGCGCACAACGGTGAGCCGCCTCGAACGGGAAGCGGAGGGGAAGGGAGGAGGGCCGGCGATCGACACGCTGGCGCCCGATTTCGATCTGTCGCAAGTCAGCACGAAAGAACATGTGCGGCTGAGCGATTTCCGGGGGAAGACTCCCGTAGTGCTCGTGTTCGGAAGCTACTCGTGCCCGAATTTCCGTGGTTCGGCCGACGCACTGAATGCTCTGTTCCAACACTACGGTCGACAGGCGCGTTTCTTTCTCGTTTATATCCGAGAGGCGCACTCTGCGGACCAGTGGCAGAGCACCCGCAACGTGCGGGAAGGGATCGACGTCGCTCCTGCCCTGACGATGGAGGACAAAGAAGCTCACGCCGTCATGTGCACGCGAACGCTCCACCTGAAATTCCCCGCGCTGGTGGACGGCATGGACGGAAGCGCGGAGGCGGCTTATGCAGCTTGGCCAAGCCACGCCTTTGTGATTGGCCCCGACGGTCGCGTCCGCTACAGCACCGGACTGAGTCAACAGGACTTTCATGCCGAGGCAATGGAGATGGCGCTCCGCACGGCGATCGCGAACGAACCATCGTCGAGCAACTGATCGGCGATGTCTGAGTGCGCCAACCCGGCGTAGAAGACACGCGGAGCACGGCTCATTGCCCATTGGGTTCCACCGGTTTTGAGCCGATCATTGGAGAAGAGGGAGGAGCCCGCAAGCTTCACCACCACGCTCCCGAAGGAGTGCAACCATGCGTCGCGCCTTGTATCTGCTTTTCTTTTCCAGTCTGTCGGTTTCGCTTCTCGGCCAAGAGGTAGGCCAAGTCGCTGCCTCCCATCCTTCGGCATCGACTGTGCGATCATCGAGCGAGGAAGTGCTGCTGGATGTCGTTGTGCGCGACAAGAAGGGCCGTGCGGTCAACAATCTGAAGCCTGAAGATTTCCAGATTACTGACAACGGCGAGCCGAAGAAAATCACATCATTTCGTCTTGTCCAGGGCGCCGAAGCGATCGGCTTCGGCGGCGCGCGAACCCAACTCGATCCGCTGCGCCAGATTCGCCTGGTGAGCATGATCTTTCAGTGCTCCGATACGAATTCCCGGCGGCTCGCCCATGATGCGGGTGCGGACCTTCTCCACGGCGAGCTTCCGCAGAATGTTTATGTGGCCGTGATGGCCATCGATCATAAGCTCGAGGTCCTACAGCCGTTCACCAACGATCCCGAGCTTCTCCGCAAGGCGCTCGACCGCGCGACTCGTAGCGGGAGCACCGATTTTTCCAAAGATACCGAAATCGTCCGAAATCAACTCGAGCAGATCATCGGCCCCAATGCGGCCGGCGCGCAGTCCACGCAAGAACAAATCGACAACATGCACACTGTTAACCCTGCGGCGCGAGCCATGGCCCAAATGCTGCTGGAAATGATTCAGACCGAGCAAAGCTACGCGATGGCGGAGTCCGGCCGGACCTCAATCTTCGCGTTGCTGGATGCTGTGAAGCAGCAATATCGGCTGCCCGGAAGGAAAACCATACTCTACTTTTCCGAAGGTTTTGTCATCCCGCAGGGCGTCGAAGAGCCCTTTAGGCACATCATCAGCATCGCGAATCGGTCCAACGTCAGTTTCTACGCGGTTGACGCTCATGGTTTGACGACCACAAGCACAAATCAAGCGGCCATCGATATGCTGCACGGCGCCGCCCAAACTTCGCATGACCAGGCAACGGCTGCCAGCGATGCGCCCGTCCGGCCGGACGAGGCGAACCTCATCGGTACCAGCATTGACAGCACCCGCGCCAACACCCAAAGCGCGTTGGGCACTCTGGCGGATTCCACCGGAGGGGCGCTGATCGCCAACACCAACGACCTGCGAGGCCCACTCCATAGATTTGCAGAAGACCTCCAAACATATTACGAGATTAGTTATAATCCGGAGATCAAAAACTACGACGGGTCTTTCCGCAAGATTTCGATCAGCATGAGCTCGAGCGATCTGCGCGTCCAATCGAGATCGGGCTATTTCGCGCTTCCACAGGCGCTGGCCACAGGGAGCGTCTTTCGCCCGTATGAGGTTTCCCTGCTGGCCGCCCTCGATTCCCCTCAACTTCCCAACGCGTTTGACTTTCAGGCTGCGGCCTTGCATTTCCGCGGCCGGCAGAATCAGCCCGTATGCGAATTGGTCGTGGAGGTGCCACTCACCAATGTGACCTTCCTGAAGAGCAGGTCGGCGGACCAGTTTGAGGGCCGTCTGTCCTACGTTGCTTTGTTGAAGGATGGGCAGAATGAAGTGGTGAAGAAGTTCGCCAATGAGGTACCGCTCAGTGTGCCGCCCTCGAAGCTGGAGGCCCTCAAGGCGAGCCACTTCATCTATACGGAACACTTCGATCTGCCCTCCGGGCGCTACTCGCTCGAAACCGCAGTGCTAGACGGGGAAAGCAACAAAGTCAGCGCCCGAAGAAGTAATGTGATCATGCCTCTGCCATCGACGGCGCTGGCCATCAGCAGCGTCGCCGCCATCCGAAACACGAAGGACAGGGAAAAGTCTACGAAGGACAGCGACCCGCTGCTGATTGGGGGCAAAGTGGTTTCACCGACCCTCAGTCCGGTCGTCAGCAAGGCGAGCACAGAAGACCTCCCTTTCTATTTGGTTATCTATTCCGACAAAAGCGTTGCCGCGCCTCCCCGATTGGTGATGGAATTCAGCCGGAATGGAAAGGTCCTGGGAAACGGGTTGCCGCCACTCGGCCCCCCGGACCAGGACGGGCGCATCCAGTACGTAGCCGTGACGCCCCTCTCTCGACTCGAGCCTGGTGAATTCACGATACGTTTTATCGTCAAACAAGGAACTGAAACGGCCGAGGAGTCGGCTTCTTTTACCCTGCAATAGAACTCGGAGCGAATCTCTGACGGCGGCTGCTACTGAGGAACGGTGCCGCGGGACGGAGTTGAACCGCGACCCAACGATGCAAACCCGCGAGCTTAAAGAATACTGCCAGCGGCGCGGTTGGGAACTCGCTGGCTGCTACGTTGACCGTAAGAAAGTGGAACCGAGCTTCCTATGAACAGAAAAAAAATGGTTGTCCTCCTCGCGCTGGCATCATTCGCGATGTTGCCTGTTGCCGTTAAGCCGCTTGCCGCAGCGGAACAAACGGTGTGGGAAATCGGACAGTTCGACCAATCGTCGGGAGAGTTTCACGCGCGCACTAACTTCTCGGACCCGCACTACAACCCGATCTTCACCGTGGGTAAAAGCGATCCGTCGAAGAACTGGCCTGGGGAGCAACCGGGCTCCGCCAACGCGGATGCCGGGGCGCGACCTCATCCATACACGATCGTTTTCAATCTGACGAATCCTCCGCGCGGAGCCTACCGGCTGGTGGTCTCGGTAGTCCTGAACCGGCCGCGCGTTCCCAACCTTCAGATCGAAATCAACGGGAAATTGGGCTTGTTCTATTTCCACCGCAAGGTGAGCTACTATCCCGGCGACGGCGGGGTCGATTCGCCGATTTACGGCGGCGACCAGCTCGAGTTGGCGCTGCCCACCGCAGCGCTGCAGCGCGGGGAGAATAGGCTGGTGCTCACGGCCATGGATGATCCCAAGGATGGCCCGGGCGACTCCTGGCTGGTCTACGACGCGCTGCGGCTGGTGGCAGACCCCGACGCCACAGCGCCGCGTGCCGCACAGGTCAGCATTGACCCGACGATTTTTTACGTGAATCGTAACGGGGCTCTTTCCGAATTGGCCGAGGTCACAATCACGCACCCCGGACCCGTTCGCCAGGGAGACGTGACTCTGACTGTGGCCGGCAAGAGCCTGAAGGCGGCCCTCGCTCAAGGGCACGACTTCGGTGAGGAGCGGATGGAGTTCGCCGTGCCTGAGTTGAGCGGCCCCACGGAAATTGATGCCAACGTCCGCCTCGACGGCCGCGTCTTCAAGTCGCGGCTCAACTTCGTGCCGGAGCGAAAATGGACAATTTATTTGGCGCCGCACGCGCATCTCGATATCGGCTTCACGGACTACCAGGCTAAAATCGCCGAGATCCACAATCGCAACGTCGACAGGCTGCTGGATGAGATCGAGGCCCATCCGGAGATGCGGTTCAACCTCGACGGCTCCTGGATCGTGCGGCAATATCTCGATTCTCGGAACACAGAGACTCGGGAACGGCTGCTGAAACTCGTGCACGAAGGCAAAATTGCGGTACCAGCGCAATTGGCCAGTCTGATGACCGGCTACCCGACGTTGGAGGAGCTGATCCGGTCCACCGACTACACTCGTCAGCTCCACCAGCAGGACGGCATCCCGTTTGACTACGCCAACATCACAGATGTCCCCAGTTACACCTGGTCATACGCTTCGGTGCTGGCAGCGCTCGGAATCAAGTACTTTTCGGCTGCGGCCAACAGCGACCGGGGACCGATCCTGCTATATGGACGCTGGAACACAAAAGCGCCGTTCTGGTGGGAGGGTCCCGACGGGCAGAAGGTGCTGATGTCGTACTCGCGCCAGTACTCGCAGCTCTGGTTCGTCTGCGGAATACCTCCCCAGGAGACGAACTGCCGCCAGGCCTTGCCCACCTTCTTCCAGCAGTACGAGTCGCCTTCCTACAAGCCCGACACGGTCTTGATGTATGGCAGCCAATTCGAGAACACGTACCTTGTGCCGGGCGAACGGGAGTTTGTGAAGAAATGGAACGGCCAGTACGCCTACCCCACGATCAAGCTTTCCACCTTCCCTGATTTCATGCGCTATATCGACCAGCACTACGGCTCTGAGTTGGAAACCGTGAAGGGCGACGGAGGCCCCTATTGGGAGGACGGCTACGGCACGGACGCGCACTATCTCGCCATCGACCGCTCCAGCCAGCAGCGCGCGCCTTCCGGCGAGAAGCTCTCGACCATTGCCACCTACTTCGAAAAGAACGTCTCCGGTCCGGCGAATGAGATTCGCGCCATGTGGAATGATCTCGTGCTCTACGCTGAACACACCTTCACGTCCTGGGGAGGCTACTCGCGGCCCGAAAGCGAAGAGACGCTGCGGCAGTTCGAGGTGAAGGACCACTTCGCGGTTGACGGTCGGCTGCGGGTAAACGCCGTTCTCGATCAGTCGCTCAGCCAACTGGCGGACAAAATTCGCGTACCTGCGACCGCCTTCGTCGTGTTCAACCCCTTGAGCTGGACCCGCAGCGATCTGGTCGAGACCGACCTCGACGCCGGCGACACGATCCTTGAATATCCCGGCAAAACGGCCGTGCAGCTTGAAGTCATCGCCAGGCATGCGGGCTACAACCGCGTTCGCTTTCTGGCTCGCGATGTACCCTCGCTCGGCTATCGCTGCTACCAGGTCGTGCAGCCGCACCGGCCCGCTCCGGCACGCCCGGAAGAGACTTCTCTGCCCGCGACCAACGTGCTGGAGAACGCCTACTACCGCATTGAAGTGGACCCCCAGGCCGGCGCGATCAAAAGCATCTTCGACAAGCAACTGAACCGGGACATCGTAGACGCTACCAGTCCCTACCGCTTCAATCAATACCTCTATGTTTCAGGCGGCGATGGCGAGACGCAGCTTGTCTACATGCGCAAGTCACTGCCCTTCGCGGAACTCACCGTGACCGGTTCGAGCGGCGGCCGCGTCACCAGTGTCCGGCGCACGCCCTACGGGCAAGTCCTGACCTATGAGACAAGCGGGCTTGGGGCTCCCGCGATTTCGACCGATATCATCCTCTTCGACGGCCAGAAGCGGATCGACCTGGTGAACCGCGTGCATAAGGATCCGGTGAGCGTCAAGGAAGCTGTTTACTTCGCGTTTCCGGTGGCGGCCGATCGTCCAGAGTTCAGTTACGAAATTCAGAACGGCTGGGTCGACCCGGCACACGACCTGCTGAAGGGCGGGAACGTTGCCTGGTTCACGGTCCAGCACTGGGTGCGCGTGGCCTCAGCGGGCCTGAGCGTCGGCGTGGTGCCAGTCGACGCGCCCCTCATCACTCTCGGCGACGTCGTCCGTGGGACGTGGCCGGAGGAGTTCCAACCCAAGGCCGGTACGATCTTCTCGTACGCCATGAACAACTACTGGCATACTAACTTCCGCCGGGTGCAGAGCGGAGATTACACGTTCCGGTACGCGGTGACGAGCGGAAGTGATTTGTCGCCCGCCGAACTCGCGCGTCTCGGCCGCGCCGCCATGACTCCGCTCGAAGTGGGCGAACTGGTCCCAAATGATAAGTTCGATGACCCGGAGCGTCCTCTGCCGCCGAATCCGAGCAGCTTCCTGGAGGTCGACGCTCCCAACGTGGTGGTCGAGAACTGGAAAGCCGCCGATGACGGCAAAGGCACGATCGTCCGCCTGCTGGAGGCGGGAGGCACCGCTGCAACCGCGCACCTGACCTTTCCCATGTTCAATGTTGAGAGCGCCTGGCGCTCCAATGCGGCTGAGGAGAATCAGCAACCGCTCAATCCCTCGGGTCACTCGCTGACGGTAGACCTGAAGCCGCATGAAATCGCCACGCTGCGAGTCGTGGCCGCAATGTCCGGCCCTGGACACTAAGGCGTGCTTTCTGGAGAGGATGTTGCAGAATTTGCCGGGGCCACTCGATCCAGGTTTTGGAGGAAGTACCGATGCGATCTATCAGTGACACCGTAACCATCAGACACGTTCTTCTTCTCGGCGTTCTAGCATTCCTCCTGGCGCCCTCGCGCGTCGGCGCACAGTCTTCCTCTTACCCGAAGAAGCTTTCCCTGGACGGGCCGTGGAGTTATCGAGCGCTTGCCCACACGACGCTGAAGGCGGACGGTTCCATCGTCTCTGACCCTTCACGCCTTCCTGGGCCGGGTACGATGCCAGTCCCTTCAAATTGGAACCTGAACGGCCTACCTAATTTTAACGGCCGCGTGCGATTCGAACGAGATTTCGATTTCGGAGAGACTCTTTCTCCTTCGGACCGTGTATTTCTTGTGTTTCATGGCGTCGACTACTTTGTCGACGTCGAGGTCAATGGCACTCAAATAGGACGGCACGAGGGTTACTTCCAAGCTTTTGAGTATGACGTGACGCCGGAAATCAAGCGTGGGCGCAACCACGTTGTCGCCACAGTCGATGCGCCCATGGAAGAAACCGGCACTGTGTGGCCTGACCACAAGCGGTTGATCAAGGGTATCTTCTCGCACTGGGACTGCAAGCCGGGCAGTACTTCCAAGGAGTTTGGCCAGGATGGAACGTCGGCGGGCATCTGGAATAGCGTCGAACTCGAGGTCCGCCATTTAGCCTGGCTGGGCAATGTCAAGATTCAGCCATTCCTGTATCAGCGCAAGCTTGCGACCGGCCAGACAGAAGACGAAGGCTTCGACGCCAAGGCTTTCATCACTGCGGAAGTCCACGCCGTGCGCCCCGGCAGGTATTCGATTGTTGCGGAAGCCGGTGGCGAGAGCGTCTCTTCGACCTTAGATCTGACTTCTCCGGATGCTACCGTCGTGCTGGTGATGCCGATGGAGCATCCACATCTGTGGTGGACGTGGGACCTCGGCGAGCCTTTCCTCTACAACTGTCACCTGAGTCTGGCTGCGGCCGGAGAAGTAGTGTACACGCGCGAGACGAGCTTCGGCGTGCGCAGCATCACCCTTGACGAGAAGACTGGCGAATGGCGGTTGAACGGCGTTCGATTCTTCATTCGCGGAACGAACATTGTCCCGGAGATGTGGCTGTCGCGCTACACACCGGAGCGAATCGCCCAGGACATCAAGTTACTCCGCGATGCCCATATCAACGGTGTGCGCGTGTGCGTACACGTCAATCGCGAGGAACTGTACGATGCGCTCGACCGGGCCGGCATCGTAGCTTGGCAGGATTTCCCCTTGCAATGGGACTACATGCACACGGACACCTTCCTCGAGGAAGCTGCTCGGCAGCTTCGCGACATGATCCGGCAGTTTTACAATCACCCTTCCATCATTACCTGGGTCTGCCAGAACGAATCGACAGCCTACAACGTCAAGGTCATGGATCCTTTCCTGGCGCGCGTGGGCGCCCAGGAAGACTCCTCCCGGCCTGTCCGGCCCGTCGCGGCGTTTGACGAGCACCTGTATGCGGGCTGGTACGACGGCGACTTTCACGACTACGCGAAGCTGCCCGGCGGGCCGATCATATCCGAACTCGGCGCCCAGGCCCTGCCTTCGGTAGAGGAGATGCGCGAGATAGCAGGGAGCGAGTGGCCTCCTGACTGGAATAAGCTTGCCTATCACGACTTCCAGTACGACCAGACGTTTCATGTGGCGCGAGTGCCGATGGGCCGTGACTGGGAGCAATTCGTCGCTAATTCGCAGCGCTACCAGGCGGAGGTAATGAAGTTTGCGGTCGAGCACTACCGGCGTGCGAAATATGAGAAGGTCGGATCGTTTTTCCAGTTTCAGTTCGTCGATTGCTGGCCTTCCATTACGTGGTCCGTCGTGAGTTATGGCCGCAAGCCCAAGCTGGGCTATTACGCCTTGCAGCGCGCCTACCAACCGGTCCTGATCGGCGCCGACCTTGGCCGGGCTGTGTTCGGTAGCCGCGGGAACCAGCCGGGCGACCAGCCCACCGTCGATGTGAACCCGTGGGTGGTGAACGACGAGCACCGAAAGATCGAAGACGTGACCTACGAGGTCCGGCTGCGAGGGCCGGCGGGAGAGATGCTCGTGGCCGCCAGCGATGCCAGAGTGACGCTGCCCGCAGATTCAGTCGCCGAACTTCCCGGGATCGAATGCCGGGCGCCGCGCGAGCTCCCGGCGGGCGACTACGAGCTGGTCCTGATCCTGAAGCAGGGGAGCCAGCGCTTGAGCGAGAACACCTACCCTGTCGCCATCGCGGAATAAAGAGGTTTGGCGGCATGCCGAGTCAAATGAACTCACCTAGCGGCGGTCGCGCATTGTTTGCCAGGAACCCTCGCGATGGCAGCCACGCCTACGCCTTCCTGATTGCGGTCACGGCGGCCGTCGGAGGCCTGCTCTTTGGTTATGACACCGCCGTCATTTCCGGCGCCATTCTGTTTGTGCGCAAGCTGTTTCAGCTCAGCTCGGCTCAGACTGAGTTGGCCGTGAGCATCGTCTTGGCGGGAGCCGCGGTTGGGGCTGCGGTTGCCGGGTATTTCGCGGACCGGTTCGGCCGGAAACCGGTACTGATTGTGAATGCAGTCATCTTCGGAGTATTCGCGGTTGGCACGGGTCTGGCCAATGGCCTGGCGTTGTTCCTGGTGGCCAGATTCTGGGTGGGCGTGGCGGTCGGAATCGCGTCAATCATCACACCTCTCTACATCGCCGAGGTGGCCCCGGCGCGGATTCGCGGCGCCTTTGTTACGCTCAACCAACTGGCGATCGTTACCGGCATCGTGGTGGCCTACTGTGTGGACTACCTCTTTTCGGGAACGGGTAACTGGCGTGCGATGTTTATCAGCGCGGTTGCACCCTCGATTGTCCTCCTGGTCGCCTTGATGTTTTTGCCCGAGAGTCCACGCTGGCTGGCGACCCAGCGGCGCCTCGAGGAGGCGCTGGGAATCCTCTCCCGGGTTGAAACTGCCGAGGAGGCCCAACGTGACTTGCGCGAACTCCGGGAGGTCACAGAAAAAGACAACTTGAGTTTTGGCGACCTTTTCGCCCGGCGGTTTCGCAGGCCTCTCTTGATTGGAGTTCTGCTGGCCATCTTTCAGCAGATCACGGGAGTGAATACGATCATCTACTACACTCCCACCATTCTCCAAATGGCAGGCTTCCAGAGCGCATCCAGTGCCATTCTTGCTACGGTGCTGGTGGGTGGCGTAAACCTCGGCGCCACGATCGTCTCACTCCTCTTGTTGGACCGCGTGGGGCGCAGACCTCTGCTGATGCTAGGCATCGCCGGCATGGGACTGAGCTTGATGCACTTGGGCTACCTGTTTGGGGCAAGCCATGTTCCACGCAACGCCATATTGTTTGACGTGGTCGCCTATCTCGCCTCGTTCGCCATCGGCCTTGGACCGATCTTCTGGCTGCTGATCTCTGAAATCTACCCTACCACGGTGCGCGGGCAGGCGATGTCTCTCAGTTCCGTGGTCATCTGGATTTCTGACCTGCTTGTCACCATCACCTTTCTGAGCTTGGTGGAGGGCCTCGGAGCAAGAGCCTCATTCTGGATTTACGCGGGAGCGTGCGTGGTGGCGCTGTTGTTTTCCGCCACCATGGTGCCGGAGACTAAAGGGCGTACTCTCGAGGAGATCGAGAGTTCGTGGACGGCATGAGGGTTCCCCGCGAGGGGCTCAGCCGCCATGGTGAGCGAAGGCGCTCCAGCCAGCGTGATGTGGCAGCGATTGTAAGTGCCTGTCAGACCTTGCTGCCGCCCGTGCCGGATTCCTGGAAGCTCATCCCGCCCACTGGCACCAGGAGCCCGCCGTCGACGTTGATTGCGGCCCCGGTTACAAAAGAAGCCAGGTCGCTGGCCAGGAACACGATCACTCGCGCAACTTCTTCGGGCGTACCCATCCTGCCCCGGATATGCATCGCGTCACAGGCCTGTAGCACCCGCTCCGGACTGCTGTCGAGGTTCGCGGCCCAATGCAGCATCGGCGTGTCAACTGAACCGGGCAGAATGCAGTTGGCGCGGATATTCTGTTTTCCAAAATCCAGGGCGATGCTCCGCGCCAATCCAAGCAATCCATGTTTGCTGACCACGTAGTGAGCGGAATTGCGCTGGGCGGCGGCGGACTGGACCGAGCCCGTGATCACGATAGACCCTCCTCCACGCGCCAGCATGTGCGGTATCGCGTACTTCGAGACCAGAAAGGCGCTCTTGAGATTGGCGTCGAGCACCTCGTCCCATTCCTGCTCGGAAAGGGTCACGACGGTGCCGTAGCGCTGGATGCCAGCGTTGCTCACGGCCACGTCGATCCCGCCAAAACGGGAGACAACGCCATTCATCGCTTGTTCGACCTGCGCTGCGCTGGTAACGTCGCAGTTGAAGTAATCAGCCGCAAATCCCTTGTCTCGGAGTTCATTCGACGCTTGTTGTCCGTTCTTGGCATCGCGATCAACAATGGCTACCGCCGCATGCCGAGCCGAAAACTCGCGGGCGCAGGCTCGTCCAATTCCCGATGCGCTGCCTGTCACTACCACGACTCTCCCGGTGAAATCCATGTCCATGTTCGCTTCTCCGTTGCCGCTCGCCAGCGGCTGCCCTTTGCCGGTCTCTTGAAGGCAGGAGTCAACGAGTCCAGTCACACAACGATTAGAAGAACGCGTCGGGTGACAAGTCTTTGACTGGCCTTGAAACCGGCACGATGTGCCTGAAGACCGGAACCCTCGCGCACAATCTTAAGCTCGGAGTGACGATTCTGGCAATGGGCGGAGCATGCCGAACTCATTGGCTGGTCGACGCATCCCATAGGTTTGACGAAGCGGTGAAGTATAGTGCTCTGATGGCACCAGTCCTCTTTAACGGCATGCGCTAGTGCCGTTCCTACTGTTTGGGGCTATGTATTTCGGCCCAGAAAGTACGGATCTTCAGGCTGCCGCCCCCGCGCTAGTGGGCGGACACCCGCATGAACACCAAGCACTTGTGTCCGTGGAAATCTCAAGAAAAGGTCAAGATCCCAGGTTTCGTGACGAACTTGGGTTAGCACGCACAGCGATTTATCATGATGAGTTCTTGCGGCTTGCTGCACAGTTTCAGTTTTGGGTTTCACTTTTCCTGCCGCGCATCGAGGCAAGGTTTATACGCGATCTCGAGGAAGCGAAACTTGTCCCGATGTACTAGTGAGGCCGCCATTAGGGCACGTAAAACTGCCGCTACAAAACAAAGCTGACCTGGCGCTCAACTTTCCGTCTGTGACGCTGTTCGAGTATCATTCGGATATGCCCTTGGCGCGAGGCTCGCTATTCCTGCGCATTCTCTTCCTGGCCGTGCTGCTGGCATTGGCGTCCCCTGCGGCGCCGGCAGGGCCGCGGCCAGATTCGGCGGGAACGGCCGGACCTGCGCCCGTCATCCTTATTTCCGTCGACACGCTGCGCGCCGACCATCTCAGTTGTTACGGCTACTCACGGCTGCAAACGCGGCACATCGACTCCCTGGCGCGCGCTGGTACGGTCTTCACCGAGGTCAGCACTCAGGCGCCCATCACCTTGCCTTCACATGTGTCTCTGTTTACCTCCACCTATCCCTTTGCGAACGGCGTCAGGGAGAATGCCCAGGTCTTGTCGCCCGGCGCCGTGACTCTTGCCACGGTCCTCACAGCCCACGGCTACAACACCGCTGCCTTCATTGGGGGATATTTTCTCGAGCGCCGTTTCGGCTTGGCACAGGGATTCCAAACCTACGACAGCCCTTTTGACGCGCGCGCGTTCAAGGGTGCGCTCGACCTGAAGCGTCCCGCATCTCAGGTGCTGGATGCCGCGGAACATTGGCTCGAGCAGAATTCCGGCCGCCCCTTCCTGCTCTTCATACACCTGTTTGATCTTCACCTGCCCTACAATGCGCCCGTCGCCTACCGCGCCCGCGCCCCCGAGCGCGAGTACGACCAGGAACTGGCTTACGTGGATGATTCTCTGGGGGGCTTTCTTGAATTCCTTGCGCGGTCGGGGCTGGACCGGCGGGCGCTGCTGGTGTTGTTCTCCGATCATGGCGAGAGCCTGGGCGACCACGGCGAAAACACGCATGGATATTTCATTTACAGCAGCACGCTGCATGTGCCGCTCATCTTCCATTGGCCGCAAGGGATTGATTATCCCGCGCGCGTGGATGCCCCCGCGGGTCTGATCGATGTTGCGCCGACCGTGCTGAGCCTCCTGGGGTTTCCGTCGCCGGCAAACTTTTGCGGTCACAGCCTGCTGGAACTCGCGAAGGGCGGGAATTCGCCGCCGCGCGACGTTTACAGCGAAAGCTCCTACGCGCACGACAAATTTGGATGGGCGACGTTGCGCAGCCTGCGCCGGGGAGAATATCAATACATTGACGCTCCTCACCCGGAACTTTACGACCTGAAGCACGATCCCGCCGAGCTGCATAATCTTTTGCCCGGCCAAACGGCCCTCGCCGCATCTTGCCGCGAGCGGTTGGCCGCGCTGGTCGCAACTTACCTCTCAGTGCCGGCTGCGGCCGGCCAAACGGCCACTGCCGACGTGCCGGGGGCCGCCGAGCGCTTGCGGTCGCTCGGGTACGTGGAGATCGGCTCGCCCCAAGCCGCTCTCGACAATTCCGGAATCGATCCCAAAGACCGTCTGTTTGAGTACAAACGTTACCTGCTGGCGGGGCATCTGGCGCGCATCGGCAAGGCGGATGAGGCTGTGGCGGAATTTCAGGCCATCCTTGCCGACGATCCTCGAAACCTGCCGGCGTATATAGAACTGGCCCGCTCGGATGTGGGGCTGCATCGCTATCTCGACGGCGCCAGCCAACTCAAGGCCGCGCTCGCGCTCGACTCGCACAATGTCGAGGCGGAAGAACTCCTCGGCGATATCTGGTTGGCCGTGGGCGACTCCGGGCGCGCCGCTGCGGAGTTTCATCAACTGCTCACTTTCGCGCCCCAAGACTACGAAGCGCATTTCGGATTGGGGCTCCTCGCCGCGCGCCGGGGCCAGGCGACGGAGGCGGCCGAACATTTTCGCACCGCGCTCGCTGCGAATCCTTTTTCCGCCGAGGCGCATTATCAACTGGGCTTGATCCTGGAAGCGCAAAACCAAAAGGAAGAAGCCGTGCGGCAATTCCAGGCGGCGCTTCAGAATGATCCCCAGTTCCGGGAGGCGCGCCGGGAGCTTGCCAAGCTGAACTCGCTGGGCCACTGATAGCCGACCCATCTCAACAAGTAGAGATGGCGGCGCCAGGATTTTAGTTCGATTCTCGCTCGCTGCCTGGAGCTGAGGGCGGAGGGTGAAGCGCTGCAGCTAGTGCCGTTCCAACTATTCGGGGCTATGCATTTCGGCTCAGGAAGTACGGATCCTAAGGTTACTGCTCCTACGCCAGTGGGCCGACACCCCCCATGCACACCAAGCACTTCTGCCTACGGAAGTCTTAAAAGAGTCAGAACCCCAGGTTTCGTGACGAACTCCGGTTAGCCCGGCCCCAGGCCTGAGAACATAGCCCGTTATCCTGAAAGCGAGCTCCGATCCCGGTTCGTCTTCAACTGAGCCCTTCCGGCGCTTTTCCCCTCCGGGATGGTCCGTTTGTACGGCGCAAATCGACCCATCTTAGATCAAGGTGACGGTGTAAAAGCGCTTTGGTGCTTCTTGCGGCGCTGTGGCGCGGACCTTGGCTTCCCGCCGCGCGAACTCCGCTTCCACGTAGTAATCGAGCAGCGGACTCGCGCTCTGGCGCGAGCGAAGCTCTGCCACAAAGGTGCGGCGACCGACCAGGTTCATAGCATGAGCTTCCCAAGTCTCGGAACCGGCCAAGCGGGTGAAAAGAGTGGCGCGCGACACTTGTTGACCGCCAGGAGCAACGGCGAAGACGCGCACCGCCTCTTCCCCGCCAAGCAGCGAGGGGCGAGTGGGAATGAAAACCCACGGCGCAGCATCAAAGTCAGGCTTGCGGACTTCTTCAAATAGGCTTTCGACGTTGGCAGGCAGATCGCCGACATACTCCTTCATCGAGGCGCGGAGCCGGAACAAGGCGAGTCGCTCGTACTTGTTGTGCATGGACGCCAGAGCTCCGAGCTCATTTCGTTCGCTGACTGCTCTCTGATATCCGAGCAGCGCTTGGCGCACCAGAGGCGCCAGCTTCATCCACAACGGGACGCCCTCGGTCATCACTTTATCTCGCGCCTCTCCGGCCTGGCCCTGCTTCTTAAGATTCTGAGCTTGCTGAAGGATTTGATGGAGGCGAAACGCCAGCGACCACGATTCGGAGTAAGGCACCAGGAACTCGACATAGCGCGCAAAGTAGTCGAGCCGGTTGCTTTCCGCGGCGCTTGACGCGGTCTCGGCTAGGCTGCGCAGATCTCGCGCCAATTCCGCCTGCGCAATCTTGATTTCTTGCGGCGGCTCGTAGCCGTTCCAGAACTGAAATGCCTCGTCGTAGTCGCCTGAATACTCGTGAGTCTCGTGGTGGCCGTGCTCGATCTTGCCGGTAAATGAACACAAGATCAGCCGCTCGCGATCGGTGCGATCGAGCGTCTGGGCCAGCTTCTCGGCCCGAGCGCCGCGCGCCTGGGTGGCAGCGAAGCGCTGGAAATAATCGGAGGGTTTCAGGGATTCGTCCCAGGAGCGTCTGGCCTGGAAGCCGGCGTTGGCGTCCATGATGCGGTGACGCCAATGAATGCCGAGCAGTCCCTGGCATCCGAACTTCTCAGCGCGGTCAATGTCCTCGGCGGCGCGGCTGACGTGAAACTGGGGCAGCCACATGGCAGGGTCGTCCTCCAGCCAGGGGATCGGCCATCTCTCTCGATTTTCCAGCTTCGCGTACTCTTCGCTGACGGGGTCCCATCCCAAATTGTCGCTCAAGGAAGTGAAGATCACGTCTTCCGGCAGGTGAGCATGGAAATAGGCGAAATGACGAACCACACCACCCCACCCGGAAACCACCAGGCGTTTTTCCGGAGCGTGCCTCTTCAAGAAAGCATGCGCTTGTTGAAAAGGCGTGACTGAGAGAGGCACATCCTCCTGCTGGCTGGCCCAGTTCATCCCCTCGTCTTCCCACAGCCAGACATAGTCGACGGTCGGGTAAGTTTCCAGCAGCCGCCCAAGTCGCGCCTCCAGAATGTCTCGCGCCGCCACGGAATCAGGGTCGATGCGCGGCCCTGGCACCTTAGGATTGGGTGACACATAGCGCGCCTCCGGCGGCGTAGCTCGGAAGATTTCGTCAGGAATTTGATAAGGCTCGAAGCCCACGCCGGTTCGAATGCCAAGCCTTTGGGCGTAACGAAATGCTTCGCCCCAGAGTTCTTGGGCGAGGGCCTGATCCTCCCAGCAATTGGTCGCCTTCGTGGTTGCTTCCGACCCGAAGACGTCATCCGCGAAAAGGTCGGAAGCGCCCATGCCGTAGCGCGACGTCCGCTCCGGCAAGTAGCCCCAGCGGTTCGTCGCGCTCGTATCGGTGTAGGCCAGGTGGCCGACGCCGGCATACTCAAAAGACAGGAACGATTCAGTCCACTGTTCGGCGCCGGAATAAACGTGAATGCCAAGAGTGTTGAAGCGCATGCGCAGCATGGCTTCGAGGTAGGCGCGATGTTCCTCGCGATTGAACGCCGTGATGCAGTTTAGGAAGTCCGGCCAAGGCAGCAATCCGCGCGTGCTAAAGCGAGGCTGGGCTCGCCAAGGCTGGCCGACGGGTGGCAGGCTGAGCGCCTGGGCCGGCTCAAGCGGGTAGACCTCGCCTGCCAGCCCAAAGAATGTCCCTTGGCGTTCCAGAAACTCAAATACCGCGTACAGAACGGCCTGCGGAGTGGCGCCCGTCAGGCTGGCGCGAACCGGTTTCCCATCCTCATGTTCCCGCGCGATATCGTATGCTTCCGGATGCCTGAAGTTCGCCCTCTTTACCGCTAAGGTGAATACGGAATCGGAGGCGGCGGGCTCAGCGCCGGGCATTGCGGCTTGAATTGGCTCGCGAGCTAGCCCGAGGTTCCTCAGCCCTCGCGCCAGTTCCCGCGAGGCGAGTTGTTCCTGAAAACTCGCTTCAGGTCGGGTGAGTATCCAGACGGTCCGCCCGGAATTGAAGGTCCCGTGAAGATGCCATCGTTGCGACTCGTTGTCGGGGGAAGACCATCCGGGCGTTGAGGTGTGCGAGGCAAGATTTCCGCTTGTCGCCGCCGGCCCAGCCGCCAACAGCGCCATTGAATCCTGCATGAACTGGCGCCGGGGAATTCTTCGATTGCTTTTCATACTGTCTCCTGGTTGTTTGACTTTCGCCTTTTCCCCGCCCTCTGCCTTCCGTCTACGGCGCCCGCTTGCGCGCCATCTCTTTCCACTGCGCGAAATACTTCGGCAGTTTCGTCGTCGAGTCCAGCGGCGGGTCGGCCTCTGCCGCCGGAAGTGGCACGCCGGCGAAAGGCGCGGTCAGCGGGTCGCCGACCACGACCGTCTGCCAGCTCAAATAAGGCATTGCCGCCCAGTAGCTTTCGGCCAAGTTCAGGCCCTGCACGTAAGCTGGAAACAAGATTTGTGGCCGCACGTTGCCACCCAGGTAGGGCTCATACACATTCCCTGCCGCCCCCGTCACGCCTTCGTGGATATAATCGGCGATGAGGGATTGCGGCGAGCGATCGTAGAAAGTAATCGGCGAATCGCTCCAGCGGCCGATATTCCAATCCTTGGGCGGCCGCGTAAACGTCCGTGCGTCGGTCGATACGAACTCCGCCAGAATCGCGCCATTCACCCAGGTATTGCCCAGGAAGCGCGAGCGATCGGAGTGATCGTTCGAGCCCCAGCTCGCATACCCGAGGACGTTCTTCTGTCCCGTTAAGAACGCCGGCGTGGTGTCAAGCGTGATGCGCGACGGAGGAATGCCCAGCGCTCTCAGCCGGTCCGCAGCTTCGCGCAGCCAGGCGTTTCCGGGCCGGTTGTCGTTGTCGTCCAAATCCAAAACAAACTGGCCTTGGCGCGATGGGGACTGCGCGCGGTCGATGAGCGCGCTGATGTCGGCCATGTCGTATCCGTCCAGCCGCGTCACCAGATACATGGGGAATTCGCGGTGGCTGAACCGCACCAAACCCCGGCGCGTGGTGCGCACGAAATAAGGATTGGGGATCGTCCCTTCCAGCACGCGCGGAATCCCCAGCAGATCCTGATAGAGGAGCGTCAACTCGGAATCCACGCTCGCCTGAGTGGTGGGGCGGCCGCTCGGCTTGATTTTCAGCGGCACACCCTTGGTCAGGACGATATAAAGCACGCGGTCTTCGAGACGACCCTTGGACAAACAGTCGAGGATGGGCAGCCGAACCGAGTCGTCGAAGGTAGCGCGGTCAACTTCCTTTTCTTCCGGAGCCTTGATCGCGCAGACCTGTGCCGCGGGCACCCTGCGGCGATGCAGATAATATTCACTGACCTGCTTCGAAACCTGCGAGTTCTGGTTCACAACCAGAAGGATGTTTTGCGGCCCCTGCGCTAAGGCTGAAACGCAGGACAAAAAGACAATCACCCTGATCCATTTGAACATCTGACGAATCTTATCATCATTGTATGTGCCGCGGATTTGCTGCCTGCGGCTCGCGCTTCTGTCTTCTGACTTCTGACTTCTAACTTCTGATTTCGATTGCTTGCCACTTGCCACTGGTGACTGATTTGGTTGCGGCAGGGCGCTGCGCTGTTTGCCTTCTTTTTTCCGGCAACGCACGCCGGAATCCCACTTATCACTGCTTTTGAGAACTGCCGCGGAGTGCGGGGTCAACTCAGCGCTAGCCGCTCTTGTCAATCCACTGACGACTGACAAACTGACCACTGACGGTCTTTCTTGGTCCACTCACAAGTGATAGACTGACCACTGACGACTTTTCTCGATCGTCTTAGGCTGGCTGGGACCGGTTTTATCCGGGTCAGTCGAAACTCGTTGTCGCAGTTGGAGGTGTAGTGAGCCTAGAAGTTCTTGCTACTATACCGCTCACCGAGATTCCTCAGGATATTCTTGACGAGGTCCGCGAGAGGCTCTGGACGTACACCGCTTCGGTTTTTGCGGTCGACGGGGAGCGACCCTTGTATCGCGGCACCGCGACCTGTGTCGCCGCTTCCGGCAAGGCGTACCTCTTGACCGCTGCGCACGTCTGGCGGGAGCTGCACGGCGAACGCTTTGCGCTGGGTCTTGAGCGCGACCGTCTCCTCATTCCGATTTACAAGGACCTTATTGAGGTAACTGTCCTCGAACCGACAGGCCCGCTGGAGTGGGGGTCTGATCTAGCACTCATTAAGCTCCCAGATATCCTTGCGGTTGACATTCGTCAAGTTAAAGCCTTCTACAATCTAGACAAACGTAGACCCGAACCGGGCGATCAGCCCGGATACGACAGAGGTTTGTGGGCAGTAATTGGAGCGCCTGCGGAACGGTCGACTTTTGGAGAGACTGAAGCGGTGCTCAAAATCAGCCTCCTTGCTTCTGTGGTCGTGTCCTCGCACCAGCGAGACGGTTTCGATTACGTCGATCTAGGGTTCTACCATCAAGGTCGGTCGGACCTCCCGAATTCGTACGGTGGTCTCAGCGGCTCGGGTCTGTGGCACGCGCCGATCAGGAAATCAGTTTCCGGCGCAGTTTCTTGGACCGGGGAGGCGCGGCTCGAAGGAGTGGCGTTCTATCAGAAGTTCACCGACGAGAAGGAAGGCGTGATTCGCTGTCACGGTCGCACGAGTGTTTATGAGCAAGCGTTGCGGCGGGTCGCCTAACAGCGCATGCAGCCGGCGGTGGCTGGAGCGAAAATGAGCGGCCGCGGGTGAACGCCAAGACGTAAGGTGGTCGCTACAGCCGAGAACCCAGTAGCCGTGAGAGAATAACTCTCATGAAAGTCAGACGCATCAACGCCGACAAGCCCCACCTCTGGAAGGCCGACATAGCGGCCTCGGTTGACCAGTTCAACCAGTGGTTCATGCGCTTCGCGCCCGAGGCGTTCCGTTCCACGCGCGTCAAGACGACCGAACACGTCAAAGCCGCGCTCCTGGCGGCCAATGACTTCCGCGCCCTGAACCCCGCCACGTTGAAAGCGAGCCCTGGTGCTCTCCCGACCCTCCGCATGTGCACCGCCCCCCCGCTCGCGGTAGACCGTTTGATCGGCTTGGCTGACTCCAGCAAGAGCCTCGTTGGCCGGATGGAAAAGGGTAAGCTGCCGACAAAGATGCAGGCCGCCGACCTCAACGCGGAGTTGAAGAAACTCTGCCGCATTCTCACGCGGCTTCTGGACCGCGACATCTTCCCGTGGCTCGACGGCCGTGCAGACCCGACGGAGCATGAACGAGATCGGGCCTCCACCATCGTTGCCGACCGGCTGTGCAGCGCCGTTGCGAATCCGATCGTGCGCAACGCCCAGGAGCAACGGCAACTGGCCTTGATCGGCGACTACCTTGATAAGCGCGGCTATCGGAAGCAAGCGCACCCTGCTGCCAAGCGGGTCACCGAAATGGAGCCGGGCACCTACGCTTTCCGCATGAGCCTGGCCGTGGGCAAGGCGCTTAAGGTGAACACCCCTGTCGACGTTGTGATTCAGCCCAAAGGGCTTCGGAAGGACCGGTTGCCGATCCTAATCGAAGCCAAGTCGGCGGGCGATTTCACCAACACGAACAAGCGCCGTAAGGAAGAGGCCACCAAGATCCACCAGTTGCAGGCGACCTTCGGGCCGACCGTGACGTTCGTGTTGTTCCTCTGCGGTTACTTCGGCAGCGACTACCTGGGCTACGAAGCCGCCGAGGGGCTCGACTGGGTGTGGGAACACCGCATTGGCGACCTCGCGAAACTAGGGCTTTAGCAGCGATGACGGCTCGACACGAGAACACGATTGAAGCCCGTCGGCAGGCCGTCCAGGCCACGCTCGACGCAGCGAAGTCGGCGAGCGAGCGAAACCGCCTCGGTCAATTCGCCACCCCGAACGCCCTCGCTATTGAGATCGCCCGCTACATCCAGTTCGTCGCGGGCCGCTGCCTTCGCTCGGTCCGTTTCGCCGACCCCGCCATAGGCACGGGAAGCTTCTATTCTGCCGCCCGCGCCGTCTTTGGCCCCGCTCGGATAGAGAGGGCCGTTGGCGTCGAACTCGATCCCGACTTCTGCGATGCCAGCCGTGACCTCTGGACGGAAGCCGGTCTTGAAGTCGTGCAGGGCGACTTCACCCGCATCGTTGCGAGCAGCAGCCGCCCTGCCGCGCCCAACCTGATCCTCGCCAACCCGCCCTACGTCCGACATCATCACCTGAAGCGCGAAGACAAGGAACGCCTGCAAGCCCTCGCCTACCGGATGACAGGCGTCGAGGTCAACGGCCTTGCGGGCCTGTACGTCTATTTCCTCCTTCTCGCTACTGCGTGGATGGAGGATGGCGGCTATGCCGCGTGGCTTATCCCTTCCGAGTTCATGGATGTAAATTACGGCGCCGCGCTCACGAGGTACCTCGGAGACCGCGTGACGCTGATCCGCGTTCATCGGTTCGACCCCGACGATGTTCAGTTCGGAGATGCTCTGGTGTCTTCAGTCGTACTGGCGTTCCGCAAAGGGCCGCCCCCGGCGGGGCACGCCGTACAGTTCACCTTCGGCGGCACGCTTCGCGAGCCGCACGCGAGCGATTGGATCCAGCTGGAACAACTGCGAGAGCCCGGCAAGTGGACCTTGTATCCTAGCCACGCCCGGAATGATCGGCGTACGTCGCGCCACGGCGACGGCCCCAGGCTGGGGGACTTTTTCCGCATACAGCGCGGTATCGCCACCGGCAGCAATAGGTTCTTCGTGATCGACCGCCGCGACGCAGAGCGACGCGGCTTCCCGAAGCGGTATCTGCGGCCCATCCTGCCCAGCCCGCGCCAGCTCAAGACGACGGTCATCGACGCCGACGAAGACGGCTACCCGCTCATTGACCGCCAACTTTGCGTCATCGACTGTGACCTCCCCGAAGCGGTTCTAAAGGCCCGGCATCCTGCCCTGTGGGAATACCTGTGCACCGCTGAGATGCTGGGTGTGAAAGATGGCTACCTCGTCGGCAAGCGCAAACCGTGGTACAGGCAGGAGCGGCGCGAGCCAGCCCCGTTCCTCTGCACCTACATGGGGCGCGGCTCCGACCAGAAGCAACCCTTCCGATTCATCTGGAACCGTTCGCATGCCATCGGAACCAACCTCTACCTCCTGCTCTACCCGCAGAACGGGCTCGCGAAGATGCTGCGCGACCACGCCGACCGCACCGCCGACGTGTTCGCCCTGCTCGGGCAGGTCACCGGTCACGAACTCCGCGGCGAGGGCCGGGTTTACGGCGGCGGGCTGTACAAGATTGAGCCGAGCGAGTTGGCGAGCGTTTCGGCGGCGCCGTTTGTGGAGCGCTGGCCGCTTCTGACGTCGGCCGTCCAGCGGCAGAAAGCGCTTTTCGGCTGACTTGGAGGAATATCGGGCTGGCGCGTAAGTGGCGTTGTTTGGCATGTGTGCGGCCAGTGAACGCCCGTGAAACCGGCAGGCGGTAGGCGGTGAAAGGGTAGGTGGCATGTGGTAGGTAGTAGGTGGGAGAGACAGTAGATGGTAGACGGCAGTCTGAAGACGGGCAGGCGCAAACCATGGGGTCCCCGTCCCGTGCTACGGGCCGATGATGAGATCCTCGATTTGAACGTGCAGAGCTTTGGCCAGTCTGGCGAGCGCTGCTACGCTGCCAGGCTTGCGGCCCGTCTCGATCTCGGCAAGGTATCCGGCGCTGACGCCGGCGGCCGTGGCCAGTTCCCTCTGGGAGCGTGCGCGCTTTTCCCGCCAGACCTTGAGGGGGCTCTCCCCATCCAGCAAGCGCCGTGCTTCTTGGGCGGTCAGGTAATTGCGGCGCGCCGCCTGCTTGCCCGTCGTGGCTTCCTCCCTGCGCCGCGCGGTCACGGCGGCGCGATCCTGCGCGTCTTCCAGCTCGCTGAGAAGTTCCGCCCAATCGCCCCGGCTCACAGTCACGGTATCCTGGGTTTCGTTCAAAATCTTCACGGCGTTCATCTGTAGACCTCCCGGCGATGCGCCACCCGGTCGACGATCACATCACCTTGCTCAACGGAATCACAGAGAACGACGGCAGGTTAGACGGAAGCTTCTAAGGGCTGCACGTCCCGAGCAATCTTTCCCGCTTGCTCGTCTTCCGCGACTTCGAGGTCATAGCGAACCTGGAGGTTCATCCAGAAAACCGGCGTCGTCTTGAAATAACGTCCGAGGCGCAATGCGGTGTCCGTGGTGATGGCGCGGCGCTCGTGGACAATCTCGGCAATCCGCGTCACCGGCACGCGCAGGTCCAACGCCAGCTTGTTCATGCTGAGGCCGAGCGGCTTCATGAATTCCTCGCGGAGAATTTCGCCCGGATGTACGGGCTTTAGTTTCCTAGCCATCCCAGCCTCCTAATGATAGTCCGTGATTTCAACGTCGTAGGCGTCGCCCTCGCGCCGGCGAAAACAAATCCGCCACTGATCGTTGATCCGAATGCTGTATTGCCCCTCGCGGTCCCCCCGCAGCCGTTCCAGACGGTTGCCGGGGAGTGCCGCGAGAATTCGCAGATCGGTGGCCGCATCGATCATATCGAGCTTCCGAAGAGCCGAGCGCTCGATGGCGCGAAACTTCCGGCTGGGCTGGCGATGAAAGAGCCGCTCAGTCTCGTCGGACCGGAAGGACTTGATCACCGCCCCAGTCTGTAACGCTTTACGTTAAATGTCAACCAGTACAGCAAGCGCCGTGCTTCTCGGGCGGTCAGGTAGTTGCGGCGTGCCACTCCAGCCGCACTCGGGACTTGCGTTCTATTCTTTATCCAGAGTCCTTCCCGCATTGAGGCTATCGAAGTTGAGAATCGTGTTGAGCACGAGGGGGTAGCTGCCCACGGTCTCACCGCGATAGACGGGATTATTAGAAAACAACACGACGTGGCCTTTGCCAACGGGGACGTCAATCACCGCCGGGTGCTGAGCAATCTCAGTGCCGCCCTCGACCAGACCGGAGACAAGCAGATCTTTCGCATCGGCATACCGGAAGACCACGCGAGGCCGTGCCGCCGGCGGAATCACGTTGTAGCCGTTACGGCGTTGCTCGTCGGTGACGGGCAGTGCCTGCCAAGCTTCAGCGTGTGGCTCTTCGGGTGGCTCTACAGTCGGGCGTCCCGGCGTAAAATCGGCGTCGTCCTGGGTTCCGCGACCGGTTGGCCGCTCGTGCTGCTCAGGACCAAGCCGTCGAGGACCCCGTCCTCCAGCGAGGTTGCTGAGATTGAAGATAGGGCCGTTGGCACAATAGACGGACAGGTTCTCGCCGTAGCCGTAGGCGATCGGACTGGCAGCGTCGACGATACGAGTCCGCAAGACGCTGCCGATGATCTTCATCTGCCGCGGCGCTGCGATCGACACTCCCTGGGTGAATCCCAACGACGCCGCAAAGTCGGCGGTGTCCATAACGGTCAGCAGGACCCCGCCCCGCTTCACAAACTCCTGGAGATGGGCCACGCCTTCCCAGCCAAGGCCGGGACGCAAGTCATCGGTGGAATCGATCTTGCCGAGGTTGGGTGTTTCCGGGGTCGTCTTCCACGGCAGCGGATTCCCCCAGTCCGTTGGCAGGCCCTTGACGATAGCCATCGGATCGCCCCCGAAGCCGAGCGGTGGGAACAGGATCACGTCGTACTTGGCATTCATGTCGTCGCTTCTTGCGATTGCCTGGGTGCTGATGTAATCGTAAGGAATCTTCAGAGTGTCGAACGCCTCTCGCCACCAGCCTTCCGTTTGCGTGCTCAGCCACGTGTGCAGGATGGCCACGCGAGCGGCGCGCACCGGGTGCGTTTTCACCGCGGGCGCGGCGTCGAGCGCGTAGGCTTGAACGCCAAGTTCAGAAGCATTGCGCTCCACGTCTGAGCGGCTCGCGTTCCGGATGAGGAACGAGCCGCGATTGAACTTCCGCCCCGCCGCCTCAAAGGCCTCCTCGGCGGCCTCGATGTTCGCGTCCTTCATCCGGTAGCGAAGCGTGGCCAGCGCCGTGTCCGCGTTGTTGGTAATGGCGAAGACAGATCCGCTTCCGGTCACGCCGCCTGACGCTCTGACTTCGGAGGCGCGCTCCATCGCCGCGTCGAGAACCTTGAGGTCGGTAACCCGGACCACCTGCACGTCGAACAACTCGCCGAAGGTCCAGCCGGTGTCATCGTAGGGGGTCTTTTGGGGATCGTCCGGGCTCCAGTACTGATAATCGAGAAGCGCGTCGGCAATGCGCGAATACGGCTGGTCCATCCGAACGATGTAGCTGCCGGCCGCGAACTGCCGGGGGGTTGGAGCGGCAGGCTTTTTCTCCTCTTTCCCTTCCTGGCCGGTCTTGGCTGGCTGGGCTTCGCCGCCTTGCGCCTCGGCGGTGCCTGGGCGCTTCGTCGTTTTCTTTGGCGGAATCGTAACCGTGAAGGGCGCGGTAGCGCGGGAAATCTCGCAACCTTGCTTGGCGAGGATCCTGAGCAGGTCCCTCTGCGCGCCGGGGTGTGGATCGTCAGCCGGAAACACGTAGGCCGCCGGACCCTCGTTGTGCGGCTTGGTGATCGAGCGCTTCGACTTCAAGTAGAAGTTCTTGAGGAAGAGGTTTCGATTCTCGGAAAAGTAGTGCAGCGAAGTGAGCAGGCCCGTCTCTTCGTAGTTGTTGTTATCGCGCTGTGACCACAGCGTCTTGGGCAGGGGCGGGTTCTGCTTGTACCAGGTCCGCGCGTATTCGTTGGGTTGAAGTGTGCGTTCCACGGTATCGGCGCCGCCGTTGCCGAAGGTTTCGTACAGCCGGCTGATGCCGTTGTGCATGGCGGCGATGGACATCAGGTAGCCGGGCGACCAGGTATCAAAATTCCCGTGCGTGAACACGCCCGGCATGCCGAATTCGGTCATGTCCGCCACGTTGCGCCAGCCCAGCATTTCCCACTCACTGGTCAGGATGGGATCCACCCAGGCATTGAACGGGCCGTCGCCCGCCGTGTTGTCGTACAAATAAGGCACGGACTCGTGCAGGTCGTGCAACACCTGCGCCTTCCAGGAGACGAACGTGTTGAGCACGTTTTCGGTCAGCTTCAGCGTCATGGCCATGGCGTCGCGGTTGTTGTCGTGAGCTACGTAATGGCCCCAGTAAACGAGATAAGGATAGTTCTCCTTCGGGTGTGCGAGGTGCCAGCGGTAGACGTCCACCATCCGATCGCGGCCATCCACTTCAACGACGGGCGTAATGAGGGTGATCAGGTTGTTGCGGATTTCGTTGATGTACGGGCTCTCGTCCACGGCCAGCCGATACGCCAGCTCCATCAGCGCCGTCGGAGCTCCGGTCTCGGTGGAATGGATGGTGCCCGTAATGTAGTAAACCGGAAGCGACGCGTCCGCCAGCCGGTCGGCCTCCGCATCGTCGAGGTGGATGGTGCGCGGGTCGGCCAGCTTCGCGAGCCGTTCCCGGTTCTCGTCCAGCCGGCTCAGGTTGGCCTCCGATGAGACCGCCACGGCGATCATCTCTCGACCTTCTTCCGTCTGGCCGATGGAGTATACCTTCACGCGCGGGCTCGCCTTCTCGAGCATCCGCATGTACTGATAGACCTGCTGCGAATAGGGCAGAATGCCGGGCGCGCCGGCGATGTCGCCGAGCACCGCCTCCGGCGTCGGCACCGTCGTCGACGCTGGCAAGTAGTCCACCAGCGGCGAAGTGAAATAAGGCTGGGTCGTGTATTTGTGGATCTTCTCTGTGTACTTCTCGTCAATCGGCTGCTTAGAATCGCGGCCCGGCGCGCTTTCCACCGCCCATAAGCATGAACTGGGCGCAACGAAAAACGCGAGAATCAGTAGCACGGCTGCAAAGTGCGTTGGCTTGAAAACATGTTTCGACACGAATGCCCTCCGTTAGAAACGAAATCAGCGGCGATGTGGTGACGGTCTCTCGCCGCCAGACGGCGGTGAAGACACCGCCGCTACAGTCTCCGGCAGAAACTTGAGCGCGACCAACCGACCGAGCCGCGTGTCTTCGGCCTTGCGCGCCGCACTCATGCCGCCGCCACCGAGCTTCTCCAGAATGCGGTTGTGCGAAATCGTTTTGCTGGCCGAGGTGGAGCTGTCCACTTTTTCTGCGGATATTACCTGCGGTTGAGATCGAAGTCAACGCGCCATAGGTCTCGTACAACGCCGAAGCATTTACCGATCGGAGTCAGTGGCCGTGAAGTTAAAATTAACCGGTCCAAATCTGCTTGGACCTAAATCTAGCGTAGGCGTTCTACAATCAAGCAGTTTGGCCGGTTAATTTCGACATAACTGGTCCAATCTGTGCACGCGCTTGTAACCTCAATATTCTGCTAGAGTTAGACCCCAAGCGGGCATCATGATTGGCCAGTTATGTCGGCAAACCGCAGACTGGCCCTCAACGGCGTTGAGGAAGGCGAGAAACAAGGTTCTGGTCGAGTGGTGGCGATCCTCCAGCCCTTCCGCTGCACCCAGTCGATGAATCCAACTCGGCGTGTGGGAATCGGTGGGGCAAAATGCCACACTTTTCCCAAAATCGCAAATTTCTGCAAATTTTATTTTCGCGCAAGCTCTTTATTTGCGTCACTTAGAAAAAATAGTTTCAATAGTTGCAGAAGTTTCAATAGTTACATCCGGGCCCCTGCGAATCACCGTGTATTACTCTACAGTTATTCCTCTTATAGTTTACATACAGCCGATCTTTGCGCTTGTGTAGGGGTAGGGCTTGCCCTACCCTGGATTGGTTTGGCAAACACACACTCGGCGCGATCATGAGCGCCGCGGGCTGGCGCAGGCCTTCGGAGGCCTGCGATCATGGGGTGGAAGAAAGCCTACCGATCCATGGCCAGAAGGGAAGCATCGGCGCAATAGTAGAATCTCCAACTGGAACACGGCCAATAGAAAAAGTGGCGAGTGGTCCCGCGAGGCGGCAGCAAGTGGCGAGCGATCAGTGGCCCCGGCCCCGCTTCGCGCCGAGGGCGGAGCGAGTGGCGAGCCAATGACCTCGGCTCGGGGGGCTGGCGCAAACCTCCGCGTTTCGAGGTCCGCGGTTCTCATTTTGGTGGCGAAGGCCGCAGAGTTTCAGCGGGCGAAACTTTGCGCGGCCAACTCTTTGCATGGCGCACGCTAAGAGCAACGTATGCGGACCGCGCTTGGCGCTGTTCGCGCATCGATTTGGGCAGATGCTATCGTGACGTCGCCTCCAACAAATCGAGCAACCCATCCACGATCGCGGTTTCCGCGCAACCCGGCTTCAAGCGCGAGCCGAGCACTTGAAACGTGAGCGCGCCGAAGGCGGCGTCGTTCGGGATATAGCCGGAGTTGGCCATACCATTCGCCAGCGTCACCATGAAGGTATCGGCCATCGGCGCTTGTTCCTTCAATCGTCGGGCAATGGCGCTGTAGATTTCCGCATTGACCGTTGTGAGGGCCACGTTGCCAATGCGCAGCACGCCCAGCCGGATGTTCACCGGGTCTCCATCCTGGTAAGTGCCGGGGGTGGCTTCGCGCGCGGTATCCGTGCGGCGGCGCCCCGGGCAGGTGACCGTGTTCTGGGCTGCCGAAAGGCGCGGACTGGCGTCCATCCGCGCGGTCTCGGTCATCACGCGAATCACTTCTTCGCCCAGCAGCACACCTTCGCTGTCCATCACGCGCTCCAAGGCGTCGCGGACTTTCGGGTCCAGTGGCCCGGCCGGGACCTTTCCGTCGCGGACCGGCGCCTCGATCTTTTCACGGGTCAAGACGTTTCCAGTGATGTTGACGCCGCTCCGCGATGCCAGGGCATTGGTGGCAGCGCGAAGGTACAGCGGGTTCTGATCGCCCGAAGCACCCTGGGCAAAGACGGCGACGACCTTGTCGTCATAGGCTTGCTCGATGTAGCGGCAGGCGGCTCCGGGAAAGTCGGCGCTGGTGAAACCGGCGAGGAAGCCGTTGACGGGGTGCATGGCATAGGTCCAGTAGACCGCGATCGGTTCCCCGCTGGGCGCCTCGAATTTGAGGACGGCGACGGTTTTGTCGGACGGTCCGTCCAGATTGGGAGCCTGCGTCCAGCGGCGTGTTTCGGGATCGATCGCGTCACGGTTCACGTTGAGATAGGAGAAACCTGTTCCGAATCCGACGCGCGCCGGTTGGAGTCTGGCCTTGGCCTGTCGGACCACATCGACCATCTGGGCGACGATCGGCGGAGGCGCCTGATCGGCCGCGGCACCCGGCCGTCCGCCACCAGGCTGGCCGCGTCCCGGGAAGGGCGGGGGTCCGGGTCCCCAAGCGCTGTGCGAGTGCGTGGCCGAGATGACGATGTTCTCAATAGGGCAGTTGAGCTCGGCGGCAATCTGCCTCGAAGCCGCTACCCAGACGTCTTCGAAAAGCATGCCCTGATCGGCTCCGATGAGGGCGGCGCGGGCCGAACCGTTGTCGAGCACGATGGCGCGCACATAGAGGCGTTCGTGAGCGTACTTGCCAGAAGGCGGGTTGGCAGGATCCGCTGGTGGCGTAATGTCCACGCGCGCCGCGCCAACTCGGAGATTGCCCGGGGCCGCCGCGCTCGTGGTCCAGCAGACGGACAGCGCGAGCAAGGCTGGCAATAGAGAGTTTCGTGGGTTGCTCATCTTGATCTGCTCCTGTGGCTTTCTAGTCTAGTACCGTTCCAACTTAATGCGGCGGTGAATTCCGCTCCTGTCCTGCCCAGCGTCAGACGGTACTTGGCTTACGCGGATTACGCGCAACAATTTGGAACGGCACTAACAGGCTGATGAAAAATGGTCTACAGGCGGCTTTACGCCGCCATGCGATGGTGCAATCATTCGGGATGTGGCGGGGCAAACCCGCCGGTGGCGCATACGTGCCGATGGTTTTCAATCGGCATCTGTGCGACCGCGAGGGGGATATAATCTCCGGGTGTGTCCGCAGCAGCAGGGCTCCTCGGAATGCTCCTTGACCTTGAGCGTGGCCAGAATGCCCTCGCCGAATCGAGCGACCGAGGGTCGCCTACATCGCAAAAACCGCGACGTAGGCGCCACCGGCGGGTCTCTTCCATTGCGGTTAGCTCTGTGATAATCTCGCGTCGTTCACTACGATTCACAACCTGCGGGCCTTGAATGCCCAGAATTTTCGACAACATAGCGCTGTCGCTGCTTCCCGCCCTCTCGGATTCACTCAAGATTTCCGAGCGGGCCGACTTCTGCGTCGGTTATTTCAACCTTCGCGGATGGCGGCAGATTGACCAACTGGTAGAGGCGTGGCCGGGCGGCGAAGGATCGTGTTGCCGAGTCATCGTCGGAATGCAGAAGTTGCCGCAGGATGAGCTGCGCGAACGATTGAGCCTCACGTCCGGCCCGGCAGACATGGATCAGCAGGCGGCTCTCCGGTTAAAGAGAGCGGCGGCGCAGGAGTTCCGGGCGCAGCTGACCATCGGAGCACCGACGGACGAGGACGAAAAGGGGCTGCGCCGTCTTAGCGCCCAACTAAAGGCGCACAAGGTCATCGTGAAGCTCTTCCTGCGGCATCCGCTGCACGCCAAGCTGTATCTCGTTCACCGGACCGATCCGAACAATCCCAGCATTGGGTTTGTAGGCAGCAGCAACCTGACGCTGGCAGGGCTCTCGAAGCAAGGCGAACTAAATGTCGATGTGCTCGACCACGACGCCTGCAACAAGTTGCGGAATTGGTTCGAGAACCAGTGGAGCGACATCTGGTGTATCGACATTTCAAAAGAACTCTCGGAGATCATCGACAACAGTTGGGCACGCGAAGAGCCGATCCCGCCCTACCACATCTACCTCAAGATGGCCTACCACCTCTCACAAGAGGCGTTGGCGGGCCTTTCCGAGTTCACGGTTCCAAAGGATTTCGGAACACAACTGTTGGCGTTTCAGGCGGCGGCGGTCAGGATTGCGGCACGTTACGTCAACAAGCGCGGCGGCGTGGTGATCGGCGATGTTGTCGGCCTCGGCAAAACGATCATGGCGGCAGCGCTGGCACGCATATTCCAAGACGAGCCGTACTTTCTCGAGACGCTTATCATCTGCCCGAAGAACCTTAAGCCGATGTGGAACGACTACGTTCACCAGTACAGGCTGGCAGCGAAAGTGATGTCGATCAGCGTCGCCATGAACGAGCTGCCAAAGACGCCGCGCTACCGCATCGTGCTGATCGACGAGAGCCACAACCTAAGAAACCGTGAAGGCCGCCGTTACAAAGCCATTCAGGAGTACATCGAGAAGAACGGCAGCAAATGCATCATGCTTTCGGCCACGCCCTATAACAAGACCTATCTCGACCTCTCTTCGCAGTTGCAGTTGTTCGTGCCAGCGGACGAGGACCTCGGCATCCGGCCTGAGCGCCTGCTGAAAGAACTGGGCGAGACGGAGTTCATCCGCCGCCATCAGTGTCCGGTGCGGTCGCTGGCCGCGTTCGAGAAGAGCGAGTACCCAGACGACTGGCGCGATCTCATGCGGCTGTACCTCGTGCGCCGCACCCGCTCGTTCATCAAGGAACACTATGCCAAGACCGACCCGGCGAACGGTCGCAAGTACCTGACCTTTGAAAGCGGCGAGCGGTTCTATTTCCCTGACCGTGTACCAAAGACCGAGAAGTTCGAGTTCGATGAGCACGACCCAAACGACCAATACGCGCGCTTGTACTCCGATCCGGTGGTGAACGCAGTCAACGGCCTGACCCTGCCGCGCTACGGTCTAGCCAATTACATCGCAGCGAAGCCGCACGAACCGCCCACCGAGGCCGAGAGCAAGGCGATCAAGATGCTGTCGCGCGCGGGCAAGCGGCTGATGGGCTTCTGCCGCACCAATCTATTCAAGCGGTTGGAGAGCGGCGGCCCGGCCTTCATTCAGTCCCTGGAACGGCACGTGCTGCGGAACTTCATTTTCCTGCACGCGATAAAGAACGATCTGCCGCTGCCCGTTGGCACCCAAGGCGCTGAGTACCTGGATGCTAAGCTCGGCGACAAAGACATTGACGACCTGCTGATCGAGACAGAGGACGGGGATGACAACGAGAATCGGACCAGCGACGCTCCCGCTTCGCTGCGCGATGAGGCGTCGTTTCGCAAGCGGGCCACTGAGGTATATCAGCGTTACCAGACCGAGCTGTACCGGCGTTTCAAATGGCTGCGCCCTTCGCTGTTCATCAAGACACTCGAAACCGACCTGAAGAATGACGCGCAGGCACTGATTCAGGTGCTCAAATCCTGTGGATTATGGGACCCGGATAGGGACGCGAAGTTGGACGCCCTCGAAGTCTTGCTCAGGAAAAAATACCCAAACCAGAAGGTCCTCGTGTTCACGCAGTTCGCAGATACCGTGGGTTACGTGACGCGGGAGCTGAAAGCGCGGGGCCTCACCAAGCTGGAAGGCGTGACAGGTGACTCCGAGAATCCAACAGCCTTCGCTTACCGCTTCAGCCCCGAGAGCAGTAAGAAGCGAGAAGAGGTCAATCCGGAGGACGAGCTGAGGGTGCTCATCGCCACGGATGTCCTCAGCGAAGGCCAAAACCTTCAAGACTGCGCGGTCACTGTAAACTATGACCTGCCGTGGGCAATCATCCGGCTGATTCAGCGTGCTGGCCGCGTCGATCGTATCGGGCAGCAGTCCGACAAGATTTTCTGCCATTCATTCCTGCCTGCCGAAGGTGTTAATCGCATCATTAAGCTGCGTGAGCGGGTCCGCCACCGCCTGAGAGAGAACGCGGAAGTAGTCGGCAGTGATGAGGCGTTCTTTGAGGACGACATGGACGAGAAGCCCATCCTCGACCTTTACAACGAGAAATCTGGCATCCTCGAAGAAACCGACACCGAAGTCGATCTTGCGTCGTATGCTTATCAGATTTGGAAGAACGCCCTCGACGCCGATCCGAAGCTGAAGAAGATCGTCGAAGACCTGCCGAACGTCGTTTTCTCGACCAAGCCGCACAAGCCCACCGCCGATCAACCCGAAGGCGTGTTGGTCTACATGCGAACTGCCGAAGGTAATGACTCGCTGGCGTGGATTAACAGCGAGGGCCAGAGCGTTACGGAATCTCAACTTGCGATCCTGCGGGCCGCAGAATGCACGGCACGCACGCCTTCTCCCCCACGACTACCGAACCACCACGCTCTTGTCGAGAAGGGTGTGCGCTACATGGTGCAGGAAGAGAAGTCGGCAGGCGGGCAGTTGGGCCGCCCTTCTGGAGCGCGGTTCAGAGTATACGAGCGTCTGAAGACGTACCTCACACACGTTCAGGGCATGATCTTTGCCACGCAAGACCTGACGAAAGCCATCGACCAGATTTACCGCTACCCGCTTCAACAAGCCGCCGCCGACGCTCTCAATCGCCAGTTACGGATTGGCGCAAGCGATCATCAGCTTGCCGATTTTGTGGTTTCACTCTGGCAGCAGGACCGACTCTGCCGAGTTGAGGCAGAGGTCGAGACGCAAGAGCCAACGATCATCTGTTCTCTTGGGCTCTCGTCATTGTAGTTGCGGACTGTGACCGCCGGAGGGCGCTCCCAGGACGCCGCTAATATTCGAGGCAAGGTCATGGCCATCAATTTCAGCCGAATGCGCGACTGCCTCCAGCAGTTTGACTTCCACCGGCTCTTTGTGGAGGAACTCGGCTGGTCTCAGCCAACAAGTCGGCAGCCTGTGGCGATGACGGTCAAGGGTGTGAGCTGTGTTCGGCGTCAAATCTCGCAACTCGCCGGGGTCGCGGTGTTCGAAGTTGTCGCGGACGACGGCCGAATCCCTGATGCCAAAACCCGCGCTGCCGTTCACAAAGAAATCGCCGCCCTTCATCACGAAAACCTTCTGATCTTCCTAGACGCGGCGCGCACGCAGAGCCTTTGGTACTGGGTGAAGCGGCAGGACGGCAAGAGCCTTCCCCGAGACCATTTCTACATCAAGGGCCAGCCGGGCGATCTTTTTCTCAGTAAGGTCGGCGGGATCGTTTTCGACATCACCGAATTCGACGAAAGCGGCAACATCTCGGTGATCGAAGTTGCCAAGCGCCTTCGCAAGGCCTTGGATGTGGAACGGGTCACCAAGAAGTTTTACACGGAGTTCTACGATGAGCACATTCGCTTTATTGAGTTGATTCGCGGCATACCGGATGATCGTCAGCGTCGCTGGTACGCGTCCGTGCTCCTGAACCGCCTGATGTTCATTTACTTCCTCCAGCGCAAAGGTTTTATCGACAATGGCGACCTGGACTACCTCCAGAACAAGCTCGCGCAGAGCCGCGCGAAGGGACGCGATCTGTATTACAGCGACTTTCTGCGGCTTCTCTTCTTCGAAGGCTTCGCAAAACCCGAACACCAGCGGTCTGCTGACGCTCGCAAGCTACTGGGTTCCATTAAATACCTCAATGGCGGATTGTTTCTGCCGCACAAGGTGGAGCAAGAGAGCTCCGACATTCGCGTGCCGGACAAGGCGTTTGAGAACATTCTTGCTCTCTTCCAGCGTTACTCCTGGAACCTCAACGACACGCCGGGCGGCGAGGACAATGAGATCAATCCCGACGTTTTAGGCTACATTTTTGAGAAGTACATTAACCAGAAAGCGTTCGGGGCCTACTACACCCGCACCGAGATCACCGAATACCTCTGCGGACGCACCATCCATCAAATCATCCTGAACGCCGTCAACACCTCAGAAGCTTCAAAGGCCCACCCGATACCCGGCCTCAAGATCAGAGATTACCAAAGTATCGGCGATCTTCTGATGGACCTGGACTCGGCGCTCTGCCGCGAGCTCCTGTTCGACGTGCTCCCGAATCTCAGCCTTCTGGACCCTGCATGTGGATCGGGGGCGTTCCTTGTCGCAGCAATGAAAGTGCTGATAAACGTCTATTCGGCCGTGATCGGGAAGATCAAGTTCTTGGGGCAGAAGAGCCTGACTGACTGGCTCGAGAAAGTCGAGCGCGAGCACAAGAGCCTGAACTACTACATCAAAAAGAAGATCATCACGGACAATCTCTATGGCGTGGACATCATGGAAGAGGCGACTGAAATTGCCCGACTTCGTCTCTTCCTGGCGTTGGTGGCGTCGGCGAGCGACCTCGATCAGCTTGAGCCGCTTCCGAATATTGATTTCAACATCCTCCCGGGCAACTCACTCATTGGCCTCATGCGCGTGGGCGATCAGGAATTCGAAAAGGCCAGCCTATTCCATCGCAGCTACGCGCAGGTTCTGGCGGAAAAGAACCGGCTGATCGACAACTATCGGCACGCCGCCGAATTTACCCAAACCCTCACCGCGATGCGCAATGAAATCGACAAAAAGAAGGACGAAGCGCGAGCTACTTTGAATGACATTCTGCTGAAAGAATTCAACCGCCTGGGCATTAAGTTTGAGCAAGCGGTCTGGGATAAAGATGAAGACGAGATGGGAAACCCCGTAAAGCGCAACGTTTCCTTCAAGGACATTGAGGCGCTCCAGCCCTTTCACTGGGGATTTGAGTTCGACGAGGTGCTGAATAAGCGGGGCGGGTTTGACGCCATTATCACCAATCCCCCGTGGGAAATATTCAAACCGATCGCGAAAGAATTTTGCTATGAGTTCGACGTTGGTGTAGAAAGACGAGGAACAGAGATCAAGGACTTTGAGTCGATACTGGCCCGCCTTCTGAAAGACGAGCATATTCGGCTGCGCTATCTCGCCTATGCAAGCGGATTTCCTCACATCAGCGCTTACTACCGGTCTGCACCCCAATATAAGAATCAGATCAGTATCGTGAACGGCAAAAAGGCCGGGACAGACATAAACCTGTACAAGCTATTCGCGGAGCAGTGCTTCAATCTGTTGCGTGCTGGCGGACAATGCGGAATCGTTATACCCAGTGGTATCTATAGCGACCTGGGGACCAGACAGCTCCGTGAACTGCTTTTTTCCAATACCCAATTGACCGGCCTGTTCTGTTTCGAGAATCGTAAAGAGATTTTTGAGGGCGTTCATCGAAGCTATAAGTTCGTGGTGCTGACTTTCGAAAAAGGCGGTACAACAACCCATTTTCCTGCCGCCTTCATGCGCCACGATGCGGCGGAACTTGAGCACTTTCCCAAGCAGAGTGGGATTTACGTCTCAGTCGACCTCGTGCGAAGGCTCTCGCCCGATGCGCTTTCGGTCATGGAGTTTAAGAATGCCTTGGACGTTCGAATCGCCGAGAAGATGGCCCAGTTTCCCTTATTGGGGAGGCACATCGAAGGCGCATGGAATGTTCAACTAACACGTGAATTTGACATGACCAACGACAGTGGGCTGTTCAAAACGTCGCCAGGTACTGGGAGACTGCCCCTATACGAGGGGAAGATGGTCTGGCATTTTGTTCACGGCCTCACTGAGCCCAGGTATTGGATAAATGAACGAGATGCCGCGGAAAAGCTGTTGTCACCCCGCCTAAAGACGATTCGCAAGCTTCTAAAAGACCATGGGATTGCTTCGGAACTGGATGAGTCGAAAATTTCTCTCGGATTTCAGAAATTTCGGCTTGGTTTCAGAGCAGTCACAGGCGCCACAAATGAACGCGCTCTGGTTGTATCCGTGATTCCCAGCCGCGTATGCGCGGGCAATTCACTTATTGTCAGCGTCCCGTTTTTTGACAAGGTAGATCATGGAGAATATGTAGAGGCCCGCGCCTACACCGGAGCTGAGTTGCTCACGGCTGTCTCGATTATGGCCAGTTTTCCTTGCGACTGGTTTATGCGCTTGAAAATACTGACGAACATGAACATGTTTTACGTGTACGAGCTACCAGTACCTCGCCTTACCGACAACGATGCAGCATTCAAACCAATCGTCGAGCGAGCGGCGCGGCTGATTTGCACGACGCCGGAATTCGACGACTTGGCCAAGGAAGTTGGCCTGGGGAGCCACCAAGCCGGAGCCACTGACCCTGCCGAGCGCGCCCGCCTGCGCGCCGAACTCGATGGGCTCGTCGCTCACCTCTACGGACTGACCGAAGAAGAATTCGTCCACATCCTCAGCACCTTCCCGCTGGTTGAAACCTCTGTGAAGGAAGCCGCCCTCGCCGCGTACAAGGCTTTCGCACCCAAATCAGCCGACCAGGAGGTGGCCGGCATGATCGCGGGCGGGGAAAGCGCCACGGTCGAATTCAAATCCACCGCCCGCTGGGACCTGAAGCAGAACATGCAGAACAAAGCCATGGAGCAGGTTGTCGTGAAGACGGTCGCCGCGTTTCTGAACACCGATGGAGGCACGCTTCTGATTGGGGTCGATGACAGCGGCGCGGTCCTGGGTCTCGCGAACGACTACAAGACCTTGGGCAAGCACCAGGACCGCGACGGCTACGAGAATTGGCTCACCACTTTGCTCTTAGACCAGTTCGGCAAAGAGTCGAGTCCCTTGATCCACATCACTTTCCACGGCATTGCAGGGCAGGATGTGTGTCGGGTCGCCGTGAAACCCTCTCCCAAGGCCATTTACGTCACCGAGGGTATCGCCGAGAATCTTTACATCCGTACGGGGAACGCAACACGTCAGCTCACGACCAAGGAAGCCATAGAATACAGCAAACAGCGTTGGAAGTAATCTGTAGCGGCGGTCTATGACCGCCGTCGGCGCTCCAGTCAGACGGAAACCCTGGCCCTCGACCTTCTCGCCTCCGGCAAACGCGTGTACACTTTCAGCCACCGCCCCGGCCCGCTCCTCAACGCCGGCGCCACTCTGAATTACTCTTACGACCCCTTGCAGCGGACAAACGGAGTCACGAGCTCCGGACTGTCGAATCTGCCGGGGCGCTTCCGATACCGACCTGCCGTAATCCGCCCAGCATCTCGGATGGACCCTGCGGAATGGTCGGTACACACATCGCGGTAGCCCTCGCGGAACGGTCCCGGACGGTTGAGAAGGCGGTTCCGAGTTCTCGTCAAAGCGCCTGGACGTGCCGGGTGAGCTGTTCGGGAGGCGACATCAGGGCGACGGCGCACTTACAGCCGCACAGGCAGCCGCGTTCGACGGCCAAGCTCCCGTAGTAGTCGTGATATCGGAAGCCGGTTTCCCCGCGCCACATGGGGAAGGCGGCACAGGCCTCCAACCAGCGGTCAAAGATAGGATCGATATCGAGGTAAGTATCCGGGACAAAGCCCTCTGCATCTTCCCAGTTATCGGCGAAAAATAGTTTCCGAACCTCGTGCGCCGGCTGTTTGCGGGCCAAGGCGGGCAGCCCGGCATAGAACACGGCGTCGTTGACGATCGCGTGACAGGCTTTGTGGTCCTTGTGCCAGCTCCCGCGCCAGTGCGTCACCACGATGCCTGGTTTGTACTCGCGGATCAAATCACACACCGCAAACTTTGCTTCTTCACTGACGGGAATCTCTCCGTCTTGATACTCGAGAAACGCCGCCTGCGCCCCGAGCAGGCGCGCCGCGCGCTCCGCAGCTTCGCGCTGGAGGGAAGCGTATTGGGCAGGCGCAATCGTGGCAGAGCCCTTCTCGCCCAGGGAAAGACTTAAGAAAACCCCTCGGGCTCCAAGATGAACCTGGAGAGCTACGGCGGCACCCATGGTAAAAAATGCATCGCCAGGATGTGCCGCGATCGCCATGATGTCTGAGTGTCGAGAGGCTTTCGGTGCTTCGTCTCCGGCGCGAAGCCGCCCTGGCATTTGGCTGGCCCGTGCGCCCTCCGCGGCTAGCGAAACGCCAGCCGTTCCGGCGCCGAGATCCTTGAGGAAGTTTCGACGTGTGGGCTTGTTCATTTTCTTCTCCGTGTTCTGCCGGCAGCCAGTGCGCCGGAAGAATTTGCGTCGGCCTACCAGGCTGATGAAGAAATGGCGCGGAATCTCGTAAGCGCCTTGTTCTCAGGGCGAGATTCCTCGCGTAGTTTACCCCGAGCGACAGAGCGAGATTCCTCGCTTCGCTCGGAATGACAGCGAACGAGCTCGGAATGACAGCGCCCAGGGACGTTCTTCATCAGCCTGCTAGGAAAGCTTATCTGGACATGCTATGTCAAGTTGCAGTAAACATGTCATCGTGAGTCGCCGCGGAGGGCCGGGACTTGTCCCGGCCGAGGCCGACCCAAGGGTCGGCCCTACGGAACGAGGCGGCGTCGATGTCGCACCTCGCAACATCCACGCTGCGACACAAGTGCTAACAGAGGACCGCAGCGCGATTTAGGAGGACCCTTTCAATGTCTGTCGAAGTTTACCTGAGCCGAGTCGGCGAGATCATCTCAACGATTCAGCGAACCCAGAAAGAAAAGATCGAACGCGCTGCCGAGGTTTTTGCGCGTTCCATTCAAGCGGGCGGCCGCGTGTACCTTTTCGGAAGCGGGCACTCCGTGATTCCAGTGCTCGACATTTTCCCGCGTTATGGGAGCTTTGTAGGGTTTTATCCGATCTATGATCCCCGCTTAATGTGGTTCAACGTGGTCGGGCCAGGCGGCGCGAGGGAGTTGCTGTGGCTCGAACGGCATGAGGGGTACGTCAGTGTGGTGCTACAAAGTTACCAGCTCGAGCCGCGCGACTCCATCTTGATCTTTTCGCACGGAGGCCTGAACGCCGCGCCGGTGGAGATGGCAATGGAAGCCAAAAACAAGGGATTGACGGTGGTCTCGGTCTCTTCTCATCAGAATCTCCGCCAAGCCCGGGCTACGCATTCCAGCGGCAAAAAGTTGGCGGACGTTTCAGACATCGCACTCGATAACTGCGTGCCACCCGAGGACGCTCTGGTGAGCGTCGAAGGGATACGGGAAAGATTCGCGGCAGGATCCACGGTGGCGGCGGTTTCCATTGCCATGGCGCTGGTGGCGGAAACCGGCGTGCGGCTGGTCAAGAACGGCGCCAAGCCGCCAACCTTCGTATCTCCCAACGTCGGCCTCCCGCCCGATCACAACCAGACTGTGTTTCTCGAGTACGAGCGCTTCATACAGAGAAGAGAAGTGGCGAGTGGCTAGCGATTAGTGGCCAGAAAACGAAACACCTATGGCACGCTTTGCGTTGGTAGCTGACCTTGGCGGGACGAAGATCGCTGCCGCCCGCGTCGAAGACACGGGGAGGATCACCCACCGCGTTCTGGGTCCCACGCCGCCTGCGGGTGGCATGGCCGTTGTTGAAGCCATCATCAGCCTGTTCCATCGGCTGCCGGCGAAAGGCACCTGTGTGCTGAGCGTCGCCGTGCCCGGTCTCGCTTATCCCGGTGGATTCGTCTGGGCGCCGAACATCGCCGGCTGGGGGCGGATGCCCCTGGGCAAGATGCTAAAGCGCCGCTTCAATCTCCCGGTGTTGGTCGAGAGTGACCGCAACGCCTTTGTGACCGGCGAGGCGTGGCAGGGTTCCGTCAAGGGGTGCCGTGACGTGGTTTTTGTCGCCATCGGAACTGGTATTGGCGCCGGGATCATCAGTGGCGGACGCCTGATTCGCGGACGCGGAGAGCTGGCGGGATGCTTGGGCTGGATGGCGGTTCGCGATCGTTATCGTCCTGTTTATGAGAGTGTGGGGTGCCTTGAGGCTCATGTGGCCGGACCAGGCATCGCCCGCGCGGCCCAGTGTGTTTTCCAACGCCCCACTGATGCTCGCGAGGTTGTGAGGCTGGCTCTCAGCGGAGACCGGAGGGCGAAAAAAGTGCTCGCCGAAGCAGGCCACTACCTGGGCCTGGCGCTTGCCAATCTGGTGGACGTTCTGAATCCGCAAATCATTGTGATCGGGGGCGGCGTGGCGGCAGCGGGGAATCTGCTGCTGGCTCCAGCGCGGGAGACGATGAGGCAATGGGCCCAGCCGCTCGCCGTGAAACAAGTTCGAATCACGCGCAGCCGTCTGGGAGGTCGGGCCGGCCTGCTCGGCGCTGCCAAGCTTTGCTTTGACCGATTCCCCATTTCCAGGTGAACACTCGAATGATGCAGCGAAGCGGCGGCAACCATACCATTCACCGTGCCGCCGTCGTCGTCACCGTCAACGCCTGCATGTTCGTTTTCGGTGTGGTTCTGCTGCTGATGGGATCGCTTCTCCCCAGCCTCAGGGTGAGCAATGCTCGCGCCGGAAGTCTCGGCTCGTTCCCGCTGATTGGAATTCTAACCGCAACCATTCTGATCGGCCCCATTCTGGACAAGGTGGGCGCAAAGCCACTTCTAGCCGCAGGCCTGGCGCTGATCGCGGCAGCGATGGTCCTACTGCCGTCTCTTGCGAGCTATCCAGCCATGGCCGCGGCCGCACTGGTCTACGGCCTCGGCGGCGGCATTTTGAATACTGCCACCAACGCCGCGATATCCGACCTCAGCGCCTCGGGGCGAGGCGTGGCTCTAAACCTGTTGGGCTTTTCATTCAGCTTGGGAGCCGTCACGGCGCCCTTACTGATGTCAGTGGGGGCAACGAACTCCTCGGTTTCACCGGTCGTTCGCGCCTTGGCGATTGCGCCGGCCGTCGTCCTTGTTTTCATTTTGGCGCTGCGCTTCCCAGCTCCGGCACACGCCGGGACATCGCTGCATAACCTGATGCAGGTCCTCTATCATCCCTTGGTGTGGATGTTTGGTGTACTTCTCTTTTTCGAATCGGGCAGCGAAAACTGCATGTTTGTGTGGGCCGGCAGGCTAGTAGGAGACGCGTTGCATGTGGCCACCGAGCGCGCGGACCTGGCGCTAGTCGCCTTGAGCGTCGCTCTGGGAGCGGGACGCCTGTTGGCGGCGCTGTGGCTGAGATGGCTCGGCAGCCGCAACATGTTGCTTCTTTCCGCCGCGACCACGATCGCGGGAGCGGTCGTCGTGCTCGCCGGTAAGACGCTCGGCGGCATGGGTGCGGGGTTCGCTGTTCTCGGTCTCGGAATGTCCGCCATCTTCCCCACCACGCTTGGGCTGGCGGGTGATCGGTTCCCGGATCAAACCGGAACGGTCTTTGGCGCTGTGATGACGGTGGCTCTGGTGGGAGGTGCAAGCGGGCCGCTCGTGGGGGGCTGGGCCGCAAGCTCGAGCCCGGAAAAGGTTCTCGTGATACCGCTGGTGGCTGGCGCGGCGGTTGCGATTCTTACTCTAATCGTCACCGGCTGGAAGCCGCAACCTCGACCCCAAGACCGAGCTTGTTGAGTTTGGAAAACTAATTTAAGACTTGCAATCCTTAACCAATTCTGATATTTGACTCCTATGAACATCGGACAAAGACTTCACGAACTGCGCACGGCGAAGGGCTTCTCTCAGGGCGACATCGAGAAGCGCACGGGGCTTCTGCGATGCTACGTCTCGCGAGTGGAGAACGGGCACACCGTCCCGAGCCTCGGAACGCTTCGGAAATGGTCGACGGCACTCGAAATCGAGATGTACCAGCTCTTTTTCGAGGGCAAAGGGAAGCCGGAGGCAGCCGCTCAAAAAGAGGTAGGAAAGCCGGGCCCTCAGGAGCGCAGGCTTCTTGACAGCTTTAAGAAGATCGGCGACAAGGACAGACGACTGGTGATGGGGATGGTAGCGAAGCTGGCGAGGCACGACCGCAGCGGCACCAACTGATGCGACCTCTCCGGCTCCACTAATCTCTTTGGTTCTTCAAGGTCATTGCCGGCCGGCTTCGGTCATCGGTCCCTCCCTTGCGGTGCATTCAGTGCAGCCAATTGAGCACTCCGTCCCGCCGTCAGGCTTCGAGTACTGGCGGTGGAAGGTCTGAGCAATCTGCTGGGTATGAATTGAGACCAACCTCAGCGCGCCTCAATTTTTGTTTTAGAACAGAATGGAACAGATCAGGTTTTCGTGTGTCTGTAAATACTAGATGCTGTGGTGCCGCGGGACGGAGTTGAACCGCCGACGCCAGCCTTTTCAGGGCTGCGCTCTACCACCTGAGCTACCGCGGCACGATGTCATCATTTTGTGGCGAATTCGATTTTCTGTCAAGAATCGCGTTTGGCTCGCGGGCCGGACTCACAACGGAAGATTGTCAACTAGTGCCGTTCCAACTTGATTCGCCTATGTATTGCACCTACGTCTTGCGCAAAGACTTTCTGAGTGGCTAAAAACTGTTTGCCCTAAAAAGTTGGAACGGCACTAGCGCCTTGCTGCGCAGGCTCTGTGGTATACTCCACCTGATGGAAGTCGGTTCTCGACTCCGATGAAATCTTGTCCTACCTGCAAAGCGACTTATCCGAACGAGTTCGTGGTGTGCCCCCAGGACGGTGCTTCGCTGGTCGAGTTGGGTGAGTGGACCGAAGGCACCGTGATTCGCAGCAAGTATCGCGTTGTGTCGAAACTGGGCAAGGGTGGCATGGGGACGGTTTACAAGGTGATGCACGTGGCTTTTAACGAGGTCCACGCCTTGAAAGTGATCAATCCCAGCCTGATGAGCGACGACCTGTTCGTGAAGCGATTCAAGCACGAGGCCGTGGTCACGCGAAAGCTGCGGCACCCCAACGCGGTGCGCGTCGACGACATTGATGAAGCCGAGGACGGCCGCCCCATTATTGTGATGGAGTACATCGAAGGGCAAAGCCTGAAGCGCTTGATCAAGGATTTGGGGCCGCTCCCTGTGCCACGCGTTTGCACCATTATCAAGCAAGCCGCCGCGGCGCTGGATGCCGCCCACCGGCTCGGCATGATCCATCGCGACATCAAGCCTGACAACATTGTTCTGATTTCCACGCCAGAAGGCGAGCAAGCCAAAGTGCTCGATTTTGGAATCGCGAAACTGAAGGAGACGCAGACGGGCGAGCTTGCAGGCGTGACGTTGACCGAGGCCGGCACGGTGGTCGGCACACCGGCATACATGTCACCCGAGCAGGCCGAGGGAAAGCGCGGCGACGAGTTGGACGGGCGGGCGGATATCTATTCGCTCGGTATTGTCATGTATCAGATGCTTACGGGCGAATTGCCGTTCAAAGCCGACACTTCCATGGCCATGCTGCTGGCGCGCTTACAGAAACCGCCGGCGCCGATCTTGAGCCAGCATCCCGAGCTCCAGATTCCGGAGGCCATCGCCAAAGTCGTGATGAAGACTCTGGAGAAGAACCCGGACCATCGGCCGCAGAACGCGGAACTCCTTATCAAAGAAATCGAGGCCGCTGAGCAAAGGATTGAACTGGCGACGCCGGCCCTGGGCGTGACTCGCGTGGTAGAGCCAAGCGCCATGAAGCCTCGCCCCGTCGAGCCCGCGAGTGCTTATTCGCCCGCCGAGGCAGCCCGCGCGCTGCGGGACTCGCTTCAGGCTGGCGGCCCAGGCGCGCGCCGGAGCGCCCAGCCTGCGGTGGTTTCTCCGGAGCTCGCACCGACAGTTCCTCCGCCCGCTCCGCCTCCGGTGCCCAGGCCGCGCCCGGTTGCCCCGCGGACTGAACCTGTCCCACAGCCCGTTCAGGTGTACGCAGCCCCCGCGCCCAGAAAGTCCAGCACTGGCGTGTGGATCGCAGTTAGCGTTCTCGCCGTGGTGCTCGTGGCCGGAGTGCTGTATGTCATCCAGCAGCGCTCGTTGAATCAACCGGAAAATCCGGTTTCTCCCGCTGGTCAGACCGCGCCAGTTCAGACTGCGCCGGGAACGCCGGCCACGGGCGAGACCGGCACGCCTTCTCAGCCTTCGGGAACACCATCCTCTCCTTCTTCCACGGGCGCTCAGACTCCGGCCCAACAGCAGCCGGCTCAGGCGCCGCAGGAAGTGACTGCTCCTTCGTCTCCTCGCGTGGAAAAGGCGGCGTCGCGTACCCAGCGGAGGCCGCCGGCCAGGGAGCAGATTCCTCCGCCCCGCACTCGTAAGAGGACGGAAGAAAACCCCGCGCCCAAGCCCGCCGTCGATCCCGCCAAGATCGCCGCCGCCATAAACCTCGGAAAGTTTTATTTGAACCGCGGGGAATATGACAACGCGATTGCAGAGTTTCAACAGGGCTTGGATCTCGATCCCCAGAACGCCGATCTCCTCAACTTAATTCAACGCGCGAAGAGAGCGAAGGAAGCGGAAAGTCGGTTTGCGCAGTAAGAAACCAGTGGCAAGTGGCATGTGGCAAGTAAAAGCCATCAGCGGTCAGCCGTCAGCTTTCAGCACACTCGCGGCCTAGAGAGGCTCTCGCGCAGAGCGGGATGAAAGCTGATCGCTGAGTGCCTACACCTGCTACTAGCCTGGGGCGACTTGACGAAGAATTGTCCAAGGACTATAAGGTTGAATGTGAGCGGACCCGCCTTGTCACATTCTGCCCGTCTGTTGCGCAGGGCTCGAAACGTTTTCGGGGTGTGTGTTCCGGTTGTCGCGCTGCTCGCAGCGTTCGCAGTGTCTGCCCCAAGGCTATCGGCACAGAAATCAGAAAAGCCGCTGTCGAAGAAGGACGTGATTGAGCTGTTGGAGGGTGACGTGCCATCGCCGCGCGTTGCGGAGGTGGCGCGGACTCATGGCATCACATTTGAAATGACTGGCGCCACGGAGCGCGAATTGCGTGATGCCGGCGCGGATGACGATCTCATCAAAACCCTACGCGAGCTGGCGCCCAAGCCGGCCGCTGAGCCATCGTCGCCATCGCCCGGCAGCACGGGCTCCGCGAGTGCGGTCCTGGTGATACAGGCCACGCCCGGCGGCGCGCAGGTCTATATTGACGACGAGCCCAAGGCGACTACCAGCTCTGAGGGACGAGTGAGATTCAGCCAGCTTTCTCCGGGTGAACATACGGTTCGTCTGTCTCTTGCCGGACATCGCGAGTTCGAGCAGAAGGTGGAGCTCAAGCCGGGCCAAACGGCCACTGTCTATGCGACTCTTGAAGCGGCTGCCAATCCGAGCCCGCTCCCCAAGGGCGTGGCGGAACAAGGCCAGTCGCAGCCCTCAACATCTCCCCAGGAACAGGCCGGGATTGGTCTTTTCGTGGCACCCTACGAGGGTCCGAACGGCGAGAAGAGTGCTTACGTTTCCGGCGTGGCGCCGAATGGCCCGGCGGAGCGCGCCGGCCTGCGCGTTGGCTGCGTGGTTCTGAATATCGACGGACAGGCCGTCACCTCGCCCGATGATCTCAAGGCGGCGATCGGCGCTCATCGTCCCGGGGACACCGTGCGGGTCACGTACTCCGCTTCGCCCTCAACCGGAGGCTCAGTCACCACAGCCTCAGTGCAGCTCGCCTCTTTGGCGACGGTCACTCAAAGCGCGTCGAATGTTGCCGCCTTTCTCGTGGCTCACGACCACGGATTGCCGGCCGGACAAAACCTCTGCGTGGGCTGGATGACCATCAGCAACGGCATGGTGCACTTCCACGGCCAGCGCGCCCTCACCAACGGCATTCTGGGCGGGCCGACGCACTCCTTCGACATCCGCGTGGTGGATATCAGAGAAGCAAAAAAGAACGGCGTCTACCTGGCCAACTTCGGAGGCTTTCACATTCGTCTGCTGAAGGGAACCAACTCCAATTTCTTCGTGGTCAACGCCCAAGGCAACCCGCAACCTCCCGACCCGCTGCTGAGCGCCATCGACGATGCCATGTCGAAATCAAGCAAACCGGCGTCGTTTTAGTCGCGAAGGAGCTCGCAGCGCAGGACCCGCTTTCCGGTCCTGCGGCACTTCCGAGTGCCTTTCAAGGACAAGATGGTTGAGCGGAGTCGTATCCGCGATGACGATCATGGCAACCGGACTTCTCGCTCTTTACCTTCCAGCAGGCGTTCATTGGTTCGAATTTCGGAATCTATCTCGGCGGGTGTGTAGTTGTAATAGACGCCGTGGTCTCTCAAAAACGAGTTGACTTCCAGGCGGGTGTCGAAGCCAAGCACACGACGGACTTGCGACTCCGTCAAAGCCCCCGAGCGGTAACCTTCCAAAGCGACGGCCTCGAGCGCGTTGCGCGGTAAATCTTTCCACTTGGCTCGCAGGCCCTCCGCGATGTCTTCCGGCAGATCGATGGCGAGTTGCATAACTTCCTCGTTCCGTTTTGTTATACCATGTTCTGTCCGCCGATGGGAGGACGATGGAAGACCGCAGTGCAGCCGGCCGCCCAGCCCTGAATCTGCTGTGCTATAATCCATCGCAAGACCGTCGTCCGCGGGGCTGAGAGGCTTCCCCATGTTTGATTACATCAAGATCGAGGGATTTCGGAGCTTCAAGAGCGTCGAGCTGAAACTGGGGCCTTTGTCTGTTCTCATCGGTCCAAACAACGGTGGGAAGTCGAACTTTGTCGATTTGCTGATGCTATTGGCTGACGCTGGAAACGGGCAATTGAGCAAAGGTGTCCTGAATAAACGCGGCGGATTCCGGGACATCGCCTTTGGTTTCGACCCCTCCGGAGACGTGCGCATGGAGATGGTGTTCAAGGAAGCTCTGCACCGGTGGAAGGTCGCGCTGCCAGTGGAGGGTCGCGACAGGAAGCTGGATGTCAGGTTCAAAATGGTTCTGCGGAGTTTCGGCTCCGGCGCTCAGGTCACAGAGGAGCTGGTCAGGCAGGAGTCGGCCACGCAGCCGTCGCTGTCTGGTGACATGGTCACGAGGGGCCCCCAGGGAGCCGTGTTTCGGATGTCGAGTGAGTCGGGCGCGCTAACGGATCAGCGGACCGGCGTCGCTCCAATGGAACTCGTGATCTCCCACGTGAAAGACCCCGACAAGTACCCTGCGGCGTCCGCCGTGCTGAGGGAGGTCGGAGGCTGGGCCTTCTATAGAGACATCGACGTGGGGCCGGAGTCGCCCATCCGCCAAGCGGCCATGATCAGATCCGGGTTTCAACTCTTACCCGACGGGAGCAACCTTTCCTCTGTGTTCCACGCGATCCAGCAGGAACACCCGGATGACTGGCGCGATATTCTGGAGCTTTTCGAGACTGCCTATCCAGACTTTTTGAAGCTTACGCTTCCAGCGGACCTTGCAGACGGCAGAGTGATTCTCCGCTGGTGGGAAAAGCCCTTCGAAAAGCAAGGCGGCCTGGCTGCGAATATTCTTTCGGACGGTACCCTGAAGTTAATGTGCCTTGTCGCCATTCTCAAGAATCCGCGCCCGCCGTCGTTGATCTGCATCGACGAGCCAGAGTTGGGCTTGCACCCGGATTGGATCAAGTTGGTGGCTGAACTCCTTCAAGAGGCAGCCTGCCGAACGCAGGTCATTGTCGCCACGCATTCCCCTCACATTGTGGCGAAACTCGATCCTGACCAGGTGATTGTAGTTGATAAGATAGACGGCGAGAGCAAAATGAAGCGTTTAGAAAAGGCCGATCTCGAAAAGTGGCTCAAGGACTTCAACCTTTCTGAATTGTGGCTCGCCGGGCACTTCGGCGGGCGGCCTTGAAAAGGTCGAGCGATTACGTGAGCAGAATTGTTGTGCTGTGCGAAGGCGACACAGAGGAACTAGCCGTTCGGCACTTCATCAGGCGGCAATGGGAGGTGGACGGATTGGCCGCCGTTGGCCTGGAGCCGAGAAACCTCAATGGACAGCCGAAAAAGTTAGGACCCTTTGCACTTGATTATCTCGACGAGCCTGATGTTCTCGCAGTCTTCACCTTGGTTGACCTTTATGGAATGACACTCGTTACCCACCCTCCGAACGACGAGCTTGACGCTAAGGTCGAGCGGGTAAGAAAGTGGTTGCGTAACCAGATCCAGTCTCATGGTCGCTCCGCCGATTTCTTCCCGCACGTCTCGGTTCACGAGGTAGAGGCCTGGATATTGGCAGAGGGGACGGCCCTCTCGCACAGGTTAGGAGACCCGGGCATCAAACCCGATCCGCAGGCAGAGTTGAAGAACTTCCAAAATCCTCCCAAAAAACGAATTGACGAATTGTGCCGGAGAAAGAAGAAAACCCGATATAAGGAAATCGCTGACGGCCAGCCGCTGTTTTCGAGGATGGCCTTCCAGCCTGTTTACGGCTCCTGCCGGTATTTCCGCGAGTTCTATGACGATCTAAGAGTGGTTGCACGTCGCCAGCCGTCTCCGGGCCAGGCGCAAGTGTAGAGAAGCACGATCAACTTCCCACTCAGGCCTGTTTTTCTACACTTCAGGCGCGAAAATCTACACTTCAGCGCTTTTTTGTTGACATCTGTAGAGATAATGTATACGCTGGTAACGATAGCCGATTGTAGTGCGATATGAGAACAGATCGTCCTTTGTCCGTGGTCCGCTGTCAGTTGTCCGTCGCCGGGCTGGCGCCGAGGGAGGGGGCTCCCGCCCCCCGCCTACGCCGGAACAGGCTTGCGGGAGTAACAACCTTGCGCACCAACGACGTTCGAGGACGATCTGGAACGAAGCCGGAATGTCTTTTAGAATGAGCAGAATGCATTTGACGGTTCCTGCCTCTATTCCCGATTTAGGGAACAACATTCTCGCCGACTGGATAGAAAAACAAACCCAATCAAACCCATTGAGGTTAAGTTCTTTTGATTCTAAAGGATGTGTCTGTTTGAGGCAAAACAAACCCATTAAGGTTAACACGTTTTTTTGCAATCAGTTACGAGGGAAAAGAGGCCGATCCTCGAGAAATATGGATGGAACACAAGCTCACTACTCTCGATTGCCAGGAGATGGAAACTGGAACATGGAAGATCGAAACGGGAGGGGAAACGGCACTCTGAGTTCGACGTTGAAGCCCGGATTCCGCGGAGCGGATTCCGAATTCTGGATTCACCGGCCATTACGTTCGAAGCCGGAATGTCATGTAGAATGAGCATGATACATGTCTCGGGTATTGCACCTATTCCCGATTTACGGAAAGTAGGAATCAAGAGCCTGAAGCCAGGAGTCAGAGTCAGCGCCGAGAACCGGGAATCGTTGGTTGGTGCCTCCGTGACTTGACTCTCTCCTCAGTTAGTCGCCATACTGAGAGTGGGAGTCGTTGCGATTGGAAACTGACAAAGGACAACAGACAAAGGACTAAGTACAAAGTCTTATGCCTGTCAATGAAAATCGCGCTTTGCTCACTGACCTCTATGAGCTGACGATGGCCGCGGCCTTCGTTGAGCATCACGTGGAGTGTCGCGCGACGTTCGAGCTTTTCGTCCGGTCCTTGCCGCCTGAGCGCGGTTATCTGGTAGCAGCCGGGTTGGACTCGGTGCTCGGCTATCTCGAGAACCTCCGCTTTAACGAGGAGGACGTTCAGTACCTCCGCTCCCTTCCCACTTTCCACACGGTTTCCGATGCGTTCTTTGAGTTTCTCCGCCGTTTCCGCTTCACTGGAGACGTCTGCGCAATTCCCGAAGGTACCTTAGTATTTGCGGGGGAGCCGATCCTTCAAGTGACCGCGCCCATCGCGGAAGCGCAGATCGTCGAGACGTATCTTCTCTCGGTCATCAATTTTGAAACGCTGGTGGCGTCCAAAGCGGCTCGCGTGGTGCGTGCGGCACAGGGTCGGCCGGTGTGGGAATTCGGAACGCGGCGCGCGCAAGGACCTCAAGCCGGCGTGCGCGCTGCCCGCGCGGCTTATGTGGGCGGATGCGCGGGCTCTTCCAACGTGCTGGCGGGCTACCTTTATGGCGTTCCCGTGGCTGGGACCGCGGCGCACTCCTGGACGCAGGTTTTCCCGAACGAGCGCGAGAGTTTTGAGGCGCTGCTCGAAACCTATCCCGATTCGGCGATTCTTTTGATCGACACCTACGACCCGATTGCCGGCGCCAAGAACGCCGCCACACTGGGGCGAAAGGTGCCGGGAGTTCGCCTCGACAGTGGCGACCTGCTCGAGAAAAGCCTGCATGTGCGGGAGATTTTGAATCGTAACGGACTGGAGGAAACCAAGATTGTTGCGAGCGGCGACTTGAACGAGTACAAGATTGAAGAGTTGGTGGCGAAAGGCGCGCCCATCGATGTCTTCGGGGTGGGCACCGAGCTCGCCACATCGCGCGATGTTCCGGCGTTGAGCGTCGTGTACAAACTGGTTGAGACCGAGCTGAAGGGCAGAATCGAATACAAGACCAAGTTCAGCGAGCAGAAGGCCCACTGGCCGGGCCGCAAGCAAGTGTTTCGCTTCTCGCGCCCTCGCGCCAACGGGAAGGGGAGCGAGTACCATCACGACCTCATCGCCCGGGCCACGGAAGATTTTCCCGACGGTGAGCCTCTGATCCAGCCCGTCATGCGCAGCGGGCGGCGGATCGAGCCTCGGCCGACCATCAACGACGATCGGGCTCGAACTCTGGAAAGCCTCGGGCGCTTGCCCGAATGCTATCAGTCTTTGCACGACGGGCCGCGTTATCCCGTTGCGCACAGCGTGGCGCTCGACCGCTTGTTGGAAGAAGTGCGGCGACAGTACTTCATTTCGCCCGAAGTCCTGAGCTTGGGACGAGTGCCCGCTGACGCCGCGATGCAGGCAGCGCCGGTCTTCCTCGACATCGATACGCAAGTTGACTTCATGACTTCGACCGGAGCGCTCTACGTGCCAGGCGCGGAGAACATCGTCCCCAATCTCAAAATGCTGGTTGCGTTGGCTCGTGAGAATCGAATTCCCGTGTTGTCGTCTGCCGACGCCCACCCGCCCGACGACTCGTCCTTCGCGATTTGGCCCCCGCATTGCGTGATCGGCACTCCCGGCCAGCGCCGCATTCCCGAAACGCAGTGGCCATCGCCCGTGGTGGTCCCGGATCGCCCCGGAGCGTTCACGCCTCCAAGCGAATGGGCAGGGCAGTTCATCATCGAAAAGACCGAGTACGGCGTCTCCACCAATCCGAATTTTGAAGCGATTCTCTCTTCGCTTTCCAGCGCGCTCGGTCCGATTCGTTTCGTGATTTTTGGAGTCGCTACCGAATACTGCGTTCGTGCCGCTGCACTCGCGCTTCGCGAGCATCACAACCCCGTCGATGTAGTGGTGGATGCCATCAAGGGGATCACTCCGGAGGGCGAGCAGAAGGCCGTAGACGAAATGCTCGCGGTGGGAGTGCGGCTGGTGACGACGGCGGAAGTCTGCGCGGCGGTCAGGCAACCGGCGGCGGCTCTGGTCTCGCCCGGAGGGAATCGGACAGCGAAGTAGGCAGAAAGCAGAAAGCAGAAAGCAACTCGACTTCACTGAGTATGGCCATTAAGTTCGAGCACGAGGTAAAAAAGAAAATCCGGATTGGCGCAATCTCGGTCTTCAGCCTGGCTCTTGTCGCGTCACTCACGGCGGTGATGGCCTTGGCGGGAGATCGCGAGACGGCCAGGCGGCTGTATTCGGAAGGCAACTCGCTGTTCGATGAGGGCCGCTTTACTGAAGCCGTGGCGAGTTACGATCGCTCGATCGTCGAAGATCCGAAGCTCATCGAGGCCTATTACAACCGTGCCGTGGCGACGGAAATGATCGACCGGGCCAAGGCTCTCGAAGCTTGGCAGCGCTTCCTCGACGCGGCTGCCGACAGCAATCAGTTCCGGTGGGACGTGGCGCGGGTGAAAGCGCGAGTGCAAATCCTCAGAGGCAAACCGCCCGTGCCCGCGGGCCTCGAACCCGCTCGCTACGTAGCCGCCGCCGGAGACTACTATCGCGTTGTCGCCCTCACTTCCGAGGGGGAACAATGGAGCGAGCTTCCCGTAAAGGTGTATCTGGGGAGCGCGCCGCAAGTAAAGTGGCAGCAGGGCGCGCGTGAGGCGTACGACATCTGGGGCGCCATGTTCCCGATGCAATTTCTGGCGACGCCGGAGAAGGCCGACATTCGCATCGACTGGTCAGCTTCGGTTTCCGAAGACGAGCGTGTCGGTGAAGAGAGCGATTGGGTGCGCGTGAGGCGGATCGGCGATCAGTTGACGGGCCGGCGCGTCGCCACCATCAGGCTCGACCTCTCACGCAATTGGTCCAAAGACGAGATGCGCGCCATCATCCTCCACGAGCTGGGACACGCCCTCGGAATTAAGGGTCACAGTGATAGCAAGAAAGATATTATGTACTGGCAGATGCAGGAGCAGACCCGGCGGTTTCAGGCGCCGGGGGGGATTCCACTTCCGATCTTCTGGAGATCGCTCGTCAAGGAGCCCAGCCAACGCGACATGAACACGCTCATCCGCCTTTACAATTCCGCCGGAACCATTGCGAGATTCGATTGACAGGAGAAGTTAGAAGCGAGAAGTTAGAAGCCAGAAGTCACAAGGCGGAAGGCAGAAGGCAGAAGGCAGAAGGCAGTCGCCTTTCACTGAGGCTCTTTTCTGATTTCTAATTTCTGCCTTCTAATTTGTCGACATGGTGATCGCATCGCAACTTCGACCGGGCGTCGTCTTGAGGATCGGTGAGGACCTCCTGAAGGTTGAGGAGTCCACCTACCACGTCGGTCAAGGCAAGATGCCCGGGAGCGTACACGCGAAACTGATCAGCGTTCACAAGGGCACCTTCAAGGAACTGCGCTTCCGGCCCGAGGAGCGCCTGGAAGACGTGCAGCTTGAAAAGCGCCCCATGCAGTTCCTCTTCAGCGACGCAGATTCCGCAACCTTCATGGACCCGGATTCGTTTGAGCAGTTTTCTGTTCCGCTTCAGGCCATTGGGGCAGCGGAAAAATTCTTGAAGGCGGAGATGACTATTCCCGTTGAGCTCTATCAAGGCCAGCCGGTGAGCATCGTTTTTCCGCAAAACGTCGAACTGAAAATCGCGGCCACTGCCGAGCCTGTTCATCAGCAGCAGGACAATACCTACAAGTCCGCGACACTCGAAAACGGAATGGAAGTGATGGTGGCCCATTTCCTTCGCACCGGCGAAACTGTGCGGATTGAGGTGGCGACCGGGAAGTACGTCGATCGCGTGCGGACAGGCGCCAAGCGCGTGTAGGGGCCATCGACGCGGGCGCGAGGTTCTATCATCCATTGCCGGCATTGCCCGGTTCGGGGCGGAGCGGCGATGCGCGCCGAACGTTAGGCGAGAGCTCGACTTTGTTATTGGGCCCAGTCTGTTTTTTCTGCCACCACTCGCGAAGGGACGTACAACGGCCGTCCGAGCCGAGGGTAATGACGAAAATGCCGTCGAGGTTGACCTGCGTTTTATCCGGAATTCGAGTGAACGACGCCCACCAGTGGGCAATCCCAATCTGATCGGTGACCGCCAGGACTTTGTAGCCGAACCGAATTTGTTCTTGCGAGCCGGCCACGTGCGACCAGTAAGCCAGAATCTCCGCGCGCCCACGCATCGGTTCGACGAATGGGGTTTCCTGGTAAGTGGCATCCTCGGTGAACAGATCGGCGGCCGCCTTGGCGTCGCGGGATTCCCACGCGCGGCCATAAGCATCGAGCCAGGATTTGAATTCGTCTTTTGTCATGAGCCAATCGAGCGGGGTGCGGCCGCGGACTCCGTCTGCCCGGCTTTAGCCCAGCGCGTCCACAGGAAGTAGATCGGCACTCCCGCCAGCACCAGCCCCACTCCTGTCAGAGCTTCCTTGGGACTGCGCATCAGAGTATTTGCAACGATTGCGACCGCGGCCAGCGAAAAGGCGACCGGCAGAAGAGGATAACCCCAAACGCGATACGGACGCTGAAGCTCCGGCCGCTTTCGGCGCAAGACGATGACAGCCAGCGTCGCGGTGCCATAGAAAATCCAACCAGTGAAAATCACATAAGTATAAAGCTGCTTGAAGCTGCCCGTGGCGGCGAGCACGATCGACCACGCCCCTTGAATCAAAATTGCGTTGGCAGGGGTTTTGAACCGTGGGTGAACGCGTCCGACCGAGGCGAAAAATACGCCGTCGCGCGCCATGGCGAAATAGGCGCGTGGCCCACCCAGCACGTTGCCATTGATCGCGCCGAAGATCGAACAGAGAATCAGCGCGGAGACAAAGGTTGCGCCTCGCGGCCCTGCCAGCACTTCCATCGTTCGCGCGGCGACACGCTGATATCGGTCGTCGGCCAGAAGGGCGAGCGGAAACACACGGAGATAGGCGAGGTTCGCGCCCAGATAAACCGCCACTACCACAAGGGTTCCCCATAAGTAGCTGCGCGGCAGAACGCGCGCAGGGTTGCGGACTTCGCCGGCGTTAAAGGAAAGCATGTGCCAGCCCTCGTACGCCCACAAGACGCTGATCAGCGCTACACCGAAGGAACTCACTGTGGTCGCGGCGCCGGGCAGAGACTGGGCCGCTGTCACCGATTGCGCGCGACTCGAAAACAGGGCGTAACCCATGATGGTGGCTAGCCCGGCCAGCTTTGCCGCCGTGAACACAGTTTGAACTGCAGCGGCCTTGCGCACACCGACGTAGTTGATGAAAGTCAGAACAGCGATCACACTCGCCGCCACGAGTTTCTGTTGCGGCGGCGAGAGTGGAACAAACGTCGCGCTATAAATGCCGAAAGCGACGGCAAGCGTGGCCACGGATCCGGAAGTGATGACCAACAACATCGCCCAGCCGTATAGAAAAGCGAACGGCTTGCCATAGGCCTCGCGAAGATAAATATAGATACCGCCGGCTTCCGGCATGGCGGCGCCCAGTTCGGCGAGGGAGAGCGCGCCGGCGAGCGAAAGCGCGGCACCGACGATCCAAACCAGAAACACCGTGCGAGCCGAACTCACGTGCTGGGCAATGTCGTGAGGCACGAGGAAAATGCCTGAGCCGATGATGGTGCCCACAACGATCGCGGTGGATCCCAGCGTGCCGATGGCGCGAGGAAGTGTGGCCCTGGAGCCCGATGAAGACTGGTCGCGGCTTTCAAGTTCGAGCGTTGAATTCACGTCTCGGCTCTTCACAGTCATGGCTGGCAGCCTGCGGTTTGAGAAATCCTTTACGCCTCCGAGGGCCGTCATTATACTGGAGCACTATTCGGGAACGGGGAGAAATTAGAAATCAGAAGGCAGAAGGCAGAAGGCAGAAGGCAGAAGGCAGAAGGCAGAAGGCAGAAGGCAGAAGGCAGAAGGCAGAAGGCAGAAGGCAGAAGGCAGAGCAGAGCTCGATGGTTGATTGTTTCTGATTTCTAATTTCCAATTTCGGGTTTCCAATCAGGGAGATATCATGCGCAAAGTGATTCGTTCTCTCCATGCTCCGCGGCCGCGGGGCCCCTATTCCCAGGCCATCGTCGCTGACGACTTCGTATTTGTTGCCGGACAGATTCCGGTGAACCCCGAGACCAACGAGCTGGAACTTGGAGACATTCGCTCTGAGACGCGCCGCACTTTGGAAAACGTGCGCCTGGTCCTCGAGGCAGCGGGTAGTTCGTTGCGCGACGTGGTGCGCGTCGGCGTCTTTCTTGCCGACCTCAATGATTTCGCCGCCATGAATGAAGTTTATGAAGAGTTTTTTCCTGGCGATCCTCCGGCCCGGTCCACGGTCGGCGCGCAGTTGCCGAAGATCAAGATCGAAATCGACTGCATCGCCCAGTTGAGCAGAAGCGAGAAGAAATTATGAATTATAAATTATGAATTATGAATGAAGAGCAGAAGGGCTTGGGTAGGTTTTGCCCGGCCATTTATAATTTAGAATTTATAATTCATAATTCTACTTATGCATTACACCGAACTCTCGACTCCCGCACTGACTCTCGACCTTGACATTGTCGAGCGCAACCTTGACCGCATGGCGCGTTTGTGCCGCGAGCAGGGCGTCGGCCTGCGCCCGCACACCAAGACTCACAAAACGCCTGAAGTCGCGCGCCTTCAGGTCGAACGGGGCGCCGTGGGTTTGACCGTCGCCAAGGTCGGCGAAGCGGAAGTGATGGCGGCTGCCGGGTTGGACGATATTTTGGTGGCCTATCCAATTTTTGGGAGCGAGAAGCTCGATCGGCTGGCCGCTCTTGCGACGTCAAAAAACATTCTGGTCTCGCTCGATGATGAGCGCACCGCGCAGGAGCTGTCGCGTGCGGCGAGTGCGAAGAGAACGGAAGTGGGCGTCCTGGTGGAATTCGACGTGGGATTTCGCCGCTGCGGCCTTCAGCCCGGGCCCCGGTGTGTGGAGCTGGCGCGAAAAGTCGAAAAGCTGCCCGGTCTCAAATTTCGCGGTCTGATGACCTATTTCGGAAATGTGTGGGGAACCGAGGAAGAGCGCAGAAAGGAAGCCCAGCAGGTGGCGGAATGCGTGCACAGGGCGCTCGATGCTTTTGAAGAAGCGCGTGTGCCGGTGGAGATTGTCTCCGGGGGGTCAACCCCTTCCGCCGAGTTGTCCCGCGATATTCCGGGGCTGACGGAAATTCGGCCGGGAACGTACGTCTACAACGATCTCAATACCCTCTATCAAGGAGCGTGCTCACTCGAGGACTGTGCCGCGCGCGTGGTCACGACGGTAGTTTCGACTGCTGTGCGGGGGCGCGCCATCGTGGATGCCGGCTCGAAGACACTGTCGTCCGACACGCTCAATGCCGGACCGCGTGTGGGCTATGGCCTTGCCGTCGAGGCGCCGGACGCGCCGATCATCAAACTCAACGAAGAGCACGGGCACTTGGACATCACCAAATCTTCGCACGCCTTCCGCGTGGGCGAAGTGCTGACCGTGGTGCCAAACCACGTTTGCACCTGCGTCAACATGCACGACGAGGCGTTTCTCTTGAGGCGCGGGGAAGTGGTTGGATGCTGGCGCATTGCGGCGCGCGGGAAGATTCGCTAAGCCGTTCCAACTTGATTCTCCGTATTGCCAACGGGCGTGTTGCACGGAAGCGCAGTCGAGAGGTCAGCTAGGGTTGGTTGGAACGGCACCGGGCGCGACAGGACCTATTCGGGCTTCCACCTTACGAAGATGCTTGCCTTGCGCGTGCGAGACGGGTACAATACAACTTCTCGTCTAAACGCACAGCTGGTATCCGAGAGATATTCCTACTGGGTTTCTTCCAAGAGAAAGCGATAGACTTCAGTAACCATTCAAGACAAGGTCGTTTGAGCGACTGACTTTTCCCGCAGTCTGATAACGGAGCCGTATGAAGGCCAAAGAGCCAGAACAGAATCGCATGGGTCCGGTTAATCCTTTCGGTTTGGGCAACGTGTTCATCGAAGCGGCCAAGAAGCTGGGTTGGATTGAGGAAGAGCAGGTGGACCGCCAACGGCGCTACTTCATCACCTCCAAAGGATTCGCTGAGATGGAGAAACTGGGGATGGATTTGCAACGCGTCGTCCACTACCGGCCCATGACAACGCCGTCTGAGGGCGTGCCTCTGCGTCACGTTCAGCAGATGCCGCGCCCCGAGATTTCTCTATCTCATCACCAGCGCCCTCAGCCTCGTTCGCAACATTTCAATCCGCGCCACGAGCGTCCTCGGCGCGATGACCGCCACGAACAGCGTAGGCCCCGCGATCGGCAACACGACCGCAACAATGATCGTCACCGCTACTAGCGCGCTGCTGGAGCGGCGCGTTCATCGCGTCACAACGAGACACAAGGGTGGCGGCGTAAAGTCGCGGCCGTATACCGTATAATAGGCTCGAGCGAAAGTGGCGGAATTGGCAGACGCGCCAGACTTAGGATCTGGTCCCGCAAGGGGTGGGGGTTCGAGTCCCCCCTTTCGCACCAAGACTATCACGGGTCAGGGATCGTGTCGCGTGATCTCGACGGCGCTGGGCGGATATGCTTTATTTTCAACAGGCGCGCTTCAATGTGGTTCAGGGTTAATGTCGCAAGCGTGCGCAAGGTCACAAAGCATCCGACTAGCCTCTATTGAAACGAAAAGACTTAGGCTTAAGCTCGGCGGTCACAAACTGTGACCGGCTCTAGAAACTGCGGCGCGTGAACCGCAACATACTGAAAGTACAACTTTTAGGTTTGTGACCTAAGTCAAAATGGCTGCCGAAAATGGAAAAAGTTTGTGACCCGATGGGCAAAAAGGCTGTGACCTGAAATTTGAAAGTGGCTGGGGCTGCCCGAATTAGGCATCTGAAATGACGCTACGGAATGGGACAGCAGAATGACGCACAGATAGGATACCTGAAATCACACTCTCGAAAGGAGCATACGAAACAGACGCGCAAAACGCAGGCGAAATCAGACTGCCAAGACGAAGCGCCAAAATGAAAGCCTAAAATTAAGGCCTGGGGCGCGGGCAGACGCTCATGCTCGGACCGGGTTCACCTTTTGCTTCGTCGTCGCGAACTGGTCGGCGAGTTCAGCAGCGCGGAAGGATAGAAGACGAAGCTCCTCTGACGCAGCCACGTTGCCAGAGGTAGCCGCCTCATAGAGCAAGTCCATGGCGGCTACCATGCTATTGTAGTCACCGAGCAACCCGGCTTTCTCATCTATCTTGGTCTGGAATTTTGGAATGGCTGGAGGCCGAGGACCGCAGAAGTTCGGGCCAATTAAAATTTGCTGTGTTATGAGGAGATTCTCAGCTAGCTTCCCTTTAGCCTTCATGGGATAATTCCTCCTTTATGGGTCACGGGGCGGTCGAGATTGTACCTCGGCCGGGTTCCGTCTTACTTCTGAAAAGTCGGAAAATATCGCACCGCGCCCTCAAGGGCTTCGATGCCGCGCTTCACGCCATGCGAGGCCGCGATTTCGTTGGCGTTTTCGAGCAGAGCCTCAGCGAAGCCGGGCGAGCCGCCAACCAGTTTCCAAAGCAGGGCGAACTCCTCATCGGCCATTTCATAGCCCATGAATTCGAGCACCTTACGCAGGTCGGCCTCGCACAGCGGACGCTGCTCGCGGCGGACACGGATGCGGCGAAACAATCGCTCGTGCTGGCGATTTATTTTCTCGGTCAGCACCTCATTGCCGACCAGCAGGAGCGGCAGCCGGGCGTCATCCCAGCAGTCCCGCAGCATTTCGAAACAGTCCGGGCGCAGCCGGTCCGCTTCGTCGATGATGAGAAGGAACGGGCGTTCACTGACGCTTTTCACGATGCGCTTGTAAAGGTCAGATGCGCGTTCCCAGTTGCGGCCATGTTTCTTCCGCTTTTCGCCCGGATTCAGGGCCATTCGTTCAAGCAGCTCATATCGCGTGGTGATGCTCTTGCACTGAATCACCCGATGATCAAAGGTGAGGGTTCGATCCAGATAATCGATAGCGGTAGTCTTGCCGACTCCGGTCGGGGCAGTAAAAGTGGTAATCCAGCGCTTCTTCCAGGACCGCACGGCCAGGCCCCCGAGGTTTTTGACCACGGAATTTACAAGGACGTTTTGACCGGCCTGGACGGCCTCATCGGCGACTGCGGACATTTCCTTTTCTCCCTTCCATCGCACGCTCGACAGCGCGAGCCAACTCCTCGCGCTTGTCACTCCGCTTCGCGAGTCCTAACAGCCGGTCGAGCCAGCGCAGCTCCTCATGATTCAGGACACCGCGCAGCACGGCCCGCGCGGCGAACTGCGCATCGGCCTGAGCGAGCAAGGTTGCGAATTGCACCGGGCCGAGCCGCAGCGAGGCCACTTTGTTTTGCTCGGGGAATTCCGCTTTCTCTTCCC
>JBEKEZ010000013.1:0-130006 GCA_050013575.1 Terriglobia bacterium | reverse complement strand
AACGATTTGGGCACGCTCCGACATGCGATGTTCTGTCGTCCCGGCTCGGAGCCACTGTTTCAAGGCGCTCTCTTCGTCGGGCTTAAGGGTGATCACTGCCGCCTGTCTGCTCATAACGGCAGTGTATAATATAACGCTAACTATCGCAACTAAGCACTAGGCCACATTGTCCGCGAACGCGCGCGTAATACCGGACGTCGCCGCTCCGCGATGTCGAGTGCCCGCAACTCCTGATGGCGGCGTTGTAGCATCGGTCGGCGCCTGCCCCGTAGGGCGGGGACCGACGATGGTTCTGGTTGGCGATAAGAGACCGCCGCCACAACACCCGACCATTTCGCCCGCCGGGAGCTGCGTGCTGCGAGGGCGCCACGATTCCTATTGGTTTATTGTCTCGGAATAGTATTACGCGTGATCGCCGAGCCGTTCCGCAAGCCAACGTAGTGCCGACGAAAGGGCTAGCTCGGCGGACTGGGCCTCCGCCGAGGGGAGGCTCATGTCTCTCTCCCAGAGATCTAAGCTCGGTCCGAGCGGCGTCTCCTGGGTGCCGAAAGCGTTTCCGTCTGGAGTCTCGTAGAGCTTGCGCTGCTTGAAATAGCGCACCTCGTAGTCCTGGCCACTGTAGCCCTTGACACGGTGCACCACTTCCAGTCGGAACGTACTCCCGTCCGCGAGACAGAGTTCGACGGTCCTGTCGACTTCGTAGGCGTAGTCGAACGCTGCGCTTGAATAATCGGCCATAGCTCGAACTAATTGTAGGCACCGGGAAGCAAATGCGTCAAGCCGTATCCTGGCCCGCGCTCGCCCGTCCCTACCCGAAGAAAGCCTTATAGGCCTCGAAGTATGCCTTGCCCCTCTTGAACAAGGTCTCAAGCTCGGAATATGCACGGAATCGGTACTTCTCGCGATACCGTCTGTGTGGCGCCTTTTCGATCTCGCGGTCGAATCGCTGTCGCGACTCCTCCCGTGCGACGATAAAGAACTGTGCGTCGAAGCTGATGGCTTGGAACATGCGAAGCAAGCCCTTCGTGATGTCAGTGCTGTGCTCCACCTCGAAAAAGCACTGCGGAAAATCTGTTTCTTCTCCGACCCACACAACATCAATCCTGCACACCGACTCCATGATCTTATCGGTTGTAAAACGAGGGAGTTCTCTCAACGTGGCGATTTCGCCGAGCTTCTGGCCTGCGTAAGAGTCTGCGGCGTGGTCCGTATACGTTTTGAACCCCAGCCAGTTACCCAGAGCAAGAAGGGCCGCCACGGCTGCTTCATGGCTGTCGACGCGCAGATTCTCAGTCCAAGGCCCAGCCGTTCCGAGCAGTAGGGCGGCCCTTTCCTCGAGCCCCTCGGCGGTGAGCGAAGACGACGCCTCCAAGATGTCGGAGGTTAGTCTTCCGGCTTCCGCAACCTGCGCCAGGATCACAGCCTTCTTCATTCCCAGCTTTCCAAGATCGACCTCCGTCACGCCGTGCGGCACCAGGAAGCGTCCCACTTTCACGTAATAGAAAACGCTCCTGCGCTTGAAGTTTGTGTCGCTGCCGAAGTCTTCTATCCAGTCATTAAAGGTCGAGAATCCACCCGGTTTCGCTTTTACCTGCGAGGCGACACGAAACAGTTCGTTCATTCTCGCAAACAAGCGCGCTGCTTCGTACTCGGAGCCACGCCTCACCCCATGGAAATCCGGGTCCAACAGGCTTTTGAGCTCCTGCTCCGTTTCTTCAAACGTTAATGAAGCGAGTCGTGAGTCGTCCATGTGTTTCCGGATGGGAGCGCGGACGGTAGGTTCGCGGCTGGGAACCCCGTCTCGGCCCCTGGCGAGGAGAGATTCTACACCCAATCGCACCCGCTTGGGCAGCCCAGCCGGTAGCGAGGCTCTGTCAACGGTTCGTGTTGAAAATGTTGATGGGCATCTCCGATCAATTCATTTCCGTGCCGAGCAAGTAAAGTCCTAAGGCCCGTTCACTGTGTTCGGGGCTGAGGAAACCGGGGAAGCGACCGAGAAAGCGCCGCAGGTTGCGGAAGAAGCCCTCCGCCAGATTGGTAGTTTTCAAGCGGTAGCTCCAAGTCCTTAAGCCCGACTTCAAGAAGGTGATCGAGGCGTCGAAGCCCTCCCAGAAGTGCCGGACCAGATCCGGCTCGGAACGCGCCCAGCGTCGGGAGAAGTGCAAAGCCCAGCGCTCGGCCTGCTGCACGTTTTCAGCCTCATAGATCCACCAAAAGTCGCGTCGCAGGCGCCGGCGATGAAGCCAACTCCTCTTGTGCAAGAGGGTCTCCAAGTTCTGCAACCAGTGCCGCAGGCAAGGCTGGAGTTGGGCCATGGGATAAACGATCTCGGCGGCGGCTGGCACGCTGCCACAACCATCGGCGATGATCAAGGGCACTTCTTCCAGACCCCGCTCATAGAGCCGTTGGAACAAGGCCTGATACGCGGCGCGGTCTTCCTGCTCCGCCACCTGCCAGTCCAGCACTCGGAAGGCGCCTCCGAATTCCACCCCGATCGCCACCAGCAAGGCCCCGGACCGGGTTCGCCGTTTCGGACTCCGCCGGTAGTGCACCCACACGGCGTCGACCACCAGGGCTTCAAACGCCCGCGCCGAGAAACGCTCCTGCCGACGGTGCTCCATCCGCGCCGCAGCTGCTTCCACCACTCGCCCTACCCAGGCGGCCGAAATCACCATCCCCAGGTGGCGCCGAGCCCAGTTCACCACTTTCCGGTACGACATCCCGCCCAAGGTCGAGGCCAGCAGCATCTCGGCCAAGCGGGCTTCGCTGCGCTCCGAACTGAGAAACGCCACCTCGCGCTTCTGCTCCACATCGCGAATCCGGGGCAGGCGCAGACCCTGAATCATCCCCCAGGGCGTCAGCAGCACACCTTGCGCACCTTGTAGCCCCATCGCCGCCAGGGACCCCGCCCCCGCTCGTGCCGCCCTCGCCCCAGCCGCGTCTCGCGTTCCGCTTTCGCCAATTCCTCCACTTGCTTGCGAATCTCTTCCAGCACCCTCCCATGCAACTGTTCCCACGCTTGCCCTACCAAACTGGAAAGTGCTACCTTCTTCTGGTTCATTGGGTATCTCCTTTTCTCCTGCCGTGCTTGGCAGGCGATTTCTTTCGGAGATACCCTTTTTACTTTTCTCTCTCAGATTTTCAACACGAAATGTTACAGCCTACGGTAGCGACGGTCAGCGCCCTCGTGACCGCCGGCCTTCGGCATTTGAAGGCAGCATTGTCGAAGCTGCGGCGACACTGCAAGCTGTCCTAGCTTTCCATCCGTCCAACTGTTAGACTGTTTAACGGAGGCGAGCTGTTATGGACCTGGTCACGATCAAGAACAAATTCCAGATCGTTATTCCCCGCACCATCCGAGAGCGGGTGCACCTGGACATCGGGGACTTGCTGGAGGCGGGTATCGAGAACGGCAAAATCACCTTCACGCCGAAGACCGCAATAGACAGGCATCTGGCCGAAGGGCTGAAGGACCTGGCCGAAGGACGCACCCACGGACCTTACGAGACCGCAGATGAGGCGATCGCCGCACTTGAGTCCAGGGCTGCCAGAAAAACCAGGGGTCCGCGAAAGCGGCGATGAAACTTCGGTTCACAGAGCGCGCCGACCGAGACTATGCCGGTCTCAGCCCCGAGGTTCGCAAGGCGCTCAGCAAGCAGCTCGGATTCCTTCTCAACAATCTGACCTACCCTTCGCTTCGAGCGAAGAAGTTCGACGAGGCAAACGACATCTGGCAGGGCCGAGTAAATCGGACTTGGCGCTTCTACTTCGTAATCAGAGGAGACGAGTACATAATCCTCTCCATCATTCCCCACCCCAAGTGACGGCGGTCGGGATCTGACAAACCGTTAGCCACCGTCAGCGCGTTGCTCACCGTCGGCTTTCGGGGCTTGAAAGCAACAATGCCGAAGCTGCGGCGACACTGGAATTTGTTTTGTGCGTCTCTCAGCGCGCAGCCCCTGCTGTGGCTCGCTTCGCGCGCCTGCGGGCGCTCGCCCGGCGCGGGCGATTAGCGCGCGTTTGCCGGGAGGATGCCCGGTAGAGAGTTTCGGGCGCGACATCGGCGCCGTTGGGCCAGGCGACGGTACCTCCATCCAGAAAGAATTGCCGGAACTAGGCGATTCGCCCCTATCTATGTTGTCAGTGTTTACCACATATGTGGTAGAATCCTACCCGTGATTGAGTTTCGCTCCAAGGCGCGCCAACGACTGCTGGCCTATTATTTCGCGAACCCGGCGGCCCGTCACCATCTGCGGGACTTGGCGGACCGTCTAAGCGTGGATCCATCCAACCTGTCGAAAGAGTTAGGGCGGTTGGAACGCGACGGTTTATTTCAGTCGGAAGTGAGTGGCCGCCAAAAGTATTTTCAACTTAATCGCGAATATCCACTGTTCAGTGAAGTGCGCAATATTGTGGCGAAAACGATTGGTGCGGTGCCCCTGATCACACAATGCCTCAGAAAAATTGAGGGAATAGAAGAGGCGTATTTGTACGGTTCGTTTGCGCGTAACCAACAGGATGCTGGGAGCGATATCGATGTGCTCGTGATTGGCGTCCCTGGGGAGGAGCTCTTAGCGGAGAGTGTTCGAAAGCTTGAGAAGCAACTCGGGCGCGAAATCAACTACACGGTTTTAACGCGGCGGGAATTCGAGTCGCGCCGCGAACGGAAAGGCGCTTTCCTTGAGAACGTCTGGCACAATAAGCGCGTTTCGCTGATCGGCCCGCATGAAAAAGCTCAGACCGCACGCCGTTGACTGGGCGCAAATAGATCGCTTCCTCGCGAGCGCCGATAAGAAGCTCGCCTCGGCCCACAAAATCCTCGCGTTTGATGAGGAGACCTGCCTTCAGCAAGCGTACGAAGCGATGCTCAAGGCTTCTTTGGGCTTTATGTTCAGCCACGGCTTCCGCGCTAGAAGCCAGCCTGGGCATCACGTCGCGATCATCGAATTCGTTCGCGCGCGGATTGACAAGAAGCACGCTGCCTTGCTGACCATCCTCGACCGTCTCCGGCGGAAACGGAATCTGGCCCTCTACGATGACACCGGGTTCATTTCTGAGCACGATGCTGAGGAAGCTCTAAACGCCGCCCGCAATTATTTGAGCGTCATCCGCGCCGACATATTGGCGCGGAAACCTTAACGCAGCTTATTTGAGCGGCGCTCGCCATGTTGGCCGACCAGGGCGTTGAAGCGCTGAACGCTCTCTCGCCAAGGCACAAAGCTCGAAAGGTTCGCAGGGGAAGCCATTCGGTACCTTCATGTGAATTTATTTCGCCTTATTTCCCTATTGACAAATAGGCGGGGAGTGCTATTCTACATGTGCATCTATGGCCGCGCGGCTCGTAAAGGAGGACTTTATGAGTCTGCGCAAACCGCTGAAACGAACTCTCGCTTTGCTTGCGGCCCTCCGCCGCGATGGTCAGAAGTGTACCGGTCCCAAAACAACAACGGGCAAGGCCCGTTCTTCTCTCAATGCCTCAAAGCACGGCAGATTTGCCCACCGGTTGCCGCAGAGATTCCGTGCGGGCGGGGCAGGCGGCGAGCGCTGCGCCGAAAAAAAAGATGTTAAAAATGAGGTTCAAAGCCACCATGTTGTTGAAAACAAACACAAGTGCCTTTGGAACAAAGCCATTTTTCAGGTTCAAAGCCAAATCTTGCGGAGGCTCTCGCAACGGGTATTCTGTTGAAAACAAACAAAACTGCTTTTGGAACGAAGCCATTCTTTAGGTTCAAAGCCAAATGGTGCGCGAAATTTAGTAACTGGCCTTATGTCAACGACTTACGGCTAATAGTCCGGGGGCTGGCGTTGCGGGCGAGCGCCATCAAACACGTTAAAACTGTGGTTGCTGAAGAGTTATGGTGACGCCAAGCGCGAACGAAAAAGGAAGAAATGGCAGGGCAGTGGATTCCCGCTTGCGCGGGAACGACAGGGTGGGCGGGCGGCGTGAGGTGAGTGGTGAAAGTGGATTCGCGCTTGCGCGGGAATGACGACGCAATAGGGACATGTCGGCGAGCCTAATCAAGACGGCCATCTTTCTCGTCATCGTCCCCGGCACGGTGACGGTGGTAATTCCCTATTTGTTGATGGGCCGTCACGCGGAGGTGTGCCAACCGCTCGGGCCGGTCGGTTTCCTCCCTATAGCGCTAGGCGCCGCTTTGGCGCTGCGGTCTTCCTGGGACTTTGCCACGGTGGGCCGGGGAACGCCCGCGCCCGTCGATCCGCCCAAGGTCCTAGTGGCGCGTGGCTACTATCGATACGTGAGAAATCCCATGTACGTGGGAGTGGTGCTGATCCTCTTGGGAGAGAGCATCCTCTTTGGCTCCGTCACGCTTTTGGAATACGCCCTGGTGGTGTGGCTGCTGTTTCACCTCTTCGTGCTTCTCTATGAAGAGCCAACGCTGCGGAGGAAATTTGGGCCGTCTTACGTCGAGTACTGTAAGGAGGTCGGCCGCTGGATACCGCGCTTGTAGAGCCATTCAGCTTTCAGCCGTCAGTAGTCAGTGGGATGTTGCCGATTTTCGATTGCCGATTGAAAGAGCGGTCGGACCGCCGAGCGCTGAGAACTGAAGGCTGATTTCTTCGAGAACACAAATATCGGTGACAGCCGAATTGCTTGGAGGTATTCTTAAACGTACCTTTGGAGGCCAAGTTCATGGGACAGTTACCGGACATTATTCCGATTACCGATCTTCGACACGACGCCGCCGGCGCGTTGAAGCAGGTCAAGTCGTCCAAGCAGCCTGTCGTGATCACTCAACGGGGAAGGGCCGCGGCGGTCCTTCTGAGCATGGAGGCATATGAGCGCGGTGAACACGAGCGCCAACTTCTGCATTTGCTGGCCCGCGGGGAGCAAGAGATCGCAGCGGGCAAAGGATTCGAATTAGACGAGGTTCTTGCCGAAGCGGACGTTCTTCTGGCAGGCAATCGAAAATGAAACTCCGGTTCACGCCCTCCGCGCGGAGGCAGTTTCTCCAGGCGGTGGCCTATATCCTGGAGGACAACCCGACGGCTACTATCAAGTTTCGGCAGAGGGCGGAGAACGCGCTTCGACGGCTCACGCGATTTCCGGAGTCCGGCCGGCTCATCCCGGAGTTTCCCGACCTTCCATTCCGTGAGGTCATCGTTCGCCCCTATCGATTCTTCTACCGTTGCCAGGAACGGACTGTCTGGGTCGTTGCGTGTTGGCATGGAGCACAACTGCCAAAGCAACCGGAGGAAAGTCGCACCTGAGAAACCGCTGAAGCTGCACGGGGTTCGCGGTTCGCACACCCGGACTCAGAGTTCATTCTGCGAATCCCAAAACCCGAATCCCGAATCCCGTGCTTCAAAGGAACTCCCACTATCCGCCTTTGCATCTTTCTGGAACAAACCCTTGGCGAGCGGTGTCAATCTAAGTAGGCGAGGGCGGTGGGGAGGCGGGTTGCCTTGCAATCCGCCGCTGGAAGTGCTATGGTAAGTTAGGCTGATAGAGTGAGCCGGACATGCGCTCTGCCAGATCAGTTGCGGTGGCTCTTGATCGTGCGGTCCCTGTTGTTGGGGAAGACGCCGAACTGGTTCGAGAGCTGCAAGCGGGCTCCGAAGAAGCTTTCAACTATTTGCTCCGGATTTATCAGAATCCGGTATTCAACCTCATCCACCATATCGTTGAGAATCCCGCAGACGCGGCAGACGTTTTGCAGGATGTCTTCGTCAAGATCTTCAAAGGGATTGGCTACTTTCACGGCGAGAGCAGCCTGAAGACGTGGATCTACAAGATTGCGGTACACGAGGCTTCCAACCAGCGGCGAGGTTGGTTGCGCCGCCTGCGCCGTGAACCGGTATCGCTGGACGGAGAGTCGGCTCAGCGGGTGGCGTCGATGTCGCGATCGCAGCCGGCCTCGGCAACCCCGTACCAGTTGTTGGAGCAAGCGGAAAGGCAGGAGATGGTGAGGGTCGCCCTCGCCAGCCTGGCCGCGCCCTACCGGATGGCCGTGATACTGCGCGAGATTGAGGGCCTCTCTTACGAGGAGATGGCTGAGGTGTTGGGCGTGCCCGAAGGCACTGTAAAGTCCCGCTTGCTGCGGGGCAGGGAATTGCTGAGGCGCAAGTTGGACGGAGAGTGTCAGTATTTCAGTTCGTCAGTGAGTCAGCAAAACCAGTCGGCGGCTGGGACTGAGAGACTGAAATACTGACACACTGAAATACTGTCTTTTGGCGAGTTTTGTATGTTCGAGAATTGCGTCGAAATTCGGAGCCAGTTTTCGAAGTACCTTGACGGCGAGTGCGACCGTGAGACGGTGAGGTCCATTCGTTATCACCTGACCTTCTGCTGGAGCTGCCGGGAGGAACTCGAGCTCCGCCGCACCTTGCAGATGGACCTGCGAACCTTGCCGGTGGAGCATGTGCCGCCCGAGGTGGCCTTAGGGTTGCGCGTGGCGTTGTCGCAGTATCTCCACCGAAATCTATTGGGGCGTGCTTTCCTCTTTGTGGAAAACGCCATTAAGCCCTTGATGTTTCCGGCCTCGGCAGGAGTCTTGGCGGCCATCCTTTGCTTTGGCTTGATTCTGGGTTCGTCGGACCTGCCTGTGGCGAACGCGCCGGAGCGGGCCCCGACCGTCTCTACGCCGCCGCGCGTGCGCACCCTGGGGCCCATCAGCTTCCCCACCGATGAAGAACCTGTGGTGCTGGTGACGCACGTCGATGACATGGGCCGCGTCACTTACTATCAGGTTTTGTCTGGCCAGGACTCTCCGGCGTTGATGGAGCGCCTCGACCAGATGCTCTACGCCAGCTACTTCCAACCTGCTAAGATGTATGGCAAGCCAACGGACGGCCAGGTGGTTCTGTCCTTGCGGCGAATCACGGTCCGAGGATAACGACGGATTGCCGATTTTCGATTGCCAATTGACGATTCAGATGACGAAGCCCTGGTGGCTCCCTGTGGTCCGCGATCAGCAATCGGCAATCGGCAATTACCTGTCACATGCTCTCGCCAAGCGGGACCACATGCCACTTCGAACATGGGCCATCGCTCTGTTGTTTCTTGTGGTCGCGCTGTCGGTCCCGCTAAGCAGTATCGCGCAGCAGCAGAGCGGCGTGTTACTTGAACCCAATGAGCAGCTCTTCTCGGTGCTCGCCGCGCTGAACGCTTCCGGATACGACACGGGCCTGGGCATGGACACCGGAAACAACACACGGCAAGTGGTGCGGAGATTCCTGGCCCAAAAGAAGACGCCTGTGGACGCGGACATTCGGAAATTCTATGCGGCCCACAAAATCGGGGATGATGCCGGCGCTGACTTGGGACAGTTCGTCTCGCTGGCGCTGCTGCTCGGGCCGCCGCCCGACTTCAAGCTCACGGTGAAACCGTCAGACCTTCCTCCCGACGCCAAGGCCGTGGCCGGCCTCGTCCCGCTGCTCAAGACTTTCTACCAGCAGGCCGGACTTTCGGACCTGTGGTCGCGGTTACAGTCGCGTTATCAGGCGGAGATGGTCCGCTACGGCGCGGATGTGCGGACCGGCATTCTGATGTCGGACGTGTACCTTCGATTCCCCAGCGGCTCGTACCTGGGCCGGACCTATGCGATTTACATCAGCCTTCTGGGAGCGCCGGAACAGGTGCAGGCGCGAATCTATGGCGCGAATTACTACCTGGTGGTCACACCCTCGAAGCAGTCGAAACTGGCAGAGATCCGGCACCAGTATCTGCACTTTCTTCTGGATCCGCTGGCTCTGAAGTACGCGGAGGAAATCAACCGGAAGAAGGATCTGCGAACCGTGGCGTACCCGGCGCCCATGCTGGGTAGCGACTTCAAGCAGGACTTTCCGCTGCTGGTGACGGAGTGTTTGATCCGAGCCGTGGAACTTCGCCTGGAAAAACGCACCAAGGCCGATGCCGAAAAAGCGGTGCAGGATTTCGCAGCTTCAGGTCTGATTCTGACGCCCTATTTTTATTCGGCGCTCGTGAACTTCGAGCAGCAGGAAGCTCCCATCAGCACGTACTACAAGCAGATGATCTTGGGAATCGATGTGGATGACGTGACCAAGAAAACTGCTGCCGTCAAGTTCGCGGCGATACCAGCGCCGCCCGAACAGAAGAGGCCGGTCGCCCAAACCGAGGAAGAACGGTTGCTGGGCGAGGGTGAGAACCTGATCTTCCAGGGCAAGTACCTGGAGGCGAAAGCGGACTTCCAGGCGGTGCTCGAGAAACTCAACCCCACGAGCGAGCGCGCCCTCTATGGCTTGGCCGCGACATACTCTTACACTCGGAAGCCGGACTTGGCGGAAGAATACTTTATGAAGACCCTCGATGTGACACGCGATACGCGCATCGCCACGTGGTCTCACATCTACTTGGGCCGGATCTACGACCTGGAGGGGAAAAGAAACGACGCACTCGCCCAATACAAGGCCGCGTCATTGACCGCCAGCGCCTATCCCGAAGCGCTTCGCGCCGTGCAGACCGGCATGCTGGTGGCGTTTGGGCAGAAGAGCACGAAGGAGTAAGCAGAAGGCAGAAGGCGGAAGGCAGAAGGCAGAAGGCAGAAGGCAGAAGGCAGAAGGCAGAAGGCAGAAGGCAGAAGGCAGAAGGCAGAAGGCAGAAGGCAGAAGGCAGAAGGCAGAAGGCAGAACCACCTCATCAGGGAGCATTTCAAGAACTGGCGCGATACCCGTGCAACAGTCGCGGACCCATGTTGGAAACAAGCGTATGGACAAGGTCATTCGCAAATACGACAGCTTCGAAGCGATGAAGGACGACGAGCGGAGAGAGTGGCAACAAATGACGGCCGCCGAGCGGATGCAGGCGGTGGTGGAACTGACCCTCGCTCTCTATCAAATAAAGGATCCGGCAGCGCATGTTGGACGACTTGAAAGAACTCTTGTCCATCTTCAATATCCGGAAGGTTAAATACTTGATTGTCGGCGGCTATGCTGTGTCGTTTCACACGCAGCCGAGGGCGACCAAGGACATCGACCTGCTGATCGGACCCGACGGCGATAACGCCGAGGCTATCTATGCCGCGCTGGCTGAATTCGGCGCGCCGCTCGAAGGGCTGATTCCTGAAGATTTCACCGAGCGGGGCAAGTTTTTTCGCCTAGGGCGTCCGCCCGTCATGGTGGATATCTTCGCGGAAATTAGTGGCGTCGATTTCGAACGGGCGTGGCGCAATCGCATCGAGGCTGTAATCGACGTGCCCAGCGGCCTGACGGCTTCGTTCATTTCCGCCGAGGATTTGATTGCCGCGAAACTGGGGGCGGGGAGGCCGCAAGACATTGCCGACGTTGCGGCCCTCCGCAAAACTGCCGAGACCAGACAGAAGCCAAAATGACCCGCCCGCCGAGAGGGTCTTCGATAATCCAAGAGCGCAGTACAGGGCTCTCGTTGGTTGAAAATCCGTCCCGCGCTGCTCGACAATGATGCGCTTCCGGCCAAGCGATCGCTGAGCCGAGCTCAAATCGGCAAGTGAAGTTTGATGCTCAGTCTTCCCTCAGCCCAGGAGAGGCAGGTGTCAGTTGGGCCTGATGCGTGGTTTCTTCCTAAAGTGCTCGCAGAGCCGCTGGCTGCGCGAGCACGCCACGCGCCATCGATTTGTGCGTCGTGCCGTATCGTGATTCATGCCAGTGACGGCGCTCGGGGAGTGAGGGCGGCCATTGTGACGCACGATCGCAAGCTGATTCAGCAGATCACTGCGTACGCTGAGTCCCAAGGATTGGGCAAGAACTGCCTGGAGTTCCAGATGCTCTACGGCATCCAGACAGAAGAGCAGTATCGGCTGGCGCGCGAGGGCTGGAAGTCCATCGTGCTGGTTGCCTACGGCAGCTATTGGTTCCCGTGGTACATGCGGCGCTTGGCGGAGCGGCCCGCCAACGCGTGGTTTGTTCTGCGTAATCTGTTCGCGACGTGATAAACCGGTGGCAGTAATTCAGTTGGTCAGTGCGTCAGTAGCTCAGTGTGTCAGGGACTGACCAACTGAAATACTGACCAACTGAAAAACTTCCTAGCCACTCGCCGCATGCCACTTGCCACTGGAACTTTTGAGCTGCTTCAAGCGTTTCATGACATCATTCGCGCCACGGCCGAAATAGTCGTGCAGCGTCTGGTATTCCTTGAAGAGCACATCATAGGCCGCGCGGTTCTTGGGGTTGGGTTTATATGTCAGTTTCTGAACGTGCGCCATGTGCTCGGCGGCTTCAAAGATGGTGTCGTATCCGCCCGCCGCCTTTCCTGCCGCCACGGCCCCGTGCATCGCCGAACCCAGCGCCGAGCAGGTTTGCAATTGCTTGGCGATTTTGATTTCCCGGCCCGTCGCGTCCGCGTAGATCTGCATCAGCAGTTTGTTCTTCTCGGGCAGCCCGCCGCAGGCATATAGATTGTTCACCGCGACTCCCTTTTTCTCGAACGCTTCGACGATCTGGCGCGTGCCGAAGGCGGTGGCTTCGATGAGAGTCCGGTAAATTTCCTCCGCCGCGGTTCGCAGCGTCATGCCCAGGAGCAGTCCTGTCAAGTCCGCATCTACCAGAATCGATCGATTGCCGTTCCACCAATCGAGCGCCAATAAACCCGACTGGCCCGGGCGAAGCCTCGCCGCGCGCTTTTCGAGCCAATTCACGTAACCGGTTTTGGCTTTGCGCGCTTCGCGATGGACGCTCTCCGGCACGGCGTGCTCGAAGAACCACGCGAAAATATCGCCCACCGCGGACTGGCCCGCTTCGAATCCCCAGAGGCCCGGCACGATGCCGTCCTCCACGGTGCCGCACATGCCTTCCACCATCTGCCGCTCCGTCCCGAGCACCATGTGGCAGATCGATGTGCCCATGATCATCACCAGCGATCCGGGCTGCGTTACGGTGCAGGCCGGCACCGCGACGTGCGCGTCCACATTGCCGATGGAAACCGGCGTGCCGATGCGCAGGCCCGTCTTGCGCGCCCACTCCGGCGTCAGGCCACCCGCTTTCGCGCCCAGCGGGAAATACTCCTGGCCGAGCTTTTCATCCACCACATTTTCAAACCGCGGATGCAAGGCGCGGAAAAATTCGCGCGAAGGGAATCCTTGGCCCTTCACCCACATCGCTTTGTAGCCGGCGGTGCAGGTGTTGCGCTTTTCTTCGCCCGTGAGTTGCCACACGATCCAGTCCGCGGCTTCAATGAAGCGGTCCATGGCGTCGTAAACCTGCGGAGCTTCGTCGAGCACCTGAAGGAGCTTGGAAAAGAACCACTCGGAAGAATATTTGCCGCCGTAGATCTGGATGAACTCTTCGCCGCGTTCGCGGCCCACTTCATTAATGCGATTCGCTTCGGGTTGCGCCGCGTGGTGTTTCCAGAGTTTCACCCAGGCGTGCGGATGCTTGCGAAACGCGGGAAGGAAACACAACGGCGTGCCGTCGCGCTTGGTGGGCATCGGTGAAGACGCCGTGAAATCGGTGCCGAGGCCGATCACGGACGCAGGCTTCGCGCCCGCCGCCTTGAGCGCGCGCGGCACGCCTTTTTCCACGACTGTGAGATAGTCCCTCGGATTCTGTAGCGCCCAGTCCGGCGCGAGCGCGCGGCCGCCCGGCAGCTTGTGGTCGATCACGCCATCGGGATAGGGCACAATGGTTGAGGCGACCTCCTCTCCGTTGCGAACCTTCACCACGACGACACGTCCGGACTCCGTTCCGTAGTCAATCCCCAGCGCGAACTTTTCTGAAGCCATCGGTGATTCTCCTTGATCGGTGCGCATAGTTTGGCCGGAGTTCCACTGGTTTTTCAAGCCCGATTTTGGCGCGCATTGGAGCGGGCAAATTCAACTGACTGTGATCGCCATGTCGGGCGCATCAGAGGACCTGGGCTGTTATAAAGCCGAATAAGCGTGTTGACGTCCCTTTGGCTGGGCTTTTTGGGCATGGACGGTGAGGGGTTCACCGGCGAGGGTTCAAAATAGGGCGGAGCCGGTCCGAGTCCCTGGTCGGTCGGTTTGGTTAAGGTCTCCTGAATCAGAGGAAACATGATGTCTTTCGGACTGTCGCTGTGTCCTTGAATACCCAGGGCATGTCCGATCTCGTGCGAAACAGTGGCTCGCTTTTGGTCTTCAGGCCAGTGGTGGGAACAATCGAGGGTAACAAAAGCGACTCGCGTGCGCTTTACAATCGTGCCATCGTCTTTTTTCTGCACTTGCACCCAATCCTCCTCCCACCCCGGACGTAGAGACTCTTTCGCTGACCTTGTCCAACTCAGCACGATGTCCGCCCCCTCGCGCGAGGCTACCTCCTCCAAGGGGAATACCTGAATCCAACCGTCAAGTGCCTCTCGGGTGGCACGCTGCCAATCTTCGGGCACACTTCCAACAAATACCTTGACCGGAAACTTGCTGAATTGCAGGCCTCGAGAACCCTGCGCTACGTCCTGGTAGTAGTCTCCGGCCCTGGGCAAGTACCGGGAAGGCTGGAGGGAGTCGGGCAGTGCCGGCATAACCTCTAAAGTTCGCAGCCTCTCCTGGGCCTGCGACGCTGCCGCTTTCCAAGCGGGATTGGTACCAGCTAACTCCACAAACCTTCGCCAATCCCGCATTGCGGCCTTCCGGTCCACCATCTCGTTGGCGAGTGCGCGGTTGTAATAGACCTTGACGTCCTGTGGGTCTTGTTCGAGGGCGCGAGTGTACATGTCGACTGCGTCTGCAAAACGGCCTTTGTCAAAGAACCGATTGCCCGCACGAAGAGCGCTCTCTGCTTGATCGCTGTCGGCGGCGGCTATGGTCAAAACTGCGACCAACGTAACGATAGGCAGTAACAATCGCGGCAGAACCTTAACGCGCATTCGTCACCAATAGATCGAATGAGGCTGTGTCTTCCCGCTCAGTCTTTTTGCGAGAAAAACATGTACCAGAAAAAGGAGACAGCCTTACGACTACAGAGTGTAACCAAACTCTGTTCGAATTTCATTCCCTCAATCAGCGACCAGCCAGGGGACGATTCAACGACGAAGCGATCGCCAGTGGCGCGGGCGGGCTGCCGCTTCGCGAGGTGGAGAAGCAGACTGGGATCATCCAGCGGTTCGCCGCCCAAAATCCAACTGAACAATTTGGCGCTTTAACGCGAATAACAAGGTGGAGAATAGGCCAGGATGCCGGGCGACCAGGAACTCTGGAACAAATTAAGTCGGGGCAATGGGGAAGCTTTCGAAGGATTCTATCGTCAACACTCTTCTCGACTCCGCAGTTTTATCAAAGTCTGCGTGGGAAACTCGCAAGCCGCCGACGACATCGCGCAAGAAACTCTCCTCCAATTGTGGAAGCAACCGAATGGCTTCAACCCTTCGCGATCGAGCTTAAAGGCTTACGTCTTCGGGATCGCTCGCGAGCGCGCGGCCGCTCGGGAGCTTGCGGTCGATCACGCCATCGGGATAGGGCACAATGGTTGAAACGACCTCCTCTCCGTTGCGGACCTTCACCACGACGACACGTCCGGACTCCGTTCCGTAGTCAATCCCCAGCGCAAACTTTTCTGAAGCCATCGGTGATTCTCCTTGAGTTGAGAGTCGCGGCTCTCGGTGGCAGTCACTTTAGGCCACCTCCCGTCGAGAGTGCAAGCTCGGATTCAACGTCTCGACCAGAGCAGCGAGTCCGCGGCAGCCCTTAACGCGTTGGAAGCCCTTCTCGGCCTCCGGCAGGCGGTGGGCGGCCGAGCGCGATGGGGTCTCCGCCCTGGCAGCGCGCGACGCGGCGAGTGACCTGCCGCAGCGTCGACAAGCGGGACTCCGTCGGATTGGCCCTGGTATTTGCTGTAAAGCCACGGAACACGAAGATCGAACCAATCTCAGATCCCATCACTCACCGAGACCTGTGTTATGCTAACAAATTGTCTATAGAAAGCTTTCAAATGATTTGAAATTGGGGGAAGTAATCATGCGAGCTAAAGGCATCGGTTCGCCCTCGCGGTTTTTTTGCCAAGCCGCAGTTTTCGCCTTGTTCTTCGGACTAGGCTACGCGGTCATTTCCCACCGCGGCCTGCCCACAACTAAAGGCGCAAAAGGAAACTTGAAACTCGACACTCGAGACTCCTTGCAGTTCCGAACCGCATCATTTCCCGGAACAAGTCAGTCGTCCCCCGAAGCCGATGGCGCAGCTCGCGCCAGCGTCCTCCGGACAATAAATGCACGTCCGCTGGCCTTCGAACTCAACTACGGCCAGAGCGATGGTCGGGTGAAGTTTTTGGCGCGCGGCAACGGGTACGCGTTGTTCCTGACGAACGACGAGGCGGTGCTCGAATTGCAGAAGGCAGAAGGCAGAAAGCAGAACGCAGAAAACGAAAATCGAAACTCGAAAGTCGAGGCTCGTTCCGTGCAACGGACAGCGCGCGACGAACGAGGGACGAGGGACCAAGGACAGGTTGCCCAGAACGCCGTCCTGAGGATGAAACTGCTCGGCGCAAACCAAAGCACCGCCATCCTCGGCACGGATGAGTTGGCGGCGAGGAGCAATTACTTTACCGGAAATGATCCTGCCCAGTGGCACACCGATGTGCCCAACTTCGCGCGAGTGAAATATGAGAGTGTCTATCCGGGCGTCGATCTGGTTTTCTACGGCAATCAGCGGCAGCTTGAATACGACTTCATCCTTGCGCCGGGGGCAGACCCGAGTGCGATTAGGCTCGCCGTCGACGCCGGACATCAGAAATCAGAAATCGAAAATCGAAAATCGAAACAACTCAAAATTCAAAATGCAAAATGGAAAATTGACCCAAATGGCGATCTCGTCACACGCACCGACGGCGGCCAGCTCGTTTTACGTAAGCCAACCGTCTATCAGGAGGACACTCGGCAATCGGCAATCGAAAATCGGCAATTTCTGGAGGGGCACTTCGCTCTTGCTGCCGATGGCTCGGTTCGGTTTGAGATCCCCAATTACGATAAATCGAAGCGTTTGATCATCGATCCCGTCCTCAGCTACTCCACGTTCCTGGGCGGAAGCGGCAATGATTCCGCCGCCGGGATTGCGGTGGACGGGGCGGGCAGCGCCTACGTGGTTGGGCAAACGTTTTCGGCCAATTTCCCGACCGCCTCCCCTTATCAATCGGTTTGCGGCGGATGTACCAGCAACAGCACTGCTTTTGTGACCAAGTTCGATGGCACTGGGGCCACCCTTGTTTATTCCACCTACCTGGGCGGAACGACCGCAGACTCCGCCGCCGCAGTGGCGGTCGACTCTGCTGGCGATGCTTACGTGGTGGGGACAACACTTTCCGCTGACTTTCCCACTACCGCCGGTGCCTTCCAGACGGCTTGCAGCAGTTGCGGGGTCGGGCCATCCGATGCCTTTGTCACCAAGTTGAATCCGACCGGTTCAGCCCTTGTTTATTCCACTTATTTGGGGGGATCCAACTCCGACCAAGCCACCGGTGTCGCGGTGTGGGAATCGAGCGGCAACGTTTACGCTTACGTGACCGGCATAACTCTCTCCGATGACTTCCCGGTCGCCTCTCCTCTTCAGAACACCTGCAACGGTTGTGACGCTGGCAACTCAGACGCCTTTATCACCAGACTCGATCCCGCTGGCGCTACGCTGGTGTATTCCACTTTTCTGGGCGGCACCGGCATCGACGAAGGGCACGCCATCGCCGTGGACGCTCTCGGCAGCGCCTACGTCGCGGGCCTGACTACCTCGAACGACATCCGGTCGGTGAACGCCTTTCAACCATTTTCTGGCGGCAACCAGGACGCCTTCGTGACCAAGCTCGATCCCGCCGGACAGACACTGGCATATTTCAGCTACCTTGGTGGCAGTGGCAACGATCAAGGCAACGGTATTGCGGTCGACTCCTATGGCAACGCCTACGTAACGGGCTCCACGACATCGCGGGATTTCCCAACGGTCAGCCCCATAATGGCGAAACTGCCCGGCGGCCAGGCCGCATTCGTGACGAAGGTTGACCAGACTGGCTCAACGCTCGATTTCTCGACATACCTCGGAGGCTCGGGCACGGACAGCGGTGCCGCCATCGCTCTGGACCCGGCAGGGAATTGTTACCTGACTGGCGCTACGAGCTCGAGCGATTTTCCTTCGGTGAATCCCATCCCATCAACGTTGAGCGGGGTAAACCAAGGGACAAACGGGGATGCGTTTGTGACCAAGATCAGTTCCACAGGCTCCGCGATCATCTTTTCCACTTATCTCGGCGGCAGCGATGTTGACGTCGGCGCCGGCATTGCCGTGGATTCCTCCGGCAACGCCTACGTGACGGGCAGAACGTTCTCCGGCAATTTCCCGACCGCGAACGCCTTCCAGGCTAACATCGGTGGCCAATTTGATGCTTTTGTGGCGAAGCTGAGCGGCCTCGCCCTGCCCACGGCCATGGTCGCTCCCTCGTCGTTGGCGTTTGGCAACCAAGCTGTGAACACCGCTAGTGCGGCACAAACCGTAACCCTCACTAACAACGGCGATGCCGCCCTGACCGTCACCTCCATCACCGCGGCATCCACGCCCGCCTCTCCTGCGCAGTTCTCCGAGACCGACACTTGCGACGGGAGCGTCGCGGCAGGCTCGAACTGCACCATCAGTGTGACCTTCACGCCAGCGGCATCGGGGCCCCAAATTGGCACGCTCACGATTACCGACAACGCGTCGAACAGCCCGGAGACCGTCACTTTGACTGGCACGGGAACGGCCCCGGTAGCTTTCCTTTCATTCGCATCCATCAACTTTGGCAGTCAGGGCATGGGAACAACGAGCGCCGCGCAGACGGTCACCTTGACGAATACGGGGAATGATACCTTGAGCATTACGAGCATCGCTGTGGGCTCCGGCTTCGCCCAGACGAATACTTGCGGAGGGTCGGTGGCCGCCGGCGCCAATTGCACGATTAACGTCACGTTCTCGCCCACTGCGCTCGGCAACGTCACCGGATCTCTCAGCATCACCGACGACGCGGCAGGGAGCCCCCAATCTGTGGCGCTGTCCGGAACGGGAGTCGTGGCATTCTCCCTCACCGCCAATCCTGCGTCACAGACTGTCAATAAGGGGACTGATTCGACCACGTTCACGATCTCTGCCGCCAGCCAATATGGCTTCACGGGCGCCATCGCGCTGAGTTGTCAAAACAGCTTGCCGGGCAACTGCGCGTTTAACCCGGCATCAATAACACCCGGCCAGAGCAGCACCTTGACGGTAAGCAATCTCACACCACTGTCAGGCGACTCGCTGAGCTTTGCGGTAGTGGGAACCAACGGCTCGCAAACCGCCCAGCAGCCGCTGCAAGTTTTGATTCCGGACTTTGGCGTGCTTGTCGTGCCGGCAACTGCGACCGTCACTGCCGGCCAATCGGCGACCTACACCCTCAGCGTCAGTCCCATCAATAGTTTCAACCAGCAGGTGAATCTGACGTGTTCGGGAGCGCCCGCCACCGTATCATGCGCGATCCAACCGAGTTCGGTGACCCTGGACGGGATGACGACCTTGACGGCGACGGTCACTGTCACGACCACGGCGCAGGCGACGAAGAGCGGCGGGGCGAGGCACCGGCTCCCTCTTCCGCCGACTTTCACGGGCCCCAGCTTCCGTTGGCTCCTCTGGCTGCCGCTCTTTGGCGCGGCATCCATTCTTGCTGCCCGACGCCGCGCGCGTCACCGCTTTGCCGTAAGCGCGCTTTTCGTTCTGTTGTGTGCCGCTTGCAGCGTAGGAGGCAAGGCGACGACGGGCACACCGTCCGGGACTTACCAGATGCAGATTCAGGGGGCAACGGCGAACGGCTCATTGACCCACACAATCTCGATTGTGTTGGTCGTAAAATAGGGAACATTCAAACAGTGGCCCATGCATTTTGGGGATCGGCGCACCGGGTCGGTGAGTTCTGACCCAGTGGCACGTATTGCCACGCCGTAGAGGCAGTCCCCGCACTTTTGGACAACGTCCTCACGGGGCGGAAGTGAACGCCATCTAGGGACAGCGTTCATAAGCCCCGCCAAGGTGATTTCAGTCTTGCCTACACTGACCAAATCGGAAAGGCAACAAATCCTGGTGGAGTGGAACAATACCCGCAGCCTGTATCCAAATTGCTGTGTTCATGAACTGTTCGAGGCCCAAGCAAGGCGGTTTCCTGAGTCTGTGGCAGTCGCGGATGACCTGCGTCAGCTTTCGTATCAAGAGCTGAATTCCCGTTCAAACCAACTCGCCAGACATTTGCAGCAGCGAGGAGTTCGGCCGGACGTCTTGGTGGGAATCTCAGTCGATCGCTCCATCGACATGGTGGTGCCGGAATTGAAATGGCAGCGTCTCTTCAAAAGGATCGGATTTCATCTCGAGAGCTTCCGCCGGGCGAGAGCTGCGAAACGGCTGGCCTATCTTCGGGATCTGTTAGAAAAGAGGATAGTAATATGGAAACTTCAGATATGGAAAGTCCTATATCAGCTTCTGTTGTATACCACGGGCGACATCCCCAGCCGATTTCGGGATTTCGACAGTATGGAGTTTTACGCTATGTGCCATTACCACCCTGGGCGCTGTCCGGCTCGAGTAGTGTTGATCTCTGCGGACTTGGGTGTGGGAGCAGTCTACTCGGATCGACGATTGGGCTGGGGCGAGGTAGTGTCAGGTGAACTCGAGATCCATTCCGTACCATGCGGGCACAGCGATTTGTTTAGAGAACCGCACGTCAAGACCCTTGCCCGATCGTTGGACACTTGCCTCGCCGATGCTCATGTGAGGTTCACGACATCCCAAGTGTAATGTGTCTCCAATGGGTTTACGGACGTAGCGCCACCCCTTAGGCCGGCATGCCGGGTTGAAGGCCGACGATTCTTGGAAGTGAAAGCCCCCATGGGAGGGTCAGCGGACCAGCTCGTCTTCGCCTCGATTTTCGGGCCTTTGCACGAGCTTTTGTGTGCGAGAGGTGTGCCAACTTTGGCACGCTGGCCAGGATCACCGGCGCGCATGGAACGCCACGTCCATAATGCCGCAAAGCTTGCAAACCCGGCCGGCAATTTCCGCGGCACTTGAGGCGATTTGGCGACGGAGCTGCAGCCCTTTTTCCCCTTCGTCCAACTAGGGCTTGTCGCAGTTGGCTGTCAAAGTTTGCCACAGCAATTCGTCACCGCTTGCCACAGCAGGGGTTGGCAGTACTTCGTCGGGTCCGTGGGGCCAGTTCCAACCTCGCTCGCTAGGCCCTTCTCCGCCAGAAGCTTCGGGCCACGTCTGGCCGTTCTTCCGTTCACTTTCAGAATTTGTTCACATCCAGCAATACTCCCTTCGCCTGCGCTCAGCGCAAAACCGAGGAGTGCGAGTGGGCAAGTTGTGGGACCGGGAGTTAAGGCCTGCGCAGCCCCATTCGGGGAGCAGCGTCTCGGGCGTATTCACGGCTGCATCGGCCAGGAGCGTGACGTCCACGCCTTCAATTTCGTCGCGAGCGAATCCGAACCAGGCCAGGACATCCTGGAGCGCTGCATCCTCGAACGGCGGCCGCAGAAAATGGAGCACTGGCGGAACGCACGGGCGGAGCGCGTTTTGAAGTCCTGCCCTTGAATGGGGTCAATTTGAGTACGGCACTAGCGGAGAATTTCGATGCCGGCTTTTTGAGCTGCGGCGCGCATCCTGCTGTCCAGGGTTGCGAGGGGCAGGTTGCGGCGCAAGGCCAGTTCAAAGTACGCGGCATCATAAACAGATAATCCCGACTGGCGAGCTGCAGCAATAAGGGCAGAGGGTGTTGTGGGGCTGACTTCCAAGAATGCGGCGAGGCGTTCGATATCGCTGACGTGTCCCGAGACTACCTGCACGGATGCGCGGCCTCCGCGTTCCGCCGTCATCAAAGCGTTGCACACTTCATAGTACCAAAGGTCTGGGACAACCCCGATCGTCCCTGATTGCAGAAGGTGCAAAGCGCGGAGGGCTGTGGGTGGCGTCGGCATGTCTACCATCCAACCGATGGCCGTTGACGCATCCAGAACCAGATAGTTCACAAATGCCTCCCCGCCTCGATCAAGCTTCTTATCGTGGCGCCTTGGCGAAGCCTTATCCGGGGACGAGCCCTTATGGCGTCAAAGATTTCCTTGAGAGTCCGTTCGCGATGCGCAGGCATCGCCACCAAACGAGCCTGCCCTCTGCCCCGTCGGGTGATAATGATCTCTTCGCCTCTGGATGCCCGCTCAACCAAGTGCGAGAGTTTTTGTTTGGCCTCAAAAATCCCTACTGTCATTTTGTGAAACCTCCTGGATGGATGACCGGCTCATAGGATTATTTTCCTATCCAAGTCGCCGCGGGTCAAGCGATGGTTCGTAAGCATTCCATCTTTTGAATAGGACGAACCGGAATGCGGAAGAGACCAGGAGTCAGCCCCGAACGTGAAGATTGACAACAGCGTTTGATGACGGAGACCTTTGATCGGAAGTCCAACCTAGTAAGTCAAAATGATCTTGCGGTTGAGTTGGCGGCACTAAGTTACGAACAAGCACGATCAGGACGTTCAGGTTGAACGGAATTCGTACTGGCGATGCGGATCAGATCTTCTTCTCCCGGCGCTGTGGGACGCGGCGCCATTAGAGTACTGCGAAGGCCGTACCGCCGGGGAACGCCTGAGAACTCTGCGGACCAGCCTGCCGGCGCCGCGGTTTTCGGGCGTTTTGACGAGCCTTGGTAGGGGAAGAGTGTGTCAACTGGGCGGGCTGAACTCGAATCAGGCGGCCGTTCCGAAGAGCAATGCCTCAACTTTAGCTGCTGCTGCGTCTTGCATTTGAGGCAAAACGTGCGAGTACACGTCCAAAGTGAACGCTGCGCTCGCGTGCCCGAGTTGCTCGGACACGACTTTGGGCGGGACGCCAGCAACCAACGCCAACGTCGCTGCGGTGTGCCGCAGATTGTAAAGGCGGATGTCCGGCAGACCGAGCCGCCGAAGCAGTGGTTTGAAATGGTGCTGGGCCAAACTGCGCCTGCTGATCGGAAAACCTCGGGAGTTCACGAACACGAGTGAGTCCGGATTGCTGTCACCCGTGCTCGCCGCCAGTTCCCGGTGGCGTTCGAGCTGCTGCAGCACTGTTGCCTGCAGTTTGACTACCCGTCGGCTTGCGGGGCGCTTGGTGTCGGCCGATTGCCAAGCGCCACCCGGAAGTCTCTCGATGGTCCGCTGGATTCGAACCGTGCCGCTGGCCCAGTCGATATCTTTCCACTGCAGCGCCAAGTACTCACTCGGGCGCAAGCCTGTTGTGATGGCCAGCGTCAAGAGCGTCCCGAACGGCTCGTTCGCACAGGCCTTGACGAAGGCCTGCGCCTGCTCCAGCGTAAAGACTTTAACTTCCTGGCGGCGCGTCGCGGGCAGATCGACGTTCGATGCAGGGTTGTCGACGATCAACCGCCACTTCACCGCCTGCTCCAGTGCAGAGTGAAGAACGGAGTGGGCGTACCGGATGGTTCGTGCCGACAGTCCTTGGCCGTGCATCGCGCTGCAGATAGACTGAACGTCCAGCGGCTGCAGCTTCGTGAGCAGCCGATCTCCGATACAAGGAAATACGTGGCGCGAAAGCAGGCCCTTGTAGTCCACCAGTGTCTTCGACCGGACCCTCGGCTTGGCGGCTGTTTCGAGCCAGCGGCCGCAATACTCGCGTACGGTTACGTTCGTCGGAATGATCGAGCGCCTCCGGTCGCGCTCGACGAGAGCACGGTTGAGGAATTCCTGGGCATCGCGTCGAATGCCGTGAATGGTCTTGTTGAGATAGGAGCGTCTCTGAGTTTCGGGCACGCGGCCGATGTAAACCCGAACAAGCCAGGTGCGGTCGCCGCGAGCGATGATTTGGCCTGCTTTACGCGCCACGGTGTCACCTCCTTAGGCAAAGTGGAATGCCTGGAATTTCTCATCGGCAAGAGCGAACCATGTTCGCGCAGGGATCATGGCTGGCGATCGGCTGGCATATTCTGCGCACCCCTATCGGCCCTGAAACCATGCCAGTGACACTTCGCTCACATTTCAGCAAGAATTGAAGATCCGACGCTACACCCTCCGGCGCCTTGGGCACGCGAGAAGTTCGGCCACGTCGTGGCTGTGGCCGCCGAATTCCAGCGGGTATCTGCATCTCATGCACACGCAGAGAGACGGCACATTGTTCCCCGGGCGCAGGGCGATCCCCTCGCATTCCCGCCCATGTCCAGCAACATCACAGAAATACCGATAGCTCATGCTGCCTCCCTCGCGTCGGATGGCCTCCCAAACGCCGTCCGCCAAACCGATGCCGGCCAAGTTGCCGGGGCGCTGGGCCCAGCCAGCGAGCCCGTCTGTGAATGCCTCCCAGGGCCTGTGCTGGCATTAGTTCAAGCGCCCTCGCGCAGGCGCCCTCTACCCATAACATACCTGGCAGGTTTGAATTCTGGACGGGATTTTTGTGTCAGCCCGCCAATCGAGTCCGATATTGACGGGGGCGAAAGGAACAGTACGGCCGGCAGCCATCACCGCTGTTCGGTGCCGCGGCAAGACGGGCATCCCCGCCAGAAAATCCGCGCCCACCAGTTGCAGACACTACCCCGGCGAGCGCTCCGTCCCCGCCATCCGCGAGGCCACCGCGAGGGCCCTTGACGATGGTGAAGCCGGAGGAGAATCTCCCGGTTGGGGGAGCGAATCTGTTGCACCTTGCCCGCTACTGCACCCTTTTGGTTTCAGTAACTTCGCTTTCCTTTTCGCCCTCCTGACTGTCACCAGGTGCTGCGCCTTCCCCGTTTGAAAACCAGTCGGGTAGCGAGCCATCTTTTGCGAAGGCTTCACGTTCCTCTTGCGACATTCGCTCGAGTAACTTCTTGGGGTCCGTAGCCTGCACTGGCTCTACGCCCTGCTCCCCGCTGTTGAGTTTCGTGTATGCGTTGATGGCTGAGACCACTCCCGAAAGGGTCGTTTGGGCATAGTCCGCTGTCTCAATAATCCGTTCGAGAGCCCTCCTGATGTTTCTTTGGCGTTTGCTGAAAAGGTCACAGGCGTGGGCGTGGCGATAAAGGGCATCCCGACTGACCTTGAATACCTGCTCAAAGTAGTGGGGAGACTGCCAGTTAATCCACTCCTCCTCAATTTGCTGGCGATACGGGAACAAACAGATTGAGCATTGGGCCTGATGCCGCCCGAGATTGACGCCACCCTCTTTGTCCTTAACTTGCTTTTCATCGTTCATGGTATCTACCTTCCCTTTCGTTTCAAACTTCCAAAGGGGGAGTGAAATTTGCTTGTACCAACAAGCAGTCCCCCATATTAAGTAAATTTGAAAGTCGAGAAACTCTGGTACGCCGACATGGAAGGGAACCCCCTTTCACCCGTTGGAGGGGGGTCGGCGTCTTTGTTTTTGGTTGCCTGAAGGCACTTGGTGGTGGTCTTTGGTGAAGTCGTATTGCCGGTAGACGCGCGGGGAGTCGCGGTGGGGCAAGGGTAACACCACACACCTGTGCCCCTTCCGCGAAAGGAAGAACACATGATTGGCGCTGAAGTTAAACGAAAGCAACGGGGGTGGGTTTCACCCCCGCCTCATGGGCAATGCCGTTGAGGGGCTCACCAGTTCGAACTCTCCTTGGAAGAGGTGATGAGAAGGGTGGGTACGATCGTTTCTGCCAGTTCACTCATTGAAAGTCAAAACCTTGGTGCCAAAGATTCCTTTGAGAACCCGCGTCCCATCAGCATTGACACCAACATCCTTCAGAATCGACCTATAAGGAATCAGGCGTGGATCAGTAGACCTAATCTTCTCATCCACTATAATCGAGTTTCGGTCTTTGGGGAGACGCGTTGCGTCCGGTCTCAGAACCGCCGCAGACCCAAACCAGGCGGGTCCCGGCACCTTGCTTCCGTTTTGGCCCCGCTAGCGTTTGGCGCGCCGCCGGAAAGGAATCCCGACGATGGCGATGATCGCGATCCCGGCGATCGCGTACCACGCGTAGGGCATTAACGGATTGCCGATGGGCAACGTCGCGTTGGCCGGTATCAGTCCGATGGATGGCAGAGTATTGTGGAAGAGCGGTTCCAAGTCGTGGGTCGCGCCCACCGCCGACACGTACTGATGAAAATTTTGAGCGTAAGGGTAGTAAGTGAGGTAGAGGCCTAGGCAAGCGAAAAACAGGAGGACGGGCAGGTAATTTTCCGCCACCGTAACGAAGTTGTAGAGTCGGCCTGTCTCTTCGCGCCGCACCCATCGTTTCACGTTCACATAGCCCATGCAAAGCGCGGTGAGCAGACTTAAGCCCGCCACCCAAGCTACATAGATCCCCATGATGAGCGCCGTCCAGTTGTAATTGACGCTTCGGGCGAGAGGGTCTTTACCCCGGAGAGCATCTAACGATTCGCGGCTTTGTTGAAGGGTGTACTCGAGCGACGCGGCTTGATCGGCCTGTCCCGTTCGACGCAATAGAGGGATCAATTGGTCGTGCGCATCCTTTTCCACGGCCAGCCCCATCAGCCGTTCAATCAACGAGCTTCCATCCAACTGCATCCGCTCGCCCAGATGCGCGGCCGCCCAGTAGGCGCGCAGAGCTTCGGGCGTGTGGCCCGCTGTTTCCGCATCCTTTCCTAGTTTTCGGATGAGCAAATCGGCATACATGCGGATATTTATAAAACTGGGTATCGGATACGCGGCTACCATAAAGAGCAGGGTTTCGGGCTTGGCGAGGTTGTGCTCACGCAGCCAGGTCCGGTCCAGGTCAAACTCGCGTTGTTTATAGGAGTCATACCGCGCCGCCGCGAAAGCCTTCTCCATCACGCTGCGCCACTCCGTCTCTTTGGCCAGGTCATCCAATCTCGAGGATGGCGGGAAGTTGCCGTGCCGGTCATCAACCATCTGCCCGCCTTCGAGCAGGTAAGGAAAGGCGTTGTCAGGGTCCCACGCTTCGAGAAGTTTCAACATGGGCGTGAAATTGGGATTCCTGCGGTCATCGGGTCCGAGGTTGGCGAAAATCTTGGAATAAATCCAGGTGAGCCCCGGGTCAATGGTCACAGCCTCGGCAGCCAGACGCATGCATTCCTGTCCTCCGCTCGGTGAGTGCATAGCCGCGAACGCGAGGGATCGGGCATCGCGTCGCTCTTCTCCGGTTCGAACCGCCTCCGCGAGCGTTGGGTGAGGAATCTTGCTGGCGCGCTCCAACCAATCAGAAGAATGTGCCAGGCTGAGCTGCATCAGCGGCCCTTGAAACGCCTGGCGAAAATCCGGCACAAAGAAGAACGCAATTGACCAGACCAAAAACAGAAGGCTCATGAAGCGCGTTTTGCGCATAACTTCCTCCGGCCCGTGGTCTCAAGCGATAGGGGCGGGGATGCTGTCGCTCGGCTCGGGTTTAGGGGTTCCTGCATGGGTTGCTCGATCCCACAAATCATCAACCCGCCAGGGGCGGATCTCCGGGACCTGCCGGGGCGCTCGAGTTCTGGCGGATCACGCCGGACAGGTCAGTGAAATAGAAATTGCCATTTCCCGCACCGGTGATGGGGTTCGCGCTTACCTGATAAATGGAGATCGTCGCCCCGCAAGCGCCAAGACCGGGGGGCATCAGTGTTCCGTCGTTGGGGACGCCGGGGCTGACGCAGGGAACGTAATAGAAATTGTATCCGCTCTTGATTCCGGACCCCAAGACACTATCGATCAACCCCGCAGCCAAACTCGTGGAAGGATTTGCGTTGCCGTCCAATTGCTTCAGCGTGTAGCTGTATCCGCTCCCGTAAGTCGACGAATAGGAGAGTTCGGCGGAGTCGATGGTCCGGAGTGACCCCACGGCCGAGGCCTGCTCGGCCGCCAACCTTGACTTCATGAGGTCGGGAATGGCGAGCCCCATGAGAATCAGAATAATCAGAACCACTATCAGCAGTTCAACGAGGGTGAAACCGCGCTCCCTTGTCTGCATCGTATCGTCCTCGCGGGTGGCGAGTCGGCGCCGCTCTTTGCCGAGTATCCTATCACAGGCGCACGATGGTTAGTACGTGACTGGAAAACGGAAATATTGAAAAACCGAGCGAGGAATACCGGCGACGGAGTCGCGCCAGGTGCGGGATTTCTTGCCCATCTGCCACCTCGACCGTCGAGTTCCGCCCGCTCGTAAGAACTGCGGAGCAGTTATCCGGAATTTCCGTTTTCAATTTTCCAACCGGCCGATAACAAATACCTGACTGCCACTGAATGCAGTTGTCAGTCGGGTTTCCAGTGTGATGTGCTCCCACGGGCCTTTGGTTTGGCATGACCGGTCTTCCTCCTCAGGTGAATTCTCTGTCATTCCACCTGGTACAAGAAACGCCGGTCAGGTCAGCAGGAGAGCGCGGAGCCAAGAGCAACTTAACCTAGTACTAATAGCAGGCTGATGAAAAATGCGTAATGGCGAACCTAGTGAACCTTTGTTTCATTCGAGGCTCCGGGGTTGTGAGCGCCGCGCGCGCAAGGTTACTAGATTTCGGAATTGAACGAGACAAGGAGTTTTGATAATATGAATGGAGCTTGTGGCATCTTAGCGTTTAACTCCAACTCTCGTGACAGAGGAAATGTTGGACCAGCGACACCCCAGTGGGGCGGGCACATCCGAGCACTCAGACCTCCCTAAAATATCGGAGCTCCCCATATCGGAACGAATACCTCGCGCTGCTGCGTGGTCGGGCGGAGAAAGCAGTCCGCAGTCTGCCAGCATTCATTGCTATCCGCTGTCTTTCGCCCAGGAGCGGCTATGGTTCCTCGACCAATTGGAACCCGAGAACCCCTTTTACCACATCGCTGAGTTGATCGAGTGGAAGGGCCCCCTGAGCCTCCACGCCTTGCGGAAGGCTCTGGACGCGCTGGTCGCCCGCCACGAGTCTCTCCGCACCGTCTTCCAGAACCTCGAGGGGGTACCGATGCAGGTTGTCACCCCGCCTCGCACGGTCCCCTGTGAGGTCATCGATCTTCGTGGTTTCACCCCAGACCCGGACGAACTGGGGCGGCGACTGGAGGAAGAAGCCCGACGCCCCTTCGACCTGAGCCGCGACCTGATGCTGCGCGCCACGCTGCTCGAGGTGGATGAGGACGAGTATCGGTTGTTGCTGGTCATCCACCACATCGCCACCGACGGGTGGTCGATGGGGGTGCTGCTTCGCGAATTGGGTGCCTTGTACGAAGCCTTTCGCAATGGGCAACCTGCGCGCCTTCCTGACCTGCCCATTCAGTACAGGGACTTTGCCCAATGGCAACGGGAATGGCTGCAAGGGGAAGTGCTGGAGAAACAACTGGGCTATTGGCGGGAACGGCTGAGGGGAGCTCCGGCGGTGCTGCAACTGTGGACGGACCACCCCCGGCCGAGCCAGCCTACGCGCTCGGGGGCGCGCCAGGCGGTGGTCTTTTCGGAGAGCCTGACGGCGTCGTTGGCAGAGCTGGGCAAGCAGGAAGGGGCGAGCCTGTTCATGACCTTGTTGGCTGCCTTTCTGGTTCTGCTGCATCGCTACACGGGGCAGACGGACCTGTGTGTGGGGACGCCGATCGCCAATCGGACCCGAGCGGAGACGGAAGGGCTGATCGGGTTCTTTGTTAACACGCTGGTCTTGCGGACGGATCTCTCGGGGGATCCGAGTTTTCGGGAGCTGTTGAGGCGGACACGAGAGGTGGCGTTGGAGGCGTATGCGCACCAGGATTTGCCTTTCCAAAACCTGGTGGAGGCGCTGCAACCCGAGCGAAGCTTGAGCCACTCTCCGCTGTTTCAAGTCATGTTCGTTGAGCACGAGCCCGCGGAGGACCTTGGATTGCCAGGGGTCAGCGCACGAGCTGCGGAGATCGGCACAGGGGCAGCAGGCTTCGACTTCATGATTTCGTTGGGAGAATCCGACAGGCAAGTTAGAGGCTGGGTTGAATACAGCACCGAACTGTTCAAGGGAGAGACCATCGGTCGGATGATTGGGCATTACGAGACCTTGCTGTCAGGGGCGACTCGTGACCCCGACCAGCGGATCTCTGCTCTCCCGCTTCTGACCGAGACTGAACGCTGCAGACTGCTCGTAGATTGGAACAAGACTCGCTGCACAGTCTTAGAATCTTGTGTTCATCAGCTCATTGAAGCTCAGGCAAGAGGCACACCCGAATCGGTTGCAGTGGCGGATGAGGACCGCCAGCTTACATACCGGGAGCTGGACTTCCGGTCGAACCAGCTCGCCCGCTATCTCCAGAAGCTAGGGGTGGGGCCGGAAGTAATGGTAGGCGTGGCGGTTGACCGGTCCGTGGACACAGTCGTGGCATTAGTGGGAATACTGAAAGCGGGCGGCGCCTATGTGCCACTTGATCTCGAGTATCCCCTGCAACGCCTCGCCTTCATGGCGAAGGATTCTCGGCTCCGCGTCGTCCTCACTAAGGATTGCTTCCAAACCAAGCTTTCACAGATAGGGCGCCCAATGCTCTGCCTTGATTCAGATGCGGAAGTTATTCGGCGTGAAAGTGGGGAGGACGTTCCGATTACAGTTCTGCCGAGCAATTCAGCATACGTCACCTACACTTCGGGATCCACCGGCGTGCCCAAAGGAGTCCAGGTCTCTCATCGTTCCCTGGTCAACATGCTGCTCAGCGCACAAAAACGGCCAGGAATCAGTGCGCGCGACACGATCCTGGCGGCCACCCGATTGACCTTTGACGTGGCGAATCTGGAACTCTTTCTGCCTCTGATTACGGGTGCACGGGTGGTTCTGGCGAGTCGCGAGACCGCCCTCGACGGAACCCGACTAGGGAAAAGACTAATTAGTTCTGGTGCCACGATCTTTCAGGCCACTCCTTCGACTTTCCGCCTGCTCCTGGAGTCCGGCTGGCAAGGCGGCGAGGATCTTAAACTTCAGGCTGCGGGGGAAATATTAACTCCCGAGCTTGCCAAAGATCTACTCAAGAGAGGCTCCTCGCTCTGGAATCTCTACGGGCCGACTGAGACCACGGTGTACTCCACGGTGTTTCGAGTTAGGTCCGCAGAGGGGCCTGTCCCTATTGGCACTCCAATTAGCAATACTCAGTGCTATGTGCTAGACCGCTATCTTCAGCCGGTACCGATCGGGGTAGTGGGCGAACTTTACATCGGGGGCGATGGCTTGGCACGAGGATACTTGAACCAGCCGGAACTCACCGCCGAGAAGTTTATCCCCGATCCCTTCCGCCAACACCCGGGAGCGCGGCTGTATCGCAGCGGCGATGTGGCTCGCTACTTGCCCGACGGGAATATCGAGTTCCTGGGTCGGCTCGACAATCAGGTGAAGATTCGCGGCTTTCGCGTCGAGCTGGGAGAGATCGAGGCCGGCCTCGAGCGCCATGCGGATGTGAAGACGGCAGCGGTGGTGTTGCGTGAGGACGAGCCAGGGCAGAAGCGGCTGGTGGCGTATATCGTTGGGAGGGCGGGGGCAGCGCCCACCACGGAGGGGTTACGGAGTTTTCTGGGGCGCAGCCTGCCCGAGTACATGCTCCCGTCGCGATTCGAGTTTTTGGAAGCCATGCCGCTGACAGCGAGCGGGAAGGCAGACCGGCGGGCGCTGCCGGCGCCGGGCGAGTCGAGGCCGGAGGTGGGAGAGGCCTTCGTGGCACCGCGGACGGAGTTAGAAGAGAAGGTGGCGCGGATTTGGTGCCAACTCCTTCGCCTTGACCGTGTCGGCATCTACGACAACTTCTTCGATCTGGGGGGCAACTCGCTGCTCGCGACCCGGGTGATTTCCGCTGTGCGGACGGAGTTTAGGACACAAGTACCTTTGAGGCGTCTATTCGAGATGCCCACCGTAGCTGGGCTCGCACCAGCCATAGTTGAAAGTCAGGCGGAGGAACTCGGGAGGGCAGATGCTTGGCGCATCCTGGAAGAACTAGATGGCTCATCCGAGATCGCCCCAAGCGATCTCGCTCCAAGAGATTCGCGCGGCGTAGAGGCCACTGACGTATCTGCTCTTTATCACAAGATCTCCGGGATGCCCGCTGATCAATTGGCGCGACTTGAAGCACGGTTAAGACGGAGGGTCGCTGAAGGCTCGGGCGCACAGAACATTCCACGCCGAGGCGGCACGGCTCCGTCCCCGCTGTCTTTCGCTCAGGAGCGGCTATGGTTCCTCGACCAATTGGAGCCTCAGAAGCCGGTATACAACATTGCCGAAGCGATCGAGTGGAAGGGCCCCCTGAACCTCCACGCCTTGCGGAAGGCTTTGGACGCACTCGTCGCCCGCCACGAGTCTCTCCGCACTGTCTTCCAGAACCTCGAGGGGGTACCGATGCAGGTTGTCACCCCGCCTCGCACGGTCCCCTGTGAGGTCATCGATCTTCGTGGTCCCTCCCCAGACCCGAACGAACTGGGGCGGCGACTGGAGGAAGAAGCCCGACGCCCCTTCGACCTGAGCCGCGACCTGATGCTGCGCGCCACGCTGCTCCAGGTGGATGAGGACGAGTATCGGTTGTTGCTGGTCATCCACCACATCGCCACCGACGGGTGGTCGATGGGGGTGCTGCTTCGCGAACTGGGTGCCTTGTACGAAGCCTTTCGCAATGGGCAACCTGCGCGCCTTCCTGACCTGCCCATTCAGTACAGGGACTTTGCCCAATGGCAACGGGAATGGTTGCAAGGGGAAGTGCTGGAGAAACAACTGGGCTATTGGCGGGAACGGCTGAGGGGAGCTCCGGCGGTGCTGCAACTGTGGACGGACCACCCCCGGCCGAGCCAGCCTACGCGCTCGGGGGCGCGCCAGGCGGTGGTCTTGTCGGAGAGCCTGACGGCGTCGTTGGCAGAGCTGGGCAAGCAGGAAGGGGCGAGCCTGTTCATGACCTTGTTGGCCGCCTTTCTGGTTCTGCTGTACCGCTACACGGGGCAGACGGACCTGTGTGTGGGGACGCCGATCGCCAATCGGACCCGAGCGGAGACGGAAGGGCTGATCGGGTTCTTTGTTAACACGCTGGTCTTGCGGACGGACCTATCGGGGGACCCGAGTTTTCGGGAGCTGTTGAGGCGGGCACGAGAGGTGGCGTTGGAGGCGTATGCGCACCAGGATTTGCCTTTCGAGAAACTTGTGCAGGCGTTGCAACCAGAGCGAAGCTTGAACCAAACTCCGCTGTTTCAAGTGATGTTCGTGCTCCAGAACGCGCCGGCTGACAAATCTCCAGTAGCTGGGATGGGCATACGGCCACTTGAAGTCGATACGGGCACAGCGAAGTTCGACATGACGGTTTCCTTGGAGGAGTCAGAAGGCCGCGTCAGAGGCTGGCTTGAATACAGCACGGAACTGTTCGAGGGAGAGACCATCAGTCGGTTGATTGAGCATTACTCAACCTTGCTCGCATCGGCCGGCCAGGATCCTGGCCAGCGCATCTCTACTCTGCCCGTTTTGCCCGAGACTGAACGCCACAAATTGCTTGTGGATTGGAACGACACCCGGAGGGAATACCCCCAACGGTGTGTTCATGAGTTGTTCGAAGAACAGGCGCAAAGGGCGCCCAGTGCTGTCGCATTAACTTTCAGGGACCAGCATCTCACATACGGAGAATTAAATCGACGGGCCAATCGGCTGGCCCATCAGCTTCAGCGGCTGGGCGTAAGGCTGGAAACGCGAGTCGGAATTTGTTTGGAGCGTGACTTAGAGATGGTGATCGGCATGTTGGGCACCCTCAAAGCAGGCGGGGCTTATGTCCCGCTAGACGCAGCGTATCCCAAAGAACGCCTCGCCTTCATGCTGGAGGATGCCGGGGTACAAGTGGTTCTGACCCAAGAGTCACTGAAAGATCAACTGCCCGCCACGAAGGCGCCGATCTTCCTCCTTGACGAGTTCCTTGAATCGACTGGACATGAGGACCTGCCCAGCCCCTCGGCCAGCGCAACGCTTGAGAGTCTGGCATACATCATGTACACATCGGGTTCCACCGGCAGGCCCAAGGGGGTCGAGGTTGTCCATCGAGGCATCGTGCGGCTCTTGGTGGGTACAGATTATGTTCGTTTGGGTGAATCTGAGGTCCTTTTGCAGTTATCGCCAATTTCGTTCGATGCTTGCACATTCGAGATTTGGGGTGCGCTCCTACATGGAGGACGCTGCGTTCTATTTCCGACGAGGGTACCAACGCCTGAAGACTTGGAAAGCGAATTGAAAAGGCAGGGTGTGACCACGCTCTGGCTGACAGCCTCGCTGTTCAATGCTGTAATGGATGAAGCCCCTCAAGCCCTATCGAGCGTTCAACAATTGCTGGTGGGAGGTGAGGCCCTTTCCGTGCCCCACGTCGGCCGCGCCCTTCGCTTGCTGCCGGCTACACGGTTGATGAACGGGTATGGGCCGACAGAGTGCACGACGTTCAGTTGTTGTTACGCAATACGCGCGATGAAGGACACCCCTGGCCCTTCGATTCCGATTGGACGGCCTATCGCCAACACGCAGGTTTATATCCTGGACGGCCGCATGCAGCCGGTGCCGATCGGGGTAGTGGGCGAACTTTACATCGGGGGCGATGGCTTGGCACGAGGATACTTGAACCAGCCGGAACTCACCGCCGAGAAGTTTATCCCCGATCCCTTCCGCCAACACCCGGGAGCGCGGCTGTATCGCAGCGGCGATGTGGCTCGCTACTTGCCCGACGGGAATATCGAGTTCCTGGGTCGGCTCGACAATCAGGTGAAGATTCGCGGCTTTCGCGTCGAGCTGGGAGAGATCGAGGCCGGCCTCGAGCGCCATGCGGATGTGAAGACGGCAGCGGTGGTGTTGCGTGAGGACGAGCCAGGGCAGAAGCGGCTGGTGGCGTATATCGTTGGGAGGGCGGGGGCAGCGCCCACCACGGAGGGGTTACGGAGTTTTCTGGGGCGCAGCCTGCCCGAGTACATGCTCCCGTCGCGATTCGAGTTTTTGGAAGCCATGCCGCTGACAGCGAGCGGGAAGGCAGACCGGCGGGCGCTGCCGGCGCCGGGCGAGTCGAGGCCGGAGGTGGGAGCGGCCTTCGTGGCGCCGCGGACGGAGTTAGAAGAGAAGCTGGCGCGGATTTGGTGCCAACTCCTTCGCCTTGACCGTGTCGGCATCTACGACAACTTCTTCGATTTGGGCGGGCACTCGCTCCTGGCCACAAGGCTGTTGTCGCAAGTGGAAAAGGAATTCGGCAAGACTCTGTCACTAGCCTCAGTTTTTCGCGCCCCTGCGATTCAGGATCTGGCGGCGCTGCTTTCTCAGCCTTGCAGCCCAGAGGAGATTCCCGGTATCGTCCCAATTCAGCCCTTCGGCTCTCGGCCCCCCTTTTTCTGTGTCGGCGCTGGACCTCTTTTCCGCTCATTGGCGCAGGAACTGGGTGTGCACCAGCCCTTCCTCAGCCTTGGCCTGTCACGCAACGAGACCAACTCCCTGCCAGTGCCGTTCAAGCTCGAAGACATGGCTGCGGTTCTTGTCAGAAAACTGCGCGAAATACAACCCAAGGGGCCGTACTTTCTTGGGGGCTGGTGTGCCGACGGAGTGCTTGCCTATGAAACGGCCAGGCAACTGCTGAATGAGGGTGGAGAGGTCGCCCTTTTGGTTTTGTTCGATGCCGAGAACCCCAATCCACTGGCAAACGATCCAAGGGCGCCGGAATTGAAACGGCATCGTCTCTTCAAAAGGATCGGATTTCATCTCAAGAACTTCCGCCGGGCGAGAGCTGCGAAACGGCTGGCCTATCTTCGGGATCTGCTAGAAACGAGGATAATAGTATGGAAGCTTCAGACATGGCAGATTCTATATAAGCTCCTGTTGTATACCACGGGCCACATTCCCAGCCGATTTCGGGATTTCGACAGTATGGAATTTTACGCTATGTGTCATTACCACCCTGGGCGCTGCCCGGCCCGAGTAGTGTTAATCTCTGCGGATTTGGGTGTGGGAGCAGTCTACTCGGATCGCCGATTGGGCTGGGGCGAGGTAGTGTCAGGTGAACTCGATATCCATTCCGTACCGTGCGGGCACAGCGATTTGTTTAGGGAACCGCACGTCAAGACCCTGGCCCGAACGTTGGACACTTGCCTCGCCGAAGCTCAGGCGAAGTTCACGACTTCCCGAGTGTGATGTGTCTCAAGTGGGTTTACGGACGTGGCGCCACCCCGTAGGGTGGCATGCCGGGTTGAAGGCCGGTGCTTCGTGCCTGCCCGACTTGGAGTTGTGAAGGTTCTTGAGGGACACAACACTAACCTTAACCTCGGCACAAAAAGCGCAAACCTTTGCACCTCAACTGGGTTCTGGGCTAGCGCCCTTCGCAGTCCGAAGTTCCTAATTTATTCTAATCATTTGGATTACAAAGAGTATGCGAACTTGATATCGTTTGGCATGTTGCGTGCTTGGTGCTTTTCAGGGGTGGCGCCTGCCCCGGGTTTGGCAGGCGTCTTGCGAAGGACGCAGTCTGCCGTCGGTGAGGCGCAGGAGAATTCACAGGATCATGTGCGCGCCGAAGTTATTGGGGCGCATGTCCAGCACATCTGGAGGCACCACAGTGCATGAAAGACTCGACGTAGGTTTTTTGAGGAAAAGCGCGATGGTTGCGGCGCTGACTGCGCTTGTGTTGGCGTTCGGCGCGGGAATGTCAGCCAATGCCAAGACTGTCACGTTCGACTTCAACGCGCTGTCGAGCGGCGCCACGAGCAGCGCCATTCAGACTTATATGGACGGCGTGCTCGGCTGCAAGAATTGCGTCACCGTGACGGGCGCAGTGGCTGACCAAAAATATAACGGCGACGGTCACGTCACCGGGCCTGGGAAGACGAAAGCCAGCACATCGCTTACCCTCGGCACCTCGGATGCCGCCACTGCCAGTAACTGGAACTCGACCCTGAACTCCGGCTACGACACGTTCATAGCCAACACTAACGACCAGAGCCAACAGATTTCCAACGAGATCAGCCTAGTGTTTCAAGGGCTCAAGATTAGCTCTGTCAGTTTCGACTATGAGGTGTTTCCTGACGGGACTTGCAGTAAGCTTGACAAACGGGATTGCGGTGGCAATCCAAATAATCAGGGCATCTACCCGAACCAGCCCGATCTGGAGTTCTGGGCGGGGGGTAAGAACGTTTTTACCACTTACGGAGTGACGCCCGGGACTACCAACGGCAACGCCACACACTCGCCGAATAGCAAGTCCGGCACGGAGTACGCTCCCCAGTATATCGGGCACTGGTCTGGGAGCATCAGTAACGTCAACGAGCTCGATTTCATCGACTGGCCTGCCACCATCGGCATCGATAACCTCCAGCTCACCACTGCTTCTGAGCCTGGGATCGTGCCTTTGCTGGGATTGACCCTTCTTGGGGTGGGCGGGGCGTTCCGTCGCCGCTTAGGAACGCGGAATGACTCGTAAGTCTTCTTGTGATTTCCTTCGATAGGCTGTAGTGGTACACCGAGCCGGGCTGAGAAGCCCGGTTTTCTGTTTTCGAAGCTAGCTTCGAAGAGGAATACTAGAATCAATAGTTCCGTCTCGGGCTGACAGTCAAATGGAACAGGCCCGGCCCAGTGCCGGTCTGAGGCTTTCTTCCTACCCTCGATGCTCACGGCCAACTCATCCCAGGCTCGCCTGACAGTCCTCGCGGCTGCCCATTCATCGCAAATTCAGATTGCTTTCACCCATTTCTAATTACTTCTCGCCGAGCGACGGGCTAGGGTCAGAGTCGAAGATTGAAAAGGCTCATGCACAGTCGGTTTTGTCCGGGTCGGAGAAACGTTTTCCGTACAATAACAGGTGTTGACACTTATGGTACAACACAGGAGCATGTTTCTTCCACTATTGTGAAGTAGTTTTCCCTGGTGGACTGTTCGGAGAAAGGCGTTCTTTCCGATTCTGCCCTCAATTTTGGGGAATAAGACCAAGCGGGTTAGTCATTTAACGCGAAACGGATGAACCGGCCAGAATCGTTATTCCAGGTGGCCGAAGTGGAACGCTAATTGCTCAAGCAGTGTGCATCAGTGAGGGAGAGGTGATCACATTCTTGAGCCGCACTGAAGTGGCCTAGGCACTGCCTCAGGAATGGCGTATCGAGGCCTCGTCTGAGCCATAGCGACTCAAGCGGTTTAGGATGTGAGGCGCCTAGCCGCGACTGCCCGCAGCTGCCAGCCTCTCAGTTAGATGTTCGTGTCTGACCTGATCATGTCCAACGACCGATTCGACAACCTCTCCGCAGACGGCTGGGAACGCGAAGGATACCTTTCAATCGCGCGCATTGTTCTGGCGGTCGGATGTGTAGTTGTTGCCTACTTCGAGCCACGGTATCTCGGTAGCCGCGTCAGCCTCTCCTGGCTCCTGATTTTAGCGTTTCTTACTTACAGCATAATTAATTACGCGCTGGTCGAGGTTGGAAAACCTCGTGGCGCACTCCTGCTGGTGGGCTTGCAAGCTGTGAGTGTGGTGCTGGTCTCTCTGATTTCCGGGATAACTGGAGGAACGCATAGCCCATTTCTCGGTCTTTATCTATTTGTGGTCTTTTCCGCCGCATATCGATGGGGCCTGAAAGGCAGCGTTCTCACCGCAGGAGCGTGCTCGGTTCTTCTATGCCTTGAGTCGATTGCCACCGGTTCGACGAATCACACTCGTTTCCTGACCGGCGGGAGCGTTGTAATTGTTTTGTGCTTCGTACTTCTCCTGGCGAGCGCCTTCATCGGATATCTCATGGAGGACGAGAAACGACGACGCAGGGGTGCGTTCGTCATCCGCCGGCTCCTCGGCAATGCCATGCCTGAGTGCGGCGTGAAAGAGGCGATAGACCGCACTCTAAGCGCCATTCGGGCCCATTTCGACGCAGATCAGATCAAGTTCGCGCTGCAAGAAACCGAGGGAGATCGGGCCTTTCTGTGGGAAGTACGGCGGTCGCATGTGACTACAGAAGAGCCCGTTCGGTTCTCGAAGCTTGCGGGTGTGGAGCGAAAGGCGTACTTTGCCTATCCCTTGTCGGCGCAGAATCTCAAGATCGACAGTTCGCCGAGTCTCGCGCTCCTTCCTTCAGGGCCCTTGTTCGGGCCAAGCGAGCCCCGCCGTGCGCCTTGTCATATGGAGCTTGTAAGCGAGCGGCATGCAGTCTCTCTACGCTTTGCGTCACTCCTCGCCGTTTCATTTTCATTGCGCGGCGAGTGGCTGGGCCGCCTGGTGGTTTGTAACCCCAGAGAAAGCGCGAATCACAGGCGAGATTCGGGGTTCCTAGAGGCTTTGGTTCGCGAAGTCGGCCCCGTCATTTACAACACGTACCTTCTCAAGCGCTTGCGATCGCGAGCCCGAGCTGCCGAGCGAACTCGTATTGCCCGGGAGCTGCATGATGGAACCATTCAGTCGCTTATCGGGATGGAAATGATAATTGATGTCGCGCGAAGGCAAGCCACAACTGACCCCTCAATTCTCCTCAAGGAGGTTGGTGTGGTCAGAGAACTTCTCGAAAAAGAGATCGAGGATCTGCGGCTGAAAATGCTGGAAATCAAACCGCTCGAAATTGAGCCTGCCCGCCTTTTGAACTGGATGGCTGAGATGGTGGCCAAATTCGGTCAGGATTTTGGAATCTCGGTCAGTTTTATCCCCCCGCCTCAAGAAGTTTACCTTCCCCCTAGCGTGTGCTCCGAATTGGCTTCCATCTTGCGAGAAGCGCTCGTGAACGTTCGGAAACACAGCAGAGCCAAGCATGTGGTGGTGCGCTTCGGCCGTGAAAACGGTTACTGGACGCTGCTCGTTCAAGATGACGGCCGCGGCTTCGAATTCACGGGCCGCCTCACTCTCCAGGAACTCGACGCCGCTGGTCGAGGCCCCTTGATTATCAAGGAACGTGTGCGTATGATAGGGGGCGAACTTGCAGTGGAATCACTCCCGGGGTCTGGAGCGCGCCTAGAAATATCGGTGCCGCACATGGTATATGGATGAGCGCCGTGAACCGCTTCGCATTCTGATTGCTGATGACCACCCAATATTTCGGATGGGATTGCGCAAGCTGCTTGAGTCTCAAGAGGACTTCCAGGTTGTCGGTGAGGCTTTGGATGGCGTGGAGGCGATCAAGCTGGCGCGACACCTTAGGCCGGAACTCCTCCTGCTTGATCTCTCCATGCCCAAGCTCTCGGGTTTGGAGGTGCTCCGCGAACTGAACAAACTCGCGCTGCGGATGCGCACCATGGTTCTGACCGTGGCCATCGAAAAGGCCCAAGTCATCGAAGCTCTTCAATTAGGGGCGTTCGGAATCGTATTAAAGCACTCACCCCAGGATGTGCTGGTCAAGAGCATCCGTGCCGTCATGGCGGGTCAGTATTGGGTTGGCCACGAAAGTGTTTCGGACCTCGTCCACGCTCTCCTCGAATTTATGCCTCGCAAAGAAAAAGCGCCAGGCGAGCAGGACTTCGGCCTTACTCAACGCGAACGACAGGTGATCGCGCTAGTTGTGTCGGGCTACACCAACAAGGACCTGGCCCAGAAATGCGGTATCAGCGAGCAAACCGTCAAGCACCATCTCACAAACATCTTCGACAAGTTGGGTGTCTCCAATCGCCTGGAGCTGGTCCTTTTCGCCATCGACCATCGGCTGATCGACGCCGCAAGCTAGGAGCCTGCCTGACATTTCCCCGGTAAAGACAACACTCGAGCGCCCCGAACGAAAGCAGGGGCAGGTTAGATAACTAGGCTAGAAATCGCGTTCTCCCCCAGTGACACGTTCCCAGGTTCTTCGCCAGACGAATGAATCTCCCTCTGTTTTTGGGCGAGCATCGCATAGCACGAAGGTGCTACGTCTATGGCACTCGGGAGTGCTATCGGAATAGCACCATCGGGCCATTGCCATGTTTCTGCGCCCTGCATATCCTGTAAGCATTATTGGCAAAAAAAAAGGGCTATCAATCCGAGAGAAGCGGGCAAAGATCGATTGAAAGCGGATTTTCGAAAAAGAGTTGCAGGTCGGGTGTAGGCGCGCTGTGAACTAGCTCCATAGACCAAGTGGGAATTGGCCCACGCGAATCGCCGAAGCGATATGAGACTCCAGAACACCCAGCTACGGTCCGAGGGCGCGATGCGACGTTCGCAAGGCGGTGTCCCATTGACCCGAAAGGTGCGCGCTCGGCGTTTTGAGCTTCGACTCCCAGTGCGCTATCGAGTCAACGGCGACAGCAATTGGTCGAATGGCACCATCGAGAACATTAGTTGCTCAGGGGTGCTGTTTCGCGGTGAGGCATTTGCAGAGGCTGACACTCTCCTGGAATTGAGTTTGGTACTGCCGGATCGACTCATCGGACAGCGTGCCGCGCAAGTCCTGTGCAAAGCCACAGTCGTGAGGTCTCGCCGGCTTGGAAATGGAGGGAGTCAACCGGCTCTGGCAGCGGCGATTTCGAACTATCGGTTTGTCCGGCCGTGAGCCGCGATTGTTGGTGTACGCGCGGTGCGGGCAGGTTGGCCTGGTTGGGACGAGCAAGAAGTAACGGATCGATTTATGCGGCTCTGAGTTTCGGCAGTGAGACGTGGCTGGCAAGGACACGGGTGGCTTCCCCGGCATTGCAGCTTGACTATTGGGGAAGGCCATCGTGAGGGTTTTCCGCTGACAGATTGAATTCTGGGCTTACAGGAAAAGGAGCCTGTAAGTCACAGAGCGGAGCTTTACATTTTTTCTCGATCGCATTCGGCCGCGCGACGGTCAGTCTCTGGAGATCACCACGAACACCAGCAAAGAGATGGATCGCCGTTCGGCCAAGAAGATGTCTGCGCCTCCACCGGGCAGGCCAGTCAAAGTTCCGGTCCGGGCAGAACGGTTCTCGGTGCACCTCCCCGTCCGATTTCGCATGTTGCAAGGTCCCACATGGCTTGAGGGAACGACGGTCAATATCAGCGAGTCTGGGGTGCTTTTTCGGACGACCAGCCCTTTGACGGCAAAAACGGAGATTGAGATGAGGCTCGAACTTCCCGTGGTGGTCCGTGGTGAAGCCGCAGGTGAGATTGTTTGCCTGGCTACGGTTGTTCGTTCTGAGCAATCTCCAAGTTCTGAGAGTTTGCGGGCTCTCGCTGTCGCCATAAAAGGTTACCGCATCGCGCGGGGACACAAGAGCAGGAACGGTTCATGGTTGGGGAAGATGTTGCCGGCCGACCCAAACTAGGCCTCATTCTTTCTCTTGCCGAGCGCCTGTGGTCGATTCGAAGGCGGGTGGCGGCTTGAGGGTGTAAAGCTGAGAGGAACGAGCTTGATTTCGATGGATGATCAACTGAGCCATTCCATAAGGTTGGATGCGATGCCGAGCTGGCATGCGATTTACACTCGTCATCAACATGAAAAGGCCGTGGCAGATATTCTGTCGCGAAAAGGATTTGAAATCTTTCTTCCCCAATACACCAGCACTCGGCAGTGGAAGGATCGGCGAAAGGAAATCTCCCTGCCTCTTTTCCCGAGTTACGTTTTCATTCGAGGCGGGCTTGACGGTATGTTGCAGATCGTGATGACGCCGGGCGTTTACTGGTTAGTGAGCTTGGGGGAACGGGTGGCGGTTATCCCACAAGAGGAAATCGATGCTGTGCGACGATTGATTGCGAGCTCATTGCGGCTCGAGCCCCACCCGTTCCTCAACTGTGGAGACTGGGTTCGGATCGCGTCCGGACCGCTGGAAGGAATGGAAGGCATACTAGTCCGCAAGAAGGGGACATTCCGCCTGGTCCTGTCGGTGGAAATGTTGCAGAAGTCCGTTGCCGTGGAGGTCGACGTATGCACTGTCGAGCGTGCGGCTAGGGACGCTGCGCAATGCACTGTTTCAGGCTGGCCGATGCAAGCTGGCAGCGTCGGTCCCGTTGGTTGCGCACTTGCCTGACCAAGAAATGGTACGCCTACGACACCGAGCCGAGTGGGCAGGCGTCGAAACGTGGCCGGCTAAACTGGAGATCTTGGAACCGCGAGAATTCGGATGACGGTGATTCGTGCACAAAATGTGCAGATTTCTGCAACCAAGTAGTCCTCATGTTGTTATAATCCATTGATTTTACATATCACCTTGCTACTATTGAGTCTATTTGTTGTGTTTGTCTTAGCGATGCCTGCTCTCGCTTCGACAATAGCAACTATCATTTTCGAGAGTCACCCGTCTAATGACACATACGACGGCGCATATGTTGGCATATATCGGGGCCTCGTGGGTAACTCGAAAACTTTGACGAATTTCGTCTGTGACGATTACCTGCACACGATCCATGGCGGCATGTCTTGGAGCGCTTACGTTAACTCAAGCAACCCCCCGACCGGCGACGAGTTCAGTCCGGGCAGTATCACGGACCCGGACGTGACTGGCATAACCCAGCAGCTACAAGAATACAACATGATCACTTGGCTGGTTGAACAGATCTTTTTGGACCCGTCAAACTCCAAAGGCCAGTGGGGCGCCTTCTCGGGGGCGATCTGGTCGATAACAGACGATGCTTGGGCAAATGGCAACGATCCCACCAAAGGCGAAAGCGACTTGTACACGAAAACAACGTATGGCGGGTTGACTGCGCAGGAAGAGGTCCTGGCCGCCCTCGGCCACGCGAACGATACTACTCTCCCAGTCTTCACCGTGTTCACTCCAACCGGCAGCACGGGACAAGAGTTCTACGGGACAGAACCAGCCATTCCTGTGTTGTTGGGTTGCACTTTCCTTGGCGTAGGGATGCTTCGCAAGAGGCTCTCAGCCTAGCTTAGACGGGCCGTCGCACGCTATCCTGCCCGCCGAGCCGAGAGCGGCGACGGGTAACGGTAATCGCCCCAGCCTCATTGTGCTTGACCTCCTGGCTGCGCCGCAACTCAGACCGAGTTGCGGCGCCACGCCATCCCGCTTCAAATTTCAAATATTTCGGTTAACATGACCAGCTTGTAAGAGCGCAACGTCTGTCTCTCACCCGTATCGTGCAAAGTCCGCAATAACAAGTCAGAATCAGCATAAAACTTGTTGTTCGCATCTCAACGACCACATTGTCGCGGAATAACTTTTCAAAACAGGGCTAACATGCGCAAGAGCAGAATACTCGCACTTTGGTTAGTTTTGTCCCTGGCAGCGGGGTTCCTCTCTAGCTGCTCGCGGGATCCCAATGTGCGCAAGCAAAAGTACTATCAAAGCGCGACGCGCTATTTCGAAAAAGGCAAGTATCGCGAGGCCGCGCTCCAACTTCGGAACGCCTTGCGGATTGATCCTCGATATGCCGACGCGCACTACTTGCTGGCCCAGTGTGATCTGAAGCTGAACTTCACGACTCAAGCTTACGGCGAGTTGATCAGCACCCTCAACTTGACGCCGCGCAACTGGAAGGCCCAAGTTGACATGGGTTATTTGCTTTTCGCAGCGCGCCAGTACGACGATGCGCGGGACAAAGCGAGTCTGGTGCTTGCCAATGACCCCAACAACGCCGACGCACATGCGCTGATGGCCAACATTAACGCCGCGAAAGGTCACCTCGACCAAGCGCTTCTCGAGATGAAGAAGTCGGCGGAACTTGTCCCCGACGCACCGAAGTTCCTCAACCTCGCTCAAATGGAGGAAAGCGCCCACCAGACATCAGAGGCCGAAGCCGATTACAGGAAGGCCATTTCCTCAAGCCCGAAGGCCGGCCGGCCGGTCTCGGCCCTGGGCGAATTCTACGTTCGTCAGCGCCGCTTTGCCGAAGCCGAGCAGCAATTCCGGCACGGCATAGAGCTCGAGCCCAAGAACGCCGCGCCTCACTGGGACCTCGTCGGTCTCTACCTCGTGCAGGGCCAGAAGGACAAGGCGGAGCAAGCTGCACAGGAGACCAAGCGGGTGCTGAAAGATGATCCCGCGGGCTACCGAATGCTTGGCGAATACTATCTGATGACTGGGCAGAAAGAAAAAGGTCTGAACGAATACGCCTCACTCGTCCACCAATACGCGAGCGACGCGCGCGTCAAGAAGACATATGCTGAGCTCCTCATCGAAAAGGGCGATTTGGTCGATGCCACAAAGGTCAGCGAGGAGATCATCAAGTCGAATCCCAAAGACGTTGACGGGCTCATCTTGAAGGGGCGGATTCTGATCGCTCAGCGCCACGCGAACGACGCCATGGCGCCACTTCAGACAGCCCTTAAAGGCGACCCAAACAATAGCCCCGCGCATTACTATCTTGGCCTAGCCTTCAATCAACTTGCCAAGCGCGATCGTGCGGAGGCCGAGTGGCGCGAAGCAGTGCGCCTCAGCCCTGATTTCGTCGAAGCCCAGTTGGATCTGGCCACCGCAGCGCAGCAGGACGGCGATTACAAACAGCTCGAAGCGAGCGCCGCGGCTTTGATTAAGCTGCTGCCCTCTTCGCCGGTGGGCTACGCGTACCGGTCCGTGGTCGCTGCTTCGCGTCACGACCTGCCAGGGGCTGAGGCGGACCTGAAGAAGGCCATCGAAGTGGCGCCGAAACATCCCTTGGGTTACACCCGATTGGGCCAATTGCTCACCGCGGAAAGGCACTTCAAAGAGGCTGAAAAATCCTATGAATCCGCTCTGGAGAACGACCCGAGCTTTGTCGAAGCACTGAGGGGCCTTGCTGGAACTTATATGTTGGAGAAGGATCCGGGAAAGGCCATTCGCCGCGTCAACGAACAAATCGCGAAGGTTCCAAACAACAGCGACTATTACCTGCTCTTGGGCGGGTTGCTGACGGACCAGAAAGAGTTTGCGAGCGCGGAAGCGGCACTCCAGAAAGCGGTGGACCTGAACCACAACAACATGAGCGCTTTCGTCCTGCTCGCCCACGCCCAGGCACTCCAGGGAGCGCAGGATCGAGCGATCGCCAGTTGTCAGCGTTCCATTCAAACTAATCCTTCTTACCTTCCAAGCTACGTTGTGCTCGCCATCCTGGAGGACCAGCGCGGCAATTGGCAGAAAGCTGAGGAGCTTTATCGGAAGGCTTTACAGGTGCAGCCGGATTACGCTTTGGCTGAAAACAATCTGGCCTATCTAATGCTGTTCCGAGGTGGCAATCTGGACGTTGCGCTTTCGCTCGCGCAGGACGCACGACGGGCCATGCCGGATTCTGCCAATGTCGCTGACACCGTGGCGTGGGCTTATTTCAAAAAGGGGCAGTACGATTCGGCGATCGACCTGCTCAAAGAAGCTCTGAAGAGAGCTCCCGATAATCCCGACTTTAACTACCACATCGGCATGGCCTACCAAATGAAGCAGGATCGTGTGGACGCCATCCAACATCTGGAGCGCGTTCTCAAGCTGAATCCCAATTTCAGCAACGCCAGCGAAGTTCGCGAGGCGCTGGCGTCGCTGACCAAGGGTTGATCCAAAAAGGACAAGGAATTCGATGAGCAAACATCGACCATTCACGCCCGGAGATTACGGGGCCATGTTGCGCCGGCGATGGCTTCTGATCCTTCTCCCCACACTTTTCGGGCCAGCGATCGGTTACGGTGTTTCACTTCTATTTCACAGCCGTTATACTTCTCATTCCCTCCTCTTGATTGAGCCTCAGCGGGTGCCGGACTCCTATGTCAAGCCAGTGATCACCGAAGACTTGAATCAACGAGTGGAGAACATCCAGGAACAGACTCTCAGCCGCACTCGTCTCCAGCCGCTGGTGGAGCGCTACGGCCTGTTCAAGGACCAGGCACCTCGCAAGACGATGGAGGAGTTGGTGGCCATGCTGCAAAAGGCCATCGAACTGACTCCCATCAAACCGATTGTCCGGTCTCGCGAGGAAATAGTGCCTGGCTTTCAGATCGACGTAACCCTTGATGATCCTCGGGTCGCGCAGCAAGTCTGCGCGGATGTCGTCTCGATGTTTGTTGATGAAGATCTCCGCCAACGTGAGCATACGGCTCAGGGAACCACGAGCTTTCTTCAGAGTCAATTGGACGATGCCAAGCGGAACCTCGATCAACAGGATGCCAAGCTGGCAGCATTCAAGCGCAAATACACCGGGATGCTCCCCGATCAGATGCAAACGAGTTTGACGCTCTTGACCACCCTTCAAAGCCAACTCACGGCCGTCACCCAGGCGCTGAATCGGGCGCAACAGGACAAGGCGTACACCGACTCGGTCATCGAGCAGCAAGTTCAGGCTTGGGAGATTAACAGGGCGATGAAGGCGGGCGTTACTCCCGGACAGGTTACTGATCCCGATCCTCTCGCGAAACGCCTTTCGGATTTACAAAACTATCTTGTCAGCTTGAAGGCACGTTACACGGATGACCACCCGGAAGTCATCTCAGTACAGGCTGAGATTGACGATCTTCAGAAACAGATTCGTGAGGCGACCGCTCGGCCCAAGCCCAAACCCACCGAAAAGGTGGAGAAGAGTACCGAGCCTGAGCCGCCCGAGATTCTGCAGCTGCGGGCCCAGGCGCATTCCTACGACGAGGCGATAATAGCCAGTGGGCGCGAGCAAAAGCGGATAACCGATAGCATCAAACAATACGAGGCGCGGCTGCAAATGAGCCCCGTCGTGGAGCAGGAATACAAGGAAATTACTCGCGATCACGAATCAGCGCTTCAATTCTACAACGATCTGCTGGGCAAGAGAGATCAGTCGGGCATGGCGACCGACCTGCAGCGTCGCCAGGAGGGCGGACAGCTTCGCGTGATGGATCCGGCGGATTTGCCGGTAAAGCCCTCATTTCCAAACAAGCCTTTATTCGCATTGGGAGGTTTGGGGCTTGGGCTCGCGCTGGGGTTGGGTCTGGCTTTAATCGCGGAACAGACTGACAAGCGAGTCCGCACGGAGATCGACATCGAGTTTTACCTGGGTGTGCCCCCCTTCGCCCTCATTCCGCTAATCGAAATGGCAACCAACGGAAGACAAGTCCCCAAAGGCCAAGACAAGGGCAGAATCGGACAAAAGACCCCACTGGGTATTTCCGGTGTTCAATAACGGCCTAAAACCCGTTCCACCGACAAAACTTTTCTGACCCGGCTCGCGGAATCGTTGCGTAAGACATGCGATCGACAACCGGATTCACACTCATTCGATTGCTGATCGGCCTGTCCGCTGAGAATGTGTTCGTCGCCGCCAAGCTTTCGATGCACTAGGAAGGAAGTTCATGGACCGAATTAACGCTCCCACAAAGGCCCGCGGGGACGAAACGAGCAACAAAGCCGTGGATACTCGAGCCAACACAACCGAAAGCAACGAGCGGACTGTCATCCGCTCCTCCGAGCCTTCGTCCATTGCCGTGGGCGGTGTCCCTCCAGCCGTGGTTTCAGATACTGAAGCCGCGGAAGGGACAGGCCTGCGGCAGGCATTGATGGAGCGTTGCGTCCAAAGCCGATGGTCTCCCGATCCGCGATCGATGATTCGCTTCGATGGGCAGCCAAGCGGGCCTGGTCGAGAGGAGTTTCGCGCCCTCCGAGCCCGCCTGAATCTGGTTCGAGAGCGACAACGCCTACAAAAGCTGTTGATCACCAGCGCGTTGCCTGAGGAAGGGAAGACGTTTGTGGCGGCCAACCTGGCCCAAGCCGTTTTCTGGCAGCAGGAACGACAAATACTGTTGGTCGACGGCGACCTTCGGGCTTCTCACTTGCATCTGGCGCTGGGTGCGCCCCTGGCTCCCGGGCTTTCTGATTACTTGAGCGGCAACGCAGACGAGTTTGCGATCATCAAGCGAGGCTCACAGCCCAATTTCTTTTTCATTCCTAGCGGAAGAACGGTTTCGAATCCCACTGAACTCCTCGAAAATGGAAAGCTAAGAGTGCTGCTCCAGCGTGTGGCTTCCGCATTTGACTGGATCATCATCGACGCACCTCCCGTCGTTCTGGTTCCCGACGCAAAGGTGATAGCCGAGCTCTGCGACGGAGTACTGGTTGTCATTAGAGCGGGGGAGACGCCTTTCGATCTGGCTCAGAAAGCCTATTCGGAGTTCCGGGGGAAGTCTTTCCTGGGAGTGGTACTCAATCGAGTGGATGCTCGGCTGACCTACGGATACCACTATTACTACGAGAGAAAGGCAAGAACAGCGGGCAGTAACGGCAAAAAAAGGTAGGAAGGAGCAAGTCAGAACTCCTCACGCCTTCATTCTTGCACGTCTCGTGCACGTCCCGATCGTAATTTCGGGTACCGCAAACAGTTCAGTACGATCCTCCTAGGTAAATAAGAATGGCGTATATCGGCCCCATACAACCGCTGATTATTTCTCGCGACAGAGGCTTGCCTCCCGATTCAGTCATCTTCGGCCGCTCACCCAAGATGCAAAGGGTGCGCGAAGCCGTGGAAAAGCTCCAGGGTCATAATCTTACCATCCTGATTCAGGGAGAAAGCGGGACGGGTAAAGAAATCCTGGCGATGTTGCTGCACGATCGCTCCCCCTGGGCCAAGGGGGCACTGGTCAAGGTCAGTTGCCCAGCCATTCCAGGAACGCTACTGGAAAGCGAGTTGTTCGGATACGAAAGGGGAGCTTTTACGGGGGCGTACGGCTCCAAACCCGGGCGCGTGGAGCTGGCCCAGGGCGGCACACTGTTCTTGGATGAAATCGGTGAGCTCGATCTTGGGCTTCAGGCCAAGTTGTTGCAGCTTCTCCAGGATGGTCAGTTCTCTCGCATCGGCGGGCAGGTCGATAAGCGAGTGGAGTTGCGTGTGATCTGCGCCACAAACCGAAGACTCGATCAGGAAGCTCAAGCGGGCACCTTCAGACGGGACCTCTTTTATCGCATTAACGTGGCTTCAGTGTGCGTTCCGCCGCTGAGGGAGCGCAGGGAAGACATTCGTGACCTGGTGGAGTATTTCCTGGAGACGCAGAGTGCGGGGTTCAACTGCAAACTGAAACCCCTTTCGCCCGGACTCATGCGGGTTCTAGAAAATTACGAATGGCCTGGAAATATTCGTCAACTGGAAAACCTGATCAAGCGATACGTCATTCTGGGTACGGAGGATGCCATCACTGCTGATCTGATGGAAGTCGCCTCAAGCTCCTTCGACACCCAGATCTCAGACCCTGGTCCTTTCTCTTTGAAGAAATTGGTTCGCCAAGCCGCCCAGGACTGCGAGCGGAAGATCATCCTGGAAGCCTTGCAGGCTCACCAGTGGAACCGGAGGCATACGGCGCGAGCTCTGCGGATTGGCTATCGGACGTTACTCCAGAAAATGCAACAAGCACGATTGGCCGGACGCAATGGGAACGGCCGCTCTGAAGGAACGGAATCGCTGCCGGCGATTCCCGGCCAACCTCCCGGCTATGAGATCCCGCCAGAAGCGCCTGCACTTCGAGGGTCGGGGAACGGCAAGTCGGGAAACGGTAGTGATCGTTCGCATTACAAGAAACAACATAAAGCAATCATCGAGGAACATAAGCATGGGGAACCTGCTATTCAAGCGTGAAGCAGGCTTGCCAGGGTTTCTGAAGCCATCCGCTTCGCCTGAGGGCTTACACGGGCATCCGGGCAACGGCCTGGTGGGCGAAGAATCGTTCGCCAGGATTTTATGCTTGGAACGAAAGCGGGCGGAGCGCTCGCGAAAGTTATTGTTGCTGATGCTTCTGGATATGCGTGAATTGTCGCGACGGAATGGGGGGACACCAACTCTCCAGAAGATTGCGTCGGCTGTCTCTTCTATAACACGCGAGACGGATGTAAATGGCTGGTACAAGAAGGACTGCATCCTCGGCGTTCTCTTCACCGAGCTGGGCGAGAGCAACAAAAGCGCAGTAGGGGCGACCACCTTATCGAGGATCAGAGCCGCTTTGAGCCTTCACCTGGACCCGGAGCAGCTTAAATGGATTGACATATCTTTGAACTTCTTCCCCGAGGATTGGGACCTCGGTGACCCAGGCCAAAAGATAAATGGTGCGTTATATCCCGAGCAGTTTACGAATGGCCGCGCCAAGAGTCTTCCTCAGGCTTTGAAAAGAGCCATCGACATTGTAGGAAGCGCGGCGGGTTTGGCAATTCTCTCTCCCGTATTCGTTCTGATTGGCCTCCTCATCAAGCTGACCTCAAAAGGGGGCGTCGTGTTCCGGCAGAAGCGAGTGGGCCAGTATGGCGCCAACTTCGACATGGTCAAATTCCGATCGATGCATGCCGTGAACGATCCGACCATCCACAAAGAATACGTCCGAAAGTTAATAGCGGGTGAAGTCGACTCCAACGCCGGAGGGCAGAAGAAGGATCAAGTTTTCAAGCTCAAGGAAGACCCCAGGATCACTCCTCTGGGAAAGCTGCTCCGAAAGTCGAGCTTGGATGAGCTTCCCCAGTTGTGGAATGTCCTGAAGGGAGATATGTCCCTGGTTGGACCACGACCTCCTATTCCCTACGAGCTGGAGTGCTATGACATCTGGCATCGGCGCCGTTTGTTGGAGGTCAAGCCCGGCATCACGGGCTTGTGGCAGGTCAACGGGAGAAGCAGGACTACTTTCGACGAGATGGTTCGCCTGGATCTGAAGTACGCGAAGACGTGGTCGCTTTGGTTAGACGTTTGGATTCTGCTAAAGACTCCGCTAGCCGTCCTCTCTGGAGAGGGCGCTCTCTAAACCAGCGCCATACCTTTCGCAGCTTCGAGGAGCGCAACTGTGACATCTATGATTCGAATCGGCGTTCTGGGCTTCGGATACTGGGGCCCCAACGTGGCAAGAAACTTCAGTAGTATCCCCGGATGTGAGGTCGTCAGCATTTGCGATACGGACCCTGCAATGGCCAAGCGCGCCCGGCAGGCTTACCCCAGCGCACATGTTTCCACCAACCCTTGCGATGTTCTGACCTCGCCCGAAGTCGATGCAGTTGCAGTTATCACGCCTGTCTGGACCCATTTTGAACTGACCCAAAAGGCCCTCGAGAACGGGAAGCACGTGTTCGTGGAAAAGCCGTTCACTTCCACCGTGGCGCAAGCTGAACAGTTGATTGAGTTGGCAGAAAAGAAGAATCTCAAGATCATGGTCGATCATACGTTCCTCTATACGGGGGCGGTGAAAAAAATCCGCCAGCTCATCGACGAGGATGCCTTAGGCGGGCTCTACTACTACGATTCGACGCGAGTCAATCTGGGACTTTTTCAACACGACGTCAATGTGATCTGGGACTTGGCGCCTCACGATCTCTCCATCATGGATTACCTCATCAAGCAAAGACCAGAGGCGCTGGTGGCCACGGGCGCGCAACACTTGAACGGCTGCGAGGACGTTGCATTTATCACCGTCTATTTTCCCTCGAACATCATTGCCCACATCAACGTCAACTGGCTTTCGCCGGTTAAAGTCAGGACCACCCTCCTGGGGGGCGAGAAAAAGATGTTGGTGTGGAACGACCTGGAAGCCGATGAAAAGATCAAGATCTATGACAAGGGCGTCGACGTAAAAAACGGTGACGGCGTCTACGAGCTCCTGGTCAGTTATCGTTCCGGCGACATGTGGGCGCCCAGGGTCGAGCAGGTTGAGGCCTTAAAGGCTGAGTCGTCATGCTTTGTCGACTGCGTTTTAGGCGACAAAATCCCCATCAATGACGGTGCGGCGGGCTTGCGGATGGTCAAGATGCTCGCGGCGGCGGATCAGTCGGTCCGAGAGCGAGGAAAGCTGGTCTATTTGTGAACGACCATCTGTGTATTGCGCCCGACGTGGTGCTGGGGAAGGATGTCAAACTCTCCAAATTCATCAATCTCTACGGTTGTGAAATCGGGGATCGTACCAAGATCGGCGCGTTTGTGGAGATACAAAAAAATGCCAGGGTCGGCAAGAACTGCAAGATTTCCAGTCACACTTTCATCTGCGAAGGAGTGACCATTGCTGACCATGTTTTCGTAGGCCATGGAGTCACCTTCATCAATGACGCTTATCCGCGCGCGACCAATCTTGAGGGCGAGTTGCAGACAGAAGCGGATTGGAAAGTAGAGCCGACAGTTGTCGAAAAGGGGGCTTCTATTGGCTCAGGGACTACCATCCTTTCGAATGTAGTGGTCGGAGAGAATGCCCTGGTGGGGGCGGGCAGCGTGGTCACGCGCGATGTGCCCGCCAATGCGATCGTAGCGGGAAATCCGGCCAAATTACTCAGGTTTATTACCCCCGAAGTCAGGACGCTTAAATGAACAGCCCAACTGAAATACCCTTTCTTGATCTTGTCAGCCCGCATCTGGAACTCCGCGAAGAGTTGGTTTCAGTGTTCCAGTCTGCCCTGGAAACCGGCAGGTTTGTGGGCGGATCGATGCTTGAGAATTTCGAGCGGGATTTTGCCGATTTTTGCGGCGTGAGGAACTGCATTGGTGTCGCGAGCGGTACGGACGCTTTACGCTTTGCCTTGATGGGCTCAGGTGTGAATCCGGGGGACATTGTTCTGACCGTCCCGAACACATTTATTGCGACGGCGGAAGCGATTTCACAGGCGGGCGCGCACGTTGAATTCATCGACGTCGACAGCCGGACTTACAGCATGGATCCCGCCAAGCTGGAAGAGTACCTTGAGGCCCGATGCAGTCTGGAGAGCGCGGCTGCCGGTTTGGTGAGCAAGAAATCGAAGCGGCCCGTCACAGCCATCGTTCCCGTTCACCTTTATGGCCAGACTGCGGACATGGACCCGATCCTTGAACTTGCCGCGAAATACAATCTGATTGTGGTCGAGGATGCCTGCCAGGCCCACGGCGCCCGGTATTTTTCGACGAAGAACGGCCAATGGATGACAGCGGGATCGATGGGCCGCGCGGCTGCCTTCAGCTTTTATCCCGGCAAGAACCTGGGCGCTTGCGGAGAAGCCGGAGCGGTGACGACCAACGATGCAGAAGTCGCACGCAAGGTCCGGATGTTGCGCGACCACGGGCAGATTCGAAAATACTATCACCAGATTGAGGGATACAACGGCAGGCTTGACTCGATTCAGGCCGGTATCCTGCACGTCAAACTCAGATTCCTTCCCGAGTGGAATGAAAAGCGCCGTGCGTTGGCCGTAGCTTACAATGAGCTCTTAGCGGAGGCGGGCGACGGCCTGGTTCTTCCTTTCGAGCCTTCGTGGTCAGAGGGCGTATATCACCTCTTTGTGGTACGGGTTCAGGATCGTGATCAACTCCAGCAGTACTTGTCGGATGCCCACATTGGAACGGGAATCCACTATCCCATACCTCTTCATCTTCAGCAGGCCTACAGCAGCTTCGGTTTCAAGGAAGGCGACTTCCCAGTGACGGAGGGCGCGGCCCGTGAAGTGCTGTCGCTGCCCATGTATCCGCAAATGAGCGCCGATCAGCAAAGCGAAGTGGCCGAGAAGGTTCTGGAGTTTCTGTCGGCAAGAGAAATGGGTGAAGTCAGTTTGCACGTCCGCGCATAGTCATCTCTCCGCCGATCTGCCTCCTGTTTGTCCGGTTGGTCCACACACCCCCTCCCTAGCGGGCAGAGGTATTGAATAGAGTCCAGCTCTCGCGAACGCCTCTGTCGAAATGGCTCGATAGCGGCGCTGGCGCGGAGGCGAAGACTGTGATGCGCAAGATTCAAAACCTGCAGGACGTGGTGGACTGGGGCCTATGTACGGGCTGCGGAGCGTGTTACTACGCTTGCTCGAAGGGCTCCGTCACGCTCATCAACGTTGAATCCGTTGGAATTCGCCCCAGGTTCGATTCCGACGGGTGCGCCTCGTGCTCAGAATGCCTTTCCATCTGCCCAGGCTACTCTCTCGATGGCGAACTCGTTGCCGGCCCGGTTTCGAACGAAAACCCGCTCGAGCACGAGTCCGGACCGTCACTGGAAGTGTGGGAGGGCTACGCGTGCGATCCGGAAATTCGTTACCGCGCTTCCTCCGGCGGCCTCTTGACGGCGTTGGCGCTGTATTGCCTGGAGAGGGAAGGCATGCAATTTGTATTACACACGGGTATGGATGAGGCCAAGCCGTGGCTCAATAAGACCGTCCAGAGCCGAACGCGGAGTGAACTCCTAGCCCGCACGGGTTCTCGCTATTCGCCCGCGTCTCCCTGCGCGGGACTGGGTGCGATCGAGGCGAGCGGCGGGCCGTGCGTTTTTATTGGCAAGCCCTGCGATGCCGCGGCCGTAGCCGCGCTTCGCCGAGAGCGTCCCGAGTTGGATCGAAAGCTCGGCTTGGTGCTGACTTTCTTTTGCGCCGGAACGCCGAGTACGCAGGGAACTCTGGACCTGATCAGCTCGTTGGATATGACTGCGGAAAAGACCGCTTCCGTGCGCTATCGCGGGGACGGTTGGCCGGGAAAGTTTAGTGTCGTCTCTAATAACGGAGGCGGTGAGAAAACTCTTCCTTATATGGAGTCCTGGGGCAGGCTCACCCATTACCGCCCGATGCGCTGCCAATTATGCCCGGATGGCCTGGGGCGGATCGCGGACGTCTCGTGTGGCGACGCTTGGGAGCGATTGGGTCAGGGGCAGGATGCGGGCCGATCCATTGCCGTCGTCCGAACGAAAAGAGGGCAAGATATTCTGCACCGGGCCATGGCTGCAAAATATGTTGAACTCCAGCCGGTCGGCGCAACGGCGATCCATGCGGGCCAACCCAGCCAAATCGATCGGAATCGCGAGCTCTTTGGAAGGTTGCTCGCCATGCGGTTGTTGTTGATCCCGACGCCCAGGTATCGTGGTTTTTCTCTCTTTCGGATTTGGAGGGCGCTGCCGTTCTTGAAGAAAGCTCGAACGATCGCAGGCACCCTAAGACGGCTTCTCTTACGGGGGCTATGGCGGCGACGGCCTGTTTTCTAGCCTCGCTCCGGGAATGCTCGGCTGCCGGTCGCGGAATGCGGGCTGGCATCCGGAGGGCGTCTGAGTTGTAGATCGAGTGTTTGCTCTGATATCTTCCAACACGGTTTCGTCATTATCGGCATCAAGGCCACTATGGAAGACCCGAAAAGCGCCAGCACGCCCGCGGCGGCTCGAAGACCTATGAGAGTGTGCATGCTGACGTATTCGTTCTACGATAGCGACTCTCGGGTCCAGCAATACACTTCTGCGCTTGTGGGACGTGGTGATGTTGTCGATGTGATCGCTTTGCGGCGGAACGGGCAAGCGCGCCGAGACGCCATCGATGGAGTGAACGTTCGCCGTATCCAAAAAAGAAGCCGGAACGAGAAAGGTCAGTTCGCTTATGCGTTCAAGCTGCTGTTCTTTCTGGTTCGATCCACGATTCTCATCGCGATGGAACATTTGAAGCGGCCTTATGATCTGATTCACGTTCACAATGTCCCCGATTTTCTGGTCTTTGCGGCGCTGATTCCGAAACTGACGGGCACGCCGGTGATTCTGGACATCCACGATATTCTCCCCGAGTTCTACGCCAGCAAGTTCAAGGCTCAGCCCAACTCGCTCGTCTTTAGATTCATGCTGATGCTGGAAAAGGTCTCGACCGCCTTTTCTGACCACGTCATCATTGCCAATCACATCTGGCACGAGCGAATCACGTCCCGGTCCGTTCGCAGTGAAAAGTGCACGCCCATCCTCAACAGCCCGAGCGAGCTCTTCTTTTCGCCGCACCCCAAAACCAGGACGGACGGCAAGTTCATCATGATGTATCCTGGAACGCTGAACTGGCACCAAGGCCTGGACATTGGGATTCGCGCCTTTGCCCGGGTGGCGGATCAAATGCCTGAGGCTGAATTCCACATCTATGGCGAGGGTCCGTCCAAGGACTCGCTGCGAGCTCTCGCCAAAATGTTGGGGCTGAACGGCAAGGTGATTTTCAAAGAGTTCGTTCCCATAAGCCAAATCGTGGAGCTGATGCGGCAAGCAGACGTTGGCGTGGTTCCCAAGCGGGCCAGCTTATTTGGAAACGAGGCACAAAGCACAAAAATCCTCGAGTTTATGGCCCTCGGCGTCCCGGTGATTGCGCCCGATGCGAAAATCACCACCTACTATCACGACGCTTCCAGAGTGAAATTCTTCCAGGCGGGGAACGATGCCGATCTGGCTGAGTGCATGCTGTTGCTCCGGCGCGACGCTCATCTCCGCGAGCAATTAACTCAGAATGGCTTGACCTACGCGTGGGAGCATAGCTGGGTGGTGAAACGCAAAGATTACTTGGACCTGGTCGATTCTCTGGTTCCATTGCCGGGATACTCTCACGCCCGCAAGGTTTCCCAGCCGGAGCTGCGATAACTGCACAACGCTCAGCACGCCGGCGCGCTCGTCGCGCCTGAGGACCCTGATGGACCTTTCGATTCTCATTGTCAACTGGAACTCGGCCCACTATCTGAAGCCCTGTCTTGCCTCGGTCTATCGCGAGGTCAAGGGCATCGAGTTCGAAGTCATCGTGGTTGACAACGCTTCCTACGACGGCAGCGCCGAGCTCGTCAAGGCAGACTTCCCGCAGGCCACCTTCATCCAGAGTGACAAAAACCTCGGGTTCATTCGCGGCAACAATCTGCTTTTCCGGCACGCGAAGGGGCGGAACCTTCTGCTTCTCAACCCCGACACGGAAATCGTCGGCGACGCCATTCAGCGCATGATCGGCCATCTCGAGTCGCTGCCCCGGGCGGGCGCCATCGGATGCCGTCTGGTGAACGCCGATGGCTCGGTGCAGACCAACTCGATCCAGAAGTTTCCCACCATCCTGAACCAGCTTCTCTGCGCGGATTTCCTGCTGCGCCGGTTCCCGAACTCCTCGCTCTGGAACCTCAAGCCGCTCTACGAAGACGCGGGCGCGCCGGTGGAAGTGGACTCCATCAGTGGCGCGTGCCTGATGATCAAGCGAAGTCTTTTTGAAAAGGTCGGCCTACTCAGCGACGACTACGTGATGTACGCCGACGATCTGGATCTGTGCGCCAAGGTGCAGCAGGCGGGCTACAAGGTTTATTTCACCAACCAGTCTCGCGTGGTCCATCACGGGAAGAAGAGCACGGTCTCCTTACAGCGCGGCCTCTCGGAGGTCTGGATGAAGGATTCCATCCACAAGTTCTTGTGCAAATTTCGCGGGCGATGGTACGGAGCCTTGTACAAGGTGGCCATGGCCGCCGTAGCCGTGGCGCGATTAATCCTGCTCACGCTGATGCGCCCGCTGGCCCGAAGCGCGTCACGCCGCGGGCGATGGGACTACTCATTCACCAAGTGGAAGCGGACGCTCCAGTGGGCGCTGGGCTCGAAGGATTGGGCGCGCCGCGCCAGCAAGCAGATGCGCTATGCCGCCAAGCAGTTGTGAACGACCCGGCGTTAGGGATTAGGGGTTAGGGATTAGGGCTGGCTCCTGACTCCTGACTTCTGGCTCCTGACTCCTAGCTCCTAACTTCTAACCCCTATGAAATACGTCATCATCACCCCGGTGCGCGACGAGGAGCAGCACATCGAGGACACGCTCCGCAGCGTGCTGGCGCAGACCATTCTTCCCGCCGAATGGGTGATTGTGGACGATGGCTCCACGGACGGCACCGGCCGCATCCTGGAGCGCTACGCCCGCCAGCACGCGTGGATTTCGGTCATTCACAGGCCCGACCGGGGGTTCCGTAACTCCGGGGGCGGCGTGATGGAGGCATTCGACGAGGGCTATCGAGCGTTAAGATCGCGCGACTGGGATTTGATCGTCAAGCTTGATGGAGACCTGAGCTTTGGGCCAGACTATTTCGAAAGGTGCTTGCGTCGGTTTGCGGAGGATCCTGGTCTCGGCATCGGCGGGGGAGTGATCTACTATTGCGAGAACGGCACGAAACGGCTCGAAACCTCTCACCTTTTCCACGTCCGTGGGGCGACGAAAATGTATCGGCATGCCTGCTGGGATGCGATCGGCGGACTAATCCGGACCCCCGGCTGGGACACGGTGGATGAGTTGAAGGCGAACATGCTAGGCTGGCGGACTCGGTGTTTCCCGGATGTGCTGCTTCTCCAGCACCGCCCCACCGGGGCCGCCGACGGAAACTGGCGGGACGCGGTAAAGAACGGCCAGGCCGATTACGTTTCAGGATACCATCCTCTTTTCATGCTTGCGAAGTGTCTAAAGCGCGCCTTCCAAAGACCCTTGCTGGTCGGCGCGGTTGGCCACCTGTACGGCTTCGCCCAGGGGTACATCCAGCGGCTCCCCAAGGTTGAAGATCAGAAGTTTATTCGCTACGTCAGGCGGCAACAGTTGCGTCGCCTGTTTTTCCAAGAGAGCATTTGGAAATAGCATTGTTGCGGCGCTGAAAACTTATGTGCGGGATTTGCGGAAAGCTCGTCGCGAACGACGCTACGGCACAGGTGAGTCGCGATCTCATCGCGTCCATGATGGAGCCCATTCGCCACCGAGGACCGGACGATGAGGGGATGTATGTTTCCGGTCCGGTTGGGCTTGGTCACCGGCGCCTCAGCATCATCGATTTGAACACCGGCCAGCAACCGATCTCGAACGAAGATGGCACGGTCTGGGTTGTGTTTAACGGCGAAATATACAACTACAGGGAGCTGACGGCTTTCCTTGTCTCGAAGGGGCATCAGTTCCGGACCGCAACGGATACAGAGGTCCTGGTGCACCTTTACGAGGAGTTTGGCGAGGAGATGCTCCCGAAACTGCGCGGGATGTTCGGATTTGCGATTTGGGACGACAAAGCCAAAACCCTACTGGTTGCTCGCGACAGGCTGGGCATCAAGCCAATTTATTACCATTGGGACAACCAAGCTCTCCTCTTCGCCTCGGAAGTCAAAGCGATCCTCGCCGATCCTTCCGTACCTGCTGACGTTGATCCAAACGAACTCTTGAGTTTTCTCACGTACTTTTATCCCCCTGGCGAAAAGACGCTCTTCAAGGGCATCAACAAACTGAGCCCTGGCCACTCTCTGACCGTGAAGAATGGCGAGCTGAAGATAACCCAATACTGGGATTTGAGCTTCGACAAAACCAGTCCCGCGCCGAGCCTGACCCAGTCGATGGGTGAGCTTACTGAGTTGTTGCGCGAGACAGTTCGGCAGCACATGATCAGCGACGTTCCTGTAGGCGTCCTTCTGAGCGGCGGGGTTGACTCAACCGCAATGCTGAGCTTCGCTGTTGAGCAGACCGACAAGCCCGTGAGTACCTTCACCATCGGATTCGACGGCAGCCTGTGCACTGACGAGCGCCCTTACGCCCGGATCGCGGCGGATAAATACGGCACCAAGCACTATGAAATGACCATTCGGAGCGAAGATTTTCTCGATTTTCTTCCTAAGTACGTTTGGCACATGGAAGAGCCGGTTTGCGAGCCGCCAGCCGTTGCTCTCTACTACGTTTCGAAGCTGGCCCGCGACCACGGGGTGAAGGTGTTGATTTCGGGCGAAGGGGGCGATGAGGCTTTCGCGGGTTATCAGAATTACAGAAACCTCGTTTGGTTAGAGAGAATCAAAGGCCTGCTTGGCCCCTTGGCGAAACCGGCGTCGGCTTTTGGAAATGGTTTGGGATCTATCGGCCCGTTCAGGCGGCTCAGGAAGTACGCTCCGCTGATGGCGATGCCTCTGGAGAAGTGCTATTACAGTCGGACCTCAGATCCGTTCCAATACTTCAACCAAAAACGGGGCTCGCTTCTCACGCAGGATTTCCTGCAATGCCTCAACGGGAGCAATCCGGCGCGAACCGCCGAGGGTTACTTCGCGGCGGCCGCAGGTTGCGGCGCTCTCGACCGCATGTTGTACGTGGACACCAAGACGTGGCTGCCTGACGACCTGCTGATCAAGGCGGACAAGATGACGATGGCCAACTCGGTGGAGCTTCGCGTGCCCTTGTTGGACCACTGTGTGCTCGAATTCGCGGCGGCTCTGCCCGCGCACTTCAAGCTGCGAGGCTTTACGACAAAATATATCCTCAAGAAGGCGCTCTCAAGCAGGATCCCTCGAGCCATTCGGGACCGAAAGAAAACTGGTTTTCCAGTTCCCTACGAGGCTTGGCTTCGAAAGGAGATGAAAGAGACCGTTTGGTCCGTGCTTATGGACCCAGGGACGCTTAAGCGCGGTTACTTCCGGCCGGAGGCCGTCGAAGCCTTGCTGAAAGCTAACTCCAACGGGAGGGACTACTCGAAAGAGGTTTTCTCGCTGTTGACGGTAGAGCTGTGGCATCGAACGTTCCTGGGCGGGCCAGGGGGCGACCGCGAAAGCTGGTCTAAAATCCACGGGGCGCATCTGACGACCGTATGAGTAGGTTCTTGCTGACCGTCACTCTTGGACTGATTCTCGCGGCGCGCGCTTATTCTGCGGACGTCGTACTGATTTGCAACGGGGGCGCTCCCTCAGCGGAGGCTCCTCAGGTCGAGTTGAGTGCGCGTTTCTACGGCTTGACGCTTTCTGAAGTTTCCGTTGGAGCTGCTGGCGGAGCAGGTGCGGCTATGCGGGCCCTGCGCGACCAGCATGTTTTTGCAGTAATCATCACTGCGCAGGCACTTCCGCTCCTGAACAAAGATGCTGTGTTCCGCGCCCTCCAAAGGGACCATGGCCGCGCCGTCCCGCTTCTGATTGAAGGGGTTACGCCTTCAGCTTCCTCAGCGCTTCTCTCTAGCTGGTCCGGCGGCGCAGTGATCGGGGCCGTCGGGCCTGTAGAGGGAAGTACTGACGGAGAGTATCGTTTCTCCCCGATTCAGGACGTGACGCGTCAGCTCGGCGGGCGGGGCGTTCCCGCGAGCGGCGCATTCTTTCACCGACTTGTTATCGACGAGCGTACGCCGCCCGAAGTGATCGTGTCTTTCGGAAGCGGCGGCACCTTCCAACCGATCCTTGCGAGGGCGCATGTCGGCGACCGGGAGATATTCCTTCAGTCACTAGTCGTTCGGGCAGGGGCACCGCCAAAAACGTCGTCAGAGGACCTGCTCACCGGGTTCTTGAGGCTCGCGCCTTCGTTGCTCTTCCTGCGGTACGCGGGAGGGGAGAGGGTTTGGCACGCCCCGATGCAAGTGGCGAACTTCACCATCGACGACGCCTGGCTGAGGGAGCCCTACGGCAACCTGGATTACGAGCGGCTTCTCGGCGACATGGTGAAGCATAATTTCCACACGACCATCGCTTTCATTCCTTGGAATTTTGACCGAAACAGCGCCTCAGTCGCCAAGCTCTTTCTCGCTCACCCCGACAGGTTTTCCATCGCCGTGCATGGAAACAACCACGATGGAAAGGATTTTTGCGCTGACGGCCCGTGTCCCCCGGCCAGGCAGGCTGAGGCAATTCGGCAGGGGATCGCGCGGATGGAGAGCTTCACCAAGCTGACCGGGGTGCCTTACGCTCCAGTGATGGTCTGGCCTTATGAGAAGGCTCCCCTGCTTTCCACGTTGACGATGCTGAAGAAATACAATTTTCTTGCCAATGTGAATACGGTTCCTGTCCCCACCGGTCAGGCCTCTCCCGCCGAGCCGTTGTTCCGCTTGCGGCCTGAGTCAGTTCAATTCGGTGACTTTCCCACCATCAAGCGCTATTCACCGCAGACCCCGTGGGTGCAGTCGAAAATCGCAGTCAACAGTTTCTTGGGCAATCCCCTCCTGTTTTACGTGGATCCCGATGTTTTCGAAGGGGGCGACGCGCCGCTCGACGAGATCGCGGATTACGTGAACCATGTTGACGCTGGAGTGGTGTGGGAGGGCCTTGGACAGATCGCGCGCCACTTGTACCTGATCCGGCTGGCGGGTGACGGGGCCTACGACGTCCAGGCCTTCGCGAGCGAGATTACGCTCATTAACCCGTCGTCGGACGACGCCGCCTTTTCCGTCGAGAAACCGGAGACCTTCGAAGTTCCCATCAGGTCGGTCACTGTCAACGGGCGGCCTGTTTCATACCATCGGACCGGAGACGGGCTCGACTTGAGCATTCGCCTCGGCGGGAAGGAGACAGCCGACGTTCGGGTGGTCTACGACAATGATCTCGATGTGGGGCGGATTGACACCTCCAGGAGATCGGTGCACGCTTATCTGCACCGAAGTTTCGCCGACTTTCGCGACATTATCCTGGCGCGGAGCAGGTTGGGCCAGGCGCTCATCGCAGGCTACTACAAATCAGGCCCACCCCAAGTGGCGCTCGCCGTGTCCGCCCTTTTGCTTGCGGGCGCCGTTTTTTGGCTCGTTACCCGTCGCCGCGCGCGGCTATCCAGTAAACGGGGCTCAGGCGCATCGTGGAAATCGCGCGCCACTCCCGATGTAGAACCTCCAGTGAGCGCAGTAGAAGCTACCGCCGCGCTGGACCCCGACTGCGGAAACTCGGACCGCTAAGATGCCGCTGATTATCGGAATCGATGTCATCGTAGTGGGCGTGATCGTTCTTGTCGCGCTCACCAAGGGGGTGAAGAAGGCGTTACCCTTCGTCGCTTTCGTCCTCGTCTTGGCGCCCCTGGACTCTAAGATCGTCGTGGCCGAGTTTTGTGACCTCACAACCCAGCGCGTTGCAACCATTACGCTGGCAGCCGTGTATGTGGCGTTCGGAGCGGGGAAGGCCGATGAACGGGACAAACAGCGTACCCCGCTGATGTACCTGATTCTCTTGAACCTTGGGTGGAGCTTAATTTCGACGATTAATTCCATTGTTTTCATGACCAGCCTCAAGGCCACCCTGTCGAGTGTGCTTGACGTTTATTTGCTCTACTACATTTTCGCGAAGAGCGTTTCCAGTGCTGAGTCAGTTCACCGAATCCTGCGCGCATTTGTCGCTGCGTTGCTTCTCTGCTGCGTTTTTGGCTGGTTTGAGACATACTATGGCTGGCGGGTGATGAATCTCTTCCCGACGATCGTGCACCGGTTTACCCCAGGTCAGGGAGGACTCATGCTCGACGAGGGGCGGGTGCGGTCCACCTTCGGACACGAAATTCTCTTCGGGAACGCATTGGCCTTGGGGATTCCGATCGCTTTCTATCTCCTGACGGTGGCCAAAAATACTGGGCAGCGCATCTGGCTTTGGACCTCCGTGCTGCTAATGTTTTGGAACATGTATAAGACGTCCAGCCGAGGCCCATGGCTAGCGTTGATTCTGTCCGCCATCCTGTTGTTGCTCTTCTCGCAGGGAAGCGTTCGGAAGTACTTGGTGGTTGTTACCCTGCTGACCGTATCGGTGCTGGTCATACGGCCAGGGGTGTGGGACACCCTGAAGAACACCTACCTCGAGACAATGGATCCCGACGACCCGCGCGGTCAGTCCTACCAATACCGATACGACCTCATGCACGTCGCCACGGAAAGGCTTGCAAGAGATGGGAACCGGGCGATCTGGGGATTTGGGCCGGAATCTTTCTACTACGCTGGCTTCGAGGGCGTAGACAGCGAAACGGGGCACACCTACAAGTTCGAGAGCTGCGATAGCGCCTTCGTCGAGACAATGGTTGACACCGGCTACATCGGACTGCTACTCCTCATTGTCTTGCTCCTTAGACCGATGTTGGTTTCGCTCAGAGGGTTCAGCGGCTTGCCAAGGCCCGCCAACTTACTCTGCCTCGTGCTTCTCGTCAATCAGGTGGCCTTCGCCTTCATGATGGTGAGCGTGGAGAACTGGGGATGGGGCCAGCAAACCTATATGATTTGGATCATCTTCGCACTCGCCATGACTTACCCGAGGCTTGTCCGTAGCGAGGTTAGCATATCGCACGTTGGCCAGCCCGAGCGGATGGCACCCTCTGAGCCGCTGACCGCCCTCGCTTCACTCTAACCGGCCATGCAAATCGTTGCAGAAATCACCCCGAGCGAAACGGGACCCGGCGACAGGGTCGTACCTCAGTGCACCGTCCAAGTGGCCCGAACCATCTCGGAGGTTGAGGCGCTCCGGCCCCTCTGGACGGGCCTTCAATGGCATCCCAACTCCGACGTCGATTTTTATCTGCATGTGGTTCGGTCCAGGCCCGAATTCCTGCGACCGCACGTCATAGTGGTTCACCGAGGGGGACGCCCAGAGGCGATGCTTGTGGGGAGGCTCGAGCAGAAGGCCATCGAAGTCAAGATAGGTTATCTGAGCCTCTTGAAGCGCAAAGCCAGGTCCCTGACATTTATCTATGGAGGGGTGCTGGGGAATCTCTCATCCGAGGGCAGCGACGCCCTGGTGCGGGAGATCCTCGGGTCGCTTCAGGGCGGCGAAGCTGCCGTAGCCTACTTTAGCCATTTAAAGGCCGACAGTCCCTTCTATGAATCCATCACGAAACTGACACGGTTTTTGAGCCGCGATCACTTTCCGCTGCTGCAAGTCCACAGGGTGATGACATTGCCGGGCAGCCTTGAGCAGCTCCACCGCCGATTGTCTCCCGAGGTCTGGAAGAACAAGCGATGGAAAAAGCTTTTGAGGGATTATTCGGGGGCGGTGACGGTGCATTCTTATTGCGAGCCCGCGGACCTTGAGCGTGTGTTCACAGACGTTGAAGAGATTGCGAAAAAGACGTATCAGCGGGGTCTGGGGGTTGGATTCGTCGACAGCCCCGAGATGCGCGACCGCTTGCACCTGTTGGCCCAAAAGGGGCAGCTTCGAGCGTTCGTGCTTTACATCGCGGACAAGCCTTGCGCGTTTTGGATGGGGACGCTTTATGGGAGCACGTTCCATAGCGATTGCACGCAGGGGTACGACCCGTCGTACAGTAAGTACTCCCCGGGGATGCTCGTCATGATGAAGGCAATCGAGGGGTTCTATGGCCCAAACGGCAGCGACAGGGTCAGGGAGATCGACTTCGGGCTTGGAGACGCCCCATACAAGGCCCTCCTCGGGAATCGGGAATGGCAGGACGCGTCGCTCTACATGTTCGCTCCCACTTTGCGTGGCGTGGCGATGAATGTCATCAGAATGCCTGCGATCATTCTGGACCGTTTTGCCAGGAGGGTTCTGGACTGGACTAAGTCGTTGCAGCAAATCAAGAGGGCCTGGCGCAGCCGAGCGATAAAGAAGGACGAGGAGTAGAGCGCGCATGCATGAGCATTTAACGGTCCGAGTTATTAGGGACTTCGCTGAGATTGAGAACATGCGAAGCACGTGGGAATCTTGGCAGCACCATCCGAGCTCTGACATTGACTACTACCTTTCGCGCTTCAAGCTCAGGCCCGAATTTCTCCGTCCGCATGTGATTGTGGTGCACCGTGACGGCCGACCAGATGCACTGTTGGTGGGGAGACTGGACCACCTGCGTCTCGACCTCAAGCTAGGTTACGTGCACTTGCTTAAGCCCCGAGTGCACGTGCTAAACTTCGTCTACTCCGGACTGCTTGGTAACCAATCCCCAGAGAATTGTGACATTATACTCGGTGAGATACTAAAGTCGTTGCGTGATCGGGGGGCCGATTTTGCCGCTTTCGACAACGTCAGAGTGCCTTCTCCCCTTTATGACCTTGCCCTGAGCTTGCCAAACTTCCTGATGCGTGACCATTTCCCCGAAGTTAACCTTCACTGTCGCATGACGGTACCACCCAGCGTGGAGGACATCTATCGCGGGCTGTCGGCAAAGGCACGCAAGAATCTAAAGTGGCAGGCGAAGCAGCTCCTAAAGAGCGAAGCCTTCAGCGCACAGATCGCGTGTTTTCGGGGGAGCGAAGAAGTCGACCGGATGATCCGGGATGTCGAGTACGTGGCGAGAAAAACCTACCAGCGTGGGCTGGGTGTCGGGTTTGTTGACAACCCCGAGATGCGCGAACGTCTCGCTCTGGCAGCGCGAAAGGGTTGGCTCAGAACCTATGTGCTGTATCTCAGAAACCAACCATCCGCCTTTTGTGTAGGCACTGCCTACGGTGGGACATACTACACGGACTTTGTTGGCTATGATCCGCAATACGCTAAGTACTCGCCGGGAACATTTCTTCTGATGAGGATGTTTGAAGAGTTTTGCAGCGATGGTTTGCAACAGGTGGATTTTGGTTATGGTGTGGAAGGCTACAAACAACGCTTTGGCAGTTGTACGTGGAATGAAGCGAAGCTCAGGATATATGCCCCCACGGCGAGAGGATTGGCACTGAAGCTCCTGATAGGTCAGATGCTTCTCATCGACCATTTGGTGAGAAGAATCCTCAGTGGAATTAAAGTGCTGCCGAGACTAAAGAAATTCTGGCGAAAGCAAGTGAGAAATTCCGGACCGGACCCCGCCCCGGACGGGACGGCGTCGGAGGCATAGGGCAACTGAGAGCAAGCGTTCGAGTGGCAATCAGTGGACGCCGGTGACAGCGAGGTTCGTGGGGGGATTAGGCTTGGTCGGGGTGCTGTTGAACTCAAAGGCCCCTCGCTCCCACGTGCCGTCCGCGCCCCTTGTCGCACCGGCAAAGTCCAGATTGTAGGGCGCGGCAAGCGATACACCATCGTTCAGATGCGCGTCCACGGTTTCGGAGGAGAGGTTGAAGTTGCCCGTGGCGTCGGATACAAAAGGGTCGGGCTGTGTGGGGCTCTCCTTCGTGGAGTTTTGGAAATCGTGAGCGGCGAGGGTCATCAATGTGCCTGAGATATCCGTATTCGACCATGTGTTGTAATCGTGGGTGGCAAGAGTTGGATGGCCGTTCGCTCCATCGTAGCCAAGGTCGGCTTCGTCGCAGTAGTACCAGAAATTATTGCGAATGTCGTTCGATCCTGAGGTGCTCGCGGTGATGATGACTCCCGCATTGTCTCCGCCCGAGTGCCCCGGCTTGATGTGGATATTGGAGATGGTGTTGCCGTAGAAGGTCAGGTTTGTCAGCGTGCTTCCGCTTCCATTGTCCCCGAGGACCTTCGAGACCTGACACGACGCCGTAACGTCCCCGTGTTCGCACGCCGAGTCCCAGTCGCTCGAATAGTAGAAGATGTTGTTATAGATTTTCCAACTGTCACAGCTACCGTGAAGGCACATAATGAAGCCGGTGCCTTGTATGTTTTTCCAGACCACGCTATCAACGGTCAGATTGTTCAACGCCAGACTCCCATTACTATTTGCGGAAGCGTCGATGCCCTGAGAGTGTGAGGCAGCGTTACCGAAGTTCGTATAAATCCAGCCGTTCGAGTACGTCAGGGCGGTCATATTGCCCTCTTCTCCGGTCGGAGAAAAAAGGTCGTGCAGATAGAAGTAGCTGACAGTGATGTTGTTCACCGGAGAGCCTCCGCTGGATGGGCTTCCGAAATAGAGTCCAGTAGAGCCGCCCCCCCCATTGATGCTGTCTGCTTCGACCCCGTTGATCTCGAAGTATTGAAAGGTCAGGTTGGTGATTGTTGGATTGCCGCTGCACTGGTTGGCGTCGGCGCGAATGAATCCGAACATATCGCCAGCAGATTTGAAATAGAATCCGTAGGTTCCCGTCTGGTCAGCCGAACCAACTTCTCCGTTCACGTCGTAGTAACTTCCACACATGTCCCAGAAGGGTTGGATGATGCCGTCAGCGGGAACATGGGTGTTCGACCAAGTGATGGCCGGGGTCACATCGACGCCATAGCTGGCACTCCATCCCGTCCCGGTCCCGTGGTCGGCACCCGTTGCCGCTTTAATTGTGATGTGACTGCCCACCGTGCCGCTCGTCGAAAAGACGTGTTTCGCTTCTCCCGCGCACGCTGTAGTCGTGTCCGCAAGATTCCCGCCGGAGTTCCCGATATAGACCACATCACCGGGATTCAACGTGGCGGGGATCTGGCAGTTGGCGTTCGCCCAATCCGTTCCGGCGAAGCTGCCGGTACCTCCCGCCAAGACGTAATATGTGGTGGCGGATGACGGAGAGGCGACCGCTAGGAACGCCAGCAAGGAAGGGAAAGCAAGGACGTTGCGCTTAAGCTCGTTGACGACCATATTGACCTCGCACCCTGTAACGGCAGATCCGATTTTCTGGGGACTGCTTTGGTCTTCTCTTATACTACAACCAGGATGCATTGCCAAGCTCCATCTGTTTTGCGCAGTGACTCAGCCTGGCGTAGCGCCGACCTTTAGGTCGGCATCTTGGGGCCATGCCGGGCTGAAGCCCGGCGCTACTAGATTTCAAATATGAGGGGACATTCGCACATTCTGAGTGGGGCAGTGAAGCTCGGCGCCGGCCAAGTCGCCACGCAGGCATGCGCATTCGTCCGAAGTGTGATCATCGCCAGGCTAATCAGCCCCGCGGATTATGGCATTGCGGCCGTTTTTTTCACGGCCTTCGTCCTTATGCAGCAGATCAGCGATCTAGCTGCTGACAAGCTTTTGATCCAGGCAAAAGATGGCGACGATCCGGCGTTCCAGAGGTCCGCGCAACTGTTAATGCTGGTTCGAGGCCTGTCGAACGCTACGGTCCTGTTCGTGCTGGCCGGGCCGTTTTCCAGCCTCTTCGGGGCCCCTCAGGCGGTGTGGGCGTTCCGGTGCCTGGCGTTGCTGCCCCTTACCAGAGCGTTTGTCCACCTTGACATCAATCGGCTGCAACGCCACTTGAGGTTCGGCCCGGCGGTGCTTGTCGATGTGAGCGCCAATGTGCTGGCCGCATTGGCGGCGCTACCGCTCGCACTCTGGTTCCGGAACTATTGGGCAATGATGTTGGTTCTCGTGGTGCAACAGGGCAGCATCAGCCTCGGTTCTCACCTTGTCGCCGAGCGTCGCTATGGTGTGGCCTGGAACAGGGATTACGCGAAGCGGATGTTCCACTTCGGCTGGCCGCTGCTGATTAACGGACTTCTCCTGTACGGAATTATGGAAGGCGATCGCATGGTGATCGGGTCGTCCAAGCGCCTGTTCGCGGGCAGCACGTACACCTTGACCGACCTGGGGATCTACTCAGTGGCATTTGCAGTCTCGTACGCCCCGGCGACGCTTATCATTAACCTGACCGGCACCTTATTCCTGCCCGTCCTGTCGCGGTTGAAAGAGGCGTTTGTTCATTTTGAGAAAACCTATCTCCGCTGTCTCAACTCGGTTTCGCTGCTCGCAGCAATGTCTGCGATACCATTCGTTGTTGGGGGCGGGTGGGTTGTGAGTTTTGTTTACGGGCAGAAGTATGCGGCCGCGGGTGGATTCATCGGCTGGCTGGGCGCCATGTGGGGCGTCCGAATCATTCGGACTGTGCCTACATTGGCGGCTGTCGCCCAGGGCGATACGAAGACCTCCTTGGTGTCGAACATCGTCCGTTCGTTGGCACTCTTAGGCATGGTGCTGGCGGCCGCGACCGGAGCCGGCTTGGCCTGGATATCGATTTCGGGGTTTTGTGGCGAATCACTGGCGTTGGGAGTAGTTCTGTGGCGTTTAAAGCGATTGCACGGTGTCCCACTCGCGGGCTGCTTTAGACCATTGGCGGTGTTTGGCGCTGGTATGATGCTGGCATCGGCAGTATCGGCCACGAGGATCGAAAGCTTTGGAGCGGCTGGTGCATTGCTCGGCTCAATGGTTGTCTTGGCGGCGATGTTCTTGGCCATGGTTTTGGCCATCCCGGAACTCGGCCTTGATCTCCGGGCCGCGATTACAGCCGCGATATACCCCTTTCGGACGAGGGTAAAGGCGGCTACCCAGGTGTAGCGGGGCCCCAGGGCCCCAAACTCATGAATCACGAGGTCCGAGCAAACCCGGGGCAAGTGGAAATGGGCGGTATTTGCTCTGAAGTATCTGAGCGATCCCGAAGGCCGGCATTCTGGAAGGCCGACGACGCCCGCGTCCCCTCCCACCGACTTGAGGCCCGGACTTGGGACTTGGTCGTGGCGTTAGCTTGGGCTGCGCACCCCGATCCGTTAAGTAGATTGCGGGATGCCCTGAAGGCTCAAACGGAACGACAGCATATCCTATTCGCCCCCTCCGGTCGATGCGCCATTGCGCAGATACTCTCGTTCCTTCCACAGCAAGAGGTCGTCATGCCAGCCCACTTGTGCCACGAGGTGAAGAAAGCGGCCGAGGTTGCGGGCAAGCGAATCATCTACGTCGATTTGGCAAAGAATAGTGTGAACTCCACATCGGCCGAATTTGCCGAAGCCGCGAAACCAGGGCGAATCCTCCTGCCTGCCCACGCGCTTGGCGTTCCAACGGACATCGAAGCTATTTGTAAGCTGGCGGTGCAGCGTGATTGCGTCGTAGTCGAAGACGCGGCCGCGGCTTTCGGGGCTCGGCGGGCTGGCCGCCTACTGGGCACTTTCGGGGACGTTGGAGTGTTTAGTTTCGAACGCTCGAAGCGCTTTGGGGCGTTTCGAGGCGGCGCTATTGTCGTCAACAATGTCGGAACCGTGGATCCTACCAAGCTCGGGGCCACGCGCGTGGCTGAATCAACACGGGCCCTACCGATTCGAGAGCTCTTGGAAGCGCTGGCTCGAAACGTCGCGACGAATCGCCGGATTTTTCGAGGGGTCGCGCTTCGACTTTTGCCTCTTCGAGACTCGCTGCAAGGCCTCTGGAGGAGACGTCGGCGTGCCCAGGGCACTGTTGCGGCTGACCAGCGTCCTGACGTACCGAGAGCCGCCTTCTATACACGGGAGTTTCATCCTTACCAGGCAGAGCTGATGTTGCGCATGCTGGGGCGGATGGATGAGATTCGCGGCCAGATTGCTCGGCTGGCTGCCGTGTATTTGGAGGCCTTTCGCGACAGCGGGGTGTCGCCCCTTCTGCCGCCAGACTGCGACTACGGTGGACTCACACGAGTTCCCGTTGCGTTTCGGGGAAAGGACCGTAACGTGGTTCTGCGCCTCGCGCTGAAGCGAGGGCTGTACCTAAAGACCCACTGGGAAAGGCCGTTGCCCGACGAATCCGAGTGGGGGAGATTCCCAAACGCAGTCTGGGCGGCAAGGAATATCGTCATGCTTCCGCTGTATTCGAGGCTACCACTGAAATCCGCGCAGTCCCTTGCCTGCCAGCTTGCAGAGGTCGTTAGGGATGCGCCTCCGGCGCCGTAGGACAGTGACCTCGAAACGGAACGAATGAGAATCTGCCTCCAAGGCGCGGCGTTGGACACGCACAACATGGGTGTGAGCGCGTTGGCGGTGGGATCGGTGCGCGCTATCCTGCATCGCTACCCGGAGGCGGAGGTCTTCTTCCTGAACTACGAGAAGGCGCCGACGACCTACACCATCGCGCTGGCTGAGCGCGAGGTGGCGGTGCCGCTGGTGAACATGCGGTTCTCGTGGCGGTTCTGGCTTCGCAATAATGTTGCCTTCCTGCTTTTCCTGACGGCGTTGATGAAACTACTGGGACGGCGGTCACAGACCGCCGCTACAGCGCTGCGGCGCAAGTGGATTGCAGGGAACAACTGCCTGCGCCATTTGGATGAGTCGGATTTGGTACTGGCCATCTCCGGCGGCGACAGTTTTGCCGACATCTACGGACTGGGGCGGATGCTTTACGTTTCGCTGCCGCAGATTCTGGCGCTGTGGGCAGGGAAGCGGTTGATCCTGCTCCCGCAGACGCTCGGGCCCTTCAAGAGCCGGCTCGCGAAGGCGGTGGCGAAATACATCATGAAACGCGCCGAAGCGGTCTACTCGCGGGATTACGAGGGGGTGAGGACAGGTTTCAGGTCCGATTTCAGGACTCCGGTGGAGTCCATCGGACTCCGGAAACCGGAGGGACAGGGGACAGGAGTTAGCGGAACAGGAGTTAGGAGTCAGGAGTTAGGAGTTAGCAGCCCGATTCCTAATCTCAGGGGCGAGAAGTCCCGAAACCCGACACCCGACACCCGAAACCCGATTTTCAAGGCCCGACACCCGAAACCCGAATCCCGAATCCCGATTCCCAAAGTGCGCTTCTGCTACGACGTGGGGTTTTTAGTTGATCCGATACCGCCTGCGCGGATGGATATCGTTGGATTCTCCCTCGCCCCTAATCCTGGTCTTTCCGCCCCTAATACCAAACCCCTAAAACCCAATCCCTGTCCTTTCGTGGGGCTCAACGTCAGCGGGTTGCTCTTCATGGGCGGGTATACACGGCGCAATATGTTTGGCCTCAAGGTGGAATACGACAAATTCATCTACCACCTCATTGACTTTCTCATCCAACAAAAAAACGCCGACGTGCTGCTCGTCCCGCATGTCTTTGGGCAACTCGGGGAGAGCGATTCGCCCGCGTGCGCGCGGATTTATGAGGCTCTGAAGGAGAAATACCCCGGGAAAATCGGCTGGGTGCGCGGCAGCTACAATCAGAGCGAGATTAAGTACATCATCGGGCAGTGTGACTTCTTTGTGGGGTCCAGAATGCACGCCTGCATTGCCGCCGTCTCGCAGTGCGTGCCGGCGGTCGCCATCGCCTATAGCGATAAGTTTATCGGGGTCATGGAGACCGTCGGGGCGGAGGCGGCGGTCGCCGACGCGCGAAAAATGGATGAGGCGGAAATACTTGAAACCGTGGAGCGGGCTTTCGAGCAGCGAAACGTCGCTCGGCGGCAGCTCGAGCAGAGAATGCCCCAAATTAAAGAGCGCGTGCTGCGCCTTTTTGACGAGATCGGCGGGGAAGGGGGAACACTCCCAGGCGAAAGCCAAAGGGCAGGGGCAGGGCGGGCAGGGGAGTTAGTCGGCCATGTGACCACCCGTGAGTGATTTGAGGCCCGGCAGGTCGACGCAAGCTAAAGGGCTGACGCAAGCCGGGCAGGGGAGTTAGTAAGTAATGTATCTACGCATGAGTAATAGAGGGCACAGGGCGGCGCGCGCGCGGAAAGCCAAAGAGCCGGGCTGCTTTGTTAGTGGTGTAATACTAGTATGGTAATATAGGCATTATTTTGGCCCCTGAATGAAACTATTGGAACTTTTGAAACTTTTGCCACTAATTTTTCTATCTCAAGCAAATAATAGAGTTGCGCAGAAAAATAATTTGCAGAAATTTGCGATTTTGAGAAATGTGTGGCATTTTGCCCCACCGATTCCATTTTTGGTAGAATCACGAAATCTGGTGCCATGAAAGTTTTTCTCCAAGCCGCTGCGTTCGACAAAGTTAAGGAATCCTGATGGCGGTTCATAAGATCAATCCGGTTGAAGATTCGCGCTGGGAGGAGTTTCTCCAGCGGCACCCGAAGGCTTCGGTGTTCCACTCTTCAGGCTGGCTTCGCGCTTTACAGCGCACTTACGGATACGAGCCCGTCGTCTACACCACTGCGGCGCCGGGAGAGGAATTGAAGAATGGCTTGGCCTTCTGCCGAGTGCGAAGTTGGCTCACCGGCCATCGCATGGTCTCGCTGCCGTTTGCGGATCACTGTGAGCCGCTGCTCGCGAGCGCCAGCGACATGAAGATCTTTGTGCCCTTCTTGCAGGACCAACTGAAACGCGAACGCTGGCGATATTTCGAGCTCAGGCCCGTGGGCTCGCAAACGCTCGATGAAGAAACGTCCACGCGTTTGGGCGCGGGAGAAGAATTCAGCTTTCACTGGCTCGACCTTCGCCCGTCGTTGGACGATCTTTTCCGAAATTTTCACAAGAGTTGCATCCAGCGAAAAATCAAGAAGGCCGATAAAGAAGGGCTGTCATATGAAGAGGGCCGAAGCGAATCACTGCTGGGCAAATTCTACCGCCTGCTGTTGCTCACGCGGCGCCGGCACCAGCTCCCTCCGCAGCCCTTAGCGTGGTTCCAGAACCTCATCGATTGCCTGGGTGACAAGCTTGCCATTCGAGTGGCGTCGAAAGACGGGCAGCCGATTGCCAGCATCCTCACGCTGGCCTATAAGGGCTCGCTGGTTTACAAGTATGGTTGCTCCGACGAGAGGTTTCACAGTCTGGGTGGAATGGTCTTTCTGTTTTGGCGGGCGATTCAGGACGGCAAACGGCTCGGAGCTCAGGAATTCGATTTGGGCCGGTCCGAACCGGATAACGCCGGGCTGATCGACTTCAAGAATCATTGGGGCGCGTCGGAATCGCGCCTGGTGTATTTGCGATTTCCTCGGCCGCAGCCGCAGACCGCCAACGGCGGCGCGTTGATGCGGGTGGCAAAACAGGTCTTTGGGTGGATGCCAGATAGCCTGTTGACGACCGCCGGCAGAGTTCTTTATCGCCATATTGGTTGAAGAAGAAGCAAAGGGTGGATGGGTGCTGCGGGACGGGGCTCGGTTGAAAGAAGCGTGTTGAACAAAGCTCTCACAGATTATTATCGTTGCCCCGATGAGTTTGCCAGCTTCACGCTGGCTGGCAATTTGTCAGCACAGCCCGGCTATTTTCGCTTTGGGCCGGACACGATCTGCTACGGACGCCGCTCGATGGGCAACGGTACAAAGATCGCGGCCGATCCATCGTACGATGCGCTCGAGAACGTTGCCATCCAAGAAGCCGTACTGCGTCTGCCCTTTGACCCCGCGGACGTCATCGACAACTTGCGATGCGAGCGTTATCCGGTTGCTGCGGAGGGTGCTGGGAAAAGATTTGCGGCCCGGTCAGCCATCCGTAACGCTTACTACTTCGCCCGGCCGCTGATGCCCGTCAGGGTGCGCAAGCATTTTCAGAGATTCGAGTTGAGAGATTGGGGCAAGGTTACTTTTCCCGCTTGGCCCGTCGACCGAACGGTGGACCGCATCCACGAAAGGTTGCTGGCACTGTCGCTAAAGGCGCAGGGTGTCAACCGGATCCCCTTCATTTGGTTTTGGCCCGAGGGTCAACCGAGTTGCGGCATCATGACGCACGATGTGGAACAAGCCGCAGGCGTTGAATTCTGTCAGCGTCTCATGGACATCGATGACGCCGCCGGAATCAAGGCTTCATTCCAGATTGTGCCCGAGAAGCGCTACGAGTTTTCGCCGGCCCTGCTGAAGAGCATGCGAGACCGCGGGTTCGAAATAAACGTTCACGATCTGAATCACGATGGCAATCTGTTTCAAGAACGGGAAGAGTTTCTTCGCCGCGCCGCGAAGATCAATCGTTACGCGCGCGAATTCGGTGCCTTGGGCTTTCGCTCCGGCGCACTTTATCGAAACATCGACTGGTACGATGCGTTTGATTTCTCCTTCGATATGTCGGTCCCCAACGTCGCTCATTTGGATCCCCAGCGAGGCGGTTGCTGTACGGTAATGCCCTATTTCATCGGGAAGATCCTGGAGCTGCCTGTGACGGCGACGCAGGATTACACTCTCTTTCACATCCTGGAAGACTACGCGATTACGTTGTGGATACGCCAAATCGAAATGATCAGGCTGAAAAATGGCCTCGCCAGCTTCATCATTCACCCTGACTATGTGATCGAGGAGCGGGCGCAGAACACTTATCGGGCCCTCCTGGCTCATCTCTCCAAGTTACGTTCTGAGGGGAAGATCTGGATCGCTTTTCCCAGCGAGGTCAATCACTGGTGGAGAGAGAGGAGTCAGATGAAGCTGGTCAGGGAGGGCGGGAAGTGGGTGATTGAGGGCGCCGGCAGGGAGCGAGCACGGGTAGCCTTTGCGACGCTGGATGGGGAGAATGTGAAGTATTCCATCGCGGATGCCACATACTTGGCACCCGCATCTTGAGGCGAGACTGGCATTCTTCCTGTGTCCGCGGCCTCGAGGATGAATCTGCCGTCCCACCGGATCTCGTAACTATTTCAACCTATGGAAAACCCAACGGCGACCGCTTCGCGAATCCCCCGTTCTCAAGTAGTCTTCTGGGTCGTGACTTTGGCGTGGGCGGCGCTCATCTTCTATTTTTCCACGGTCACATTCGGGACAGACTTTTCCCGTTCACTTCTGGCTCGCGAACTTTCCAGTTTTCATCGCAGTGTTTCATCAACGACTTTTCACCATTTGGACACCCTCCAGCGCAAGGTCGCCCATTTGATCGTTTACGGTATTTTCGCCGTGCTCCTGTATGGCGCTTTTGGCGGCCGGGATTCGTTTCGCCGGCGACGGATCTTCTGGTGCATTCTTATTGCCGCAGGATATGCCCTCACGGACGAGTTTCACCAGATTTTCGTTCCCGGCCGGAATGCCTCTTTAGTTGATTGTGGGATCGATACAGTTGGCGCGACAGTCGCACTCCTGATGCTTAATCAAGGCCAGCGAGTCCTCCGGAGAATTACTGGGAGGAGAATCGTCCCGATAACGCCAGAGGTATCCGGGGCGGAAAATCCGGCTAGCGTCGCCCGCATTGGCGTGGGGCCAGCGACCGATTAAACCGGCAACCGATTCACATGTTTCGCTGCCACGCAGGCAAAGTTGATTTTTGAACGATCCGACCATGCTCAACGAACAACCTTTGGTAGTGAAGCCTGAGGCCGGCGTGATGCGCCTCGGCCTGAAAAACTTCCTGGCAACTAGAAATCTGCTCTTCGTGCTCTTTCTTGTTGCGTCTGTGATTATCTACTGGGCGCCACTCAAAAACCTGGCCGCCCTCTCGCTCGGACAGGAGGAGTATTCTTACATCGGAATGATGCCACCGCTGGCTTTGTTCCTCTTCTATGTCGAGCAGAAGAAAATCTTCCAGAATGTTCATTACTCCTTGGGCGCAGGAGCTCTCCTGCTTCTGGCGGCTGTCATCCTGAATTTGGCTTCAGCCTCAGCGTCGCTCGGCCAGGAGTCCTACCTCTTTCTGAAGATTTTGTCACTCGTGACGGCTTGGGTCGCTGGGTTCGCCTGCTTCTACGGCAGTCAAACCCTTCGCACTGGAGCTTTCCCGCTGCTGTTCGTTCTCTTGATTCTTCCACTACCTCACTTTGTCATCGAGAAGCCGCTCGTCGTCATCCAACACGGGTCAGCCGAAGTCGTCAATATGTTCCTCATCCTGACTGCTGTTCCTTTCTTTCGGGATGGATTGAGGTTTTCCCTGCCGGGACTGGACGTAGAGGTTGCGCCTCAGTGTTCGGGTATTCATTCCACACTGGCTCTCCTCATCGGAAGCCTACTCGTTGGACACTTCTACATCAAATCCGGATGGAGAAGGGCCCTTCTAGTAGTTTTGGTCTTTCCGATTGTCAACCTCACCAACGGCTTCCGGATTTACGGACTCTCGGTACTCGCAGTTTACGTGAGCATGAGCTTTTTCAAGGGGGATCTTCATCGGAACGGAGGAGTGCTGTTCTTCCTCCTAGGCCTTATCCTGTTGGCTTGCGCGGCAAAGCTCTTGAGAAACCTGGGTCGTGGCAGGCGGGCTGACTCGAAGGCTTAGGGCAGTGCTGAAGAACTTCCGTAGCGCGGTCACGGCTGTCAGCACTGTGGCTGCACGTTTCCAAGCGGCCTTTCAGCCGATCCTCAGTGCGAGCCGGCCTATAGTTTGGCAAGGGACTTCCTCAGCATTAGATTGGATCGGGGCACTCCCCACCATTTGCAGCCGTGTTCGAGATGAAGGACCGCAGTTGCGATCGCCAGTGCGGCAGTTTCACCCCAAAGACCTCAAGGACCTTTTGATTAGAGAGGACCGAATAAGCTGGACGGCGCGCAGGAGTTGGGTACTCGTCCGATTTGATGGGGGTCACAGTGGTTGTAATGACAGGGCGCCCCGATGTAGCTTCGTCAAACCAGGGACCGCGCTTGGCACGATCGGAGCAGTTTTCCAGGATAGCACGAGTGAACTCGTACCAGCTTGTTTCGCCTCCCGCGGTCAGGTGGTAAAGGCCACCTGAGTCTCCCAGACACGAAAGATTTCCCACTGACGACAGGATCTGAACTGTCCCGGCGGCAATTATTCGACTCCAGGTTGGCGCCCCGACTTGATCACTCACCACCTCGAGTCGTTCTTTTTGGGTTGCGGCCCCTAGGATTTTCAAAAGAAAGTTCGTACCCCTCGTGCTATAAACCCAGCTCGTTCTTAGAATGAGATGGGCCGCCCCGGAACTGGCTATAGCTTTCTCACCTGCTAACTTCGTCCGCCCGTACGCGTTAAGCGGATTGGGCGCATCGGTCTCCAAATACGGTGTTCGTTTGGTACCATCAAAGACGTAATCCGTAGAATAATGAACCAGGGCGGCGCCGAGTTTCTTGGCCTCTTCAGCCAACACCGCGGGACCTTCAGCGTTTATAGCTTGTGCGATCCCTTCCTCGGCTTCCGCTTTATTAACATCGGTGTATGCCGAGGCGTTGACGATTAGTTGCGGTCGTAGTTCCTGGAGTGAACTTCGGATGCTGTTTGGATTGGCGAGGTCCAGCTCGTCCTTGTCGACGGAGACGACTTCTCCCAAGCGAGGAAGGTAACGCTGAAGTTCGAATCCGACTTGGCCATTCTTGCCAATCAAGAGAATCTTCATTTTTGCGTCGGCTCAAAAACAGGGAGGAATTCTCTCGGAGTTTTCGCAAGGGGGAGGTGCCTTTGATCTCTCTCCGAAAGCGTTGGATTGGGTACGCGCCAGTCTATTGCCAGGTCAGGGTCATTCCAGGCAATTCCTCTTTCGTCTGAAGGGTCGTAGAAATCGCTACATTTATACAGAAATTGCACGGTTTCGGTCAGGGCTACGAAACCATGTGCGAAGCCTCTGGGGACGTAGATCTGGTTGTGAGCTTCCGCCGACAGGACGACGCTAACCCATTTTCCAAAGTACGGGGAACCCAGTCTTATGTCGACCGCCACATCGAGCGCTTCTCCTTCGATGACGCGACAAAGCTTCGCTTGCGGGCGGCGCAACTGATAGTGGAGGCCCCGCAGCACCCCTTTTGCCGAGCGCGAGTGATTGTCCTGAACGAACTCATCCGCGATGCCTATTTCAGTGAACTTCATCCGATGGTAGCTTTCCAAGAAGAAGCCACGCGCATCACGAGAGACATTGGGCTGAACGAGATAAACTCCGGGAATTGATGTCTCAGAACGCTGCAAGCTTGTTTTCCTCCCCAAGTTTATCCGGGCTAGTTGCCCGTTTGCCTATGCGCTGCCGGACTTTGAACGCCGGGCCCCTATCCTTGACCCGTTCCCGTGATGGCGTGGAGTGAAGAGTCACGATTTTCGTAGAAGTTCTCATAATACTTTCGGTATTCGCCGCCCCGCACCGCTGCCACCCAGTCTGCGTTGGAGCGATACCATTCAACCGTTTGCCGGAGTCCATCCTCGAGCCGAATGAGTGGTCGCCACCCTAATTCCCTTGTTATTTTTGATGAATCAAGAGCATACCGGCGATCGTGTCCAGGGCGGTCTGTAACAAACGTGATCAGCGACTCCGATTTTTCCATCAGCTTGAGAAGACGGCGGACCATGGACAGATTATCCAGGACATCGAGGCCGCCAATGTTGTAAATTTCTCCGATTCGACCTCGCTCGACCACGCTCATCAAGGCTCGGCAATTATCTTCAACGTGAAGCCAGTCTCGCTGCTGCAAACCATCTCCGTAAACCGGCAGAGACTTATCTTCAAACGCGTTGGTGATCATCAGCGGCAAGAATTTCTCAGGAAACTGGTATGGCCCATAGTTATTTGAGGAACGAGTGATGATGGCCGGGAAGTGATAGGTGCGCACAAACGACCGCACAAGCAGGTCGGCACCCGCCTTCGATGCCGAGTATGGACTGTTGGGTTGAATCGGAAAGCTTTCATCAGCGGCGACCTCAGGCGGCAAATCACCATACACTTCATCGGTTGAGATGTGGATGAAACGGCGTACGTTCAGTTTTCTCGCCACTTGGAGAAGGACAAACGTGCCTGTGACGTTGGTCTCAATCACGGGAGCCGGTTCGTAGATGCTCCGGTCCACATGAGATTCGGCCGCGAAATGGACCACCACGTCGCAGCCATCCATTGCCTGGCCAGCGCTTCGAGCGTCGCAGATGTCCCCTTTCACAAACCGATAGTTTGGATTGGAGGCCACCGGCTCCAAGTTCGCCAGGTTTCCCGCATAGGTGAGCTTGTCGAAGTTGACCACACTGTAGTCATGCCCCAGGGAGAGAAGGTGACGAATAAAGTTCGAGCCGATAAAGCCCGCTCCCCCCGTGACAAAGAACTTCATTGAGCAATCTCCTGGGATTCCAGTCTCTCGCCGGGACCTGAGCTGATTCTCATTTTGTTGGCTCCGGTCTCGGCCACCAGGTTGTTGGCTCGTAGCAACGACTCAAAAGTTCCCGCGTCGGTCCACCAACCATCCAGAATCTCGTAGGTCAATGCCCCTTCTCCGACGTAGAAGTTATTGACATCGGTGATTTCCAGTTCGCCACGGCCGGATGGCTTCAAGCGCCGTATTTTTTCGAAAACCGTGTTGTCGTAGAAATAGATTCCGATGACGGCATAGCGTGACTTTGGGGCTTTGGGTTTCTCTTCAATTTCGATGACGCGACCGCCCTGAACGTGGGCGACTCCGAAGCGTTGAGCGTCCGGAACTTCTTTCAGAATGATTTTTGCTCCGCTCTCCTGCTTGCGAAATCTCTCGGCCGCGTGCTGCACGTTGTGCTCAATAATGTTGTCACCGAGGACTACACAAACGGGGCCACCGTCCGCGAAATGTTCAGCCAGCGAAAGCGCCTGCGCGATACCGCCCTCGCCTTCCTGATAGGTGTAGTTGAGATGCTTCAGGCCGAAGTCCTTGCCGTTGCCAAGCAACCGCAAGAAATCTCCAGCGTTTCTGCCGCCGGTGACCAGCAAAATCTCATGCATCCCGGCATTCACCAGAGTCTGGATGGGGTAAAAAATCATGGGCTTGTCGTAGACGGGCAGCAGGTGTTTGTTTGTGACCCTCGTCAGCGGAAACAAACGGCTGCCTGTTCCTCCTGCCAGCACGACACCTTTCAATCAGCACCTCCCGACGGCCTATTCGCCGCCGTACACCTTCTCTGGTTCATGAGTATCAGAGCCGGGCAATGGCCCAGTGGGAGAGTAACCCACGGCCCCTGCGTCTGACAATGAGTGCTGAGCCACAGTATTTATCTGTGCTCTTTCGCCGTTCGCGGTCCCCAAATTTTTACCATACACGCAAAACTCCTTTTTTTCCAGCGGGAGAGGCGGAACATCTCCGGCGCTTGCTCCATTGAAATAGTATCGGTGGTCGGTAGCCGCGGGTGGATGTCCTGGGGAGTGTCCCTGAGCGGGTGTTGAAGAACTTCCTCGCCGCCTGCTGGAGAACCAGTGTTCTCGCTGCTGCTTCTTGAAGGCCATTTCCCCTGTATAATGTTGTTAGATGGCTCGGGGGGTTACAGATCGGCCAGGGCCAGAAGGGAAGTGCGGCAGATGAGGATTCATCCGCAGCCTTCGGTGCAGGGGTTCTTTTGATTGGCATAAACACAGATTCCGCTTCTGCGCTCCCGGCCAGCGGACTTGATAGGTTCTGCGCAATCCTGCCCAAAGGTCCAGAGGACGCAGCTAACTCCAAATGGCCCTTCTCGATTTCCCCCTGAACCAGGACACAGCCGAATGACGACCCTAGTAAGAGCACCGTCTTTACCGACCGTCCAGTTCGACATAGCAGTCTCCCATCAGCTTGATGATCCTGAATGGGACGCATTCCTGACAACAATTCCCGGGGTGAGCTATGCGCAAACTAGTCTGTGGGCGCAAGCGAAAGATGCGCTCGGCTACCGAGTGGCCCGTGTCATTCTAAGGAGGGGTAAACGTATCGTCGGCGGAGCGCAGATGCTGATTCGGCAATTCGCTTTCGGCCAGGCCTTCGGCTACGTGCCTCTGGCGCCGGTTCTAAGGCGGGATCATCCCGGCTGGGCAAAGCAAATCGTCGAAGAGCTGTGTCGCGTGGCGCGAACGGAAGATGTCCAGTTCCTTGCCGTACAGCCGCCGGGCAGCGGCGCCGTCCTGGGCGCTTTAGGAGACTGCGGATTCCGTCCGAGCTCTCTCGAGCTGGCGCCGACTGCAACCTGCCTGATCGATCTCAGCGACAACCTTGATGACATCTTTAGTCAAATCCAGACTAAGACGCGGAGGAACATCCGTTTCGGCGAACGTAATGGTATCGCGGTCAGGGAGGGAGCGGAGCAGGACATACCCGTCTTTTATCGCCTGCACGCGGAGACTGCCAGACGCCAGGGATTCTCTGCGTATCCTGAGGATTACTATTTCAGCACTTGGCAGGCTTTTGCGCCCGCGCGGTGTGCGGCGCTGTTCATCGCGGAGTTTGAGGGCGACCCCTTGGCGACGCTGTTCGTCATCGCCTTTGGGGACAAGGTCACGGACTGGAAAGCGGGCTGGTCCGGGGCGCATGGCTCGTGCCACCCGAATGAGGTAACGAGGTGGGCCGCCATCAAGTGGGCAAAATCTCATGGTTTTCACTTCTACGACATTGGAGGGATGCGGCGCGACGCCGTCCTGATGATTCTCCGTGGCGAAACGATGCCGCGGTCCGTTGCCGCTTCTGCACACTTCAAGCTGCAGTTCGGTGGAGAGCCTGTCTTGTTTCCACAGGCTTCTATCTATGTCTGTAACTCGTCGTTGCGTTGGGCGTACCGGAAGTTCGCGCCAGAAGTCGCCGCCCCGGTAGCCCTGAATACGTTAATCAATTGGTGCCGGCGCAGGCAGCACAAAAATCGTTCCTAACGGCGAACGCCAGATTGCCGGCTGCCTTGCGCCCGCTTGATCGCTATTCAACTCATTAGATTTGAACTGGCCTGACGGTATGGAACACACGAGTCTTATTCTTCTGTTCGGCGCTGCCTTGGTGGCTGGGGGCGGTTTCTGCGTGTACGCGTGGAATGGCCGGACTCGGCATGTCTTCGGGCCAGCGCTGTTCCGCGGCCCTGCGGAGGGGCGGCGCGTGGCGCTCACTTTCGACGATGGTCCGACGGCTTATACCGAGCAGATCCTTGACATCCTGCGCGCCAGAAATGTGCCGGCAACGTTTTTCGTTTGCGGCCGGAATGTAGATCGCTATCCGCACATCTTGAGCCGGATCCAGGCCGAGGGCCATGCCATCGGCAATCACAGTTATTCTCACCCGCATCCTTATTTTCACCGTCGAGCGTTTTTCGCCTCTCAAATTGACCGCACTCAGGATGCAATCGCAAGAGTCACCGGGCAGCGGCCGAAGATTTTTCGGCCACCTTACGGCAAGCGATGGTTCGGCTTGAAGTCGGTGCTGCGCGAACGTGGCCTGCACTGTATCAAGTGGTCGGACGGAGGCTTTGACTGGCTGGAAGAATCCGATATCGTGCGCGACACATTGAGGGGCGTCGGGCCCGGCTCGATTATCCTGCTGCACGATGGAAAGCGCGATTTTCCATCTGAGCAGGCAGATCGGTCGCGCACCGTCAGCGCGCTTCCCGCTATCATCGACGGCGCGCGTGAAGCCGGCCTCACTTTTGTGCCGCTTGCTGAATTCTTGACGGACTAATCGATCTATCGGCCGCGCCCGCTTGAGCTCACGTGAATGTCCGAAATTCAATTCAGCAGCATCATCACGTCTTATAACCAGCGGGAATTCATCAAGGACGCTGTGGACTCTGCGCTGTGCTTGCGGAGTACAAACAAAGAAATAATCGTCGTCGATGACGGTTCCTCGGATGGGAGTCAGGATGTTCTGAGGGGATATGGGGATGCCATTCGTCTGGTTGCCCTCGAAGCCAATCGGGGAAAGGGAGCGGCGCGCAATTGTGGCGCTTCCCTGGCAACCGGCGAGTACCTTTTATTCCTCGACGGCGATGATGCGTTCCTGCCTTGGGCCCTGCAAGTTTATGACCGGATCGTTCAGGCGAAAAGACCTCAGCTAATCCTCGCTAAGATGTTGTGGTTTGAGGGAATGTTGACCCAAGCCCAGCCGGCGGACGATCCTCGCAAAATGGAGATCGTCGATTACGGGGATTATTTGCGCAAGGATCGGCCTTTTGGACTGAGCGCGAGTTCCCTCGTGATCCAACGTCAATTATTTCAAAGTGTGGGAGGCTGGGCGAAAGACTTATTGGTGATGGAGGATCGAGATCTGGTGATCAGGCTGGCCGACGCAGGGCGGACGGTTCAGTTACTCTCTCCACCAACGGTCTTGCATCGAAGGCACGCTGCTCAGTCGATCCATCAGGTCTCGGCATTCATCGGCGTTCTCAACAACCTGATCCTCAAAGAGAGATTAGGACAATATCCGGGCAGCGAGGCTCGCCAGTTTGAGAGGTCTGCACTGCTCGGAGGCGTCGCGTCCTTCTGGGCGAAGAAGGCTTTGCTGGCTGGGCTTTATTGGGATGCCGTCAAGCTCCTTGCTCGCGCCTGGCCGATGCTTCTAGCCGCGATAACTCGCAAGTTGAGTGTCATTCTGAAAGGCAGGCGCCCTTGCGAAACAATCGAAATGTGAGCCTGATAGCGTACCCCTTTAGAGGTAGGCAGGTAAATGCCGGATATCCGATTCAGCATCGTCATCACGTCTTATAACCAGCCGGAGTTCATAAAGGACGCCGTGGACTCCGCGCTCGTCCAGCGGACCGCCGAAAAGGAGATCATCGTGGTTGACGATGCCTCTACCGAGGGCACGCTGCAGATCTTGAGGCAATACGGAGACGCGATTCGGTTGGTCCCTCTCGAAACCAACCAGGGGGCCTGTGTGGCTCGCAACTGCGGCGCTGCCGTGGCGGCGGGTGAGTACCTGGTGTTCCTCGACGGGGACGACGCATTGGTGCCTTGGGCCCTGGATGTCTATGAGAGGATCGTGCAGGCAAAGAAGCCGAAGATGATCCTGGGCAGCAGGTGGTGGTTTAAGGGGATGTTGCCGGTTCTCCAGCCGGGAGATGCTCCCGACGAAATGCGCATCGTCGAATATGAGGATATATTGCGAAGAGACTGGCCCTTTGGTGAACCCTCGGCCAAGGTGATCGATCGTCACGCATTCCTGGCTGTCCAGGGGTGGTCGCCGGACACATGGCCGGCGGAACACACGGATCTTCTCCTTAGGTTGTGCATTTCCGGCCCGACAATTCTGATTTTCACGCCTCGGACGATTTTCTACCGAATGCATTCCCGCAATAACTCCGCCAACATCGCGGATTGTATCCCCGCGTTGCTCAAGACAATTGAAAACGAACGCTCAGGGGAATACGCGGGGGGTAAAGCGCGTTGCTTTGAGAGGCAGGCGCTCATCGGAGGGCGGATACTCAGTGTTGCAGAGAAAACTTTCGAAGCGGGGCTAGTTTGGGATGCGGCGAAGTTCCTCGCGCGCGGGTGGCCCATGGCTTGGGTGGCCGTCACCCGCAGGTTGCGCATTGCGCTCCAAGGGCGGCAACTGTGCGAAACGATTAAGATGTAAACTGGGCTTCGTGATTTTTGCGGGGAGGGCGGCGTTGTGACGCACAGGCGGGTCGGAATGCGGGACCCCTTGAAGGGATAGCATGCTACCATTATACTGGGCTGTGATAGCTCCACAACCAAGAATTGATTGTCAAAATCGCCATCCCCGCTGGACCAGAGTTACTGATTCCAGAGTTGCCAGGACAGGTGGCTGAGATGGAATTAGGACTCGTAAGTCACATCAATGGTGATGGCGACCTTTTGGAAGGCTGGTTCAAGTATTACCGCTGTTTGGGTGTTTCTTCATTCCACTTGATCGTGCATGGTCCACGAGAAGAGAACCGCCGGCTCTACGCGCTGAAAGACTCTTACCCGGTGACCATCGAGGACACCTATGAGGGACCATTTGACTCCGAAGAAAAGAAAAGGCGCCTGAATTCGCTGCTGGCAAGGATGCGCCGACAGTGGCTCGTGCTCGTAGACAGTGACGAATTCGTCGAGTTTCCCTACAGCAAAATGTCCACGACAATCCGCATGCTTGAACTGGTGGGAAACGCTCTTTTCGCCCCCATGGTTCAGCATCTGACTCTCGATGGCTCCTTGGACGCTCCCGAGGTCGTTGAGGATCCCTTTCGGACTTTCCCCCTGTGCTCTATCGATCTCTATCAAAAAATGGGTGTGCAGGCCTCGATTAAGAAGTACCCGCTTTTTTACTGTTCCAACCGAACTATGCTTCATGACGGCGGCAACCACAGTTGTCCGATCGGCAACCGAACCTCATTGCTGCAAGGCGTCACTCACCACTTCAAATTCCGCCCATCGGTTTTCCAGCGGCTGGACAGGCGGATTCATAGTTCTCATCCGTGGCGTCACGAATCTGTTCAATTTCAGAACTATCTCGCAAGCAACGCCAATCGATTGCCTACACAATGTGCATTTGCCTACTCCCGAGCTGAATTGTTTCGCCGTGGGCTTCTGCGAAGGTTCACTTTCCTGACATGTCTCCGATATCTCCGCCGAGTGACCGCGCAAATCCACCGCAGTAAAGATGTCCGCGCGTGAACTTGCGCGAGGAGGCTCGACTCAGCCGTCGCGGTACGGGCCGATCGTTCGCGGACCATGACGACTTGGATGGTCTCAGTCGTGATGAGTGTCTTCAAATAGGAGCATCGAGGATTGATCGAGCAGGTAGATAATACACAACGAGCGCGCCGGGGAATACCCTGGGGGTGAGCGTCGCCGTCGGGAGCGGCGGGCCATAATCGGCAGGCAGGTGGTCTACCAGGCAAACAGGGCCGCGAAGGCCAAGCTGTATGGGGCGGCCCTGAAGCTCCTCGCACGCGGGTGGCCCATGGCTTTGGCGGCCTTGACCCGCAAGGTGGGGCTCAATCTTAAGCGCCGGCGGCCGTGCGAAACAATCGAAATGTGAGTCCGATGGCGTAGCCCTTGAGCGGCGGGATCGTTGTTCCGACGATCTCCTTCGCATCGTAGACGGGTTTTCTTGGATTCCCAATCAGCGCGGTCTCTTCCGCAAGAACCTGCACTTTCACTGGGGGACGTGACCTGCATTGGGATGCCCTTAAGCTGCTTGCGCGTGGCTGGCAAATGGGTTTGGCTGCAGTGGCTCACAGGCTTTGGCGAACCATCCGAGGCCGCCGTCCTTCTGAATCGCTAAGCATGTAATTGGCCCACCGCCAGGCCCAGGTTCGCTCCCCTGGCGAATCGCCGCGGGCTCCGCTGGTTCCCGCTCCGCCTTCAACCTGCCTTTTCCTTTCTGCACGTTTCCCTCGCCTCACCGCCTCACAGAAAACTCGTAACCGTCCGCTGAGCCCATCTTCCGCGATTGGAGTTCTCGCCTGACACTCCCCCGACAGATGAGTTCCTGGACATGTGCGGAGTGTGCATGTGAATCGTGTCCTTTCGGCGGGCCTGCGTAAATGCGACGCCCTTTCCCATGAATTAACTCGCTTATCCGGGATTCGCAGGGAGCCCCAAACGGGTAAGAGTTGAAGTCGCTCATCCCGCGGCGACTCCCTTGTTGATCGTTTGTATTCGCTATTTGCTACTCCGCCCGCAGGGCTGTCATCGGGTCCACCTTAGTGGCGCGGTGCGCAGGCACATAGCTGGCCAGCAGGGTGACCACGATTAGAACGAGGGCAGCCCAAGCAAACACGCTCGGCTCGGCAAGACCTAAGGGAAGATTGAGTTTGCTTGAGACCAGACGGGCCCCCGCTATCGCAGCGGCCACTCCGGCTACCAGGCCTGGAAGCGCCAGCACCAAACCTTCCCTCAATACCAGACCCAGTACTGCGCGCCGCGGCGCGCCCAACGCCATGCGGATTCCGAACTCGTGCGTGCGTTCACTGACCGCGTATGCCAGCACGCTGTACAATCCAACCGCCGCCAAAACAAGCGCCAGCATGCCGAGCACCGAAAGCAGGCCCGCCACGACCCGCTCGGCGAACAAGCGAGCGATGAGAGGATGAAATGTTGCGACTATGTGAGCAAACTCCTGCACATTCCGATTCGAATCCTGTGTGTTCGCACTAACGGGGTGGCGGCCCGCCAGGATCTGGGGTGACTTCGGGCAGCGACAGGGCGCCCTCATCTTCCGTAACTCGAAGTAGTGATCTCTCAGACGCGGGAGGGAAGGACAAACTGTCGCCCACGGGAGTGAAAAAACTAGGTTTGCACGCATTGGTGGGAATTGCCTGCGTTCACAGAGAGGTGTACAGTGGTTGTGTCTGAATTGCTCCGGCAACTGAGTGTGGACACTCGCCTTGTATCAACTGAACACCAACGCGGCATCGCCGACACTTCGGCGAGGTCTGGCCACTCAATCGCATCCCTAAGGGAAGAAGCTATGGAAGCGCCAGCTGTTGGCCGGCGTGGTGGCGTCTGGGCGATGTGGCGGAACACGCCACGTCCGCAGCGGTCGAGAATTGGTGGATGCGCTGGGTTCCTCGTGGTCTTGACGCTGCTGTTCATTCGGCCGCTCACCAAGCTGATGCTATACGCCGCCCACAGCGATCTGTACTCGCACATCCTCCTGGTGCCGTTCATCTCCGCCTACCTGCTTTACATCGAGCGGAAGAGGCCTTCGGCTGCTTACCGCAGCTCGATTGCCGCAACCGTCATGCTGGGCGGGATTGGAATCGTGGCCCTGGCCGCTGGGATCGGGTGGCGTGGGAGCCTGAGCGTCAATGATGGGCTGGCCCTCATGGCTCTCGCATTTGTGAGTTTTGTCGAGGGGGGTGGCTTTTTGTTTCTCGGTTCGAAATGGATGGCCGTCAGGGCCTTTCCCGTCGCGTTCCTGATTTTCATGGTCCCGTTGCCGGACGCAGCGGTGAATTGGCTGGAACGGGCGTCCATGCTCGCATCGGCGGAGGCCGCCGCCATGTATTTCGACCTAGCGGGGACCCCCTTGGTGCGCCAGGGCACAGTGTTCGAGTTGCCGGGGATTGTGCTCCGTGTAGGCCAGGAGTGCAGCGGGATACACTCCAGTTGGGTGCTGTTCATCGCCAGCCTGCTCGCCGCCCATGTCTTTCTGAGAACCCGGTGGCGAAGGATCGTGCTGGTGGCCTTCGTGATTCCGCTCGGGATTTTGCGGAACGGTTTCCGGATCCTGGTCATCGGACTGCTCTGCGTAAATGTCGGACCCCATATGATCGACAGCCCCATTCACCACCAAGGCGGCCCCCTTTTCTTCGCGCTGTCCCTGGTCCCCCTCTTCTTGTTAGTGTGGTGGTTGCGACGTCAGGAGCAGCGGCTTAACCTGCCCAGTTGAGGGACACGTGACGATTTTCTCCTTCCTGCCTTTCGCGGCTGCGATCTTCAGCCTGTTCCTGGCATTCGGCAGCTTGTTGCTAAAGAGGCCTTCCCCGGCCAGGTGGTGCTTCTTCGCCGGGATGGCGGTTCTCGGAATCGACAGCCTGATCACGGGCCTGAGCCTGAGGAATACCGGGCTATCCGAAGTGCTGGACGGGCTGACGCTGGGCTTGATCGTCAAGTCCTTCATGCCCGCGGCCTGGCTTGGCTTCAGCCTGATTTACTCGCGCGGTGATTACCGCAAGTCCCTGGCGCGCTCGAGAATCCCCCTGGCAATCGTCGCTCTGCTGCCAATCGGTTTGTCGCTCGGTTTCCGGCGCCAGCTTCTGGAGGTCGTTGCGGCAGGGCCGGCGGGCGAAGAGTTGCAGTTACGCTCTAGTGCGGTGGCCAAGGTCTTGAACGTCGTCCTTCTCGTTGCCCTCGTGTGGGTCCTGATGAACCTGGAGCAGACCTTCCGATCGGCGGTCGGGACGATGCGCTGGCGGATCAAGTTTGTGGTCCTGGGCTTGGCGGTGATCTTCGGCGCCCATCTTTACGTTCGGAGCCAGGCGCTTCTCTATTCCGCCTACGACATGCACTGGTCAGGCGTCGAGTCGAGTGCGCTCCTGATCGGCTGTGTCTTCCTGGTGGTGGCCTACGTCCGCGCCGGATTCCCCGAACTCGACGTGTACCCTTCACGGGCCCTCCTGGGCTCCTCCCTGACGGTTCTCATCGCTGGCAGCTACCTCTTTGTCGTCGGGGTCCTCGCCAATATCGTGAGGCACTTTGGCGGAGCGGAGAGTTTCCAGTTTCAGGCCTTCGCCGTGCTCTTGGGAATGGCGGGCCTGGCCCTACTGCTTCTTTCCGACCGTCTCCGGCAGCGCGTCCACAGTTTCGTCGGCCGCCACTTCGCCAGGGCCCAGCACGATTCCGTTCGCATCTGGACCGAGTTCTCGCGGCGGCTGGCCAACATCAAGGATCAAACCGGCCTCGCTGCGGCGGCCGCGAGGTTGGTTTCCGACACCTTTGAGGTGTTGTCGGTGACCATCTGGCTACTGGACGACCAGAAGGAGCAGTTGGTCGGCGCTGCCTCGACCGCGCCGCAACCGGCTGAGGCCATCGCGGCCAATCCACTCGCGGAAGCGTCAAGCTCCGTTGCGGCCGGACTGCGCGCGAGGTCGTCGCCGTTCGACCTTGAAAAGGTAAACGAGCCCTGGGCCGAGGAATTGCGGCGACTCAATGCGACGACGTTTCCGAATGGCGGCAATCGCTGGTGTGTTCCATTGCGGGCGGGCGAACAGAGCCTTGGCGCTCTCGTTCTGGCAGACCGTGTGAATGGCGCCGAGTACACGGACGAGGAATTGCACCTGCTGCAGTGTATCGCGGACCAGGTCACGTCGGTGCTGTTGAACCTGCGGCTGGCCAACGAGGTGGCGCGAACCAGGGAGATGGAGGCGTTCCGGACAATGTCGGCGTTCTTCGTGCACGATCTGAAAAACACGGCCTCCTCCCTCAACCTGATGCTGAAGAACCTGCCGGTGCATTTCGACGACCCGGCGTTTCGCGAGGACGCCTTGCGCGGTATCGGCAATACGGCGCAGCGAATCGAGGAGATGATCGGCCGGCTGAGCGCCCTGCGGCAACGGCCCGCCTTCAATCCCGTCGAAGCCGATTTGAATCAGCTCGTGAGCGAGGTGCTCGACCGGCTGGACGGAATGCCGCACGTGGAGCTGACAAGGGAGTTTCAGCCGCTGCCCAGGATCCTGGCTGACCGAGAACAGATCCAGAGCGTCGTCAACAATCTGGTACTCAACGCGCGTGACGCGCTGGGATCAGGGGGCCGAATCCGTGTTCGCACTGAGCACATCGGAAGCAGCGTCGTCCTCACGGTCATGGACAATGGCTGCGGGATGAGCGCGGCGTTCATGAGAGATTCCCTGTTCCGCCCCTTTCAGAGCACGAAGAAGAAAGGGCTTGGAATCGGCATGTTCCAGTCCCGCATGATCGTGGAAATGCACGGGGGCAGCATCCGGGTGGAAAGCGAGCCGGGCAAGGGTAGTACCTTTCGGGTAAACCTGCCAGCAAAGGACGCGACGTGGCGAAAACCAAGCTGCTAATCGTCGATGATGACGAGGACATTTGTACCCAGATGAAATGGGCGCTGGACAGCGACTACGAGTTGCGTACGGCGGGGGACCGCGATGGTGCGTTAGCGGCATTCACCGCGCATCATCCTCTGGTGACTCTGCTTGATCTGGGACTGCCACCGCGCCCCAATGAACCCGATGAGGGGCTGGCGGTGCTCTCGGCGGTTCTCGCCTTGGACCCGATGGCCAAGGTGATCGTCATCTCCGGCCAGGGCGAAAAGCAGAACGCCCTGCGCGCCGTCGGGGCTGGCGCCTACGATTTTCTCTGTAAGCCGCTGGACATGGACGAGCTCGGGCTTGTGCTGCGGCGCTGTGTCTACGTGGCGGAGCTCGAGCAGGAATACCGTGCCCTGCAACACAGCGCGCGACCCCAGGTTTTCGAGGACATGCTCGGCGCGAGTCCCCAGATGCGGGCCGTCTTCGATTTCATTCGCAAGGTGGGCCCCACCAACGCCCCGGTGCTGATCCTGGGCGAAAGCGGCACCGGCAAGGAAATGGTGGCGCTGGCTCTCCATCGCCTCGGCGCGCAGAAGAGCGGTCCGTTCGTTGCCATCAACTGCAACACCATCCCGGAGGACCTGCTCGAGAGCGAGCTCTTCGGCCACGAGAAAGGGGCGTTCACGGGCGCTCACGCGCAGCGCAAGGGGCATATCGAAACCGCCGCCGGTGGCACGCTCTTCCTCGACGAGATCGGCGAGCTGCCGGCGCCGGTCCAGGTGAAGCTCCTGCGCTTTCTTCAGGAGAAGTGCTTCCAGCGCGTCGGGGGACGGCAGGAGATCCCAAGCGACGCCCGCGTCCTCGCGGCCACGAACCGGAACCTGGAGGAGTCCGTAGCCTGCGGAAAATTTCGCGAGGACCTGTATTTTCGCCTGGCCGTCGTGGTGGTCAAGGTGCCCGCCCTGCGGGAGCGGGGGGACGACATCGTCCTGGTGGCGAAAGCATTCCTGCACAACTACGGAGTCGAGCACGCCAAGCCCGGTCTCGCCTTCGCGCCTGATGCGCTGCGCGCCCTGACCTTTTACCGATGGCCGGGCAACGTCCGCGAGCTGCAGAACCGGGTGCGGCGGGCGGTCATCATGGCGGATGGCAAGCGCGTCACCGCCAGGGACCTGGAATTGACAGATACCCTGAGCGCCCTGCAGCCCCAGACGCTGAAAGAGGCGCGGGAAAGTGTGGAACGAGAGATGGTTCAGGACGCCCTAAGGCGCCATAGAGGGAAGGTCACGTCCGCTGCTTTGGAGCTTGGCGTCAGTCGGCCGACGCTCTACGAGCTGATGGAGAAGCTGGGAATCGGCCGGGACTGAGGGCGCTGGATGCCCTACTCATCGAGCGCCTGCGCCAGCGGGCGCTCGGCTAAATTAGTCATGCCCCATGCCCTGCGGTGCAGGGGGAAGGTCGCTGCCGCCGGCGCCGACAGGCCGCACTTGGGTCATGGAGGACAAAAGGGCCGGACTGCTCCGGCCCTTTCCTTATCACCACGGGAAGAAACGGCTACGCGCGGAACCTCCGGCGCAGAATCCCAAGACCAACCAAAGCACCGCCCAGCAGCATGAGTGTCATACCACCGTCGGGCACCGATTCGAAATCCTGAGGCTCCCCGCCCGTGTCAGGGCCGCCCGTAATAATCGGATTTTTGCCTGCGTCGTAAACGGTCAAATGAACGTAGTCTCCGGAACTCTGCGAACTCAAGGCCTCACTCAACAAGGTTACCACATCAGCCTGAGTACCAGGGTCGGAAGCTCGGATCGAAGGGTCAAAAAGCTCCCAAATGGCAACCTGATAAACTGTAGTATTGTAGAGTGGCAGCATCGCCTGCAACTTGAGCCAAGCGTCCGCGTCGAAAATGTGCTGGATACCGGCGTCGGTTAGACCCCCCCCGTAATTCTCCTTAACGTCCGCCCAAAAGTCTGTCCCCAGCATCGTAGTGAGAAAACCGGAGTCCCATCCATGCAGGATTTGTACGTCCCAAGTGTCGCCAGCCTGAATGTTGTCAAAAGCGTCGTTACACCATAGGGTTAATCGAGTACCTGTGGTATTATCCTTAAGGTAATATGGATAAGAGTAAACCGTTTCGTTGCTAAGCGCAACTGTATCCCCCCCCGTCCCCGTGAACGTTATTTGATCCGCACGAGCCGCGGGTTGAAATGCCGTCAGCACGGCGACAACCGCAATCAAAACGGTGAACATTCTAATTTTCCAGCTCACAAACACCACCTTTCTGCCCGTCTCCTGGGCAACTGGCTAACAGCGTATTCGCTTCTTGCATCTTTTGGGCCGTTCTCTGACAGGATGTTGAGCCCTTGTTATCTGTAACTTACCGTGGGCCGGCTATGCGAGCGGCCCCCTCTGGCGGGTAGTTCGTCGGATTCTCTTACGCTCCAGACGACTCGAGGTCTCGGCCTGCAAGCCAAAAGCACAGAATGGCTTGCCGCCAAGGCCGCGGAGGGTGCGCAGAGGCGACGTCGGAATCCTTTACAAAGACGGGCGACCGACAGTGGACACCTGGGGGGCGGCAGTCCGCATGTTCAGCGTAAGTGGTTAGAAACGCTAGGCTTAAATAAGAGTTACGATCCTCGCTGAGATTGGTCCAAGAAGTGCTAGTCCTGATGCTGCGACCCGTGCTCTCGCGAGTTCTGGGTCCAGACAAAAGGGAGGTTACCGTATGCGGAGAAAAGTTCTGATTACAGTGTTTGCGTCCTTGGCGCTGCTCTTTTTACTGCTGCCAGTGGCACAAGCCGACCAAGTCCAGTTGTTTTTCACGGGCAACACGTCTGGCGGCGACTCGGTTCCGTATCAGATGGTCATAAGCCACACGGGGACGGGTATCCCAGCGCCCGGCTCACCTACAGAGTGGCTCAATTGTGATGACCATGTAGACTACATCGAAGGCGGGGAGTACTGGAATGCCATTGTGATCCAAGGATCGGACGATGCGGACCTTGTGACCACCCGGATGTCCCAACTAAATAGTTGGGGCGTGGGGCAAGCCGAGATAGCCTATGATGAAAAGGCTTGGATAGAGTTGTACTACGGTCCAGGGAACAACCCGGCTTATTCGGACGCTATTTGGCATATCTTCGACAACAGCTTCGGTTGCGACGCTAATTGCCAGGTGATACTTAATGCTGCGGAAGCTGCGGTGCAGAACCCCACCGAGGCGGCAGCCGACTACGATACTTACCGCCAGCACTTGACCATTTACACGCCCATCCAAGGTACAGAAAATGAATCACCTTACCCATACCCCAACGACACCCCTCAAGAGTTTGATGGGGTCCCTGATGGCGGCATGACTCTCATGCTGCTGGGCGGTGTGCTGGTTGGTCTTGAGGCTCTGCGGCGGAAGTTCCGCGGCTAACCGTTTTTCCCAAGCGTGAACCAAAGAAAAGGGCCGGAGCGATCCGGCCCTTTTTTCGTTTATGTGCTGTCTGCGGTGCTCGCCAAGGGGGATCCCAGCGGTTTCTGCGCTTTGTCTGCGCCTGTGCTCCGCAAAAAGTCTTGCCGTTCTGAATTCTCGACACGTTTATGCTGCTACTTTTTCCAATCGGTATTCATGATGCGGACCGCCCAGGACAGGGGTGCCTATTACTCGGTGACCGGGCGGAATACGGTGATCCGAAATTTGTCGTGCCGGAATGCCTCGTGAGGGCTCAGGAATGCTGGGTCCCAGACTGGAGTGGGGGCGCCCTCGGCTGTAATGAGCGCTCCATTCATTGAGGATTTCTCGTAGGTGCCTCTCGTTCAGCGGAATCAGGAAATCCAAACACTCGCGCCGCATGGTTCCCACCAGGCGTTCGCAGAAAGCGTTCGCTTGGGGCGCGTGGAACGGCGTTCTCAAGATCCTCAGCCCCATCGACTTCAGGGCCGAATCGAGCTCTGAAGAGTAATTACTGTCGCGGTCGTAGATGAGGAATCGGTACGGCTTGTCTACTGTGATGACCTCTCGAAATTGCTGGAGCGTCCAGTCCGCTCTGGGTTGAGCCGTGACGTTGCAGTGAGCGATCCGGCGCGTGCCCACCTCCATGATCACGAAGGCGTACAGCACCCGAAAGCTGGCCGTCACCGTAACGAAGAAATCGCAGGCCAGAATCCCTTGGGCATGGTTGCGAACAAACGTCATCCAACGCTGAGACGCAGTCCGAGTTTGCGGTCCTGGGTCCGGCGGCATATAGCGTCTGACGGTCCGCGGTGAGATCCGAATCCCCATCTTTAGCAGCAGTTCACTGGCGATGCGCTCCTCACCCCAAGTCGGGTTCTCGCGAGCCATCTCCACGATGAGTTTCTGGAGTTCGACAGGCACCCGCGGCCGCCCTCGGCGTTTCGACTTCCACCTCCAAAGCAGCCGAAACCCCTGCCGATGCCACCGGATCAGAGTGTCTGGCTTGACGATCGTCAGTGCCTCTCGCCACCCAAATAGTCTCGAAAGCAACACCAAGCTCAACTTGGTGGTATTCTTCGCAGGGCGAGGTTTGACCTCGCGCTCCAGGTACAGAGCCAATTGCCTTCGGAGGAAGAGGTTCTCAGCGGCCAGAGCGCACCGGGGTCGCAGACAAAGGGCGACAAACCTCAGGGCATTCAGGAATAGTCCGAAGGCGGCCAGCACTAAGTCGGACAGGGAATGGAATTTTGAGATCAACCACAGAATCGCACATCCCAAGGATTGTCGTCAGTAACCTAGATGGCGTAAATCGGCGCGCACGAGACCGAGGTAGTCTCTACTCCCTCGAATCCGCGGCAGCGTGTCGGCATTCGCGCCCGGGGAGCACAAGCGTGTGCTATGGCGTACGATCTTCTCTCAATTTGACCCAGGTAGGGAATCCTGCCCCAAGTAAGGTATTTTGAGGAAAAAGAGAGAGGGGTGTAAGCTATGCCACGTCGATTCGTTCGAGTGTGTTTGACCATGGGGGATAACCCGGCGTATCCGTCCGTTCAGGGCTAAAGTCCCTCAGAGCGCAACTGTCTCCTGGGTTCATTCACAGTCTTAGGAAAGGACCATCATGCCGGAATACTCCATCAGTCCGAGTGGTGAAAAGTTTGTCTTGCCAGGCAGGGAAGATTACGCGGTCGAATACCGGCGGCTCCAAGAGCTTGCCGCCGCCGCCCATGAGGAAGGCAAAGAAGTTGTCGTAGTGATGGGTTTGGGTTTTGTCGGGGCAGTGATGGCGGCGATAGTGGCCGACACGGTCGACAAAAAGAAGGGCCATCCCACCAAATTCGTCATCGGCTGCCAGCGGCCCAGTACGCGCAGCTACTGGAAAACGCCTCTGCTCAACCGCGGGGAGTCACCGGTGAAGGCCGAAGATCCCGAGGTTGACCCGATGATTGCCCGTTGCGTCTTGGAAAAGAAGACGCTCACGGCCACGTATAATCCCGACTGCCTGGCCCTGGCGGATTGCGTTGTGGTGGACGTTCAGTGTGATTACTCCAAGCACCACCTGGGCACCCTGAAAACCGGGGAGGCCGAGATGGCCGCGCTTGAAGCCACCCTCAAGACGATCGGTGAGAAGATTCAACCCCAATGCCTGGTACTCATCGAGACAACGGTCGCTCCCGGCACCACGGAGTTTGTGGCTTGGCCGATCCTCAGGAAGGCGTTCCGAGCCCGCGCCATCACGGCAGAGCCGCTGCTGGCCCACAGCTTCGAGCGGGTCATGCCGGGCAAGGACTACGTCAGCAGCATCCGCGATTTCTGGCGGGTCTGCTCGGGCTGCAACAGTGAGGCAAGAGAGCGCGCGGTCAAGTTTCTGAATGAGGTGCTCAATGTCGAGAAGTTCCCGCTGACGGTCATGGATCGGCCGATTGAGTCTGAGACCACGAAGATTGTCGAGAACTCCTACCGCGCGACCATTCTGGCATTTTTGAACGAGTGGTCACTATTCGCCGAACGTAACGGCGTAGATCTCATAAAAGTTATCCGGGCCATCAAAACCAGGCCGACGCATAGCAACATCATCTTTCCCGGCCCTGGCATCGGCGGGTACTGTCTGCCCAAAGACGGCGGGCTGGGCTATTGGGCTTACAGGCATATCTTGGGCTTTGAAGACGGTGATAGCGTCTTCAAAATAAGCACCGCGGCTATCGATATCAATGATACGCGCGGATTGCACGTGGCGGAGCTCACACGCGACGCGCTCCGCAACATGGGCAGGTATATCGCCGGGGCGCGGGTCCTCCTCGCCGGCGCCAGCTACCGCGAGGACGTCGCGGACACGCGTTACAGCGGCAGCGAGCTGGTTTTGCGCAAGCTCGCCGAGATGGGCGCAGAAATGTCCGTGCACGATCCCTATGTCAGTCATTGGTACGAACTGGAGAGCCAGGATACCTACCCGGCGCCAGGCCACTCGTGGGCCAGATTCTTCCGCAATCAGCAGGATCTTGTTAATGTCCGGGTGCAAAAAGATCTGCCATCGGCCCTCAAAGGCGTCGAGGCCGTGATTCTTGCGGTACGGCATGCGCCCTATTTACAGTTGAAACCGGACGACGTGGTCAAGTGGGCCGGGGGCCCCATCGCTGTTGTCGACTGCTTCGGTATCCTCGAAGATGAGGATATCAGCCGATACTTCGAACTGGGATGCGAGGTAAAAGCCCTCGGTCGCGGGCACATCCAACGCATTAAGGAAAAGGTCCGCTCATCGAAGGCCTAGCACTTCTTGATCTCAGCGACGCTGCTCGGCGGCGGCGGGATGGGGGTTGTCTATAAGGCCCAGGACACCAAGCTCGGCCGTTTCATAGCGCTCAAATTCCTGCCTGAAGAACTTTCTAGGGATCGGCAAGCGATGGAGCGTTTTCAGCTTGAGGCCCGCGCCGCGTCCGCGCTCGACCACCCAAATATCTGCACGATTCATGAGATTGGTGAGCACGAGGGGCAACTGTGGTCCGCAAAAACCTGGCACAGACCACGATGTAACGCTTACATCTCAACGATTCGGATGCTTGTCGGATTCCTTGTTTCCTCGGTAGTTGTGGCTGGTGGCCTCAGCGGATTCAATGGAAACAGGGTTTTTGGTACGGACAACTCGGCGCCACGACACAGATCCCCGAAGTGGGCGGACTTCATCATCGCTACGAGCGCCAAGCAGCTTGAAATTCAACCGTCCATCGTAAAATCCGCACGCTACACGCGATAATTCCTGATTTGGGAGGAAACAACTATTCGCCCGGTCCAGTGCCGGCAATTCCGGTATCTTTAAGATCAGATCAAGAGTTGATCAATTCCAGGTTTGCTGGACGAGAAGTACTTGACGCTCGCTCCGAGTCGGTTTCATCGCGCGATGGAGTTTCTGGCAGGCACAGGAGATTTCCAGTCCTATTGACAAGACCGTTCCGCTCGGGTATTCTTGTATTCTACATAAATGACTGACTGTTCAGTCAGTAATAATGACGTCCGATGGACACAAGAGGAAGAACACGCAAAAGCCTTTCGAAACCCTCGCTTCGAGGCCGGAAACCGAAGCCGCAGCGCCAGGCACAGATTCTGAGGGCCGCTTTCGAGGAATTTGCTGCCCACGGCTATGCGGCAACTCGCCTGGACGACGTTGCCAAGCGGGCGGGAATCGCCAAAGGAACGATCTATCTTTATTTCAGGGACAAGCAACAGCTCTTTCGGGCCGCCGTCCGCAGTTTGATTCAAAAAAGATTCGACGTGGTGGTGGGGACTTTGAGCGGACCTGCGGAAGGACTCCTTCGGGAACTGTTATCACGGATGTACACCCAGGTGGTGAGAAACGACCGGGCCCGATCCATCGTTCGCATGCTGGTAGCCGAGAGTGGCAAGTTCCCTCAACTTTCTGACATTTACCATCGGGAGGTCATTGCGCCGGGGATGAAAGCTGTACGCCTGGTGCTCCAGAGGGGCATCGCGTCGGGCGAGTTTCGCAATACCCGCGCCGTGGAATTTCCGCAGATCCTAGTGTAGTGCGTCCAACGCTTCTTTACATTTCGCGACCTCCGTCAGACGCCCGGTTTTGACGGGCGGGATGATACTCCGAAGGCCAGAAATAGGTAAAGATATGTATGACGCACTACACTAGCGGCGCCGGGAATTCTGGCCATTTTGTGGAGATTGCTTCACGGGGAGCGACATCGCCTCGACCTGGATGCCTACAGGCGGGCGCACTTGGAGTTCGTGTTGAGGAGCCTGCGGAAAACACAGGATTGACGGGAAGAGGTGAAACGGCCATGAAACGCGTGCTTCTGCTTCTGCTGGTGTTGGCGATTGGCGCCGCAGTGGTCTACTTCCATCCGCAATGGTTCCGCAAGCCCTCCGTCGAGAACGTGCTCAAACTTTCCGGTAACATCGAAGCGCATGAGAGCTTGGTCAGCTTCAAGGTGACGGGCCGCATCATCGCTTTGCCGGTGGATGAGGGCATGACCATGAAAGCCGGCGATTTGCTGGCGCGGCTGGATAGTGATGACTACCGGCAGCAGGTGGCGGTGGACGAGGCCGCGATCCGCGTGCGGGACCGGCAACTCGCCCTCGGCCTGGCGGGCAGCCGGAAACAGGACGTTGAGGCCGCCCAGCAAGCAGTCCTCGACGCCCAGGCCGACCTCGAGGAGAAGAAGAAAGATCTGGCGCGGTATCAGGCGCTCTATGAAAAAGATGAAGTTTCAGCTCAGACGCGCGACCAAGCGGCTACGAACGTGGCTCGAGCGCAAGCCAGCTACGACCGGGCGCAAGAGCTCCACAGCGAACTCGTCGAGGGAACGCGCCAAGAAGAACTTGCTGTGGAACGCGCCAACGTTGGTCAAGCAGATCAAAACCTGGACATGTCCCGTATCCGGCTGGCCTATACCGTGGTACGCGCGCCCTTCGACGGAGTGATTCTGACGCGGCAGGCAGAGCTGGGGGAGGTTGTCTCGCCCGGCACGCCCATCGTGACACTTGCCGACCTGGACCACCTGTGGGTCCGTGCGTATGTGCCGGAATCGGATCTCGGCAGAGTGCGGTGGGGCCAAGCGGTCGACGTGCGCACCGATACCTATCCCGACAAGATTTATCGGGGCCGGATTTCGTTCATTTCCTCGGAAGCCGAATTCACTCCCAAAAGCGTGCAGACTGAGAAAGAGCGCGTAACGCTGGTCTACCGACTCAAGGTGGACGTGGAAAACCCCAACCGCGAATTGAAGCCGGGGATGCCGGCCGACGCTTATATCAATCTACAGTAGCGAGTAAATCGTGAGCTCTCTTCCGGCCATCATCGTTTCCTCACTGAGCAAGCAGTTTGGCGGAGTGCACGCCGTGGAGGGGCTCAGCTTTGAAGTGTATGCGGGAGAAATCTTTGGCCTGGTGGGACCCGACGGCGCCGGAAAGACCACCACACTTCGGATGCTGGCGGGCGTGCTGGCGGCGGATTCCGGTTCGGCCCAGGTCGCAGGTTGCGACGTGGTGCGCGACCCGGAGGGGGCCAAGTCGCTCCTGAGCTACATGTCGCAACGATTCGGCCTCTACGAAGACCTCACGGTGGACGAAAACATCCGGTTTTACGCGGACTTGTTTGGGGTTGGCCGCAAAAAGCGCGAGCCACGCGCTCGCGAATTGCTGGCCGCCGCGGGCCTGAGCGATTTCCGGGGCCGCCTCGCGGGGAACCTTTCGGGCGGGATGAAGCAAAAGCTCGGTTTGGTGTGCGCGCTGATTCACACCCCCCGGGTGATCCTTCTCGACGAGCCGACCAACGGCGTCGATCCGGTGTCGCGCCGCGATTTCTGGCGCATCCTGTATTCTCTGGTCGCCGAAGGTGTCGCCATTCTCACCTCCACATCATACCTCGACGAAGCGGAGCGCTGTCATCGCGTCGGGCTCCTCTATCACGGCCGCATGCTTTTCTGCGATCGGCCGGAGGAATTGAAGAAGCGATTTCCTGGCGAGATTCTCGCCGTCCGTGCTTCCCAGCCGGGGCGTGTGCGTGAGGCGCTGGCGGGAGCCCCCGGCGTGCGCAGCGTGTTGCTGGTGGGTGACCACATCCACCTGTTCGTGGACAGCGCGGCTCGCCGGCTTCCGGAATTGCGGTCGCGTTTGGATGTCGTCGGGGCCGCCGACGCTTCCATCCAGCCTGCGGCGGCAAGCATTGAGGACGTGTTTGTTTCCGCGGTGGAAGGAGAGCCCTCGGCCGCTGTGGGGACGAGAACCTGATGATCGGAAACGAACAATCCGTGGTGGTCGAAAACCTGACCAAGCGGTTCGGAACGTTTGTGGCGGTGGACAGCATCAGGTTCCAGGCACACCGCGGGGAGATCTTTGGGTTTTTGGGCCCGAACGGCGCGGGCAAATCCACGACCATCCGCATTCTGTGCGGTCTGCTGCGACCTACCTCGGGGCGGGCGTCGGTCGCAGGGATTGATGTCGCGGCGCATCCCGAGGCCGTCCGCCAGCAGATCGGCTACATGTCACAAAAATTCTCGCTTTATAACGACTTGAAAGTGGCCGAAAACCTGCGGTTTTTTGCTGGCTTATACAGCGTGCCCACCCAGGATATTCCCGAGCTCATGGCATGGGCATTGCGCATGGCGGGACTGGAGGGACGGGAGCAAACCCTCACGCGCGCCCTGGCCGTCGGCTGGAAACAGCGGCTGGCGCTGGGGTGCGCGGTGCTGCATCGCCCGCCCATCGTTTTTCTCGACGAGCCGACGTCGGGCGTCGATCCCGTCTCGCGCCGGCAGTTTTGGGAATTGATCCAGCACATGGTCAGCGAAGGCATCACGGTATTCGTCACCACGCACTACATGGACGAGGCGGAATATTGCAACCGCTTGGTGCTGATCGATCGCGGGCACATTGTGGCCATGGGCACGCCCACGGAACTGAAAACAAGCCACATGAAAGGCCAGCTCCTACTCGTGGAATGCGAACCGCTAGGGCCGGGCCTCGAAGCCCTGCGCCACGCTCCGGGCGTGCTCGACGCAGCGGTCTTTGGAAGCAGCCTCCATGGTGTCGTTGCCGATGCCCAGGCTGCGCTACCCGGAATCCGGGAGGTCCTGGAGGCGCGGGGCCTCCGCGTGGGAAGGCTGGAGCAGATTCCCCCCAGCCTCGAAGACGTGTTTGTCGCCCTGACCGCAGCGCGGGAATCGAAACCGGAGCAAGCAGTATGAGCGGCCGCCGCATCCTGGCCATGATGCGTAAGGAAGTGATTCAAATCTGGCGTGATCCTCGCAGCCTTCTGGTGATCTTCGCGATGCCCCTCGTTCAGCTCGTCATTTACGGCTACGGCGTGAATCTGGACATCAAGCACATCCCGCTCTGCGTGTACGATCGTGACGCGACGCAAGCCAGCCAGGACCTGCTCAAACATTTTCAGGCGACCGACTATTTCAACATTGTGCACGTGTCGGAGAGCTACCACGACATCGTTCAACGCATTGATCAGGGTGCCTGCACGGTCGCGGTGGTGGTGCCGCCGCAGTTTTCGGAACGACTGCACTCCCCCGGCCAAGTCAGCGTGCAGGCCCTGCTCGACGCCAGCGACAGCAATACCGCCAGCATCGGCATGGGCTATGCGTTAAGTATCGTGCAGACCTATTCTTCGGAAGTGCAGATCGACTGGCAGCGGCGCAACGGCATGCCGCCGGTGGCCCCCAACGTCACCTTCCAGCCGCGAACCTGGTTCAACGAAGACCTGGAAAGCATGGCGAACATCGTGCCCGGCGTGGTGGCCATGGTGATGGCAGTGGTCGGCGCGTTCCTGTCCTCGCTGACCATCGCGCGCGAATGGGAGCGCGGTACAATGGAACAACTCATTGCCACCCCCGTGGGCAAGCTCGAAATCCAAATCGGAAAGCTGATTCCCTACTTTGTCATCGGGATGACGGATACGGCGCTGTGCGCGAGCGTGGCGGTGTGGTGGTTCGGGGTTCCCTTCCGGGGGAGCTGGACGGTCTTGTTTGTTTGCTCGGCGCTGTTTTTGATCGTGGTATTATCGGTCGGGTATCTGTTCTCGGTCACGGCCAAGTCCCAGCTCGGAGCCAGCCAGATGGCCCTGCTGGTGACCCTCTTGCCGACTTTCCTGCTGTCGGGCTTCATCTTCCCGATTGACCAGATGCCCGTGGTCGTGCAGTGGATCACGCGTGTCCTGCCGGCGCGTTATTATGTTTCCATTTTGCGAAACGTCTTCCTGAAGGGCACAGCGGTGCGGCTCATGGCGGGAGACGTCGCCGCGCTGGCTATCATTGCGGCGGTGCTGATCTCGCTGGCCACTCGCGCGTTTCACAAGAGGCTGGAATGAGATTTCTCTCCTCACTCAGGCGCATCGGCCACATGGTCAGGAAGGAGTTCATCCAGACCTTGCGCGACCCGCACACGCGCTTGCTGCTCTTTGGCCCACCGCTGATCCAAATGGTGGTCTTCGGGTACGCGGCCACACTGGATGTGAGGCACGTGGCGCTGGCCGTACTCGATTTGGATAATACGCAGGAAAGCCGCGAGTTGGCCTCGCATTTTACCGCCAGCCGTTATTTCAGTCTCAACAAGTATGCCGCGCGACGCGAGGAGCTCCGCGAAGGGCTGGACCGTGGCGACTTCCTCGCCGCGCTGGAAATCGATTCCGGCTTCGCCCAGCGCCTGCGCAACGGCCAGGGTGCATCGGTGCAGGTGCTGATGGACTGTTCCAACTCCAATACGGCGCTGGTGGCGTTGGGCTATCTCAACCAGATCGGCGCGCAGTTCAGCCGGGATTACCAGCTCGACCGGTTGAGACGCACCGCGCCGCAACGGATGTCGTCCTTCCCCCAAGCGGACCTGGAGATTCGGCCGTGGTTCAACGAAGGGCTGGAGAGCCAGTGGTATTTCGTTCCCGGCGTCATTGGCAATGTCATGTTAATCCTGGTGATGATGCTGACCGCCTTCGCGGTGGTGCGCGAGCGGGAGATCGGCACGCTCGAGCAGATCATGGTCACCCCCATTCGCCGCTGGGAATTTATCCTCGGGAAGACCATTCCCTTCTTCCTCGTAGGCTGCTTCGACGCCACGATCATTGCCTTGGTCGGCACTTGGTGGTTTGGCGTGCCCTTCCGTGGAAACCTGGGCGTGCTGGCGGCCGGATTGGTGAGCTTCATCCTCGCCGGATTGGGGCTGGGGCTCTTTCTATCCACCGTTTCCGCTACCCAGCAGCAAGCTATGATCGCATCCTTTTTCTTCATTATGCCCATGATCACGCTTTCTGGATTCGGCACGCCCATCGGCAGTATGCCGCCGCTCCTGCAGAAGATTACTTATGCCAACCCGCTGCGCCACGTCATGGTGCTTCTGCGAGCTGTCTACCTGAAAGGGGTGGGGTTCGACGTGCTTTGGCCACAAATCGCCGCCCTGGTGGGCTTTGCTGTTCTCCTGTTAGGCGTCAGCGTCCTGCGCTTCCACAAGTCGCTCGATTAGGAGATGGCCCCGACTCCAGGCGGCCCCGGGCGGGGTGGCGGGTGGGGTACTCAACCCGCGTTTTTCCTGGTCTCCAGCAGCACGGGTGGCCGCCGCCGCGGTCAGCGCTCGAGGGCGGCGATGATCTCCTCTGTACGGCGCACCCGCCCCATGCGGGGGAAGATGCGCTCGACGGCGTTGGCATGGCTCTCCGCGGTCCGGCCCGTCATGGCATCACAGGCGAAGACCTGTTCGTAGCCGCGCTCGTAGGCATCGCGCGCGGTGCTTTCCACTCCGAACTCGGTGGCGACGCCGCAGAGGATGATGGTCGCAAGCCCCCGCCGACGCAGTTGCAAGTCGAGGTCAGTGCCGTAGAAGGCGCCCCACTGGCGCTTGAGAATCACAATGTCGCTTGGCTGGCGGTCGAGTTCGGGGAGGAAGTCGCTCCAGTCGGGCGACGGCGCCGTGGCTGCCCGCATGGGCTGGTCGGCCGTTTGACGCAGGCGGTCGGCGCCGTCCGGGGAGCCACCCACGTGGACCAAAACGGGCTGGGCCCCCACGCGGCGGGCCGTGGCGAGCAGGCGCGCGCAGTTAGCCACCACGGTCGGTGTAGGATGGGGAGTGCCTGGCATCATGACGATGCCCTTCTGAAGATCAATGACCACGACAGCCGTGGTCCGCGGCTCGAGTATGAGTTCGCTCATCGCTTAACTCCTTTCGCTTCCAAGGATCTCTCCCCCTTCTCTCAGCCCGGTCGGACTTACGCCTTTGCAATCGTTCGGCCTCTTGCTGGTGGGTGACGAGTCCAGGATCTGTTACCGTGCAAGGTTCGCATACAATCGGGATGCCAAGGCTGTTAAGGCGAGCGTTGTTGCCGCCAGAACGAGGAAGTCCAGGCCGATGCCGTAAAGACTTTGGCCACCCGCGACCATCAAGGCGCGCATCGCGTCCACCTCGTAGGTCAGGGGATTGATTCGCGCGGCCACCTTGAGCCAGCCAGGCATAATCGCGAGCGGATAGATCGCGTTGCTGGCGAAAAACAACGGCATCGTCAGCACCTGCCCGATGCCCATGAACCGTTCCCGCGTTTTCACGATGCAGGCGACGATGAGCGAGAGCGTCGCAAACGCCGCCGCGCCCAGCATGACCGCCACCGCCACGCCCGCCAGCGCGCCCGGCTGCCAGTTGATTTTCACGCCCAGCAGCCACGCCAGCAGATAGACCGTGCACGCCTGCGGCAGTCCGCGCACCCCGGCGGACAATGCCTTGCCGAGCACCAGCGCCACGCGCGACGCCGGGCTCACCAGCAGCTTGTGGACGATACCGAGATCGCGCTCCCAGATCACCGCGATGCCGTAAAAGATCGCAATGAATAACACGCTCTGAGCCAGCACGCCCGGGGCCATGAAGTCCAGATAGCGCAACTGCCCCGTGGGGATGGCCCGGACCCGCGTAAACACTTGGCCAAACACCGCCAGCCACAACGCCGGCTGGACGGCGCGCGTCGCCAACTCCGTCGGATCGTGCAGCAGCTTGCGCAACTCCATTTCCGCCAGCGCGAGGCACTGCCTCAGGAACCCTGCCACGCGGTCTCTTTCTGGCGCGACGGCGGTTGGCTCAGCCCAAACGGGCGAGGGTGCGTCGAGTTCGCGAGATTTCACGATAATTGCCTCCGTTGTCCAATTCGTGGCCCGTGTAGTGTGCGAACACTTCATCGAGGGTGGCATCGGGGTGGCCTATCGACGCTTTCAGTTCCTCCGGCCGGCCGAGCGCCGCCACGCGCCCCAGGTTCATGATGGCCACCCGGCCACACAGATGGTCTGCTTCCTCCATGAAATGCGTGGTCAGAAAAACCGTCATCCGGTATTCCTGCGCCAGCGACCGCAGGTGTTGCCAAACCGCTTGCCGTGCCAGAGGGTCCAGCCCGCCGGTCGGCTCGTCCAAGAACAGCACGCGCGGGTGATGGAGCATAGCCAAGGCGATCTCCAAGCGGCGCATCATCCCGCCCGAATACCCGCGCACCTGCCGATGCGCCGCTTCCTCGAGGCCGACGAATTCCAATGCGGCCGCGATCCGCGCCCGCCGCACGCTCCGCGGCACGCCGTAGAGCTTGGCGAAGATGAGCAGGTTCTCGTAGGCCGTCAGCGTGCCGTCCACCGACACCAGTTGCGGCACGTACCCGATCGCCGCCCTCACCCGCGCCGGCCGCCGCTGCACGTCAAACCCCGCCACCGCAGCCTGTCCCGATGTGGGCGGCAGCAAGGTTGTCAGCATCTTGATGACCGTCGTCTTCCCCGCGCCGTTCGGTCCCAGCAGACCAAACACCTCGCCCGCGGCAACGGACAGGTTCAGCCTGTCCACCGCTGTCAGGTCGCCAAAACGCCGCGTCAGCGAAGATGTTTCGATCATGTTCATGAGCGTACCGTCACGAATCCGTCCCGCGCCGCCGCGGACTGAAATTCCTCGCGCAGCGTCCGTAAGGCGCGCTGAATCGCAGCGCGCTCGTCGTTGCGCAACGACGCCACGACTTCTGCCAGCCGCCTTTCCGTGGCCTGTCGCGCTGCGCAAATGGTCCTCTGCCCGCGTGCACTGATAGAGAGTGCAACCAGCCGCCGGTTCCCCGGAGGGATTCGGCGGGCCACGAAGTTCCTCCTCACTAACCCCTCAACCAACCGCGACGTCGCAGGCAGCGATAGCCCGAGGAATTCTGCCAACGCGGAGAGGGACGCGCCCCGGCTGCGGCTCAGGAACACTAACGTGCGAAACTGCGGCACGGACAGATCGGACCCACGGTGGCGGCGCATCTGGGTGCGGATAAACCGCATGACTGCCGGGACGTCTTCGAGGATTTCTGCCGCGCAGTCCTCAGCGGCGCTGGTCGCGTTAGTTAGTTCCTGCAACTGTTGCATGATGCAATTATCGAGCAATCTCCCGGTCACTGTCAATTGTGCTCGATTCATCGCGAAAGCTTATCGGCCTTCTGCGATCTGCGAGCAAAAACTGACATGTTGGATGGCTGTGTGTCGTCAAAAGGGCGGCGCCCGAGAAAACGGCCAGCTTTCACCAGCCTCACCGCTCTTTCACGAGCCTTCTTGTTGTGGCGCGACGCCGTGCCCTTTTCCGAGCGTGCGTTGATAGAGAAGTGGGCCAGTGCTCTGATGGACGTCAGCAGAAGCACCAGACCAACGCTTGGAATTAGATTCCGGCCTTAGGTTCTCATGACCACTAACGCACGACCTCTGGACGGTGCAGGGTGGCTCTATTGACTCACACCGAACAAGAAGTCCGTGCTGGCGATCTTCGGCACGCTGATCGGGGATGAGTAGAGAAATGGACCTCTGGGGTCCGCAGGGCTGGACGTACGCATCCTTGCCAGCTCTTCATTCTGCTGCGCGGTCAGCGTCTTGCCGACTTCCGCGAAGGCCGTTGCATAGAGATAAGACATTTCGCCGTCCAGTTCGCCATAGTGCTTCGATAGCGAAAGCACCTTGTCCCTGTCGGCTGTTTCACCTTTCTGGAAACGCCGCAATTCGGTCGCGATCTGCCTCCGGGTTGTGACGATCTCCTGAAGATCCTGGCGCTGGAGATCGATCAATTCTGTAATGACTTTGCGCTGCGACTCCGTCAGTACTCGAAGGAACGCTTCGCCACTGTCGCCGGTGAGGGACGTACTGATCGAGTAGTTCTGTTTGCCCATGGCTGGAGCCGTCTTCATGCCAAATCCCCCGAAATACATGCCGTGCCGCTCGGGGCAAAAATAGGTGTCGGCTTCCACCGAGCCCGCATACCAGGAAAACATTTCGCTGGCGTAGGTCATAACGGCTACGTTGACGTCATGGGTGTCTGTCGCCAAAAGTCGATTCCTATCGAAAACCAAGGGGTTATGAGATCGCCAGGGGATGACCACAGGTCCGTGTAAACTGCTTCCATGTTCAAATTTGTGTTGAGTCTACTTGGGTGGTTCAATGCCTTCCTGCGCTCACGAAATAGTCTGGGACTTGAAATCGTGGCGCTGCGGCATCAGGTCTGTGTGCTCAAGCGCCAAAATGCTCGGCCGAGGTTGAGCGCGTGAGACCAGGTGTTCTGGGTCTTCCTGCGACGCGTCTGGTCCCGGCGGACCGAGGCGTTAGCGGTAGTGAAGCCGGAGACGGTGGTGCGTTGGCATCGTGCCGGATTTCGGCTCTATTGGTGTTTCCTTTCCAGGCGCAGGGAGAAGGGCAGACCCAGGCTTAGCTCCGAGCTTCGTCAAGTCATCGAGCGGATCACGAACGAGAATCCCACCTGGGGAGGTCCCAGAACCCATGGAGAGCTATTGAAACTGGGCTTTGAGATTTCCGAGCGCACGGTCTCGCGGTACCTTGCTCGAGTGGGCCGTAAGGGAGACGCACGCAAGCCCTGGTTGATCTTTCTGAGAAACCATCGGGAAGTGATTGCGGCGATGGATTTCTTCACGGTTCCAACAGCCACTTTCCGCGTGTTGTACTGCTTCTTCGTGATCAGCCACAGCCGGAGGAAAGTTCTCCACTTCAACGCCACGGAGCATCCGACCAGCCGTTGGATCGTGCAGCAATTGCGAGAGGCTTTTCCCGAAGACACCGCTCCTCGCTACCTCATTCTCGATCGAGACAGGAAGTACGAGGGAGAAGCTACAGAGGTGCTCCAATCCATGAGTAGCGAACTAATCCGAACATCCTATCAAAGCCCCTGGCAGAATGGGGTGGCCGAAAGATGGGTGGGGAGCTGCCGCAGAGAATTGCTGGATCGCGTGATCGTGTTCAATGAAGCCCACTTGCGGAGATTGGTTCGTGAATACCTCGGGTACTATCATGCGGATAGGATCCACGATGGATTGGGGAAGGACACGCCCGAGATGAGGCCGGTAGAGAGAAGGGAAGCCAGTCAAGGCACACTCGTAGCTCTGCCTCGGGTGGATGGGCTCCACCATCGGTACAGGTGGCGCGTCGCAGGCTAAAAGAGTTACGGAGCGAAGCCATTTCTACTCTAGTCCGAACCCCCTCCAGCTTTCCTGTGCGAACACTGGCTCGGCGTGGGAGATGTGAGGCAAGAGAGGGCGGAGTCTTGCCATAAAGTTGTGGAATTCAAGAGCAAGGATTCCACGCCCGCAGCAAAGAGAATCTGCCGGCCTGAAGTGCTGCACTTGCGTTGAGGAGCCAGGTTCAATTTCCGTTGGACGCATTTATGGCGACGCACAGGTGCGGGAATTCACTTGCGACAAGCACTCGGCGTGTCGGCTAACGCGCCCGCCCCGCGCTCCGAGGTGGAATGCAACAGCCGAGGGAAGGTAAAAGATATGCAGAGAAAGAAGAGTATTCAACCGCTGACACGCCTCAGACGTTGTTCCCGAGTTGGAAGATCGGCTCCGCACCGCTGGCACGAGCCAGGAGAGCCCGGGTCTCATCCTCAGTGATCGGCTGGAAGTTCTGAGCCACATCCATCGCACGCCGGAACCATTCCGGGTTACCCGGCGGAATAGCAGCCGTGAGATACGGTCGTGACAGTGTCCAGCGTAGGGCAAGCGATGCCTCTTCAGGCAGCTTGCAAGGTTCGTACCAGCACTTGGGCGTGTGCTGAGCCTCGGGCATAGTCACCGGGTACCTGCCCTTCGCCATGGCTTTGATCGCCAGGTACCCCATGCCCTTCTGCCGTGCGTGTCCGAGCACCTGCGGACCGAAGTTGGCCTGGGAGAACAGCACGAAGTTCGTGGGGAAGAGGATGGTGTCGAAGTGGGCGCCGTCCATGGCGGCGATCGCCGCTTCGACGGAGTGGCAGGAGAACCCGAGATACCGCGCCTTTCCTGCCTTTTGCGCCGCCACAAAAGCCTCCATGGCGCCGTTCGGACCAAAGATTCTGTCGACCTCCGCAGTCTTGGTCAAAGCGTGGTGCTGATACAGGTCGAAATAGTCCGTCCTCAAGTGTTTTAGCGAATTATCAAGGTCGGCCATCGCTCCGGCTTTGTCGCGGAAGTTGGTTTTGCAAGCCAGGAACGACTGGCGGCGGTAAGGTTGGAGTGCCGGCCCTAGGCGCTCCTCGGCGTCGCCGTAATCTGGAGAGACGTCAAAGTAGTTGATGCCACGGTCCACCGCCTCGGCCACGATATTGTTGGCGAACGACTGCTCGACAGACATCACCACAATCCCGCCGAACCCAAGGATGGAGAGTTGCTCGCCGGTCTTGCCAAGTGCCCGCCTCGAAACAGGCTTGGTGGGTGCCTTCTCGGGCCGCGCGGCAAGGAATTCTTCTGAGGCGACGAGTCCCGTAGCGACCAGAGTTCCCCTCTCCAGGCTCTTCTTCAAGAAGTCCCGTCGATCCATGGTACGCTCCTTTCCTGCTCTGTTCGTCCCCTGGTAATACTTTCTACTCCTGGCTCAGGGTCGTCGTCAACTTGCGGGACGCGCATTTCAATATCCACGAACATCCCCATCTCGACTACGGCTAAGCTGTCACCAGCCATAGCAGCCAGGGAGCCACCGCCGATCGCGTGCCAGTGCACGTGGACACCGAGCAGGCCCACGAGCAGCTTATCAATTCACGGCTGGCGTCGTCTCCGTCTCACGCGGGCGCTACGATGCCCAGATTTACACGAATGACGCGGAGAAATTGGGTCAGGAGTTGAGCCGCGATGTTTCGAAGCAGTCCGCAATGGAAACCGGGCATGAAATTGGTGGCCGCGACCAAGGCCACGCGACTGAGAATGCCGAGCACGAATTAGTGGGCGAGTCGCATGAGCACCGTCAAGGGTACGGGATGGAGCATTGAGTCGGCCTATTTTGGGGTTGCCCTGCTTCTGGGCAGTACGCGCGATGTCGCAAGCTGTGCCCCTCGGTTTTGAACCGTGCGGAAAGTCGCTGTGCTCTTACAGCTGACTGTAGCATTGCCTCCTGAGGCAGTCAGGATTGTGTTATGTGATAGGCGGGAGAGGAGTACTCGGCGCGGTGAGAGGGCCGCGTGCTCACTCCCCTGTTCCCGGAGTTTGCCCCTCTACTGTTATAGGGAACATCTGACCCGCAGCTCAAGACACTCTGTTTGGCCAACCGAGGATCTAATTTGCCCTCATCTACTGGGAACGCCGGAGCAAGGCGCACCAAGGTCGCTCCTAAGAAACCTCCCAAGGCCACAGTGACCGTAATCATGAGCAGATGCCGTGTTGCGCGCCTTATGCGCATTCGCCAGCGCTCTCCATAACCGCGTACTTGTTGATTGGCGATGGCGACAAAGTCACCGCAAGTGGCCCGATGGCCGGGACCATTTGCGCGTGACGACATTGCTTGTTGGCATACATCCGGTGATCCGCTTCGGCAAGCAATTGCTCTGCATCAAGACCGTCGTGCGGGTACATTGCTACGCCGGCACTCAAAGACAGCAGGGGTTCTTTGCACACTTGAACTCCGGCCTCCATGGCAATGCTCTGAAATAACAGCGACTTTTCCTTCATCGCTGCGGCATCGAAACCGGGCATAATCACCACGAATTCGTCACCGCCCATTCGCGCCACGTAGTCATACTCGCGGCAAGTCTCCTTCAATCCCGAGGCCACAGAACGGAGGACCATATTCCCCACGAGGTGTCCAAAGCGGTCGTTGACCTGCTTGAAACCGTCCAGGTCACAGACCACAACCGCGAGGGGAGTCTGCAGCCGTTTGCAGCGAGCCAGTTCGCTGTCAAGATGCAGGAATAGCGACCGTGCATTCGGCAGTCCCGTCAGGTAGTCGGTGGTAGCTGAGTTCTCCACAGTCTGGTACTTCAAGGCGTTCTCTATTGAAAATCCCAGCTTCGCGCTGATGGCAAGGAGAATGCGGAGGTGATCTCCAGTGAACGCATCTCTCTGCCGCCGGTAAAGCGCCAGTACGCCGATGGTCCGGTCAACCCCTTCGAGAGGCACCGCAAGCGCGGAAAGCAGCAGAGGCGAGGCGCCCACCTCTTTCAGGAAGCCTGGCTCAACCAGGGGGTTTCCGTTCACAATAGATTGATGCTTTTCCGCCACCCAACCACACAAGCCTTCTCCCATCGGGATTCGCAAGGATGCGAACTCCCGGAAGTTCTCCCCAAACACGTATTTGGGGATCAGATAGCCGTCTGTGCAAGTGTAGACCGCAATCGCGTCGTGGCGGATGATTCGCTTCAGACGGACAGCCAGAACGGACAGGGTTTCGTCCAGGCTAAGAGAGTTCCCTAATGCCTGGCTCAGCTCGAAGAGCATCTGGCCTTCCTCGCGGGCGGAGGCGATGGCATGGAGGAAGTCTACCGGGTCACCGACGGAAATCTCTGCCTTGAGTTTCTGGAAACCTGCGCCCGGGGCTTCCCCTCGAGCAACCTTTGCGATTATCGAGAGCCTTTTTCGTTTCTGTTCTGAGAGTGTGCCTTCCACTTGATTGGAATTCAGGTGAAGGCTACTAACGACTTCGACTACGCGTGGATCATACCCCTTGCCGCTATCTGCCTCGAGGACGGCCAATGCTTCTGAAAAAGGCAGTGCCGGCCGGTATTGGCGGTTGGAAGTGAGAGCGTCAAGGCAATCCACGGCCCCCAGAATCCGCGCCCCGATGGGTATCTCTTCTCCCTTCAGCCCATCCGGATAACCGCTTCCATCCCATTTCTCATGATGCGCACGGACAATAGGCGCGACCGGATAAGGAAATCGCACGCGCTGCAGGATTTCCGCACCGACTATTGGGTGGACCTTAATCCTTTCAAACTCCTCTGGCGTTAGCTTGCCGGGCTTACTGAGGATGTGTTCCGGCACAGCCAGCTTGCCGATATCGTGAAGCAAGGCCGCGGCACGGAGAGCATCCGTTTCCTCTTCACTCAGCCCCAATTGCATTGCCACGGCCACGGCCATGCTCGGCATTCGCTGGAGGTGGTCGTGTGTCGTCTCATCCTTGGCCTCGATGGCCAGGGCCAATGCCTCAAGGGTGCGAAGGTGCAGAGCGGCGATCTCTTCGGCGTGTTTCTTCGCTTCCTTCAGGCGGGCTCCCGACAGCACGCCCAGTAGGAGAACCGCACAAAGACCGTAGAACCAGGTCGTCTGGTAGAAGTGCGGGGCCAGATACACGGCGCTCGGTGCGGCTGCCTCGTTCCACTTGCCATCGTCACCCGCGGCCATTACCCGGAAACGATAATGTCCGGGAGGAAGGTTCGTGTAATAGGCCACGCGACGATCGCCGGCCTCTACCCACTCGCTATCAAACCCTTCCAGCTTGTACCTAAAACTGACCCGCTTCGCTGCCGACAGGCTGATGCCGGTGTAATGAAACTCGAGCCTGCCTCTTCCCAGCGCCACCTGGATGGTCTCACCCGGCGTAAAGGCGTGCTGATCGACGACTACTGCCTCCACGTGCACCTGGGGGCGTAATCCTGCGGCGCTGTTGCTGGAGGGATCGATCACGACCGCTCCCTTCATAGTGGGGAACCACACTTTTCCATCCCGTGCCGTCCAACCGGCGGGCTGGAAGCCGCCGTTGCATTCCCGGCTCTTCATTCCCTCGGAGACACCGTAAGGTACGGACTGAATCGATGTGATCTTGCCGTCCGAGAAATCTTTGAGCTGCCGTTCGCTGACGCGGAAGATGCCGCGATTGGAACTCATCCAAAAGTTATGTTTCCGGTCTTCGAGGATTTGAAATATTTTGTCGTCGGAAAGGCCGTTCTTCATCGAGATGCTGGTAAACTTACTGTGGCTAAACCGATTCAATCCGCCACCGCTGGTCCCCACCCACAGAGTGCCATTCTCGTCTTCATGGATGGCCGTGACCAAGTCGCTGGATAATCCGTCTTTGGTGGTGAAGGCCGTAAACGTCCCGTTTCTATAGCGGTTCAGGCCGCCGCCACCCGTGCCGACCCAGAGGGTACCTTCACGGTCTTGGTAGATAAACGTCACATAGTTGTTCGACAGACCGTCCTTGGTGGTATAGGTGGTGAACTTCCCCGCCTGGAAGCGTCCCAACCCGCTGCGGGTCCCCAGCCAGAGGTTGCCGTCACGGTCTGGCCACATACATAAAACGATGTCATTCGGCAAACCATCCTTGGTGGTGTAAACCTTGAACTTGCCGTCTTTCATCTGGTCCAGACCATGCCGCGTCCCAACCCAGAGGGAGCCATCGTGATCCTCACCCAGGGAAAGCACAACATTATCAGAAAGGCCCTGTCGGGTGGTGTAGGAGGTGAATTGCCCGTTACGAAAGCGATTCAGTCCGCCGCCGGCAGTTCCTATCCAGAGGTTTCCTTCGCGGTCTTCGTAGATGGGCAGGACGATGTCGCTGGATAAGCCTTCAACGGAACTGTAGGCGGTGGCTTGGCCATCGCGCAATTGGCTAAGGCCGTCGCCGCTACAGATCCAGAGTGTCCCCTCGCGGTCCTGGAGGAATCCCCAGACGTCCTGCCGCGCGTTGTCGGGGGCTGTCTTGTAAGGAGTAAATTTGCCCTTGCTCCAACGATTCAGCCCGCCCCCGACGGTGCCGATCCAGAGGGTTCCTTCTTTGTCCTGATACACGGAGAACACGGCGTTGCTGCTTAAGCCGTCTTTGGTCGTGAAGGTTTTGAAATGCCCGCCCCGGAACTGGCTAAGGCCGCCGCCGTTGGTCCCCACCCAAAGGATTCCATCACGATCCTCGAACAGGGCTCGTACATTCTTATTCGGAAGGCCTTGTTGGACGGTGAAGTTTCGGAAGGAGCCATCCTTCAGTTGTGAAATTCCCCCACCTGTCCCAAACCATACACTTCCATCCTTCGCTGCCGCGATGGAGTAGACTGCATCGTCGGCCAAACCTGCTTTGGCGTTGAACACGGTGACCTTACCGTCCATAAATCTGTTTACTCCGCCGCCCTCGGTGCCGATCCAGATGGCGTTGTCCAGCCCTTCGCACAGCGAAAGAACGGAATCATTGGAAAGCCCATTCTGGGTGGTAAAGGCGACGAATTTCCCCTGCGTCATCCGAACGACACCGCCGCCTGCGGTGCCGATCCAGAGATTTCCCATTCGGTCCACGAGGAGCGCACAGATATCGTTGCTCTTCAACTCCGGTGTATTGCTCCGGTCGAAGACCGTGAACCGGAGACCATCAAAGCGAACAAGCCCTTCTTCGGTCCCCAGCCAGAGATATCCATCCGGGGTCTGGGCAATGGAGATTACGTTGTCCTGCGGAAGGCCATCCGCCACGTGCCAGCTCCCATGAGCATATTGGGTGAGGGCCTTCGCCGGGTCGAGACCCGCGGCGCTTCGGGAAGCGATCCCAAATCCTGCAACCAGAACGATAAAGAACCGCACATGTCGCCAGGAAGCCATTTTGTTCTCCTCAAGGAATTCACTTACTTATCGTTTGCTTTCACCGCTGATCAGGATCCTTGTGGCTCATTCTTACTTTTCGCCTAATAGTGCCGACGTGCCCCAAATGCCGCTCGTGCCCCAAACACCGCTAGTGCCCCAGACCCCACTGGTACCCCAGATGGCGCTGGTGCCCCAGATCCCGCTGGTGCCCCAGATGGCCGAGGTGCCATTTACAAAGACCGAGGTACCCCAGATTGCGCTGGTACCCCAGACCGCACTGGTGCCCCATATCGCGGACTCGGCACAGACGTCGGATGGGCTGCAAGACACTTCTGCGGACCCCGTAACGGGGTCGAAGACAGCTACAGGCGATTGCGCTGTGCCGGTAAAGGTCTCTGTGTTGGCGAGCGCGGCGCCAATGTCCAAATAACCGGCGCCAATCGTGAAGATGTCATAGTAGCTCGTGTATACAGTCCCCGTAGTCGGTTCCGTGGCTTGGCTGCTGGCGGGGAAAGTCTTGTATGCCGTCAACATCAGGGTGGCTTTGACCTGATCGGGCGTCAAGGAAGGGTTTTGCTGAAGCAGTAGGGCCGCCGCGCCGCTCACCACAGGCGTCGCCATGCTGGTACCGCTCAGCGTGTAGTATGAGGTGGAAGGTGAACCGTCACCCGCCGCGTCGTAATAGGTATTCGGCGTCAGCGTCGTAGGATAAGTCGTGGGGAGTGTGTCATTGATGTCAGCCAGGAGAGAAACCGTCAGGTTGCCAGGGGCCACGATGTCAGGTTTGACGAAGAGGTCGATGCCCGTGGGGCCCTTGGAGCTGTAGGACGCGATCAGGTCATCCGTTCGCGTCGGCGTCCCCCCATCTTTCATGGCGCCCACCGTGATCACGAACGGATCATTGCCCGGCGCAGTGATAGTTCCATAGCCGTTTTCGCCAACCGAGTTATCCCGGCCTTCGTTGCCGGCTGCGACCACCACCACAATGCCGGCATTCCAGGCAGCTTCTACGGCCTGGCACAGGGGGTCCTGCGCATAGGTTTCATAGATAGGGCGGCCCACGGAGAGATTGATGACCCGAATGTTGTAGGTCTGTGCGAGGGCAATGGCCTGGTCGATGGCAGCGATCACGGTGCTGTCGGTTGCCGCACCATTCTCATCCAGCACTCGAAGATTGATCAGATTGGCATTCGGGGCGATGCCCTGAAGCCTGCGCGTGCAGGTGGTGCAGATTGAATGGTCGCCGTTTCCAGCCACAATGCCCGCGACATGCGTCCCATGTCCATAAAGGTCATTCGTGCCGGTACCAACAAAATCCTCGCTGTAGACGACGCGGGACGATAGGTCATTGACCTCGGTGATCCCACTATCGATAATCGCTACGCCGATCCCCGTACCATCGAGGCCCAGTTGATAAGCCGCAGCGGCGTTCACCGCGGTGGCCGTCAGATCCAGCATTCCTTTTACTGGACGGTCTGGCGAGATGAAGGTCACGTTCGGGTTCTCCGCGAGTTTTGTCAACGTACGGGCAGGCACCCGATACAACGCGGCTCTAACGTTTCCGTACCGCCTCTTCACGTTCCCACCCTGGCCGTGCACCCATTGGTGATCCCACCCAGTCGGGACATGGTTGTACTGGACAATGACATCGACGTTCGAATTTGGGTCAACCTTGTCGAGGCCACGCCCGAGCTTCGGGTGTTTCGCAAAAGCAGAACTCCCCGTCAATATCAGAACCAGAACCGCTACTTTCAGTAGGTTTCGCATTATCCGCCCTTTGCTTTCCTGAATTGGCTGCATCGCTCATCCCTACACTTAATGTCGCTCGATAAAAGAGCATTCAGGGTGCCAATTGGCCGCGTAACGTAAGTCATGTGGTTTCAGGTCCCTAGGGAAAATGACCAAGCTTAGGCTGAGTGCCAAGTTGTCTCGGCCCATGAACGGCGGTGATCAGTTGACGAGGATATCCTCATGAAAACATTGTGGGTTGGACAAAGTAGACGATGGAGTGTCAACTTGTCCTCGGACCAATAGCTGGTGTTAGTAGGGACGGGAAGAGATCTGGACGATCTGTCTCCTGAAAAACAAACAAGGGAAGGGATGGATGGCTATTGACACCGGGAGGAGCAGGCACCCGCCTGAGGATCGCTTGATTAGACAGCCATGCATTGGGCGTCTTCAATTTCGTAACGCCTTAGTTTCCTGCTGAGCGTTCTTTTGGAGATGCCTAGCATCGCGGCTGCCCGCTGAAAACTTCCACCGGTCTTCGCAAGAGCTTGGGTGATCATCTGCTGCTCCATTTCCTTCAACCGGGTGGGGGTCGCACAATTGGGAGCACGTACCCGAGCATTGATTTCGGGTGGCAGATCGACCAAGGTTATTTCTGGACCCCTGGCGAGGGCACTTGCTGCCACCACGGTGTTTTTCAGCTCGCGGACATTTCCAGGCCAGGAGTATCGCTGCAAGGCCTCTAAGGCCTCGGTGGAAAACGTACAGGCAGGAGCGGACTCTCGCAGGAAAAGCTCGGCGAGGGGGCGAATGTCCTCAGGCCGCTCGCGCAGGGGAGGCACCTTGAGATGGATCTGGCGCAGGCGATAGTAGAGTTCGCGCCGAAAGGTGCCGCGTTGCATTACCTCTTCCAAATCCCGAGATGTGGCGGCGATAACGCGGACGTCCACACACACTTTGTGCACTCCGCCAAGCCGATAGTGGGGCGCCCCATCCAATACCCGGAGAAGCTTGACCTGCGTCCTGGGTTCCAACTCCGCGATCTCGTCCAGAAACAACGTGCCCGTGTGGGCAAGTTCGAACAGGCCCAGCTTCGTTGACTCGGCCCCGCTGAATGCGCCCTTCTCGTATCCGAACAACTCGCTTTCCACCAAGTGCTCCGGAAGGGCGCCAGAATTGATATCGATCCAGGGATTGTTGCAGCGTAACGAATACTGATGAAGGGCGCGGGCGATCAACTCTTTGCCGCTACCACTTTCACCGGAGATCAGAACAGCAGCATTGCACCGCGCGACCTGCTGCACATTACGGACTAACTCCCGCATGGACGCGCTGGCAAACACAAAGAATTTCCCAAGGACTGATTCGGCGTGCGGCTGATGGGCTAGACATATCATGTTAGCTTAGCCTCGAGCTGGGATGGCCCCCTGTACGGTATGCCCTGGAGAGGGCAGGAGGCTCTGAGTAGCTATGGCCTTGTGTTCCGTGTGGGCGGGGAAAGCACGCAACACGCTCGCCAAGAGCGTCACACTCAAGATCTGGAGCGGGATTTTCTCGCTCATTGAGTTTCCTCATCTGCGCGTAACACGATCCGTTTTCCCGTCGCCACCGCAAAGCCCGTACGGTTTCGCTCAGGTACCGAGTCCACGCGAACCACTTGTCCTTTTCCGCAGAGCGGTACGGGTAAAGCCGCGCGGCGCGGCGGAAGAAAAACTTTGAACTCTAGATTGACGCCTGACGGAGGCACGGTAGTTGCGCGGATGAACGCTCCTTTGACACTGAGATCCCGCGTCAGGCCTATCCCCTCTTGCCTGACATCTTGCGAGCCCTTCCACGCGAAAATCACGGGAATCTCCAGCCGGTAGCGATTATGTTTTCGAGGCTCCATTGCGATCGTCTCCTTATTGGCGACACGCCCGTTTTTTCATTTTAGCACTTTGCTCGACGATCCCATTGGAATGGCGGCTGTCAGTACACTTCTTACTGATCAATTTCGACACGGCGAACCTTTTCTGGAACCAGCAATCCTTTGACATGAACAGTCACAGTCTACATGCGCACCGGAAGGATCACAATAAGCGGAAAACCTCGCCGACATAGTAGGGTTTGCCCATACACCTAAGGCAGGGCAAATGTCTCGGGGTAGGTACTTTCATCTCAAGCGGACTGGCGGGAATTCGCCTCCCCCGATTTCATCAGTGATAGGATGTCGCAATGGTTACCTATTCACAGACATTAATTATTTAGAATCGCCGATCTTTATTGGATTTGACTTTGTTCTTCCGTCAAATGTGCGTAGAATAAGGGCAGTTTCTTAATATATTTGGTCTGACGATGCGATGTCTGCAAAGCTTACGCGCATGGCCATCAAGGTAATCATAGCAGCAGAGACGCTCTTGGACTGCCAATTGCTATCCCGTGCCCTCGGAAGGCAAGACAAACACTTCACGGTCATCGCGTGTGCACAAACTATTAAGGAATTCCTCAAGCACGCGTCCGAGCACCGGCCGGACGTTGCCGCGATTTGCTTGGCAATGCAGGGCGACCCCAAAGGGGGTTTTAAGCTTCTGCGCGAGCTGCGCGCTGCTGGCTCGACGACCCGTCCCATCCTCTTGTTGGGTAGTCATGAGCCAGAGCAAGTAATTGAAGCCTTCTCGGCAGGTGCTAAAGGTGTGATTTGTAAGACCGACCCTTTGGAGATGCTTTATAAGTGCATTCGGGTGGTCCATGCGGGGCAGGTCTGGGCAAGCAGTCAAGAACTTAATTGGCTTCTGGACGCCTTTACGGACAGGGAACCCTTTCGCATCGTCAACGTCCTGGGCATTCCGTTGCTCACCCCGCGGCAAGAGGAGGTGGTTCGCCTAGTGGCTGAAGGGCTGCCGAATCGCGAGATTTCCTCGGCGCTCGGGGTAAGTGAGCACACTGTCAGGAACCACCTGTTTCGTATCTACGAAAAGCTCGGCATTTCAAGTCGCGTCGAATTGATTCTTTACGCCCTGAGTCCGCGCGAGAGTGAGAGCAAAGCATGACTTGTAAGTAGGAAGCGTCCACCCATAAGGAGGCCCCTTTACATGGCCGAAGAACTGGAGCCGGTCCGGTTGTCCATCACGTACGTGGACCTTCCGTTGAATGAATTCCGAAAGATCCTAGGACATTTTGAAAACGCATACAATCAAGTGCTCCTGGCACAGAATCCGAGCGGCCGCAAACGCGTCCGCAAGGAAGAAAAACTATGCATCCGCCAAATTACCGCGCCCGGTACCAACGAGATATATCTCGTCGGTGTGGTCGATATCCTGATCTTGGTTAGTAAAAGTTTGGACATCGCGAAGAAGTATTGGGAGACAGAGAAGGCACGTCGGGATGCCCAAGCATCCAAATGGAACGCTAAGAAGGCGAGATGGGACGCAAAAACAGCGGAGAAGCGATTTCGAACTTCGCTCGACATGGAGGGAGCCACCGAGGCAATTATCAGCAAATCGCATTCTTGGGCAGGTAGATTTCTGCATGAAGCGTTCCAACTGATAGACAGGCTCGAACGATGTAGGGCAATACTGTCTGTGGAAATACATTTCAATGGCGCTTCGACCCGTCTCAAAAAGTGACTGAAAAAGCCAACGGGAGTGAGGCTTGGCTTTAGAGTCTTGCCCAAATTGCTCGGCCGCCCAAGTTCAGGTATACGTCTGCAAACAGTGTGGGTCGGAGTTTTGTGAGAACTGTATGGCTAAGGACCGATGCCCCGAGTGTGGCTCTATAGATTGGAGCGAGCCTGGTCGAGCGTGGTGGAAATTCCCCACCGAATGCCTATACGCCCTCGTGCTTTCATTGAGCGGGCCTGGGCTCATCCGGGTCGGGCGGCTTTGGCCACGGGACTCAAAGATCATGCTCGGTCAGCCGAGAATACTCTCACCACGCCTTGTGCGAACTCCGCGTTTTGTGTTTGATGGCGTCGGATACTTGACTGACGACGCCTGCACAGTCATTGCGCCTGGACGGAAAACCAAACGTGCTTGGCAAGAGTTCCGAAAGGCAATGAAGAAACCCCCCAGCGGGCTCGCTTCCAAAGAAGACATGTTGCGGTACTGCCTTGCTTTTCTCAATAGCAGTTATGCCCAGCAGCGTCTGATAACCGGCCACCGCCCCACGCCCAAAGGGTCGTACCAGATCACCGAGGAGTACCTGAAGGAGATTCCTATACCCGGACGCAGTCGACGGGCTGCTTCGGAGGTTCGCTTGCGTAGGGAGCGAACACCCTCGTTCTTGGGTACTGGTGTCATTTGGTTTTTCAGTGGAAATGAAAATGCGTACCCAACAGGCATCGGGGTCCGTCTTGGAGACCATCTGCGCGGCCATCGAGCGCGGCGCCGGAGGCCGGTCCGCCGTATCGGCCACCGGGTTCTCCGGCCTTACTTCCTCCAGATATTCCCGCACCGTCCGCGAAACCTTGGCGACCTCCGCCAACTGCTTGCGATGCACCTTGCTCCGGGAACTGGCATTCGCGGTCACTGCAGTCCCATCGACCGTCAGGCGCTGGCCTTCAACCAACCACGCCTCCGGGCATCGGCGCACGATCTCTTCAAAGATCTCCAGGAAGATCCCCGATTCCCGGAACCGCCCGTGCCGGTTCTTGGAGAAGGTGGAGTGGTCAGGTACCTCCTGCTCCAGGCCGATCCGGGTGAACCAGCGATAGGCTAGGTGCATGCGAACTTCTTCCACCAGCCGCCGTTCACTGGTGATCCCGTGCAGCTAACCCACCAGCAGCATGCGCAGGAGAATCTCGGGGTCCATGGAGGGCCGTCCCCCCGAGCTGTAAGCATCCTTCAGACGTTCGCGCACAAAGCGGAAATCCACAAGCCGGTCAATAAGCTTCAGCAGGTGATCTTCAGGAATCTGGTCCTCTAAACGGAAGTAGTAGAACAATGGCTCACTGCGAGGCTGTTCGCTCATCATCGACGGCGTTCCTCCTGAAAGTGGCGTTGCCACGCCCGCAACTGCCGCTGGACTCGGCGCGCTAGTTCCCTCTGCAGACGGCGGTAGTTCTGAATCTGCTGGCGGAGTTTCGCCACCTGGTCACGAGGCACGTAGAGGGAGCAACTCCGGCCCCGCTCCTTCCAATAAAGGTAGAACAGAGGACCGTGCTTATGCCCGCGCTGGCAACGGCAGCCGGGCTTGCCGCAGACCACGTACTGTTTAACCAGCGATCCGGCCAGCAGGGTGAAGTCCGCGAGTAAGGTGTCGAGGTGCTTCTTGAGGGCAAGCCTCGGGGGTTGGGAGTGGCTTGAACTCATTCTCTATGTATGCTAGCATATAAGATTCACCGATCAAAGGCCTAAAAGGCCCCCTTCTCAGGCCCCAACCCGACTCTTTCAACAAAATCGTCTGATTTTGGGCCACGCAATCGACGCAAACCTACGTCACAGGATCAATCACTTGCCGCGGCCAGCAGAGTGAGGATTTTGGGGAGGTGGTCCGCGGCACGATTCGGGGGCCACCGCGGCTCAGAAGCTGGCACGATTTCTTCGGAGTGCACGTCGCTCGGCAGCAGTACTCAAGAACCATCCGAGGCCACTGAATGGTGTGGGTACTTCAGATCATAGGGCCAGTGAACCACGGCAGCTAACGCTTCACGCGGGGTCCTGTGAACAAACACGCGATGCCGAAAAGTGCGGCGAGCATCAACGAGCCCAGCGACCGATGCCGTGACGCCTTGAAATTCAGTTTACCAGCGCGGCCCTTTGTGCGCAACATGTGCGGCGCGAACGGAGCTGCGTCTTGGCCAGAAAAGCTGGCCAGATTATCGGTCGCGGCCTGGCAGGAGTCAAACTATCGGTTTACGGCTAGTGTAGCAATACTCGCGGAGGATGGCCCTGCGAAAGCTGCTCTCATCCGCGAAGCCAGCGCAACGACAGTAAAGTGCGAGGTCGGCTGGGACCGGGCGCCCAAGCCGTTCCTCGAAATACCAGCGCAGTAGTTCGTCTTCGGTTAGACCTGCGTCCAGCGAGCTCGGATACTGAAGGCCTTTCGATTCCAACATGTGTTGCTTCTCACGCGCACGACTCAGAAGCCGCACGTACTGACCCGTCACGCGTAGGTGGTCTGGCACGAGAGCCACCGTGTCTATCTCGGCGAGGTCACGCACCCATTCGAGTGACGCTTCGTCTTTCATCAATTCGAGGAATTCTTCATGGCTGAGGCCGTTTTCTACCAGCCAATGTTGGAATTTCTCCTGGTCTTCGATGCCTTTCTGGCGGCGAAAGCTCTGCGCCGCGGCGTGGGCCATCCCAGGCGTGGGAGTAATCCCTTGCCGCCTTGCCTCCTCGAGCGCCAAGAATCGCAGGAGCACCGCTTGGCGGGTTCGCGAATAGATGTCACCTTCAAGTCGCAGTTCGTCGAGCAACCGATCCATGAAAATTGTAACTCCACGCCCGAGTGAATCCATCTGAAGACTTCCCGCACGGCTCCGGGCAATTTCCCAGTTGGCTGTGTATTCGAACGAGTACCGGACGCGCTTGGGTGGAGGATTCAACTTGAGTAGGCGACGCATCGATCGCAGCATCGCGAGCGCATCTAGACGTTTTTGGTCAACTTGTCCAGTTGGCAACCAACGCCGCAACGCATCGAGTTGGCCGGACAGGCCACTTTCGTCGGCACGATCGAGTACTTCACTATAGGACCGCTCCTGGTAGAAGAGTTCCTTGGCAATCTGCTCCAGCTTTCTTCTTACCACGGCCGGGATGATACCTGCCTTTTCTGCCGCCTCGAATGTGGCGCGGATATTGACCATCGCCACGGATGTAGATTGATAACCGTGGTCCGCCGACATGTGTGCAACGGCGACCTCGTCATCATCCTCGAGCGAGCCATCCCGGTAGGCTTCGAAGATGTTCCCCACGCCTTCCATCCCGAACGCTGCGAGCTCAGCCGCTCGCAGGGCGCCCATGCTCGAGCAGCCGAAGACGTGGATCCCTTGGTCCATGGCCCAAAGAATTTCTTTGTGCCACACGGCCGGAATGCACTCGAAGTATCCGTCAATGATGCCGATTGCTTGCGGCTTCCTGCTCGTGACCCGATACACATCTCCCTGAGAGGCCGGAGGTAGATAAATGGCATCTAGTTCCTGGCGGGCTTCGTCGGCTCTCAGGGTCGGTCCGGTGAAAATGTATGCGTTCATCGACGGTTCTCTAGAATTGCCCGAGCTCGAGGGCCCGGAAGGTGGTCGAACATCAACCCTGTCGGTTCTAAGCCTGGGATCACCACACGCACCACCGGCACGCCGAGTTCCGGCTTAGTCAGATCCACGACAATGACGCGTTCGATCCCTGCCGAGCGAAGTCGGTCTAGCTCCCAGGCGACGTCTTCGTCGAATGTATCGCTGTCAAAGCTTGGGATATCGCGGAAATCCCTCATCGATCCTCTGATTTCCGTTCGCGCGAGATCGGTTTGCAACGTGCTCAAGCTCAAAGAGTGCTCGTAGGCATTCCGGCCGAGGTCATCGCGGGAGCCGGAGATGTACGTCAATCGACACTGGGCCGCCTCGGTGAGAGCGCGCAATAAGGCGATTGGCCGCGCTGGATGGCACCCGAAACCGAGGTTTGACGGCAGAGGGCGCAGGAGATTGAACTTGTTTTCCGCTGTTAATACAATGAATGCTGGGATGCCGATATCCGTAGTCGTTTCCCAGACTGCCACCGAGACGCCGGATTGCGTGCATTTTTCGAGCACCATGCGGCAGTCGAGGTCATCTACGGAGTTCAGGTCTACGCGCATTTTCTCCTGAGCCCCCTCGTCCTCTAACCTCCACAGAGCTGCGGAATCGCGCTCGACCACCTCGCAGATGCCGTGACTAATGGCCTCCAGCACATGGTTTCCGGAAGCCAGGCCATTGGAACTAGCGACGAAGCAACCCGTCCCGGGAGGGAGGGGCAGTGTGTGGTTGAGGTGGACTAATTCGTACGGGACCCATACGAGTTCGTTCTGTAACAAGTCGTGTCCTTCGATCCAAAGCATGGGCAGGTTCGGATGATAAATCTGATTCGTGAGCTGATGCAGCAGGGAAACGTCGATGACGTTGTGAGTGTACCGCAACTCCTCATAGCTGGCGAGTTTCAGTGGAAGAGTGATGCGCTCGGCGTGGTATCCCTCCATCGCTTCCATGATGCCCGAAGCTTTTGCCGCGGCCAGGGTCAGTCCTTTGCCTTGTGAAACCGCAATCGATCGTGAGTTGGGCCGGCAGACCATCACTACCGGGACCCCGATAGTGTCGAGGCCAGTAACGTTGGCGATTCGGGTGATGCCCAGCGCCGACGCCAAGCGAAACATGCGCTCGACAGTCTTCTCCGGCGAGATTAGCCGGTGCGTACCTGTATAGTAAGACTTCCGCACCGGCCCATGGACTTCCGCTATCGGAAGAGTGGGGATGTCACCCGAAAACCGCCGTTTGAGCAAGCTTGTCACCCCAATAGATCCGGCGGCCAGTGTTAGCGAGGCTCGTCGGATCCCGGCGAGAGGTAGGCAATTTTCTCTACTTCGAACGTGGCTTCCGTCGTCCTGGGGTCTTAAGCCAATCTTCTATTCCGTGGCAATCCCCAAACGTGCGGGCCGGAGTAAGTTGGCCCTTCCTCTCGACGGCCAACCGGTCGAACTCGGCACTTACTGTCTCTGTGTGCTCGTCCAGCACGCGGAACGCTCGAAGTTTGTTGTTTGGAATGAAGTATAGATCACCCTCGGCGCCCCTCATCAGTGTTCCTTTCATCGGCGGCTTACGACGCTTGCTTGCCATGAGCTCCAACCTCCTTGCGAGAGAAGAGATTCTGTTTTTGAGTTTCCACTTTGCGATTTATGGTGCCCATTATATACACGATCTAGGAAATCGCAACCCGGTCTTCTTCGTCCGAAGAGTGGGCCGCGTCTTTTGTCCGAAATGTTGCCCTTTCAGGGCGGATTAGTCGCCCTGATCTGGCGGCAGCCCAGCGCGGTGAATTAAGTCCACAAACCTCACGTCAGATCGCAGATTGTCCAGAGCCGGGCCGAGCTTCAGTGCGGTCGAAGACAGCCCCCCTTCTTCCTCGGCCTTATCAAGCCATTTGAAAGCCTCGTCTTTTTCCCCCAAGGCTGCGTAAATCACGGCTATATCGGCCGATAAGACATTTTCCCTCTCGGCTGGTTCTAATAATTTGCCCAGTACCCTTAAAGCATCGTCTTTCTTTCCCGCCTTCGCGTAGGCATAGCCCAGTACCGCGACCATGGCCGGGGCTTCGTGTGACAAATGGACCGCTCTTTGAACCTCTGAGATAGCCTCCTCGTGGCGACCTTTCTGCGTAAACACCATTCCCAAGAAAAGGTGCGCCACGGGGAAGTCCGGGTCTAACTTCAGCGCCTTCTGGCATTGTTGGATGGCGTCGTCATATTGACGCGATAGGTAGTAGGCCCGCCCCAGAAAGGCGTTGACAATAGGCGATAGCGGATCCAGTTCCTGGGCGCGCCTCGCCTCTCGCACAAGATCCTCCGGACGCCCTATCACAGCAAGGGTGGAAGCATACCATTGGTGGGCCGTCGCATAGTTGGGATTAAGTTTGATGGCGAGCTTGAGTTCCTTCTCGGCCTGCCGCCAGTTCAGGTGATCGTACAGGCTGGCGATCCCGAGTGAGGCGTGCGCCTCCGCGAGTCTATCGTCCAACTCCAGGGCCTTCTTGGCTGCGGCCTCTGCATCGGGGATGGCGATATTTAACTCGAGCACTCCTAAGTTTCCCAACAAGAGGTACGAGTCTGCGAGCCCGGCGTAGGCGAGCGCGTAACCTGGATCTTCGGCGATCGCCTGTTTGAAATATTCCATACCTTTCTGCAGACCCTCTGGCGTCCGCTGGTTCCAGTAATAGCGCCCGTGGAGATAAAGCTCATAAGCTGCCGAGTTGACGCGCGGAGATTCCGCGAGCCGTACTTGTTCCTGCGGCGTCAGCTTGATCTTGATTTCCTGAGCGATGGTTTTCGCCACATCGGATTGCAACGCCAGAATGTCTCCGAAATCGCGCTCATAGGTGTCCTCCCAGGTGTGCCGGTCGGTGGTTGGGTCGATCAACTCCGCTGCGATCCGTACCCGACCACCTGCCCTTAACACAGAGCCCTCGACTATGGCGTCCACACTCAACTCTTTGGCGATTTGGGGGATTGGCTTCTTCACGCCTTTGTACTGCATCACTGATGTGCGCGAAGTTACTCGCAATTCGCTAATTTGAGCTAAGCGGGTAATCAATTCGTCCGTCATCCCGTCCGCGAAATAATCCTGGTCAGGATTGCCGGACAGGTTTTCCATCGGCAGCACGGCGATGGATTGAACTACCGGCGGACGTTTCTTACCCAATAACCAGTCCCGCGATCCACCGACATTCAGACCAGCTAAGATTGCCGCACCGGCCACGGCCAGGATAGCCACTAAGGTAGCGGCCTGCCACGACACATGCGCCCGGCGCACCGGTGGAGCCGGCGACGCTGTCTTAGGGACTACCAACTGGCGTAAATCTACGACCAATTCCTGTGCAGAGTGGTAGCGATTCTCGGGCTCTTTTTGAAGGCACTTCAGGATGATTCGCTCCAATTCAGGAGAGACTCTGGGGTTAACGGCACGGGGTGAGGCAGGCTCCATATGCAAAATGGAATCGGCCAGGCGGTGCTGTGTTTCCTCGCGGAACGGCCGTTGAGCTGTCGCCATTTCGTAGAGGATTGTGCCGACCCCGTAGATGTCGGTGCGGGAGTCCGCCATCTCTGCCCGTAATTGCTCAGGCGCCATGTACGGCAACGTACCCACCGCGTTTTGATCTGTGCTGGAGTCGGTTGAGCTATCAGTTCCGATGATTGCGCGCTGGGGCTTCAAGAATTTTGCGATGCCAAAGTCCAGAATCTTCAGTCTTCCGTCTGTAGTGACGCGAACATTGCTGGGCTTGAGGTCGCGGTGTACGATCCTCTGGTCGTGCGCGGCGGCCACACCAGCGGCGAGTTGTACGCCGAGGCGCGCGATCTCCCTCTCCGGCAGCGGACCCTGTTGGAGCATGTCGCTCAAGGTGAGGCCGGAAACGTATTCGAGGACAAGAAACTCAACCGCGGCCTTGCTAACAAAGTCAAATAGGGTTTCGATGTTGGGATGATTGAGCTTTGAGAGTGCTTGTGCTTCCTTTCTCAGCCGCCTGCGAACCGAGGGGTCTTCCAGGGAGCTCTGAGGCAAGATCTTGACGGCCACCTCGCGATCCAGCCATTCGTCGTGCGCCAGATACACCTCACCCATTCCGCCGGCTCCGATTCTTTCCAAAATGCGGTAGTGGGCTAGTGTCCTTCCCACCAAACGCCCCTCCGCGCTACCATCCTGATGCGGTTGGACGCGTTCGGGGGTTCGCGACGCGGCCGGAGGCTGAAGGTCACGGGGTTCATTAGAGCCTGCGGCTCTTTCTTGGTCCTCGAGCAGCGATTCCACTTCGCGTCGAAGGACTTCATCTCCCGCGCAGGCTTCCTGGAGGAATGCGGCCCGCTCGCTCTCCTCATACTCCAGGGCCGCGTGATATAAGTGCTCGACTTGCTTCCGGCGGTCTGGGGTCATTTCCGCTTTTCTTATGCGTAACGCCGGGCATGGGCCCGACACTTGGATTCTCCCGCGAATGCCGCCCTTAAAGGGTGGTGTTCCTACGCTCCGGCAGGAGTCTAGCCTTGGCAAAACTCCAATAACGCATCAGAGTCTCCAGCGACACTTTCAGCATTTGGGAAGAATCCTCAATTGTCAGCCTGCCAAAAGGCGCGGTTTCACCACTTGGCTTTGCTCTAATCGAAAGCAGCTAAGCGGTCCATAGCCTCATCGAGTGCCACCACGTCTGCGTTCAGCTATGGTGACACGTGTGAGGCCTTCTCAAGCGACACGCGCCGCCTCTCTGGCCATATCGTGGTGCGACAGGTGGTGCAGCTCGTGGTGCACCAGAGGAGTCAACTTATCCAATGTCTGTTGTTCCCCCTCGCCCCATGCTCTGAGCAGTTGGATGATTTCGAATTTTAAGGGGGCGGCCATATGCACCGCTCAAGAACAACCCTTGTGGCAACGAATCCTACCATAACTTCCGGATCAGCTGCTGTAAATCCCCCATGATCCACCATGCGAGGTGCGCATCGAAGTCTCCTCCTCGAAAACCTGGCCTTGCGCCAACAACTTGTCGTGCTGAAACGGCACCATCCACGCCCGAGCCTTGGCAGCTTCGACAGGCTCTTCTGGGCAGTTGCTCGGCGAGTCTGGTCCGG
>JBEKEZ010000012.1:0-146458 GCA_050013575.1 Terriglobia bacterium | reverse complement strand
GTCTGGGCCAGAGGTGAGCCCGCGGCCGAAGAGCTTCAAGGCGACTATGCCCGCAGGGTACACTAGGTGGCCAGGATTCCAATATAGATTCGGGAGCCATGCGCCCGCCAATGCCGCCATAATCGCCGCCCTCAGAATGGTCAGTCGCCGCATAGAGCTCCCACGGAAGGCCACATCGTCTTTCATGGAAAATGACATCTAAAACTCCATCGGCCTCTGACTCGCGGCACCTCGCATGTGACTCGCGCGCAACCTGCTGGTTCTCGAGGGTGCCGACAATCGCGAGTCACGCCCTCTTCCTTCCGGCTTCGCCAATCGCTGTGCTGTCTCCTGACTTCTGTCCTTTAGGTTCCTTGTTCTTCCGCAGGCGGGATAGCGGAGAAGAACACGACTACGAGCAGACTTTAATGCTGAAGTTAGTATACATATTGGTTCCTATTTGTCAAGAGATTAGAAGAGGAAAATCAGTCCTTCGCCACTTCGCAGTCTCCCGCCGTGTTGCGCGTCCTAAATCGACTCTGTTATGTTGGCTGCCTCTCGGAGGTGCGCGTCTGGAAGATCAATCCCTGTCGTTGCTTCGTGGCCAACTGGGTTACATCATTCTGGGAACCGTTTTCTTGTTCTTCGGATTAACTGCCTGCGCCATTGCTGCCATCCGTCGGCGAACTGAGGTTCGTATCCTCATATGGTTGGGGATCTGGAGCGGAATGTCCGGCACTCGCCTGCTGGCTCGGACGCCCGCCGTCATAGCTGTTCTGCCGCACTCGCTCCAGATCGGCGCCCCTTACGTGACCAATGCGATCACGTACCTCCTCGTGGTGGCCGCTCTGCTTGCCTGGTCGGAGTTGAGTGTCGGCAAATTGCGACTCTTCGTTCAGACCATGATTTTTCCGGCGCTGGCGATCGGTCTGGCTGCCATTGGCTGGTTCTTCTTCACGGGTTCAGCCGACAAGTTCCTGCCTTACAACAATTTCGTTGCGGTCTGCGCTCTCCTGGTTCTCGCGACTGTCGTCTTAGTGTCAGAGCTATCTGGCAGGTTCCTGATTTTTCCAAACCGTATTCTCGTCGCCAGCACACTTGTTTTTGCCTTAGAGGCCTTGTATACGAACCTGTCGGGCGTTCTGCATTTCCGGTCTCTATCTTTACCTTTCGTCGACGAGCTTGTGTTTGCATTTTTCCTGTTTTCATTTGCGTACGTTGCCGCACAGAAGGTCTTTGCCAACGAACGTCGCTTACTGTCTATAGAGAGCGAATTAGAGATTGCCCGGCAGATACAGGCCTCGATCCTTCCGACCAGCATTCCCGAAGTCAGCAACCTGCGAATCGCCGCTTCCTACCAGCCCATGACTGCGGTCGCGGGCGATTTCTACGAATTCATCCAGATGGACCAGCACCGAGTTGGCGTCCTTGTGGCGGACGTCTCCGGACACGGTGTCCCGGCGGCCCTCATCGCATCGATGATCAAGGTGGCGGTGCAGTCGGTCGTGTCCTGCGCCGATGACCCGCGAGAAGTGCTGCGTGGGTTGAATCGCATCCTATCTGGCCAACTGCGTGGCCAATTCGTCTCCGCGGCTTACTTGTGGCTCGATACGGAGACTCGCAAGGCGTTGTACTCAGCCGCGGGACACCCACCGCTTCTGCGCTGGCGAGGGGGCAAGCTGGAGCGCATCGAAAGCAACGGCCTGCTCTTTGGAGTGGCACCGGACTACGACTATCCCGTTTGTGAGATGCCGCTCAACCCAGGCGACCGCTTCCTGCTTTATACGGACGGCGTCACTGAGCCCGAAAATGCTCTCGGCGATTCCTTTGGCGACGGCAAGCTCGAACAGGTGGTTCGTAACCATCAGTCGCGTCCGCCTTCTGAGTTGTCAGATCAACTGCTTTCTGAGATCCGCCACTGGCAACCTGCTTCCATGACCCAGCAGGACGACATCACGCTCATTGTCATTGATGTCGTTTAGTCACGCCCGCCCACCGGTTCAGGCGTATCGTTTGTGCTCCAGTATGATCTCTGTGCTACGCCAGCAGCATCCTGAAACCAGCCTGCTCGAAATGACGATCGGCTGTGAGGGCCTCGCTGATCCCGTTCTCCTCCATGACCACAAACGAAATGCAGTCCGTCAAGGACCAATCCTTATCTGGGCGATCAGCATACAACCTGATTCCGCGCTCGAAGAGTTGTGGCGAAGGCGCGATGATTTCGACGTCGGGCGCCGTCTGGAGAATCTCAAGCAGGTTGACAAAGGCCTTACGAGACCTGGTGTCGGCCAAGCCATCGGCTACCTCGGTCAAGATCCAAGCGGTTGTAACAATGGTGGCCTCAGGCCGGGGAGAGAACTGTACCGCCTTGTTGTGGAATCGATCCCGCACATTGAGGCGCGCAAAAAGTACACGGAATCTGCGAAAACCTTCCTCATCGAGGTTTCGGCCTGGGGGTTCCGTGAATGTAGTGGTCGTGATTCGCCGCGAAATCTTCAGGAAGGTCTTTGATCGCGCCATCAAGAACGGACAATTTCTTGAAAACCGACTCGAACGGCAGAGGTTCTTCGATGGGCTCAATACGCACGGACGTGCCGTCGGGGAGGTTTGCGTCAGGCGGCAATATCACTGTTCCCCTCGAAACCGTACCCTTGTAAGTCACATCGCCTCCGACCGACGTAATGCCTTCGAGATCTATTCTAGCACAGCCCGAAACCGTCTGCGGTCATTCGACGGCTGGGATTCGAGCTATCGCCCCGCAGGCCGAGAGCGGGCAGCGACACGGCGGTCTCGACACCGGTCATTCATCTCTTCTTTTTCCTCTCCTTTTTCTTCTCCTTTTTCTTCGCCTCACCCTTTCTCTTCTTCTCGCCCTTTCTCTTCTTCTTTTCCTTTTTCGTTTTCTTCACTTTGGCCTTGGCGCGTTTCGGCGCCTTGGCTTTTTTCTTAGCCTCCGGCTTCACCGGCCGGGCGGGGGCCTTCGCAGGCTTTGCAGGCTCAGGAACCACCGCCGGCGCAGCGGGCGCCTCCGGCTCTTTGGGAGCCTTCACACGCTTTGCCTTGGGCGGCTTCGGGGGTTTGAGCGGCCGAGGCGGCTCCTTAATTCCAGATAACAGCCGCAGCGCCTTGGTCATCTGCTGTGGAGTTTTGATCTTGCCATCCAACTGATCGAGGAATACCTGTTCCAGAATCTTTTCAAACTTCGGCCCAGGCTTCATCCCTATGGCTTGGAGCTCCACGCGTGGCAAGCGCGCGCGGACGAGCGGGTACTTGTGGAGAAAACTCTTGACGCGGCTCTGGATCTTGGTCTGCGGAGCATACGCCAGCAAAAACAAGAGAAGGGTCTTCGGCTGTCCACTGAGCAGCTTGTAGATGCGGCTGGGCAATGCATTCTTGGAGCTCGCGACCGCTTGCCCGAGCTTTCGCGCTGCGCGCTCCATGCCGAGTGCGGTGTGTATGGTCCTCGCCTCAGCGAGGATTTTCTTTGCCAGGCGGTTTCTCTGGCCAGCCGGAAAGTTTTGAACCAGGCAGTGGAAGTTCAGCAGATACGGATCGGCTCCCGCCACCGTTTGGCAGACGGCCCGGATCTTCGCAAAGCGCTCCGCCGGAATCTTGGCGCGCGCCAGTTTTTTGTCCAGGCCGGTCAGCAGCCCGCGCTCGGCCAGCATCTTCAGCACGCGCCCAGGATTATCTTCCCGCAGGATCGCCTGCAACTCGCGCCCTTGCTGCTCGGCATCCAACCGTTCCCAGACGCGATTCGCCAGCGCCGTATCCAGGTATTGCTGAGTGCGCTCCTCCGGCTTGAAACCCAATCGTTGGCCGAGGCGAAGCAATCGATAGATCCGGGAGGGGTCTTCGGAGAAACTGCGGCTGTGCATCACGCGCAGCTCGTGCATCTCAATGTCGGCGGCGCCGTTGGTCGGGTCCAGCAACAAACCCCGCGAGTTCGGGTGCAAGGACACCGCCATCGCGTTCACCGAAACATCGCGGCGTTTCAAATCGTCGAAGATCATCGCCGGCGCAATCTCGGGCGGGCACCCGGGTTTCGAATAGGTCTCGCTGCGGCTCATCGAGATTTCCATCCGCACGCCGTTCGAGAACTGAACCTCAGCGGAAGACAAACGCTGGTTGAGCTTGAGAGACTCGATCTTCAACGGTGCCCGCTCGCCTGCCGCCACCTGCACCAGCGCGGCCGGCAAGGGCGGAGGCGGCGCGTCAGAGTCGAGGTGGCGAAGCACCTTTTGCGGGTTGCCATCGGTCACGAAGTCCAGATCGCGCACGGATTGCAGCCCGTACGTGAGGTCACGGACAGCGCCTCCCGCCAGGTAAAGGTTTATCCCTTGTCCCGCGGCGGTGCGGCTTACCATGCTCAGCACCTGGAACTGCTCAGGCGACAGCCGGCTTTCCATCAGAAAGTTGTAATCGCTCATGATTGTTGTTGACCGTCAGAATAATCGTTTACGCTCTCGGATGATGTGCGTGATAAACCTGCTTCAATCGTTCCTTCACGACGTGCGTGTAGATCTGAGTTGTTGAGATGTCGCTGTGGCCAAGCATCAATTGGATGGAGCGCAAATCCGCGCCGCGCTCGAGCAGATGGGTGGCGAAGGAATGGCGCACGACGTGCGGCGAGAGCGCGGTTCGAATTCCGGCCGCGCGGCCGTGCCCTTTCAGGATTTTCCAAAAACCGATTCGCGACAACGCCCCGCCGCGCTGATTGACGAAAAAATAGGGCGTGGCCAGGCGCTGGGCGAGTTTCGGCCGGCCCTCGCGGGCATAGACCTCAACCGCGCGCAGGGCCGACTTCCCCACCGGAATCAGCCGCTCTTTACTTCCCTTCCCCTGGCAGCGCACGACGCCCAAATTCAATTCGAGATCCTCCCATCGAAGACGGATCAGCTCCGACACTCGCATGCCGGTGGCGTAAAGCAGTTCGAGCATGGCCCGGTCGCGAAGCCCTGCCGCCGTGCCCGGATCGGGCTGGCGGAGTAACGCCTCCACTTCTTCCGCGGCCAGGTACTTGGGAAGACTTTGGCCAAACTGGGGAGCATCAACTTCTGCCGTCGGATCGCTTTCAATTTTTCCATCCTGCACGAGAAAGCGGAAGAAAACCCGCAGCGCCACGAGGTGGCGCGCCACGGACCGCGCGCTCAACCCTCGACGATAAAGCGAGACAAGAAACTGGCGAATGTCTTCCCGCTTCGTTCCGGCCACGGCCTGGCGCTCGCGACGCAAATGGCGGACGAACTCCTCAAGATCGCGACGATAACTGATGATGCTGTTGGATGCCAGTCCTTTCTCGACGCGGGCATAATCCAAGAACTCCATGAGTTCCGAGGGAGTCGCAGACGCCGCCGGAGTCTCTCTGCTCAGGGGCATCCCGATTTCTCCTCCCGCCGTCTCTTCGTGTTGCGAAAGCGACATGATGATGTCCGGCTCGACTCGTTCAAGAAGCGACCCCGCGATCCACTGCACGCGCGGACTTCCACACGGGCGCGACCGTGGTGTCACCAAATTCCTGCGGCGCGGAAAGAGGCTGGGCACGCACACGTCTCTCCGGCCAGATTCTTAACTGTTTGTTTTGTGGAAGATGAGAAAGCCTTATCAAGAATGGCGCTCCGGCTCGCGGCCGAGATACTTGACAGCCCCAATTCCCCACTTATACTACCACAAGCGAGCTTTACCGCCAAGTTGCATTCGCGGACTATGCTGATTGCGAGTTGCTGCGCACTGTGAAGGTCAAACACTCGTCGACGCGCAAGAAGGTGGTCGTCCGAAAGTTGAATAAAGACGTGGTGAAAGGTTATGTCGACTCCGACCAATTCATCACTGACGAGGGTGTCGAAGTGCTCGACCTCGACGGGCGGCTTCTGACACTCCCCTGCGAGGAGATCAAGGGTATTTATTTTGTCCGCGATTTCGATGGCCAGCCGGACCGGCCGGAACGCAAAGTCTTTCTGAGCCGCCCTCGCCTCACCGGTTTGTGGATACGAATGACTTTCAAAGATGCTGAGGTTTTGGACGGCCTGATGTCGGAGAACTTGTTGGCGCTCGAACCTCACGGCTTCCTGGTGGCTCCTCCCGACGTCTACTCGAACAATCTCAAGATTTTCGTTCCGCGCAGCGCCTTGGCCGCTCTCGAAGTGATCGATGTGATCTCGAATGGCGCGCGCCGGCCGTATCGACAGATCCGCCGGACCCGCATCGCGCCCGCGAACGCCTCCGCGCAGATGGGTCTCTTTACGCCTGCGGACGGCCCTCGAGCGTCTTAAGTTCCATCTCGAAAAGGGGAGATTTCAATTATGAAACTAGGCGATCTTGCTGCCCGCCTTGGGTGCCAACTGAATGGACCGAGTGACGTCGAGATCAGCGGAGTCGCGGGCCTGGACGAAGCGTCGCCCGCTGATCTGACTTTCCTCTCCAACCCGAAGTACATCGCCAAGCTCAAGACCACCCGCGCCGCCGCGGTCATCTTGGGCCCGGAAGCGCCCGCGCCCGGCCGGCCCGCTCTGGTCTCCGATAACCCTTATCTCGCATTCGCCAAAGCCCTTGAGATTTTTGCTCCGCCCCAGCGGCCGCCCGCCGGCATCCATGCGACAGCCGTCGTCGCTGCGGATGCGAAGATCGGCCGCAACGCCTCCATCGGACCGTATGTTGTCATTGAAGATGGCGTTACCCTTGGCGATGACTGCATCCTCAAAAGTTTCGTGGTGATTTACAGAGGTGCGACGATTGGCGACCGCTTCTTGGCGCATTCCCACGCCGTAGTGCGCGAAAATGCGCGGATCGGCCACGATGTCATTTTGCAGAACGGCGCCGTGGTGGGCAGTGATGGCTTCGGATTTGCCCGCCAAGCCGACGGTTCCTATTACAAGATCGTTCAGGCGGGTGACATCGTAGTCGAGGACGGCGTCGAAGTTCAGGCCAACACCACCATCGACCGTGCCACGGTGGGCGAAACCCGGCTGCGGCGCGGAGCGAAAATCGACAACCTCGTTCAGGTTGGCCATGGTTGCGATGTGGGCGAGAACACCTTGCTCTGCGCGCAGGTCGGTCTGGCCGGGACGTGTAAAGTGGGGCGCAACGTGATTCTCACCGGACAAGTCGGCGCCGCCGGCCACCTCACCATTGGCGACAATGTGATTGTCACGCCGCAGTCCGGCATTCCATCCGACGTCGAACCCAACGCCACCGTTTCCGGCTCGCCGGTCATTGATCACATGCTGTGGTTGAAGTGTTGCGCCATTTATCCCAAGCTGCCTGAGATGTACGCGACCTACCGGAAACTGCGCGACCAGGTGAAATGACGGTCACGAATGGGCTTCCTTTCGCCGTTCGCCGTTTTCCTCCCGCGGTTGTTCCTCTGAAGTGAGGCCCGTGAGTATGGCTTGGCGGACGCGCGCCATGATTTCAGCTCGGTTATCCATGGTGCAGCCCGCGGTGGGGACCGCGTCGTGAAGCGTGATGCGAACCACGCCGGGATGAATCGCCCAATTGTCCTTGCGCATGATCCGGTAACTTCCGGAGATCGACATGGGAATGATAGGCGCCCCGGCATTGATGGCCATCACGAAGACGCCTTTCTTGAACGGCTGGAGCCGGCCGTCAGGGCTGCGCGTGCCCTCGGGAAAAGCCACAAAGGATTCGCCAGCCTTGAGGCGTTCCGTGGCCTCATTGACCGCCCGAATGGCGCGCTCGCGGTTCTTTCGATCCACTGGAATGAACCCGCGAAGCCGCATGCCCCAGCCTATAACAGGCACTCGGAAGAATTCCTTCTTGCCGAGCGCGAGGATGGGCGGAAGAATTGAAATCACCGCCGGCGCGTCGCCGTAGCTCTGATGGTTGGGCATGAACACCACGGCCCGGCCTTTGGGGATTTTCTCCAAGCCCACGACCTCCAGCTTCACGCCGGCAAGCCACAGAACCATCCGCGTGCCCCATCGTCCCACACTGTAAAGCGTGTCCGTCTGGCCAGTGAGCATGGCGTGAAGAATGACAGGAGGCCCTGCCAAAAAGATGTACGCGAAGGTGAGAAAAACCACGATGATGGAACGAAGCATGAAGAGTACTTCAGTCTGTCAGGAGGTCAGTATATCAGTTCTTCAGGCGCTGCCAGCCTGGACTGCCGGCACCCTGACGACGATTTGTTCGCAGCACCTCATAAGTCAGCGGTTCAGTTATCGAGTCAGCTCACAAACTGAAGTACTGACGAACTGAAATACTGACCTACTGACACCCTTCCGTTCCCCCCAGCCACCCCTCTCGCACCGCAAGCTGGTCCGGCGTGGCTGACGGAAGCTCCTCGATCCGGTACTGAGGCTCCCGGCGCGCGCCAACTGCAAACTTGATTTTGATTTTCCGCGCATCGCGCCGCACCCGGAGTTCAAGTTTTCGTCCCGGCTGGAGCTGCGCGAGATCTCGCCTGAAAGATTCAGGCACGGGCTGGCCATTCATTTCAAGAATGACGTCGCCCGGTTTCAGGCCGGCTTGCTCCGCCCTGCCGCCTGGCTCAACCGATTGCACTTCGACGGCGCCATCCCGCACCGCGGCACGAAAGCCCGGCGTGGCTTGTTCCTCAGTGCCTGCTTCCACCCGAAGCCCTGCAAACCCGAAGTAGGTTTGGTAATCCAGCTCGGCAGTGCCCGAGACGTAGTCTCGAAAGAACGAGTCCAGCCCAGTGAATTTCGGGGCCAGTTCCGCCAGGATGGCGCGAAGGTCGGCATCGGTGAAAAAGCGCCTGCGCTTGGCAAAGTCTTCATTGAGGCGGCGCATGACGTCATCCAGGCTTCGCTGGTTATCGGTCGAGTGGCGAATCGCCAGGTCGAGCATGAATCCCAGCAGCTCTCCCTTGTCGTAATAAGAAATGCTGCGTTCAGAACGCAGGTAGTCCGAATATTTTTCGAGCCACGCCTCGCGGCCGGACTGCTCGACGCTTTGGGTCAACCGCGCCGGGCGCTGCTGGAGCTGGCGAATCTGATCGCCCACCCGCTGATAAAAGTCCTGGCGCGAGATCAGCCCGGCGCGCAGCAGAGTCAAGTCACCGTAAGTGCTAGTGACGCCCTCTGAAAACCACAGGTCTCGCGTGTCGTTGCCGCGGACGTAGTCCACCGGCTCCAAGCCTTGCGGGCGAATGCGCTTCACATTCCACGCATGGAAGAACTCGTGCGCGGCGACGGATTCCACTCGGCCCATGTCGCGCCTCAGGCCGGCCGCCGAAACGCCAATCGCGGCGCCGTTCGCATGTTCCATGCCCCCGCTTCCGCCCGACCGGAGAAGATGAAAGATAAATGTATACCGCGAAAAAGGGATGTCGCGCATCAAGGCTGTTTCCGCCGCCGTAATTTTCTCTAGCGACGCGAGCAGCCGCTCGGACGAATAATCAGCCGGGTTGCCGACTACCGCAACAGTGTAGGTAACAGCGTTCTGGGTATATGAAAACTCATGAAAGCTTCCTACATTCGAACTCGCCGGCGCGGGCGCGGCCTCAACCGGGCAGTCCACCAGAGTGTCATAGTCCGGCGCGAAGTACTCGCCCGCGCTCTTCCCTTCCTCGAGAGGAGTCACCAGCATCCAGCCCTCGGGCACCAGGAAGTGGACCTGCGCCGGGCGGGCGCGCTCCTTGGGCAGATAAAACAGCAGCATCGCCAGATTCAAAAAGGCGTGCTCGGGATTCAATATGCTGGAGAAAACGCTCTCCTCGTTAACCAAGACGGAGTAACGCACTTCGAACTCAGTGCAGGGCGCGGCGCTGCGTTGCCACGTCTCCAGGTCAATGCGCCTCAGAGCTTCGGAGTGTCCGTCGCACTGCGCTCCAACATCTCCGACGTTGCGGACGAAATCGCGAATCTGATAGAGAGCGTTCCAGGCCGGAAATTGAATCTCCATCCCGGCCGCCGATTCCGGCACGCTCATGGTGACGGTCACCAAGTGCGAGGACGGATTTCGCAGGTCAAGCACGTAGCCGACAGGTGGCGCGGCCGCTCGGGCCGGCGACGCGGTGAAGGCCGCGGCGATAATCGCGCATCGCAGCAGGCAACTAGCGCACGCCGCGATTGCCTGCCTTATGCGCGAAATCTCACACTGCCGTAGGCGCATGAACAGCTTCAGAGGACAATCGAATGGGGAAAATGTTCTTGCCATCGATGCCGAACGATCTCTAATATAGCATGTCATGATTTTGGAATCGTCCTCGCGCCTCTTTAAGGCCGATTTACATTGCCACACGCGCCACTCCGGGCACGCAAAGCACTTGCGGTTCCTGCGCTGCCGGGACTGTTACTCGCGTCCGATTGATGTCTACCGGCTCGCCAAGCGCCGCGGCATGGACCTGGTCACCATCACCGACCACGATTCCATCGACGGGTGTCTGGAACTTCTCAACCAACTCGGCCCTCTCCCGGATTTCTTGATGGGGGAGGAAGTGACGGTTTATTTCCCCGCCTTCCAACACGAGGTCCATGTGGCGGTCTACGGGCACAACGAGCCGCAGCACCGCGAGATGCAGCGATTGCGATCGAACGGCGAGGAATTGGTTGCCTACTTGCGCCAGAACCGCCTTCTCTACGTCCTGAACCATTTCTTCCACGATTTTACCGATGGCGCACGTGTCCGCGAATTCATTGAGCGCATGGCGCAGCTTTTCGACGTGTTCGAGGTCCGCAACGGTTCACAGCAGCGGGCACACAATCTGTTTATCGTCCAAGTACTGGAGCGATACCGGGAAAGCTGCGGAAACCGGCGTCGTATCGGGATGGTGGCGGGCAGCGACTCGCACACACTGCGGCGGATCGGACGAACTTTTACCGCCAGTCCAGCCCGCAACCGCGAGGAGTTCTTGGAAGACATTCGCGCCGGCCGCACGCAAATATTTGGCAGGCACGCCGATCACTTGTCGCTGGCAGCGGACATTTATGGCGTGGTGCTGCGGCACTACCCGGCGGTTTTTTCGGGCGCCAACGGCAACTTCCCTTTTCTGGATCGGCTCAAATCGCAAATCCTCACTCTGCTGGCCGCCCCGTTCTTGTTCACGCCTTACGTGGTGGCGGTCCGGCATAGCCGAACGGAGCGCGAGCGCATCAACCTCTATTCGCGCTTGCTTCTCGGCAACCAGGCCTCACCGTTTCCCTCTTAGACGCATCTCAGCTCATTAATGGTAATAATAGTAAGTGCCGGCAGCGATGCGCGCCGCCGGACCGGTCAACGTGACCTCGCCGTTTTCGGGCCATGCCACCTCGAGCTGTCCCGCCACAGTACGGACGTGGACCTTCCTTTCTGTCAATCCATTTAGAATGCTGGCAACCACGGCGCCGCAGGAACCCGTTCCGGACGACATGGTTTCGCCCACTCCCCGTTCCCAGAAACGCACTTCGATTTCACCCCGCGAAATGACTTTCACAAACTCCACGTTGGTCCGATTCGGGAACAGCTCGTGAGCTTCGATTTCGCGTCCCAACCCTCGCCAATCACGGGAATCGAAGTCGCGAACGAAGACCGCGCAATGAGGATTGCCCATCGAAGTTGCGGTGACGGGGACCTCCCCTTCAGTAGTTCGAAGGGGAAAGTTCACGACGGGCGTTGGAAAATCTCCCGCACGGAACGGAATCTCGGCCGGCGACAGGATCGGCACTCCCATGCTCACTTCGAAGATCCACCGGCCTCTTTCAGCACCGATTAGCGTCAGCGATTTCACTCCCGCCAGGGTTTCTATCACCCATCGCCGGCGTGACGGTTTGACGGCGGCGAGATACGCGCCGACGCAGCGCAGACCATTGCCGGAAACTTCGGGCTCGCTGCCATCCGCATTGAAGAATCGCACGCGAGCATCGTGTCGCCGCTTCCGGGGCGGAAGCACGACAAGAAACCCGTCCGCACCCACGCCCTTGTGCCGATCGGTGATTGACCTTGCCAGAGCCGGCAAAGACCGCGGCAGGTCTCGCCCCCGAGCAATGATGAAATCGTTGCCCAGGCCGTGGAACTTGGCAAATGGAAACTCAAGTTTCTTGCGCATAACCTGCCTCGCGAAGTATAGAAATAACCCCTCACCCGCCCTCGTACCTCGGGCACCCTCTCCCCGGGGAGAGGGTGTGCTTATTCAGTGCTTTTGCCGTCGCCCAGGAAGCGGGGGCACTTATTCCGTGCTCTTGCTCTCTCACCGTCTCGAGCGGTTCGTCTTCAGTCCTTTTGCCGTCTCCCCGGGGAGAGGGTGGCGAACGGAGTGAGCCGGGTGAGGGGTCTCGCCGCAGACCTATTGTCCGTGCCGCCGGTAAATCTCCACGCTTCCTTCTCCCGGAATCTGGTCGCGCTCCAACAAGTCAAAGGCGCGAAAGGCCTGCGGATACGCGCGCATCAGTTCGTCCACCACATCGCCGTCACCGCGAACGATCCAGCCCACGTCCTCGCTGGGCCCGTACCGAAGCTGTTTCCAGTATCGGCGATTGGTTTCGGAAATCGTTCGGCGAAAGGAAATGCCCAAGGCAGGCATCAAGCAGGGCCACTTCCCTGCCGCCACCACGATCATGCGGCCATCGTAGCGCTGGCGCAGGAATTCGATGACCGTTTGTTGCTTTTTGGCTTTGCAGGGATTGTTTCGAATCGCCTCTTGGACGACGGCGAGGTTTGTCGCACCCTTCGAAAGGAAAGAAACGTCCTGGCCGAGGATTGCGCCCAGCACAAGCATCAGGAGAACGGTACGGGTGGCCGGTGACAATCGCGACGAGAGCAGGAACGAAGGAAACGCCGCGACGGCCGGCAACATTTCGATTCCATACCGCAGATTGTAATAGGTGAATGGAAATAATGTCGGAACATAGATGGGGACGGCCGCGTGGGCCATCGACTGCACATAAAAAATGAACGGCACCAGGAACAAGAGCACCGCAGAACGCCGCGCGCGCTCGCCAGCCTCAACCGCCCATACAATCAAGCCCAGCGCGGCCAGTGCCAACGGCCAAATGCCGATGACCAGGAGCAGATCCGCCAGAAAGTATCGCGCCGAAATCAACAGGCTGCCGTCCGTGGGATAACGGAACGCCGTCGTGGCTATCTGGTGAGCATAAATGGCCTTGGCGGAATACGGCCCGTTGTAAAACTCGAGGGCGTTGCCAAAGCGCACGGTGTTGTGAACGAGCCAGAGCAGCGGCCCTGCGCCCGCCAGCGCCGAAAAAACTGCGGCGTACCGAAACCGGTTCTTCCACGGCTCGTCGCGAGCCATCAACGTGAAGATCGCCGCAAACGGGAGCAGATACCATCCGTCATACCGGGTCAGAGTTCCAAGGAATGCAGCGATGCCCGCGCCGTATAGCGCGCGCATTCTCCCGTATTCCCGGAAGCGGAAAAGGGCGTAGACCACGATTACCGCCCACATCAAGGTGAGTGACTCCGTGAGCGCAACGCTTCCGAGATACGCCATCGTCGGACAAAAGAGAAAAACGGCGAGCGAAACAGCCGCCGCCGCCAGGTTGCGATTCATCAACAGGCTAAGCCGAAACAGAAACCACGCCGTAACGGCATAAGCGGCGGCGGAAACCAGGCCCCCAGCCAGTCCCGATCCCCAGAGAAATTTGTTCAACGCGAGCGGCGCTGCAAAAATGTGGAACAGCGGAAGCCACGCGCTGCCGATCTCCGAATAACCCGGGGTCAGCGAGTCCACGAGCCGGCGGGCGCCTTCCACGTGGGCGAGGGCATCGCCATAGAGGTTGGTAAGGCCGCCAGAATAAAAGAAAGAAAGATGAGTGGCCGCAACCAGCACGATTCCGGCAAACACCACCGCACCGGCGCGCGCCGAAAGAAAGTCGGGTTTAGTGGATGGCTCGGTTGCCTCCGAGCCGTGTTCAGACATCAAAATGGGTCATGTGTTTGAATTCCCGGAACCGCGCGTCGATCTCCTCTCGCGTTAAACGCAAGGTTCGGCAGAGGCCGAAGTCTTCAACGGCGAAGCTCGCCATCACCGACCCGTAAACCAGGGCGCGCCGCAGGTTCGGTTCCGAAAGGTCGCCGGCCTGAGCCAGATATCCCATGAAACCTCCGGCGAAGCTGTCGCCGGCGCCCGTTGGGTCATGAACCTCTTCCAGGGGATAAGCGGGCACGGAAAAAATCAGGCCGTCCTTGAACATGATCACGCCGTACTCGCCACGCTTCACGACGATCATCTTTGGCCCCAGCTTCTGAATGAACGCTGCCGCCTTACGCAAATTGTGGCAGCCGGAAAGCATGCGCGCTTCGGTCTCATTCACGAGCACCAGATCTACGGCGGCGAGGGTCCTTTTCAACTCCTCGGGTGTTCTCTGGATCCAGTAGTTCATGGTGTCCAGCGCCACCAGGCGGGCTTTGGGCAATTGTTGGCGAACGCGAAGCTGAAGGGTCGGATCGATGTTGCCGAGAAATACCAATTCGCTCTCCAGATAAGCGGGCGGTATTTTCGGAGAAAAATGCTCGAAAACGTTCAATTGTGTGTCCAGCGTAATTGCCTCATTCATATTCTGCGGATATTCAGCCCGCCACCGAAACGTCTTGCCGGACGCCCGCTCCAGGCCTTCGGTCCCAATGGATCGCCCTTGAAATACGGCCAGGTGTTCCGGGCCGAAGTCGTCACCCACCACGGCCACCACATTGACCGGGGCAAAATAACTCGCGGTCACGGAAAAATGCGTGGCCGCGCCACCCAGAATGTTATCCGCCTGGCCGGACGGAGTGCGGACGGAATCAAACGCAACGGAGCCAACAACGAGCACGGACACGATGAATCATCCTCCTGACTGCGCTCTCACCCAAGAATTAGAAGACTAGTGCCGTTCCAACTTTTTTGGTCAAACAGTTTTCAGCCACTCAGAAAGTCTTTGCGCAAGACGCAGGTGCAATACATAGGCGCAACAAGTTGGAACGGCACTAGCATTGCCGGCCAAACCACGCCAGCACATGTTCAAACTAACTCGCGGAGAGACTATACCGCAACATCAATGTTTGAAGGCGCGCCAATGGAACTCGAACGACGCCCCGATGTGCTGAAGAAAGTACACCAGGCTGTGATTGCCCGGGTAGATATGAAATTCGTGCGAAATATTTTCCCGCGCGAGCTGTTCGTGAAGCGTGCGTGCCCCCTGATCAAAGCCGTAGTCGTCTTCTGCGCCACAATCAAAATAAATCGCGAGCTTTTTGATGGCTGCGGCGTTCTTCTTGGCCAGAACAAAAGGACTGTTCTGTCGCCAGAAGGCGGCGTCGATCGGATTCCCGAACACGTCGCCGAGAAATCCGGCCCCGCGAAAACCCGAATTGACAGCCACATTCAGATTCTCCGGCGATTCGGGCATCAGTGCGGCGCTGTGCGCGCTGACCGATGCGAAAAGCTCCGGGTGAGCGAAGGCGAACCGCAGCGCGCCATACCCGCCCATCGAGATCCCCATGATGCCCCGCGACGCGCGATCGCCCCTGACTCGATAGCGGCGCTCCACAGCCGGCATAAACTCGTTCAGGAAAAAGTCGCTGTAACGCGTTCGACCGTTGCGCGAGTTGATGTAAAACGTCCGCCCGCCTTCCGGTGTAACAATCAGGAAATCGCCAATCCGACCCTGCTCTCGAAGGTCCTGAACGACGTTCCAACCGCCAGTATCAATCAGCGACCGCTCGCTATCGCCGAGGCCGTGCAGATAATAGAGGGCGGCGTAGCGCCGGCCCTTCTCGGTGTCGTAACTGGGCGGAAGAAAGGCACAGTACCGCACCGAGGCATTGAGGATTCTGCTGGAGACCGTGCTGCACTCGATGCGGCCTTGCGCCCGCGCCGCCGAACTCGCCGCTGCTAGCAGCGCGCAGCAGACGATCAGGCGAACAAGCCGAGGTTTGAGTGTCGATCTCCTCATTAGGGCAAGGTTATTCCCGCTCTTCTCGCGCTTCGAGATTTGCCCGAATCGCCCTGCAAGCACCCCACCCCGCTCTTCTTAATTCATCATTCATAATTCATCATTCATAATTTATTCGTAACGCAGCGCTTTCACCGGGTCCAGCTTGGCGGCGCGCGCGGCAGGATACAGCCCGGAAAGCATGCTCACCAGGATGGAAAAGGTGATGGCGCCGGCCACCAGCCACCACGGCACCGACCAAATGTTCTCGGAGGGCAGGTCCTGAGAGTGCAGGTAAATGTCAGTGCCGAAATTGATGGCTCTTCCGATGGCCCAGCCGATGGCCACGCCCATCCCTCCGCCCAGCAATCCCATGACTCCGGCTTCGGCGAAGAAAAGCTTCTTCACGTCGCCGTCGCTCGCGCCGATCGCCTTCATGACCCCAATTTCATGTCGCCGCTCGAGGATCGCCATCACCAGCGTGTTAACGATTCCCATCGATGCCACGGCCAGGGCCAGGCTGCCGAATATTCCGAGAAAAACATCGAGGACGGCGAAAAACCGGCGCAAGCTTTGCGTCGCATCCAAAATCGAGAAAGTATTGAATCCCATCTTTTTGATGGCATCCTGGACGCTTTGCACGAGGTTGGCGTTCTTCACGCGAACGCTGAGCGTCGAATAGGTTTGCGCTGATGTCAGGGTGCTCGTATCTTCGCGGGAGCCCGTGGGGAGAGCGATGTGCAGATTCTCCGCAAACTGGAGCGGAATAAAAACGCGAGCGCGCCCCTGCCCTCGCATGGCGTCCGGCTCCTGGTCCGTGATGCCAACGATTCGCAAGGTGGCCTCGCGCGGCACAACTGAATAACCCACGGCGGGCGTCGCCGGCGCGGCTGTGGCACGGACATCTTGGCCGTGGCTTTCCACGGGCGGGACGCCCGCCCCGATCCGATCGGGGCCCGTGCCACTAATCGGCGCCCGCTCGGCATATCGCAGTGTAAGCTCTTTTCCGATGAGCGCTTTTGTCTGCTCGAGGGTGATGGTGCTCGGCCGATTCGGTGTGTCGCGGGCACCCAGAAGTTCGTCCGCGAATTCCCTTTGCAGAACGGCCTCGTTTGCGTCGCCGGAAGAGAAAAACTTTCCTTGCAGAGTGTCGAACGCGTCCTTCTCTTTGGCCGAGGGAGGCAGCCCCGCGACCATCGTGAGGTGAGGTTTCCCGGCGTAGCGGAATTCGGTGATGAAGCGGACATCCGGGACGGCCTCCAGCACGTTGGGAAGGCGCGCGATTTCAAGCCGCGCCGCTTCATCCAGGGGACGGCTCTCCGCTGGCGGCGGCCCTTCCTTGGCGTCGTGCCGGTCAAAATTGCGCTGATCGCGGCGCGACGTCACCACCACCGTGTCGAACAAGCCCGACTTCGCGAGCCGCTTGTTGGCCATTTCCTGGAGGCCGACGCCGAGCGACAGCATCGCAACCAAAGAGGCGACTCCCACGCCGATGCCCAGGGTGGTGAGCGAATTGCGCAAAACCGCTTCGCGCAGGTTGCGCGCCGCCAGTTCAATAAGGTCGTACCCCTTCACGACGATTCTCCTCGCTTTTTGCGCCTGGCCCCTTCTTAAGATTGCCCGGATGAAACACCGAGTTGCCGCGCGCCGACTGGCCAATCATTTTACTCTTGCTCCCTTTACAAAGCTTGGGAGAAAAGTGTAAACTGTGTACACGTTGTATATCTTTTGTCACATGGTCGATGAAGGAGCAGGCAGCCATGGCGAAAAAGCGGAACACCAAGTCGGCGTCTAGCAGAGGCTTCGTCGATAGGTGCACGGAAATTACAATGCGGCACCTTTCGAGGCTGCCGGAGAACGAGCAAGACGCCAGGATAGCCGCAGCAGAAAAAGTAGCCAGGAAGTGCGCTAACGACCACCGGTCCGATTATCGAACAGGCTCAACAGCTCCTGAAACTGCTTCGAGTCCTCTTGCAGCCCGAGGGCACGAACAAGCTCGATGAACGTTCTGCGCGAGCAATTTGGATTCTTCATCTGTTCATAGAGTTTTCTCACGCGTCTCTCCCGCTCTATAACAGTGGCCCGCCTGAGCGTTTTCCGCCTTGATCTTGAAGTTTCCTCTTGAATAACGTCCAAAGTATCCCGATCTACCGGCGGTTCATCAGCAGCCATGGGTCTGTTTCTCCAGCGACTTGAGTTAGTTCTTCCCGGGCTAAATTCGCTTGAGATATTTTTTCACCAGCAGCCCCACCCTTTTTCTGGCGCGCGCCGGAATCATCTTCGGGTCGGTCAAGATGGCGTGGGCCAGCGCGGAGCCGCATCTGCACTGGCGCTCTTTCGGCATTTCGCGTACCGCCGTGCGGATAATCTGTTGGGCATTCTCCACGTTCCGCATCAGGTATTCCATGATCTGATTCACGCTGACCGCATCGTGATCGGGATGCCAGCAGTCGTAGTCGGTGACCATCGCCAGCGTGGCATAGCAAATCTCCGCTTCCCGCGCGAGTTTCGCCTCCTGCAAGTTGGTCATGCCGACCACGTCCATGCCCCACGCGCGGTAGGCGTTGGACTCCGCGACGGTCGAGAAGGCGGGGCCTTCGATGCAGACGTAAGTCCCGCCCACGTGATGCACGATGCGCGCTTCGGAGCAACCCTTGGCCAGCGCATCGACCACGGCCGGGCAAACGGGTTCGGAGAAACTAACGTGCGCCACAATCCCTCCACCGAAAAACGTGGAGGGCCGCGCTTGGGTGCGGTCGAAGAATTGCGAAGGCAGGAGCATGTCCAGCGGGTGCAAATCCTCGCGCAACGAGCCCACGGCGCTGACCGAAATGATTCGCTCCACTCCCAGCTTCTTGAGGCCGTAAATGTTGGCGCGATAATTAAGCTCGGAGGGCATCCATCGGTGGCCCCGCCCGTGCCGCGCCAGAAACGCCACCCGACGCCCTTCGAGCAGCCCAAGGATGTAGGCGTGCGATGGCTTGCCGAAGGGTGTGGTGACCTGTACTTCTTTCACTCGGGACAGCCCAGGCATCTTGTAGAGACCAGTGCCGCCGATGATTCCAATCTCCGCCTCTGCCACGTTGAATGCTCCTTTGCTGGAATAGCGACCCGCCGCGTCAGCCAACTGACACCGCCACAATTTTGCCGTCCGCATCCATCAGCTTCAGCCAGGGCACCGCAGGATCGTGCGGGAAAACAACCACCGCTTCCAGCAAGGCCAGCTCCGGAAGCAGTCGCCGCTTGTTATCGAGCGTCTCGAGGGGATAAAGATCAAAGCTCATAATCCACGGTAACGACAAGTGCGCCTGAGTCGGAACCAAATCCGAGATGAAGTAAGCCCGCTGCCCCTGCGATTCCACTCTGACGCACTGCATGTGCCGCGTGTGGCCGGGCACAACTTCAACCCTCACTCCCGGAACGATCTCGCTGTCGCCATCCAGAAACTCGGTTTGCTTCTCCACGGGCCGGAAAAAATCCTCAATGTAACTGGCGCGATCGCGCTCGGTCGGCCAGCAGGCGTGGTCCCATTCTCCACGTTGAATGAAATAGCGCGCTCTGGAAAAAGTCGGAACGATCTGACCATCCTGCCTGCTGGTATTCCAGCCGCAGTGGTCGAAGTGCAAGTGAGTGTTGATGACGATGTCGATGTCGCCAAGATCGAGCCCGCGCTTTTTCAGCTCGGCGGGAAGCGTGGTGGTGTGCTCAACGCCATAGATATCGGTCAATTTCGGCCCAAACTTATCTCCGATGCCGGTCTCGACCAGAATATTTTGCCGGCCGGTCCGGATCAGCAGGCAGGTCAAGCCCATCCGCACGCGGTTGCGGTCGTCGGCAGGCAGCTTTTTCTCCCACATTACCTTGGGCACTACGCCAAACATTTGGCCGCCGTCCAGCGCAAAGGTGCCGTCAGAGAGCGCGTCGATCTCGAATCTGCCCAGTTTCATTTTGTCTCAACCAACTCGATCAGCACACCCGCAGTGCTGGAGGGATGGAGGAAAGCAATTCGTTCGTGCCCTGCGCCGGTGCGAGGCGCCTTATCGATCAGGCGAAAGCCGCTCTGTGCGAGTTCCCGCAAAGCGTTCTCAAGATCAGGCACCTCCAGCGTAAGGTGATGCAAACCCGGACCTCGCTTGGCGATGAATCGTGCGATGGGCGACTCAGGTGCAGTGGCCTCCAGGAGTTCGATCCGGCTCTCCCCCAGCGAGAAAGCCGAGACCCGCACTTTTTGTTCTTCGAGCACTTCCTCCGGCTCCGGCAAACGGCCCAGCAGTTTCTGGAAAACTGGAACCGCCGCTCCCAGGGAGGAGACCGCGATGCCGACGTGATGGATTTTCATGGAACGTTCTCGGATAACGCGCGAGCTGTCACTCCAAACTGTCGGATCAACTCATCGACTACTGTATACGGGTCCGCGCGGTGCGCCGCGAGATCTTCAACCCGCTCATCGATGACCTCATCATTCAGATGTTCGGCCAACGCCCGCTCGAACAGGGTCTGGCGAAGGAGGGTGAGCAGCCGCAAGCGCCATCGCTCGCGCTGCCGCCTCATCCGCAGCGGGCCGTCCTCACCGAAGGCGCGGAATTGGTCCAGCTTCGAGCGCAGAGCGGCCACTCCTTCGCCGGTGGTGGCGACCGTTTTCACAATCGGTGGCAGCCATTCGCTCGGACGCGGCGCGACTGACAGCATGGTGGCGATTTCTTGTTCGACGCGGTCGGCGCCCGGACGGTCAGCCTTGTTGACCACGAAGATGTCCGCGATCTCCATGACCCCAGCCTTGAACGTTTGAATGTCATCTCCCATGCCGGGGACCAGCACGAGCACTGTCGCATCGGCCAAGCGGGCTACTTCCACTTCGTCCTGGCCCACGCCAACCGTCTCAACGAGAACAATCCGGCAGCCAGCCGCGTCCAGGACCGAAACGGCGTCGTGCGTGGCAGGAGCAAGGCCGCCCATCTGTCCGCGCGTCGCCATGCTGCGGATGTAAACACCGTCATCCGTCGAGAGGTTTTGCATGCGAATGCGGTCGCCCAGGATCGCCCCGCCCGAAAAAGGACTGGTCGGGTCCACGGCGAGAATACCGACCTGCGCTCCGCCGCTTCGGTACTCAGCGGCCAACTTTTCCACCAGAGTGCTCTTCCCTGCTCCTGGCGAGCCCGTTATGCCAATCACGCAGGCTTGGCCCGTCTTCGGGAAAAGCGTTTTGAGTAATTCGCGCCCCGTTGCGTCGCCCGCTTCGACGGCGGAAATGGCGCGGGCAATGGCGCGCCGGTCGCCGCTGGCTATTTTCTCCGCCCACTCTTGTAAGGAATCTCCCATCGCCGCTGGCGCATGTGCTCGCGCCCTACATTCGTCCCAGCAATTCGCGCGCGATCACCATTCGCTGCACTTCACTGGTCCCCTCACCGATGGTGCAAAGTTTGACGTCGCGATAAAATTTCTCGACCGGATAGTCTTTGATGAAGCCGTACCCACCGTGAATCTGCACAGCCTCGTTGGTCACGTCGACCGCCATTTCCGAAGCATAGAGCTTCGCCATGGAAGCTTCGCGGGTGAGGCGGCAGCCGGCGTCGGCCAGGGTTGCAGCCCGAAGCGTCAGCAACCTGGCCGCATCAATGGAGGTCGCCATGTCGACGAGTTTCCACTGCACCGCCTGAAATGCGCCAATCGGTTGCCCAAACTGCTTCCGTTGCTGCGCGTAACTCGCCGCCGCTTCAAACGCGCCCTGAGCAATGCCGACGGCGATCGCGGCGATGCCGACTCGACCACAGTCGAGGATCTTCAAGCAGTCGATAAAACCTTCGCCGGGTTTGCCCAGGCAGTTTTCCTTGGGGACAGCGCAATCTTCAAAAATCAATTCCGCTGTATCGCTGGCACGGAGCCCGAGCTTGTTTTCCTTTTTGCCAGGCTGAAAACCGGGAGTCCCTTTTTCCACGATAAAAGCGGAAATGCCGCGCTTTCCGGCACTCTTATCGGTCACCGCCAGCACCACGCAGATATCCGCATAGTGGCCGCTGGTCACAAAAGACTTGACGCCGTTGAGCACCCAGAGATCGCCCTCAAGCCGCGCAGCGGTGCGGGCCGCGCCTGCGTCGCTGCCTGAGCCCGGTTCCGTTAAACTCCAGCAGCCCAGTTTTTCGCCGCGTGCCAGAGGCACAAGGTACTTCTTCTTTTGATCCTCCGACCCGGCAAGATAGATGTGTCCCGCACAAAGTGAGTTGTGAGCGGAGACAAACAGGGCGACTGAGGCGTCCACCCGGGCGAGTTCCTCGAGGATGATGGCGTATTCCACATAACCCAGCTCCGCGCCGCCCAGCGAGGCGGGAAAAGTCACCCCCATCAAACCCAGTTTGGATAATTGTGGAAGAAGCTCTACGGGAAAGTGCTGGGCTTCATCCCATTCCATCACATGCGGCCGGATTTCTTTCTCCGCAAATTCCCGTATTGTTCTTTTGATCTCTTTTTGTTCTTCGGATAAATCGAAGTTCAGAAGGCACCTCGGGGGAAATATCCTGCGGATTCGCGATCCATAGCCTTACTTCCGATTCGACGACCGGCCGAAGCCTGAGACGAATGGCCTTGCGACCAACCGGTCTAAACCAAAACTATAACACACTCGGGGCCGGCAGCGTGTCCCCGGGCTGAGTTCAACAGCACCTGTGCTAAGATCATCCATCGTGTCGATCATCTCGCATCGCATCAGTGCATGGAGTGGGCTCACGTTACTGCTCCTCTCTTCATCGCTGATCGCGCTCGCCACCCGCGAAAAGGAGACCGAACCGGCACAGGTCACCATCCACGCCGACCGCGAGGGATGCGCTGTGGATGTGGATGCGGTGGCGGCGGGCAAGACCGACGCTCACGGCGGCTTCCTGCTGCGTGATATCGATCCCACAGACCACTACCTTCACGTCAACTGTCCCGGCCAGCCAGAGTCGACTGTCTTTATCTCTCCGCAACCGGGTGAGAGCCTGGACATTCGTGCCAACCCTCTGACATCCGGCGTCCCCGCCCCCGCTTCGGCGCTGGACGCGGCGGAGGCAAAAATCCAGTTAAGGCAGCTCATCAAGGACGCCGTGCAACTGCGCGCTCGCGGACATTTTGACGAGGCCGTCCAGCACCTTCGCGAGGCCGCCAAAATGGACCCAGCCAACTCGGACCTTCACCGCGAGCTGGGGATCACGTTTTTGCTGGTGAAAGAGTGGAAGCGCGCCCGAGTAGAAATGCTGGAAGCCATCCGGCATCAGCCCGACGATGCGGATGCGCACAACGGGCTTGGCTATGCGCTCGAAAAACTGGGCCACCTCGATGCCGCCGTCAATGAATATCGCCTCGCCACGCGTCTCGATCCTGACGATTCATCCTATCGCCAGCACTACATTGACGCCCTCAGCCGGACTTTGGCTCATCCCGCAGAGAAGAAAAGATAAGCGGGCGGTTTCCCGCGCCGCCTCGGTCACACCACAACGGTTCTCCGATGCGCGCCCAGGATCTCACGAAGAGCCTTCAGCGCGCGTTCGCATCCGGCGCGATCGACGTCGTAGTGGGTGACCATCCGCATTGTTTCCGGTGTCACTCCATTGGCCAAAATTCCCTGGGCCGCCAGTCGCTTGGAAATATCAAAAGACGTCATCCCCGATTCAGAAACATCCAGAATCAGGATATTGGTCACAACCTTCGCGGAGTTGATCTTGATTCCAGGAATTTCGGCCAGCCCTTCCGCAAGAAACCTGGCGTTTTCGTGATCCACGTGCAGCCGCTTCGGCGTCTCCTGGAGAGCGATCAGCCCCGCCGCCGCCAGAATGCCTGCCTGCCGCATGCCTCCGCCAAGCATTTTGCGCACCAGGAAAGCTTCCTCGATAAACTCTCTGCTGCCCACCAGCATCGATCCCACGGGTGCGCCGAGTCCTTTGGAAAGACAAAACATCACGGAATCGAACTTGCGCGTCAATTCAACCACCGAGCGCCCTGACGCCACGCTGGCGTTGAAGATCCGCGCCCCGTCCAAGTGGAGCGGCAAGCCGGCCTGATGACCTCGCTCACAAATCTCGTCCGAAACCTCGAGCGGATAGACGGAGCCGCCGGCAAGGTTCGCGGTATTCTCGAGCTCGATCAAGCCCGTGCGAGCGCGATGGTCGCTTCGCCCGCGAATGTGGGGCGCAATCTGGCTCCAAGAGAGAATTCCGCCTTCGGCCCAGATGGCGCGCGGAATGCATCCGGAGAATGCGGACATCATGCCCATTTCGAAATTAAGAATGTGAGCGCGCTCCTCGCAGATCACCTCCTGTCCGGGCCGAGTGTGCACTTTGATGGCCGCCTGATTGCCCATCGTTCCCGAAGGCACAAAAAGGGCGGCTTCGCGCTCGAAGATTTCAGCGGCGCGCTCCTGCAACCGATTCACAGTGGGATCTTCCCGGTATACGTCGTCGCCCACTTCGGCTTCCGCCATGGCGCGGCGCATGGCCGCCGTGGGCCGGGTCACCGTGTCACTCCGCAAATCCACAACGGGTTCGCTCATAAATAAGCCTGTGTCTTTTCCTTGAGGTCAGTGGGCGCCGGGGCCGCCGAGACGAATTCCTGAAAGACTTCGTTTGAGACCAGATAGGCACTTTCGCGCAGCGTGATGCGTTCCGATCGCCTTTCAATCCATCCGTCGAGTTCGAGCGCAGCCAGTTTCGATTCCCACCGGCCGACCTCACGGTCACCCCACCGACGTTGCGCCTGCGCAAGATGGACTCCGTCTTTTTGCCGCAGGCCAAGGAAGAAAAATTCTTCCAATTGCTCCCTGGGAGAAATCTCGCGTATCTCCGCGATCGGCGATTCAGCGCGGGCGATCTGGTTCTGGTAAATTTCCACTGCCGTTTTGTTTGCCCAACGACGCGCGCCATCAAACGAGTGCGCGCCCGCGCCGAGGCCCACGTACGGCTCCAGCCGCCAGTATTTCTGGTTATGGCGCGATTCCCAGCCCGGCAGCGCAAAGTTGGAGATTTCGTATTGGACGTATCCGGCATCGAGGAGCATCCTGCGCGCCAGCTCATAGGCATCCGCCATGAAGTCATCGTCCGGGACCGTCGCGCTGTGATACCGCCCGCCCTCCTGCATGATTTCCGCACCCAAACGGCTCTTCTCGTCGATTTCAAACAGATAAACCGAAATGTGCTCCGGTTCAAGATCGAGCGCCGCGCCCAGGCTGGCGCGCCACGACGACTCGGTCTGGTAAGGAAGTCCGGCGATCAGGTCCAGGCTGATGTTGGTGAATCCCGCGCGACGCGCAGACCGAACCAGCTCACGCGTATCGCGAGAGGTGTGAAGCCGGCCCACGGCACGCAATTCGCGGTCCTCGAAAGTCTGGGCGCCAACGCTCAGACGGTTGATTCCCATCTCGCGGGCCGCAGCGAGAAAGCGTTCGTCGGCGGAACCGGGAGTGACCTCAAGGGTGAATTCGGGTGAGTGGCTAAAATGAAACCGGGCACGAAGCGCGTCCACGAGCATGCGCAACCGTTCCACTCCAAGCAGAGACGGCGTCCCGCCGCCGAAGTAAACCGAATCCGCGCTCAACTCGCAGATGGTGGTCAGAATGCCAGCTCGTTCATAAATGGAAGGCAGGTTGGCGACCTCGATACCGAGCGCTTCGCAGTAAGCATCGAACGCGGACGCGGGCACCACCTTCGAGCTGAAATTACAGAAAGTGCATTTCGATGCGCAGAAGGGGACCTGAATGTACAGCCCGAGGTTGTCCATGAGTTCTGAATGTCGAATGATGCTCAATGATGAATGCAAAATTAAAAATGAACGTCTCTGGTGCGCCGCCTGGCGTAGGTCATTCGCTCCGCCATTTCTAATTTTGAATTGCGCATTCTTAATTCAATCCGCTACGATCCTGACCCTTAACTCTCGCCGGCGCGGCCCATCAAATTCACAAAAGTAAACTCCCTGCCATCGCCCGAGCACGAGCCGCCCATGCTCGATCATCAGATATTTGGAGCACCCGATGAGCGAAGCCTTCAGGTGCGCGTCGCAATTGCCGTCGGCGTGATGATACGCCTTGTCGCGCGGGGCCAACTGGCCAAGGAAATTGCCTAAATCCTGCATCAGCGACGGGTCGTCATTCTCATTGATGAGAACCGCCGCGGTGGTGTGAGGCACGAAAACATAGCACACGCCATCCGTGATGCCCGAAGCGCCCACCAACTGCTGGATTTGATCGGTAATGTCCTTGAACTCGACGCGCGCGCGAGTCTCAATCTCAAGCTTGTGCCGATGCGTCTGCGACCGTTCTATTGGGGTCACGTTTCCGACAGGGCTCGTCATTTCATTTCTCCAGCGGGAATTTCTTGAACCGTGATGCTCGGCCTCTCCTGCGTCTCGAGGTTTCGGAGGCCGACACGCTGAATTATATCAGGTTTCAACGCCCTGCCCGTCACGCGGAGCGCCGCACAGAATGACATCTGGACCCCGTTAATACCTCGCAGTCTGATGCTCTGAAAAATCTAGACGAATTTGCGCCAGCAGGCGGTCGAGTAGTTCATATCCCGCTCGACCGAGGAAATAGGCGCCGGTCACTTCGCGCTCTTGCAATTGCTTGCGGGGAAGCAAGAAACGGAGCAGCGCCTCTTCATGCCGCGCGAGCAGTTCCGATTTTTGCAAGGCGGCGCGGCTAATCTTCCCTTTCAGGGTCGCGATCTGGTATTTCATTTTTTCTTCTGTGTGCTTCAGTGTGTCCAGGAGCGTTGGATCGATGGCCGCGATGTCGTCGCGGAGCCGATCGAGCATTTGAGCCACGCCCTGCTCGGTTTCATCCAGCCGCTCCGACCAGCCGTCGGCGAAACCCGCGGCCGCAATGGCGCGCCGCAGATGTTCCTCACCTTGCCAAGCATCCTCAACCCTCAGCCGGTACTTTTCCAGCAGCCTTTGTATCCTGGCATCAACGAGCGTGAACGCAGCTCGTGGCATGATGACCGGCTGCGGGCGCCCCAGTTGGCTGTAAAGTACGCTGGACTGCGCGAGGTATGCGAGTTCCGAGGGGCCGGCGACGTAGGCGATGGTCGGAAACAACGTGTCCTGAACGAACGGGCGCAGCAGCACGTTGGGCGAGAAATCGAGCGGACGTTCCCTCGCCCAAGCCGTGAGCTCGGCGGCAGATATTGTCCCATTGCCCTCCAGCGAAAAATTTCCGCCGCGTTCGCGAAGCGCCCTGCGATTTCCTTCCCGCGTCACAAACAGCAGAGTGGACTCATCATCCACGTGAACCTGGGCGCTGTACCCCGCCTGAACCAGGGCCTTCGACCGCTCGATTAACCGCTGGCGCAGATCCGAAGCTCGCGCCGCGGCATCTTCATAGACACGCGCGCTTAGCCGATGAACGGCATCCTCGAGAGGGTCGATGAGCACGACGCCCCAGCGGCTGAAAATCTTCGCCATGAAGCGGCCGAAAGCTCGGCCCCATCCAACGCCCGGTTGATAGCTCTCGCGAAGGTCTCCAAGCAGGCGGTCGCGCGCTTCGCCGGGCGGGAGGGTCGACTCGAACCGTTCCAGGGTCCGGGTGATTTCTGCCGAGAGTCGCACGTGACCAACGTGGGAGTGAGGCGCGGGACGGTCGCCCGAGTCTTTCAATTCAATCAAATTGTATTCGTCATCGAAGGTAGAAGTCTGCGCGACTTCCTCCAGGTCATGGTCTTCCGTCGCCAGCCAGAACACCGGCACCGACGGCAGACCTCGCTCGGAGAGACTCTGGGCCAGGCGCACGGCGGTCAGCGGTTTGTAAAGGGTGAAAGCAGGACCGGAGAGCAATCCGACCTGCTGGCCGGTGACAACAGCAAACGTGCCCGGCTCGCTCAGGCGCTTGATGTTGGCGAAGGTCGACTCGCCACAACCAAAATCTTCATTCTGCCTCGCCAGGATTTTCGCCAGCTCGGCGCGAGCGCCAGCGTTTTCGCTCAGGCGGCTCGCAAGAGCGATGTAGCTTTTCGGATTGTAAGGAGAGCCGTTGTAAAACTGAGCCACCCGATCGTGGTGTTGAATGTAGTCGAGAAAAAGCGGCGCGGCTTTTGGAAGATGCGAGTAGGAAATAGAAGCGAAGTCCATAGGCAGCGAAGGCGACAACAAACTCTGGGCCCGATCAGCACCGATAGCCGCGAGCCTGGAGAAACTTCGAATCAAACTATTTGTGAAAGGAAGCCTGCTCCTTTCAGAGATCCAGTCCGGCGCGGGCTTCCTGAATGGCCGCAGCCACCGCTTTGCGATCCGAGGCACTGATCGCAATCAAGGGGGGGCGCGGCGGGCCGCCACGGTACCCGCGCAAATCGAGCGCCGCTTTGATGCCGGAAACTCCAAACGGGACGCTGATTCTCTCGACCAGCGGAACCAGCCTCCGTTGCAGCTCCCTGGCGGTCTTCATCTGTCCTTGGCGGAATGCCTCATAAAGGGAAACGCAGAGTTCCGGCGCAAAGTTTGCTTGTGCGAGCACGCCGCCCGCCGCGCCGGCGCGCAGCGCGTCGAGCATGATGAGCGCACCACCGCTCAGCACGCGGAAGCTTGCCTTACCTTTTTCCTTAACCGCACGCAGAATCGCGCGCAGATAGTTCAGGTCGCCCGAACTCTCCTTAAGGCCGGCAATATTGGGATGCCGTGAAAGAGACGCGACAGCGGCGGGCTCCATCCGAATGCCGGTGAATTGCGGGATGTTGTAAATGACGATGGGCCTGCGGACGCCATCCGCGACAGCGCGAAAATAAGGCACGAGCACAGGAGAAGTCATCCGCGATTTGTAATAATTGGGCGTCAGAATCAGCAATAGGTCGGCGCCACGGTTGACCGCTTCACGACTCAAGCGCACGGTCTCGCGGGTGGATTCCAGCCCGCTGCCCACCATCAGCAATTCCGGCGGGCGCACGATTTCGCGAGCCAACTCCGCCATGCGAAGCCGCTCGCGTTCCGCCAGGAAAGGCGCCTCTCCTGTCGAGCCCGCCACCAGGATCCCAGACAGTCCAGCGCCAACGAAGCGTCGCAGATTTTCCTGAAACGCGCTCTCATCGAGATCTCCGCGAGCGTTGAGAGGAGTCACCACCGGAGCGAAAATGCCTTTTACGTTTGCGACTATTTCTGCGTGAGTCATTTTTTGTCCGTCAGCGATCAGCCGGCAGCTATCAACAAGAAAAACTCAGCGAGACAAATTGCTGACTGCTGAAGGCTGACTGCTGACCGCTCCCTTTTGATGCAACTCCTGCAAACTGGCTATCTGGATTCCCTTTTCTCGCTGCGCGCGAATGCCGCTAACCACGGCCGCTGCGGCCGAGAGCGTTGTAATACAAGTCACGCGATAGTGCACCGCGGCGCGCCGGATGGCCTTTTCATCAAAGTGAGATGCCCGGCCAAGGGGCGTGTTGATGAGCAAGGCCAGCGCGCCGCTCTTAATCAGATCGACCACGTTCGGCCGGCCCTCGTTCACCTTGAATACCTTTTCGACCCGGAGTCCGGCCTTCCGCAATGTCGCCGCCGTCCCGGTGGTCGCCACCAGCTTGAATCCCAGATTCGCCAACTCGCGCGCGATCGGAATCGCGTAAGGCTTGTCGTGGTCGTTCACAGAAAGAAAGACTCGTCCCTCCGTGGGGACCGGCTGCGAGGCCCCAAGCTGGGCCTTGCCAAAGGCCAATCCGAAACTCTCTCCCGAGCCCATCACTTCGCCCGTGGACTTCATTTCCGGCCCGAGAATCGTATCGGCTCCGGGGAATTTCTGAAAGGGAAACACCGGCGACTTCACGAAGAAATGGTGCACGGGAAGCTCTTCTTCCAAATTGAACTCCCGGAGCTTTCGCCCTACCATCAAACGCGCCGCGATCTTTGCCAGCGGCACTCCGGTCGCCTTACTCACGTAAGGCACGGTCCGCGAGGCGCGCGGATTGACCTCGAGCACGAATACTTTTCCGGCCTGAATAGCGTACTGCACATTCATCAGCCCGACGACCTGTAACTCTCTCGCCAGCTTCACGGTGTACTCACGCAAAGTCTGGCGCTGGCTTTCGGGAATTTCCACGGCCGGCAACACGCAGGAGCTGTCGCCGGAATGGATGCCTGCTTCTTCGATGTGCTGCATAATGCCGGCCACCACCACGTCGCGACCGTCGGCCAGCGCATCGACATCCACCTCCGTCGCGTTTTCCAGAAACCGGTCGACGAGAATCGGGAACGCGCGGTGCAGCTCTTCGGCGCGCGCCACGTACTCTTTCAGTGTCGGCTCATCATAGGCCACCACCATCGCCCGGCCGCCGAGCACATAAGAAGGCCTCACCAGCACGGGATACCCGATGCGGTTGGCGATGTCCAATGCCTCCTCGACGTTCATCGCCGCGCCGTTTTCCGGCTGCGGAATTCCCATCCTCGCCAATAATTTTCCAAAATGCTTGCGGTCTTCGGCCAGCTCAATCGACTTCGGTGAAGTCCCGATAATCGGAACGCCCGCCCTCTCCAGCTCCCGCGCCAAATTCAATGGCGTCTGGCCCCCGAACTGAACGATCACCCCGTAAGGTTTCTCTTCCTCGACAATCGCCACCACGTCCTCGAAAGTGAGCGGCTCAAAGTAAAGGCGGTCCGAGGTGTCGTAGTCGGTCGAGACGGTTTCGGGATTGCAATTCACCATCACCGACTCGAAATCTTCCTCCTTCAATGCGAACGAGGCGTGGCAACAACAATAATCAAACTCGATGCCCTGCCCGATCCGATTCGGTCCACTCCCCAGGATCAAAATTTTCCGCCGTTCGGTGGGCGCGCCTTCGTCCTCGTCTTCGTAACTGGAGTAGAGGTAGGGCGTGAAGGATTCAAATTCCGCCGCGCACGTGTCCACTCTCTTGAATACCGGCCGCACCCCGGTTTCAACGCGGCGCGCCCGCACCGCGTCCGCGCTCACGTTCCAGATTTCGCCCAAGTGCGCGTCAGAAAAGCCCAGGCGTTTCGCCTCGCGCAGTGCCGGGGCAGGAATGGTTTTCGCATCGAACCGCTTCAATTCGCCTTGCATCTCGACGATTTGTTGAAGCTGGTTCAAAAACCACGGATCGATATGAGTGATTTCGTTCAGCGACTCCACGCTGTCCCCCGCCGTCAGAGCGAAAAACAGATCCCAAAGGCGCTCGGGCTGCGGCACCGCCAGGCGCTGGCGCAATTCTCCGGGATCTTCCGGCGGCTTCGGAGTCTTGCGGCCCGTCTCCAGCGAGCGAATGCCCTTCATTAGCGCTTCTTTGAACGTGCGCCCGATGGCCATCACTTCGCCCACCGATTTCATCTGCGTGCCCAGGGTGTGGTCCGATTCAGGAAACTTCTCCTTCGCCCACTTGGGAATTTTCACCACGACGTAGTCAATCGTCGGCTCGAAACACGAGGGCGTCTTTTTCGTGATGTCGTTGGGAATTTCGTCCAGGCGATAACCGACGGCGAGCCGCGCGGCGATCTTGGCGATGGGGAACCCGGTGGCTTTGGACGCCAGCGCCGAGCTGCGGGACACGCGCGGGTTCATCTCAATGACCACCATGCGCCCCGTGTGCGGCTCGACCGCGAACTGAATGTTCGATCCGCCCGTCTCGACGCCCACTGCGCGGATGACGGCGAAAGCCGCGTCGCGCATCCGCTGGTATTCCTTGTCGGTCAAGGTCTGCGCCGGTGCCACGGTGATGGAGTCGCCCGTGTGCACGCCCATGGGATCGAAATTCTCAATGGAGCAAATCACCACGGCATTGTCGGCGTGGTCGCGCATCACTTCCAGTTCAAATTCTTTCCAGCCCAGCACGGACTCTTCGACCAGCACTTCGTGCACCGGGCTGAGCTCCAGCCCCCACCGAACTGTCTCCTCGAACTCTTCGCGGTTATACGCAATGCCGGAGCCCGTTCCGCCCAAAGTGAACGACGGGCGAATAATCAGCGGAAACCCAATTTGCCCGGCCGCCTTCATCCCCGCTTCCACGTTGTTCACCAAAACGCTGCGAGGAACGTCGAGGCCGATCTTCCGCATCGCGTCCTTGAACCACAAGCGGTCTTCGGCCATCTTGATGGCGTCGAGCGAGGCGCCGATCAGTTCGACGTTGTAGCGCGCGAGAATACCCCTCTCCGCCAATTCGACCGAGAGGTTCAACGCGGTCTGGCCGCCCACGGTGGGCAGCAGGGCGTCGGGCTTCTCGCGGGCGATGATGGCCTCGAGATATTCGACCGTAAGCGGCTCGATGTAAGTGCGGTCGGCAAATTCCGGGTCGGTCATGATGGTGGCGGGGTTCGAGTTCACCAGCACCACCTCATAGCCTTCGGCGCGAAGCGCTTTGCACGCCTGCGTGCCCGAGTAGTCAAACTCGCACGCCTGGCCGATGATGATTGGCCCCGAGCCGATGATCAGAATCTTCTTGATGTCAGTGCGCTTGGGCATTTCAAGAGATCGTCATTCCGACTCCCTCACCTGTTGAAGTCTGGCCCGCAGGGGCTCCGATAATCCGCGCTCGATCTCCGGCGTAATCAGGCCGGCCGCGTCGAGACTTCGAATATGAACGCGGTCCTTGTCACGATTTGCGCTCAGCTTCATCCGCACCAAGTCAGCCACCGCCATAACACATACTTCTTCACCCTTGACCATCTTGCGCACCGGCGAAATCTGCGGATTGGGAGTCGTTTGACTGACCTTCACCTTTTCTTCAGCGAAGAGCAGATGAATCGCGTTGATTGCCTTCTCGCCGTAAAGAAGCATGTCCACGCCGGCCACATGGCGAAACTTGAAACCCTGCGATTCTGCTAGGGCAATGACTCTGTCGAGGTCAGACCGGCGGATCAGAATATCCACGTCGCGCGTCAGGACCGAATGCGTCGGGTCGGCCTCTTCGACGTGAATCAGAACCGCGAGCCCACCGATGACTTCGTAAGGCACATTCGCCGCCGTCAGCGGGTCAACAATTTTCTGCAAGATGTCGACGAGATTGAAAAGGCGCTCTTCGAACACGAGATTGACGACCTCTCCTTTTTCCGCCACTTCCTCAAGGAACAGTTCGAATCGCATCAGGCACTCATTTCTCCGACGCAACCGGAAACAAATTCAGCTCGAACCCGCGAAGTTCCTCGATCGTTGCTGTCTGCCCTTCCGTGAAAGTTCTTGCTCCGTGGGTTGGGCTGATTACTTCGACCGTCCGCTCTAGGGGGTCTACCCAAACTTGAACCACACCATTTTTCCGGTACTCACGACGCTTGTCTTGAATGTCCGACCATCTATCGTTCGGCGAGATCACTTCGAAAGCGACGTCAGGAGGAAAAGGGGCCGGACCGGCCGGGATGCCCCCAGGAAGTCGCTCGCGACGCACAAGGCTCCAGTCCGGGCATCGCCAGTTTCCGGTGCCCATAGTAAAGGCGACATCGGTTGCGATGCTCAGCCAATCGGGATTCGCAATCGCGAACCTCTGCGCGGCCACTCCAATTTGATTGATCAAAAATCCGTGTTCCATTCCGGCTGGCGACATGAACTTCACCTCCCCATCCAGGCACTCCCATCGTTGGTCCGGCTTTCCCGCCGCCAGGAATTGTTCCCACGTCAAACCTGTCTTAGTCGCCATCTGTCCTCCACCGTGATACCTCACAATCGTCAATCTTCAATCGGCAATCGTCAATGTTTGAATTCCTCCATCATCTTCACAAACCGCCCGAACAAATACGCCGAGTCATGCGGCCCGGGGGACGCCTCGGGGTGATACTGAACGCTGAAAAGCGGCAGCGACTTGTGTCGCAAGCCTTCGAGTGTATCGTCATTCAAGTTGCGATGAGTGAGCACCACCTCACTTGCCTTCAGCGAATCCGGATCGACCGCGAAGCCGTGGTTCTGCGCTGTGATTTCCACCTTTTGTGTTTCCAGATTCAGCACCGGATGATTTCCGCCGTGATGTCCGAATTTCAGTTTGTAAGTTTTTCCGCCGAGAGCAAGGCCGATGATCTGATGGCCCAGGCAAATACCAAAGATGGGCACGCGGCCCATCAACTCGCGCACGGCGCGCGCCGCGTAAGTGACGGGCTCCGGATCGCCGGGACCGTTGGAGAGAAAGACCCCGTCCGGCTTGAGCTGCAAAACATCGCTCGCCGAGGTTGTTGCGGGCACCACGGTGACGCGGCAGCCTTTGTCCACAAGCTTGCGGAGAATATTTTGCTTGATTCCGTAATCATAAGCCACCACATGAAAGCGAGGTGTGACGGGCGCGGATGCCTCTTCAAGCGCGGACGACGCCAGCTGACCCGAGGGCCTGTTCCACTCATAGCGCGTGGGAGTGCTCACCCGGCTCGCCAAGTCCAGGCCGACCATGCTCGGCGAAGCTTGCGCTTCCGCCACCAGCTCGGCGTCACTGCCGCCCAGGGTAGAGAGCACACCGCGCATCGCTCCGTGCTTGCGAAGGTGCAAGACGAGCGCGCGCGTGTCGATGTCGGAAATGATCGGCACGTCGTAATGGGCGAGGTAGTGCGAGATTTCTTCTTCTGACCGCCAATTGCTGGCCAGTTGGCTCAGCTCGCGGACCACCAGGCCCTCCGCGTAGGGCCGCGGAGACTCGCAGTCCAGCGAGTTTGTCCCATAGTTGCCGATGTGCGGGTAAGTCAAAATGACGATCTGCCCGGCGTAGGACGGGTCGGTGAGAATTTCCTGGTAGCCGGAAAGAGAAGTGTTGAAAACGACCTCGCCCAATCTTTTGCCGGCGGCACCGTGACCGCGCCCCCGGAAAACCCTGCCATCTTCTAAGGCGAGAACCGCCTCCATGAGCTCTCCATTTTCCCGCCCACTCCAAGGGGAGTATTGAGTGATTGAGCGATTGAGTGATTGGGTGATTGATGCCTGCCAGCGTTTGCGATGTCAGTCATTCGCTCAATCACTCCATCACCCAATCGCTCAATTCACTCCAACGACCCAAACTGGCTGAAGGGCCAGTAGACGAAGACCGCTTTGCCGTAAATGTATGCCCGATCGACGGCGCCCCACACTCGGCTGTCGTTGGAGGATTCGCGGTGATCGCCGAGCACGAAGTAGTGGTTGGGTTCGACGACGGTAGGCGGGTAATTCTGGCGGTCCAGGTAAGCGGGAGGAATGTAGGGTTCGCGGAGCGCTTTGCCGTTCACATAAACGCGCCCCTCCTGGATGCTCACGCTTTCTCCCGGCATCGCCACCACCCGCTTGATGTAAGACTTCGTCGGATCCAGTGGGTACCAAAACACAACAATGTCGCCCCGCCGGATGGGCTCGAAGCGGTACACAAATTTGTTGATGAAGATCCTCTCGTGATTCGAGAGGCGCGGCATCATGCTCGTCCCCTCCACCTGGACCGGCTGATAGAGGAACACGATGACGATGAAAGCCAGAAGCAAAGAGAGAATGAGGTCGCGAAGCCAGTATCGCGCCTCGAAGAAACGCCGCCCTCGGAAGGCCGGCGCGTCCGCTGCCTCTGTGCTCTTGATACCGGGGTTTGCGTTTGCTTCCATAGCCTCAGTAACTTTATTTATAGCACACTCTCCGCTTTCGTTTCCAGACGGCTGCTGCGCATTGCTTTTTTCCCTGCGTCACGATATAAATTCTTCATCGCGCAGGGCGCCGAGCTTCCCTGCCTCCGAGAGGATAAGTTATAACAGAGCATCGCAAAAGTGGATGGTGTTCCATCCTCGTCGCGGCCGGTGTCGCGGCGATGAGCGCCCTCATTCCCGCTTCTGCCATCGCTAGCGAGGACCCGCCGCCGGACGCTGCGGCGAAGGCTTCGCCTCGAGCTGACGCTGCCGATTTCTGGACCAATCGCGGCCACTGGACATTCGGCACTCAGCTTGGCTTTGCGTTCGAAAACCACGTCGGACGCGATTACTCTCACATGGCGCTCGTGATCGCGCAACCCAACGTCGGGTTCATCGTGAAGAATTTCCATACGCCCGGCTTTCCGGTCAGCCGATTCAGCATGGTGAGCGAAGGAATTCTGGGAGGCGCCGCTCATCCCGGTGGATACATGCTCGGCCACGCGCTTCTGTTTCGCCTCGACGGCAAGCCGACTCACCACGCGGTTCCGTTCTTCGACTGCGGCGCGGGCGTTTTGTACACCACCATCAACGAGCACGCCAAAGAGCTGACCGGCCACACCCAGTTCAACCCGCAAGGGGGATTCGGCATTCAGTACTTTTTCAATCCCCAGCGCGCCTTCGTGGTGGAATACCGTTACATGCATATGTCCAACAACAGCATCCAGCTCCCGAACTTCGGTTTCAACTCCAACATGATCACCATCGGCTTCCGCTGGCTGAGACGTCCGAGATGATCGGCGACGAACGGCAAGGGGAGTCTCATTGCCGATTTTCGATTGTCGATTCCCGATTGTTGAAAACGCGTCGCGTCAACTTCCGATTTCGCAGTTTCGCTTTCCAATTTCCACTGTCCAGTTTCCAATTTCCAGTTTCCAATTTCTCAATCGGCAATCGACAATCGGCAATCGAAAATCAACCAAAGATGTCCTTCACCTTCTCCGAGACCCGCCGTTGCACGGGTTTATTCTCGATGCGCGTCGAGTTGTACAACATTTCCATCAGCCGGCGTTGTTCCCGGGTGAGATGCGCCGGCGTGACCATATGGACTGAAATATACAAATCACCCTGGCCGCGGCCCTCGAGGTTGGGCAAGCCCATGCCGCGAATGCGAAACACCGACCCCGTCTGAGTGCCCTCGGGAATTCTCAGCCGCTCTTCGCCGCGCAGGGTGGGCACCTTGATTTCGGTGCCCAGAGCTGCCTGAGCGATGGAAAGTGGAATGGTGCAGTACAAATCGTTTCCTCGCCGCTCGAAAAACGGGTGCTCGCGCACGCGCAGGACGACGTAGAGGTCGCCGGGTGGGCCCCCCTTGCTGCCCGCTTCGCCTTCGCCACTGACGCGCAGCCGCATCCCATCGTCGACGCCGGCGGGAATCTTGATGCTCAGCACTTTTTCTTGTCGAAGGCGTCCTTCGCCGTGACACGTCGGGCAAGGTTCCCGGATCACCTGCCCCATGCCGCCGCATTGCGGGCAGGGGCGCGAAAGCGTGAAGAACCCTTGCTGGGTGCGAATCTGGCCGCGCCCGCCGCACGCCGCGCACGTGACCGGTTCGCTTCCTTTTTTCGCTCCCCGCCCCGAACATGAATGGCACACTTCACGGCGCGGAATTTTGATCTTGGTGTCGAGGCCCAGAGCCGCTTCGTCGAACGCCAGCTCCAGGTCGTAGCGAAGGTCCGCGCCCCGCTCTGCCCACGTGCGGCTGCCGCGCCGGCGGAACGGATCGCCGAATCCGAAGAACTCACCGAACAGGTCTTCGAAGTCCGAGAAGATGGTGGACGAAAAGTCGGGCGTGAACCCGCCCGGCCCGCTTACCCCCGCCTCGCCGTAGCGATCGTACATCGCGCGCTTCTGCGGGTCGGCTAGCACCGAATAGGCTTCGGTGATGGTCTTGAATCTTTCGCCCGCTTCTTCGGGGTTTTCGGGATTGCGGTCGGGGTGAAACTGCATCGCCAATTTGCGGTAGGCGCTCTTCAACTCCTGCTCGGTGGCATTCCGCCCCACGCCCAAGGTCGCGTAATAATCACGATTTTCAGCCATACGAAACTAGAAACTCGAAAATGGAAACTGGAAAATAGAAAATGGAAACTCGAAAATGCCTCATCTCAGTTTCTAGTTTCCAATCTCCAGTTTCTAGTTTCCAATTCCCAGTTTCCACGCCAGGTCATGCGTCTGCACGCTCCTTCATGGCCAGGGTCGCGCGAACGTAACCATTCAGTTGCCTGGCCACAGATTGCGCCAGACTATCCATCCGCTTTCCTTCGGCAGCCGCCAGGAATCCCTCGTCAACGCAGGTCGTCGAGTGGTCTCGCAATTCGTAGACTGACCCGCGCGCCTGACGGCACATTTGCGCGTTTTCCTGATAGCCGAACCGCCCGAATCCCTCTGCGATATTCGCCGTCACCGAGATTGCGGCACGGCGAATTTGGCTTGCTAACCCGAATTTCTCGGTGTCCGGCAGCGTCTTTGCCATCTCGTACAACTCATGCCGTAATTCCCGCGCCGACTTCCATACGTCCAAATCTTTGAAGTCCCTTATCGCGTGCCTGTGGCCTGAGTTTGCCTCAGCTTCGGCCTTCAGATCTTCAGTCTTCAGTATGCGGTTTGCAGTTTCCAATTTCTATTTTCCAGTTTCTGATTTCCAGTTTCCAATTTCCAGTTTCTATTTTCCAGTTTCCAGTTTCTATCTTTTCGTTGCCACCTTCACAATCGCCGGCCGCAGGAGGCGATGCCTCAACTTATAACCGCTCTGGAGTTCTTCAACAATCTCCTGGTCGCGATGGCCTTCGGCTTCCACGGTTTCGACGGCCTGGTGCACGTGGGGGTCAAACAGTTTCCCCTCCGTTTCGATCCGAGTCACTCCGGCGCGGGTCAGCACGCCGAACAGGTCCTGATAGATCAACTCCACGCCCTGGTAAAAGCTGGCCGGAACGTTGGGGTCGCGCTGCCGCAGCGCCCGCTCGATTCCATCCAGCACGGGCAGGAGCGAGCGAAGCAAGTCCGCGCTGGCATGCTGGAGAAAATCTTCCCGCTCCTTCTGCGAGCGCTTGCGAAAGTTTTCCAGCTCGGCCTGCTTGCGGAGCAAGCGCTCGTAAAGCTCCTCTTTTTCCGTAAGCAACTTTTGATAAGCCGCTGGCAAGTCTTCCGGCAGTTCGGCCGGAGGCAACGCCTGGGGTTGCTCGTCCGCCGGCTCGCCTTCAGTTCTCACCGACTTCTCCGCCTCGGCGGGCAAAAGCTCGCTTCCCGTTTTCTTCTCGTGATTCATAACTTGATTTTCCAACGCCCTCAGAAACTGAAACGCGGGGTTCGGGATTCGAGTTTCGGGATTCGCATGACGAGCTTTGAATCGCGGTCAGCGAACCCCGAACCCCAAACCCCGAAACCCGAGTGGGTCCAGTTTCCAATTTCTAATTTCCAGTTTCTATTTTCCATTTTCCAGTTTCAATTTGTATTCAAAAGACGCGTGCAGACGTGGGCCACATAGCCGACGGCAGGGATGGCGCGGTCGTATCTCATGCGCCGCGGCCCCACGACGCCCAGCGCGCCGACGACGCGATCGCGATAATAAAAAGGCGCCAGAATCAGCGCGCAGTCGTACATCTCACTCGTCAAGTTCTCCCGGCCGATCATAATCTTCACGCCCCGCCCGTGCGACTGAAGACACGCGTTCAAGATCTTCACCAGCTTGGCCTTTTCTTCCAACGTCGCCAGGAGGTCCTTGAGTTTTCGCACGTCCTCAAACTCCGCCTGGTCGAGGATGGTGGCCGCGCCCTCCACGAACAGCGGGCACGGCTCTTCGTTGGCCAGCGCGCCCCATACCAGGAGCCGCGCCACGTTGGAAATCAGCCGGTCACAGAGTGTTTTCATCTCTTCAATGCGCTTCAAGATTTCGATGCGGATCGTGGCCAGCGACCATCCACGGAATTCCGCGTTCATGTACTCGGCGGTTCGGTCCAGCTCGGCTTGCGAAATGTCATCCTCAACGCGCAGCACGCGGTCTTCAACCACATCCGGGCTGGTCACAATCACCGCGAGCACGCGATGGTCCGGGAGCTTGACGAACTTGATGTGCTCCAGCAGCTTTTCCTCCAGCGACATTCCCAGCGCCAGTCCAACGCTGTGAGACACCCTGGCCAGAACTTGCGATGTCTTCTCCATTAACCGCTCCGGCGCGACGTGTTCCTCGCCCAGCGTCGCGTCGATGTAGCGTTCGATGCCTCGCCCCAGCCTCGCCGGGTTCATGATGTGATCCACGTAAAATCGGTACGCTTTGTCGGTGGGGATTCGGCCCGCGGACACGTGAGGCTGCTCGAGGAAGCCGAACTCCTCCAGCTCGGCCATGCAATTCCGAATGGTCGCGGAACTCAGCGGCTCAGAGAATCTTTCCGACAACACCTTCGAGCCCACCGGCGCCCCATCCGAAATGTAGTGGCGGATAATCGCCTCCAGGATCTCCCGTTGCCGCTTTTGCAGGTCTCTGAACTCGTCCACAGCCAACCTAAGTCTCCCGATATCAAATCCTTAGAGTTACACTTACCTCATTATAAAAGCCCTCGAAATTCCTGTCAATAATCAGAAGCTAGAAGCGAGAAGCTGGAAGTTAGAAGTCAGAAGAACGAAGAAGGCAGACTCGATGCAAGGCATTCTCATTTCTCACTTCTAACTTCTAGCTTCCTTTCCTCACTACTCCCGATTTGCCTTCGCTTCCTCGACCCTAACTCCTAATTCCTAATTCCTAACTCCTGTCCTGTTCATCATTCATAATTCATAATTTATCATTCCGCCTTCCCGACGTTTCCGCACCCCACGGCCGCGAAATAGCGGGCACCCCATTCCGGATCGAGGCCGTCGCCGACGACCCACTCGTCCAGCCAGGAAGGTTCTTCTTCAATCGGCTCACCCACGAGCGCATCGCCGAGCGCGTCGAGGGCGGCCAAGCGCTGCCTCTCGGCGATCACCCTGGAACGCTGCGCCTGGCGCTCGCAGGCTTCATAGGCCTCGTCCAAATCGCCCCGCTCCCCCGCATCTCGAATCTTTGATTCGGCCCGATCGCCTGGCTCTTTTGAATCGTGAATTTTGAATTGTGAATTGTGTTTCGCCTCTTCCTCGGCTAGCCACCTATCCAACTCCCGGATGGCGCGTCGGCGCTCCGTTTTACCCGCCGCTATTACGCAGGCAGGCATAAGCTCCTCGAACCCCTCCCCCGCCCCGGCAGGGCCAAAGCGCGCGGCAAGAAACTCATAGAGCGCGGCCTTCAACTCCTCATTGAGTTGCTGCGTCTGCCGCACGGCCTCGGGATCCGTGCTGCGGTTGAAAAGCAGGACGAGTTCCATCAGCAGCGCGCCCGCGTCACCGTCTTCGCTCGCCCGGAGGCGCGCGCCCGGCGGCAATATCCCTATCCCTCCCAGGCGGGAGATCAGCTCCTCGCTCATTCGCCCCGCCAGCTTTTGTTCGAGCAGCCGCTCCACTTCCCCCGCCTCGTGCTGGGCGAGATCGCGATAGTGGTTCAGCCGTGCCCACAAATTCAAAATTAAGAAGTCAAAATTCAAAATTCCCGGCCCAGCCTCCCTGCAATCCCTTTCTGCCTTCGAGTCCCTCTCCTCGAGATCCGGGTTGGCGCCTGCCGGTTTCAAGTCGCCCTTTTCGAATTTCGCGTTTTCACTTTTTAATTTTGAATTTTGACTTTTGAATTTTGACATGGCGGCTTCCATTCCCGCGACGGCCTTCTCCCAAAGCCCGCCCAGCGCCTCCGGCGAATCCAACTCGAACTCTGCCGGGCAAGGCCAGTTTCCATTTTCCGATTTCCATTTTCCATTCTCGGCCGCCTCGTGCATCATCCTATAGCGCATGGATGCGCCATTCGACTCGCTCCGGTATTCCGGGTCTCCCGGCAGGCACCACTGGCGCCGGCGCCACAGTTTCGGAAATAGCGCCAAGAGAGACGAGTCACAACCGGCGCTGCACTCGAGGGCGCTCTCGACCGCGCTCGGCCGGCGAAACGGATTGCCCATGGCGGCAGGCGAGAGATCGATCAATTTCCCGTCGCGGCCGCGCGGCATCGCCGCGACCATAAACATGTCCCCATTCCCGCCCCGCCCTTCCACCCACCGCCGTGACAAGCGCTCCAGCCTGGCGTTCAGCTTCTCCGCCGACTCCATAAGGCGGAAATCGATGGCGAAGATCCTCTCGATGTCCAGGCCCAGGTCGAGCGCCAGGTCCGCCGGGGAAAAGAGATTCGGGATTCGGGGTTCGGGGTTGGGGTTTCGTGATTCGCAGAACGAGCTTCCAATCCCGGTCTGCGAACCCCGAATCCCAAACTCCAAAGTCCGAGTGGGCCGAATCCCGAAACCCGAATCCCGAACCCCGTCCGCCAAGCCCGCCGCTTCCCGCAACCGATAAATCAGGCCCACCCGTTCCCAGCGCGCCTGTGCGCCAAACACCCGCAGACGCCGCCAGACCGTCTCGGCGATGCCTCGCGCCAATCTCCGCTCGCCATCGTTCTTGGGGTTGAGCGCCTGTAAGAAGCGCTCGACGTGCCGGTCAAACGCCGCCGCGGACTCTCCCGCCAGCCGCGCGCTGCGCCGGAGCGACACGGCATACAGCCCGCGCGTGAAACACGTGCCGTAACTCGGCGCATCGAACCAGCGCCGCTCGGGGTTCGGGGTTTGGGGTTCGGGATTTGCAGACCGCCCTTCGCAGCAGATTCTGCGAACCCCGAAAACCGGATCCCGAAACCCGCTTTCGTTTTCCTCTCGCCTGTAGCCATCGGGAGACAGCGACGCGGCACGCAGCACCGCCCGCGCCTTCACCAGATTCGCCCGGCTGGCCGCGGCGCGCTGCGGCGTGGGACGAAATCGAACCCCCGCATCCACCCTCCGCGCCAAAACCAGGTTGCGCCGGTTCGCCGCCAGAACTCTGTCCGAGATCGTGTATTTACGCTTGGTCATTGGTCGTTTGTCCTTGGTCATTGATCTGGCTTCGTCAGTGCGTCAGTCAGTCAGTAGATCAGTCATGGGATCGGGATTGGGACGCGATTCGGGCTGCGCAAGCTGGGACTCGAGTCCTCAACTCCAACCGCCCGGGGTTCTCCACTGACGAACTGAAATACTGACCAACTGACCATCCGTTCCCCATTTTCACAACCTCAAGCGTCTCACACGAAAATGTAACTATGGTAACTTTTGAAACTACTGAAACTATTTTTTTTATCTGTGGCAAATAAAGGTGGTTAGGCAGAAAAAAAATTTAGAAAAAAATCCCTTTTGGCGAAAAGTGTGGCATTTTGCCCCACCGCTATGAAATTTGGAAGGTTTTGTAAATCCTTTGCTTTCAGTCAGGCCACTCCTGCAAAAATTGAACGGGTGAGAACCCGTCTCGAGAATCCACAGCGACAATGTCTCGCAAAGTTACACTTGTATCGCCAGCGGACTGCCTATACGAGCCTATCGTCTCCATTTCTTTACTCAACATGCTGAAAATAAACGGTTAATTGTTTAGCGGGGTTCGGCTGCTCGCGTGCCGTTAGATCGATGCTGTAGCTTAAATGCCCGCGCCTGGGTTTATGCCTAAAGTGTTTTCAGCGCGGAGCCGATGTTGGTGGCAGGGTTCACATTTTCGGAGTAGCCGGCCGACGCAGGCACAACGCTGTAGGCCGATGGGAGGAGACCGTGAAGCGAACGCCGCTCCATGCCCTGGTGGTGCTGCTTTGCATATTTCAACCTTCATTGGCTGTAGGTGGTAGCCGCAGCACCCGACAATCCTGGCGCCAGTCGGATGACTCCCATTCGTATCAGGCCGCTTCGAGCCGGCACGGACGGAGTCACAGGAGCACGGCGGCAAGGCGAGCGTTCATGATGCGGACAGGCCACCCGCATGGATGGGAGGGGCACATTGTGGATCACATCGTCCCGCTGGCCTGCGGCGGCGCGGATGATCCGTCAAACATGCAGTGGCAGACGACAGCAGAAGCCAAGGCAAAGGACAAATGGGAGCGCAAAGATTGCAGGTGAGTTGTAGCGGCACGCCATGGCGTGCCCCTACAGGAATGTCCCATGCGAACTCTGCCGTCCTTTCGTTTCGAACGAGCCACAGAGTTTCCGGCACGGGAGACTCTCCGCCGCCGGCTGGGGCCAAACACGTCCAACCACATCCATACACGCCCTAGTTCTGTTTGCTTCGGGCCGTCACCATTCGATACCGGAGTCTTCCAAGCTGCACGTTGAGAAAGTGCTTGCGATCCAGGAACGACAGTACGGGAGACCGCCGGACTCCGAGTTGACGGAGCGCCGCAGCCAAGCGTACATCCTGCCGGGTGAGCTTAAGCCCCATGGTGAGCGTTTCGATGGCGTCTTCTCTCTTCCCTGCCAGGCAGTAGACCTCCGCCAAGTTCAAGTAAAGCTCGGGCTGCGTTCGCTGCTTGCGCACCGCGTCATAGCAGAGGTCTTCCCCCCTGGGAATATTGCCCTCAACCGTGGCGAGCGCTAGTCCCAGATAAGAAAGGTAGAAAGGATTGATGTGGTCCAGCTCCGCCGCCCGCTTGAAATGTAATAATGCTTGATGAGGAAAGTTATTCTGCAACAAGTCGATTCCTTCCTTGAATTCTCTTAAAGCTTCCGGGTGGTTCATGCTTACCTCCTTTTTGCCGGCGTTTCATCGCGTGCTGTTTTGGCTGGGTGCTCAAATGGGAACCGACAACCTTGTGGCGCCAGCCGCGCATTTTTCTCGAGATCGACGGGCTGCCGGCACCCCCGTCTGGGCAGGACTGATGACATCCTGGGGTAATAGAGAGCTTGAGCCGTCTGATTTTGGACCGCGTCAGAGGCCGATGTCAAGTGTTGCGCGTGATTGGAATTACCCTCGCACGCGGTATCCCCCGGCTCCTTGTTTTGTTTGGTTAAATATGGCGGCCATCCCATAGGCCTTGTTTTTCGATCTGGCTTTATTGTAAAATAAGTTTTCCAGAGGCACCTGCCGTGTTTTGGCCTGCGGAATAATAGCACACACTTGGTCTACATATTATGCGAGCTGGGCATTACGTAAAACAAGAAACAGGTTATGCGGCATTTATCCCTGCCACACTACCACCTGATCCAGCCATCAAGTTCGACGCAGAATTGAGCCGGGACCTGTCTGAGGCAGACTGGGCCCTGGGGCGATTGGACGGCGTGGCCACCCTTCTCCCGAATCCCGACCTCTTCGTTTCAATGTACGTGCGTCAGGAAGCGGTATTGAGCTCGCAGATCGAGGGCACACAGAGCACCCTCGAGGATGTCCTTCAATTTGAGATCGACTCCAAAGGCCGGGAATTCCCGAAAGACATCCAGGAAGTTGTCAACTACGTGAGAGCCATGAATTACGGCCTCGAACGTCTGAAGGCTCTTCCACTGAGCCTGCGGCTGATTCGCGAAATTCATGGCAAATTGCTCGAAGGGGTCCGCGGGTCGAATCGCACTCCGGGTGAATTTCGCACCAGCCAGAACTGGATCGGCCCGCCCGGATGCACGATCACGGACGCCACCTTCGTGCCTCCTCCTGTCCATGAAATGCACGCGGCCCTCGACAACACAGAGAAGTTTCTTCACGACCATTCGCTTCCACTGCTGGTCCAATGCGGGCTGGCTCATGCGCAGTTCGAAACCATCCACCCGTTTCTCGATGGCAATGGCAGGGTCGGACGACTCCTCATCACATTTCTTCTGTGCCAGAGACAAGCGCTGGGACGGCCCCTCCTCTATTTGAGCCACTATCTGAAAAAGCATCGCGCCGAGTATTACGACCGTTTGATGGCCATTCGCAACGACGGTGACTGGGAAGGATGGCTGAGATTCTTCGTACGCGGTGTGCATGAGGTTAGCCAGGAGGCGACGGAGACGGCTCGGAAGATTCTCGGCTTGAGGGAGGAACATCGTCGGCTGCTCAGCGAGAAGCTCGCAAAAGAGAAGCTCGCGGCTACGCCCTACGATTTCCTCTTTCTGGAGTATCTGTTTGAGCAGCCGATCGTAACCGTTCGCATGGTCGAGCAACGCCTGGACTGCGCCTTCGTAACCGCCAACAAGGTGGTGGACCGGTTCGTCAATTTGCGTTTGCTTGATGAGATCACAGGGTTCCAGCGCAACCGACGCTTTCGCTATGCTCCTTACCTCGCTTTGTTCCAGCCGGGCTCCCGAGCCGCACAGCCTGATTCGAAGACGACTGGGCAACAAGCTGAACACTAAAGACGAGATGTGAAGTGAGCCTAACGGCATACTTCAAAAAGCGGCTGAACGACCTTGTCGAAGAGAAACGTGTGGTGGTTACGTACGACGGGGGAAAGCATTCGACGAAGCCGCCCGCGTCTTTGAGGGACATGAATCCATCCAAGGAGCACTCACATGGTCGTGAAGGCCACCCTGATGATGTATACGGCGGAATATGTTCCGCTCAGCGGGCGCGATGCCCGCGCTACAAGTCTCGGCCCCGGACGCCCAGTCTTGCATCGACGATGACGGAAGTGGCATCCTATTGATTTGAGCAGGCGACTTCCCCAGTCACAAGGTTACTTCGGCTTTCAAACGATCGGAGGGCTATGATGATGCACCACTGCCGCGCACGCGACGTGGCGCGCAAGAGCGCCGTGGGTTTCATCCTTGGTTGTGTTTCAGCCCTTAGTTTCCTCCTTGCCACTGCCGGGTGGGCGGCGCAGGCTCCCGCAAGCAAAGCTGATCTCTTGCATCAGTTGAGCGCCTCCTCGGAGTCGCTGGTCAAGAAGGTTTCTCCCAGCGTCGTTCAGGTGATGGTGACCGGCTATGCGCCCCTCGAAGAGAAGGGGCAGGGCGAGGCGGGCCTGGTGATCGGTCGGCAGCGGAGCATCGGTTCGGGCGTCATCCTTGATCCCTCAGGATACATCATGACCAACACCCATGTGGTGGGCAACGGGGGACGCATTCAGGTCCTGCTGCCTCCCTCCGGAGACACCACGGCGATTCCCGCCCTGCTCAGCGCTCGGGGACGGGTGCTGGAGGCCCATGTGGTCGGGCTGTCCCGGGACATCGATTTGGCGCTTCTCAAGGTGGAAGCGACCGGCCTCGCCGCGCTGCCGATCAGCAGTTACTCCAATCTTCGCCAGGGTGAAATGGTGTTCGCCTTCGGCAGCCCCGAAGGGCTGGGCAATTCCGTGACCATGGGCGTGGTGAGTTCAGTGGCGCGGCAGCTTGATCCTGACAGCCCGCTGGTTTTCATCCAGACCGACGCGCCCATCAATCCCGGCAACAGTGGCGGCCCGCTGGTGAACGCCGACGGCGAACTGGTCGGCCTCAACACCTTCATCCTGTCGCAATCGGGAGGCAACGAGGGCTTGGGGTTCGCCATTCCCAGCAGCTTGGTGGCCTTTGCTTATCCGCAGCTTCGCAAATTCGGGCACATCCACAGGGGCGAAATGGGCGTGATGGTTCAGAGCATAACGCCCAGCCTGGCGGCAGGACTCAAGCTGCCGAGAGACTGGGGGGTGATCGTATCGGACCTGTTGCCCGGCGGTCCTGCCGAGACGGCGGGGCTGAAGGTTCAGGATATAGTCCTGAGCGTGGATGGGCGTCCCATCGACAGCTTGCCCATTTTCGGCTTCACCCTTTTGACGCGGCTCGGGGGGCAGAACGCGAATGTTGAGGTGCTTCGGGGCGCTGAGAAGGTCTCGCTCCAAATCCCGGTGGTCGAGCCGCCCCACAACGTGGACCGGTTGACCGACCTCGTCGATCCTGAGAAAAACCTGGTGCCGGAACTGGGAATTCTCGCGGTGGAGATTGATGACCGGATCGCGCAGATCATTCCCGACCTTCGAGAGCCATCCGGCGTGATTGTGGTGGCCAAGTCCACGGTTTCGGATTGGACGGAGAACTCTCTCACCACCGGCGATGTGATTCACGCTCTGAACGGCGCGCCGGTGCGCACGCTCGGTGACCTCGAAGCCGAGCTGAAGAAGCTCAAGCCCGGTAGCTCGGTGGTTCTGCAAATCGAGCGCGCCCAACGGCTGATGTATCTGACGTTGCAGATGGACTGACGCCGCGATCCGGCCAGTACTTCGAAGCGCCCTGCGAGCACGCCCGTTGGCGCCGGCAGTTCTCACTTTCACGTCGTGCCTGCGCTCACCTCGGTGGTGGTGTCATTTGCCAGACACGGGCGCTCCAAATGACACCAATACCCTCACCTCAACCCACTCGCCACCGGCCACTTCTCCCTGATATAGTTAACGCCCACATCCCAAGGAGGCACAAGTTATGGCGCCACCAAGAGTCTACAAAAATTTTATCAATGGCGAATGGTTAGCTTCGTCGAGCGGGGAGACCTTTGAAAACCTGAACCCCGCCAACCGCAACGAATTGATCGGGCTGTTTCAAAAATCCAATCAGCGCGACGTGGAGAACGCGATACGGGCGGCCAAGCAAGCTTACAAGTCCTGGCGCCTGGTGCCGGCGCCGAAGCGCGGCGAAATCTTATTTCGCGCCGCCAAAATGCTCGCCGACCGCAAGGAAATGCTTGCCGAGCAGATGACCCGGGAAATGGGCAAGATCCTGGACGAAACGCGGGGCGACGTTCAGGAAGCCATCGATATGACGTTTTACATGGCGGGCGAAGGCCGCCGGCAATTTGGCCAGACCACGCCCTCGGAGCTGAAGGACAAGTTCTGCATGACGGTGCGCAGCCCCATCGGCGTGTGCGCGCTGATTACGCCCTGGAATTTTCCCATGGCCATTCCCTCCTGGAAGACGATGCCGGCGCTGATTTGCGGCAACACCGTGGTGATGAAGCCGGCCACCGACACACCGCTCTCGATGCACAACCTCGTCGAGACGCTCGAGGAAGCGGGCGTGCCGCGCGGCGTGGTGAACTTTGTCACCGGCTCGGGCCGCGATGTGGGCGAACCGCTGATGACGCATGAAGACGTGCGCGTGGTGTCGTTCACCGGCTCGACGGAAGTGGGGCGAACTGTTTCGCAAGCTTGCGCCGCGACCTTCAAGCACTCGTGTCTGGAGATGGGCGGCAAGAACGTCATCATCGTGATGGACGACGCGCGGCTCGATCTCGCCGTGGATGGCGCCATTTGGGGCGGCTTCGGCACCACCGGCCAGCGCTGCACCGCCGCCAGCCGCGTGGTGGTGCACAAGAAAGTCTACAAAGACTTCGTCGGCCGGTTCACCGAGCGCGCGCGGTCGCTCAAAGTGGGCAACGGGCTTGACCCGACGGTCCACGTGGGCCCGCTCATCAACGAAAGCCAGTTGAACACCGTGGAGAAGTACGTCGAGATCGGGAAGGCCGAGGGCGCCAAGCTGCTCGCGGGCGGCCATCGTCTGAGTGAAGGTAACCTGGCTGCGGGGTGGTTCTACGCGCCCACGATTTTCGGCGAGGTGGCGCCCGCCATGCGCATCGCCAAGGAAGAGATTTTCGGCCCCGTGGTTTCGGTGATCCCCTGCGACGGCCTCGACGAGGCTATCGCCATCGGCAACGGCGTCATCTATGGGCTTTCAGCTTCTATTTATACGCAGGATGTGAATAACGCATTTAAGGCGATGCGAGATATGGAAACCGGCATTTTCTACGTCAACGCGCCCACCATCGGCGCCGAAACCCACCTGCCCTTCGGCGGCACCAAGCAGACCGGCAACGGCCACCGCGAAGCGGCCACCGCCGCGCTCGATTTCTACTCCGAATGGAAGTCGGTTTACATCGACTACAGCGGCAAGCTGCAACGCGCGCAGATTGACGCGTGAAGAATTATGAATGATGAATTATGAATGAAGAATCGAAAAAGCATGAAAAGACGCGTTGGAGGAGCCTTCTGCGAGGGGCCAATTTCCATTTTCCAGTTTCTAGCTTCCAATTTCCAGTTTCCAATTTCCACCCTCAATTAGGGTTCGTTTTCGCCGAGGGCGTTGCGGTGTTTTGGGCGGCGGTGGGCTGAAGTTCGGCGGGAAGCGGATGTGGGCCGAGGCCGAGTTTCATGAGGGATTTTGCGTCCGGCAAGCCGGTCGCCGGAAAGCCGTTATCAGTTTGGTAGCGCCGCATCGCATCGCGCGTTGGATCGTCCCACTTGCCTGTCGCCGGCGTTGTCAAATATCCCACGCCAATCAGCGCTTGCTGGATTTCCTCGATACGGTCCGGCTGGAGATGCAGCATCGCCAAGCGCGCGCGGCTGCTGCTGGGAACGGCGCGCTTCTTCCCGCGGGCGGAACGCGCCGACCATTTCTTGCCCGCCGTCGAGGTATGCGCTCCGGCTTTTGCCGTGGAGGTGCGGTGAGCGATCGCAGGTGCCTTCTTGCCCGTCGAGTGTTTGGCCGTCTTTGCGGTGTGATGGCTCTTGGTGGTGGCCGCGTTCTGTTGCGCTCGGGCTGTGAGACCAGCCGCAACGAATAATACGCCCACGGCGAGCGCGACGTGGCGCTTTGAACGCTGACGGGGAGAGGTCATATAAAACCCCTATCGGGTTAGCAGATGTCAATTCTCAGCCGTCAGCCCTCAGCAAGCTGAAAGCTGACTGCTGATAGCTGATGCCTTCCGCTAGGGCAGCCGGTCCGCCAGGAACAGGGTGGTGAACGCGCCCTGCGCGCTGCGCGCCACCAGGAAGACGACGTCAGCGCCGGACTTCAGTTGTGCCTGGGCGCGACTGAAGTCGTCGACCGTGGCCACCGGCTTTTGATTGATGCTCAGAATGACGTCGCCGCGCTGCAACCCCAACTCTGAAGCAAAACCATCCGCGCGCGCGTCCGTCACCAGCACGCCCTGGGCGCTCTTCAAGTGCAGTTGCGCGGCGACTTCCTGTGCCTGCTCGCGCGTCAAGTTTCGCACCGAGAGGCCCAGCACGCCTCCGCCGCTTGCTTCGGCCGATGGCTCGCCTTCTTTTTCGCTGGCCGGCTGCCGCGTTTCCGCGACGATCTTGCTTCGGTCTCCCACCTCAACATCAGCGGACGCCAGCTTTTTGTCGCGCAGATAGTCAATCTTGATCTTCCTGCCGACTTCAGTCTCCGAAACAATGCTCACCAATTCGTCGCCGGTCTTGATCGGTTTGCCATCGGCGGAGACGATCACGTCGCCCAGCTTCAGGCCGGCGCGATCGGCGGGGCTATCGAGCTCCACACTGCTCACCACCACGCCGTGGTCGGCGCCGAAGGAGCGCAGCAGCACGGGATTGTTTTCGGGTCTGAACGAGACGCCGATGGCGCCGCGGCGCACAAATCCCGCCGAGACTATTGAGTTATAGACCTTGCGCGCGGTCACGGATGGGATGGCGAATCCAACCCCGTCATAGGCTCCGTGGCGCGTGGCAATCGCCGTGTTAATGCCGATCACCTGCCCCGCCATATTCACCAGCGGGCCGCCGCTGTTGCCGGGATTGATGGCGGCGTCCGTCTGAATGAAGCGTTTGAACTGCCCTTCCTGCCCGCCCTCGATATCACGCCCCTTGGCGCTGATGATGCCCGCGGTCACGGTGGAATCGAGTCCAAAGGGGCTGCCCACGGCCAGCACCCAGTCGCCGACGCGCATCGAATCGGAATCGCCGATTTCAGCGGCCGCAAGGGCCCTGCCGGCGTTGATCTTGATCACCGCCAAGTCCGTCCACTTGTCGGTGCCGATAATCTTGGCGTCGTATCCCTTGGAATTGTCATCACCGTGGAGCTCGACGCGAATGCGGTCCACGGGCCGGTCCTCGCCTTCCTGCGTAATCACGTGGTAGTTCGTCAGGACGTAGCCGTTCTTGTCGAGGATGACTCCGGAGCCGAGGCTCTGCTGGCGGAAATCGGTGGGCGGGCCGTCCTGCGGGCCAAACTGGAAAAACCGATCGAAGAAATCACCGAAGGGTGCGTCCTCCCCCGAGTGAAACTTGCGGCGGGCCACGTGCACGGTGGATTCGGTGTTGATGTTCACCACCGAGGGTTCGACTTCATCGGCGATCTTGGCGAAAGAATTGGAAAGCTCTACCGGCGAGGGCGCGGGAAGCAGAACCGCGTCCGGCGCGACCGCCGTCACCCGCGCGGCTCGAACACCCCGCGATATGACCGTGCCAATCAGAATCCCAGCCACGAGCGTGACGAACACCGAAAATGCCGCCACGTACCGACGCCCCTGCATGCTCATGATAACCTCGCCGATGAAATTCTTTCGCCCTTCCAACGCCCCGCCAACTTGTAACATTATACACCCGTTTGACGCCTTGTGCCGCCAGATGGTTTTATCGGCTGTTTCAATAACTATCCTGCGCTTCGAAGATGCGCTGCCTTCTGATTTCTGCCTTCTGCTTTCTGATTTCTGCCTTCTGCTTTCTGCCTACTGCCTTCTGCTTTCTGATTTCTGCCTTCTGCTTTCTGCCTACTGTCTTCCGCTTTCTCAACCCTCCACCGGAGAAGGGGCCGATCCGCCCCAGATTTCCGACACTACCATGCCACCCAGGATCAGCGCGCATCCCAACAAAACTTTCCCGCCCAAACGCTCGCCCGTCATCCAGCGCGAGGCGAGCGCCGCGAACACGGGTTCCAGCGCAAAGATCAACGCCGTGTGAGCGGGCGGCGTGTAACGCTGCGCCCAATTCTGCACGGAAAAAGCAAATCCCGTGGCCAGCAGCGCCGTCACCACCACCGCGATTACCAGGCCTCCCGTCCAATGCAACTTGAGGGACCGATCGAGCGGCAACAGCAAGGCCGCGAGCACGCCGACCGTCAGAATCTGAACCGGAACCAGGTGTTCGAACGGAAATAAATGCACGTACCGGCCCACCAGCACGATGTGAAAGGCAAACGAGATCGCTCCGAAAAGCACCAGCACGTCGCCCAGATTCGCGGCCTTCACGCCTGAAGGCAGCACGAGAAAATAAATCCCCGCCACACCCAGCAACGCTCCCGCCATGTTGGCGCCGCGCATCCGCGAGCCTTGCGCAAGAAGAATCAGGGGAACCAAGATCACGCTGAAACCGGTGATGAACGCCGCCTTGGAAGGTGTGGTGTAATTCAGACCGTAAGTCTGGAAGGCATAGCCGCCAAAAAGAAAAAGACCAAGAATGAATCCGGGCAGGACCGCGGCTCGGTCCAGCGGGCCACGCTTGAGTACCACGAACAACAACGAGCCCGCCAGGACGAATCGCACCGCGAGGAACGGAAGCGGAGAAGCATCATTCAAGGCGCCCTTCACGATCACGAAGGTCGAGCCCCAAATGAAAGTCACAAAAATCAGGAGAGCTTCGGCCTTGGCGCGTTGGGACATGAACACCAGTGGCAAGTGGAAAGTGGCGAGTGGCAAGTGATTGGCGATTTATGATTGGTGATTTGTGATTGTCATTCCCGCGCCAGCGGGAATCCAAATCGGAAATCGCAAATCAGAAATCGCAAATCGCAGGAATCGCTGTTCCCCATTGCGACCAACTTCGCATTTCACGCGACCCCTTCTTTGCGACTACTGTCCGGGGGCTAGCTCGCAGCGCACTCCAGAATCTCATCCTCCGTCAGCAGCCGGTCCGATTGTTTGGCCCGGGAAAGGATTCTCTCCACCAGTTCATCGCTGGGCGCGATGCCGCGTTCTTCCAGCCAATAAATGACATTCGACTTGCCGCTCATCGGGCCGATCTCAATTTTCTGATCGAGCCCGAACCAGTGCGAAGGCACGCCGGAATAGACCTGGTTGGCCAGCTCAACATCATCCTTCTTGTATGCCTTGATGACGGCCGCGGCGTGAACTCCGGTAGCGGTGCGAAACGCGTCCGAGCCCACTACCGGATAATTGGGCGGCGTGGGCACGCCGACGCTCTCCGCCACCGCGTCTGTGTACTCTTTGAGACTCGAGAGGTCGCGATCGATGGCGCCCATCAGTTTCAGGTTCACCAGCATCTGGTCCATGGGGGTGTTGCCGACGCGCTCCCCAAGGCCGAGGGCCACGCCGTGCACCTGGTCGGCGCCGGCCTCGTAGGCGGCCAGCGAATTGGCTACCGCCAGGCCGCGATCGGAGTGCCCGTGCCAGTCGAGGCGAACGTTTTCTCCCGTCGGCCGCACCACTTCCTCGCGGATGTATTTCAGCAAGGCGCGGACGCCGCGCGGCGTCACGTGCCCCACCGTGTCGCAAACCACAATGGCGCGCGCGCCGCACTCGATGGCGGTTTTGTACAGCTTCTTCACCGCGCCCGGATGCGCCCGCGTCGTGTCCTCGGTCACGTACATCACCGGCAGGCCGAGGCTGCGCGCATATTTCACGGCGCGCTCCGTGGTCTGCAACAAAAAATCCAGCGACCAGTTTTCGGTGTACTGCCGAATCGGGCTCGAGCCCAGAAAAGTGGCAGCTTCAATCTCCACCCCGCTGGCTTGCACGATGTCGGCAATGGGGTCAATATCCGGCCGCACCGTGCGCGCCGCGCAGTTGGGGCGAATCTTCATTTTCGCGGCCGCAATCTCTTGCGCCAGCCTCAAGACATCCGCTTTGGCGCGCGGCCCCGCGCCGGGCAATCCCAGATTCACAGAATTGATCCCCAGCGATTCCATCAAGTGCAGGATGCGAATTTTCTTTTCAATCGGCGGGTCGTGCACGGAGGGCGACTGGAGGCCGTCGCGCAGCGTTTCGTCATCGAGCATCGGCGGATGAGACAGCGCGAGCTCGGGACCATCCAGGCGGTTCCAGTCGTAGATGAGGTCTCTGTCCAGCACAAGGGTCTCGGAAATTATGAAGTATGAATTATGAAGTCTGAAGCCTGAAGCATGAACCAGAATGTTTCGGTTCCGAATTCATCCTTCATCATTCATCATTCATAATTCATACTTCATCATTCATCATTTCTTGTGAAACATGCCCAGTATATCAACGGGGCGCAATTCATATCGCTCACCGGCCGTGGAATCGTCGGTGGGCGCCGGGCGATAGAGGGCGCGGCAGCGCTCGCAGCGGTAGACCTCAGCGTTCGGGCCCAGCTCTTTGGTCACCGCTTCATCCGGCGTGTACCAGCGCTTCAGGTGTCCCACGCACAGCTCGCCCTTCGCGTCCTTCACATCGCAGGCGCGCTGGCCCGGTTTCTTCTCACGAAAGTTGATTGCCACGTTGTCCGCCTCTTGCCCTGGTTTGGGTCCTGCTTGCCACTAACCACTCGCCACTGTCTTCAAGCTATCTTACTCGAACAAATTGGAGGTGCGCAATCGCGGGCGCACGGTAATGCCTCAGCCTCAGACCGCGGCAGGTGACACGGGACGCACACCCCTCTGGGGCTCGCCCGTGGCCAGCCACGGCCAGAGCTTGCCCTGAGGAACGCGAGGGGATGGCCGTGCCACAGCGCGCCTCGTGGCGTTCACCTGCTACTCCAATACGCGCGGTGGCCAATGTAATCGTCGTCGGGAATGGTAGCGATGATTTTGCGTTTCAACTCGATTGGATCGATCGGGCTCTCGGTGCTGTAGACGGCCTGGCCGTTGGCGTCAAGCAACACGGTGAATGGGACAGCGCCTTTCCAGTTCGGATCGAAGGCCGCCATCAGCCCGTAATTATCGGTGGTGCCGAACAGCAGATTCTGATTCGAGGCGTGCTGCTGCTCGAGGACGCGAAGCACGCCGGCTTTTTCGTCCGGATAGTTCGTGCTCACCATGATGAGCTCGAAGGGACGCCGGCGGTACATGCGGTACATGGTGATGAGGTCGGGAAACTCCTCGACGCACGGCCCGCACCACGTGGCCCAGAAATCGATCAGGCGCACTTTGCCGTCGGGTTGGGCGCGCAAGGCGCGCAAATCGTCGGCGCTCGCCAGCTTCACGGTGACCGGTTCGGATTCAAACTGTTTCTGTTCGCGCTCCCGGCCTTCTTCCTTGAACATCCATTTGGTGGAGCAGCCAAAGGCGGGAGTCGAGGCGACGGCCACGGGCTTGTCCGCCAGCAGCGCGTCAATGGCTTCCCGCGCGTCGCGGCGCTTCACCAGATTTTCGCGCGAGCTATCGTCCACGCGTCCCTCGTAGCGCAGCCGGCGCTCGCTGTCGAAGACAAAAACATGCGGCGTGGCAACAGGGCCATAGGCGCGCGCCACCTGCTGCGTCTCCCCGTCGTACAGATAAGGAAAGTTGAAGTGCCGATAAGCGGCGCGGATTTTCATTTCTTCGAACGAGTCACTCACGTCGGTGTATCCGAGCTCGCTGAGCAGCACTGCCTTTGGGTTGTTCGGCTCGATGGCCACCAGCGCCACGCCCCGCTCCTGATAGTCGGCGGCCAGCGCCTTGATGCGGTTTTCGTAGAGCTGCGCCGTGGGACAGTGATAGCAGGTGAAAACGATCACCAGGACTTTGGCGGAGGCGTAATCGCTTAGCCGGTGATTCTTGCCGTCGATGCCTGGAAGATCGAAAGCTGGCGCGGCAGAACCGATGGCCAGGGTGGGCGGATGCTCCTGGGCGGCGCTGACGCCCACAGCCAGGAGATAAATCGCGAACAAGCTGACTGCAAAACGGCGAGACATGCACAACCTCCGCAAGAAGTAGCTGGTGGTTAGCGGGAAGCGGCGAGCAAAAGATTACTTCCACTCACTGGCCACTAACCAATCTCTATTATCCCATCATCTCCCAGCAAGACGAGGTTCCCTTTTGTCCGGCTGTAAGTCGTCATACTCAACATTCATGAGGCACAATCCCGCGGCCGGTGCCGTAGGTCCGGCTCGCGTGCGGTCGCGCGCGGCAAGGATTTCAGGAATGTCGTTCGGCCGCAGCTTTCCCCGGCCAACTTCGATGAGCGTCCCCACGATGTTGCGAACCATATGGTGCAGGAAACCGCTACCCTTTACCTGGTAGGCTAAAACCGAAGTTCTTGGACGCCAGAGAATCCGCGAAGAGAATATGGTGCGGACCATCGAGGATCCCGGGATTCGGGTTTCGGGGTTAGGGATTCGCGGAAGGTTTGAATTACCTTCTTCGCGAACCCCGAATCCCCAATCCCGAACCCCAATTGCAGCCCGGCGGCGAGCATCTCGATACGCCTTCTCGTCCTCGTCACTCCCCGAAGCCGCGAACGACGTGAAATCGTGCTCGCCTTCAAGCAGCCGGGCGGCGGCCGCCATCGGCTTCAGTTCCAGGGGGTACGGATAATGGTAAACGAAGCGGGCAACAAAGGGCGAGGCGACCGGGGCAAGCAAGATTCGATATCGATACGATTTGGATTTCACGTCGTAGCGCGCGTGAAATGATTGCGGAACTTCTTCTGCCTGCTTGATTCGCACCGCTAGCGGCAAAAAGTCGTTCAAAGCTTCCACGAGGTTGGCGCACGGAATTCGGCACTCGGTCTTGAAATTCGCCACTTGGTTCAAAGCGTGAACGCCAGCGTCCGTTCTCCCCGAGCCGTAAAGCGAAACCGGCTCGCCCGTGATTTTCGCAATGGCCATTTCAATGCAGCCTTGGATCGTTGGAGCGTTCGGTTGCCGCTGCCAACCATTGAAGTCAGTGCCATCGTAAGCGACGATTAAGCGAATGTTGCGCATTAAAGTCCGTCCTTTGTCATTCGTCATTTGTCCTTTGTCCGATGATCCGTTACAAGGCAGTTGGACAGGACATCAGCTTATCAGGTCACCGAGGCACTGAACCACCGGTCGATTGAGCGACTTCGTAAACAAGGGACAAAGGACAAGGGACCGAGGACAAAGGACATCGAGGTGTGTTCATTTTCGAACACCTCGATTTCGCCAGCGAACAATTTGTGAAGCCCGGTGACGCTTTCCAAATCCAACCAAGCGCCCTTTTTTGAGCCACATACATCTGGCCGAGGCGCTGGCGACTGGCGTGCAACCACGAATCCTCGCGAGTTCTGTGAGGTTGTCGAAAATGATGTCTCGATGTTAAACTAGTGCCGTTCCAACTTAATGCGGCGGTGAATTCCGTCGCTGTCCTGCCTAGCTCAGACGGTACTTGGCTTACGCGGATTAGGCACAACAAGTTGGAACGGCACTAGCGCATCATTGCGTTCGACCACGGACTACGGACGGTTTCCAAACTGTCTTTTTTGAAACCAGGCGTCTAACAGTTTCGTAGATATATCCGATGGCTGGAAAGTTCCGGTATCTCAACAAGCAGGGAGAGTGACAAGTAATGAGACACAAGATTGTACGCGGCTTGGCCTTTATCTTGATCGTGGGCTCGCTTTCGGCGGCGAGCAAACTGCGCGCGCAGGAGCAGGCTTCACCTCCACAACCAGTCCCCAACTCTACCGCCACAGCAGGCGGGAGCCAGCAACCCGCCGGAGCCACAAGACAGACGGGAGACTCAGGGGCTGGGAGCTCCTCCGCGTCGGCAGGATCGGGCCCGCAAAATCTTCTGAGTGTGGACTTTTACAGGAGTGGAGCCGCGATCCCGTACTTCGCTCCGCAGATCCCCGATATCTCGATGAGCAACTCGGAGCGGCTGCATTCGCTGATCAATAATGGCAAGTTGGAATTGTCACTCGACGATGCCATTGCGCTGGCTCTCGAGAACAACCTGGATATTGCTGTGGCTCGCTATCCCCTCATTTACGCCAAAATCGATATCCTCCGTACTGCATCCGGCGGCTCATTTCGCGGAACCAACCCCGGCCTGCTGGGCGTCGTATCCGCCTTCTCGGGAGGCGGGGGTGGTGGTAGCGCCAGTGGCTCAGGCGGAGGCGCAGGACTTACCGGGAGCAGCGGAGTGGGTAGCGTCGGCTCAGCATCCTGCTGCGATCCCTTCATGGGAGCCAGCTTCCGGTGGGACCGGAACACCTCACCTGTGAATTTCACCAACATCACTGGCGGGCTCTCGTCGGTCACCAACCAACTCAGCAGCGCTTCGCTTTATTACGCGCAGGGCTTCCTCACCGGCACGAGCTTCGCGGTTGGACTGGGTGGCACCCGAGTAGCGACAAGCGCCGTCACCTCGTCCACCTTGTTTAATCCTGAGGTGCCCACCGGGGTCACGATGGGCTTCAGCCAAAACCTGCTGAATGGCTTCGGGTATCGGGCCAACGCCAAGTTTATTCGCATCGCCAAGAACGACCTCAAGCTGGCGGATAGCACGTTCAAGCAACAAGTAATCACGACGGTCGCTAACGTTGCAAACCTGTATTCCGATCTCGTCTCGTTCAAGGAAAATGTGCGCGTCGCTAAGCAGGCGCTCACTTACGCGGAGAAGCTTTTGGCAGACAACAAACGCCAAGTAGAGATCGGAACGCTGGCGCCCATCGAAGTGGTGCGAGCGGAGTCGGAAGTGGCGAGCGACGAACAAGCTCTGATTGTGGCGCAGACCAGTTACCAGCAACAGCAGGAACTCTTGAAGACCGCGATCTCAAAGCACGTCGATGCCGACTTGACCGCGGCCACCGTCGAGCCAACGGACAAGTTCCCGGAACCAAAGCCCGATGACATCCCTCCCCTCGAAACGGCTTTGCATCAGGCAGAGGCAAACCGTCCGGAGCTAGTGCAAACGGACATTAACATCAGGAATCAGGAAATCACCGTCCAGGCGTCGAGAAACGGATTGCTCCCGTTTCTTAGTGTGTGGGGAACTTATGCGCCCACTGGCCTGTCGGGGAATCAGATCGTCAATGGTCACATTGTTCCTGGCGGTCTCTGGCAATCGCTGGGGCAGTCCTTTCGTGCCAATTATCCCGACTACGAGTTTGGGATGACCCTCCAGGTTCCGCTTCGAAACCGGCAGGCGCAGGCCGATATGACTACGGCGCTGTTGCAGCAACGGCAACTGCGCGTTCAGCTTCAACAACAGAAGAACACCATTGCCCAAGACGTTCGTAATGCGGAAATTGCCGTCACCCAGGCCCGAGCCCAGGTGGCGGCGGCCATCAAGGCGACCCGATTGCAGCAAGAGACTCTGGATGCCGAGCAGAAGAAATTTCAGTTGGGCGAATCCACGGTCTTCCTCGTGATTCAGACCCAGCGCGACCTCGCGACGGCCGAGGGCAACGAAGTGAAGGCCCGCTCCACATACGCCAAGGCCCTTACGCAATTCGCTCAGTCGACGGCGACGATCCTCGACAGATACAACATCGAGCTGGCCGATGCGAAGACTGGACGCTATCATGGGGTCCCGAACATTCCCGGAACCTCCGAACTCCCAGCGCCCACTTCGTTCACACCGACCAGACACTGAGGAAACGCGGGAATCGAAACTGAAACTCGAAAATCGAAACTGGAAATTAGGAATCGGAAACTGGCTGCGGAAACGGGCTCCATTTTCCAGTTTCTAATTTCCGCTTCGAAACTGGAAGCTGGATCCGAAAACGAACTGCCCAGCTTCCATTTTCCAGTTTCTAATTTCCTCTTAACATTAGTCTTCGCTTTCGATAACATGAACGGTGAGATCGAACTCGATGAGCCAAGACCGGAAAGCCGCCACCGGAATCGACATTTCGCCTGCGTGTCGACAGCCCTCCGAAGCCGAACTCGAATGGGAAGCCCGAACCCTTAAGCCGGCGCTCGCGAAATCCCCTGAGCGTAAAGAAGAATTCACCACCCTCTCCGTCGTTCCTGTCGAGCGCCTCTACACGCCGGCGGACCTGGCCGACTTCGATTATGCTCGCGATCTGGGCGATCCCGGCGAGTATCCCTTCACCCGCGGCATTCACCCGACCATGTACCGCGGCAAGATCTGGACGATGCGCCAGTTCTCCGGCTTTGGCACGCCGGAGGATACCAACCGCCGTCTCCACTATCTGCTCGAGCAGGGCCAGACGGGCCTCTCCATCGCCTTCGACTTGCCGACGTTGATGGGCTTTGACTCGGACCACGCGCTGGCGGAGGGCGAAGTGGGCAAGTGCGGCGTCGCGGTGTCTTCGCTGGAGGACATGGAAACGCTACTCGCCGGCTTGCCCCTCGAGAAGATCACCACGTCGATGACCATCAATTCGCCCGCCGCCATCCTCTGGGCGATGTACTTGGTGGTAGCGGAAAAGAACGGCGCCGATTGGACCAAGATTTCCGGAACGACTCAGAACGATATTCTAAAAGAATATATCGCCCAGAAAGAGTATATCTTTCCGCCTGAGCCTTCTATGCGCCTGGTCGTGGACACCATCGTCTTTGGCGCGCGCGAAGTGCCGCGGTGGAATCCGATCTCGATCAGCGGCTACCACATCCGCGAAGCCGGCTCGACGGCGGTGCAGGAGCTGGCCTTCACCCTGCGCGACGGCATCGAGTACGCAGAGTGGGTGGTGCGCGCCGGCATGAACATTGATGATTTTGCGCCGCGCCTCAGCTTCTTCTTCAACGCCCACAACGATCTCTTCGAAGAGGTCGCCAAGTATCGCGCCGCGCGCAAGGTCTGGGCGCGCGTGATGCGCGAGCGCTTCGGGGCCACCAATCCGCGTTCCTGGCTGTGCCGTTTCCATACGCAGACGGCCGGCTGCTCGCTGACCGCGCAGCAGCCTTATAACAACGTGATCCGCACCACCGTCCAGGCGCTCGCCGGAGTCCTGGGCGGGACGCAATCGCTGCACACCAATTCGCTCGACGAAGCCTGGGCGCTTCCCACCGAGCAGGCGGTGACCCTGGCCCTGCGAACTCAACAAGTGCTGGCGCACGAAAGCGGCGTCGCCAACACGGTGGACCCGCTCGGCGGCTCCTATTTCGTCGAAAAGCTGACGCTCGAAACCGAGCGAGCCTGCTGCGATTACTTTGACAAAATCGACGCCCTCGGGGGCATGGTGGCCGCCATCGAAAAGGGTTTCCCTCAAAAGGAAATTCACGAGGCCGCCTATGCCTACCAGAAGGCGGTCGAGCGCAAGGACGAAATCATCGTCGGCGTGAACGATTTTCTGACCGAGGAGAAACGCTCCATTGAGATTTTGGTGATCGATGAGACCTCGGCGCGGCGCCAGCATCAGAAGCTGGCAACGCTCAGAAAGAAGCGCGACGCGAGCCGCGTCACATCAACGCTCGAGGCTTTGGGCAACGCGGCCTCCGGCAATTCGAATCTGATGCCGTATATCCTGGAATGCGTCCGCGCTTACGCAACCTTGGGCGAAATGTGCGACGTGCTGCGCCGCGTGTTCGGAACGTATGAGGAGCCGGCATTTCGGTAGAATTGGAGAGCTCTTATGGGCACAAGAACTCTGCTTACCCTTGAACAATTCGACCAGCTCCCGGAGAAGGAAGGAGTCCTTTACGAGCTCAATGAGGGGGACCTTGTCATCATGACGGAGCCAATGCCAAGGCACAATCGAGTACGCGATAAGGTCGCCCGCCATTTGGGGAACTTTGTCGAGGAACGAAAGCTTGGATGGGTTCTTGTGGAAAACGGGTATCAGCTCGGGCCTGAGATTGTGCGCATTCCGGATGTTTCCTTCGTGCCCGCGGACCGCGTGCTTGGGCTCGATCTGGACAGGCGCATCGAGGGCGCGCCCGCACTCGCTATCGAAGTCGTCTCGCCCACCGATCTCGCGCAGGAGTTGACGCAGAAGGTGAAGCAATACCTGACCGCCAGTGCTCGAGCGGTTTGGGTCTTCTATCCCAAGACCCGTGAGGTGCAAGTTTTCCGCGCTGATGGCACAAGCTTTGTCCGCCGCGCGCCCGAGACGCTGGAAGAGCCTGAGCTGCTTCCCGGCTTCTCATTGGATTTGAAGACGGTATTCGAGTAACGAGCACTTGATTGTCGATTTTCGATTGAAAAGCGGCGAACTGTTGCGCGCCAGCAATCGGCAATCGACAATCGTCAATCGAAAATTGCTCTATGGACAAGCGCATCCGAGTTCTCGTCGCCAAGCCCGGCTTGGACGGTCACGACCGCGGCGCCAAAATTGTGGCTCGCGCCCTGCGCGACGCCGGCATGGAAGTGATTTACACCGGCTTGCGCCAAACGCCGGAGCAGATCGTCAATGCCGCGCTCCAGGAAGATGTGGACGCCATCGGCATCTCCATTCTTTCCGGCGCTCATAACACGATTGTGCCCAGGATTTGCGAGCTTCTGAAAGCGCAGGGTTTGGGCGACGTTCTCCTGATCGTCGGCGGCATTATCCCGGATGAAGATATCGCTAACTTGAAGCAATTAGGCGTCGCGGAAGTTTTTCAACCCGGTGCATCCACGCAAGACATTGTTGAATTCATCCGAAAGCAAGTCGAGAGTCGAAAGTCGAGAGTCGAAAGCCAATGATTCAGTGAGTCAGCGGGTCAGTCTTTCAGTATTTCAGTGTGCCTGTGTTGCACTTCCGCCTCTTGCGCCGGCTGAAAAACTGACGCACTGACATACTGACTCACTTATTGATTCTCCCATGCAACTGCACGGCCTCAATTCCATTGCGATCCTCACCTTCGCGCCGGACGCGGATTATCCCCGCCTAACCCAGTCCGTGATGGTTGAGCTGGCCGACTTGCTTCGCAGCGTTGAGCGTGAGTCCGCTTTTCGCGGCGTGGTGATCGCCGCCAATTCGCAATCCTTTGCCACGGGAGCCGAAGTCGAAGAGGTGACCACGCTGGAAGGCGTTGCGGCGGGTGAGTTTGCGCGGCGCGGCCAAACGCTCTTCAACCGCATCGCGAGTTTCCCGATTCCCGTGGTCGCTGCCATTCGCGGCTACTGCCTGGGCGGAGGATTCGATCTGGCGCTCGCTTGCCACCAACGAGTGGCCACCTACGACTCGTCCTTCGGTCATCCCGGAGCTTCGCTCGGCCTCATCACCGGCTGGGGCGGCACACAGCGCCTTCCGCGATTGCTTGGGAAGAGCGCCGCCCTCCAGATTCTTCTCACCGGCGAGCGCATTCCCGCCACCCAGGCGCTCACTCTGGGACTGGTGGATGAATTGGTTTCGTCGCAGGATTTGATCGATGCCGCAGCCCATCGTGCGGAGCGGGCCGCCAACAAAGGTCAAAGGTTAAAGGTCGAAGTATGAAGTTCGAGCACTCAGCCATGAATAAACGTAGAGGTACGGAGAGAACGGTTTGCGTCTAAGCTTTACCCTTTAGCCTTTATCCTTTAACCTTTGTCCTTGATGGCCAGCCACGCGATCGAATCACGCGTCAATGCGCAGTCCGAAGACTTCAAGAAGAACACCCGCGCTACGCGGCGGCGCGGCTCTGGGTGGACGCCATCATCGATCCAACAGAGACCCGCGACGCGCTGATCTGGGCGCTGGAAGCGGCGGCACTTAATCCGGAAGTGCGTGAGTTCAAAACAGGAGTGCTACAAACGTGATTCGCCTGAGAACCAAATTGCTTCTGTGCGGCGCGACCCTCGCTCCGGCAGCGATTGTTCTTTTCCGAATGGATGTGCAAGAGGCGATATGGGAAGCTAAAGCCATGGGCGCTCTTGCAGTCTTTGGTGTAGAACCAGGCTACTACATCGTCGGAATGCTTTGGGTCGGTTTGATCTGCTTCCTGGGCTTCGTAGTCTCACTGATCATTGATCTGCGACGTGCGAAGTGACAAGATTTGTCGGCCAATCCAAAGTGATGGGATTGCTCGGGTTTCGAAAAGTCTTGAGCAGCCACACGCAAAGGCACTAAGCCGCACGGACCGCAAAGAAATAAGACATGGAAGCAGTAAGAATCATCGAATGCCCGCGCGACGCCTGGCAGGGATTGAAGAAGTTCATTCCCACAGAAGCTAAGGTGGCTTATCTGCGCAAGCTCATCGAGTTGGGTTTCCACAACCTTGACGCAGTGAGCTTCGTAGCTCCCAAGTACGTTCCGCAGATGGCCGACAGCGAAGCGGTGATGGCAGCGATGGCTGCTACCGCGCCCGCCCGCCCGAACCCCGAATCCCAAATCCCGAGCCCCGAGATTATTGGCATCGTTGTGAACGACCAATTCGTGGACCGCGCCCTGCGCGTGCCGGGCGTGACGACGCTGGGTTATCCCTATTCCGTCTCGGCTAATTTCCGGCGGCAAAATGCCAACATGTCGCTCTCCGAGTCGCGCGCCCTGGTCGAAAAATTGCAACGAGCCTCAGAGGTGATGGGGCGAAATCTGGTGGTGTATATTTCCATGGCTTTCGGCAATCCCTTTGCCGAGCCCTGGAGCCCGGAGGTGGTGGAGAACACAATTGCCTGGCTTAAGCAAATCGGCGTGCGAACCGTCTCGCTCGCGGATACGGTCGGAACCGCGCAGCCCCGGGACGTCGGCGACCTTTTCCGTGCCGTGAAGGGCGCAGCCGAGGGGATCGAACTTGGCGTGCACCTTCACAGCCGGCTCGAAGGCGCGGCCGAAAAAGTCCTGGCCGCTTATGACGCCGGATGCCGGCGCTTTGATAGCGCGCTCACCGGTCTTGGTGGATGCCCGTTCGCGGGCGACGAACGGGTGGGCAACATCCCGACGGAAATCGTGGTGGGCACACTTGCCAGCTTGGGCGTGGAAACAGGTATCGAATCATCGGCGCTGCTCGCTGCAGTCGAAGCGACAAAGGAAATTCGGAGGCAATTCGCCACACCTGAGGCCAATGATTGAACATCGCCTGCGGCACAGAGTCTGGGCAGAGAGGCTACAATATTGTATACTGATATGTGACAAGAGAGGCGGAGCATGAGCACCCTTACAATCCGAATTAACCGAGAGTGCCACGCCAGACTTCAGGAACTGGCAAAACAGACCAGGAGGCCCATGGTGTCCGTACTCGACGAAGCCGTCGAAGAGTACCGGCGAAGACGGATTTTCGAAAAGGCGCACGCGGCATATGCGCGCCTTAGGAAAAATCGAAAGGCATGGAAGGAAGAACTGGAAGAGCGGGCGCTTTGGGACGCAACCCTGAGTGATGGTTTGGAGAACGAATGATTGGTTCCCAACCCTTGCGCGGAGAAGTCTGGCTAGTAGATCTCGATCCCACCCGTGGACATGCGCAAGCAGGCAGACGGCCGGCCCTAATTGTTTCAGCTGATCCCTTTAATTACAGCCCCGCCGGGTTGGCCATCGCAGTCCCCATCACGAGTAAGGGCAAAGGAATTCCCTGGCATATTGAGATCAATCCGCCCGAAGGCGGCCTGAAGCAGAAAAGCTTCATCAAATGCGAAGATGTGAGATCGCTCGCCAGTGAGCGGCTGATCCAACGATACGGGATTGTGACGGCACAAACGCTTTTGGCAGTAGATGACCTGCTGCGAGTCCTACTCGACTTGTGAGCCGGAGGTTCTGAGAAAGAGTCAGGCGAGCCCACAGAAGGGGCCGACCCGCATAAGATCATGAGCTACGCTACAGTAAACCTTGAACACGGACCTGACTTCGCTACCCTCCGCTTGAACCGTCCCGAGAAGCGCAACGCCATCTCAACCGAAATGATCGAGGAGCTGCTCGCGGCGCTGGATGAACTTGAATCGAGTTCCGCGCGTGGTGATTCTAACTGGTGCGGGGAAAGCGTTCTGCGCGGGGATGGACTTGAATTATTTGAAGGAGTTCCCTTCCCAGTCGCCTGAGCAAATTGTGGCCGACGCCCGGCGGACAGCGGCATGCCGCGATGCGGGCAACTGTCACGCATGGCAAAAGCCTCGCCGCGGGCGTTCCTGCCCATCACCAAGGAAATTCCCAGCAGCATGGCCGTGCCCAGTTCCCTGCCCCGCACCTGCTCGCTGCGCAGCGCGGGATATCAGAAGCCACGCAGGAGGCCGTCGTCGGGCACTGACGAAGTTGATTGAGAAGTGGCGCTCATGGAACGGCTACGATAGGAAAGGTTAAAGGGTAAAGGGTGGAGTGTAAAGGGTAAAGGATAAGGCGAAGTTAAGAGTTAAGAGTTTAGAGCTTCGAGTTCAGAGTTGGCACTTGAGGCTCAGAGCCGATATTTTTGATTCACAACTCAAAGCTCTTAACTCTAGACTCTCAACTACTGTTTCTCTTGCCGTTGATCCTCTTCCCTTTAACCTTCTACGACGGCGATAAAGAAACCCTCAGAGCTTTTGATATTGACCGCACTCCGGAATGTAGCTACAATAGCCACATGAAACTAAAAAGAGCCGGAATCATCACTGTCGGAGTTCGCGACCTCAAGAATGGCCTCACCCGCTATCTTCGGTTCGTCGAAGATGGGGAGTCCGTCATGGTGACGAGTCGGAACCGGCCGGTGGCTGTGTTAAACAAGCCCGACCTCCACGGGGCGCGCTTGCCCGAGGAAAAGATCGCGGCTTTGGTAGCGGAAGGCAAGCTGCTCCCTGCCAAGGAGTCCGGGCCTTTCAAACCGTTCAAGCCTGTGAGGGCGAAAGGCAAGCCCGTTTCCAGACTTATCATTGAGGAGCGCCGGTGATTTTTTTTGACGCGAGCGCTGCCGCTAAGCGCTACTTTCTTGAAATCGGCTCGGACATGGTTGCGGAGCTATGGCATGGGCCGGAATTCTTCTCTTCCCTCACCATCCTTCACTGCGAGCTGATGTCGGCCGTAAACCGAAAACTCCGCGAGCGCGCCATTTCCCAGGCGGCATTTCGCTCCCTCAAGACTCAAATCGGTCACGATCTCCGTAAGCTGCACGCCGTGCCCGTCGATGCCGGCCTGATTGAAATAGTCTTGTCTCTCCTCGACTCGCATCCCCTTAAGGCTGTCGGCGCGCTGTATCTTGCCGGTGCGTTGAGTCTCAAACGGGCCACGAGGGAACCTGTGCTTTTTGTTTCAGCCGACCGGCAACTTCTGCGCGCCGCCGCGGGGGAAGGGTTGCGAACACTCGACCCAGAAAAGGCGGGATGATGGTCTCCGACGAGGGCGAGGTGCAGCCGTTCGGCGCTGTGGACACAGCCTCTCTTTCGAAGCGCGCGGCGCGGCGGCTGATTCAGCGGGCGTTTGTGCTGGCAGGCCGGGACCGCAACGTTCGCCAACATATTCGCGAGCCTCGCGGCGCGATCCTTTGGGTGATCGAGGATTGGGACCTTGCCTGGACCATCTTTCTTGACAAAGGAAAACTTGTATTCGACCGCCGCCCAGCCAAGCACCCCGACCTGACCTTGACGTGGCCGACGGCGGATGAGTTCTTCTCTCAGATTGAAAGCGCCACGCAAAGAGACGACCTCCCCGAGCGCACAGGAAATGCACAACTCTGGAAATTCGGTCAGCCTGTTTATGCCGCCTTCCAGGTCGCACTCCGCGAGGTCTTGCTAGATCCCGTTGATGAAGACGGAACGCGGCTGGCGTAGGCCACTGTAAGGCCGGCCCTTGGGTCGGCCTGTTCTCGAATCGAGCTGAGGCCGGGGCAAGCTCCGGCCCTACGGCGTTTGCCAAGAATTGTTTTCTTCCCTGGGAACTTTTTCCCTTCTCGCGACATTACAGGTAGTGAGAGGCTTATGCCTGGTCGACAACTTGCGGTTAATGCGACTGAGCCGGAAGCGCCCGAGCAGACGATGACCACGGACGAAGAGCTAATTCTCGAATTTCAACAAGGATCAAGCCAGGCCTTCGAAGAGCTTTTCCGGCGCTATCTCCAGCCGATCTACGGTTTCTTTCGGCGGCGCCTGAATGACATGGCGCGAGCCGAAGAATTGGCGCAAGAGACTTTTTTGGCGGTCATTCGGGGCCGCGAGCGCTACGAGCCTCGGGCCCTGGTTCGTACTTACCTTTATGGGATCGCGCTCAAACAGCTTGCGGCAGAGCGCCGGCGGAAGGTCCGGAGCGACACGCGTCCAGCGGTTGAAGCGACGGACTCGCACAATCCGGACGCCGCGATGTGGGTAGGCGAGGCGTTGGAGAAACTCGATGCGCAGTCGCGCGAGGTCGTGATGCTCCGCGAATACGAACAACTGAGCTACGAGGAGATCGCGCTGCTCCTCAGCATCCCCATCAACACCGTGCGATCGCGGCTGTTTCGCGCCCGAATGGAATTGAAAAGCCTGTTGCTCTCGCGCAACCGGGCTTTCTGAGGAAATTGAGAATGAATCGCACTACGCACCCCGTCGAGCAGGAAGAACTGATGGCCTATTTTGACGGCGAACTCTCCACCGAGCGAGGCGCCGCGGTGGCCGCGCACCTCGAACAGTGCACGGAGTGCCAGGGCCTTTCAGCCGATTTGCGCTCCGTCTCACAACAGTTGGCCGGATGGCAGATCGAGCCTGCTTCGCCAGGCTGTGCCGAGCGCGTAGCCGCCGAGCTTCGCGAACACAGGAAAGCAAATCGCGACCAAGAGGAGCTCGCCCCTCACCACATGCGCAATTGGGTCTTGGGTCTGGTCGGCGTGGCGGCGGCGCTGATGGTCATCTTTGCGATCTCGGTTCCTAATCTGCTGAAGTCGCGCCAAGCGGCGAACCAAGTGACGTACCAATACTCGCGGGCGGCACGACAGGACCAGGCGAGGGCAGGCGGTGGAGGCGGTGGCAGCGAGCCGGCGGAAACCCTAGAGCCCACCGGCCCGATGATCATTCGCACCGCGAGCCTCACGCTGATCGCCAAAGATTTCGACAAGGTGCGCGCCGAGGCTGAAGCGGTGATTCAGCGCCACCACGGTTACAGCGCGCAACTCAGCGTGACGGGCGAGGGTGGGGCCGGGCGCGCATTGACGGCAACTTATCGCTTGCCCGCCGATCAACTCGACGCCACCTTGAATGAACTGAAGCAGCTCGCTCGGGTGACGCAAGAGTCGCAAGGCGGAGAAGAAGTCACCCGGCGGTACGTGGACTTGGTAGCCAGGCTCGCCAACGCCCGCAATACCGAACAGCGCTTGAACGAAGTGCTTCGACAGAACACCGGCAGGATCACCGATATCCTGGCAGTCGAGAAAGAAGTTTCCCGCGTGCGCGGCGAAATCGAGACGATGGAGGCGGAGCGCAAGAATCTCCAGAATCAGGTCCAGTACGCGACGCTGGAATTGAAACTGAGCGAGGAATACAAGGCGCAGATCGAAGTGCCCGCGCCGTCGACTGGAACTCAAATACACAATGCATTCGTCGACGGCCTCCGAAGCCTCTACGAAAATGCCCTGGGTGTGCTGCTCTTTTTCTTGAGCTACGGCCCGCCGCTGCTGTTCTGGACGGCGATTCTTTTCTTCCCTGCCCGGTTCGCCTGGCGAAAAGTACGAGCCGCCGCAGAACATCGATGAACGCGGAACGATGAAACAAGTCTTTTGTTCGTCGTTCATCATTCCTCGTTCAGACTTTCTTCCGGCGATCGTTCCACAATTCAAAGTGGTTCTCCGCCGTTCTTTTGCTCATCGTTCATCCTTCATCATTCATAATTCTTCTGGCGTGTTTGCGGAATCGGAGTTTTGCTATAGACTGACAGCGTCAGTGGGCGAGGATCAGTTCACGGTCAATCATGGACTTCCCTACCGGCTGGACGAGCACGCAGTTCCGCGTCCGCTATGCTGAGACGGACCAGATGGGCATCGTCTATTACGCCAACTACCTCGTCTGGTTCGAAATCGGACGCACAGATTTTTGTCGCCATCAAGGGTTCGCTTACAAAGAGATGGAGCAGCAGGACGGCCTCTACATCATCGTGGCGGAGGCAACCTGCCGGTACAAGGCTCCGGCTCGCTACGACGATGAGATTGTGGTGCGGACCCGCCTCAGCAGTTGCCGCAAGCGCGTGCTGGTGTTCGACTACGAAGTCTGCCGCGCCGACGACGATGAGATTCTCGCCGAAGGCCAGACCGTGCACGTAATTACCGATCGCAACGGCCGCCCGCGCGCCTTGCCGGATAAATATCGTGAGTTATTTCTGGCCGGCGCGAGAGATCAGGGGGAGTCTTCGCCATGATTTCTCTCCATCCCTCGCTCCCGTTCACCCGCAGGATGGGAAAAGGATTCTGATGCCTTGCCCTCTTCAGCTCACCGGACACAACCTGACGCGCAGCGATTTTTACCAGGTGGTATTTGGAAACCGGCGCGTGGCCTTGCACCCTCGAGCACGTGGGGTGATGAAGCGTTCGCGGGCGCTGATCGAGAAGATGATTCGCGAGAAGCGAGTCGTCTACGGCGTGACGACAGGCGTGGGAAGCCTCTCGACCGAGCACATTGACCCTCACGACGCGCGCCGCCTGCAACTGAACATCGTGCGCAGCCATGCCTGCGGCGTGGGCACACCGCTCGGCGCGCTGGAAACGCGCGGATTGCTTTTGCTGCGCGCCAACGGACTGGCGACGGGGCTCTCCGGCGTGCGTCCAGCCGTTGCGGATTTGATTTGCGAGTTTTTGAATCGGGGCATTCATCCAATCGTTCCGTCGCGAGGATCGGTGGGCGCGAGCGGCGACCTTGCGCCGCTGGCTCACGTCGCGCTGGCGCTGGTGGGCGAGGGTGAAGTGATCGTTCAACAAGAATCAAATGGTCCGAGCCAACGGCTGAGCGCCGCCACGGCGCTGGGGCGAGCGGGCTTGAAGCCTCTTCAGCTTGAAGCCAAAGAGGGCATTTCGCTGGTCAACGGAACCCAAGCCATGTGCGCGCTTGGGCTGATCGCGCTCAAACACGCGGAAACGCTGGTGGATACGGCCGACGTTGCCGGCGCGCTAACGCTCGACGCGCTGCGCGGCTCGCCCGCCGCCTTCGATGAGCGATTGCAGCGCGCCCGGCCGCATCCCGGACAATTGATCACGGCGCGCAATCTGCTGCGCCTGAACCGCGGCAGTACGATTCGCAAGTCGCATCTGAATTGCCCGCGCGTGCAGGACGCTTACAGCCTTCGCTGCATGCCTCAAGTTCACGGCGCGGTGCGTGATGCGCTCGACTATGCGCGCAAAGTGTTCGAAGTCGAAATGAACAGCGCCACGGACAACCCTCTCGTTTTCGTCCGGGAAGGCGAAGTGATTTCCGGAGGGAACTTTCACGGGCAGCCACTGGCCACCGCGCTCGATCTGATGGCTATCGTTCTGGCGCAACTGGGATCGATCTCCGAGCGGCGCGTGGATCGGATGGTGAATCCGCTCACCTCGGACCTGCCGCCGTTCCTGGCGCACTCGCCCGGCCTGGAGTCCGGGTTCATGCTGGCGCAGGTGACGGCGGCCGCGCTCGCTTCGGAAAACAAGATCTTGGCGCACCCGGCGTCGGTCGATTCGATCCCCACCTCCGGCAACAAAGAGGATTTTGTCAGCATGGGGATGGCGGCGGCCTTGAAGCTCCGGCCCATCATCGAGAATGTAAGGTCGATCCTTTCGATTGAACTCTTGGCTGCCAGCGAAGCCATTGACTTCCTGGCGCCGCTCAGAACCGGACAGCTCGCGGAGAAAGCTCGCCGGCTGGTTCGCCACGCCGCGCCGTCCGCCTGCGGCGATCGGCCGTTGCACGCGGAGATCGCGCGTGTTGCTGAAATGGTGGTGTCCGGAGAATTTACGGGAGTCCTTCACACAAGTCGAAAGTCGAAAGTCGAAAGTTGAACGTGGGACAGGAACTTTTGACTTTCAACTTTTGACTTTTGACCCATGCCTTCAATATCCGCCACCATCATCGCCCACAACGAGGCAGCGAGTATCGCCCGAGCCATCCGATCACTTTCTTGCGCGGATGAAGTTGTGCTGGTCGATTCCGGATCGGCGGATGACACAGTGAAAGTGGCGCAGGAATGCGGCGCGCGAGTTGTGACTCATTCGTGGGAAGGCTTTGCGGCGCAAAAAAACTTTGCCACGTCGCAGGCTCGCCATGACTGGATCTTAAGTCTCGATGCCGACGAGGAATTGGACGCAACCGCACAGAGTGCGATCCTGCGATGGAAGGCGGCAGAACCCGCTGCGGCCGGGTACCGGTTTGCCCGCCGCGCCCGCTATCTTGGCCGCTGGATCCTGCACTCGGGCTGGTATCCGGACTACAAGCTCCGCCTGTTCGATCGGCGCAAGGGTGAGTGGAAGGGCGCTTACGTTCACGAATCCGCTGAGGTCACGGGGCCGGTCGAAACCCTGCCAGGAGAAATCCTCCATTACACTTGCGACTCGATCGAGGAGCACGCCCAGCGCATCGAGTTCTACACTGACCTCGCCGCGCGTGAGATGATCGATCGCGGCGAGCGCGTGAATCTTCTTGCCCGCCTGCTGATGCCACCCTGGATTTTCGCGCACACTTATTTTTTCCGGCTCGGCATCCTCGACGGAGTTCAGGGATTTCTGATTGCGCGCATGGCGGCACGATACGTGAGGCGGAGATATGACAAATGGAAGGAGCTCGAAATGAGCAGTCAAGAGTCGAAAGTCGAAAGCCGAAAGTAAGAGCAGAAGCTTTGGACTTTTGACTTTCAACTTTTGACTTTTGACTTTTGATTTTTGGCCGTCTTCATGCTCAAGATCGTCCACCTCGACACCGGCCCCGAGTTGCGCGGCGGCCAGCAGCAATTATTGATGCTGGCGCGGGGACTGCGCGAACGCGGGCACGAACAGATGATCGTCACGCTCGACGGGACGGCACTTCAATCACGCGGCGGGCAGGAAGGCTTTCGTGTGTGGGCGTTGCCCGACCACGATCCCACGCACGCGCACGGCGTCGTACAGCTCCGGCTACTTCTGCGCACGGAGAGGTTTCAAATTGTTCATGCCCATGACGGCCTGGGCCAGACGCTTTCGTGGTTCGCTTCCGTCGGACTTGGGATGAGGCGAGTGGCCAGCCGGCGAGTGACCTTTGTGCCCGCGCGCGCGTTCGATACGCGAGTGAAATACGGATGGATGTGCGATGCCGTGATCGCCGTGTCGAATCACGTCAAGCAATTACTTGTGGGCTCCGGAGTGCTTGCCACCAAAATTGAGGTCATCCCGGACGGCGTGGAAGTGGTGCGGGAGCCGACCGACGCCGCTACGCGCTCAAAAGCGCGCGCCGAATTGGGACTGCGCGAGGTCACTTTCGTCGTTGGTTACCTCGGCGCTCTGACCCACGAGAAGGGCCACGACGTTGCCCTCAACGCGATGTCGAGCGTGCAAAAGAGCTTGCCTGACGCGTGGATCATTCTGGCCGCCGACGCGCGTGGGTCAATGATCGTTCCGTGCACGAACCTTCGCTGGCTATCGCCTCCCCAGAACCTGGCGGAGTTCTTCGCGGCGCTCGATCTCTACATCATGCCCTCGCGGGCGGAAGGCCTGGGCTCGGCGGCGCTTCTCGCCATGGCGCACGGCGTTCCGGTTATAGCCAGCCGCGTCGGCGGGCTTCCAGAGGTCATTGAGGAGGGCGAAACCGGCTGGCTTGTTCCCCCGGGCGATCCCGCAGCGCTGGCTGATGCCATCGCACTCGCAGCATCAGACCGTGTGAGGCTGCGGGCGATGGGTGAAAAAGCTCGCGAGCGGGCCAAGCAGTTTTCGAGTACCATCATGGTCGATCGAACGGAGAGATTGTATCGAAGATTGATCCATTGCTCCATTCAATCATTGAATCATTGAAAGACAAAAGTCCTGTACTGGATCAATGAACCCATGGAGCAATGGATCAATGCTTCACTCGATGACTCAATGGCTCAATCCTGGCAAATGTTGGTCCTTTACCTCATCGTCGCGCTCTTCGGCCTGGTGTTCGGCAGTTTTCTGAACGTCTGCATCGCCCGACTACCCAGGCACGAGTCGATCGTCTCGCCGCGCTCTCACTGCCCGCGCTGCGGGCGTCCCATTCGGTGGTACGACAATGTTCCGGTACTCAGCTTTCTTCTGTTGCGAGGGCGCTGCCGCGATTGCCGCGGGAAGATCTCGCTCATTTATCCGTTGGTCGAAACGCTGACTGCCGCGCTTCTGGTGATTGCGTTCGCGGAATACGGTCTGAGCCCTGATTTTGTCAAAGCAGCATTTCTTGCAATGCTGCTCGTGGTGCTGATCTTCACCGACCTCATCGACCGCTCGATTCCCCACTCCGTGACACTTTTTGGAATCGGAACAGGACTCTTGTTGAGTCTTGTCGTTCCCGTCGACAATCGGCCGCTGGAATTGATTCTGAACCGGCTGGGCTTTTATCCCGAGGTCGCGATCGATTCCCTGATCGGCGCCGTAGCCGGAGCGGCGGTGGGCGGCGGCTTGTTCTACGCAGTGGGTAAAGCTTTCTACTTCATGAGCGGCCGTACTAAAGAGTATCTCGGCTTTGGCGACGTCATGTTGATGCTCATGGTGGGTACGTTCTTAGGCGTGCCGCTCACGCTGGTGACCATTCTGCTCGGGTCGGTTGCCGGGACTGTGATTGCCGTGCCCAGCGTGCTGATCCGGCCACGGCTGCGACATTACGAGTGGCCCTACGGCACGTTCCTGGGCGCCGCGGCAATGTTCGCGAGCCTGAGGGGCGAGGCGCTTCTCGACTGGTATCTTCGTTGGAGTGGTCTAGCCTGATGAGCTTTCCGAGGAGTTGGAAGCCGTCCTTGGTCTCTTGTCCCTTGTCATTTGCCAGCACGACGGGACCCCACGGAGAGCAAAGGACAAGGGACTAAGGACAAAGGGCCAGAGTTATCTTACCGTTCCGCTGATATAGTTCTGGATGACGCGAAGCTCGGCCGGCGACAGGTCCACGAAGGAAACGGCGATGCCGTCCGGAGGCATCTGGCGCACGATCTTGGCGTACAGTTTCAGGAACTCGGAAGCGCCAGGCAGCTTGAATTGCAGAGCCACGCCTTGACCAACGCTGAGGCCGGCGGCGCGCATCAGCGCCATCCCGCCTTCACTCAGGTCGAGACCGCTCAATTGCGTCGAGCGCGATTCGTTTCCCGCCAGCTTGCAAACGACCACCTCCCGGTAGACCAAACGCGCGTAACGCCGTTTCTCCTTCAAAAAGGCGCCGCGAAGAGCATTCACTATGTGCGCGAGGCGCTCCTGAGAAATGGGCTTGCCGAGGAAAAGCGTAATGCCTGCCTGAAAGCCTTTGCGCATGGTCTGGACATCATCACTTTCCGTGATCATTACCACGGGCGCAGCTCGATTGGAGGGCGAACTGCGGACCGCCCGCGTTAGCTGAAAGCCGTCGAGGTGCGGCATTATTGCGTCCAGCAAAAATCCGTCGAACTTGCGGGAGTTCACCAGACGCGCCGCCTCGCGGCTGTCGTCCGTAGCCACCGCTTCGCAGCCGAGCGACTCGAGCATGGACTTGAGCAGCACCAGTATCGGGGGCTCGTCATCAACTACCAGGATTTTGAACGCCATTGTGTTTCTTTCTTCGGCCGCCGGTGGCGGGAGATTTCAGCCCGTGAGCCAAATGCGGGGTCAGGTTGACCGTGCCGGGCGGAGGGCTGAGAGTAGACATGATAGGGCAGTTTCGGCCTCGGGCGCTCAACTTTTTGAGTTCAGTACAGGCAGCCGCCTCGATGATCAAGGAAGAATCGAGAACCTCTCGCACCTTGCTCTTGAGGACCTGGGGCGTGAATGGCTTGGCGAGGTACGCGTGTTTTGTATCGAGCCCTTCGCGCAGCCTCACTTTATTGCGCGTATAGCCCGATATACAGAGAATCTTGATTTCCGGGCGAAAGGTGGCGAGTCGCGCCGCTAACTCGGGCCCGTTTGTCTCCTACCCTTTGATCTCTCCAGTGATGTAGTGCTGGATGGCGCGATGTTCGTCGGGCCCGGGGTTGACAAACGCAACGGCGATGCCGTCGGGCGCCATGAGGCGCACGACGCGGGCGCCCAGCCGCAGGTGGACCCCCGAATCAGGCAGCTTAAACTGGAGGTCCAGCTCTTGACCGACCTTCAAGCCGGGCGCATGCATCAACGCCATCCCTCCCTCACTCAGGTCAAGGCCACCCAATTTCACCGGGCGTAAAAAGCTCCCGGTCGGCCTACAGATCACCTCACCGCGGAAGATCAAGCGAGCGTAGCGCCTTTTTTCCTTCAGGAAGGCGCCGCGAAGCGCATTCACCGTGTGGGCGAGCCGCTCCTGGCTGATCGGCTTGCCGAGGAAAAGCGAGATGCCCGCCTGGAATCCCCGGCGCATGGTCTGGACATCGTCGCTTCCCGTCAGCATCACGACCGGAACCCTGCTATTGGAGGGTGACTTGCGGACGGCTGAGGTCAACTGGAAGCCGTCGAGCCCGGGCATAATCGCGTCCAACAAAATCCCATCAAACTTTCGTGTCTGGACCAAGCGAGCGGCCGCGAGGCTATCCGCTTCGGTCACCCCCTCGCAGCCCAGCGGCCCGAGCATGGATTTAATCAGCCCCAGGATCGGAAGTTCGTCATCGACGACCAGAAGTCTCAGCGCCATGGGAGGAGTGAAGGTGAAAGTCATAATGGACTTTCACCTTTTGGCCTCAACTTTTTGAATTCACCTTCAGGCCGCGGCCTCGAGGGCCGTGGGTGAATCGAGGACTTCGCGCACTTTGCTCACCAGGGCCTGGGGCGTGAACGGCTTGGCAAGGTAAGCGTATTTTGTATCGCGCCCTCCGCGCAGGCTCACCATGCCATTGGTGTAGCCGGAAATATAAAGGACCTTGATCTCCGGGCGAAGGGTCTCGAGTCGCGAGGCTAACTCGGGCCCGTTCATCTTCGGCATCACCACATCGGTCACGAGAAGATCGATGTGGCCCGCATGATGCCGGCAGAGGGCGAGTGCGCCTTCACCGGACGCCGCTTCGAGTATTCGATATCCCCGAGACTTCAGCACCCCGCGCACCAAGGTACGCAGGCCCTCTTCATCCTCCACCACGAGGATGGTTTCCGTCCCGCGAGTATCGATAGAAACAGCCGGCGCCAATTCGCGCACCACGGCCGGGGCTTCGATGCGAGGCAGATAAACCCGGAATGTCGCGCCCTCCCCGGGCGCGCTCTCCACGCTGATGTAGCCGCCGCTTTGCTTGACGATCCCGTAGACCGTGGCGAGGCCCAGTCCGGTGCCCTTGCCTTCCTCTTTGGTGGTGAAGAAGGGCTCGAAGATATGCGCCTGGGTCTCGGCGTCCATCCCGCAGCCGGTGTCGGTGACGGCCAGCATGACGTAAGCGCCGGGTTTCATGCCGAGGTGCTGGCGCGCGACATTCTCGGTAATGTCGACGTTGGAAGTCTCCAGCGTCAGCGTGCCTCCTTGCGGCATCGCGTCACGCGCATTCACGGCCAGATTGATGATGATTTGCTCCACCTGGCCTGCGTCTGCTTTAACGCGACCAAGCTCCCGGGACGGCGCCGTTTTCAGTTCGATGTCCAAGCTGATCAGGCCGGGCAACATGCCTCCCATGTGGGCGACGACGGCGTTCAGATCCAGATTCTCGGGCGCCATGATCTGCCGCCGGCCGAAAGCCAGGAGTTGCCTGGTCAGCTTCGCGGCCCGCTCGGCGGCCTTCTGGATTTGCTTCACTTGATTTGACAGCGCGTTGTCTTGAGCCACTTTGGCCGCAATCATGTCGCTGTACCCGGAAATAATGGTGAGCAGATTGTTGAAGTCGTGCGCCACGCCGCCCGCGAGCTGGCCCACGGCCTCCATCTTTTGGGCTTGGCGGAGCTGCGCCTCCAGTCGTTTTCGCTCCGTGACCTCGACCCCTATCCCGCCCACTAACCGTCGTCCTTTGGAGTCCTGGAATGGAAACTTGAGGACCCACGCTTCCCGGTTGCGCGTCAGGTCGAGCATCGGCTCCGAGAACTCCTCCGCTTGTCCTGAACTAAGGACGGCCGAATCATGCTCTCGCTGCAAGGCGGCAACCTCTTCCGGCCACAAGTCAAATCCGGTCTTTCCCAGGATCTCAGACTGCGGCTTGTCCAGCATTTGTTCCATAGTTTTGTTGCAGTATGCGTAGCGGCCTTCTTCATCCTTCATCCATGCCATGGCCGGGCTGTGGTCCATGAAGACTTGAAAAAGTTCCTGACTGTAGCGCAAGGCCTCCTCGGCGCGCCGATGTTCGGTCACATCGTGCAGCACATGCACACAGCCGGAGGGAGCTCCGCTGTTATCACGAAGAGGGGTCGCGGTGGCGGCATAGAACTTGCCGAGATGGGGTTCATAGAGGTCGCCGCGCGCCTCTCGGCCGGTGCAAATGAGTTCCTGATGCGGGCAGTCCGCCCGCGGCTCGCTCGTGCCGTGCACGACCTCGTAGCAATGCTTCCCGATCACCTGCGCGGGTTCGAGCCCGGCCAAAGCAGCCGCGGCACGATTGGCGTGGATAATCTGGCATTGCTCATCCAATACTAGAATGGGATCGGGGACCGTATTGAAAGTGCGCTCCCATTCCTCTTTGCCGAGGCGGACAGCCTCCTCTGACGTTTTCCTTTCCCCCCGGAGCCTTTTCTCTTCCAGGGCGCGACGGATGGAGGACGGCAGGCGGGCGGGGCGATCTTTCAGGACGAAGTCGGTCACGCCTTTCTTGATGCACTCGACGGCGGCGTCTTCGCCGACGGTGCCGGTCACCAGAATAAAAGGGGTATCGGGGGCGTCCTTCTGAGCGATTTGCAGGGCGTCCATCCCTGTCCAATCGCGCAAATTGTAATCCGACAGGATGAGGTCGTAGGGTTGCGAGCGGAGTTTACGGCGGAACTCGTCGCGCGTCGAGACCACGTCGGCGTGGGGCTCAAATCCAGCCTTTTCCAAATCTCGAAGACACAATTCCGCGTCTTCTGGAGAATCCTCGACGTACAGAATACGCAGCGGGCGCGTGACAGTTTCGCGGGGTTTGGAAGTCGGCTTGGACATGAGTTTGGTTTCCCTTCGTCCTCAGAAGAAAGTCGTCAGTTATCAGTCGTCAGTAGTCAGTAAACGGGCAAACCGCAGGCTGTATTTACTGAAGACTGAAAACTGAGAACTGACTACGCCGCCAGCGCTGCGGCCGGGGGCGGCTGATTCACCACCAGCCAGAACAGCCCAAGGCTTTTTACCGTCTCCCGGAACTTGTCAAAGTCCACCGGCTTTTGGATGTAAGCATTCACGCCGAGCTTGTAGCCGTTGACCAAGTCTTTTTCCTCCCGCGACGACGTCATGATGACGACGGGGATAGCCTTGGTGCGCGGATCATTCTTCATCTGCCTCAGCACTTCCAGGCCGTCGACCTTGAGCAGTTTCAAATCCAACAGTACTACTCGCGGTTGGTGATCGAACTGACGATCCGCATGCTTCCCGCGACAGAAGATATAATCCAGCGCCTCTTCCCCGTCGCGCGCCACTTCTACGGAGTTGGCCAGTTTCTCGCTGCGAAGCGCGTGCAGGGTCAACTCCACGTCGTCCAGGTTATCCTCGACCAATAGAATCTCAACGTCACTTTGGCTCATCTTTCACCTCACTCCGGTATTTCAGTGTGTCAGTATTTCAGTACATCAGTATTTCAGTTCATCAGTAGCTGACAAACTGAAATACTGACTCACTGACAACCTGCTTCCCAACTCCTCATGCCGCCCTCTCCAGGCTGCCGTCTGCCTCCTGCCTACTGCCTTCTGCTCTCTCTGCGCCTAGAGTGAAATAGAAAGTCGCGCCCTTGTCGAGCTCCGCTTCGGCCCACGCCCGCCCGCCATGCCGGTGCAGGATCCGCTGCACAGTGGCCAGTCCGATTCCCGTTCCTTCAAAATCCTCCGACCGGTGCAATCGTTGAAACACCCCAAAGAGCTTATCGGCATATTTCATGCTGAACCCGACCCCGTTATCGCGAACAAAAATGACCGGGCGGCCGTCCTGGGAGAACGCGCCCACTTCAATGCGCGCTTCTGAGCGCGGGCGAGTGTATTTGACCGCGTTGGACAATAGATTGACGAAGACCTGCTTCATCAAGCCCGGGTCGCACTCGACAAAGGGTAGATTGGCGATCTTCCACTCAATCGAGCGGCCGGCGTTTTCTTTCTTGAGCTCGTCCGCAGCCTCTTCGGCCAGTGTGTTCAAACCTGTCACGTGCAGGCTCAGATCTTTGCGACCCAGGCGCGCCAGGTTCAGCAGGTCGTCTACCAGTTGGCCCATTTGGCGCGTGCCATCCCGGATGCGCTTCACGAAGCGTTTCGCTTCATCAGGCAACGCTTCGGTTTCTTCTTCCAGCATTTTGGAGAAGCCGTCGATGTGCCGTAGCGGCGCGCGGAGGTCGTGGGCCACCGAATAGGTAAAGGTTTCGAGTTCCTTGTTAATCGCCTCCAGCTCGGCCGTGCGCTGCATAACCCGATGCTCGAGTTCCTGATTGAGCAGGCGAATTTCTCGCGCATCCCGAATTAGTGCTTCTTCCGCCTGCTTGCGCTCGGTAATCTCGCTCAGCACTACCACCCCGCCACACGTCACGCCCGCTTGATCGCGCAACGGAGTGCCGGTCGCGCTGACCCAAACTCCGGCGGGACGCACGTCATTGCGCACAAACATTTCTTCCTTATTCGCTACCTCCCCGCGCACCGCGCGCGCCAGCGGCACTTGAGAAGCGGGATAGGGGGTAATTTTGTCAGGCAAGTAGAACCCGTATTTCTCAGTTAATCTGTCGATGGGGACGTCCATGGCCCCCAGCCCCAGGATCTGCTCGGCGGCAGGATTCCAATTGAGGAACTTCCCTTTTTCGTCGGCGACAATCACGCCATCGCCCATACTGCGCAGAATGGACTGAAGCAGTTCGGTCTGTTGGCGCAGGCTTTCTACCGACTGCGCCAGTTCCTTGGCGTCGCGTATCAGCGCTTCCTCAGCCTGCTGGCGCTCGGTGATATCGCGGGCGATGGTCGACGCACCTACAATCTTGCCGGCGACATCTCGGATGGGCGAGACCGTCAGCGATACCTGGACGAGCCGGCCGTCCTTCCGGGCGCGAACAGTTTCATGGTGGTCGATACTCTCCCCTTTCCGGATACTGTTAAGGAGGCTCTGTACCTCGTCAGGACGGTCGGGGGGCAGCAGGATGGAGGCTGGCCTGCCCTTTACTTCCTCGGCGGAGTAACCGTAGAGTCGCTCCGCCCCAGCGTTCCAGCTCTGGATGATTCCATCCAGCGTCTTCCCAATAATCGCATCGTCCGAAGACTCCACGATGGCGGCCAAGCGGGCGCGCGATGCCTCCGCCAGTTGACGCTGCACAATGTCTCGGTGCGTCACCCAAGCCGCGACGATACCGAAAATCAGCGCCAGTAATATTCCCAGGACAGTGGCCGCGTCGGAATTCCTGGCGCTGCCCCGGCTCGCGGCTTGGCGGGCCTGCAATGAGCCGTTTTCCTCAGCCTCCATCCCTTCGATCAACCCTCGTATCTCGGTCATCAACCTGACCCCCTCACCGTCACGCATCAGGCGGATGGCGGCCGGAAGACCCTGGTCCCGTCGTACCTCGATCACCCGTTGTATGAACGCCACCTTGCGCTCGGCAACGGAAGCAAGCCTGTCCAGGTCGCCCTGCCGACGCGAATCGCCCGCGAACAGCTTCCGCAGGGCTAGGAGATGAGCCTGGCAGATCGAGATCGACACGTCACGCGGCCTCACGAAGCGATAGTCTCCTGTGGCAACATAGCCTCGCCCGCTCGACTCGGCAGCTTCCATATCGCCGAAAACTCCTTCGAGTTCGGCTAGGACCGCATGGGTGTGCGCCACCTCGCGGTCGGTCTCAATCAGCGCCTGAGTGGCTCGGTACTGGACCGCACCCACCGCTATCAAAGTCGCCAACGCCAGCCCAAAGCCGGCCAAGATCTTTTGCTCCAGCGAGAACCGTTGGAAGAATTTCGTCCCGTTACTCATTTTTGTTTCATCCTGACGTGCCATTTTTCGGATCAGGTATTGGGCTCTACGCGGCGAGCGGCAAGCTCACCATCTCCAACTGGCCGCCGGTGCTGATGATGCGCAGATTGGTGGCTTGCTGGCGGACGTCCTGCCAAGTGGAGACCGGCAGCGAAAGAAAGATCGTAACCACCTTCGGGTCGAACTGGCGCCCCGACTCGCGAGTGATCTCCTCCCGCGCCTCGGCGAAAGGTAGCGCTTTGCGGTAAGGCCGGTCCGACGTCATCGCGTCGAGTGTATCCGCCACGGCGAAGATCCGCGCCCCGATGGGTATCTCTCCGCCCGCCAGGCCTTGTGGATAGCCCGTGCCATCGAACCGTTCCTGGTGGGTGAGAATGATCTCCGCCGCACCCGCCAGGAAGTCGATGCGGCAGACCAGCGCGTAACCGATGCGGGCGTGTGATTCCATCACCAGGCGCTCCTCGGGCGTGAGCTTGCCGGGCTTCAGCAGGATGGCGTCCGGAATTCCGATTTTGCCGATATCGTGAAGATAGGAGCCGCGCGCAATGTTCTTCAAACGCTCGGATGGGAGGCCCATAGCCCGGGCGATGGCGAGGCAGGCGAGGCTAACGCGGCAGGAGTGCCCGCCCGTTTCGTTGTCGCGCAAGTCGAGCGCCGCGCCCAGCGCTTCCAGCGTCTCGTCGTAGGTCAGCTCGATGCGCTTCATGGCGGCCTGGAGCTGTTTCGTCCTTTGCTCCACCATCTCCTCCAGCGACCGCCGATACTTTTCCAACTCCAACTCCATCCTCTTGTTGTTCAGGGCTCGCTCCACGCTGACCAGCATGACGTCCATCAGAAACGGCTTTACCACATAATCGTCGGCACCCTGCTTCATGGCATCGATGGCCACGCGGAGGTCGTCCACCCCGGTCACCATGATGAACGCGATGTGCGGATAGTCCTCGACCACCGCGCGCAACAGGTCGAGGCCGGAGACGCCGGGCATCTTGAGGTCCGAAATCACAATGTCAAACGCCTCCCGCGGGAGCGCCTCCAGGGCTTTCTCCCCGTTCGGACAGATTTGGCATGTGTAGCCATGATCCGTCAGGCTGTCACGCAACAAATTGCAAATGCCGGCATCATCGTCGACTGCCAGAACGCTTGCCTTCGTTTTTTGGATTTCCATGGATTGTTGTCACCCCGCTTAGGTATGAGACACAAATTCACCTTGCGTTATAAATAATCGGCAGGAAGAAGAGAAAGTTTAGGGCGTGTTTCCGCCTGTTTTCATCTTGGCTGTTAATGGAAAATAACAATAGGGCGTGACGGGAACGTGTTTTCGATTCCAACAGGAACGGACGGTGCGATCTCCGCCCCGTTTTGGGTGGATTGCATCCAGATTTCTCTTCTCCTTGTCGTCTCTGGCGGGCTGATGAAAAACGCTCCGGGGCGCTGTCATTCCGACACTGAGCGCAGCGAAGTGGAGGAATCTCGCCCTGAAAACAAGGCCCTTACGAGATTCCTCGCCGCCTTCGGCGCCTCGGAATGACATTCCGGGCCATTTCCCCATGACGCTGCTAGCGCTCGAACCCGTCCGGCTCAAATTCAGACTGTGGCCCCCCACCGCGCTCCGTCAAGCGCTCCAGTTGCCAGGCCCAGAGCGGTTCGTGGAATCGGATCACCATCCCCGGCGTGAGACACTCGAACAAATTTTCTTGTTTTCCGCTTGACAATTTATCCCGTTCTTGCTAATAATAAGCTGTACGCTGTTTGGTCATCGAACGGGACACGGTTGGAGAGTAGCGCACGAGTCAGGAGGTTCCTGTGTGCCTGCGCAAATCGCCCGTTCGAACCCCCGCCTTTTTAGCCGCCCATCGACGTAACGCCCAGAAGTGTACTGGCCCGCGAACCCCAGCGGGAAAGGCCCGCTCTTCTCTCAATGCCTCAAAGCACGGCAGATTTGTCCACCGGTTGGCGCAGAAGCTCCGTGCGACCGGGGCAGGCTGCGTCGCAGGGCTTTTCGAGAGGTTCGGCCAGCACCTCTCACCGAGCTATCGGCCGGAAGGTGCACTTGATGCGATCCGACACAACTGGAGGCGAAACGAAACTGGAATGTCTTTTAGAATGAGCACGGTAAGCTTAGCGGAGAGAGCTGAACCGAAAAAAAGATGTTAAAAATGAGGTTCGAAGCCACCATGTTGTTGAAAACAAACACAAATGCCTTTGGAACGAAGCCATTTTTTGGGTTCGAAGCCAAATCTTGCGGAGGCTCTTGCAACGGGTATGCTGTTGAAAACAAATAAAAGTGCTTTTGGAACGAAGCCATTCTTTAGGTTCAAAGCCAAATCTTGGGCAAAATCTCGCAACTGGTGCCGTTCCAACTTGTTGCGCCTAATCCGCGTAAGCCAAGTACCGTCTGACGCTGGGCAGGACAGGAACTGAATTCACCGCCGCATTAAGTTGGAACGGCACTGGCCTGATGTTGACGGCTTACGGCTAATACTGGGGTGGGCGGGCGTTGCGGGCGAGGGCCAATCCGCATGAGGTGTTTCGAGAGGACAGTGGCGAGGGGGTGGCGGCGAGATTGCCGATTCTCGATTGGCGATTTTCGATTGCCGATTGAAAAGCGCATGTGTGGTGGGTGGCGAGGGGCAAGAGGAAGAGGGACCAGGGGCAAGGGGATTCGAGTTTCAAGATTTCGAATTCCGCACGCCAGGGCGTTGCGCGAAAGGCTCGTTGTGGGATAATACGCCCATTTCTGAAATGCACCACATCTTCGGGAAAGCGAGGAACCTCTTATGGGGGATGAAATCAATCGAAGGGAATTCATGAAGCGCGCCACGGTGAGAACTGTGGGGGCGAGCATTGCGGTGTCAGGACTGAGTGGGCGAAGCGTGCTGGGCGCGAACGACAAGATTGTGATTGGCCTAATTGGCTGCGGAAGGCAGGGCAGAGACAATATGGGTCATTTCATTGGGCACGGTGCGGAGGTGGCTGCCGTGTGCGACGTTTACGAGCCGAATTTGAAAAAAGGATTACAACAGGTCGAGCTGGACCAGATGAATGCGCTGCAAATATCGTCGGCTCAAGCCAGACCCGCGAAACCGTATAAAGACTTTCGTGAGGTGCTCGACAACAAGGACATCGACGCCGTGATCGTGGGAACGCCGGACCATTGGCATCCGCTGCCGACGGTCGAGGCGTGCAAGGCGGGCAAAGACGTTTATGTGGAGAAGCCCGTCTGCGTGGCGGTGGAAGAAGGCAAGAAAATGGTGGAGGCGGCGCGCAAATATAAACGCGTGGTGCAAGTGGGGACCTGGCAGCGCTCCAACATTCACTTTCAGCGGGCGGTCCAGATTGTGCAAGACGGGCTGATCGGCAAAGTGAGCTTCGCGCGCACCTGGAATTACAGCAACATCTATCCCGAGGGCATCGGCAACCCCCCCGACTCCGATCCGCCGGCAGGACTCGATTGGGACTTCTGGCTGGGCCCCGCCCCCAAGATGCCCTTCAATCAAAATCGTTTCGGCGTCAGTGAAAAGAGCTGGTCGACTTTCCGTTATTTCTACGATTACGCCAACGGCTGGCTGGGGGACTGGTGCGTGCACCTGCTGGATATCGTCCATTGGGCGATGAAAGTGGACGGGCCCACCGCCATCACGGCGTCGGGGTCGAAATATTACCTTCACGATAATAGTGACACTCCGGATACCCTGCAAGTGACTCTTGAGTATCCCGAGTTTGTGTGCACTTACGAAAACCGCCTGATCAACGCGAACTCGATGTACGACCATGGTTACGGAATCGAGTTCCATGGCACCGACGGAACTCTGTTTGTCGACCGCAGCGGGTTCAAGCTCTATCCGGAAAAGCGGCCCGTGAATGGCCACGAGATCGAGGTGACTCCGGCCATGGAAATGAAAGAGGTGGATGATGGCTTGCACAATCACGTGGGCAACATGCTGGAGTGCATGAAGAGCCGCAACCGGCCCGCCAGCGACATCGAAATCGGCCATCGCACCAGCAGCGCTTGCCTGCTGGGTAACGTCGCTCTGCGCAGCAAGGAAAGGATTTTGTGGGACGTGGCCAATCAGCGCCTGGTCGGAGGCGGCCCCGAGGCCAGGAAACTGATCGGCCGGGAATATCGCCCGCCATGGAAGCTGGTGGTGTAGTAGAAGGACCAGTGGCGTGTGGCAAGTGGCATGTGGCAAGTTGAAGTAGGAAGTCCTCTCTCTTGCCACTCGCCACGTACCACTTGCCACGGTTCTACTTCAGGTAGGCCACGCCGTAAAAGCGCCCGCTCGATCCCACGGCGGACCAGACGACCTTGCTCTTGGTCTCGACCGGGACGGCCTGGTCGGTGAAAGGCAGCGTGACGTAGATCTCGTCGCGTACCTGAAAGACCTGAGTGCTGATGAAACTCAGACCGGCTTTGGAAACGTCGCGGGTCTGGCAGACGTCCGTGACACCCCAGCTGTTGCGCACTCGAATGCGCATATTCAACTTGAGGCGTCGCACTTTTCGTCGCTCGCCCTGCGCCGGAGGCTGCTTGGCGCCGGACACCACCATGTCCGCCGTCAGCGGCTGTTGGCTCGGTCTCCACCGCGTGTATTCGCCGCAGCGGTCGCAATGGCGGGAAATCAAACCGGTGGCCAGCAGGACGTCATACTCGATGGAGGATAACGCGCTCTGCGCCGCCTTCTTGCACGCCGCGCACTCGATCAAGACGTTGGCGCTCAAACCTTCGGCCGGTTGCGAGAATTCAACTCCCCAAATGTTGCTTGAGGGGTTCAGGGCCTCCACGCCCCACTCTCTGCGGTCTCCGAACACCTGTTGAAAGGCGCCGACCACGCGAAACTCTTCTTCAATCCGGTTCTCCAGATTCTTGATCAGAATGATATCGTCCAGGAGTAAGGAATGGATCAGGCTGATGCGGGCACCCTGCTGATTGAAGGTGACCGTCGTGGTCTCTTCCGCAAAAGAGACGCCCGACATGTCGTTGCCGATCACCTGAATGCGCACCGGGGAAAGAATGCGGTCGCTGCGGCGACGCGCGACTTCCTGTGTTGGTTGTTCCGCCATGTACCTCTCTCAACCCAACATAAAACTCAATCTCGGAATGCCAGCGGCGTGCCCACGGCGCGCCGGTGGCTCTGGCCTCTCACAAAATTCCATCGACAGAAGTCGCGGCGATGATGAAGTCGCGACGCACGCACATGAAGGCGGTCACGTTTGGGCCAGATGCACCCAGCCCGTCGATCACTCGGCAGCGGGCGAAGAGGAGCGCTTTTTCGCGGACCCCTTCGCGGCCGGCAAAACAGGGGCCATGGATGCCACCGCTTCGTTGACCTTGGCCAGCGCGCTCGTCTCGTCATTGGCAACCACGAAAAACGGAGTTAATCGAACTCCGTCTAAAATCCTTCTGACGTGCTCGTTGAGGCGCGCAAGCACCAACCCCACCCCGGCGGTTTGCGCGGTCACGCGACTGCCGGCCAGAAATCCCAACCCCGTTGAGTCGATATACGGGACTTCGGCGAAATCGATCACCAGTTTTCGAGTCCCCGCGTCAATCAGGTCCTTCACCTTCTGGCGTAGGAAGGGACCGTCGCTGCCGGCCAGAAACTTTCCGCTCAAGCTCATAACGGCGACATCGTTTTTGAATCGAACTTCAATTCTCACAGTCGACCTCGTTGTTGAAAAGTCATCAGCTTCCTGCCCGCTCACAGTCCCATGTGCTCATGGACTGGCTAGTGTCGAAGCGCCCCGGTCCTGCGTCGAGTTGCTGACGGGCGCGGGCCAATTGACATGCTATTGGACAGAAACATCGGTGTCAAGACGCGCCGGCGCTCGAAGTCGGTCACCCAGAGCTCGGCCTTCCTCGTTCGCCTCAGACGTGCCGTTCGATGGCGTTCACCACGGTCTTGAGAGCCTTGACCCGCGCCCACCATTTGTAGTTGCCTTCGATGATGGTCCAGGGCGCATAGTCGGTGTCCGTCTTTTCGAACATTTCTTCCAGGGCAGCGATATAGGCGTCCCACTTCTCGCGGTTGCGCCAGTCTTCCTCAGTCAGTTTCCAATTCTTCCAAGGATCTTTTTCGCGAGCCTTGAACCTCTCGAGTTGCTCCTTCTTGGAAATGTGCAGCCAGAACTTCACCAGGATCAAGCCGTCGTCGGTCAACGTCCGCTCAAACTCATTGATCTCTTGATAGGCGCGCTGCCATTCTTCTTTCTTGGCGAATTTTTCAACCCGCTCCACCAGGACGCGTCCGTACCAGGTGCGGTCAAAGATGCCGATGCGCCCGCGAGGCGGCAGCCGAAGCCAAAACCGACGCAAATAATGGTGCGCTTTCTCACCCGGACTCGGCGCGCCAATGGCATGGACCTCGTAGCCGCGGGGGTCCAAATTCTCGATCAATCGTTTGATGTTGCCTCCCTTCCCCGCCGCGTCAGCTCCCTCGTAAGTAACGCAGACCGCGAGGCCTTTCTCAATGATCTTCCGCTGGAGCTTCAACATCTTAAATTGATACTCCTCCAGCAGATCTTCATACTCTTCCTTGGACTCGAGTTTCTTGTCCAGGTCCAGCTTATCCAGGTATCCCATCGCACTTCCTCCTGCGGACCACGGGTCCACTTTGAGACAGTTAGAGACGCGCCAACCGCCGGCCAGACCGGGCGAACTTGAGTCCTGCTTGAGATGCACTTCAATCTGGCTGATGGTGCCTACGTCGGCCGCGATTCTATCAAACGGCTGGACCCGAGGCACAAAAAATATTCGCCGTTCCCATCCCGCACCTTCACGGCCGCGGCGGAGAAGAGATGATCCAGCGGTTCTTTCGCAAGAAATCCTCGACAGAGGTGATGTCCCTCGAATCGCAGAACAGCAGCCGACAAAAGACTTCGGAGGTTCCGAGCATAGGGTCGCCTTTTGCGGCGCGGAGAAATGAGGCGCGCGCTTCCTTTTTTCGGTCAAGTTGCCACAGCTCGAGTGATTCGAGGGCCAGCATCGCGGTCGGTTCAGCTTCGTTCTCGATGGCCATCGCGCATTCCGCCAAGGACGCGTCGTAGTCGCGGCGCTTCCAAAGCACCAGTGCCATCAGATGGTGACCCTCAGCGGCTTGAGGATTTTTCGCCACGATGGTTCCAGCCTGGGTTGCGGCACCATCCAAATCTCCGCGCCGCAAGAGTCCCAGGCCCACTTGCTCGCGGGCGGGGAGGAAGTCAGGGCGCAGCTTTATTACGCTCTCGAGCAGCACCGCGGAGCGTCCCGACTCGCCCGCTTCGATCAGCAGAACTGCCAAACGGTACTGGCTAAGCCAGTCGCGCGGATCGAGCGCAACAGCTTTTTCAAGCAGGCCGCGGGCCTCTAACTCGTGGTGCCTTTCCACCAGCAGCTCCGCTAGTGCAGCATACGCCGGACCGGAATCCGGCGAGAGTTCGATTGCGGTGCGGAATTCCTTTTGTGCGTCATCGAACCGCTGTTCGAGCGCACGGAGTCGCCCCAACTCCAGGTGCACCGCTCCGTCCTTGGGATTGAGTTCTAAAGCTCTCTTGAACTCCAGCTCCGCCTGGCTTTCCTCTTTCGCCGCGAGCAGCGCCTCGCCGAGCACCACGTGGGCGACCGGATTCGTTGGGGCAAGACGCACGGCTTCCTGCGCGCGCGGCACCGCTTCGTCGGGCTGATTACTTTCCAACTGCATTCGCGCCAGGTCGATGTGCGCGTCCGGATCATCCGGTGATAGCTGAACCGCCGCAGTCATCTCGCGTACGGCCGCAATCGAGTTCCCTTCCGCCCACAATGCGAGCGCAAGTCCGCGATGCGCCGCCCCGAGTTTCGGCTCTGCTTCGACCGCCCGTCGAAAAACCCGCTCGGCGGCTACAGGATCGTTCTTCGAAAGCAGATCGAATCCTTGCCTTATGGCAGCGGAAATTTCTGCGCTTGCTTGCGGGCCAGGAAGGCTCTCGCCGGAGGCCGGTGGCGCGGCCAGCGGAATAAGTGCCGCTCCAGCGAGGAGGGCCCACAAGAACGCAGCCGGGTGGTGAAGCTGCTTCGAGCTCTTAGTGTGCCACACGAATTTGTTCCGGGTCGCGGACAACAATTTCAGCCCGGCCTTGATAGACGGTGATATTCCCATGGATCTCCACTTGCCGTCCATTCAGTGTTTGGAGGTCTCCGAACTTGCTTTTGTCTGAGGCGAAAATGACGCTGGTGAAAGGACAACCGCGGTAGTCCTGACAAAAATCCAAAAAGCTGTTTCCGCCGCGCGAAGTGAAAACGCGGAGCAGGCGGCCGGAAACACAGCCCGACTCACCGACGTGCGCGCCCGCATCCTGAAAATCAAGGCAACCGCTCGCCACGCGGGGCCGGGCGGTGAAAGGCGAGACAGCCTGCGCCGGCGCCAATCGGCGCAGTGCCATTCGGTAGGTCACCAAACCGCTTAGGGTACAAGCAACAACGATGATCGCCGCGAACAAAACAATGTGTTTGGGCTTCATGAGAAACCCTACTGGATCACCGGCAGAATGATATTTGATGGATGCTCTCGCGAGCGGAAGATCCGTTGTGTCGCCTTCACGTAGTCCGAGTCCCTCGCTTTGTAAATGTTCTCGACGTACTTCTGTGGATTTCGATCGATCAATGGGAACCAGGTACTCTGAACCTGCACCATGATGCGATGGCCTTTCAGGAAAGCGTGGTCGTTGGTGTGCAGATCGATTCTGAATTCGTTCGCCCTATTGGGTTCGAGCGGCCGCGGATGCTCGAAGCTCTTGAGAAAACGTCCACGGAAAACCTCATCCGCAATAATCAGCTCGTATCCGCCCATCTTCGCGTCCTTAGGATAATTCTCCGGATACACGTCAATTAGCTTCACGATCCAGTCGCTATCGCTGCCGGAGGTTGAAGCAAATAGGTCGGCCACAATGTCGCCGGCCACCGCCAAGTCCTGGCCCAGCGGCTCAGACTCCCACGAGAGCACGTCGGGCCGGTGGTCGACGAAGCGCTGGTCCTGCAAGAGCCACACTGGCCACTCGGGGCCCGGATAAGTTGGCGTTATGGGGCGAGGCCGATAAGGGACGGGATTCGCGGGATCGGATACGTAGGTGTCCGATTCTTCACGTGATTCCTGCGGCAGATCAAACGATAACTTCCGGCCATCGTGAAAGTACAACCGCTTCTGAATTACTCCCTTCTCGGGCGGCCAGCGATCGTAGGATTTCCATTGGTTCGATCCCGTCTCGAACATCATCGCTTCCGGCTGGTTCAGCGTGCCCTTTCCGTGCAGCCAATAAGCGAACCACGGCGCCTGAATCTTGGCACGGAAATACTTGGCGGTGTCACTATCGAAATCAACCGGTCCCAGTTTGTTGCCCGTGCCGTAGCTCCATCCGCCATGGTTCCACGGGCCCGCCACAATGTAGTTCAGGTGCTCGCTATCATTGATCTCCAGCAGCTCGTACACCTCCGCCGGCCCATAGAAATCTTCCTGATCCCACCATCCGGCCACGTTGAGGTTAGGGACGGTGGTCTTCTTCAGAAATGTGTCAAACGCCTGCCGCTGCCAGAACTGGTCGCGGTTGGGATGGTTCACAAAGTCGGTCCACGTGGGCAGGTTGCCGTGAAAGTACTTCGCGTCGGCGTTCGAGAGCGCGCCGAGATCCAAGTACCACTCATAAGTGTCGTACTTGTCAAACGCGAAGTGCGTGTTCGCTTGCTTTGCGGTTTCGAGCAGCGCGGCGTATTCAAACCCGTAACTAAGCCGGAATGCGCCGTTGTGATGGAAGTCGTCGCCCAGAAACATGTCAGCCGGCGTGGCTTGCTCCGACGCGGCTTTCAATGCCGGGTGCGGATCAATCAGGGCCATGGTCGTGGTCCATCCTGAGTACGATACGCCGCGGATGCCTACACGCTGATTGTTGTTGGGCACGTTGTGGATCAGCCAATCGATCGTGTCGTAGGCGTCCGTGCTTTCGTCGATTGATTTTGGATCGCTCTTGTCGCGCGGCGGCCGAATCATGACGAAGTCGCCTTCAGACTTAAAGCGCCCACGCAGGTTCTGGAAAACGAAGATGTACCCGTCCGCGACCAGCTCGTCGTAGTTCTCGAGCTCCGCCAGACGCGTCTCACTGCCCGGGACTCCGTAAGGCGTTCGCGTAAGCAAAATGGGCAGCGGCTCGCCCCGATCTGATCGGGGCTCGCGCATTTCCTTTGGCGCAAAGAGGACGGTTTGCAGCCGGATTCCGTCCCGCATCGGAATCATCACCTCGGTGCGGGTGAAGGGATCAGGTTTCTCTGCCCTGCCAGCGGGATCTTGCGCCGCCCGATGCAATGGCAGGGCGCACCACAGGCCCAACATCAGGCCTGCGAAAAGAAGAGGATTCTTCAGTCGATTCATCATGAACCCTCAAACCGCGCGAGCCCTGCGCGCCTGTTGCGTCGATCTCCAATCGACTACGAGAGAAATGGTTTCAACTCTAATTCGAACCGTTTGGTAGCGCGGGCTTACCGGCACGGACCCACGCAGTATACCAAAGCGAACTGACGAAAGAGACCGCCGATTCCAGTCGCTTCTCGGCCAGCGGCCCGGCAAGCTTCTCAAAGGCAGGAAAATACTGCGGATCGACATACGTGCGGCCTGCCACAGCTTTACGGTCGGCTGCAAGGACGGCGTCGCGCTCACCGTAGCTCGCCAGAAATTCACGAAAGATTCGGGCGCGCAGGTCGGCTTCGTTTGTGGGCGGCTGCGGCTTGAGAGTCCAGCTTTCCTTCAGCGCGTTCACAAGCTCGGTTTCGAAGCGTGAATGGATGCCGGCCTGCCGCGTCATTTGGCCGTCGTAGACCTGGGTGGTGTGGAGCGGCTGAGTGAGGTCGCAAGCATAGTGGGCGGCGAAGAGAGCGTCACGGTCGGCCTCGCCCCACTGATGCCGGCGCAGCGCCTCGGCCATTCTTGTCGTGAGAACGTCGATCTGCCAAATGGAATCACCGTTTCGTCGCTCGATGGCAGTTGGGTGGTGTCGCTCCAGGAGGAATTGGCGGCGCAGCTTAGGGAAAGGATAATGATCGTAGGCGTCGGCGTCAGTGTAATGGTGCAAGCGCTCCGCTGGGTCTTCGCGACCCAATTCATCCGGCTCCGAAGCGCGCTCGATAAAGTAAGCCCGGCGAGCGCGGAAATAAGACCGAAGGGGTTCAGGCAAACTCTCAACTGCAAGCGCGTTTACCATCTGGTGCGCTTGATTGCCCCAAGGCCTCGCGGGCAAAGTCACACTGACGATCAGCCCAGACAGCAGCAGCGCTCTCGGAAGCCACGGCCTCATTCAACCTTGACCATATCATAAGGTAGAGGGTAAACTCTGACCTGGGTGCGCCTGTAGCTCAGATGGATAGAGCGGTTGCCTCCGGAGCAACAGGTCGCAGGTTCGAATCCTGCCAGGCGTACCAACTAATCCCTTCGTTATCAACGTCTCCATATTTTCCATAGCCGGTAAAAACGTCGGTAGTGAGCCAAAAGTGTTCCAAAACTCGGTCAGTTGTGCCGTGGTGTTTCAGAAGTCGCCTGATGCTCCCCAGAGTACATCGGTAGGCCACTCTTCCTTACTTCGGGACCGGGAAAGGGGACGGCGAAGGGCGTCTATGTGCCATCCGGACCGATTATGCTGGAAGATCCTGACGTCATTGCGTGGTTGATGGAAGCGAGCTTTGGAGCGAGCGGAGCCTCGATCGCACCTCTGAAAACAGTTAGTCAGAGCCCGGCGCTGTTTCCGTTCAAAATCAGTCCTCGCAATTCACTCGACATGCTGCTACAGAGAAGACTCGAAGTTCACCGCCACAATCTGATTTTGGGCCAGGCAAGGATTGCGTCACAAGCAAACGCAAAGGAACTCGAAAGGGCGTGGGCGAAATACCGAAAACACAACGCGCTTGATCTCTACGGCAAGAAATCCACATGAGTCGGACCCCCGCGTAGCGTCCGCAAACCATTATTGGACGCCAGGGCTGTTCTCAACATCTACGACTTCCGAATGGCTCAACTGGTCCTTGGCGGCACAGCGTCGCTTACCTGACCGTTTCCAGGGAGTCCTCCGGCATTCTGTGGCAAGATCTTCTTCATGGCATTACGCACGGCGACTTCGGCCTTAGAGGATGAGCGATGAAACTAAACGATCTGCTTTTCGGGAGGCCGCTGCGTTCTTCGGAGGAAGCGGAAGAGAAGCTGGGGCCGGTAGGCGGCCTCTCCGTCTTTGGATTGGACGCACTCAGCTCAGCTGCGTATGGGCCGGAGGCCGGACTCACGCTGCTGATACCGCTGGCCGCAGCGGGAATTTCTTACATCGTGCCGATCACGGCCAGCATCATCATCCTGCTGACAATCGTCTATTTCTCGTATCGCCAAACCATTGAAGCCTACCCAACCGGTGGCGGTTCCTACACGGTGGCTCGCCAGAACTTGGGAGATTTCTCCGGGCTGCTTGCGGCCGCTGCCCTCATGATCGACTACGTTCTGACTGCTGCTGTAGGAATCTCCGCAGGTGTTGGGGCGCTCGTCTCCGCAGTGCCGTCGCTGCTGCCGCACACCCTGCTGATGTGCCTCGTGATCTTGCTGCTCATTACCATCGTCAACCTGCGCGGCGTTCGCGAGACGGGCGCAGTGTTTATTGTTCCAACCTATCTATTTGTTGGAAGCTTGCTCGTCACCTTAATGCTCGGACTGGTCAAGACGCTCGCCGCCGGCGGTCATCCCTTGCCCGTCGTTGCTCCGCCGCTTTTGCCCCTGCCAACGGCCGCGGTTAGCACTTGGCTTTTGCTCAAAGCTTTTTCCAGCGGCTGTACCGCAATGACCGGCGTAGAGGCGGTCAGCAACGGCGTCAAGGCTTTCCGGGATCCGGTGGTGAAATCCGCACAGCGAGCCCTGACGGCCATCATTGCGATTCTCATTGTCCTGCTGGCGGGAATCGCCTACCTGGTTCGTGCCTACCACATCGGCGCCACCGACCCCGGGAAGGCAGGATACCAGAGCGTGCTTTCGCAGCTCACCGCCGCTGTGGCCGGGCAGGGCGTCTTCTACTACGTCACGATTGGCTCAATCCTGCTCGTGCTGGCCCTCTCCGCCAACACCGCCTTTGCGGACTTTCCGCGGCTCTGCCGCGCTGTCGCTGAGGACGGGTATCTTCCCCAGGGCTTCGCCGCGCGCGGAAGGCGTTTGGTGTACTCGCAAGGGATCTGGGTGCTCGCGGTACTGTGTGCCTCGCTGCTGATCTTGTTTGGCGGGGTCACGGACCGGTTGATTCCGCTCTTTGCCGTGGGTGCTTTCCTGGCGTTCACGCTGTCCCAAGCCGGCATGGTAGCTCACTGGAGACGAATCGGAGGCGAAGGATCGCGACGCAGCATACTCGTCAACGGACTGGGATCTGTGGCGACCGCAACGACAGTCATAGTGGTAACTGTCGCAAAGTTCGCCGAAGGAGCCTGGGTAACGGTGTTGCTCATTCCCGCCATAATGATCGTGATGATTGCCATCCGAAGGCACTATCGTCGCGTCGAGGCAGAGGTCGCGAACCCTGCGCCTCTGGATCTGAGCGACTTGCGGGCTCCGCTGGTAGTAGTTCCGATTCTCTCCTGGAACAGGATCGCTCAGAATGGGCTGCGGTTTGCCCTCACTCTATCTTCCGAGGTACAGGCTCTGCACATCGTTTGTGAAAAGGACAGCGGGAATTTTTGCCAAACATGGGGCCGCTTCGTGGAGGGACCGGCGAAACGAGCGGGTCTGGTGGCGCCGCGTCTCGTTGTGCTGTCGTCGCCCTATCGCTTCGTGATCAACCCGATTTTGGACTACATTCTGGAACTCGAGCGAAACAACCCTGACCGCCAACTCGCCGTATTGATTCCAGAGTTGGTGGAGCGGCATTGGTATCAATACTTCCTGCACAATCAACGCGCTGAATGGCTCAGGGCGCTCTTGCTGGCCAAAGGGAACCAGCGGATTTTCCTCGTCAATGTACCGTGGTACATGAGTACCTGACGGAGACGGCCACCGCTTCGCCTGTGCGGAAGGCAGACCGAGAGTAGATGTCGCAGGGGAGATTTTGGTCCGGTCGTTGAAAACTGAGAGGTCCGCGTTCACATCTGCACTTCAGGAGGTTACAACCCATGACGGTCCGGCCCCCGAATCCAGAGCCGGTAGCGCATCAGAGTTCGACTTTTTCGAACTCTGCGCTGTAACTTCCACGGCCGTGGCATCTTTTTGATATAATATCGGCGGAGATTGGAACTCTGGAACATTTAGTGGAGATAGCGCGGTTGGCTTAATCACTGCAATGCGGAAGTAGGGCACGCTTGACAGCCGGAAAGCGGGCCAAGAAGCCGCCTCGTTTTACCTATCTGCAGTCACATGATGTTCGTCTCCGACGTCCACGTACTTTCGGCCGCATTTTTGATGGGATTGGCGGCGGCCGCGCCGATGGGCCCGGTCAACATGCTGGCTATCCGCCGCGGCATGATCGGCGGTTGGAGACGTACCCTCGCCTGCGCAATCGGCTCCGTTGCCGGCGACGTGATCCTCTTCTCTCTAGTCCTCCTGGGTGGTCGCTATCTCCTCGCCGACCTATCCAACCCGAGCCTCCGGACCGTCCTCGCAGCCATCGGCGTGATCGTCCTGCTGCCGCTGGGGATCTACTTCCTTGCCCGCGCCGTCAAGGAACCCCTGCGGGCCTACACCAAAGCTCGCAAACACTGGGACACGGGCACCGTCCCCGAGCATCTGACCAGCGATGTCGCCGCCGGCGCCGCCCTGACCATCTTCAATCCCTTAACCATGATTTACTGGGTCGGCGTCACCTCCAATTGGCTGCCCTTCGCCCATTCCACCTTGGGCTCCAACGCCCCCGGGTGGGGAATCCTGATGGTCGCCACTGGGCTGATGACCTGGTTCACCACGCTGATCTTCGTCGTTCGCTTCATCCCGCACCGCATCGGCCCGACCTTCTTCCGCTTCGTCAACGCCATTCTTGGCCTTATCCTCCTCGGATTCGCCACGTTCTGTACAATAGTCCTGTCCCGCCATTTCCTGCGATGAAACGCAGGAAGCCCAACACTAGTGGTTCGCCGGAATATCATCGGCTTTGGTCTTGTCTGGCACTCTCCTCTGGGAGCCGTTGGGTGTTTGTCGCCAGAGTCGCGGGACACGACTGTTTCAGTTCAGTCGACGTAGGGTCTTGCGGATCTTGAAAGAGTTTAAGGGTTGGACTCGCATGCCGGGATGCTCAGGGATGTAGCGCTGTCCTAACCATGACCGTAGGTCCGATTGGGCTACCGGCCTCCTTTCATTCCAGAGAAAGGAGTCAGAAGCCGTCATCATGGCCTGCACCGGGGTCGAATAGATGGATGGTGAAACCTTTCTACCGTGCGATGACGAGACGATGCCGAACCAGTCCAGCGAACGTGCCGACCGCGCCCTGTGACCTGGTGAGAGGGCGCGGTCGACAAGAAGCAGAGCCAGAACTGGAGGGCGCCGCGGGGCAGGCCGCGTGCTGCGCCGGTGTCTTCTGGAAAAGAACCGTCGCCACGAAATTCTCACTTGACACTGCCGATGACCTTATAGACGCTACCCCACCTGTCCGGGTCATATGGCGCCGTCGAACCTTAGTAACTCACGATAGGATGGAACATCAGTGATCCTCTCGGGTTCGTGGCTATTCCCACTGTTCCAAAATCTCGATCTGCTTTCTGATGGACTCGACCCTGTCCTCTATGTCCTCAGCCTCCGCTTCGAGATTGGGAGAGATTGTTCTCAGCTTCTGGGCGTGGTGTTCTAATTGATTGCCATCATGTTTGAGCGCTTCGATAACAAGCTTTAATGCTACTTTCATGATTGCTTTACTCCTCAAGGATCGTTCATCCTGGAGCCAGATCGGCTGAGATTGCCGAGTCCGGTCCCCGGTCTCGCAAGAGGGCCGTCCAGAGTGACCCTCCTCAGGGCTTGCGAGATTGCCTCGTCGAGTCAGTCGCTGCCGCCCTATGGGCTTTGATCGCGAGGTAACGGGGATCCTGGATAATCATGCGCCGCACTTGATCCCGTAGCTCCTGCCAGTCATGGATGAAATAGCCCGGCCTGATCTCTCGCCATCACTTCGCCTCGTTTGTCTTCAAGGATGGCGATCAGGGCGCGAGTCTCCGCTTGGTGCTGCTCTGTCTGGCTTGGTTCCCGCGACTCGAGCGCTTTGACGACGCGGTCGAACTCTGCGCGCACATTCGCCCTGATCTGCTCTGCCCATGCCACCTGATTCACAGTGCCGACCAAGGGTTTTTCCGCAGGCAGCATCGCGCCGCCTGCGTCTTCCCATCCTTCATCTCGTCTTCCGCGAGCCATGCTTTCCCCTCGGCGTGTTCTTGCCCTCACGAGCTTTTTCGGCGTCTGCTGAGCCGGAGAGAGATGCAGCAATCTTGATGGCCAGGCGTGAGGCCCTTCCGACGAACCAAGTTAGAACGCCGGGGACAGGCCTTCTTCTTCAAGGACACCCCATCTACTGATGGCAGATGACACGTTGCATGTCTGTTCAAAATTGCTCACGGTCCCAGTTTCGCTTATTCATACGAGGCGTTGGCTCCTGCTGGTAGGGTCAGCAACTTGCGCGGTCGCTCACAGATAACTCCCGAGTCCTGTTTCCAGTTCGCGCCGCATCACTCGTAGGGTGCGGATTTAAGCTTGTTGTTAAACTGATTCCCGGAGCCTCGAATCGAAGTTAGCAGATTGAGTAAAGGATTCGGGCGAGGTTGCTTTCGGATGGAGTGTTTGCCGCCGCCATTTTTGCGCCGAGTGTCCCTCAGCGCATTAAGAGCGCATTTGAAATGACTAGCACACAGAGGGGTCGCGTAACATGTTACACGGATGAGATCTAGACGCATGCGGAGTTTGACGAACACCAAGCGAAGAAAGGTCACTCGATCCAGAGTTGCGGCTATGTTGCACATTGGCGGACTGCACCATCAGCATACTTGGCATTCCAGCCGCATGGCGACGAGACCCTTCCTGGTTTGATCGCTACCAACTTTCTGCTCGGGATGCTCGTTCTAGGCGGGCGCAGCACTCGATGGCAGGTTTCTGCAAGCGCACATCGGAAGCATCGAGCTGTCCACCCCAGATTGAGACCTTCTATTCAGTTTGAGTCAGCTGCGATTTTGGCGACACACACTCTTAGCTATGTGACGCCTCCTTTCGAAGCCAGTTTCTCCAGACCGGCATCCTTAATCGTTATGCGATCCTCAGGCGTTTGAACACGGGAACTTTGGCAACGTCCAAGATGAAGGCAGAGACCGCTGCCGCCACGAGTATTCCTCCGACAACAATTATAGGCAGAGGAGTCATGGCAATTCCGAAAGTCGCCAGGGTCGAGGCAATCAGCACATCAACTACCGACGACCCGATGAGCCACCGGCTGGGACGAGCCGACCCCAGGCGCTGGCGTTCTCGATTCGTATAGGTCGTTGCCTGGTTGCCGAACACGATGGCCACGAAAGCTATAGTTCTTAGCGTTTCGATTCCAAGGCCCAGCCGGAATTTGGCGATGGCCAAGACGGCGGTGCAAAAGACCAGCTCGGAGATTCCCATGAAGACACCTGCGATCGTCAATTCGCCGATTCGCCAGGCATTGGGCATCGGGGACGGCCGCACGTTGTCCGTCGTCAACGACATGCCCAGGAGATCGCCAGTGAGCATGATGATTACCATCAACATGGGGGTCAGGATTGCGTGTCCTGTCATGACCAGACCCACCGCCAGGAAGAGCACCTGCACAGTTTTCTTGGTCACCGAGTTTAGCGCATAAGTCAGGATGCGTTGAAATGTCACACGGCCTTCTTTCACCGAAGCGACGATACCACCGAGTCCGGGTTTGGTCAGCACGATGCCGGCCGCTGACTTGGCCACATCGGTCGCGGTTGACACAGCGATTCCCATCTGTGCCTGGCGCAGCGCCGGCGCGTCGTTGGCGCCGTCGCCGCACATACCAACAATGTGGCCGCTCTTCTGGAACGCCTTGACGAGGTCGTACTTTCCCTCTGGGAGGACGCCGGCGAAGACAGCGAAATCCTCGGAGTGTACACCGTCGGGAATGGGCCCCGGTGGACAGACTGCTCCATCGAGGCCCACCGCGTGAGCCACGATCGCTGCCGTCGCAGGGGCATCGCCCGTGATCATGACAGTGCGGACGCCCAACGTGCGCAACTCCGTAATGAGCGCCGCCGAATCGGCTCGAGGCGGATCGCTGAGAGCGATGATTCCCGCGAGCTTCACCGCCGCCGGCGGACCCACCGCGACGGCCAGCACCCGGAAGCCCTGTGCCTCCAGTTGGTTCGCTATCGTGGACGCATCGGGCGATGCTTCGGTCAGGCTCATGACTGCGGCAAAGGCTCCCTTCACGGCACGCACCGTGGCGCCGCTCGCATCCACAGCCGTGGCCTCGGACATCTTCGTGGCGGAATCGAAAGCCACAAATTTATTCAATTTCGGTAGATCGGAGGCGACGGCCTGCGAGGCGGCGGAGCGAATGGCCGAGTCCACGGGATCCTGCCCGCCATCCGAGCTGGCGAGGGCGGCGATTCCCAGAACGTGTGATTCGTCGAAGCCAGGCATCGGGTGAATGGAGGTCACCTTCAGCTCGTTCTCGGTCAGCGTGCCGGTTTTATCCGCGCACAGGACCTCGATGCTTGCCGCTTCATCCACGGCGGAGAGCCGTGTGGGAAGGACGCCCAGATGTGCCAGGGCCCGCGCGCCGATCGCCGCCGCAAGGGTAAACGTGGCAGGCAGCGCCACGGGGATCGACGCCAGAACCGCCGTGAGCACCAGGGGAATGATCTCACCCAGCGGCAGCTTGAGAACGTGGGCATACCCTGCCAACATCACGATGATGACGCCATTGAACATGGCGAGATTGCGCACCACGCGCAGAACGGCCTTCTGCTGCGAACTTTCGACGTGCGCGGTACGAACCAGCTCCGCCGTCCGTCCGAACTTTGTGCGCGCTCCGGTCGCCGTAACCTCCGCCACTGCCTCACCGCGCCGCACCAGCGCTCCGGCATAGGTTTCGAGGCCGGGACCAGCTTCAATGGGTATGGATTCGCCGGTGAGCATGGACTGGTCGAGCAGGATCTGGCCTTCGGTGAGACACTCGTCGGCAGCAACCACAGCGCCGACCGATAGCTTTACAACATCACCAGGAACGAGTCCAGTAGCCGGCAAGGTGGCCCAAACATTATCGCGACGCACTGACGCGTTCAGTGCCAGCCGCGACTTCAGCGCGGCAAGGGTGGCCTGTGCGCGCCCCTCCTGAAAGAACCCCAGAACCGCGTTGAAGACCAGGAGAACACCGATGATTCCCGCCTCGACGTACTTGCCGAGGAAGAGTTCAAGGACAATCGCCGCCTCGAGCATCCAGGGAACCGGCGCCCAAAACTTGGCCAGCGCCCGCCGTAAGGGATGCAGAGCCGTGTCAGGCACGGCGTTGGGACCAAACTTCTCGAGCCGGCGGCGGGCTTCATCGCTTGTGAGGCCGGTCGGGAGCGGGACATCTTTAACGGAAGCTTGCGGAGGAATTGGGTTGTCCATGGGGTGCATGCCTTTCGAGTCCGCCGCGGCAGCGCTCGCCAAGTAAGCGGCCATCATTCCAACGTCACTTTGCGAGCAGCTTGCGGATAGATTTCAATTCTCGCCGGCGTTTCGCGGTGGTCTTGGGATATGCCATCTGAAGTTCATTGAGCGCATCCAGGACGATTTGGGAAACAATCAATCGGGCATTTTCCTTATCATCGGCAGGAACGACGTACCAGGGTGCGTGGTGGGTGCTTGTCGCGCTCAAGCAAGCCTCATAGGCCTTCATGTATTGCTTCCAGTATTTTCTCTCATGAATATCCGCGAGGCTGAATTTCCAGTTTTTGTCCGGCTCATCAATGCGCTCGAGGAAGCGCTTTCGTTGTTCTTCCTTCGAAAGGTAGAGAAATACCTTGATGATCCGCGTTCCGTTACGATAGAGATGGCTCTCCAGGTCCACGATGGACCGGTATCGCTCCTCCCAGATGGTTTTCTCATGGCGCAACTCTTCCGAAAGCCCCTGGCTGCGCAGAATCTCCGGATGCACCCGGACGATCAGCACTTCCTCGTAATACGAACGATTGAAAATGCCGATCTGCCCGCGTTCGGGAAGCCGGCATGTCGTGCGCCAGAGAAAATCGTGTTCCAGCTCTTCCGCGCTCGGCTGCTTGAAGCTGGAAACCTGGCAGCCTTGCGGATTGACCCCGGACATGACGTGCCGGATGGCGCCGTCCTTGCCGGCAGCGTCCATCGCCTGAAAAATCAGTAGCAACGCATTGCGGTTGGACGCGTAGTGAAGGCGTTGCAGCGAACTCAACTCCTCAACGTGTTCCCCCAGGAGTTTTTGATACCGCTTCTTCGACTTGCAAAAGGGCTTCACCATCGTCGGCCACTGCTTGAGTTTGACCTTTTCTCCCGGCCGCACACGGAAATCCTTGGAATTTATCTTCATCTTCACCCTTTCTCTCGGTCGAGGGGGATCTTGGATTATCGGTGGACAGGTGCAGCCCAACAAGGCCCCTTCACGGATTTGATCCCACGAAATCGGGCGCGATACGCCTTTGCCTCTGGTGGGTTGGCGGCTCCTCCCGGCGGCAAGAGATCCGGCAGGTCAGCGTGCCATGCCAATCCGATTATCCATTCATTTGGGATTGCTCCATTTCCAGTTCCTGATTTCCGGCAGGTCCTCGCCGTATTTGGCGATATATTGCTTGTGCTCGATCAGTTTGTCCTTGAGCTGTTGCTTCAGGTAGATGCCCTTGTCGCCGGTCTGCGGCAGGCGGTCGATCGCGTCCATCACGAGGTGAAAGCGGTCCAGCTCGTTCAGCACCGTCATGTCGAAGGGTGTGGTGATGGTACCCTCTTCCGTATAACCGCGGACGTGGATGTTATCGTGGTTGGTGCGGCGGTAGGTGAGCCGGTGGATCAACCACGGGTAGGCGTGGAAGGCGAAGATGACGGGCTTGTCCTTGGTGAAGAGCTCGTCGAAATCCATGTCGCTCAACCCGTGCGGGTGCTCGGTTTGCGGCTGCAGCTTCATGAGGTCGACGACATTGACCACCCGGATTTTCAGTTCGGGCAGATGCTCGCGCATCAGGGAAACGGCGGCGAGCGTCTCTAGTGTGGGCACGTCGCCACAACAGGCCATGACCACGTCGGGGGCAACCGCCTGGTCATTGCTGGCCCACTGCCAAATGCCGATGCCCTCGGTGCAGTGCTTGACGGCAGCATCCATCGTGAGCCACTGCGGCGCCGGGTGTTTGCCCGCAATCACGACGTTGACGTAATGGCGGCTGCGCAGGCAGTGGTCCATCACCGACAGCAGGCAGTTGGCATCCGGCGGAAGGTAAACGCGCACGACCTCGGCCTTCTTGTTGACGACGTGGTCGATAAAACCGGGATCCTGGTGGGTGAAGCCGTTGTGATCCTGGCGCCAGACATGCGATGCCAGCAGGTAATTTAACGAGGAGATCTTCCGCCGCCACGGCAAACAGGATGTGACCTTTAGCCACTTGGCGTGCTGGTTGAACATTGAGTCGACGATGTGGATGAACGCCTCGTAGCAATTGAAAAGCCCATGCCTTCCGGTGAGCAGATAGCCCTCGAGCCAGCCCTCGCATTGGTGCTCGCTGAGCATTTCCATCACGCGCCCAGCGGGCGCGAGAAATTCGTCGTTGGGCAGGGTCGCAGCATCCCATTGGCGTTGGGTCACTTCAAAGAGGGCTTCCAGACCGTTGGAAAGCGTCTCATCAGGGCCAAAGACCCGAAAATTCCGCTGCTCGCTGTTCAGCTTCGCCACATCGCGCAGGAAACGCCCGAGCACATGCGTGTCGCCGATGCCGGGCGCCCCCGGCGCGGGCACGTCCTCCGCGTAGTCTCGGAAATCCGGCATCCGCAGGTCGCGCAGCAGAATGCCGCCGTTGGCGTGGGGATTGGCGCCCATGCGTCGTTCGCCCTTGGGCGCAAGTTCGGCCAGTTCCGGTTTCAGTCGTCCCTGCGCATCGAAAAGTTCCTCCGGCCGGTAGCTCCTCAGCCAATCTTCGAGCAGCTTGAGATGATCAGGATGGGTGGCCGGGTCGGAGAGCGGCACTTGGTGCGAGCGGAAGGTGCCTTCGACCTGCAAACCGTCGACCATCTTCGGCCCCGTCCAGCCCTTGGGAGAATTGAGGACGATCATCGGCCAGCGCGGGCGCGCGATGTTGCCATGGACGCGGGCGTCCTGCTGATTTTTTTTGATCTGCTCCACCGCCGTGTCGAGCGTCGCGGCCATGGCCTCGTGCATAAACTCGGGCTCGTGACCCTCAACGAAATAAGGCGTCCACCCGTAGCCGCGGAGCAACTGTTCCAATTCCTCCCGAGTGATACGCGCAAGGACGGTTGGGTTGGAAATCTTGTACCCGTTGAGATGCAGGATTGGCAGCACTGCGCCGTCGGTGGCCGGATCGAGAAACTTATTGGAATGCCACGCCGTGGCCAGCGGTCCGCTTTCCGCCTCGCCATCGCCGACGACGCAGGCGACGATGAGTTGGGGATTGTCGAACACCGCCCCGAACGAATGGCTTAGCGAATAGCCCAGCTCCCCGCCCTCGTGGATCGAGCCCGGGCACTCCGGCGACGCGTGGCTGGGAATTCCTCCCGGAAAAGAAAACTGTACAAAGAGCTTCCGAAGCCCAGCCTCATCCTGGCCGATGTTGGGATAGATCTCGCTGTAAGTGCCCTCGAGGTAAGTGTTGCCCACAACGGCCGGGCCGCCGTGCCCGGGGCCGGAGACGTAAATCATATCGAGGTCATATTTCTTGATGACTCGGTTCAAATGCACATAAATGAAGTTCTGCCCGGGAGTCGTACCCCAGTGCCCCAGCAACATGTGCTTCACGTCCGCCAGCGTCAGCGGCCGCTTCAGCAATGGATTGTCGTAGAGATAAATCTGCCCGACCGACAGATAGTTAGCGGCGCGCCAATACGCGTCCATCTTGTGGAGCAGTTCCGAGGAAAGAGTGTTTGTCGCCATGATTCAATTCTCCTTTTTCATGGTCCCTTCTGCCCTCAACGGGATCATCGCTGCCACAGGATTCGTTCGTTTTCCAGTGGGATTGCAACACCGTCGCAGTGCGGAATCACTCGCGCCGTATAGTCGGTAACTGGGCGCGTCGCGGGCACCTGTGCGACATAAACGAAGCCGTGGTCAGCGCCTGCCAACGGGCGAACGCTCGTCATCTCCTGTTGGATCGGGCGGCTGCCATTGATCCCATTGGCATACAGCTCGACTCGCGCGCAGTTTGGATCAAGGCCATTGAGAAACACCTCTGCCTCAAAGATGTGCTGGGCCGCATTTGTCTGTACCTTCACTTCGCCAAAGCGAAGCGTGCCCCATTTTTCTTTCAGAGTATGTTCCCAATTGACTATGTTCCTGCCCGCTGCGCCTTTATCGGCAGCGCGTTCACGGTAGGCGGCTGCAGCCGGGAGGTAATGTTGCTCGGTGTATTCGCCCACGGCGCGGTTCGCGGAAAAACGCGGCGTCAAGCTCGCCATGCTATTCCGCATCCGCGCCACCCAAGCCGTGGGGATACCCTGCCCGTCGCGGGCATAAAACTCGGGAATCACTTCCCGTTCGAGCAGGTCATAGAGGGCTTCGGCTTCGGCTTCGGCCCCGTCCCAAGCCGGATCGTCGCCATGTTCCCGGCCGTCCCCCAACGCCCAGCCGACTTCCGGCGTGTAGGCCTCTGCCCACCAGCCGTCCAATTCCGAGAGATTGATGCCTCCATTAACCAGCACCTTCATGCCGCTCGTCCCGCATGCTTCCCAAGGCCGCCGTGGCGTATTGATCCAGACGTCCACGCCCTGCACCAGTTGCTCGGTCAAGAGCATGTCATAGTCACTGAGGAAGATCACATGGGGACGCGCCTCGGGCTGCCAGATGAAATGCATCCATTCCCGAATCAGGGCCTGCCCCGCCTGGTCCGCAGGATGTGCCTTGCCGGCGATGATGAGTTGCACGGGGCGCTGCGGATGGGTCAAGAGACGAAGCAGTCGCGGAGGGTCATGGAGCAGCAGGTTCGGTCGCTTGTAGGTCGCAAAGCGGCGTGCAAAGCCCAGGGTGAGGGCGTTGGGATCAAAGAGATGCTTCGCGGCTTCGACCTCCTCGGGCGGCGCGCCTCTGGTGTCCATGTCCAGCGACAATCGTTCGCGAACATACTCCACAAAAGACTGGGTGGCGGCGGTACGAAATTGCCAGAGCTTGGCGTCGGAAATCTGGCGAATGTCCTGTTCCAGGCCTTTCGTCGTCCCCAGCCAGCGTTTCTTTCCACAGGATCCTGTCCAGAGATCGTCGGCCGGGGCCGAGTCCCAGGTGGGCATGTGGACTCCGTTGGTCACGTGTCCGATCGGGATTTCGTCCTCCGGCCAGCGCGGAAACAGAGGCAGAAAGAGGCGCCGGCTGACCTTCCCGTGCAAGCGGCTTACACCATTCACCGCGCCACTCCCGCGGATTGCCAAATACGCCATGTTGAAAGGCTCCGAAGAGTCGGCCGGGTTCTGGCGGCCCAGGGCCAGCAAATCATGAAGCGCAATGCCGAGCTTCTGTTCGGCGTACGCCCCAAGAAATTGCTCGATCAGGGCAGGATCGAACCGGTCAAAGCCGGCGGCCACTGCCGTGTGGGTGGTGAAGAGATTACCTGCTCGAGTGACGGCCAGCGCGACTTCGAAGGGCTGTCCTGCCTCTTCCATGAAGTCGCGGGCACGTTCCAGGACCGCGAACGCCGCGTGCCCTTCATTCAGATGGCAGACCTCCGGTTGCATCCCGAGCGCGCGGAGCAGCCGCCATCCGCCGATCCCGAGGAGTATTTCCTGCTTGAGGCGCAAATCCGGCCCGCCCCCATAGAGCTCGCTGGTAATCCCCCGATGAACAGGGAGGTTCGCCGCATCATTACTGTCCAGCAGGTAAAGCTTTACCCTGCCCACCTGGACCTGCCAGGCGCGCAGCCAGACCGAGTATCCCGGCAACGCGATCTCCAACCTTAACCACTCCCCGTTGGGTTGACGCAAAGGCGCGATCGGCAACTGTCCGGGATCGTTATACGGGAAGAGGGCCTGTTGCCCTCCGTCCTTGTCGATCTCCTGGCGAAAATAGCCCTGTTGGTAGAGCAGTCCCACGCCCACCACCGGCACACCCAGATCGCTGGCGGCTTTAAGTTGATCGCCGGCCACATTGCCAAGCCCGCCCGAGTAGATGGGCAAAGCTTCGCTCAACATGAATTCCATGCTGAAATACGCGGCGCAGGTTAGGGAGCTCTGCGCATGGTTCTGCTGAAACCATGCAGGCGCCTCCAGCGCTTCCCGCCTGGTCTGCACCCGGCCATCAAGATCTTTGCGAAAAACAGGATCGGCCAACACCCGCTCGATCTGGTCACGCGAGACCGTTTGAAGGACCACCCACGGGTTATGCGTGATCTCCCACAGTTTGGGATCAAGCTGCCGCCACACTTCGTCGGTGGCATGATTCCACGACCAGCGCAGATTCAGGGCAAGCTCAGCCAGGGAATCAAACCCCTCGATTTCCGTGGGTAGAAGGCTGTATAGGGGATGGCTGACGCGAGTTTGTTCGCTCATGGTTTCTCCTTTGGTTCTGGCGCCGCTGCCAGAGTATCGCTGACGATCGCCTGCGCTTCCTCCAGGATGCGGCGCAGATGATCTTCTCCACGGAAGCTTTCCGCATAGATCTTGTAGATATTCTCAGTTCCTGACGGACGCGCCGCGAACCACCCGCTCGTCGCAATCACCTTCAACCCGCCGATGGGAGCGCCGTTGCCCGGCGCGTGGGTGAGGACAGTCTGGATTTTTTCGCCCGCCAATTCGGTGAGCTTAACCTGCTGGGCTGAGAGTTTCGCCAACAGTTCCTTTTGATCCGGAGTGGCTGGCGCGTCAACGCGGTCGTAAAGCGGCTCGCCGAACTCGCGCGTGAGTTCGCGGTAAATCTCGCCGGGGTCGCGGTCCATCCGCGCCGTGATCTCCGCCGCCAGCAAAGCCGGGACTATGCCATCTTTGTCCGTCGTCCAGACGCTGCCATCCAGACGAACAAAAGACGCGCCCGCGCTCTCCTCTCCGCCCAAACCCAGCGAGCCGTCGAGCAGGCCATCAACAAACCACTTGAAACCCACCGGCACCTCGTAGAGCTTACGGCCCAGCTTCGCGGTGACCCGATCAATCATCTGGCTACTCACCACGGTCTTACCAACCGCCGCTTCTTTGCGCCACTTTGGGCGGTGTTGGAATAGGAAGAAGATGGCGACCGCAAGGTAGTGGTTGGGCGGCAATAGCCCTGCGCTTTTGGTGACAATTCCGTGCCGGTCATGGTCCGTGTCGCAGGCGAAGGCGATCTCAAAGCGATCCTTCAGGCCGATTAACCGTTGCATCGCGTAAGGCGAGGATGGGTCCATGCGGATTTGGCCGTCCCAATCAACGGTCATAAAGCGGAAGGTCGGGTCGACGGCCTCGTTCACGACCGTGAGGTCCAACCCATAGCGCTCGGCAATTGGTCCCCAGTAGTGGACCCCTGCGCCGCCAAGGGGATCCACCCCTAGGCGGATCTTCGCGCCGCGAAGAACATCCATGTCGATCACATTGCCGAGATCCCGGGTGTAGGCGTCGAGATAGTTGTGCCGGTGCGTCGTGGAGGCGCGAAGAGCTTTCTCGAAGGGAATCCTATTCAATCCTCGAAGGCCCGTCTCGAGAAACTCGTTCGCCTTCGCCTCTATCCAGCCGGTGACGGTGGATTCTGCCGGCCCGCCGTTGGGGGGGTTGTATTTGATGCCGCCGTCGTGGGGTGGATTATGGGAGGGCGTGATCACAATACCGTCAGCGAGTCCTGTTGTGCGTCCGCGGTTGTAAGTGAGAATCGCGTGAGAAACAGCAGGGGTCGGAGTGTATTCATCGCCCTCCGCCAGCATGACTTCCACTCCGTTGGCCGCCAACACCTCAAGCGCGCTCGCCAGCGCCGGTACCGAGAGCGCGTGCGTGTCCATGCCGAGAAACAGCGGACCATCGATGCTTTGCTGCGCCCGGTACAGACAAATAGCCTGACTGATGGCGAGGATATGCCATTCATTAAAAGCCTTGTTGAATGCGGAACCACGATGCCCCGAGGTGCCAAAGGCAACCCGCTGTTCCGGCACTGATGGGTCAGACGTCTCCGTGTAATAGGCCGTCACAAGTCTGGGTATATTCACCAGCATCGAGGGTTCGGCGGGCTTTCCTGCAAAAGGGCTTACTTTCATCGGTCTCTCGTCTCATGGGGCAGGGATTTTCGCTCTGCCGGTGGTTTCATTTCACGACCTTCTGTTCTCTTCGGGTCAGGATTGCATCACCAGAATCGGCGGGTACTTTGCCGTACTTCGGCTCGACCACCGTGGCAAAGCCCACTCGATTACCAAGGTTTGACCCTTGTTTTTGCTGGTGTTCAACGAGGCGGAACGCTACCCAAAGAGAGGCAAGACCGCCTTATTCCACGACCCACGTCGTGAATCCTTTTCCAAGGCGGACGAGTTCGTCGGCTGGATTCGATTGTAGAAGCGCACGAAGCCAGGAGAGTGACCGCCTCCCGACGACAACGGTTTGACATCCGCGCTCTCGCGCCAGCGTGAGGATCTCTTTGGGTGCGTTTCTTCTGTCGCTGGGATAGCAGAAATCAACTTCGATTTCTCCACGCGCAAATCCAGCCCGGCGCAAATCTGCGTAGGCAACTTCCAAAGCCGCTGACGACTTTCTTTTCGCTGCGGACACCCAGAGAGCCCTGCTGGCACGTAGACGTGCTTCCAGCCATTCTTCCTTCCGGGGATCCTCAGCGCCCCCGAACTCCATCATTCCAGCCGGCGGCGAGGGGAGAGTATGCGCCAGACAGACCCGAAAACCCCGGCGCCCACCTAAGATTTTGGCCACGTATGCTACCGCTCGTATCGATGCGAGCGAATTGTCGACAACAACAAGAAGTTTAGTAATCGTCAATTCGGTTCTCCTCGGGCTCCGCTTCGTCAGGACGTAATTTCCCCATCAGATGGACACCATAATCCTCACGTCAATCAACCTTTGCTCGCCGCACCGCTATGTTGCTCAGATACTGGCGTCCAATAAGGCGACCGGGCGTAATAATCATAAAGCCTGTGCTCATACTCGCGAGTGACGGGCCTAGAATCGACCCACACCGGGCCGTTCTGGATGGTTTCCCGTTTGAGGTCGACGTAGACTTTGGAGTCCGGCCAACTCACATTGTCGATCCACTGAGGCGATACCAGCACCTTTCTGCCAGGCCACCAGTTTCGCGTATTCACCTCCAGGTATCGAATCGCCCAGGTCTCATCATCGACGATGAAGTCCTCCACGTGGCCGATCTCACCATTCTTCGCCTCGATGTGATAGCCCGTCACCTCATCGGTGCTGCGCAGATGTGAATCGGCCGACTCTTTTCCCGCCCTGGCTTCCGCCGCTTCCGCTTCCGTCACCGCTTCCCTTTGGACTGTCAAGCCTGCCGGGTAGGACGCAAGGCCCCATAGCTTGGGCCCACCCCAATAATAGGGGTAACCGTAATACCCCAAGTAAACGGCCTCGTGTTGCCGTGAAACGGGCTTGTGCGTATCGATGGGAGGGCTGTTCTCGATCTGCTTTTTCGTGAGCGCCACATCGAGCCGCTTTGATTGCCACTCCGCCTGGCGAAGGGCAATGGGCGAGACCAGCACCAGCCGGCCGCCCAGCCAATCCCCGGCATTGACCACAAGGTAGCGGATGGCCCAGTTCTCATCGTCAAAATAGAATTGGTTCACCGTGCCAATTTCCCCATCCCTGGCTCGGATCGCAAAACCCTTCAGATGGTTGACATTTCTTAACATCGCTTCATCCTCCTTGGTATTTTGTAACCTAGCGCAGGAATGGTTGAGGAGCACGAACTCGCCACAATCCCAATCCTTGGAGGTCGAGGCGCTTTCGCTTCATCAATGTTAACGGCCCTTCGTCAATGAGTGGCGAGAAGCCAACCTTGGAATTCGAGCGAGTTCACGAGGTTGATAACCCTCAATCTGCGTCGCGCCGGCGCAATTGGGTTTTCAGCACCCATCCGATGTCCTCCGGCTTCGGCCTTTCGAGATAGTCCACGGCGCCTAGTTCCATCGCCTCCAGATAGCAGTGGGTGTCCCGGCAGCGGGCCACTACGACAATGGGAGTATTCCGGTGCATCTCAGCGGCTCGCTCCAGAACGCATCGTCCCTCAAAACTCGCGCTGCCTTGGTTGACGATGGCGAAGTCGAAGTCTTCCGTCTCGACTCGACGGGCTCCTTCTTCATAGGAACCACACATGACGATTTCGTGGCCGAGAGCCGAAAGTATGCCCCCGTAAGATGAGAACTCCCGGAGGTCGTCGCAAACCAGCAATACTCTTCCCGCGCTCACATTACACCTCCCTCTCCTCAGCCCCGATTGTGAGCCGCGAACTGCGGCAATGACATCGAAATGCAAGACCGAAACTTTAGCGCAGGATCATCTTGCACTGACCGCGGCGCGTTCCGCGCGTGCGGCTGGGTGCAGTGCAACCTCCGCAGGGTGAGTCGTCTGCATTATGTCCTTTGCCTTGGCCACCTCGGCCGCCGTGCCGTGAGCCAGGACGAGGAATTTGTCTGACTTGAGCGCCAACTCGTATTTCACGACGCTGTCCTTAGGAATGCCAATGCTGTACAGGCCCGCGCCGAGCGCGCTCAATCCGCCTACTACCACGGCACCCTCGAGAGCACCGACGATCCACGCGACAAGAGGGCCGGCTACCAAGACCGGGCCGATGCCTGGAATGGCGAAGAATGCGGCTCCGAACAACATCCCCCACAGCCCACCCCAGAAAGCACCGAGCTTCCCCCAGTACTTCATGCGGTCGCCAGTATTGTAGTACCCGACCACGTGCTCGTCGGTGTGGTAGTCCTTGCCGACGATGGACAGTTTCTTCATATCAATCCCAGACCTCTGAAGTTCCTTTACGGCTTCCTCCGCTTGGGAGTGACTATCGTAAATGGCTACAACCGAGTTCACTTCAGACATGACTTGCGCTCCTTTTTTACCAGATGAGTTTTGTCGCTTCTCTGCTCGCTTCCCATACTTAGAATCTGGGTAGCCGTACATGTACACTCCAGAGAATTACAAGGCTTGAAGAAGATAACTTGTCGGACTTGAGATATCTGGTCAAAATTGAACGGGAGGGTGTTCAAAAACGAACACCATAGCCAAACGGCTCTTAATTCATGCTTCGGGATGGCAGGAAAAACAAGAGAAGACGCAAGAGGTGGGGCCGCGTCCCTCGCCACATTAAGAACGCCTTGGAAATGCACAGCATACAGAGGGGCTGCGTAACATTTTACATGGATGAGATTCAGACTCTTGCGGAGTTTTTTCGAAAGGCAGATCGACTTTGAGCCGAGGGGCGGCTCCGAACTAGATAGGGTAAAGACCGAACATGGTGGCAGAGTAATGGAAGATAGGATCCTCCTCCTGGCTCCAATGTTGTTGATTTCCAAGCCGGACGGGATTGTGGCGAATGACAGGGTCGCGGATTTTGTTAAACTGCAGATATTCATGCTAAAGAAGTTAGCCCAATGCGCCATCTGCAGGCTATGAGTTGGTGTTCCAAAATTCTTTTAAGAATGGGAACTGTTCCAAAAATAGTGTTTCAAGAATAGATGAGAGGTATGGGTCGCGAAAACTATTCCATCCCGGCCAACAATTCGTCGAGCGGCATCGTGGCGAACGTCGCGGCGTAGTCGGAAATCCCGTAGGGAATAATGAGCTGCCGGCCATGCAGCAGACTGCCGCAGGAGTAAACCACGTTTGGGACGTAGCCTTCGCGCTCGTTTTCATTTGGCTTGATGAGTGGCTCAGGCAGGCGGCCAATGACTTTGGCCGGGTCGTCGCGATCGAGCAGGAAGGCGCCAATGCCATATTTCCGCATCGGGCCCACGCCATGACTGATCACCAGCCAGCCGGCTTCAGTTTCGATCGGTGAGCCGCAGTTGCCCACCTGGATGAATTCCCACGGAAATCCTGGCTTTAAGACGAGCCGCGCGTTGTGCCAGAAATGCAGATGATCGGAGAACATCACGTAGATGTTTTCGGCGTCCTGCCGGCTCAGCATCGCGTACTTGCCCCTGATTTTTCGCGGAAAGAGCGCCATGCCTTTGTTTTCGACCGCCGGGCCGCTCAGCGTGATGAACTTGAAGTGAAGAAAATCCGGCGTTTCGAGGAACTGGGGCTGGACGGTCTTGCCGTTGTAAGCCGTGTAGGTGGCGTAGTAGGTCCGCGTGCCGTCCTCATCTTGAAAAAGAACAAAGCGGGCGTCCTCGATCCCGTTGCTCTGCGCGGGTGTGGTGGGGAACAACACGCGTTCGGACAAGCGCGAGTCCGGCGCGAACTGCACCTCGTAGTTTGACCGTGCGAGGGTGAGAATCCTTCTGCCGACCGCCTCGGTTTCCAAGCTGGGGACCCGGAGTTGGCGCACGGCCAGACCGATGCTCGATCCCAGCTCGTCCAGCGTAAACGAGTCTCCCAAGGTTTTGAGGATTTGCTGACTAAAACCACCCGCCAGGCCGAGCTCAGAGAGCTTCCGCTCGAACAGGCGCTTATCGTAGGTCGCGTTAGGCACCGGCGCTGGTTCCAGGCAGTAACGACTGGGCTCATCGATCGTGATGTTGCACTGGGCATCGAGCAATCCGGTGCGAAAGGTGATCGACGAAATGTGCCCTTCGCCCGTGGCCCGGAGACTTAGGATAAACCGGAGTGAGCCCGGCGCGACACCCGATTGATCCGGATGCGGCACGATCGATGGGTTGAATAGCGCGGCGGCCTCGAGCGAATACTCGTGACTGAAATACCCGCCGAGCAACAGCTCGCGTTCTTCCGAGAGGCGCTCCCCAGTGACCGAGCTGAGCCGAACGTCATCAGACTGCCGTCTGAAAAACTCGCCAACCTTCGGTTCCTTGAGCAAGTAAGGTCGAACTTCGTCATAGCGTCTTCGGAAGAACTCGCGAATTTTCTGGTGGCGTTCACCAAACTCGGCCAGCATCTGTTCCAACAGGACGCGGACTTCGGATTCCGGAAGAGCCGCGACCTCGGCGCAGATGGTGATGGCGCGCTGGTCGCTCATGAGATGAAACGGCCGGAGCAGCACCCGTGTGCGGTCGGGATGCAACGTGACCTCGGAGCGTTTGACGTTGATGGTTTTCATGGGATGATCGGGGCTACAAAGCTGGCTCCTTGAACACCGTGACGGTGTTTTGCATGAGCTTCATTTCCGCCAGCGAGAGAAGGAAGGCCAGCGTCGATTCTGCTCCCTGGTTCCCGCTGACTCGGTCCACATGCAACGCATCGCGGCAGCCGCCGGTATTGACGGAGTGAAGTTCCAACCCGAGGTCGTTCCAGCCCAAGAACCAGTCGAAGGCGCGGTGGGCCTGTTCGTACCACCAGGAGTCCGAGGTGGCCCGGTAGGCTTCGAGGGAGGCCGACACCATGGAGTGCGCCTCGATGGGCTGCTGGTCGAAGTTGGCGCGGGTGCCGCCGCGCCGATAAAATCCATTGCTGCCAACAGGGCGGAAGTGACCATCCTCAGTGGTTTGCACTTCATCCAGCCAACGCAACGCCTTCAGGCCTCGTTCAAACATCGTTTGTTGTCCGGTAGCACGTCCGCTGAGAATCAGGGCGTGCGCGAGCTTAGCATTGTCGTAACTCAACTCCTCTTCAAACCAGGGCCAATCCGGATGGGAGGCCCTGTCGAAAATATCCATCAAGCGTGCGGTGAGCGCTTCGCGGATTTGAGTGACCGAGCGGTCACCGCTCAGACGGCGTAGATATTCGTGGATGCCGATGAGGCAGAACGCCCACGCGCGTGGCGAAGTGAACTCCGTCACCACCGGCAGCGCTCGTGCGAAAAGTTGTCCGGCCATGATCTGAAAACTCCGATGCGGCGAACGCCCCACGGCCATGCCCAGCGCCCAGAGCGCCCGAGCGTGACAGTCTTCGGACCCCTGCTCATCGAGCCAGCGTCGATCGAAACTCAGATGGTTGTGGAAGCGTTTCGTCTTGGGATCGAAAGCGTGATTCAAAAAGGCCGCGTAAGTTGTGGCAAGCGTCCGCGCGCGCTCCGGTTCTTCTTTCAACTCCTCGAGCAGCACCGTGAGAATGAAGGCGCGGGCGTTGTCATCCGTGCAGTAACCTTCGGAAAAATTCGGAACCGTGAGAATGGCGTGTTGGAAAATACCGGTCGAATCTGTCATCCGGGAAAGATGGTCCAGTCTCACTTCCGGCAACACCCGCGGTTGCTGGTCGAGAGTCTTCGTGGCAAAGATCTTTCGAGACAGCACCGCCCCCTGGAGCCGCGCCAGCTCGAAGGAGCGCATGTAGAGCCGCGCTGCGTTGCTCCACACCATCTCGCGGCCAAGTTTGTAAGCATTTTTGCGGATGGCGTGCCGGCGCATATCGTCGTCCAGCAAGCCGATCACCTCGCGCGCGATGGCCAGGGCGTCGCCGAACGGCACCAGCACTCCGCGCCCGTCCGCCAGCAATTCGGCCGCGTGCCAATACGGCGTCGAGACCACGGCCTTGCCCGCGCCGAACGCGTAAGCGAGTGTCCCCGACGTGATCTGAGCCTCGTTGAGATAAGGTGTAATGTAAAGGTCCGCCGCGCCAATGAACTCCTTCAGCTCTTCGAGTTCCACGAAGCGGTTGTAGAAAATGACGTTCCCCTGGACTTTGTTCTTCTTGGCGAGGATTTCGAGGCTGAGCCGGTAGGCCTCGCCCCGCTCGCGCAACTCGTTCGGATGAGTGGCGCCCAAGACGATATAAACAACCTCGGGGAACTCCGCCAGGATGTGCGGGAGGGCGTTGAGCACATGTTCAATCCCCTTGTTCGGCGAGAGCAGCCCGAACGTGAGCAACACGACTCTTCCCTCCACACTAAACTGGTCCTTGTAATAATTCGGATCGACGAAGGGTATGTCGGGAATGCCGTGCGGGATGAGATCAATCTTGGCCGGCGGCGCGTGGTAAACCTCCTGCAACATCTGCTGTCCCCGTTGGGTCATGACCACCAGCCGGGTGGAGCGGGCGATCAACTCCTGCATCACGCGACGCTGGTCGGCGTTCGGCTCGCGCAGAAGCGTGTGGAGAGTTGTCACGACGGGCGTCTTCAGCTCGCGCATAAGCGCCAGCACGTGGCTGCCGGCCACCCCGCCGAAAATGCCGAACTCGTGCTGGAGGCATACGATATCCACGTTGCTGATGTTGATGAAGTCCGCCGCGCGCTGGTAGGACGTGAGATCCTGCTCCTCAATCTCGAAGCGAACCGCCTCCGGATAGTCGTAACCGCCCTCGATGTCATTAACCGGCACCGCGAAGCAATGGCCTTGGGGGTGCTCCGCTGACACGGCCGCAAGCAGATCGGTCGTGAATGTAGCGATGCCGCACTTGCGCGGCAGGTAGTCGCCGAGAAACGCCAATCTTCGAATCTTCGATTCTGTTTCCACGAGTCTGTTCGAATTATACGCTGTCCGCGCAAAAATCGCTCTGTCGAACCGAGCGCATTCGAGCACAAGATCACGCACAGCAGAGAGGTGCGACGGCGCGCTTGGTCAAAATTGCTCAGTCACGTTTACGAAGGGGGAAACCCATGCTGGGACTCGTGGAGTTCAGTGACGGTTCGGGCTTGAAAATGATCTAATCATTCGCCCTCTGCGCCGTGACTGAACTTGCTATTTCACGATTACAGGCTCCGGATTTACTTGCCGCTGGGGTAGCTCCCCAGCCAAAAGACCCATTCGGCTTCCCCCCTCGGGGCGACTCGCCCCGCCCGTGCCGGTTGAGCCCTCCCCCGAAGGTGTGCTGGATGAATCGTTAGAATATGTTGAGGGTAAGGCGGAAGCCGGGATGCCTCAGGTTGAACATATAATAGACGCCATCAATGTATTCGACATAAAAGTCGTCGTTGTAGTCCCAGCCAGATGGCCATCCTTCATTGAACCCGAACCAATAGCCGCCGTACTGGAAGCGCTGATACCCGTTGACCATCCTGGGGCGCCTCATGTGGAACGAGTGCTCGTGACCGAAATGGGTACGGTAATTGGTGTCAGAAATGCGGCCATAGTGGCCGCCGCCACGGTTGTTAGCAACGGTCTGTGGCTGCTGCCTTGCGGGCCGTTGTGCTTGCTGTGCGTGTTGTGGCTGCTGACGTTGCGCCTGTTGGGCGCGCTGTGGCTGCTGCTTTGCTTGCTGTGCGCGCTGTGGCTGCTGCTTTGCTTGCTGTGCGCGCTGCGGCTGCTGCTTTGCTTGCTGTGCGCGCTGCGGCTGCTGTTTTGCTTGCTGTGCGCGCTGCGGCTGCTGCTTTGCCTGCTGTGCGTGCTGTGGCTGCTGCTTTGCCTGCTGTGCGTGCTGAGGTTGTTGCTCGCGTTGCGCCTGCGGGGCTTTTCCTCCGCCCTTTTCCTCTTCGCCTTTTTGCGCGAATGCAGGAAGGGCGGTTCCGAGAAGTAAACACAGAACTGCTGTGCTGATAACTCTATTTTGGTTCATAGGTGTTGCCTCCAACTCATCTCACATCCGCCTCTCGCCGGATACTCGAGGCACACTTTCTATACCGTTTGTCCGCATGGGTGTCAGTTCACTAAGGCTCACGTATTAGGTCAAAAATGCTCATCCCAGTAAATGGGGGGAACTACAGTTTGAAGCCGGTGGGGATTTGCCGAGGATTTGACATGGACGGGGGCTTCGTTCCCTAACAAGGTGGACAATCCGGTGGCTCGCTTCCTGAGCCTGAGCGAAGGCTATCTTTAGACCGAAGAGCGCAGCTCCCAGACGTTGGTGGCAATCCCACTGAGAAAAGTAAAGAGAGAGTAACAGAGTATGGTGAGCGCAAGAGCCTGGACGCGACCAAATCGGTCAGTGATCGGGCCCCAGACTTTTGGAGGGTGGGGGTCTCAGGCGAAAGAAAATTTCGGCTCCAACTCAATAACCTTCAAGGCCGCCGTTTCATCCGCCCGAAACCCTTGGGGTGTATGCGTTGACGGAATATTAGCCGGGCAGAATCCAGTCCGTCTGTTCAAAACTGCACATGTCTGTGTTCCAAATAGCACAGTCTAATGAAGGGCGGTGCCGGTTGCTCCTTCTGGTGAGTTCGAGGCTAAACGTCTAAGAGCACGCTGGGGAGGCCGCTGTTAACCGTCAATCCTCCGTTGCCCGTGTAATCGATAAAGCCCAGGGTCCGGAACTTGTTCATGAAATGACTCACCCGTGACCGCGTGGTGCCGACCATTTGGGCCAGGCTAGCCTGGCTGATTTTGAGCAGCACGGTTTCGGAAGTGCTATCCGGGCCAAAATGAGCGAGCAATAAGAGAATCCGGGCCAGGCGCTGCTCGCTGGAGTTGAAGAGTTGATCCTCGAAAGCTGCTTCGATTCGAGCTACACGAGAAAGCAGGTAGGCGATGAAGAGCCTGGCAAAGGCCGGTTCCTGCTGGATGATGCGGAGGATGGCTCCCTTATTCACACGGGCGATTGTTGTGTGGTCAATTGCCGTTGCTGTGGAGGTCCGCGATGATCGTTCGGTCAGGCAGCACTCTCCAAAAAAATCGCCTCGCCCCAAAACGGCGACAATAGCTTTCTTGCCGCGCTGGGATACCACCGAGAGCTTCACGTAGCCACTCTGGATGTAAAACATCGCATCCGCGGCGTCCCCCTGCGAGAAGATCGGCTGTTGGTTTTGGTAATCCTCGGTCGTCTTTTGAGTGCGGACCCTCTTGAAGAACTCCTTCGAATTGAATATCAAGTTGCCGTTGTTTGCCATAAGTGTCTCTGGGAATCATTCTCAAATCGGGGGGCTCGGCGCCCTCCACTGCCCGCTGCGCGCGCGGCGCGGGTCTAATTACGAAGGCTCTGCGCTTTCAACCAGGTACGGCAGTCGCGCCTGGCAATAGACACAATATGCGGTCCGCTCGACCGTCTTCATCTGCGGGTCACTCCGCACCCTGAAAGTGCGCAGGCAATCCGTGCAAGTTAAAACAAAATAACCGGCGCCGTCCCGCTGTGTTCGAAGGGGCGTGCTGATGGACTGCGGGGCAATCGGGGGATCGGGCGCTTTTCGAGTCCAATCGTGGACCGCCTCCACAAGTGTGGCGAATTCTGTCGCACCCTTTTGGAACCAGACGTCGGGTTTGACTTCTGCAAAATCGGTTGGAGGTTCTCCGGAATGCACGAACACCGGTATTTGTGGGAAGCGCCGGCGCACCACAGCAAGAAACTCAAAACCTGACATGCGGGGCATCGCGAGATCGGAGATAATGACGTTGGGAAGCCTCTCCCGGAGTTTCGCCAGACCATCGAGGCCGTCCTCGGCCTGCTCTGCTTCGAAGCCTGCTTCCTCCAATAGCCTTGATAGAAGGTTTCGAATAGCAGGTTCGTCGTCCACCAGCAAGACCCGACAGGCAGCGCGTTGCGGCATGTCATCCTCCTCGACAGATACTTGCGGGCAATTCCGGATTCCACCAGTCTTATAGCTTGAGGGCCGCGGGCGTGTCAGTTCAAAACCGCACAGAAGGGTGTGCAAAATTGCACAGTCCTGTTCAAAACAGAGTTTTTGGGATAAATCCTATCTATATGACTTATGGTCAAGCATCGAAGGCAATGCCGGGCAGGGTTGGCTGAGTCCATCGTCCCGACCTGATTCACCGCCGCCGGCAGCGCCACCGGAATCAGGATTCTGCTTTTGGTCCGGCCCCCGAGGCTCCGCTAGTTCTTTGAGGTCTCCCCACTCGCTGCGCTCCCTCAGTAATGACAGGATGGCGGCCAACCGCTCCACCGATCCCGATCGCGCTTAGAACTGCACAATCTTATTGCGAACGGCGTAGCGAATCAGGCCGCTCAAGGAATGGGTTCCGAGTTTGCGCATAATGTTGCTTCGGTGGGTTTCTGCGGTGTGAACGCTGAGCCCCAAGGTTGCCGCGATCTCCTTGTTACTCTTCTCCTCTGCCAATAGCTGGACAACTTCCCGCTCGCGAGGGGTCAGAGAGTCACGAGTGCGCTTCGTTCTGCCCGTTGTCGTGCCCCCTTTCAGGTAGCCCTCCACTACGACCGTTGCGACCTTGGATGAGAAAAAACCTTTGTGCCGGCTAAGCGCCTCCACGCCCTCCACCAAGCTGCGTCCCGCATCGGACTTCAGGACGTAGGCACGAGCGCCTGATTCGACCACTCGACGTATTAACTGTTCGGACTCATGAAGCGTCAGGATAAGCACTTCAGTTCTGGGGAGGGCTTTCAGGATTTGTCGCGTGGCTTCCAAACCGTTCAATTCCGGCATGCTGATGTCCATCACCACCACGTCAGGCTTCGTCTGCTTTGCCAGTGCAATAGCCTCCCGGCCATCGGCCGCCTCCGCGCAAACTTCCCATTCGGGACGGACTTCGAGAAGTGCGCGCATTCCCTGCCGCACAACCTCGTGATCATCCGCCACCAGAATACGAAGCGTTTTCACGGAACGACCTCGGGATTCGGGATCACCACTCGGACGGTCGTACCTCGGCCGCTTGAATCGATTTCCAGCCGACCCCCGAGTTGTCTGGCCCGCTCGCTCATGCCCATAATGCCCACTCCAAGCTGTCCGCTTTTCTGATTGCCCGAGTGGAGTGCCTTCGCGGGCATCCCCTGGCCTTTGTCCGTTATTTCTAGCTTCACCCCAGTCGCGCGCCGCGCAAGCCATATCCTGGCTGTGGGACTTTTGGAGTGACGGTGGACGTTTGTCAGGCTTTCCTGCACGACGCGAAAGAGGGTCGTCTCGACCTCCTTGGGCAGCCGGCCAAAATTGGGAGACACTTTGAGATCGATCTTGATTCCGCTTCGCTCGGTGAACCCCTTAATGTACCAAGCCAAGGCTGAAGCCAAGCCATCTTCATCGAGCAGCGGCGGGTGTAACAAGTAGGAGAGGGTACGCATCTCGTTTAAGGACCGCTCTGCCACCTCAAGACTTCCCGATAGAGCTTGGCGTGCTTTCGGATTAAGCTTACCAGCCGACCTGTGCGCCACGGTGAGGTTCGCCACCAAACCGACGAGGTTCTGACCTATGGCGTCGTGGAGTTCCCGGGCAATGCGCCGCCGCTCCTCATCCTGCAACTGGAGCAGGCGTGTAGAAAGCCCACGGAGGGCCTTTTCACCTTGCTTGCGTTCGGTGAGGTCTCTCATGACGGCCAACATGCAAATTGATCCCGTCTCATCAGCAATCGGGGCCGCATAAGACTCCACCCACCTCCGCGTACCTTTGAGCCCGACAATCTCGAATTCTAAATTGGTTTTATTGCCGCTGCACACTGCCTGCAAGAAAGCTTCGAACGCCGCCCGGTGCTCAGGCACAATCAAGGGAAGCACTGACTTTCCATTAACTTCGGCAAAGCTCTCAGCCTCGATCATGGCCAGGCCCGCCGGGTTTATTTGAAGGAGGCCGCCGTTCGACGCGACTTTGGCGACACATTCCGGCTCGGTTTCAACGATGGCACGCAAGTGACTTTCACTTTGCTGTAGCGCCTCCTCAGCCTGCTTGCGCTGGGTGATGTCGATGATGGTCCCTAGGATAAACGGTTGGCTGCCTGCCTCCCCTTCGATCAGATTCTCGTTAACCAGAACCCAAACCGGGCTGCCGTCTCTTCGCTTAAGGCGCATTTCCAAATTCGAGAGGGTCTTTTCCGCCCTGATGCGGGCGGTGATGGCCTCCGGCTCGCGGGGATCAAAGTAAAATTCCTGCACGGGATGAGCTAAGACCTCTTCACGAGAGGCAAATCCGAAGACCTTGACGAAAGCTTCATTACAGTCCGTGATGTGGCGGTCCAGGGCAGTGCGGTATACCCCAGCAAGGTTTTTCTCAAAGAGCAGGCGATACTGCTCCTCGCTTCTCTCCAGCGCTGCCTTCCCTTGCACCCGCTCAACCGCATAGAGGATGGCGCGGCAAAGCCACTGACTATCCACCTTTCCTTTGATCAGGTAATCTTGCGCCCCTTCCCGGACTGCTCGAAGGCCCAGCACTTCATCTTTAAGACCCGTTAGCACCACAATGGGAGTGCGGGGGAATTGATTGTGTAACTTCTCGAAAGTGCTGATGCCCTGGCTGTCGGGGAGCCCGAGATCCAATAACACCGCGTCGATTTCCCCCTTCGTCAGGCGCTCGACCGCCGTCTTCAAGCTGGGGGTATCCTCCAGGGCAGCCACGGTGGTCTTCGCTTCCTTCAACATTTCGCGGATCAGGCGGACATCTCCCGGATTGTCCTCCACCAACAAGACTTTAATCGGCTCGGATGTCATGGCGTTTTTCCTTGCGGAAGTTTCACGATCGTCAGCCAAAAATCTTCAATCGACTTCACAACCTTGACAAACTGTTCCAGATCGACCGGCTTGGTCACGTAACAATTGGCATAGAGGCTGTAGCTCTTGGCGATGTCTTCTTCGGCCTTCGATGAGGTCAGTATCACGACCGGGATAAGCCTTAAGACGGGGTCGGCTTTGATTTCCGCCAGCACTTGCCTGCCATCCTTCTTGGGCAAGTTCAGATCGAGCAAAATGAGGTCTGGCCGCGTGGCGTGGGCGTATCTGCCGGCCCGGCGAAGCAGATCCAGTGCTTCAAGGCCGTCGGCGGCGACGGTTAAGGTATTGCGAACCTTGGTTTCCTTCAGGATTTCCACCGTCAGGCGTACATCGGCAGGATTATCCTCGACGAGCAAAATCTCAATCGGCCTTCCAGCGGTCTCCATATCTTGACTCCTCAGAAGCAGTGGCCTTTTGTAGCGGCGCTCTATGAGCGCCGAAAATGCTGACGAATCAGGGACGGCGGTCATAGACCGCCGCTACAACAGGACAAGCTGTACACATTGCCCTTGATTGCTCAAGCTGGCAGCGTAAAGTAAAACGTTGACCCCTTTCCCGCATGCGATTCGATCCAAATCTTCCCGCCGTGGTGCTCGACAATCTTCCTGCAAATAGCTAAGCCGACCCCCGTGCCGGAATACTCGCTCTTGCCGTGCAGGCGCTGAAATATCAAGAAGACACGCTCGAAGTGCTCAGGGTCAATGCCGATGCCGTTGTCCCGCACCGAGAAAAGCCACTCGTTCCCATTTCGTCGAGCTGAGACATGAACGACGGGCGGATCCGCGGCGCGAAATTTGATCGCATTGCTCAGCAAATTTTGGAACAGGCGGCTCAGTTGGTCCTTGTCGGCCATCACGGTCGGCAAGGGATCGTGGGTCACGGTGGCTCCGTTTTCCTCCATCGCGCTTCCCAGATTCGAGACAGCATCCGCAAAGATCGCCTCGCAGTCGGTAGGCACAAATTCCGCCGCCCGCGAACCCAGGCGTGCATACGCCAGCAGATCGTTAATCAAGCGGTGCATTCGGACGGCCCCATCAACGATGTACGCGATGTACTCATCGGCATCGGAATCGAGTTTTCCTGTATAGCGTTTCGCCAAAAGCTGCGTGAAACTCGTAACCATGCGCAGCGGTTCCTGGAGGTCGTGGGAGGCCACATACGCAAACTGTTCCAGGTCCGCATTGGACCGCTCCAATTCCTTCGCACGGAGTTCGAGCGCCCTTTCCACTGCCTTGCGCTCGCTGATGTCTTCTATGGCGAGGAGGATCATCGGCTGGCCCGTCTCGCGCTCGATTCGACGGGCATTGAGGATCATGAACCTCCGGCCGATGCCGGGGAAGTCGCACTCGACCTCGAAGTCTTCCGCTTGCCTGCCGCCAGAACAAACCGCCTCCAGGAGAGCCCGAAGCTTGGGAACGTTCCACTGGCCATTCCCCAGATCATAGAGGAGCTTGTCCTCAGTTTCCTCTGGTTTAACCCGGAAGGTCCGGTAGAAAGACCGATTGGCCATTTTCACCCGCAGGGCGACATCGAGAACCAAGAGGGATTCCCGTAGCGTATCAAGAATTGTTTGGGCAAGGATTTGGGGCGCTTCTGCAAGCATCACTGCATGCTCCCGCTCGCGCTTAGTCGCCATCATCAATCCTCTTTGAGCAGTCTCCTGTCCTTACAACCAGAATTGGTGACGCTCAGAACACACCATCCAGCCAAGATACCACACTCAGCCCTGTGCTACTGAGTCCGATTTTCTTCGCGGCGCGCGGAGAAGCGCGAGATCCTTCGCGCAGCCTGTCCTGAGCGGTAATGAAAAAGGTTCTTCGCTCCGCTCAGAATGACAAGCGAAGGGCTCAGGGCAAGCTCTGACCGAAGGGGATGGATGACATCGTCGGATCCTTCTTTCATCAGCCTGCCAGCCCCAAATCCCAATTCTCACATCCCTCCCCCTGCAAATGGCTTTGAACCTCAAAAATGGCTTTGAACCACAAGCATGACTTTTAGATCAAAGCCGGCTTATTTTTTTCAATAACATAGCTGCGCTGAGCTTCCGACCGAGAATGGCTTTGAACCCAAAAAATGGCTTTGAACCGAAGCGATCTTGTTTGTTTTCAACAAAAATTGGCTTTGAACCTCATTTTTAACATCTTTTTTTGCGCCGCTCTCGCCGCTAAGCCTATCGTGCTCATTCCAAAGGACATTCCAGTTTCGTTCCCCATCCTTCGCAATCCAAGATTCGGAATTCCCTGCTTTGAACTCGACGCTGGCCACCGCCTCCTTCCTCCAGTTCCTAATCACGCCTCCCCACAGTCCTACGCGCGAGAGGCAACTGCCCCCCGAACAACAGCCTCCGGACCTAGTTCCTAATTCATAATTCATAACTCGTAAATCCTTCTTCCTACCCCTAGTATAACCACTCGCCCCCATTTGTCAAGAGGTAATTTTCGGCACCGAAGGGTTTTCTCCCCGCCTGCCACTTGCCCCTTCCCACGTGCCACTGTCTTATCGCCAGTTTCAAATTTCGATTTTCGAGTTTCGATCTTCCCCACTTGCCACTTGCCTCGCCGCGGCGAGCTACTCGCCACTTCGGCCAAGTTTGGTTGCGGCCACCGGCCCGCGTTGTGAGGAACTGAATCTACAGGATTCTCAAATACCGCGCAGCGGTGCCCAGCTTGACGCACTTTTTAACGATAATCAAGCTTGAGTACGTATCAATCCCCTGCCATTTGTCTCTACTGTAGATTCTGTAGAGACACCTAGAGGTTCAGGCGCTCAAGGTACTGTCGAATACTCAATCTGCCGTATTGTGCCCGTGCCTCGCGAAGAATACCATCGCGCCGGTGGGAGTGTCGCAAGTCGGGAAACCTCCTGATCGTCGATAGCGAAGCGTCAATCTGCTGACTGGCGCGCGACTCGTCTTCACCAGGCAGAGGGAGGAGGTCGTTATGAAAAAACAGAAAAAAGAGCCTGACGCTGTTATTGCAAATAAGACAAAAGAGCCTATTGATTGGGAAAGGCTCCTCGCTGCATTTAACGGCGGGAACAAATATCTTGAGTACGGCGCGAACCGCACCATCTTCTTTCAGGGAGATCCAGCGGATTCCGTGTTCTATATCCGAAAAGGCAAAGTAAAAATCTCGGTTACTTCCAGCCAGGGGAAAGAAGCGATTGTCGCCATTCTGACCGATGGTGATTTCTTCGGCGAGGGATGCCTCGCCGGGCAACTCTTGCGCATCGCATCGGCGTTTGCCCTTACCGATTGCTCTCTGGCTAAAATTGATAAGGCGCTGATGGCGCGCATGCTCCATGAACGGCACGGCGTATCGGAATTGTTCGTCACTCACCTGCTTTCGCGCAACATCCGATTCGAAGGAGATCTGGTCGACCAGCTCTTCAATTCCAGTGAGAAACGCCTGGCCCGGATTCTTTTGCTGCTGGCACATTTTGGTAAGGATAGTAAATCCGAGTCAGTACACCCCAGGATCAATCAGGAAACCCTGGCACAGATGGTCGGCACCACCCGGTCACGAATCAGCCACTTCATGAACAAGTTCAGGGCGCTGGGCTTTGTCGATTACTCCGACAATCGCGGAATGACGGTCAATAGCGGCCTCCTGAGCGTCGTCCTGAACGACTAACGGCGGTCTGGAACCCTCGGTCATTTGTACGCTGTATTGAACAGAGCGGTGAGCAAAATTGAACAGACACGCGCCATTGCGTTACGGTACAAAGGTTGCCTCTCAATCGTCGGGGAGAATCTGGGGTGCAAACGCAGGGTTAGGACGGAATAATCGCAACAAAGTACGGGACATGACGCAGGGTAGAGTTAGCGATCAGCATGCGAGACGGATACAGGGTCTCGTAGAAGCGGGAGATTCTAACTTGAGTTTTAGTGAAGACGCGCTGGTTACGGGGAGTGATGCCAGAGTGGTATGTGTTTCCACATTTTGTGCATAACTCTTCACATTTTAGGCGCTTTCTCACCAGCCTGTTTTAGTATTTCAGTGAAAATGAATGACATAAACTTTGTCTTTGGATTGGCACAGTGCGTGCGGGGCCCAGCTGGAAGTGTTTCTGAGTCACGCGGGAGGAAAACATGAGAAAGCTCACCATTTGTCTGTTGCTGGGTGCATTGACTGCGGTCAGCGTTAAGGCCGACACGATCACGATTAATCTAGGGACAGCGGCCGCCTTTGCGGTCCTGGGTGCCTCGACGGTGACCAACACCGGACCGAGCGTCCTCAACGGGGATTTGGGTCTCTATCCCGGCACTTCGATTACGGGGTTTCCTCCGGGGATTGTGAACGGCGTGATACACAACACTGATGCAGTCGCGCAGGGGGCGCAGGCTGATGCCTTGACTGCCTACAATGTTCTAGCGGGCCTGACGCCCGATGCCAACTTGACTGGCACGGATCTTGGTGGACTTACGCTCATCCCGGGAGTCTATAAATTCAACGCCGCGGCTACGCTGACAGGACCGCTTACTCTCAACGCCGAGGGCCTTTCTGATGCAATCTTCGTTTTCCAGATCGGGGACACACTCACGACCGGGAGCGGCTCGTCTGTTCTTCTTATAAATCCGGGTAAAGATGACAGCGTGTTCTGGCAGGTCGGCAGCTCCGCGACTCTCGGTGCAACCACTGCGTTGCAAGGAAGTATTCTTGCCGACGAGAGCATAACTCTGATCACCGGCGCGACCATCGCTTGCGGAAGGGCCGTGGCGCTTAATGCCGCCGTGACGCTGGATACGAACACTATCTCCACGGACAGTTGCCAATCCGGCGGCGGAACCACCCCGGAGCCTGGGACGCTCAGCCTGCTCGCGCTGGGTTCCTCCGCGATCGCGTTCTTGAGGAGTAGGAGAAGGTAAGCAGGAAATCGGAAAGTGGCCCGGGCCAGGGAAAGAGCAGCTCAAAAATCAAAGGCCAAACCTAAGAGTTAGAATCTCCTTCTCCAGAAGGCTCAGGGCGACCTCTGTTCTTAATCCTCAACTTAACCCACTCAAGTTCCGCCGCGACGCAACCAGACCCCATGCCTTGATAACTACTTCTGACCGCAGGCGTTTTGCCTTACCTCCTTGAAAGAAAAAACTAGTGTGCGCTTTTGGCCACTCGAGTGAGCGTCTAGATCTCGCCCCATCTGTTTCGAAGAGTACCTTGTCGGCCGGCGCACCAACCCTTGCGATAAGCTTGAATCTGCCCTCCCTTAATTGCCGCCCAAGCGCCGTGATTCCCAAGCGCCTTGCGGTCGGTCCCCTTCATTAATCTCGCTGTGCAATTTTGAACAAAGCGACGTGCAATATTGAACAGACACGTGGTTTACCCCCCGTTTATAAAGTCTCTGAAATAGAAGTCGTACGTTTTTGAACCGACGCATGAGAACCGGACTTGATAAGGATCTTTCATTTTATCGTGCCGCGCGGCATCTGAGCCGGGAGGGAAACGTCATGTCACTGAACAAAGAGAGGCCACGAATGGGTACATGGAACGGCAGCAAGATGTGGTTTATGTCACTCCTCCTGGTCGTTTTTGTGGCCGGATGCGGTCAAGAGCGGGGCACTCTGCCGCCCACCCTGACCGCGATCAATCCCAATGCGGGCGAACAACGACAGACCTTAAACGTCACCCTGACGGGAACGAATTTCGCGACTGGAGCCACGGTCAACGTGGGCGGGGCGCTGATCACCGTCAGCAACACCACGGTGGTGAGCAGCACCCAGATCACCGCGACGTTTGCCATCGCCGCGAATGCCACGCTCGGCCCTGTGCCCATCAGCGTGACGACTTCGGGCTTGACCACCAATACGGTGACGTTCACCATCACGCCCGGATTTGCTGTAGTTTCCACAATCCCTACGAACGGCGCCACCGGTGTAGCCTTAGCCACGACGGTGAGCGCGACGTTCAACCTGCCACTGAACTGCTCAACGCTCACTGCAGGGACATTTACGGTGACCATCATTGGCGTTCCCGTGGCAGGTGCAGTCACCTGCGCCGGCTCCACTGCGACCTTCACACCGACCGTCAATCTCGCACCCAATGCCACCTATAGCGCCACGCTTACTACGGGAGTTCAAGACCAGGCAGGCGATGGGTTGTCGGTCCCTTATGTGTGGAGTTTTTCGACCGTGGTTCTGCCCCAAGTGATTTCCACAGTCCCTCTAAATCTCGCAACCGGTGTGCCGCTCAACCAGGCCATGAGCGCGACTTTCAGCGAAGCGATGAACCCTGCCACGCTAAACTCTCCCGCGACAAACTTTATAGTGACAGGACCGGGCGGAGTGAACGTAGCAGGGACCGTCAACTATGTCACCGCCGGCTCAACCGCGACCTTCACCCCAACCGCTCCTCTCGCGGCCACAACCACATACGTAGCTACGATCAAAACCGGGGCCCAAGACCCGGCAGGCAATGGACTGTTGTATCCTTATGTGTGGAGTTTCACCACAGGCGCGGCCCCAGACACCACCAAACCCTTCATAATTGCTACCAACCCTGACAATGGCGCCACAGATGTGCCCATCAATCAGGCGGTCAGCGCAACCTTTAGCAAGGCAATGAATCCTGCGACGATCAACGGAACAACCTTTACGCTCACCGGACCGGGCGGAGTCGCCGTAGCTGGAACAGTCACCTACGCCGCGATTGCCAAAACTGCCACCTTCACACCAACCAGCGTTCTCGCCATCAGCACCGAGTATACGGCCACGGTTACAACGGGAGCTCAAGATCTGGCAGGCAACCCACTGGGACCAGGCCCTGTGCCGAATCCATGGACCTTTACCACTTCTTCGTTCCCGGCTGCCACTAAGCCGACAATTATCTATACGAACCCCGTTGATGCGAGCGCCGATATACCCGTGAACGCGACTGTGAACGCAACCTTCAGTGAGGCGATGAATCCGTTAACGATCAGCACAACCAGCTTCCTGCTTGCGGGTCCGGGCGGAGTCCTCATACCAGGAACGGTCGCCTACGACCCGATAGACTTTATTGCGACCCTTACACCCTCAAGCAACCTCGCTGCCGATACGACCTATATTGCCACGGTTACAACCGCCGCCACAGACCTGGCAGGCAATCCGCTGGGACCCGGCCTTGTACCGAACCCCTGGAGCTTCACCACGGCTGCAGCGGCGCTTCCACCGCCAGTACCTCTTGGAACAGCGTCGACATTCGGGGGCTTTGGGGGAGGCGCGGGGATGACCAACCAGGGGACTGTTACGGTGCCTAACGGGACGGTGATTAACGGGAATATCGGGACCACAGGTGTTTCTACCGTGATCACCGGATTCCACGATACCAGTATTCCGTACGTCCCGCCATCAGGATGTATATATACCGAAACTCCGCTTAACGTGGGAACAGTCAACGGCACCATCTATACTGCTCCCCCACCTCCCACTGTTACGTGTCCTAATGAAGGAACTGCTGTCACCTTCGCGATCGCGACCCAGGCCGCGCTCGATGCGCTCACCGCGTTTAACTTTACTTCTCCGGCCCAAATGCCATGCACCGCGTTCTGCGCTTATGCCGGCGAGTTGGGCGGTCTGACTCTGGCCCCGGGCGTCTATGAATCCGCCCCGGGCTCGTTTGGGATAACCCTGAGCGACCTTACACTCGACGCTCAAGGCGACCCGAATGCTTTCTGGGTTTTCCAGACTGCGACCACACTCACGGTGGGCATCGCGGGCCCCACGGGCGCTAGGAACGTTAAGCTGATCAACGGCGCACAGGCTAAGAATGTCTTCTGGCACGTCGGCAGCGCCGCGACGATTAATGCGGCCGGGGGCGGGACCATGGTGGGAACGATAATCGCTCAAGCAGGAGTCTCGTTCTCTACTGCTGGCAACAGCGTGATAACGACGCTGAATGGCAGAGCGTTGGTCTTGACAGGGCCGGTTACGATGGTGAACACCGTCATTAACGTGCCTGCTCCGTAGTATGAGGGGCAAGACCCACGGATGAGACCGCCTCCCAGGGCGGTTTCATCCCAAGTAAGAATTTGCGGCGTTGAGTGTGAAGCAAGTTGAGTTGAGTGGTACTTAATGGCTTAGAAGCGGGGCACTTTATGCCCCGCTTCTGAGTGAGTAGGCACAATTCAGGAGGCAACAATGAGATCAGGAACTCGGATTCTTACCACAATGGCGGTTGCTTTCTTACTGGCGCCTACCCTCTTACTCTGTGCGGACGACACGGCCAAGCCGGCAGCCACGGCGAACAAGGATGGGGCTGCCAATTCCTCCGTCGCATTCGGCGCCGTGGCCAAAGCCAAGCCGGCACTTACCCTGCCAGATCCATTGGCGGCGTCGCCCATGCCGCAGGCGGGGCCAGGGCGGCACTCGAGAGACGAGGACGACGCTGCTTTTCCCAAGGCTGAGATTTTTCTGGGATACTCTTATGTGAAAAACGTTCCGGATAATGCCGGAAACCGGATCGATTACCTGCATGGCGGCGACGCGTCCCTCGCTCTCAACGTGAATCGTTACCTGGGGTTCGTTGCCGACTTTGGTGGTTTCCATGCCACTAAGTTCGGCCCGAACGCGCCTCCGACGGGCGGCGTGGTGGACGCTTCTGGGGACGTCGTCACATACATGTTTGGTCCGCGTCTTTCCTTCCGGAGTCATCACGATAAGGTTACCCCCTTTGTGCAGGCTCTGTTTGGAGGCGTGTACGCTAGTCCGGTGACCCTTTCCGGTTGTTCGGGGTTTGGTTGTACTCCCTTGCCTTCCGAGAACGCGTTTGCCATGGCGCTGGGAGGCGGACTCGACCTCAAAGTGCACCGCCACGTCGCAATTCGCCTGTTTCAAGTCGAATACTTGATGACCCGGTTCGGGGATCGATCTTCCAGTACATTACAAACTGCGGGGCAGAACGACCTGCGGATCTCAGCGGGACTCGTATTCCGCTTCGGTGGGAACCGCCCCTCTCCGCCCCCCCCACCTCCACCTCCACCCCCACCTCCGCCTCCGGCCCCCAGCGAACCACGGGCGAATCGCCCGCCGACGATGAGCTGCTCGGCGGACCGCAGCTTGATGGTGGTCGGCGAACGCGTGCAGATCACGGCTACGGCCAGCAGTCCGGACAACAATCCGTTGACTTACTCCTGGCAAAGCAACGGCGGCCAGATCAGCGGCTCAGGGTCGTCCGTGACGTTCGACAGTTCCGGTATGACGCCGGGCCGGTACGCGGTGACAGGCCATGTGGACGATGGGCGCGGCGGCACCGCCGATTGCGCGGTAGACCTCAACGTGCAGGCGGCTCAGGTGAGTGTGCCGGTGGTATTGGAAAAGGTGCTTGCCCTCCACAGCATTTACTTTCCTACAGCGCAGCCTACGGTCAACAATCCCGACGGCGGCCTGGTGGAGAGTCAGCAGGCCATCCTCAGGACTCTGGCCGGCGACTTCAAGAAATACCTGGAATTCCATCCGGAGGGCCACTTGACCTTGGAGGGGCATGCGGACGAACGCGCGTCGGTTGAATACAACATGGCCCTTGCGGAGCGGCGCGTGGCACGGAGCAAGAGCTTCTTGGTCGAGCAGGGCGTTCCCGAGGCCAACATCGAGACGCGGTCGTTCGGAAAACATGAAGAGCTGGACGCCAACCAAGTAAGGCAACAGATAGAACAGAATCCGGACTTGACCGACGACCAGCGGCAAAAACTGTTTACCAATCTGCCGTCCATTATTCTGGCCCAGAACCGCCGCGTAGATATCGTCCTGACGGCTACGGGACGAGAGTCCGTTCGTCGGTACCCGTTCAATGCTGCTGACGCCCTAACCCTCCTTAGTGACAAGGCGTTGGAGCACTGAGTGAGGCGGCGCCGGCTGCCAGGGGGAAACCCGGGAAGCAGTAGGGCCGAGCAGTTAAACAAGTGGCTTCCTCCGCCTGGTCAAGAGGCGTCAGTTCCCAAACCAGGGGGAGGAGACCATGCAATTCAGAGCCATAACTGCTGTTCTGGCAGTGACCTCCTCTCTTTCTTTGTACCCATCATAATGTGAGTTCCTATGAGCAACGGCCGTCCTTTTCCCCTTCGGTTGTTTGTCTGGTCCGTCTTGTTGGTCGCAGTCGCCGCCGCCGGGATTTATCTGGCGTATGAACTGGTTGTCAAGCCGCAGCGAGCGCTGCAGGACCAGATCAGCGAGCAGAAAGAGACCATTCTCAAACTCGAGCAAGACAACCAGCGCCTCGAGGCCTACCTGAAGATCCTGAAGCGCATCGACCGCCGGGCCCGCATCGAAGTTCTGCGGCAGACGAAGGATCAGCAGGGGAACCTGCAAACTACCATCCGGTTCACCGAGGTTGACGATACCGGCAAGCCGATGAATGTCTCCCGAGAGATGACTTTGCGGGGGCAAGAAGTCTATTTTGACACCTTGGTGATCAAGTTCGACGACCACTTCATCGAGGAGACCGACCCCCTCAAAGGCCGGGCGCTTATGCTTTTCCGGCGGGTCTTCTCCAGCACCATGAAACCCGAAGATGGGTTCATCATCGACACCGAGGGCGAGGCGCCCGAGGCCTACGCCGAGCAGCAAGCCCCCAGCGCCTTCGAGAAAGAGCTGTGGACACGCTTCTGGGAACTCGCCAACGACGAGAAACTAGCGAAGGAGCACGGCGTGCGAGCTATCCACGGCGACGCGCCCTACATGCGTATGGAGCCCGACCGAGTGTACGAGGTCTGCCTCAGGTCAACCGGCGAAGTCATCATCACGCCCGGAACGCGGCTGGCACCCCCGCAACCGACTCCGTAGAGCCCCCGGAAAAGCCCGGAACCCGCGCGGAAAGTAGGCGGAATCTCAACGACCTTACATGCCAGAAAACGCCATGTCTGATGCCATCCGGCGGTAACCTCGACCAGTCCCACCCTGTCGTTCCCCCCTCATTAACTGGGATGAGCAATTTTGACCACACGACCGGTCTGTATGGAACTGACATGCGAATTGCCACAGGGTATAAGCAAAGTGCGGCGAATCGCCAGCCAGGCTCTGCCTGGAAACGGATATTCGGAGGAGGATCAACATGCTTTGGACCATTTTCGCGATTCTGGTAATCCTGTGGCTGCTGGGCTTTGGACTTCACGTTGGTGGAGGCCTCATTCACCTATTGCTCGTGGTTGCAGTGATTGTGTTGCTGTGGAACCTGCTCACCGGTCGCAGATCTCTTTCGTGAAGCGGCCGGTCAGGCCAAATCTTAGAGGTCGGCAAGATTTAACCTTGCTGCTCCTCTTATTCAGGGCCTGCTGGCCGTCGCTGTAGTGTTGGTTAGGGGTCATCCTAGGCCGAAGACCCATCGAATGATCGCGGAGGGTGCGCCCATGCCGCAAAACTCGTTGTTCAAAATACCTGAAGCGGGACGAAGCTCTTTCTATGTGGCGGCGCAGCAACAAACCTTATGGTTGCTTCTTCTCTATCTGGTCGCCGGAATGGCATCTGCATCGCCTCAGACCGAAAGCTCGGTCCCATCCGCGGAGACCATCATCGCCCGCATGGCGCAGGCCCGGGATGAGAACCGTGCCCACCTTCGGCCTTACATCGTCACGCGGAACTACAAGCTGTTTGGCAAGGATGGAAGCAAGGCCAAGTCCGAGGTGATTGCCGATGTAGCCTTCGTTCCTCCAGACTCCAAGAAGTACACCATTCAGGAGACGAACGGGAGCGGACTGGGACAAATGATTGTTCGCCGCATGCTGGCAAGTGAAGCAGAGGTGACGAAAGGTTACGTCTTAACCGACATGTCGGCGGACAATTATGATTTCCGCTTCATCCGCGCGGCAGACATAAGTGGCCAGCACTGCTACGTGCTGGAGATGCTTCCGCAGCGCAAAGATAAACATCTGCTCCATGGCGACATTTGGGTTGATGCGAATACCTACTTGGTTCGCCGGTTCGAGGGCGAGCTGGCAAGGACCCCGTCTTGGTGGGTGCGAGACGTGCACGTCACGTTTGTCTATGGCGAGGTCGGCGGAATGTGGCTGCAGACGGCCTCGGAGGCCGCGGCCGACGTCAGGATACTCGGGCATTCCACGATGGTTTCGCGCGACGTGAAATATAAGATCACCGAACTCCTTGCTGCCGGGTTCTCGGCCCAGACAAATTTCTTAGATCCGAGGCTTGGCCGACCGCTTCGCCACCGCGTGATTCCAAGCCCACCGAAGTGATTCGTTCGTGAGGGAGAATCAACATGGAATTGGACAAGGCCCTTGAGTTTGCAGTGATTCTAGCCTGGGAAGACTTGATGAAAGTCGCCAACCCACGTTCAGCACGGGTTGAATACCGATGTGAACCTGGAACTTCGTTGGACTACCTGAGTGTCTGGTCGGTTAGAACCGGGGGTGAACAGGATCTCGTGTGCGACTACTGGACGCAGACTTCTTCGGCTCACCCAAGTGGGGTACGCTTCAGCAACAGATTCGATTCTGATCGGTTGGGGCAGACCCTTGACTCCATCCTGATGAACCAGAATCAGTTCACGCGTCCAGCCGACGCTTGCCGTGATGGGCTGGTTCTGGTCCACCCACCCACCGGAGATGAACGCACAGAAGCCGTCACTTGGATGAGCGGGCTCCATGGCGCCGCTACTAACGTCAGCCGCGCTGGGGCTGAAAGGGTTGCAACTCTCTAGCCTGGAGTTCTCGGTGCGTCCCAACGGCGCAGACCCCCAGTGGGTGGAAGACCCACCCAGATCGATGTCGGTAAGTCTGGTAGCTGACAAGCGGCCCGACCGGGCAACCGGGTGGGCCGGAGCCTTGTGACCAAGGCCACGCACGGTGGCCGAGGGAGCAGAGTCTTGCTTGGTCTTGATCGCCGCGCCGCGCGCTACACCTGGACAGTGGTCTTTATTCTCCTCCTGGTGGGACTGCTGTATCTCATTCGCGAGACTTTGTTTATCTTTTTTGTGGCACTGCTGTTCGCCTACCTGCTCTGGCCACTCGTGAAGCTTCTTGATCGGCGGCTACCGGGGCGGTCAAAGGTGCTGGCGCTCACCTTCGTCTACCTCGCGCTGGTCGGGTTTCTGATTGTCATTGGAATTGCGATCGGCTCTCGTGTAGTCCACCAGGCGAACGCACTGGCAGCCAGGCTTCCAGAGCTCCTTGCGAAATTCGAGTCCCCGATTGCGCCCGTCGTTTCACCCTCCACTCAGACGCTGAAGATCACTGTCATGTCGACTGTACAACAGCAACTGGCCAATCATTCGCGAGATGTCCTGGCACTGCTGCCGAAGGCCGCCTTGGGGGTCATCTCGCGCGCCGGAAGCCTCATCTTTATCGTCCTGGTTCCAATTCTCAGTTTCTTCTTCTTGAAAGATGGGCAGGAGATGCGCAGTTCCGTGCTGGGGTTTCTTGCCGAAGGGCCCCACCGCGACAGGGTCGAGAGAATTGCCGCTGACCTGCACCTGCTGCTTGCGCAATACATGCGGGCGTTGGTGTTGTTGGGAGTCGTGGCATCTTTGGCTTATGGACTCTTTTTCTCGATGATGGGCGTTCCGTATGGGATTCTGTTGGCGGCTGTCGCCTTTCCTCTCGAATTTGTTCCCATGGTGGGTCCTCTGACGGGAGCCGTCATCGCCTTGCTCGTTGCTGGCTTGAGCGGCTCCCACCACCTGCTCGGGATCTTCGCGTTCCTTGTCGCGTTCCGCTTTTTCCAGGATTATGTTGTGTCACCGCATTTGCTCAGCGCCGGCATGAAGCTACATCCTTTGCTGGTCATCTTCGGAGTCCTGGCGGGCGGCTCTATCGCAGGTATAGCCGGCAGCTTTCTTTCGGTTCCGGTGCTCGCTACTTTGCGAATCGTTTACCGGCAGTTGTTAACCAAGGCCTCTCCCGCGGTGGTAGCGCCTGACGGCGCTGCCCCTCAGTGAGGAACCTGACTTCCCCGCTTGGCTTGCTCATCGGCCTTTTCCTCGGAACTCCACCTCGAGTCGCACCGCGATTCCCGCTATGTCGGTCCAATGAACAATTCAGATGTGCTGGATATGCGCAGGGCCCCTGCTCCGGCGCTATATTTTCACGCGGAGCAGCATTGGTTTGTCAAATCGCATCCAAGATGATGTTCGAGCATGAAAACCATTCCTCTTTGCCGGTCGGCCGTTGTCATCGCTGGGTTCTTGTGGGCTGCAACCATAGCCTGCGCGGGTCCGGATCAGGCTCAAACAACCGCGAGGCCGGACGCTGCCACGCCCCCGCAGACTGAAGTCCAGGCAACGCAAAACACGCCGAAGAAGAAACCCGTCAAATCGGGTGCGTGGCATCATTTCGGTGAACGCGATGGCGCCTCCGTGGCGGGTCAAAGTCATCCGGGCGTCTGGCACGACTTCGGTCCGAACCACAGCACGCCAAAGGTTGTTCCCGTTGAAACAGCTCCCCGGCACGAGTTCGGCACGAACCGCATGGCCGACTTGGAAAGGCAGATGTGGGCGCTCGTCAACCGCGACCGCCTGGATCCCGCGACCGCCGCCGAGACTGGTGGCCGAGCCCAGCCCCTCAGGTGGAACGAGGAACTGGCTGCGGTCGCGCGAGCGCATTCCCGCAACATGCTCGAGCAACGATTCTTTGACCACGTTGACCCAGATGGCATGACCCTTTCGGCGCGAATAAACGCGGCGGGAATTCCCTGGCGGGCTTTGGGAGAGAATATTGCCATCATCGGAACCGTCCCTGGCGCGGAAGCCGCATTTATGAACGAGCCTCGTTTCCAGAACAATCATCGGGCCAACATCTTGAACGCGAATTACACTGACGTGGGAATTGGGATCGTGCAAGGGCCGAATGGTAGCCTTTACATCACGCAAGATTTCGTTGCAATTCCGCCCAATCGTGGTGGCGTTAGCAGCGCTCCATGACCCACTATTATTGGCTCCTTTTGGCCGAGAGTCATCTGACGAGGCGGCTCTTCGCAAGCATCCTGTGCAGGATCGCGGGACTACCGTCACTAGCGGGGTAGGCGAGCCGCCGACCGGATCGGATTTCAGTGACGAGGGAGGCAGGGGAAGGAAAAGTGTCACAGGAGTTCGATCCGAGAAGCGGGAGTTTCGACCCTGGCATTCTCGGGAGGGGTAGAACTGGCCCCCCTGCGGTCGCTGGAGACGCCCTGCACCGAAAACTGTGGAGCATTGCATCCGGAGACGGTCAGACGTATATTGCCGGTCGGGCGGGAAATGAAAACGGAAATCCCGGAGGACGACGTTAAGGGGCGAAGAATATCTGGCGCATCCTCCGCGTGCCCTGACCCGGAGTCTGTTCAGTGTTGGACACTGCTTTGGAGGGATCTGAAAGCCAATCGCGGAGAACAACGTTCAGAAGTGAGCTATGGACCTGCAGCCCGCCATTGTGGGATCGATGCTGTGTCCAATTTTGACCAGACAAGTGTGGCGTCGCAACGAAACAATAGTCTTTGGTTTCCCGGGCGGCCCAGACTGCTGCGGCGTGTCCGAGCATCTGTTCAGCAAAGGTTGATCGATCCCAGAAACTCGCCAGAAACCTAAAGGAAGGAGAACTGCATGTCGAAGACTTGGGAACATTACCATCACGCTGCTCGTCATCATCAGCGCGCGGCCTACCATTACAATGAGGCAGCGAAATACGACGAGGCCGAGCAGCACGAAAAGGCCGCGCACCACGCCTACCTCGCCCACGGACACAGTCAACACGCAATTCATTACGACGCCGAAGCGGCGAAACTCCATGCGGACCGCTGCGACCGCGCTGCGACGACCGCTTCCAAGCAAGAAGCCAAGAAAAAGAGTCCTGCTTGAGAGAGACTTATTCTTGTCTTCACGCTCTGTTGCCACCGAATGAAACGCCGGTCACCCGCGGCGTGTCCTTCCATAAACATGGGTAGTCCGGGGATGGCCGTCCGAGATTGTTTCCGCCAAAGCTTGCTTGCTCGAAACCGGGATGGAGCGTTGCATGCTGAAGCGGTGGCGCATCAGTTCTTCCCGTATGTGAGCACGATCAGTGGGCGGCAAGCCACCCATCCGCAAGGGGCACATAAACCGCGTCGCGCCGATGCTTGCCGTGATGGGCTGGCTGTGATCTACCCGCCCACCGGAGATGAACGTACAGAAGCCGTCACTTGGATGAGAGGGCTACATGGCACCGCTACTAACGTCAGCCGCGCTGGGGGTGAAAGGGTTGCAAAACCAGTGTCACCGCAACAGCGAACTCGGCCCATCCCCGCCGCTTGCTGAAGTACTCGACGCCGACTTCTTCAGCAGAGTGAGTTCGCGGGCAAACAAAGGACTTCCTGGGAATTCCGTGGTTAGCTCTTCGAGTTGAGTGCGTGCCAACCTCACCTGCTTCTCGCGCAGGGCCGCCAGGGCCAGCAGGATTTTCGCAAACGGCCGGAGATAATGCCCCTTGAGCGCGGCTGTTTCGAGCTGCGTCATTCCCAGCTCTCTGTCGCCTCTGATCCCACCCAGCCGGAGGAAGAACCGCTTGCGGACGGGAAGACAACTGATGATGTAATTGGCCTCGCCAAGCGGCAGGTAGGCATCCGCCGCCTCGGGTTTGATCGCCAGCAGATCCTTCGCGTAGCGTTGTGCTTGGCGCATAAGCTTCAGACTTTCAAGGTTCCGTTTTTCGACCAGAAAGGCGTAATTGGCCTGCAAGCCGGTGGTAATGGTCAAGGCGAAAAGTGCGTCCGGGTCTTTGGGATTCGACGCCAGCCGTTGCTTCGCCAAATCCTGTGCGCTTTTGCTGGCGGCGAGAAAGCCCGTCCGGTACTCGTCATTGGATGTGCTTTCCACACCCCCCAGGAGCCTTTTGTCGTCCAGAAAGAACCCAGAGGTCAACATGTCGTGGTGGTAGAACTCCTCGAAGAGATAGCCGGCTGCTTCCCAGGCGTGGCGCAGCGGGTCAGTCGGCTGCTCCTTTTCCCACGCCAAAAACTCCGAACGCGCCTCCGCAAACCTTATTTCATATAGCAGGCGAAAGCCACGCTCGACGTCAGGCGCGTACGAGGCTCGCGAGGGCATGCCCCCTGCCGTCAGCACAACCATGAATACGGTTCGGATCAGGAATGAGTGCCGCATGTGGAAGCAATTCTACGGACCTGTCTTGGCCAGAGGGTCCTTCGAATCCGGAACCCTGAGAGCGCGGACGATAAATCTTCTGGGTGCTGGGCCCACAAAATAGAACGGGTAACAGGTCACCAGGGTCAGGGTGGCATCATCAGAATCGCTGAGCACGGCTGTGTCCTCCGGCTCCACCAGCTTGATAGAATCGACGCGATAGCGGGATAAACCTTTCAACGTCGTTAGCTTAATCTCGTCATCTTTGTGGATATTCCGCAGCGGCCGGAAAAAGGTGTCTCGATGGCCCGCAATCGCGATGTTGCCTCGCTCACCTGGTAGCGCAGTTCCTGGAATGTGCCCGGCCGCGCGTCGCAAAGTTCTGCCGTCAGTGCCTTCCAGGACCATCACCGTAAGACCAATGCTGCTGATTTCGAGTCGCCCCAAGGGAGATCCGCCGCCCGGTGGGCCAGCATTCTCGACGCTCGCGTAGTTCGCCTCCCTTAGGACTGAAGGAAGGGGCGCGGGATGAAGTTGTCTACTGCCGCCGATCGACGGCCTCGCGTCCTTCAGCGCTTGCTGAAATCGCCAGGTTTCGTAGGCCTCATAAAGCTTCGAGTCGAGCAGCGCGTAGCCGCAGTAGCCCAGCGCAAAGATGCCAATGAGCAAAAACGGGTATCGGCACCATCGGAGCACCGAATGTGTTCGCTTGGATCGGAACATCGTCCATTTTCTGAACTTCATGGTTGGTTGCCCGAGTTTTGCGCATTTGCCTTAGATTTCACAGGTGCATTGTAGCCAGCACGGGTTCGGACAATTAAGCGCTCACGACCCGGCGCCGCGGCCTTCATTTCTATGACCCGATAGGTCCCGTCTTGTTCTTGATTTGTAGAAATGTAGGCGGTGGTGTATTGGTTCCGAATATCGCGCGCAACCTGCTCGCATATGGGGACTATTTCCTTTATCGATTCCGGCATGAATGCTTCACCGCCTGTGGCCTTCGCAAGGCGCTTCAACACACCGGGGTTCTTATCGGGATCGTCCTCCTCAAAGAGGCCCAGAGCGTAGATGATAGCGTCAGACTGCACTGCCATGGCCATGACCTGGGCAAAGCTGTGTTGGCTGGCGTTGTCGGCTCCATCGCTAATCACAATCAGGACTTTCTTGTCGCGATTGCCCTTCTTCAGGTGCTCGAGCGCGGTAGCCACAGCGTCGTAGAGGGCGGTCTGGCCGTCCGGATGATATCTCGAAAGGGCAGCCTCCAATTGAGACGGCTGGTCCGTGAACAGCGTGTTCGCCGGCAGGCCAAACCGAACGTGTTCGTTGAAACTTACTACAAACATCTGATCCTGCGGGTTGCTGGAGTGGGCAAACGCCAGAGCGGCAGTGATAACTTCGTGGACCTTAGGCATCATGCTCCCACTATTGTCTACCACCAGTCCGACCGTGACCGGAATATCCTCATGGCTGAAAAATTTGATTTGCTGAAGCACCCCATCTTCGTAAACCTGAAAATCGTTTTGGCCAAGGCCCGAAACAAGAACGCCTTTGCGGTTCTGCACAGTCGCGTGCAAGACCACCATGTTCACATCTACTTGAATCGTGTAGGGACCGGCTTTGAGGTTTGGAGGCCCAGGGAGTTGTTGCGACGTGGCGATGCCGGGCAAAAAAATCAGGAAGAAGAATATGGCCGGCATTCGGCTGGCAAAGGAGCAGCCGCCGCGAGTATCTCTTTTCATGTGCAGAAATCCCACCGGACGCACCCGCGATTTCCGAAAAAAATACCAAACGTGGCTATAGTTCAGGTGGCGCGCCCGCCAACAGTGTGCCCAGCAGCCAGGAGGCGCCGTGCATGAGTTGATGCCCCGCACACTTCATGATACCGCGCCCCTCTTTGAGCAACATGAAGAGCGTGCAAGCCGTTGCCGCCAGCGTCGCACCGACCAAAGCCACAAGCACACAAGCAGCATATTCATAGATGATGAACATTTTCACTCTCAGTCCAGGGCGTTGGTCGCCTTCAGCTTGACATCTCTCGGTTCAACCGCATTAGGGGTGGGTGATACTCGCGTATCACCCCCCTTCACCATGCGGAGCCCGACTCGGTCGCACAGGCACCAGCAGATCCGTGCCTAAGCGGCTTCATGGGGTTCGTGAGCGGTCCTCCCTCGAGAAGGAAAAGGACACACCCTCTTCCGTCAAGCAGCTCGTTTCGGTATGAGAGAGAGCGCCACACCCGCACTCAATGACAGCAGCCCGATTAATCCCAAAAGGGGCAATCGGCTCGCGGTTTGCGGAAGGGCCGCCGCGGCTTGTTGCACAGGTTCCGCGGGCGGAGCTTGCACAACTTCGGCTACTGGAACCTCTTCTCCCGTAGGTTTAACCGCCACGATCGGTATCTCTTTCAAAGCCTCCACGGTCGGTTCGGTTTCCAGAGGCATCGCAAGAACCGGCGCATTGACTGCCTTCGCCAACTCAATAGCCCTTGACTTGGGGTACACAAATTCTTCGCCCCACTGATGCCCGGGATAAAACCACGCTCTGATCGCTTCCGGTTGTCCTTCCGCCCTCTCCTTAAACGTCATCACCGTTTTGTCGGTGGGCCTCAAACGGTAATTGGGGATGGCGAGGATTGTGGTGTAAACATGGTCTTCCGCTTCATTGAAAATCTGAACGATGTGGCGGTCGGATGGCGAATCCAATATCTTAAAAACATACTTACCCGCCGGCAATACCTGCGCGCCGACACCCGGAACCTCGACCGGCTCGTTGAAGGTCACAGTTGTTTTCCTATTCCACTCGTCTGCCTTCGCTCCCGATGGGACCGCGAGGACGATGAGGGATAATACAAAAATCATCCCGACTACTTTCAACCTGGTAATTCCGTCCATTGGTGTTACCTCAGTCTTGCTGTGGGGCGATCTATTCTGCCCCGTCAAAACGAAATCGAATTTTGCGGCACCGTGCGTTCAATCGATACAACACGAGTAAGACGCCTCGGTCCCATGTGTTCCACTTGCTCTCTGAAACACCTGGAAAACGCCCTGTTCAAGCGTCCTGGTAGATCTCAACTTGCAATCAGGCTAAATCTTCATGAAAGGGGCTTCTGCAAACATTGCGCCATTCCCCTGACACACGCTGCCCCCCAGAAGTTGGTTGGCGACTCGACGCACATCCTTTATACGCTCGCGCGAATTGTGTGTCTGTTCATTGGGGCTCGCAGGTTAGGTCCATATTGCTCACCCCTGTTAACGAAGGAACTCCAACGTGCGGCCACTCTGCGTCCCCGGCGCTTAACCCGGACCGTCACCGCATGTGGTACCTGGAGAGCGAATGCAGAAAACCAAAGCCGTTCAAGAGCCACAAAACAACTGCAATCACCACGACGGCATTCAAGATCGACTTAATGGAGCTGGCCATTGGAATGAAAGTATTAATGAGCCAAAGCAGAACACCAATCACGATCAAGACCACAATTACATGAATTAAATCCATGATCTAATTCACCTCCTCGTTATTGAAGACAGATGCCCATCGGGCCGCTCCCGGCTGGGCGCTGTCGATTGCACCCGATTCAAACTTCGAGCTTGTCGGCACGCGACAAAGAGCGCCTGTTCTCATCTTCTGTGCGCACCATCAAATGTTCACGCCCACCTAGAGCCGACCCAATAGCAGCAGGATGAGCAGAATCACCACGACCAAACCCAACCCGCCACTCGGGCCATAACCCCAGCTTCGGCTGTGGTTCCATCTAGGCAATGCGCCGAATAGCATCAAGACAAACACCACAATCAAAACAGTTGCGAGCATATCGATCCTCCTTTGCAGGTATCCTCAATCCGATTTACGACCTCAAGCCGCGCTGCCGCCATTTGCCCACGGCGTGGGATTCAGCGACTCCGATCGGCTCGATCCGGCATCGGCGCGTCGATGGCGGTTCTCGTGCGGTCGTGCCGAGCTCCGCATTTCTGCGGGGCATCTTGCATCTGTCCTGTCACCCTCCTAGTTAAGCGGCTGCAGGCCTTGTACAGTCCGCGGATTGAAACATGGCGCCATAGATTTTGCGGACAGCGCCTTTGACGATCTGCTCTCGAACAATTCGAGCCCGTAACTCTGTTTTCTCGGTCGTCGGGTCGTATGGGAATCCCACCATCACGCTTTCGCCTGGCACATAAGTTTTCTCGCTGGTAAAGCAGAAGCCGCTCTGGGAAGTATTATCGGTATTTGTCACTTCCAGGTTACCCTGCGCGTCGCGGACGCCGAGGCGTACTTGCATCAGCACGCGGCGATGATCTCGCTCGCTGGTCTCCATCCGGGGAGTAATTCGATTGGCCCGAGCTTTTTTCGAGCTCCTCGCCAGTTCCGCCATTTGATTCGGCGGCACCCGCACATCGGCGTACCTCCAAGGGGTGTCGGTAGCGCAGTTGTGGCAAGGCTTTCCGACGATGCCTACAGTCCACAACGCCTCGACTTCTGTATGTGTCAAGGGCTGCAGCGCGATGGTATGGCACATGCGACACTCGAGCAGCACCTTTGCATCCGCTGGTTCATTATTGTTGGAATCGGGAAACTCGATCCCCCAGAAATTTCCCACATGGCCGAGGCACTCCAAGCCGTACTCGCCATTTTGCGCTCCCGGAGATCCGCTGTGTTCCACGACGCGAAAATCTGCCTCGTAGTGGCCAATCGGACTCCTTACGCGGACCACTTGACCGCAGTCCAGCGGCTGAGCGAGCTGAATTCGCGCCCCGTGGCGGTTGAGGGTGGTGGCGCGGCCTGCGCATTCGACAGTGCGGCCGCTGGCGTCTCTGACCTCAACGCGCAAGGGAATGGTAAGCGTTAGACGGTTCGATCGACGTCTTTCGGCGATAACGGCAGTCATGAAAGTGAACTCCTGAATAAAAAATCTTAATATCAGTACGCGCGACTCGCGCATTGCGGTGCTGCCGGCGCACATCAGCAAGATGACCCGCATCATGAGCGCCAGGCGACTCCGCCGCTGGGGCCAAGACCCCAGCCACGGCTGTGATTCCATCTTGACTGGGCGCCGAACAGCATCAAGACAAAGATCACAATCAAAACAGTTGCGAGCATTTCCTGGCCTCCTCTGTTGTTTCAGGTTCTGGTCCGTGTGAAGCGTGCGGAGGTTAAGGCCAACCCGATGCCGGTACGACGCGTTGCCCCTTCCGTCACTTGGCCTCGCTCGAGGAGACGCAAGAGAATTCCGGCAACTTAGCTACTGCGGGTTGTCCGGTTTCTCAGCCTTCTGCTTCTTTTCGCGGTCTCCGCGGTCGCTTTCGGGACTGACAGCTTTTTTGACCCCCTTACCGATGTCCTTCCCTCCTCGGCCTATACCCTTGCCCATTTCCTTGCCTGCCGCGATGGGCTTACCTTGCTTCATCTCGTGGCCGACTTCCTTGCCACCCGCTCCAACTTCATGGCCGGCGCCCTTGAAATCGCCGCTCTCGGACTCGGGCCCCACGCCGAGCTTGCCCGCCGTCTCGCCATCCAGATGTCCTGTAACGGGTAGGTTTTCAGACTGCTGATACTGGCGAATGGCTGCACGGGTCTGGGGACCCATGATGCCATCGACCGGCGCCGTGTAGTAGCCTTTGTCGCGCAGAGTCTCCTGCACCTTCTTAATATCGCCACGATCCTGTGCGGAAGCGAGCGGCATCAGGCCCAGTCCCAACATCCCAGTCATCAGAAAGGTAAAGACAACCCTGGTCCATACGGTTTTGCTGTTTAGAAGCATTTTGTTCCTCCATTTCAAGCATGTTGACTTAAGACCACTGATAGAGTCCCTTGCGAAGCCCAGCATGGCGTCTTCCTGCCACGTCTACGACCCGCGTACGATCAGCCCTAATTACTCTTTGCGCGCCCGGTAAGCATCAGAGCCCCGCCCGTTACAGCCAGAATCGCTCCCGCTAAGGGCGAATAAGGAATGGTATGTTCTTCCGGATGCTCGATGGCGACAGGCCCTATTTGGGTTCTTTGCTGAGTCGTATAGGAAATCCCGCCGAACACGAGCAGAGCCACTCCGATAATCAACAGGACGAGCCCCACAGTGAACCTGTTCATTGATGTCTTCCTTTCTTCGCACAGTCCAACGTCCTTGGCGTGGCGCCGCTGACGCTTTCAGGGTTTCGGCGGGCGCGCGCATCAAACTTCGGCTTACCAATCAAGCATGAACCCATATCACGCGTTTTGCCGATGAACCGTCTCGGTCGTTAGCGAAGCGACTCCATGTCGAGGATTGACCCCAAAACGGACCCAAGGATTGTGTACCTGCCGCTCGAATGACGACCATATCGATAGCGGCCGGAGTATCCATCTTCATAGCTGCGACTGAATCCCTCGCGAACGTAATAGTTGAGCGATCTTCACGTGTCCGCCCCGCTGCACCTTCTCCTCCCGCCAGCGAAGCATGAAGATGCCACCCTTCTTGTATTCCCACCCTCTTGAGCGACTCTATTTCTTCACTCGACGAATCCTCGGTTAGCCCTTTTGCGCCGGAAAGTACCTATTCCACCACGGTGAGTGCAAGCGCGACGCTTGGATCCCTGCGGTCGTACAGGTAATACCCGTTGTCATAGCCAACATAAACTTCGTCGGTGGCATACCAGTTTTCCGGCCAGTCTTGTGGCCACGGGTCAACCAGCATGAACCAATAGCCGTGGTACCGGAAGCGGGGATAACCCCCAACAATGATGGGTCGGCTGTGGATACGAAACCAGTGTGACCGGCCGAAATAGAGATTGAAACTAAATTGCGGAATGTAGTAGCCACCATAGCCGCCGCGCTGGTCCCAAGTGCGATGCTCCTCCTGCCAGTTTCGGGCGTGAGACTGCTGCCAGGAGCTTTGCCCCTGCCAACCGCCGCCTTGCTGTACCCACCCGCGCTGCTGCTGCCACCCGCGAGCCTGTTGCACGGGCCGTTGTTGGACGGGGTAACCTGCCTGCTGTTGTGGCTGCTGGGCACGCTGCTGCTGTGGCTGCGGCGCGGCGCGCTGTTGCTGCGGGGCACGCTGTTGCTGTTGTTGCGGCGCGGCGCGCTGCTGCTGCGGGGCACGCTGTTGCTGCTGTTGCGGCGCGGCGCGCTGTTGCTGCGGGGCACGCTGTTGCTGTTGTTGCGGCGCGGCGCGCTGCTGCTGCGGGGCACGCTGTTGCTGCTGTTGCGGCGCGGCGCGCTGTTCCTGCGGGGCACGCTGTTGTTGCTGTTGCGGCGCGGCGCGCTGTTGCTGCGGGGCACGCTGTTGCTGCTGTTGCGGCGCGGCGCGCTGTTGCTGCGGGGCACGCTGTTGTTGCTGTTGCGGCGCGGCG
>JBEKEZ010000011.1:0-164626 GCA_050013575.1 Terriglobia bacterium | reverse complement strand
GCGCTGGACACGACGCGGCGCTCACCGCCTCCTCAAGCTCCGCCTCTGGATCGCTCGCTGCGGAACAACTTGGTTCGAAGTCTTGTATTCTCGCGGAGCTCAACTGACAAATGCTTGACACAACCGCTACGCACTTCGCCCTTTCCTTAGTTCAGGATTTGTGGGAATATGAAGGACTATCGAAAAAAGTTTTTCGCGTCTCGGCGAGGGGTCACTGCTATTGCTGCGTATTGGCGTGGCCACGAATCGTACGGTACGTGAGGGGGCAGCGGAGAATCGCTTTTGGCTTCGATCAAAAATCTCAACGGCAAAGAAATCTTCGATTTGGTGCGCGCCGACCTGCGCCGGGTCGAAGACGAGCTCCAACAGCAAAGCGTCTCGAGCGTCCAAACCATCACCGAGATCAATCAGTACCTGGAGGTGAGCGGGGGGAAGCGGCTGAGGCCGGCGCTGGTTCTCCTCTCCTCGAAACTCTGCGGCTACGAGGGGCCCGCCGCCATCCGGCTGGGTGCGGTGGTCGAACAGCTCCACACGGCGACGCTCGTCCACGACGACATCATTGACGGCGCCGACACTCGCCGCGGCCGGCCCTCCACCAATTCCCGCTGGGGAAATCACATGAGCGTGCTGGCGGGCGATTGGCTCTACATGCAGGCCTTCAATATCGCCCTGGCGGAACGCAATTTCAAAATCCTCGACCTGCTGATCGGGCTGACTCAGGGCATGGTGGAGGGCGAGCTCCTTCAATTGACGCTCTTGAGAAAGATCGATGTCACCGAGGACTCGTACTTCGAGCTGACGTATCGCAAGACCGCCTGCCTGTTTTCCGCCTGCCTGCGGCTCGGCGCGCTGCTGGTGGGCAAGGACGAGGGAGAAGAGACGCGCTTGGGAACCTACGGCACCAACCTCGGCCTGGCGTTCCAACTGATTGACGACATCCTGGACTTCACTTCTTCGGAAGCGAAACTGGGGAAACCCATCGGCACGGACTTGCGCGAAGGCAAGCTCACTCTGCCCTTGATTTACCTGGTGCAGAAGTGCCGTGCGGAGGAGAAAGAAAAAATCGCGCGCGTGCTGGAAGAAGGCAGCTACGACTCGATCCGGTTCTCGGAAATCATGGAGCTGGTCGATCGCTATGCGACCTTGCTGGCGGCGCGCCAGAAGGCGCAACAGTTCGCGGACACGGCGCGAAAGTGCTTGGACGGTCTTCCTGATTCCCCGTACAAGGATGCTCTGCGCTCGCTGCCGGAATATATTGTGGAGCGGGAATCTTAAGAGCAGGATTTAGGATTTAGGATCAAGGACTCAGGATTGTAGGGCACGCGACCCGCCACGCCTTCGATCCTAAATCCTGAATCCTTGATCCTGAATCCTACCTATGCTCGGTCACGAAAGGGAAATCAAGCTGAGGGTTGCAGGGCCGCGGGCGATCAAGCGCAAGCTTGCAAGCCTGGGGTTCGTCCCGGCCGAGCCGCGGCACTTTGAGCGCAACTTGCTTTTTGATTTCCCGGACTTGCGACTCCGCCGCGCGCGGTCGGTGCTCCGCCTGCGCTTTGAACGAACTCGAGATCTGGTGACCTTCAAGGGCGCGCCGCTCGGCTCGCCGGGCTACAAAGTGAGGCGCGAAGTAGAGACGGAAGTGAAAGACGGCCGGCGCCTCAAAGAGGCTTTTGAGGCCCTGGGTTTGCGTGAAGTTTTCCGCTATGAAAAATATCGCACTGCCTACGGGCCAAGGAGCCGACGCAAGTCTTCAGCGTCTGGACATGCGGGCCTATCAGGTCAGGTGGTGTACGATGAAACGCCCATCGGGAACTTCATCGAGCTGGAGGGTCCGAAGCGTTGGATCGATGCGCTCGCGCACCAGTTGGGATACGGCCGCAACGACTACGTGACTTCCAGCTATGTAGCTCTCTATTTGACGAAGTGCGCGGAGGACGCGGTAAAGCCCGGGAACATGGTTTTCCGCCAGCGCAAATAATTTGGTTCGGTTCCTTGCCGGATTAAGCTATACTGGAACTTGGTTCTGGCGGTGGTCCCGCATGGCGGGATCGGGAGGTAGGATTATGGAAGGTTTGTTTCAACCGACTCACATTTTCTTCATTCTGTTGATCGTGTTGATCATCTTCGGGCCTGGAAAGTTGCCGGAGTTGGGTAAGGGCCTGGGGAGAGGCATTCGCGAGTTTAAGGACGCTCTCAAGGGCGGCATGGAAAGCGGCAATTCGGCGGACAAGAAGCCGGAAGAGCATAAGAGCTAACGCGGCGCCTCGACGTTCACTCGGTCTAAGCGTTCCCCATCGTTTGTCCAATTCCTCGGTAGCTCAATGGTAGAGCATTCGGCTGTTAACCGAAGGGTTCCAGGTTCGAGTCCTGGCCGAGGAGCCAATCCTTTTACGATCAACTGGTTGACGGTAGTTGCTTGCCGCAAATCTTGTGGCGACTATTCGGCTCGTAACCGAATGGGTTCCATCTTGAGTTTACTCTGGATAACTCTCTGCCATGCATTTTCAATCATTTGCAAAACTGTATTCTCACGTTTTGCCTCCGAAATCCGCAGTGTCATGAAAATGCCATGTGAACCTAAACCGGCGTCACGTCAGAGTTAGCACACCTTTCTGAAAAGCAGGTGTTCCTACCAAAAACTCGACCAAGGGATAATTAACGATCGCAACCGGCGTGCTCCGCAAGATGTCTCGTCCTTCTGAATTCTCGCCTTGTCATTCGCTAAAACTCTGCACGAGCCTGAGTCATTGGCTATCTCCACTTCGATCTGCCGGAGCAGATTCACAATCTGCTCCGGCTTATACTTCTTCGTGGACATGACCTGTCCTCCTCTTCAGTTGAATTCTCGCTCATTTCAACTGGTACAAAAACCCCCGGTCACGTCACCACTTTCCGGGTGGGGGTTTTTCGTCCCGAACCCCACTTAAGGTGGGTTGGGCTGTACCCGCCTGATGTGCCTTAACTACGTTCAACCAGGCATCGTCTTCGGCGGTCGGAAGATCAGGACATAACGAGCCTCCCACTGACTTCAGTCGTCCACTTGGGCGTACCATTAGCATCAATCGGCTCAAGCAGTCAGCGTATTGCCCAAGCCTTTGGGTGCCTTCCCGAAGAGCAAGAAGTCCGCGGATAATGCCCAAAGTCCCACAAGTTTCCAGCCCCGCGACAGGGTCGCAGAGGGCAGACGTACAAACTCAACGCGTATCCCTGTTCCGGTCGTGTGGCGCGATGAAGCGAATCCGCTTGTCCAACCACTGAGCCTCATCCTCAAAGCCCGCTTGCCGGTGGAAGTCGCGCAGGCGCCGGTAGCGCTCAACCACATCAAACCCGATGCTCCATTGAAGCTTGCGGAGATCCACTGGGCAGAGGTGCAGCGGCCTGGCGTCAGATTCGGCGAGGTGGTTCGAGCCGTTCATCAGGCAGCGAAACCAGACGCAGTGCTCGATGCCGAACATATGACACGTCTCGTGGGCCAGAACTTTGCAACAGCGCCGGAGCATCAGCTGGCGCGAGTCCGCGGTAGGAGCCTCGCCGTAGAATCTGGGATCGTAACGGGCGAAGCTGTAGACGCCCATGCGGTCGAGAGGCGACGCTTGGCCGAAGACGAAGTTCCAACTCGGGTCGGGATAGAGATCCGTCATCGTTATGCCCAACAGCGCGAAAGCGTCTTTGGGTAACCGAGCCTCGAGCGCGTTTAGGATGTCGTGCGTGAGTAACTGGGTCTGGCCGGTCCAGGGGTTCCGACGAGTGGTGATGTGGTTTTGGGCCAAGTCCGAGGGTGGCAGGACAACCACCTCCATCATGAAGAAGGCCGCAGTGAACCGCCGCAATTGGTCGAGCGAGGGCGCATCGCTTTCATTGAATCTGCCCAGCGGCTGGAGGTAGAGTTTACTCCGGTGATTATCCGGCCGGTTCGGCCGGGAGCGACTGAATTGGTCAAACGTCTGTCCGACCTCGGTGTGGTTTCGAAGCCAGTCGCTGGCTTCGGGCACAGGGATGGGCTGGAAATCGTCTCGAGGCTCCAAGGCCCGCTGAAGGGGCTGCGGTAGCAACGTCGTCGGGCCGATTGCCGCAAGCTGCTGCGCGCGGGTGGGCGGTGTAAATCGCGAGGCCATGGCCGATAGCAGCAGAATAGCCCCGGGTGGGATCAACATCAACAAGGCCCTCGAAACAAGGTTATTAGAAAGTAGTGCTACAGGGTAGGAGGATTGCACATGGGTATCACAAGGCGCACTTTTCTGGGAACTTCGGTAGGGGCAGGCGCGTTAATTGCCGTTCCGCATCTCACGAAAGCTGACGGGGGCGTGGCTTCGAATGAGCCGGCGAATGAACAGGTTGTTCCTGCCCCCACGGGCGATTGGATGACCAACACGCCTGCGAGCGCGTATCGGGCTTATCGTTCGAAACCCGCCAAGACCGCCGATGCCACAACCTGGGTCCAGATCGACTTGGGTGAAAGCCGCCCGATTGATTTCGTCAAGGTTTACCCGGCCAATGAAAAGGGCTTCCCGGGGCGCGACGAGAATTATGCGGGCGAGGGTTATCCGGTCCGTTTCAAGATAGAATGCTCGAACGACCCCGATTTTCATAGTCCCCTTGTGATTGTGGAACACACCGACGCGGACTATCCCAACCCGAAGGGCCACATCGAGCATTATGCAGCGCGCGGAGTCACCGGTCGCCACGTGCGCTTTACGACTACGCGCCTGATGAATGTGGTTGGGGGTGGCTACTACCTGGCCTTGGGGAAGATTGGTGTGTACTCGGGGGGCAAAGAAATCGCCACCCTACGTCCTGTGACGGTGGACCCGACCTATGGAAGCGAAGACGACGTTGCCCAGGTGACACGACCAGCGCGCCCGGGCGGCGAGACCACCTTCATGGACCATCCCGAAAACGTCACTGACGCCGGCGCGTGGAAGCCTCCCGTCCACAAGGCTCGCGTGCCCCTTACCGGCGTGACGCTCGAGCGAGGTGTTTTCCAGAAGGCGATGGAGGATAATATTCTCTATCTCCTGAATTCCTATTCAGTTGATCACCTCCTGCGCCAATTCCGCGAGCGCGTGGGGACCGCCAAGCCTCCGCAAAAGCCCACGGGCGAGGTCCAGTTTTGGGAGGAAGACTTGGCGGGTTCGAACGCCGGGCGCTTCCTCATGGCGGCGGGGAACACCTTGCGTTGGATCGATCACCCCGAGCTTCGCCGTCGTTTGAATGCCGTGGTGGATGGAATTGCCGAGTGCCGCCAGCCGAACGGGTACATCATGGCCTATCCCGAGGACACTATTTTCTTCTCAGAACGAGGCGCTTACACGCGTGCCTGGCTGGTGCATGGCCTCATCGAGGCGGGCTACGCAGGAAACCCGAAGGCCTTTGAATTGCTTCGGGGTTACTCTGATTGGTTCAATCAGTGTTCCTACTTGCCGCAACTGCTGCGCTTCGCCATCCAGGGCGGCCAGGGCATGATCGCCAACACCCGCATGTATTTCACACCCGTGGGCAAGCCGGCGGACATTCAGGTGATTCAGCGATATTTCCAGGAGAACTACTGGATGGAACAGTTGGCTGCGCGGGAAGAGCGCGCGATCTGGCAGTATCCCTATGATCGGCCGCATTGCTATCTGCTCACGACGCTGGAAGCCTACATGGACCTCTACCGCGCCACGGGTGATCCCCGTTACCTCCACGCGGTGGAAGGCGCCTGGGAGCTTTATCACGACAACTGGGAAAACCCTGGCGGTTCAATCTCTATCATCGAGTTCACCGTGTGCCCACCCAAGTCCTACATGCTGCACGCCGAACTGGAAGAACTTTGCGGAAATACCTTCTGGGCCTTTCTCAGCCAGCGTTTTCATCTCCTGGATCCGGAAAACGAAAAGTACGTCGCGGAAATTGAGAAATCCATCTACAACGTGGCGATGGCCAATCAGAGGGGCTCGGAGGGTTTTCGTTACCACGCCTTGCTGGTGCACCACAAGGAGAAGCCCACGCACATAAATACCTGCTGCGAGGGGCAAGGGACGCGGCTGATCGGCTCTCTGCCGGAGCATATCTACTCGCTCGCCTCCGACGGCTTTTACGTCAACCTCTTTGAACCGTGTACGCTCCATTGGACGGAAGGAGGCGCGTCACTGCGGGTGAAGATGGCCACCGGGTTCCCCTTCCACCCCGAGGTTCGCTTGCAGTTCTCGTCGGCCCAGCCGACGCCGGCGAAAGTCCGCGTCCGTGTGCCCTCCTGGGCCGGCGGCGAAATGGCCGTGTACGTCAACGGCAAGGCAACGGCAACCGGCCGACCCGGCAGCTATGTGCTGCTCGACCGCGCCTGGGCTGAGGGTGATACCGTGCAGTTCACCCTGCCCGCGGCGCTCTGGGCGGAGCGCTACACGGGAGTGGATCAAATCCCCAATCATAACCGCTACGCCGTGAGCTGGGGCCCCATCTTACTGGCTGCCGTGGGCGCACCCGAAATCAGGCTAGGCCTCAAGAACGTAAGGCAGCCGGAAGATCTGCTGCTACATTTGCAACCAGTGCCCGGCCAGCCGCTCCACTACCTGGTGGAGAATAATCCGGGCGTGGAATTCATGCCTTACTGGCAGGTGAACAAGCAGGCCTTCAATTGCTTCCCTGCCGTGGACCTGCGCGCCTGAACGCCGGCGGCGGGCATGGGACGGCATGACGTGAGAATCCGGAGAATAGCATCAGGAACCAACAATTCACCCGTCGCACCCTACAGAAAGCCACAGCAGCGGCAGCCGCCGCGCTCGGAACTGCCCACGCTCGTGACGGAATTGGAACATCGCCAGGGTGGACCGCAAGTCACCCCGCGCCGCGTCCAGCGGGAGCTTTGGGCGCCGACACCCCGTCTCTACGCAGTGAATGGAAAATTCGATCTCATGGCCAACATCGGGCGTGCTCTGGCGGAAGGTCTATTCGCCCTTTCTCCGCCGATCTGACCACGCGGCGTGAGGGGGATGAAGACGCCGTCGCAAAGGAGACCACGGTGTTCCAAAGAGAGGCAGAAGGGCTAACATATACGCTGGCACTAGGGGACCAAACTAGCGCGCGGAGCAACTTCCGATGATCGGGCGAGTCGGCAAATCAGCGAACCGCCCATAAGAAGGCGGTTGCCGGGAGGTAGGCAGTGAGTGGAGAGAGTTCGAAAAGACTCGTGATTCTATCCGGCCCATCCTGCGCCGGAAAGAGCCCGCTCGACAAAGCTCTGGGAAGGTTTTATCCAGAGCTGCGGGACACGTTGCGGAAGCTTGTTCTTTACAACAGCCGCGCGCCTCGGCCGGGTGAGGTGGATGGCGTGGATTATCATTTCCGCCTGCGCAGCCAAGTCGAGGCATTGCGGGCGGAAGATCGTTACGCGGTGTTAGATGTACGCGGCGACCTGCAAGCGCTTGATGTCGAGGAGCTGCATGTCATGCTACGAGACAGCAGCGCTTTCTTCGAGGGCAATCCTTTTGTGGGCCGAGCACTACAGACGCACCCGCGCTTGGCCGGCATAGACAGGCTCAGTGTTTTCCTTTCCCCGCTCTCGAGAGAAGAGATCATTTACCTGAAGGCGCCGGAGCGCAATCTCTCGCTCCCCGATCTGGTCACAGACCTTATGAGGCGCAAACTGCTCCGGCGCACGCGCCGCCAGAAAATCGAGCTCTCGGCAAAAGACCTCGAGAATATTGAGACGCGCGCCAGCAGCGCGTATGGTGAACTGAAGGAAGCCTGGCATTTCGAATATGTGATTCCGAACCATGACGGGGAAGACAGCGACAACTGGGAAGCATTTTATTATCCATTGGGAGATGCTCGAAAAGCGCTGAATGCCTTTGCCGCACTCCTGGAAAGCAGGAGCTCACCCCATGCGGAGAAGTGGGAAGAAGATTTGATCCCCTGACAGTTTGCAGAAAAACGTTCCAAGGATGTTACGCTGCTCCCGCCCGGGCGAGAGGACGAAGCAGCCCGCGCGGAGGGTCTCACCAACGTCCGCATCGGCAACCGCCATTTGCTTTCGCGTGACTACTGAAGCACATTTTGGTCGTAGGTCCACCGCAGCGGAGAGAACCTCCCACCCGCACGCACCCTGTGTGCCCCGATCGGCGATATACTAGAGCAACCAAAAAGCCCGCCACGAACTGAAGAGGTCTGGACCGTGTTGAAACCGCGAGCAGCACGTGCCTGGTCGGGGGAAGTCGAGAGCATTTTCGTTCGTGAAGCACTACTACAAGAACCCCTGGACGGCAAAGTCCGCTGCAATGCGTGCGAGCGGCGGTGCACGCTTATTCCGGGCGGTTTTGGCTGGTGCCGAACGCGTCACAACCGCGATGGGAGATTAGTCACCCTGATCTACGGCTTGGTTTCCTCGCTCGCGGCGAACCCGATTGAGAAAAAACCGTTCTATCACTTTCACCCGGGCAGTAAGGCGCTGACGGCAGGCAGTTGGTCATGCAACTTCGGTTGCCCGTGGTGCCAGAACTGGGACATCAGCAAGTCGCCCCCGCCCGCCAAAGGCGATTATGTTTCTCCGCAGCGCTTCATCGACTTGGTGGAGAGAAACGGCTGCCAGGGAACATCCATTTCGTTTAATGAACCCACGCTATCGCTGGAGTGGTCGGTGGACGTGTTTCGCCTGGCCAGGCAGCGCGGTTTCTACAGCACCTATGTAACCAACGGCTATATGACCCCTGAGGCGCTCGCCCTATTGATTGAATCGGGCCTGGAGGCCATGAACGTCGATATCAAAGGCGATGCCGCGTCCGTGAAGAAGTTCTGCAAGATGGTCGACGTCGATAAGGTCTGGGCTGCCGCGAAGCTGGCACGCTCGCGGGGCGTGCATGTTGAAATCACCACGCTGGTGATTCCCACCGTGAACGATTCCGATTCAGGCCTGCACGGGATCGCCGAACGGATTGCAGGAGATTTGGGCCGCGAGGTGCCCTGGCACGTTACCGGCTACTATCCCGCGTACCAATTCACGGCCCCGCCGACACCGATTCCAACTCTGGAGCGTGCCTGGCAAATCGGCAAAGAGGCAGGCCTGGAATTCGTTTACCTGGGTAACGAGCCTGGCCATCGGCGTAACAATACGTACTGCCCGGCGTGCGGCATGTTGCTGATTCGCCGATTGGGCTTCGATGTGGCGGAGTTCAGGTTGGACGCCGGGAAGTGTCCTCGATGTGGGCGGCCCATACCCGGCGTATGGGGCAGCAGGTAGCGTGCCGAATTGTTCCGGGAGGTAAGGGTTCCTCCCGAGGGACGTTCATGGCCGGGCTGAACCTGCTGATACCGGAGGTCCCTTGCGCCGTGAAGACGGTCTTTGCGTTCCCCTCCTCGCTTGCTGGGTTGGTCTCGCGATGTCTCCAGCCATGGGTGCCGCTATGATCCAAACCAAATCCAGTTCTGCAAGTATCCTGCGACTTCCGCCGCCGGAGCAAAGGGGGAAGATGTCGCTCGAAGAAGCGCTGGCGCGCCGGCGGTCGGTCAGAGAATTCACGCGTGAGGCCCTGACCGAACGGGAACTGTCCCAACTGCTCTGGGCCGCCCAGGGCATAACCCATGCGGAGGGCCTGCGGACTGCTCCCTCCGCGGGAGCGCTTTATCCCCTTGCGCTCTACGTCGCCTTGCCAGCGGGTTCTACTTGCTCTTCAGCTCCAGTGCTTTCCGTAAGGGCTGGATGGCCTTCTTCGGGTCCGTGGTGTTGAGGTAGGCGGTGCGGAGGGCGTCGTTGAGTTCGGGATCATCTGATGCGAGTGAAGCCGCCTTCTCCAGGGGCTTCAGCGCTTCATCAAAACGCTGAAGTTCGACGAGAGTCGTTCCCAGACCCTTGAGGGCGGCGACGTAATCCGGCTTCAGCGCAATGGCTTTCTCAAAATTTCGTTTTGCGTCTTCCAAATCATGGTGGGATTGCTCCAATTGCCCGAGGTCTCGGTAGAGCAGATAGTTTTGCGGGTTCTTACTGATTGCGAGTTCATACCACGTACGAGCCTCGTCCGTTTTTCCTGCGCCTGTAGACAATCGTGCCATCGACAGCATTCCGTCCTCAAAAGCAGGGTTCAATTTCAGGGTTTCCCGGTAGTAATTCTCGGCTTCCGGTAAGCGCTTTTCCGCCTCGGCATTATGCCCCAGCTCGGCAGGGATCACGTAGAGGTTAGGCTCCTGGGCGCGCAAGGACTTGAGCAACGCATTGGCGCGTTCGAATTGCCCGGCGCTGGCCAGGGACCGGGCGCGCAGAAAGGCTTTGAAAGTTTGCAGCCGATCCTTCGGGTCAGGAAGGTTATCTTCGCTCGTGGTCGCCACGGGGGCGGAAAAGGCTACGTACCCGAGTGATTTGAGTTTCTCGACTGTCTCACTGGACAGCGTCGAAGCGGTGTCCGAGGAAGAGGTACTGCTTGTGTATCGCCGTTCGATGTCGAGGAGTTGGCTGCGGAATGCGGCCGCGTCCGCGCTGTGCTGCACGTTATGTTTTTCGGCGCGGTCGTGAACGAGGTCATAGAGCTCGGGGCGGGGCGCGGCAATATACTGGTAACGCGCGGTGGAGAGCGAGCGCAGAGGGCTCCAACCGAAGGGATTGCGGGGGTAAAAGCTCTCCGAGTATATTGGCAGGTTGCTTGGCTTGCTCTTGCCTAACGCCAGCGAGCCGAGGCTCCTTCCCTGGAACTGAAGGCTGATGGGGTCCTGGATGCGCGCCAGTTCCAGCAACGTCGGCGCCACATCAATGGTTCCGACCGGGGCGTTAATGACCGTTGGCGGCGCTTCACTGGCCCGTTGGCTGACGGGCAGCTTGATAATGAGCGGTACGTGGATCGTTGAGCGATAGACAAAAAACCCGTGCTCGTCTTCGCCATGCTCCCCCAGAGATTCTCCGTGGTCGCTTAAAAGGACAATCAGCGTTTGGTCGTATGCCCCGTTCTGTCGCAGGTAGTCAAAAAGGTAGCTGAGCTGCTGGTCGGCATAAGCGATTTCGCCATCGTAAAGGTGGCTGGCATACTCGGTATGAAAGGGTTCGGGAGGATCGTAGGGAGTGTGGGGATCGTAAAGGTGCAACCACACGAAGGATGGTTTGGGGTTCTTCCCGCCGGCGTCTCTTGCCCGGTACCAAGCTAACAAGTGATCCACCGTCTCACTGGCACTGCGCACGTCGCCTTTGTTTTTCAGAGAACTTACGTCGAGAGATTCGAATCGATCGTCATAAGTATTAAACCCCCGGTTCAGTCCCCAGAGTGAATCGAGCACGAAGGCACTCACGAAGGCCGCAGTCTCGTAGCCGTGGCGCTGGAAGGCTTCAGCGATCAGGTGCACGTCGGGGCGCAACCGGAAGAGCCGATCGAAATCGCGAAGGCCGTTCCACATGGGGTAGGTGCCGCTCAAAATCACAGCGTGGGAGGGAAGCGTGAGCGGGACCTGGGAGAGGGCATCGCCGAAACGGATGCCGTGCGCGGCGAGCGAATCGATTGCCGGAGTTTTCACGTCGCGCGCGCCGTAGCAGCCGAGGTGGTCGGCGCGGAGGGTGTCCACCGTAATCAGCAAAACCGAGGGTCCCGTTGCGGGGGAGGAAATCGCGGGCGGCCGTGAGTTGCAGGCTGCGAGCGCCAGCAGCAGAAGAGCAATGGAAGCGGCGCGGTGGCGGGCTGGCGCAGACATTAGTTTGTGATGTCTGCGTGTTCGCGTCAGCGAACTTTGCTTGCGCATGGGCTCACCCAATCCGATCAACAGCCAGCAGCGACGCATCGCCCGGCAAGCGCGAACCGCCGGTTTTGCGGTCCGCGTCTCTTCTCTGGCAAGCGCCCTCGCCCTGTCGTATTTTACCGCCGTGTCGAAGCTCCGGCGTCCCTTTCTTTCGAAGCGATATTTCTTCATTACGGTGCGGCTGCTGAGACGGCGCGAACTTGAGCGGGGCCGAATTCGCCCTGTTGGCGCGCGCCTTCAACCGAGCGCGGGCGCTGCACCCATTTTATTTGACAGCGTGGGTTTTTCTCCCCGATCATGGGCATGCCATCTGCGCGCCAACGTACTCGCCCACTGTCATGCTGAGCCCTTCGTTGTCATCCCTTCCCTTCGGTCAGGGCAGGCTCTGAGCGAAGCGAAGGACCTCGGCATTTGTCGCTCAGGGTAAACTGCGCGAAGCATCTCGGCATTTTCCCAACGCCGACACAGACAAATACAGGGATTCTTCGCTGCGCCCTGCACCGTCCGGTGCGGGCCTTCGCTCAGAATGACAGGCTCGCTTTGACCGCACCTTGCGCACCGTCAAGGAATACAACGAGAAGGTCGAGTACGTTCGCCTCAACCTCGTCCGTAGGGGCACGCCATGGCGTGCCCCTACCTTCCGTTAAGGAATACAACGAGAAGGTCGAGTACGTTCACCTCAATCCCGTCCGTAGGGGCACGCCATGGCGTGCCCCTACCTTCCGTCAAGGAATACAACGAGAAGGTCGAGTACGTTCACCTCAACCTCGTCCGTAGGGGCACGCCATGGCGTGCCCCTACCTTCCGTCAAGGAATACAACGAGAAGGTCGAGTACGTTCACCTCAACCTCGTCCGTAGGGGCACGCCATGGCGTGCCCCTACCTTCGTCAAGATTGGTGCGCCGCCCACAAGATTGGAAATGGTCCAGCTTCAACGAATATTCCGGCGTCAGCGCGGAAGAGCAAAAGCGGCGGTGCGGCTTGACCATCGACCGCGTGAGGATGCCCTCCGATCCCCGAGCCCCTATCTGACAGGACATACACGACCCGCATCGCAAAGGAGAAGGCGCAGACCGCAAAAACGGCGGTCGGCGCTACGGGGTCGGCGCCACTTGCTATACTGTACACACGTTGTGTTATATGCTGGAGGTTATCATATTTTTTTCACTCTGAAGCATTTTGCCGACTCGTCCCAGTAAATGCGGTCTTTGTTTTCCATCCATGCTTTCTGCCAACTCTGTTGAACCGATTGCCGTCCAAATTTCTTGAGGTGGGCTTCCCAACCGGCCCCGCATACGAGTATCACGTCTGACGGTCCTTCATTGCAAAGGTCGTCCCAAGTGATCACGCCCTTGATCGTATGACGGCAGCCCACTCCCTCACCCTCGCAGGCCGTAAACAGATCCGACAGCATGGAGAACGCTACCATCCCCACCGAAGGTTCACCCCAGAGCCCCCCGAGAACTTCTGCCCTTCTTTCATCAGTGAGGCAAGCAATGAGGGAGGGGATAGCTTTCACGCGGAGGCGGAGGATGCGCTGGTCGACCGGGGTCATTTCCTCATCTTGCCACCGCGGCCACGGGGGCACGTATTCATGGACATCGCTCTTCAACTTGGCAATCTCGTCGCAGAGGGAATTCCTTGTTTGACCCCACGCCGGGAGCGAGGCCGCCAGCAGAGCGACTGTCGCCGTCACCATAGTCCGTCTGATGCATGTCACCGAATTCCCCTTCTACGCAGCAGAGTCGGCGAGCAAGCAAGTCTCTTCTCTGGCAATCATCCTGGCCCTGTCGTATTCTACCGCCGTGTCGCGGCTCCGTCGTCCCTTTCTTTCGCATCGGTATTTCTTCATTACGGTGCGGCTGCTGAAACGGCGCGCGAAGTTGAGCGAGCCTGACTTCCCCCTGTTGGCCCGTGCCTTTAACCGAGCGCGGGCGCTGCAGGCCTTTTATTTGACGGCCTGGGTTTTTCTCCCCGATCATTGGCATGCCATCTGCGCGCCACCGTACCCGCTCACTGTCATGCTGAGCCATTCGCTGTCATCCCTTCCCTTCGGTCAGGGCAGGCTCTGAGCGAAGCGCAGGATCTCGGCATTTGTCGCTCAGGGTAAACTGCGCGAAGCATCTCGGCATTTTCCCGACACCGACACAGACAAATACAGGGATTCTTCGCTTCGCCCTGCACGGTCCGGTGCGGGGCTTCGCTCAGAATGACAGGCTCGCTTTGACCGCGCCCTGCGCACCGTGAAGGAATACAACGAGAAGGTCGAATACGTTCACCTCAACCTCGTCCGTAGGGGCACGCCATGGCGTGCCCCTACCTTCGTCAAGATTGGTGCGCCGTCCACAAGATTGGTCCCGCCAAGCGGGATCGAGTTTCAACGAGTATTCGGGCATGAGCGCCGAGGAGCAAAAGCGGCGGTGCGGCTTGACCATCGACCGAGTGAGGATGCCCTCCGATCCACTCCCCCGAATTTGATCGATCGCCTACCCAATGAAAAGCCGCGGACCGCAAAACCGGCGGTCAGCGCTACCAGCTTGGCCCCTTCGTGCCGCTCAGGGCAAGCTTGCCGGCCCTTCCATGTATCCACGCTGGATGCACCCGACGACAGAAACACATCTGGAAATGCCGCAGGGCTAGTCGGCTAGCCCTGCGGCACCAGCTCCTAGCCGCCCAGGCCGGCGGTCACTTTGTGTTCTGGCCCTCTGCCGACGCTGCGGCGGGCTACGGGCAGACGGGCAGAGGCCTTGGATACGACAGAAGTACTCCAGGCTTAGAGGCGGCCGGCGTAAGCTGAATCTTCACGTGCGGCCCTGTCCTCGGGAGGCGGAGGATGTAGGCGAAGGTCGCTTCCTCGTACAGAGCTTTTGCCGCCTCCCGCCATTCCCACAACATCTCGTCCCGGCCGTTGCGGCCTAGGTACCCTATCGTGCCCCAATCACCGCCGGTCTGCTCGCATAACCTGCCAAAAGGGCTTTCCCAAGCCCCGCTTGCGTAATCGTCGCCACCGCCCGTGTCGTACGCGCCGCCAAGGCTGAAGAGCCGGATTCCCCGACCCACCAGGATCCTGCGAAGCCCCGAGGCCTTAGCCCTGTCCCAGCGCCAGCGACGAATCCCGCCGAATTCGAAGATCGAGTCCCCAACCTGCGGCGAGCCGAACCACGAAGCGGCCTCCAGGAGACCCTCGAAAAGGCCGGGGCCGTCGGGGCCGTTCGGGTCGGGGTGCGCTAGCAGGTAGCGCAGAGTTTCGCTTTTTGAAACTCTGCGGCTCTTTGATTCCCGGCATTCGGCTTGTTCCTCAGATTCGTCTCCGCTCGTCGCTCGGCATCATGATGCGATCAATGGGAATCGGGCTGCCCTTTCCGGACGGTGCCTTCACGGTTCCGGTGTAATCATGGATGCTTGACCATTTCCAATCCTCAGGACGCTTGACCAAACCCGCCTTCACCGGATTCCAATGAATGTACGCCACCTTCTCATTGTATTCCTTCACGGTGCGCAACGCGCGGTCGAAGAAACGGCCTTGCAGGAGCACGCCCCGTTCGCCGCGACCGGCGTTAATCAGCCGCGTCCCGCTCACCTTAATGCACTCCATCACCCGTGAAATGGTGAGCGGAGAACGCGGGAAAATAATGGCGTGCCAGTGATCGGGCAGGAACACCCAGGCGGTGAGGAGAAAACGATGCTTTTTTCGCCGTTCTCGAACTACGTCGGCCAAGATAGAGAATTCGGATTCATTCAGCTTTCGCCGGGGACGGTAGACCCGGCAGGTAATAAAGAAGAATCGGTCCGACAAAACCATACGCCGCAGGCGGGACATGGTTGAGATTATAGCGCCGCACGACAACCCCGCGAAGAAGTACCGCAGAGTTTCACAAACCGAAACTCTGCGCTACCGGCTTCTGGGCAAGGGTACGGCAAGCCGTACCCCGACGGTTGGGCAACGTGAGGGCACAGGCAGAGTGCCTGTGCCACATCACGCGGAGGCATGGCGCGCTTCGGCCGCCACAGGGAGCGCCTCACGAGCGGGCCTGGGCGTGAAGAGGAGCGCCAGCACGACGCCGAAGATGAAATTCGAGACGCCAACCTCGATCGTATGCGCGAAGCGGATGTGGGGCGGCATGAGGGGATTATCGGGCAGGAGCGGCGCCACTCCGCCCAGAATCGAAAACGCCAGGCCCAGAGCCAGCGCCGCGTGACGCCTCTGCGGAATCATGCGGGCGATCGGCAAGGCGGCGGCGATATATACCAGGGCGCGAAACAATTGCATCAGAACGATGGTGCCCGGACCGGGCAGAGTTTTGTCGGCGTAGAAGTCCTTCACGAACGGGAACACGATCATTCCTGCCGCAAAGTAGAGGACGACATAGGCGAAGTCACCGGCCACGAGCCGCCACAGCCACCCTCCCGCCGAACGGGCGGGCAACGACGGTCGATCGCTCGGTTCCGCCGCGCCGCCCTTGCCCATCAGCCAGACCAGCAGGCCGGCCACCGCCGCACTGGTCAGCAGGCCGACTACGAGAGCGCCGAGCACGAGGGCTGGGGAAAGCTCCAAGAACAACACTCCTTCGTCCAGAGTATTGAAATAGCTGAGCACGAAGAAGAGAAGGAAGACAGCCGCCGCTAAACGCCATCCGTGCGCGCGCGCCGACCACGCCACGTAAGCCAGCACCGAGACGGTGAGCAAATGGGCGAGAATAACGCGCCACGCCGGTAGGGCGAAGTGAAATCCGAAGACGGCCAGGTCGATCAGCATCAGAAGCAGCGTCGCGCCTGCAACTGCCAAAACAACTCTGAGAGCATGGGGTTTCATGGATGGGTGCTCCTTTCAAGTCTCGATTGATTTCCTTTGCCGCTCAACTCTCGCTTGATTTCCCTTGCCGCTCAATTCTCGACTGATTTCCCTTGCCGCTCAGGTCCCGATTGATTTCCCTTGCCGCGTGATCGCCGGGTTTCGGAGCCCGCCAATCCCTGCGAGAGCAGCCGCATCTCTTCCTCGAGCAAGTACATTGTTTCGCGGTAGGGGGGCGAATCGTTGATCCACACCGTGACGATGCCCATGTGCAACAGCTTGAAGATTTCGATCAGGCTGGCAAGGTGGACGTCGTTGCGCATCAGGCCGCGGCGCATGAGGCTGCGAAAGAGCTCGATCAGCGGCGGGTCGATGGCGTTCTGCATTTCCTCGAAGTGCGGCATCAGCTCCGAGCCGCGCGTGTAAACTTGCGCCATGAAAACGCGGACGAAATCGCGGTAAGGCTCCTTGAGCTCGAGCTGGTAACGAATGAAGTCGGCCAGGATCGAGGCCAGCGGGCCGCGCCGCGCCGCGAAATCCGCCACCTTCGCCTGAACGAGCTTCTCTACCTCCACCATGAAGGCCACCACGATCTCTTCCTTGGTGGAGAAGTAATTGTAGATCGTCCCCTTGCCCACATCCGCCGCCGCCGCAATTTCTTCCACGGTGGGAGCCGTCATGCCGCGCTCGCCGAAAATCCGGACCGCGTGCTCAATGATGCGGGCGCGGGTTTCGAGCTTTTTGCGCTCCCTTAAGGGGGTGGGCGAGTTCGTGACCATGGTCATAAATGACTATAGTCATATTTCGGCGGCCTTGTCAAGTGTTATTTTCGAGGGGAACGAGCTATCACAGAATCCGGCCGTGCGCCATCGCACCCATCCCGTCGCTTCGCCCCTCGCGTCTCCGCGGTGCGGGGCTGCGTTCACCGCCTTTCCCGCATTAGCGAATGGCGAATCAACTTCGAGGGGCAGTTAATCTCGGCGTAACTAGACAGGTCTGGTCAACTGGGCTATAACGTCGCAAGGGCTCAGAGTCTCAATTCACCTTGTAGGCGATCGAGGCTGGTGCCGGAGAATGGAACTCCACCTTCAGGTCATTGCGCGCAACCCCATCGTCGCTCATGTGCTGACACAGGTTCTGTCCAACGACGCGGCGCTTGGAAGTCTGCTGTCCCATCCGCCCATCGAACACTTCGATGACCTGATCACGCAAAGCCAACCTTACCTTTTCGTTTTCGATGGCTGGTACCTTCACGATCAGCTCACCGAGCTCACGCGACTGTTGCGAGTGCGGTGCCCAGGAAGCAAATTCTTGTCCTTGGCGCCGGCGGAAGTCTGCGACAATGCCGAAATGCTGCGGCTTCTCTACGCCGGCATCGATGGCGTGGTAAGGGTGGAGGGCAACTGGCAGGAAGAACTTTTGCTCGCGGTGCGGGGCATCATGGGCGGCAACCTGTGGTTCCCTCGCCCCGTCGTCGCCGAGTACGTGCGGAACACAAATCTGCTGCTCGACAAGCACATGCGGCGCGATCTTTCGCTCACGGCCCGCGAGACCGAAGTCCTGGAACTGATGATCCGCCGGTTTTCCAATAAGGAAATTGCCGGGGCGTTGGGCATCTCCGAGCGCACGGTGAAATATCACGTCTCGAATGTCTTGAGTAAACTGCGCGCCGAGAATCGGCGCACGCTTCTGACGGCGCTCGACGCAGCCGACGAGAGCACCAAGCCCTAGCGTGTGGAACGGAAGGGGCGCTGTCACGACAGAATCGAGCCGCGTTCCGGCAACACGCTTGAAGGCCTCGCCGCATCCATGCAGCGCGGTTTGCGGGGAGAGCGCGCTTTGCCCGGCTTTCATCTTCGAGCGGAGCCGGAGCGAATCAGCCTGAAGGAGGGCCTGTTACTTCATGCGACTTGACCACGTCATCGAGGCCCAACAATTCGACCTGCCCACACTCGCGGAACTCTTTGAGACCGCCAAGCAAATGGAGAAGCTCGTGGAGCGCGGCGGCAGCACGGAATTCCAAAATCGCATCATGGCCACGCTGTTCTACGAACCCTCCACCCGTACCCGGTTTTCCTTCGAGACCGCCATGCATCGCCTCGGCGGCCGCGTGATTTCCACAGAAAATGCGGCGGAGTTTTCCTCGGTTTCCAAGGGTGAGACGCTGGAAGATACGATTCGAATCATGAACGGCTACGCGGACGTCATCGTCCTTCGCCACAGCGAGGTTGGCGCTTCGCGGCGGGCGGCGGCGGTTTCGCGTGTCCCCATCATCAACGCGGGTGACGGCGTAGGGCAACATCCTACCCAGGCGCTGCTCGACCTCTACACAGTGCGCAAGGAAATCGGCGGCATCGACGGCCTGCGCATCGCCATGGTGGGCGACCTCGCCCAGGGACGCACCGTCCGATCGCTCGCCTACCTGCTGAGCAAATTTCAGAACATCAGGATGTACTTCGTCGCGCCTCCCCTCTTGCGGATGAAAGAGGATATCCTGAGCCACTTGCGTGAGCACAACGTTTGGTTTCGAGAGGAATCGGAGCTCGCGAAGGTTGTGCCGGAAGTCCAAGTCGTTTATCAGACCCGCATCCAAAAAGAGCGCTTCGGCGACCGCATCGCCGATTATGAGAATTGCCGCGGCGTTTACATCATCAACGAGGAGTGTCTCAAACTGATGAAGCCTGATACGATTATCATGCATCCATTGCCGCGCCTGGATGAAATCACCATGGATGTGGACCGGGATCCGCGGGCGGCTTACTTTCGGCAAGCCCAAAACGGCCTCTACGTTCGAATGGCGCTCCTCGCGCTGTTGCTGGCCCGCAGGGAGATTTGAAGCCTTGCGATAGCGGCTTTTTCCGCCCCGACGGGTTCATGGCCAAGCCCGACGATGCCGATAATGAAAAGGGACGAGGCCGCACAAGATGGCCCTCGACGCCTAGTCTCGAAATGCGTTGACGATGAGACTGACGGTGATATGCTGACGAGAGGGTGGATTCTCGCATCCGTAGATTGAATCCGCAAGGAGCAGAAAATGATTATCGGCACTCGACTTCGTGAGCTTCGCGAAAAAAAAGGGCTTTCTCAGGGAGACATCGAAAAGGCTACCGGCTTGCTGCGATGCTACACCTCCCGGGTGGAGAATGGCCATACTGTGCCCTCGCTGGGAACTCTGGAGAAATATGCTGGCGCTTTGGACGTTAAGTTGTTCGAGCTTTTCTACACCGGCGAGGAGCCGCCTACGCCCGCGCCCGCACTGCTGGAGTCAGCGGACGTCGCACGGCCGGACAGCGCGGAAGGACGATTCCGCCTCAAGCTGGAAAAACTGCTGAAGGGCCTGACCGAATCCGACCGCAACGTGTTCCTCACGCTCGCCAAGAAACTGGCCGCCCGGTAACGTCGCTGCCCGCCATTTCGCTTGGTCTCTCTCCTGAGCCGACCCAAGCTTGACGCGCGTCCATCGGCGATCGGCTTTTAGCCCTCAGCCCGGAGCGATCGGAGTCCTACGCCCGCGAAAGCCGAGGGCCCAGCCCGGATTCCTCACCTAACAGGCCTACGCCCAGTTGCGCCCCGCCCCGTTGCGCCGCTCGTGCGGCGTTGCGCGGGAGCCGGGAGCTAACGTCCAAGAAACTTTTTCAGCGATTTGGTTGTCGGGCCAGCACCCATTCATCGTCGGCTAGTCATTTGCTGAGACCGTTTCTTATTCTGACTTCTGGCTCCTCACTTTACTTCTGAGCTGAGCCTTCTGCTGCCTGCGGCGCCAGGCCCAAATCGCTGAGGATTTTGGGATTGGCTTCGTCCATGGCGAGGAGGTTGTGGCAAGTATTGCAGTCCTGGGGAATTTTCCGGCTGCCGTCGGCGCTGGCGTGCTGATCATCGTGGCAGCGGAAACAGCCGGGGAAATCCATGTGACCGAGGTTATTAGGATAGGTTCCCCAAGTCACTTTCATTTGAGGGAAAACATTTCGGTCATAGATGGCGACCAGCGTCTTACCCGCCTGCGCGACGGCGGCGGCTTGCTGCGCATAGATATTGGGATAACTCTGCTGGTAGTACGCGGCGAGGGAGGCCGGAATCTTGGCGTCGGCTTCTGCCTGGCTGGCATAGTCCCGCTTCAGGATCTCCAGCCCCTCTTTCTTGAGGAACGGCAGGTCCGGCGATATTTCGCCTGCCGCCATGGCCTGGTCGATGGCGCGCTCGGGCAACTGATAGATGTGGGTGGGGCGGTTGTGACAGTCGATGCAATCCATCACTCGACCTGCCGCCTTGTTCACCGACTCGGGTTTTGTGCCTGCTCCAAGATAGAGTGTGGTGCGCCCGGCGCTCGTGTTTTGGTATTCCACCCAATTGATGTTCTGGCGGCTCTCATCGGCGCCATAGCGGATCGTGACGCCGGTGCCAAGATGAGCGCTGTGAATGCCCGGCCCCGTCTCGCCTCCGCCGATGTGGAGAAGCAACACAGATTTGGTCAGGCTGTTCTTCTCGTCGTCCGCGTACTTGGGAATTATTTTCAAGCGATCGCCGACGAACTTTTGCGGCCAATGGCAAGCCTCACAAGTTTCGCGCGCCGGTCGGAGGTTGTGGACCGGCGTGGGAATCGGCCTCGGATAGCGGTGAAAGGCCACCGCGTAGATTTGGTAGGTGCCGGATAGCTTGCTGCGCACAAACCATGAAGCGCCGGGCCCGATGTGACATTGTACGCACTCCACGCGGGAATGCGGCGAACCCTGATAGGCCGTGAACTCGGGCTTCATCACGGTGTGGCAGGTCTGCCCGCAGAAAGTGACGCTGTCCATGTAACTGATGCTGCTGTAAGTGAGCTGGCCGCCAATCAGCACGTTGATCGCAGTGACGATGGCCACAAATATCAGCAGCCGGCGTAATTCGACATTCTTAAAATCCAGGGGAGGCAAGTCTGCGGGAAAGACTCCTCGTCGCCGCTCGCGGCGGCGACGCAACACGATGCCGGCCGGAATCAAGATGAGTCCACTGAAGAAGACCGCCGGCAACGCCACAAAGGTGAGCAACCCAAAGTAGGGGTGGCGGATATTGCCGTGAACGATGGTGGGCAGCAGCCAGATCCAAAATACGCCGGCCATCGTGACCAACACCACGCCGATCCGGCTCAGCGTGTTGCCGGAGAGATAGACGAGCGGGGAGAGCCACTTGAGAAATCTAGTTTGGAGGATGCTCATCAGGAATTTTCTTCGCGCCCGCCGGGTTCACAGCGGCGTTTTCTTCGTCCGGCGATTCCGGAGCACCTTCTTCGGTTTCGGCTGCCTCTCGAGGCTTTCGCTTCACGCTGCGGCCGGTGAGCCACGCGGTTTCCATTGGGTAGACATCGGGGTCGAAGATGACGGAATAGAAGTGCCACACGACGATCGCCAGCCCCGCCAGCACCGCCTCATAGAAGTGCACGGCGTTGGCCACATCCAAAACGCTTTTGGGCACCCACCGGAGGATAAACTTGTTTGCCCAAAGCATCAAGCCCGTCGAGGCCATGATTACGGTGCCCCAGACCACTGCCCAGTATTCCGCCTTCTCGATGTAACCATGGCTGGAGAGTTGCGGCGGGGCGCGGCGCAGACCCAAGTTATAGGCGAAGTTGAACAGGCCTTCGCGCGCATCGCTGATGCGCGGCCAAAGCTCCTGCCAATGGCGACGCAGCCGGCCGCTCGCGATCAGCGAGACCAGGTGCATGCCTGCAACCACCATGAACACGACCGCGGCGATGCGATGCAGGAGGCCGCGAGGCTGCAAGCCGTCCTCCCAGATCAGCAGCGGCCGGGCCCACCAAGTATCGGGATATTTCAGCGCGAATCCGGTCCAGGCCAGGACGATGAAGGAAAGGAGCAGCAGAACGTGCTCGACCCTCTCAAACGGAAGCATCCGAAGCTCACCCGGCTCGGAGGTGCGGAATTCACCGCGAAGCACCGCACCAGCCGCCGCAGAAGACCACGTGATCCGCCGCTGGATGAGCTTTCTCACCCAGTCGCCCACATTGTGCAGGAACATCAAGCCGATAACGAACGGGATGGTGACCAGATAAAAGGCGCGCACCCAGCCCACAACCCTGGGCTCGCCGCCGCCCGGAACCTCGTGGATCGGGCCCAAGGCAAAGCGTGAGCCGGCGCCGGGATGACATTTCCCGCACGTCGTGGCGAGATTCTGTGGGTTGATGGTCGATTTCGGATCGGAAGAGGACAGGATGTCGTGGACGCCGTGGCAACTGGCGCAGTTCGCGACGGTCTCAGAGCCGGCCTTCAGAGCCAGTCCGTGAATGGACGTCTGGAAACTGAGGACGCGATCCGGAGGCAGCCCAAATCGTCTGTCGAGTTCCACGTTGGCGTGGCATTGCGCGCAGGTGCGGGGAATATTGGTGGTATGAACGGGTGAAGCCGCGTTTTGGGGCGCGAGAATGGCGTGCTCGCCGTGGCAAGTGGTGCAGACCGGCGCTTCAATCACGCCCCTGGCCACCGCCTGACCATGGACGCTGGAGCGATATTGTTCGGCAATGTCAGCGTGACACATGCCGCAAGTGTCTGGCACGGTCTTACGGAACTCCGCCGATGTGGTGCTGACCACCTCGTGGGCGCTGCCATGACAAACGCTGCAATCAGGGGCAGAGGCATTGCCCCGCCTCGCGGCCTGCCCATGGACGCTTTGGCTGTAGTCTTGCGCCTCTCGCGCATGGCACGAACCACAAGCCGGCTTGGGAATGTCAGCGGGATGAGGATACTGCTCGTGGCGCGCGTGGCACGTGGAGCATTGGAGCGAGGCGTGAGCCGAGTTCCTGAGTTTCTTCCCTTGATCGTGGCAGGAACCGCAGACGAGTGGATTGGTCCCTTTCGCCCAGGCTGGCCATGCCAAGAGGAGCGCGGCGAACGCTAAGGCGATGCTGATGGGACGCGTGCTCATGAGGCAGTGGCGCGTGGCATGTGGCAAGTGGCGAGTGCGATCTTGCGCACAACTTTCACGGCGGTTCGGGATTCAGGTTTGGGATTCGCGGAGAAAAATACTGGTGCGCTGTCTGCGAAACCCGGAGACCGAAACCCGAACCCCGGCCCACGTCGTCGCTTGCCACTTGCCACTCGCCACTGTTGGGCTATTTCTTTTCCTTGGACTCGCAACCCTCGAGAGAATGCTTGTTCTTCTGGTAGCATTTCCCGATGTCATTCAAGTCCTTCGACCCCGCCTTGACGTGACAATAGGTACACTTTTTGTTACCCTCTTTTTTGGCGTATTCCGGTTTGCTGAGCATGAGCGATGACGTGAGAGTCAGCCCTCCCACCAGAACCGCCATTAAGAGTGAAATCCTGAGTCCTTTCATGGTTTGCCTCTCCTATAAATCCAGCCTGCCGAGCCGCTCGACTGCCGGATGGAATGCGGGCCCAGTTTCAGGCGGACTTGGGCCCAGTATACAACGGAAAGCTCGCCGACATCATTCACAATATCGGGCGAAACGCAACCTCCGATGCGGAGATGCCTGTCAGCCCTTTTTCTCCGCAGGCTTCTCGGTTTCGCAATTCTTCAGCGAATGGTCGTTCTTCTTGTAGCAGTTTCCCACGTCATTCAGGTCTTTAGAACCTGCCTTCACGTGGCAATAGGTACAAGCTTTCTTTTCCTTTTTGGTATATTCCGCCTTGCCGAACAAAACGGGTGCCAACATCGAAAGGCACACTACCAGCCCGATGGCTGAGATCGTGACCTTCAATGCTCTCATGGTTCCTCCCTTTGAGGTTCAGGAACGCGGCCAAGACCTCGCCGCGCTCGCTGCGGTTATTCTACGTCAAACTCAAGTTCAAAGGCTGCGCCCGCACAGACCGTGGATCAAGAACAAGCGCCGTCTATGGGGCGAGCCGCGATTCGATTTCACGTATCTTCAGGTACAGTCCCGCAATCGCCAGGGCGATGAAGACTAGCGAAAGCCCAAGTCCTTTCCGCCGCAAATCGCGTTCGCGAAGCGCGGCGATGCCCGCCTCGTAGGCCTTCGTGGAAATACCCACGCCTTGGTCGGTTAGCTTTTCGACTTCGCCAGGATCAAAAGTGTGGACATCGACGCGCGCTTTGATAAGCGCTTCGTTCGAAGCGCTGAGCTGCAATCGGGCGCTTGAGACTTCCATTCCAGAACGCTCTGCTGTCGTGAGGATGTTGTCGGCGCGTTCCTGAGACGTCCTGAGTTTGGCCAAGGCGCCGGCCATTATTCTCGCCGCATCATAGCCCCGATCACCTTCCGCGTGGCAGTTCACGCAGACCGCTTGGGGGCCGACCCCGACCCAATCGTCAGCGGGCCTCACGATCTCGTGGTTGGAATGGCACTGGACGCAGCCCGGCAGTCCCATCTTGGCGAAAACTGCGGCGTGCGGGCTCTTTTGAAACAGTTGCGCAAAAAAGACGTGGCAGGTGCCGCAAACGCTGGCTACCGATCCCACGCCGGGTGGCATCGCGCCATGATTTCCGTGGCACGTCGTGCAAGTGGGTGCAGATGCGTCCCCCTGGGCGAGCATCTGGGCATGCACGCTCTTTTCGTATCGGGCCACTTGGTCTGCGGGGATTTTGTAGCCGCTCATGAGGTGAGTGTCAGAATGGCAGCGCGCGCACGTGGAGGCGACGTTGGTCGGATACACGGGAGCGCGGGTGTCCGAGACCGCGAGGATGTTATGAACGCCGTGGCAATCCACGCACGCGGCCACGTGGGAATCGCCCTGCTTCAGGCGTTTTCCGTGCACACTCGTCAGGTATTCGCTGAGCTGATCGGTGCGCAGCCTGGGATTGAATCGCCGCATATAGGCGGCGTCGGAATGGCAACGGGCGCAGAAGTCGGGGATCTGAGTTTTCTTAGGCGCGCCGCGAAAGCCCTTGGTGCGACTCATGGCGTTTATGGTGTCGTCGTTTGGGTCGCCGCCATGGCAGTCCGCGCAAGTGAGCCCGGCCTGATGATGAACGTCGGACTCGAATTCCTTGGCGGGCTGGAGCAGCTTGGTGTCCTCGAGCGCCGAGTGGCAGGTGGCGCAAGAGTCTTTCATCGCTGCGGAAGCGCTGGCGGCCCCGGCGAGAAGGACCAGCACTGCGATAATGGGAGAATTCTTCACGTTCTCTATCGATCCCACAACTCTATGAGGTGCGAAGCCGACAACCCTAGCTACCTGAAAACCAATGCCGACATCACCACCATATATCCAATTGCAAAAACACCTAAACCCGTGAAGAAACGCGTCACGCGCCCAAAACCAACCTTGCGGTCGATGAACGGGATTGCGACCCACACGAGGCCACCCAGCGAAAAACCCAGGATGCCGGCGAACTCGCCGTCCAGGAAGAAAACCTTGGGAGGCAGAAGCTTCAGGGTCTGAAACATGAAAAGGAAATACCATTCCGGGCGGATCCCGGCCGGAGCGGGAGCAAACGGGTCAGCCTTAGCGCCCAGTTCCCAGGGGAAGATAGCCGCGAGAGCGCCGAGAACGCCCAGGGCCGCGTACCATCCCATCATGTCGCGCAGCAGGAAATTGGGGAAGAAGGGCATTGACCGCGCGCGCTCTCGCCCCTCGTCGATTCTCCGTTCCACGCCGGGCGGAACGCTCATGCCCAAGCGCTGCACCAGCAAAAGGTGCATGGCCAGGAATACGGTCGTCAGGCCAGGGAGCACCGCGACATGAAACCCAAAGAAACGAGTCAGTGTCGCCCCGGTCACTTCCTCGCCGCCGCGAAGATAGATGAGTAGCCATTTCCCGAACAGCGGAACCGAGCCGGCCATCTGGGTGCCAACTTTGGTGGCAAAGTAGGCCAGGGTATTCCAGGGCAGGAGATAGCCGGTGAATCCAAAACACAGCACCAAGATCAACAGAACCATACCGGTGACCCAAGTCAACTCGCGCGGCTTCCGGTAAGCCTTCAAGAAGTAGCCGCTGAACATGTGGACGAACACGGTGAAGATCATCAGGTTGGCTGACCAACTATGCACCGATCGAATCAGCCATCCAAAACGGACCTGCGTCACCACGTATTGCACGCTCTCAAAAGCGTCGTTGGGCGTGGGCCGGTAATAAAGGAGGAGAAGGATTCCGGTCAGCACCTGGATGACGAAAAGGAAAAGCGTCATGCCGCCGAAGTAGTACCAGATGGTGTGACGATGCAAGGGAACGGTCTTATGGCGAAGGAATTCTTCGATGCTGCCGGCGCCAAAGCGCTCGTCGAGCCAACTCATCACTCGACGGTAGAGGGTGGCCATATTCAAGCCTTTCGAGAGACCACGATGTCTTCGCCTTGCACGTGGACCTCGAACTCCTCCAGCGGCCGAGGGGGCGGTCCACTGATGTTGCGGCCGGAAAGGTCGTAGAGGCCGTTGTGGCAGGCGCACCAGACCTGATGCAGGTCATCACGGTACTGGACGGTGCAGCTCAAATGGGTGCATACGGCGGACAGGGCCTTGAATTGATCGTCCGCGGTTCGAACCAGGAGGGCCGGTTTGGAACCGAACTGAAAGATCTTGCCGGAGTTGCGCTTCAGCTCGCTGATCTTTGCAGCCACCGTCGACCGGCTGGTGGATTCGGGCACCAGAGGCGGGATGATGTACTTGAATGCAGGATACAGGAATGACGCAATCGAACCCAGCACGCCGCCGCCCAGCAGCAGATTCACCCAGCGGCGTCCCGGTTTAGGATAAGCATCATGCGCGTCGGCGTGGTTCTCCATGGCCAGAGTTTTCGGGCATGTCGGCGGTCAGGTTCTTGAGGCGCTCGGCCGCGACTCCTCCGGATGACGAAACCGGTTTGCTTCAGGCCGTTCCACCCAAGTCAAAACGAATAGACCACCGAGAGATTGACCAGATTCCCTCTAAAGCTGCGCGGACCGATGGGGTCGGCGGCGGAATCCTTCTCGTTGTAATCGTAGTAGCCCCACGCCGTTCTCCAGGTCACGCCTTTCGCCAAGTCAACGTCCACAGACGCGTTGGGCCGATGGTAATCAAAATTGAGCGGCCCGGGCGGCGAATTAGGATTCAGGATGAGCGTATTGCCCGTCACGCGATCGATGTCGTATCCCGCGCGCATCGTCACTCGCTTGACGGGCTTCACCATGAAATTGAAATATCCGTAATTGAGCTTGCTGTTGTAAATCGAAAGAGCTTGCAGCGGAACCGGCGAGCCCACGACCGGGCAGGGCGGATATCCCGGAGGGGGAGGACCAGATCCGAAAATAAAGCAGACGTTGGTCTGGGAGAAGACGCCGGTGTAGTTGTAGCCTCCGTCCACCGAGAATCGGTCGTTGGGCGCCGCACTGACGTTGAACCCGGCGTTTCGAGTGTGCTCGATGTGGAAGATCTGGCTCACGTTGTTGCGGGATTCGAGAAGATTCATCGTTCCGCTGATGCTCAGCCACTGCTGCGGCTTATATGACGCGCGCAGCTTGTAATGCTGGAGCTGACGCGGACTGATGCGCGTAAATGTGTTATCCGCGTAAAAGAGCTCCTGGTCATAGCTGATCCTAAATTTGTCTGTGGGCCGAGCCCAGATTCCCGCCAGCAGCGAGTTCTCATTGATGGTCGTTGAAGCAGCAAAGTTGGCCAGGGACGCGGTCGAAAGGCTGGTTACGGTGCAGGAGCCGTCCGAGTTGAGCGTCTGGCCCGCGCAGGGTCCGGTGCTCGGCCACGCGTTTCCTTTTGAGGTCGTGATGGTGGGATCGTAGGTGCTGGTATCGACCTCCACATTCCGCTGGTCGATGATGCGATGGCCGTAGCGATACCCCAGGCGGGCGCCGAACCGCTTGGTGAAGTCGTATTCCAACTGAAACGTGTTGATCTTGGCGTCTTGCCCCAGGTATAAGCTGGCGACCGCCGTACCCGAATCGTCTTCGGAGGATGTGGTATGAGTGGGGCAGGTCTTGGCCGTGTAAGGCGCCGGACACGTCGCAGGGTTGAACACCACCGGCGCGGTCGTCAAGGACGCGGCGAATAAGTCGCTCGAAGACAGATCGTTTTGGCCCGGGATGCGGAAGTAATCGAACCGGAATTCATCGACCACGCGGAACTTCGGTGTGACGCTCCAAGTGATGGCGTAGTCGGCGGTGCTCGTAACGCGGGTGATGGCCGCCGTTCCCGTGGTTTGTAGCTGCCTCGCCAGCGTCCGTGATTCGAACCCTTGGAACATTTCGTAGAAGTCATCCACCCGGGCGTCGGCGGAAGTGTAAGAGAGGCGTCCGGCCATGTCAACGTTGTTGAAGTAGTTGGACTGAAAACTGAATTGCTCGGTCGGATACGAGGTTCTTATCGGCTGGCTGCGCAGCATACTCGTCTCGCCGCTGCATGCCGGGTTGTACGTAGGCGGTATGGTCGGAGGACCGGCGACAAGAGGCGTCTTGCAGGGGTTGCTGTTGGCGGTGTCGAACGAGACCCCTGGGTCCACTAGTTGGCCGTTGGACAACTGGTAGATCAGAAAACCGTCCGTGTCGGTGGTGTCGTTCTTGTAGTAGTTCAAGAACTGGTCGTAGCTGAAGTTGGTTCGAGGCACGCCCCGGTAATCAAAACCCACCTGGTAAGCGTTGGTGGTTGTCTTCACCTGCTGGAACAGCAGCTCCTCGGTGCCCACGTGATAGGAGGTCAGTGACGGGCCCTCGTTAATGTTGCGGTTGTAGCCCAAGCGGACGCGGAAGTTGGATTGCGGCATCAGCGTCAGGTTGTAATCGCTCATTCGGCGGGTCAGCGCCATGTCGTGCGGCGAAAAAGTGATGATCTCAGTCGGCTTGGAGGTCGTCGGGTTGAGGGGGTTCGCCAGCAGATCGTAATTCCACAAGTTGCGGTCGCGGCGAAAGGTGCCGCTGAAATCGTACCACTTGTTCTTCGAGACGCGCAGCATGGTGACGTCGTTGGGGTCGCCTCCGTAGCCGAAGTTCGACAAGGAGAGAGTATCAAAGAGCCCGCCCTCGTGGTTGAGCGACCTCATTTCCAGCGACTGATTGAAGAGGCGGAAACCCTGGCCCAGGTTCACGAACGTGTCGTAGACGTCGTTGTTTCCGGTGAAGCTCGTCCCCCGCCAGCCGAATTCCAAGGACTGGTTCACATGGTAGTTGCCCCAGTCCTTGCCCTCCTGCGTCTCCTGAGCCACGGCGGGCGTGAACAGGAAAATAGCGAGGATGAAGCTCGCGAAGACCGACCAAAGACGCAACTCATTTGATCTCATAGTTGAACCCCGTGCTGCGCATGTCAATTCGGGCCGTTTCGGCTCGAATCTCCTGCTCGATCTCAGTTTGTTCTCGCGTCGGTCTCTGACCGACGAAAAACCGACGATCCCGCTGGGCGGGATCGCCACTACAGCTCTCCTATCGGAAGAAGAACCTGTTGGTATTCGATCCGTGGACCATCGGATGACACAGCGTGCAAGCCTGGTATTTTGCCGACTGGTTGTGGAATGACGGAATGCCCGGCGCGCCTGTGTCAATGCCAGAGAATGTGTGGCACTCCAAACACAGCAGGTTGATCTGGCTGCGCTTCAAGAGCCGCGGGTTCGGCGAACCATGCGGCGTGTGGCAGGCGACGCAGCCCTCCGTCTTCACCGGCGCGTGCTCGTAGACAAACGGTCCCGCCTTGTCCACGTGGCACTTGAAGCAAACCGCGTCTTGGGAAGCGGTGGCTCTTAGTTGCTTGGTCAGGAAGCCGCCGTGCTCGTTGTGGCAGTCGGTACACTTGATCAAGCCTTCATTCACGCGGTGGTGGAACGGCTTGCTGAAATCCGCTTTAGCCTCTCCATGACACGAGAAACAAAGCAGCGGTTGTTTGGCCACCAGCAGGTAGTCCGCTTTGGCGTGATGAGGCGAGTGGCAATCGGTGCAGCTTACATTATTGATGTTGTGCGCCTGCCGCGCGAAGTTGGAGTGCTCTTCGCCATAGACGTGACAGGCGAGACAGCGTTGGCTGCTCTCTGAGGCCGGCACTCCCTTGAAACTGAAAATCAGCTTCTTCGCGGCTTCGATCTTGGCCGGATCCCCCGCCGCCTCACCCATGGCGTCTGCGTGCGCCTTCCCTGGTCCGTGGCAAGCTTCGCACCCTTGCCATTCCGGGCCCTTGTGCGTCAGAGTGGTTTTCCAGTGGGGCGTCTTCTCCCAATTCTTAAACATGTCCTCGTGGCAGCCTTTGCAGGTTTCCTGCCCCACGTAGTCCTCAGGATTGCCCTTGAACCCCTGGGCAGCCGCCGATGCCTTCGTGTTGGAAGGCACACCAGCCACGAGCAGACCTGTCCCAACCAGATACGCCGCAAGTGTCAAGGTCATGGTGGCGGCAATTCTGCTCAACTTTGTTTTGGCATCCACGGGAAAACCCTCCGAGACGAGCTTTGAATAACGCGCTGTGACATGTTGCAAAGCTTTACAGTCCAATTCGCTGAGTTTCCGAACAGGTCCCTCCGACATGGGCGCGATTCTGCGCTGAGCTCCTTCTTGAGTCTGTGACGGCCGTCACACTGTCGCATGACTTTTCGTTTCAAACGCCGTTTACGTTGGTAGCTGCCGATAAGGTGCTGAAAATCGCCTCACAGCCCTTATAGCTTGCAGCCCCCTCCCAGCGGGGCAAATAGAAATCTGCAAATAGTCTCATCGGCCGATCTCCGTCGGACTTGAGATTCGAGCCCTTGGAGAGAGTCTTGGGGGTCAATGAAGATACGGCCGCCTTGTTCCGGTGGAAGAACCTGCGAGATGGGCATGTGGAATGCATATCGCGCTGAATGAACCAAAGATCTCAGGGGCCATTTCATATCTTAGTTGCCAAAGCCTTGTCAAGGCGATCCGCCGTCCTTTGTCCGTCCCGAGTTGGTCAGTGGCTCAGCATTTCAGTGGGTCAGTCGAGCGAGCGGGCTTCGGGATTCGGGGTCAGGGATTCGGGTAGGCAAGCTGAGACCGGAGCCCAGAAGCCCGAACCCCTGCGTACTGCACTGACAAACTGACATACTGACTCACTGAAATACTGCCCCACCGAAACAAAGAACTTACAAGATCTTCCAGATTTCACAGCGGTGGGGCAACATGCCACGCCCTTCGCCAAAAGGGATTTCTTTCCAGATTCTATTAGTCCTCTGTCATTCGTCCTTTGTTTGTAGCAAGGACGGCAAAGGACCACTCTTGCTTGGCCCATCGGGCCTTGGACTGATGACTTTCTCATCAAGCCTACCGAATCGTCCCGTAATTGTGGTGACAAAAGGCTATCGAGCCCATCAAGAAGCACATTGCGAGATTAGAGCGCCTAAACGCAAAGAACGCGCGGCATGAAATCGACCTCGTGGGGAGCAAATAATTCAAAGGATATGAGCAATTGACATTATCATCTAAAACAGTTACTATTTTCGGCGAAATGAGCCCGTTACGCCCGAGGCGCCCGAGCGAGTTTACGGTTTCCGCGTTATTGCCAAAGAACACTGGCCGAGGAGAGATTCGCACCGTGCCGCGGCCGGGGCGAGTATGACTGAGCTTTCCCCGCCGTGTGCTTTGGCGAGGAATATTCGCCGGTCTTTCCGAGCCGGCATGTGGCAATGAGCCTGGACCATGCGAGACCGAGAATCGCCCAACTCGTTACCTTACTTTCAAGCCCCGTTCGAATCGGCGGCCGACAGTTAGCCGACCTGATGAGTGCTGCTCGTCCAGGGATGAAAGTGCTCTATATGTCTGGGTATACGGATAATGCGGTGCTCCATCACGGCGCCCTGGAGCCAGGCATGTTGTACCTCCAGAAGCCGTTCACTCCGGGTGCCCTGGCACGCAAAGTGCGCGAGGCACTGGGTAGAGACAGCAGGTAACCACTGCGGGCGGTCTCGCATCTGGACTTCTACCCGCTGCGGGGCGCCTGCGTGTGGGGCGGAGGCTGGCGGTCCGGGGGATTTTGGCCAATGCATTTCGTGTTGCAGAGAATCGCTTATTAAGACACGTTACAAGCAGGGAGGTGGGACATGGGAACAACGGTTTCAGCCCAGGAACCTATGCCAGAGCAAGAGCGCGTCAGCCATCCTCGTGTCTTATTGGTGGACGACGAGCCGGCAATCCCGTTAATGCTCCGCGAACGGCTTTCCGCCGAAGGGTTTGAGTGTCACATCGCTTCCAGCGGCAAAGAGGGCCTGGCGATGGTCGAACAAGCCCCTTTCGACGTCGTGATCTCCGACCTTCGAATGCCGGAAATCTCCGGGCTCGACCTCTTGGAGGAGGTGCGAAAACAGCAGCCCTACGCCGCTTTCTTGATGGCCACCGGAGTCGCGGACCTGAAGGTCGGGATTCAAGCGATGAAGCAAGGCGCCGACGATTACCTCGTCAAGCCATTCGACTTGGGCGCTGTTCTCGCATCAGTTCGGCGGGCGCTGGCGAAGAAGCAAATGGAGTTTGAACTCGAGAAATACCGCACCCGCCTGGAGGAAATGGTGGAACAACGCACCGTCCAACTGCGGACGGCGTTGAAGCGGGTGGAGTTGACGTATGATGAGACCCTCGAGGCGCTGGGAGCAGCCCTGGATTTGCGCGACAACGAAACCGCGGGACACTCCGAACGGGTCATGCGATTTTGCCTCGAAATGGCCAGGGGGATGAATTGTTCCAGCGAGCAGCTGACGCACATTGCCCGCGGCGCTTACCTGCATGACATCGGCAAAATCGGGATTCCGGATACGATCTTGCTGAAGCCTGACCAATTGACCGCCGAAGAGCGCGCGGTGATGGAAGCCCACACTCGCATCGGATACGATCTGGTGAGTCGGGTTGCTTTCCTGGCTCCCGCCGCCCAGATCGTGCTCACCCATCAGGAACGCTACGATGGGACCGGATATCCGCAGGGCCTGATGGGGGCCGAAATCCCGCTCGGCTCCAGGATCTTCGCCGTCGCCGATACGCTGGACGCGATGACTTCCGACCGGCCGTACCGAAAGGCGCTGCCTGATTCGAAGGCGCGAGACGAAATCAAGCGCGAGTCAGGGCGGAAATTCGATCCCGAAGTGGCCCGCGTGTTCCTCTCGATTCCCGAAGACACTTGGAGGACCGTTCGCCGTGAGGTGAGCGAGTCGCGGCGCCAGATCGGGGGCTGGAAGGGCCACGCGTTCGGCGGTCTTCCAGAGCTCGGCCTCAAAGACGGGGAGTGATTGCCGATTTTCGATTGTCGATTTCCGATTTGCGAAGACGTCCGCTGTTCCTGATCCGTTGTCCGCTGCTGGCCTCGGAAGGTGGCCCTACGGTCGGCGTCGGCCCCGGACGACTGACAACGAGCCGTCGACAAATGTTCTCGATCGGAAATCCGCAACCGAGAATCATCAATCTCAAGTGTGACGAAGGTCACTGAAAGAGAGGCTGGCGAGGCAGCATCATGCAGGCAAGGAAAGAAGAAACGTGGGCGGGCGGGGGCCTCGATCGGTTAAGGACTCGCGGTCATCGTCCTGGCCAGAAGGCCTGCATCAGGCCTGAGACCTTCCGCCACCCGCCCATCCCCTGTGATCGGAGGGCAAGATGGACAACCTCAAGATTATGGTGGCGCTCCGTGACATCGAGTCCGTTGGGGCGCTGATGAAGCTCGCCTGCCATATGGCCGAAGGCAAGATGGCCGATGTGACGGCGGTACACGTTTTGGAAATCGGCCCCGGATTGCCCTTGGATGCCCACGCAGAGGTATTGGATAAACCACCGGAACAGCTCCTTTCGCTGGCCCGGGAAACCGGATTGGGATATCGGAAAGAAGTCTTGACGCGATTGATCCGCGCCCGTCACGCGGGGGAGGCAATCGTCGGCGAAGCCACGGATGCAGGCGTCGATGTCCTCATCATGGGTTATCACCACAAGCACGGGCTGGGCGAAGTGCTCCTCGGATCCACCGTGCGGTACGTGGCCGAGCACGCTCCCTGCCCTGTCCTGGTTCGAGTTCCTCCTGTGCACGAGCGCGCGAAGGCCGCCGCGCCCGAAGCGAAGCGCGGCGAAAAGCTGGCGCGCGAGCCCGTCGCCGCGTAGCAGTGTTTCAGCTTGTCAGTATTTCAGTCTGTCAGTTGCTCAGCACTTCAGCCTGCTGGTGGTTCTTTAGTGTATTATACTTCTGTTATATATATCTAAATATATATCCGCTGAATGAAATACTGAAGTGCTGACATACTGAAGAGCTTTCCTATTATGCCTGGGTGAGAAAAACTGGCAGACCGAGCTTGCGGGCATAGTTCGGCCGGCAGCGGCCGATGTCATACATGGTGTCGACGTCGACTGTGCGTGGCCCGAGTTTCGGGTCAGGGATGGACACCACGGCGTAGCGCCCGCCGTGGATCGCCGTCATCACGCCGTGCTCGCCTCGCTCGACGCAGTCCACGGCCATGGCGCCGAAGGTTGCGGCCACGAGCTTGTCGATGAAGTCGGGGCTGCCGCTCCGCAGATCGTAGGTCAGGTCACTGACGATGGTCTCTTCGCCCGTGGCCTTCTTGATCTCATCGCTCAGATCCTCCCCGACGCTAGCCTTGTGCCGATGGCCGAACGCGTCCGCCTCGCCGTACTCGCGCACCTGGTAGCCCTTCCACTCGGCGCCCTCCGAGAGCACCACGAGCGCGTAGCCGCTGGGATTCGATTTCTTGTCGTCCACAAGAAGATTGATGAGCTGTTTCAGATCGAATTTGTACTCGGGGATGCAGCACCGAGTGGACGCGACATACGCGGTGTAAAGCGCGGTGTAGCCGGCGTCGCGTCCGAAAATGCGGAAGATGCCGATGCGCTCGTGCGACCCGACCGTCGTGCGCTGCCGGTCGATGGCGTGCATGGCGCGAGTGATGGCCGTGGAAAACCCGATGCAGTACTCCGTGTTGCGCACATCGTTGTCCATGGTCTTAGGGATGGCAATCACCTTGACGCCTTCCTGGTCCAGCCGCGCCGCGTAGCTCAGCGTGTCGTCGCCGCCGATGGCGACTAGATAGTCGAGGCCGAGCGTGCCGATGTTGTTCAGCACCGCCGGTGTGACGTCATAGACCGCCGACGTCTCGCCCTTCTTGGTGATTTGCGATTTGACAAAGGTGCCGCCCTCCAGAGCCGGCGGCAGCTTCTTCATCTTCGCCGGATTGGTGCGCGTCGTGTGCAGAAAAGTGCCGCCCGTGCGGTCGATGGTTCGCGTGTTCTCGCGGTCGAGGGGAAGGATATAACGCTCGCGGCTCTCCGCATCGTCCAGATTGACGTGCGTGAGGCCTTCCCAGCCGCGCCGGATTCCGATCACCTCGCAGCCGATGTCGCTGCCTCTGTAAACCACCGTCTTGATGACCGCATTCAACCCCGGCACGTCGCCGCCGCCGGTGAGAATTCCAATGCGTCGTGTCGCCATGATTGCTCCTCCGCTTTCCGATGTCGCCTCAAGGGTAACATCCGACCCGGTTAATGGAAAATGCAGTTTACACGCGGCGGCGCAGTTTGGAAAGGCTAGGAATTAGGAGTTAGGAACCAGGAGCTGTGAATTAGTCTCGCGCCAAATTTGACAGGTTGCGGCCGGTCGATTAGATTGACAGTCGCAAGCTAGGTGTTAGGTGGTAGGTGTTAGGTGCTGGGAAGAATTTCCTTCTTGCCCTGATCCCTAGTCCCTAACACCTAATCCCTGCATTTCTATGCTGGATCTCAACTTTGTTCGTGACAACTTGGAATTGGTGAAGCGCAAGATGCGCGAGCGCGGCATGGCCGACGCGATGAAGGACTTCGAGTCCCTGGACGCGACGCGGCGCACGGCCCTCGCCAGAGCCGAGGAGCTCAAGGCGCGGCGCAATAAAGTTTCCGATGAAATTGCCGGGCTCAAAAAACAGAAGCAGGACGCCGGTGCGCAAATCGCGGAAATGAAGGTGCTGAAGCAAGAGATTGAGATCTATGACGCCCATGCGGAGGTTGCGGACAAGCAGTTGCGCGAACTGCTGGTGGGCATTCCCAATGTTCCTCACGAGAGCGTCCCCGCCGGACGCGGCCCCGAAGACAATCAGGAAATCCGGCGCTGGGGCGAGCCGCGCCAGTTCGATTTCGAGCCCAAGGCACACTGGGACCTCGGCCCCGAACTCGGCATTTTGGATTTCGAGCGCGCCGCGAAAATTGCCGGAGCGCGTTTTGCGGTCTATAGCGGTATCGGCGCCAAACTGGAAAGAGCGCTGGCCAATTTCATGCTCGACGTGCACACGCGCGAGCACGGCTACACGGAAGTCCTGCCGCCTTTCGTGGTGAATTCCGCCAGCCTCTACGGCACCGGCCAACTTCCCAAATTTGCCGGCGACCTTTTCAAGCTCGAGGGAACGGACTACTGGCTGATCCCCACTGCCGAAGTTCCTGTGACCAATCTTTATCGCGACGAAGTGCTGGAAGGGGAGAAGTTGCCGGTGAAGCATTGTGCCTGGACGGCGTGCTTTCGCAGTGAAGCGGGATCCTACGGCAAAGACACGCGCGGGATCATCCGCCAGCACCAGTTTCAGAAAGTTGAGCTAGTGAAATTTGCGCTCCCGGAAAATTCCTATAACGAGCTCGAGTCGCTCACGCATGACGCGGAAGCGATCCTGCAACGCCTCGGACTGCCTTACCGCGTGGTTGTCCTCTGCACCGCAGACCTGGGCTTCAGCTCGGCGAAAACCTACGACCTGGAAGTCTGGCTGCCGTCGGTACGTGAGTATAAGGAAATCTCCTCGTGTTCGAACTTCGAAGCGTTTCAGGCGCGGCGCGCCAACCTGCGTTTTCGCCGAGGTCAGAAAGGAAAGACCGAGTTCCTCCACACCCTGAACGGCAGTGGCCTCGCGATCGGCCGCACCTGGCTGGCCATCCTCGAGAACTACCAGCAAGCCGACGGCTCCGTCATCATCCCCGAATCACTGAGACCGTACTTGGACGGCCTGGAGAGAGTCGAAAGAAGGCGTGGGTAGGAACGGCTAAAGACAAGATCATTTCAAATGGAAAATGGGCCATGGGAAATGGGAAATGGATGCCATTTACAATTTCCCATTTACCATAATCCATTTGCCATTCTTCTGCCTTCTGCCTACTCCTTTCCGCCTTCTTTCTTTGCCGCTGGCTCCGGCATATAGCGATGAAAATCGCCGGGCGCGTGGGTATGCTCGAATTGGATAGTTGTGTGGGTGATGCCGAACTCAGCGGCCACGACTTCGTTGAGTTGGCGGCAGATTCGTTCGCTTTCCGAGGTCGGCATGTCGAGAATTCTCACGTGGCATGAAAGCGCCCGCGATTGCGATCCGAGCGACCAAATGTGGACGTCGTGGACTTCGTGAACGCCCGGCACGCCGAGCATGGCGTTGGCCACAGTCTCCAGCTCCATTCCCTTGGGCAAGCTTTCGAGGAGAATATTCATCGACTCGGTGATGATCCCCACCGCCGACCACACAATCATCCCGGCAATCAAGAAGGCAATCAACGGGTCGATGAGGGGCTGGCCCGTTCGCCTAATCAGCCACGCGCCCACGATGATGCCAAGACTCGAGAGCGCGTCACCGAGATTGTGAATGAAGACAGCGCGCAGGTTGAGGTCGCGCCGGCCGGTTGCGAGGCCAGCCGTAATAGCCCCATTCACCACCAGCGCGACCACGCCGACCCAAAGCATGGCGCCGACAGCGATGGGCTGGGGCCGCACGATTCGCTCATAGCCCGCATAGCACAGGAACAGCGCCACAGCAATCATCGCCAGCGCGTTCACGAACGCCGCCAGCACGCCGGCGCGCTGGTAACCATATGTCTTGTGCTCGTCGGGCGGCCGCTGTTCCCAATAGAGCGCGAGCATGGCGAGGACCATGCTGGGAACGTCGGTGAGGTTGTGCCACCCGTCTGTGACCAGGGCCAGGCTGTGGGCGAGCGTGCCCACGACAAACTCCGTCACCACCAGCGCCAGAGTCACGGCCACTGCCGCCTTCACGACCCAGCCCGCCGCGTGTGAGTGAGGATGATGAGCGTGCGTGTGCACAGTGCCCCCTCGGCGCGATTCTATGCCATCGCGAAATCGGCGCGCCATGCGGGACGAGCAATGGAAATTCTTGCCGCCGCTACCTCGCGGGGACGGCCGTAAGGCGCTTGGGGCCGGCCTCGAGTACGTGCGCGGGGCATTCGGCCACGAAGGTCTTGAAATTGTCGATGAAGCGCGCCGCGAGGCCATCGTACTTCCTGAAGTACTCCCCTCGGCTGGGCCAGGTATTGACCGGATCGAGGATCTCCGAGGGCACGCCTTCGCAAGTCTTAGGCACATCGAAGCCGAAGATGGGGTCGGTGTGGCAGTCGACGTTGTCGAGCTTCCCGGCCAGCGCGGCATCGAGCAGGGCGCGTGTGTGGTGGATGCTGATCCGCTTCCCCACGCCAAACGGGCCGCCCGTCCAGCCCGTATTCACCAGCCACACCTTTGCTCCGTGATTCAGCACTTTTTTCTTGAGCAGCTCGGCGTAGTGGTACGGATGATGCACCATGAACGGCCCGCCGAAGCAGGTGCTGAAGGTGATCTGCGGTTCGATGCCGAGGCCGATTTCGGTGCCCGCAATCTTGCTCGTGTAACCGGAAATGAAGTGGTAGATAGCCTGATCCGGGCTGAGCCGGGCGATAGGCGGCATCACGCCGGAGGCATCGCAGGTGAGGAAGACGACATTCTTCGGATGCCCGGCGCGTTTTTCCGGCAGAAAGTTGGCGATGTACTCGAGGGGATAAGCGGCACGCGTGTTTTCGGTGATGGAATCGTCGTTCAGGTCGAGCCGGCGCGAGACGGGATCGTAGACAACGTTCTCGATGACGGTGCCGAAGCGGCGCGTACACTCGTAGATTTGCGGCTCAGCTTCGGGTGAGAGGCGGATAACCTTGGCGTAGCAGCCGTCCTCGAAATTGAAAACGCCGCGATCGCTCCAGCCGTGCTCGTCGTCGCCGATCAAATGGCGTTTGGGGTCGGCGGAGAGCGTGGTCTTGCCGGTCCCGGAGAGGCCGAAGAAGATGGCCACGTCACCAGCGGGCCCGACGTTCGCCGAGCAGTGCATGGAAAGCACCCCGCTCAGCGGCAGCAGATAATTGAGCACGGTGAAAATGGTCTTTTTGATTTCGCCCGCATAACTCGAGCCGGCGACGATGGCGGTGCGCTCGCGGAAATTGATGATGATGCACGTCTCGGTGCGCGTGCTGTCGATGATGGGCGAGGACTGAAAACCCGGCACGGCGATGACCGTGAATTCCGGCACGTGCTTCTTGAGCTGATCCTGGTTCCGAATTCTCTGGAACATGATGCGCGCGAAAAGGCTGTGCCAAGCCTTTTCCGTGATGATGCGGATGGGGAGCCGATAGTCGGGATCGGCGCCCGCGTAGCAGTCTTGAACGAACACGTCGCGGCCCTGCAAGTAGCCTTGCACGCGGCAGAGGAGCGCGCTGAAATTCTCGGCGGTGAAGGGGCGGTTGTATTGCCCCCACCAGACCCTCTGCTCGGAGCTCTCTTCGCGGACGATGAACTTATCGGCCGCGGCCCGCGCCGTGTGCTTCCCGGTCGAAACCAGCAGCGGGCCATTGTGCACCAGCCGGCCTTCGGAACGGAAAATCGCTTCCTCGTAAAGCGACGCCGTGGTGAGATTCCAGTAGGCGCGGCGCGCATTGAGCAGCCCATGATTCGCCAGCCCATAATCACTCGCCAGGCGATCGGCTTCTTTCACGGCTGGGGATTGAACGTCGAGATAGATATTCATAGCCAGTCCCTCACCAGCTTCCTCTCGCCGAGGTAAAGCTCGTTGGCGGAGTTGGGATCGAGCGCCCACTGAATGCGCTCCAGGCCTTCGGTAATGTCTGTCACGGCGCCGCAGTAGCTCAGCCGCAAATGGCCCTCAAAGCCGAATTCTTTTCCGGGTACCGCAATCACGCGGACTTTCTCCAGAAGGAAATTCGACAGCTTTTGCGAGTCCTTCATGTAGGCGCCGAAGTCCGGGAAGCAATAGAACGTCCCATCGGGCTTGTGGACATTGACGCCGTCGATGGCGCGCAGCCGGTCGATCATGATGTTGCGGTTATTTTCAAGCGTCACGCGCAGGGCCTCGACGCTCGATTGAACGCCGTTCAGCGCGCCCACCGCCGCCCACTGCGCGGGCGCTGCCGGCCCGGACGTCTGCTGCGATTGGATGGTCGCCATCGCGGCGATCAACTCCTGGCTGGCGATGGCCCAACCGATGCGGAAGCCCGTCATGGCATACATCTTCGAGATGCCGTTGATCACCACCAATTTGGATTGCTCCAGGGGAATCTTCGCGTAATCGTAGCAATTGGGCGCGGTCTTGCCCTCGAAGACCAGGCGGTTGTAAATGTCGTCCATCACCAGGTAGAGGTTTTTCTTCTCGCAGAACTCCACGATCTCGCCAATGAAGTCCGCGGAGAACATCGCACCCGAGGGATTGTTGGGGCTGTTCACGATGACGGCCTTGGTGTACGAGCCGCAAGAATCCGCGATTTCCTGTACCTTAGGGAAGAAGGTGCCGTCTTCGGGTTTCACCGAGACAGGCACGCCGCCCGCCAGCTTCACCATCTCGGGGTAGCTCACCCAGTACGGCGAGGGGAAGACCACCTCGTCCTTCGGGTCGAGAATCGCATGGAGCAGCACCATGATCGCTTGTTTGGCTCCGCCCGAAACAATCACGTTCTTGGCGCTCGCCACCTTGTCGTAGTGGTCTTCGGTGTAACGGATGATGGCCTTCTTCAAAGCGCCAATTCCATCCGGCGGCGTGTAGCGGATTTCGCCGGTCTGAAGCAGCGAAGTGCAACTGATCACCGCGTCCACCGGCGCGCGGCTTTTGGGCTCGCCGCCTCCCAAGTGGATCACCGGCTCGCCCTTCTCGCGCAGCAGGGCGGCTGTCTCGTTCAATTTCAGAGTTGCAGATTCCCTGATCGTCCGTGCTAGTTGACTCAAACTCATGGCCTTCAGTTCCTTCCCATCGGATTCCCTGAGTACCCTAATATACACTCCCTTGGTTGGGCGGCGGCAGAGAGAGTCCGAATATCATACAGGAATTGTCTTCAAGAGGACATCGCATCAACTTTGGGGAAGGGCAGAGACGTGCGATGTAACTTTGGCGCGGGAAATCCAGCTATGATCCTAAGGCAACTCGGGCTTACCTTGAGGGCATCTTGATTACAGGAAGAGAATGACACGAACTTCGCATCGCTGGCGTTTTCGAGGGTCGCACTAAAACGTCTGGCTCGATGCGTTAAAACCAGGGAGCAAGCATGAACGCCAGCCGACTTACCCGACGATTTGTCACTGCCGTTGCCTTAGCTGTTTGCCTCAGCGCGTTGCCCCTTTGGGCAGCGCAGCAGGACCAAGCGAAATCGCAGGAGCAGCCACCGGCGAGCGCCCAGCAGAAGGAGCAGCCGACGGCGCCGCCAACTGACCAGCAAAACGCTCCCCAAGCCGCGCCAGGCCAGCCCGCGCCGCAGCCTCTCGCTTTCGACCAGGTGCCCGCGTCGTTCACTTTGCCGGTGGGCACGATGATTACAGTCCGCACGTCGCAAGCGCTCTCGAGCGATCGCAACCTGATTGGCGATAAATTCAGCGCCGAGCTTCAGCAGCCGGTGGTGATCAATGGTTGGGTTGTGGCGCGACGAGGTCAGACGGTGGTCGGCCGCGTGAGCGTGGCAGAAAAGGCAGGGCGCGTGAAGGGTGTTTCACAACTGGGCGTCGAGCTGGCGAATCTGGTGCTGGTTGATGGCCAGCGACTGGCCATTCATACTGAACTGATGCAAGTTTCCGGAAACACCACCAAGGGACGCGACGCCGCGGCCATCGGAACCACAACGGGCCTGGGCGCGATTATCGGCGCGGCGGCAAATGAAGGAAAAGGCGCGGCCATCGGCGCCGGCGCCGGCGCGGTGGCGGGCATCGTCGGAGTGCTCCTCACCCGTGGCGAGCCAACTGTCATCCCTCCCGAAGAGTCCCTCACGTTCGAAACGAAGAACCCGGTCACGTTCTCCACCGAGCGCAGCGTCGTCGCATTCCGGCCGGTCGAACAGTCGGATTATGCCAACGGCCAGCTCGAGCATCGGCCGCGCTTCGCCGGCCCGGTCGGCTACCCGCCTCCGCCATTCTATGGCCCGTACTATCCGTGGGGATATTATTATCCTACGCCGTTCTACATCGGTTTCGGTTACTACGGGCGGTGGGGACGCTTTCACCGATAAGGAGCTGTCAGTCGTCAGTTGTCGATAAGAAACGGCCGGATCCGCGCGCCATCGAAGATTCGGCCTGCGGCTCCATATGCTCCGATCCTGCCTAAAAGCCCGCTGGCGCTAGAATCGCGCTTCCTCCCCAAAACCGGCGTATAATCCCCTCGCTGCAATAAAAACCCTTTTGCGAGGTGACGAACCATGCGCCGTTCAGCGTTGTTCATAGTTTCGTTCGGAACTCCTCTTTTGGCTTTAATGTTTGTTGCTCAGCCATTGCGACTCATCGCCGCGGGGCTGGAGGCACAAGACTCCGTCGTAGCTGAGGGCAACGGCGGCGCGAGTCCGGCCGCGGCAAATCCTAATGGTGGCGGGCCCGCCAGCCCGCACGGCATCGATCCCTCCAACATGGACACGACGTGCAAGCCGTGCGAGGACTTTTTCCATTACGCCGATGGCGGTTGGTTGAAGAACAATCCTGTGCCGGCAGACCATCCGAGCTGGGGGACGTTCAACGTGCTCCAGGAAAGGAATCGGGCGATTCTGCACGAGATCTTGGAGGACGCTGCCAGGAAACGAGACGCCGCACCCGGTTCCAACGAGCAAAAGATCGGCGATTTTTATGCCAGTTGCATGGACGAGCAAAAGATCGAAGCGGAGGGCACCAAGCCGCTCGAGCCGGAATTCGAGCGCATCGCGAAGATTCAGTCCGTGGCCGATCTCGAATCCGAGATCGCGCGTCTGCAAGGCGAGGGCGTCAACACGCTTTTCCGCTTCGGCTCGGCGCAAGACCGCAAGGACAGCACGCAGGTAATCGGGTTCGCGGGGCAAGGCGGGCTGGGCATGCCCGACCGCGATTACTACCTCAAGAACGACGAAAGGTCCGTGAAGCTGCGCCAGCAATACGTCGAGCACGTGGCCAGGATGCTTGAGTTGCTGGGCGACGACGCGGCCAAGGCCGCCGACGAGGCCAAGAGCGTGATCGCTCTCGAGACCAAGCTCGCCGACGCCTCCATGACGCGGGTCGAGATGCGCGACCCGGACGCCACCTATCACAAGATGGACGTGGCGCAACTGACGGCGCTAACGCCTGATTTTTCCTGGCCAACCTACTTCCAGGAAATCGGCGCGCCGTCGATCGCTTCCGTCAACGTCGCGCAGCCAAAGTTCTTTGAAGCCGTCAATCACGACCTCAAGGACGTGTCGATGGACGACTGGAAAACCTACCTGCGCTGGCATCTCATCGCCGCTGCGGCCCCCGGACTCTCCTCGAAATTCGTGGATGAGGAATTCAGTTTCAACGGCAAGATTCTCCAGGGCACGGAGAAAAATCTGCCACGCTGGGAGCGTTGCGTGATGACCACGGACCGAGAACTGGGCGAGGCGCTGGGCGAGTTTTATGTGAAGAAGGCATTCCCTCCCGAAGCCAAAGCCCGAGCGCAGCAGATGGTCCAAAACCTGATCGCCGCGCTGCGCGACGACCTCGCCACCCTGCCCTGGATGAGCCCCGACACCCGCAAGGCGGCGCTCGAGAAGCTCAACGCCTTCACGCCCAAGATCGGTTATCCCGACAAGTGGCGCGATTATTCCGCCTTCAACGTGGACCGCGGGCCATACGTATGGAACGTCCTGCGCGGCCGGCATTTCGAGTTCAATCGCCAACTGGCGAAAATTGGAAAACCCGTCGACCGCAAAGAATTCGGCATGACGCCGCCCACGGTCAATGCCTATTACAACCCATCGATGAATGAAATCGTTTTTCCCGCCGGCATTTTGCAGCCGCCGTTCTACGATGCGAAGGCGGACGACGCCGTGAACTACGGCGGCATCGGCGCGGTGATCGGACACGAAATGACCCACGGCTTTGACGATCAGGGCCGCAAGTTCGACGCGCAGGGCAATTTGAAAAACTGGTGGACGCCGGAGGATTTGAAGAACTACCAGGCGCGCGCCGACTGTGTCGAAAAGCAGTTTGACGGCTACGTCGTCGAGGGCGACTTGCACGAAAACGGCAAGCTCGTGCTGGGCGAAAGCATTGCCGATCTGGGAGGCCTGACCATCGCTTACAAAGCTCTCCAGAAAAGCTTCGAGGGCAAGCCGCGCCCGCAAAATATCGACGGGCTAACCCCCGAACAGCGCTTCTTTATTTCCTGGGCGACCACTTGGGCGGCCAACGACCGCACCGAATTCGAGCGCTTGCAGGTAAAAACCAATCCGCACCCACTCGACAAATTCCGCGCCATCGGCGCGCCCTCGAACCTGGATGAGTTCGCCAAGGCTTTCGGCTGCAAGGCCGCAGACCCGATGGTCCGCGAGCAACGCTGCCAGATTTGGTGAACAATCCGCAGATTACGCAGATTGCATAGATTAGCCTGGGATCGTTCGAGTTTCTCAAGTCCCGGGTACTCCCCGCTTCAGGATGAGCTCCAGGTTCTTCTTGATGCGCTCAAAGTGAGACCCCCGCCAGTACACCCGCCCACAGCCGCGGCAACGGTAGAACTCGCTGTAGGCTTGAAAGACGCGCGGCGGCACCTCGGATTCAACTTCTCCTTTCTCGACCCCGACGATTTCGGTGTTGCACTCGGTGCAACGCGTGCACAGGCCCGATTCCCAATCCAAATGCAATTCATCGACGACTTGGCGCAATTGCTCGGGAGGGGATTCACTCCGGATGGAGAGGATATTGGTGCGCGCCGCTTTCGGGAAACGCCTCTCAACCTCGCCCCGCGTCAGTATAAGGCGGCCATCACGTTGGGCTAGACCGCGAAGCTCCTCGGGACTCACCTGCTGGGAATAGAACGCATCATACCCGAGCATCCGCAGCATGCGCGCCAGTCGCCCGAGCATACGATCAACTGCAAAGCGGATGGTGTGAGGCGTGTTCAGTTGGTCTGGCATGCTCTCGATCATACAATCGCCGTTGAAAAAGTGTAACCGGGCGGCGGAGTCGTGGCACGGGACGGGGACCCCTCTGGGCCTCGCGCGTGCAGCGCCACGCGCGGGATGCGCGTGCCACAGCGCCGGGAACCACAGCGAGCATTCTGCCCACCTGATGAGGTAAATAACGCTACGGTTACTGCTATAATGCGGAATGCCCGCTGAACGAGCCGCAACCAACCCCCCTGCTGACGAAGGAGGCGCCGCGATGACGAAAGCCCGCAAGAAGTACACCCTGAGCAAGGCTGCGCTGGCCGCGATGCGGGCCAACATCAAGAAGGCGCACGCGGCTCCGAAAGAGAAAGTCTACCGCGCCACGGAAAGGCGCGAAGCAGCAAGCCGGGCTAACATGGAGAAGGCCATCGCGGCGCGCAAGACCGAGGCGGGCATTATCGCCGCCCGCCTGAACGCCGCCACTCACGGCTACTACATTAAAGATCTGGCCGGAAGTTTCCGGCGGATGCGCGAAGATCCGAAGGAGTACCAGACGCTCCTGGCGCTCTTTGAGGGCATCTTCGTTCCTCAGGATGAAGAGGAGAAGGAATATGTCCGCCGGCTGACCGAGGCCAGTTGGAAACGCCTGCGGCTGTTCCGCGCTCAGGCTGTCTGGGAGCTCCAACGGCTGAAAGAGGTTTTGAAATCTATCGATACGTCGCGGCCGCTCACTCCCTTTGAGACGCATCGCCGCGCAGCTTTGGTCTACCTGGTCTTCGACTATTATGCCGATTATATCGACTTGATCGGAAAACATCGGGCGCAAATTCAGAAGTTGATGAACAAACTGATCATCAAGCGGTCGCAGGGCGCCATCAAATTCAAGGCCGGTCCCCGGAGGCTCAGCGCGCGAAAAATGTCGGATGAGTTCGACCGCAAGATGGCCCTGCCGGTCGATGAATTTCTGGATGAGATGAAGAAGGACAGGAGTTAAGAGTTAGGATTTAGGATTTAGGATTTAGGATTTAGGATTCAGGATTTAGGAATCAGGAATTAGGGTTTAGCGCGGGACCGGGAGAAGGGGCGCGTTAGTTGTCAGTCGTAAGTTGTCAGCCGTCAGCCGTTAGTTGTCAGTCGTCCGTGAAGGAAAATGCGGCCTGGGGACCGCACCCTGCAACCGGGTCCATTCTTGCTTCTGAGGATGGCCGTCTGCTTACCGCCCGTTGCCCTCAGCTTCTTACCTGCTGAAGTGATGCCACTGGCCATCCGCGACGAAGACATTGCGCGTCTGGGGTGGATCGCTTGCGGGGGCATCTGGGACGGTTCGCAGCGAAGCGTTCTGTGTGACCGGGGCAGGTTGATCGCCGAAGTGGTGCCACTGGCCATCCCCGACGAAAACGTTGCGCGTTTGGGGTGGATCGCTCCTCAGGGAATACGTCGCCGGTGCTGGTGCATCTCCCGGAAGGTCGGGAGCATAGGCATAGGGACCATAACCGTAAGGATCGCATCCGTACGGGCCGTAGGGATAGCACGGGGAGTACGAATAGTAGGGATAATACGGATATCCATACCATCCGTAGCCGCCATAGTACCATCCCGGCCCATAAGCCCAAGGTCCGAAGCCAAAGCCGAACCCGAACCTGTAACCGCCACGATAGCCGTACCCGTAGCCGCGGCCGCGGAAGCCGCCCCGGAAGCCTCCGAAACCTCCACGGTAGCCACCGCCACCGAAGCCGCCTCGGAACCCACCGCCACCTCCGCCGCGAAAGCCTCCACCACCACCGCCATGGAACCCGCCGCCACCGAACCCCCTGCCGCCACCTCCACCGTGACCTCCACCGCCGCGCTGGGCCATAGCGCTGGTTCCGGCAGCAAGGACTAACGACAACAATACAATATGCATTCTGCGCATATGCATCTCCTCGTTAAAAGCGTAGCACGCTTGGCGGGAGGGTGCAAACCGCCTGCGGCGGCATCCGGGTTAGGGCCTCGGGGCTGTGGAATAGTGAATGATGAATTCTGAATTATGAATCAGTAGTGTCCAACAAAACTCTGTTCGCTTTGCTCTAACCTATTGGTTCGGCTCAGCGAAGTGGTCAAAATGAGATTTTTCGATTTCAAATTCTCGTCTCTGTTTTGGCATCCTCGACTGGACGAGACCGTCTACGCCTTCGATTCCACCACCATCGATCTGTGCCTGTCGCTTTTCCCTTGGGCGCAGTTCCGGCGGCGCAAAAGCGTCGTGAAACTTCACACCTTGCTGGATCTGCGCGGCAACATTCCGACCGCTGTTTATGTGACCAGCGGGCGGGTCAACGATGTTCGATTGCTCGACCAACTGGCCTGGGAAGCCGGAGCGTTTTATCTCCTCGATCGCGGCTACGTCAATTATCGGCGTCTGTACCTCATCACTCTGGCGCTGGCGTTCTTCATCACCCGCGCCGAACGGAACACGCGCTACCCTCGCGGCGCGTGGCGCCCGGTCGATCATTCCACCGGACTGCGTTCCGATCAGGACATTCGCCTGACCGGATACAAGAGTTCGCGTCGCTATCCCCTCTTCCTGCGGCGCATTCACTACTACGATGCCGACAAAGACCTGCGTTTGGTTTTTCTCACCAACAACTTTCAACTCGAGGCCCTGACCATCGCCCAACTCTACCGTGCCCGCCCTTTTGCTTTTGTAGCGCAGCGCTCGCCTTTCAGCGCTGCGGCTTTTCGACGGGCACCGAGTCCATTTGCTTCCCGCCGGTTTCTGAGTTAAGTTCCTGAGCCATGAATGTTCGGTTGCATCCGCACGCGCTCCAGCGCTTGGTCGAAAGGGGAGCGACGGAGCCTGAGGTTGTCGCTACAGTCGAGTCGGGAGAGCGCTTTCGGGCTAGGTTTGGCAGAACGGGTTTTCGACGAAACTTTATTTTTGGCAGAGAGTGGCTTGGCCGCCGCTACTCCACGAAACAGGTGGAGGCGCACGCTGTCGAGGAAGGAAAAGGATGGCGTCATCACCGTCCTGGTAAAATACTTCTGAGCGAGAGGGCACCGCGACATGAAACTGACTTATGACCCCCGATACAACGTGGCCTACCTTCGCCTCCACAAAAAGACAGCCCAAGTGCAAACGTTGCATTTGAGTGACGAGCTCAATGTGGACATCGCCGCCGACGGCACGGTCTACGGCATCGAGTTGCTGAATGCAAACCAGCAATTGCGTTCCGAGGACCAGGGGAATCTGGTCATCGTCAACGAAGCCCTCGGCCAAACACGCGAGATCCCCCTGGGGTAGTGGTCTATTTGGGCCGATGAACTGCGCGCCCAGCGCATCCCGCCCCCTAATTCCTAAATCCTAAATCCTAACTCCTAACTCCCAGCCGCCTTCTGTCTCCTGACTCTTTCTTTTCCAATTCATCATTCATAATTCATCATTCATAATTGTGTTTCCTTCCCCCTTGCCTTCCCCTCGCCGTAGATGTATACCGGGCTGGCAACGCGGCGGTAAAGCAAGCTCGACTGCACACATCGCAAACGCCGCGACGCCTGCGCCACTCGACGGTATGGGCAGGAAATGAACGAACAATGAAATCCATTCGGTTGACCACTCACGCCTTGGAGCAATTGGTCGAGCGCGGGGCGACAGAGGACGAAGTAACAGAGGCGATCCGGCGCGGCATCTGCGAGCCTGCCAAACGCGGGCGGTTCATGTATCGCCTGAACTTTCAGTACAACGCCGAGTGGCAGGGTAGGTTTTACGCCATCAAACAGGTTGCGCCCGTCGTGGCTGAGGCGCAAAATGAAATAGTGGTAGTGAGCGTGGACACGTTCTACTTTTGAGGGGAGCGCGCCATGAAGATTTCTTACGACGCCGAGGTTGACGCACTTTACATCCGCCTCCTGGAAGGCGAGTACCAATGCCGGACGCTGCGCCTGACGGACGAGGTGAGCCTGAACATCGGTCCGGGCGAAGAGTTGGTTGGCGTGGAGATCCTGGACGCCAAAGAAGTGCTCGGCAACGGCGCGCTGCCGACCGTGGTCTTGGAAAATGTCCCCTCCGTTCAGGCCGGAGTGTAAAGTCCCCCGGGCTACCGACAACTGACAACCGACGACGGACTAAATCCTAATCCCTAATTCCTAATCCCTGTTCTTCCCCCCTTGCCTTCCCCCCGCAGTAGATGTATACCGGAGTGGTAACGCGGCGGTTAAGTGCGCTCAACTGCACACGTCGCAAAAAGCGTGACGCGTGCGCCACCCGCGGGCCCGCCGAAAGGAAGCCCGAACTATGAGTGGTCAAATGTTCATATGGGGAGTTCGACCCTGCTCGTTTGGCCTGTTGCTTGCCACGCTTTGCTTCGGCGCCGGCGGCACGGCGCACGGGCGCGAAAAGAAGAAAGACCCGCACACCCAACGGATTTATGAACTAGTTTTTCCAGCGGTTTCCCTCAACACCGAGCAAATCCCGAGCCGTCCACGCGAGTCGGCTGAAGGCGAGTTTCCTCACAGGCTCGTCATCATCCACGCTAAGGTAAGCAATGTGGGCAAACAGTTTCCCTGCACAGAACTCGATCCGACCCTAGAAGTTAAACCCTACAACGTGTACAGGCGCGATGTCACCGACCCTTCGCGCTGGCTGGGATTCGGGGAGTTACTTCCGGGCCAAACCGTGGAGGTCGATTATAGGTTTACAGCACGGGAGGGAACAACGCCCACGGCTCTGATCGTTAAGGCCCGCCAGATGAACTCAGACCGGTGCCGTCAACACGCTGATTGGGGATCCATGTGGCACGCTCAGGACCAAGTTCGTATTCCCGTTGACGACCTTCCTGAGGCACCGAAAACGGGGAGATAGCCTTCGACTTGCTCAAGAGGCTGGCTGGCGCGGACCGCTGATTTGCGCAGCAAGCAAGGTTTACGTGCTGCATGATATTTGCTAATCCTTGGACAGTCATTATCCTAAATAGAAGTATTTCGGTGCGGAAAACAGGGCTAGGATGTAAAGAGAACCCGCAGACCTCCAATTCGGAGGTCTGCGCTCCTGGAACCAGAGTCGGACCCGACGAAGTCCCCTCGCCGGTTGCGGCGGGTAGGATGGGTGAGGTCTATTCCGCGCGGGACGCGAAGCTGGGGCATGAGGCCACACGAAGAATTCTGCACGAGGCGTTTGCCAATGACCCCGAGCGAATGGCCCAATTCCAGCCCGAACCTCGCGCCGTCGCTCAAGCCAGTTGGGTTGTTGTAAACACGGAGCGGGGGAAAGGAATCGAACCCGCGTAACCAGCTTGGGAGACTGGCATTCGACTGACAACAGAGAACATAGCGGGTAGCCTCGCTCGGTGATTTCCCGACCATGGGATTTTCCGTGACCGACAAGCTCACGTTCAACTGAAGGGCGTGTTGACCGTGGCTTCCAGCTTCGTATCACAGAGCCGGCGGACAACCGCACACGGTGCGGGGCGAAGCGAAATCGCCAAGCGCAAAACGCGGGGTCTGGGCAACCCAGCGGACTCACTTCACGAGCTTGGGCTTGATCGAAGTCGCAATGCCCAGCAGACCCGCGCCAAGCAGGATCAAGGTTCCGGGTTCAGGCGTAAACTCGGTGGCAAGCCTCGCCGTGTAGCCCGCTGCCCGCAATGACGGATCAAGGTAGAAAGTGGCGTCATACTCGCACCGCCATCCCTCCGGGCACTCCTTCCAGAAAAAGAACCCCTCACTGCCGAAGGCCGCAGGGGAACCCTCGCCATCAGAGTTAACCCCAAGGTAATAGTTGCCGTCGATGGCGAACACTCCGAAGATGTCGCTATACCAGCCCTGAGTGGCATCGCAGGCCCCGGAATTATATTCGCAGAGGGTTGTCGCATAGCCGAACATATTGGGGTCCGCAAAGGTTACGTCATTGAGATAGTAAATGGAGTTTGGATTCTCCCCCCAGCCGCACGGACCGAAGCAGGCCCAATTGGCGCCACCGACGGGACCGCCCTGCCAAAACCATACGTCTGCCACCGTATACCCTTGGGGGTCATACACCGTCAAATGCTCCGGGCCACAATCCGACGCCGCGGCGGTGATTGAGGTCACCATTATGACCGCAAGGACCAACGCTGAAGCAGCTATGGAAGCTAGTTTCCTCATGTGCGAGACCTCCTTTCAGGCTCTTACGTTCTATTCTGATTTGGTTGATCGTATCAGCGACCTTCCAGTAAGCGGCGGCGAACCACTCCACCCATTGCGACCAAACCAGTGCCCAAAAGGAGCAACGAACCGGGCTCTGGAATGTACCGGAATTGGAAAGTAGTCGAGCTTCCGTCCCAGTACGCGAAGCCCCCGTTAACCGCGTCGAGCTGAAAGGGTACGGCAATGCCGTGGCCGTATGACATGACACCGGACCAATTCCCATATGGCACATAGCAGTCTGCGCTGCCATCTTGAACGATGGTAGAAGCGTACAGATAACCTCCGTACACGTCTCCCCACAAGCGGCTCTGACAGAGGGCTTGGGACCATCCACCGTCCGAAGCTGCGGAGAGCTGACCGCCGTAGATACCTAAGTTGTCAATGGCAGCGTACGTGAGATATACCGTGTAATCCAGTTGCGCCAAATCGGAGGCGTAACCGTTGGTCGGCGCTTGGATGTACTGAGGGCCGCCGCCGAAGAGCAGGTCAAAGCCCAACCCGCCCTGCCAGAAAGGCACGAAGTAGAAGTCGCTGGCTGACCAGGGGGTGTTGTACAGATACGTGCCTGTGTCAGAATCGAAGGCGAAATTTTGGCTGTAGAAATCTTGAAAGGTGAACTCCACGTGGCCAATGTTGCAGGTTGTACCGATGATATCGGCGAGATTCGCAGAACGGCATGCGTCAGCGAACGCAGGTTTTGATGATAGGCCACAGAGAAGTACCGCGAGTCCCAGTGCGATTGCCACTAAGCTTTCTCTTTTCGTTTTCATGGGATCTCCTTTCGGTATTGCCTTTCGGTGCTGATCAATCTCCACGTGGAAGTCCACTTCCCGGAGAGGAGCGCTTTTTGCGGTCGTTGCCTTTCCGGATTAGCGGAGCGTCACGCGGTCACTCACGAAAGTGATGCGTCAAGCTGGAGCGAGTCGGTTGCTTTCGCGTTCGTTAAACTCGTTGGATGGAGAGCAAGTGCAGAAGGGCTTTTCCCGCATTCTCGGCTGATCCGGCGACTGGACTTAGAGAGCTACGCTTCCTGAAACCGACCGACGAACAGGACGGAGTAGCAGCTCGGAGTCTTTCCGGACGCGAGCGGCAGCGGAGAGTCAGCTTAGGCAGCGGATCTTCATAACCCACCACCAGCCCCTCGTTGGATATGTCGTCGGTGAGACTCATGATTTCCGGAGTCTCCCGCGCGGCCACTCCGATCAGCAAGAGCAATACCAACCACCAAAGATGGGGCGCATGAATTTTCACGTGTCAAGCCACCCCTCCCTCGCCGCCGAGGCAGACTCGAATTGAAAGCTTACCTGAGAATTTGACCACGGGCGCTCCCAAAACCGCAGTGATGGCGGTCACCAGCGACGGTGCTATGGCAATGTGAGCCCACGGCGGGTTTTGGGGAACTTATGGGCTGCGTCTGCAAAACACCCCGGGCTTTCCAAGGGGCTGTTTTGACGGAACGGGATCTTACTGAGTGCCGTCCCCAGGCTGCTGTATTGTGACAACGGCAGCGAATTCGCAAGCCAGGCGATGGACCTATGGGCGTATCAGAACAGCGTGCGCATCGCCTTCTCTCGGCCGGGCAAACCAACGGATAATGCTTTCATGGAGTCGTTCAACGGGACCTTCCAAGCCGAATGCTTGAATGCCCGCTGGTTTACGACCTTGAGCGAAGCCCGACAGATCGGCGGGTGGCGCAGACGTCGCGCCGTCTGCGATGTCTGCGACCTGCGAAATTTGGCGAGCGGAGACGGTAGCGCAGGGTCTGCCCTCCGACCCCTTCGTGGTTCTCAGGGCAGGCTGTGCGGCATTTCCAAAGCTTGGAGTGCGGCAGCAGGGGGACCCCAGGCTCTGCGGTGGGGCTGCCGCTTTGGAGGCGCCCGCTTGCTGGCGCGACGGCAAGGTTGTGGAAGTCTCTGCCGAGGAACTGCGCGCCCAGCGTATCGTCCGTAATTCATAATTCACACTTCATAATTCTCTTCTGTCTTTTGGCTTCCCCCCTGCCTCATTCATCCTTCATCCTTACTCCTTTATCTCAAGCTCGTAGTGCATCAGCAAAGCAAGACAACGGCGGCGCGAGGGTGTTCATCCAAGTACGCGGGTATCGTGTTCGTGATCACTCAAACTCACGGCCGAGCCCCAACGCCGAGCGTGGGGCCCCATCTCGTGTTACATTACCAAAGGAAGCCAGTAGAAATGTCGGGAGGCCGAATCGTGATGCAAGCGTGGGAGCGGTTGAGGAAGGAAGTGCGACGACCCGGTATCTTTCACTTCGCCTTGGTCATCGCCTTGGCGTGCTTCGTGGCGCCGGACCACGCTCGCGCGCAAGGATGTGCCGGCGTCCCAACCAGTACCACCGGCGCTGTAGTCTGGACACCGCAGTGGTGCGACGAATTCAACGCCGCCACCGCCGGCCCTCCCAGCACCACCACGTGGAATTTTGATGTCGGCAACAGCAACGGGTGGGGAAACAACGAACTCGAGGTCTATTGCGGACCTCCCGGCTACACAAATAATCCGCCTCAATGCCCCACCAGCTTCGGCCCGGCTACTTCCAATGCTTATGTCGACGGCAGCGGACATCTGGTCATTCAGGCTATCAACAGCGGCGGGACCTGGACTTCAGCCCGCCTGAACACCAATACCAGTCCAACACCGGCAACGTTTCGATACGGCCGGATCGAAGCCGGTGAGAAGCTTCCGGTGGGCGCGGGACTTTGGCCGGCTTTCTGGGCGCTGGGAAGCAACTTTGCCACCGTCCCCTGGCCAACCTGCGGTGAGATGGACTTCATGGAAAATGTTCTGGGGCCGCAAGGGCTTGCCCCAGCCCTCATCAGGTCGACTCTTCACGGGGGCATTTCGCCCACCAACTGCTATTGCGGCGCCAACGGGCTTGGGCAAAACTATACTTTTCCTAGCGGCGTCGATGTCACCAGCTTTCATGCCTACGGGGCCATCTGGTCTCCCAACATGGTGCAGTTTTACGTGGACAATCCCAACAACGTTTTCTTTATCGTCACCGCCAGCGATGTCCCTGCCGGATTCCAGTGGGCCTTCAATCAACCGTTCATCGTCATCACCAACCTGGCGGTGGGGGGCAGCTACGCAGGACCGCCGAAGAGCTCGACGCCCAATCCGGCCGTGATGCTGGTGGACTACGTTCGCTACTATCATGCCGCGGCTGTGCCTGCTCCGAAACTGTCCACTCTGTCGGGCATGACCGTGAACGCGGGCTCGACCACGGACAACACGAACTCGATTAGTCTCAGCTCTTCGAGCGGCACCGGGCGCGTCTACCTGCAATGCGCCACGAACGCCCCGAAGACGGCCTGCTTCATCAACACGGGCAACACGCTCAATTCCAACGTGGCTGATTTCAGCGCCAGTTCAACGGGAACGGCAATTGTCATCGTGGCGACCACCGCCCACTCCATGCTGCCGCCGTTAGTGTTTAGCCCGAAGCTGCGCCTCTGGACGCCGGTCACCGCCGCTGTTCTGTTGCTCTTGCTTCTCGCCTTGACCAGGCTTCACGGTCGCGGCGGCCTGAGGCGGTGGGCCCGAGGCGCTGCGTTGGCCGGCTTGTTGATGGCCGGGGTCATCGCCGTCAGTTGCGGCAGCGCGAGCGGCACCGGCACGCCGGCGGGAAGCTACACGGTGACCGTCAACGCCTACACGGAGACCGGTAATGGTTCCTCCCCCGACGCCACGGTTAGCTTTGACTTAACTGTGAATTAGCGCGCTTCCGAATCTCCGCGCCCCATTTGCTTTTTTCCCGACTCCTTCTTCTGCCAATCACACTGCATACTCCATCATTCCCTTCTGTCTTTTGCCTTCACTATTTATTGGCGGGCGGCGCAGACGTCGCGCCGTTGGCGATGTCTGCGACCAACGATATTTGGCGAGCGGAGACGGTAGCGCAGGGTCCGCTCTTCGACCCCTTCGCATCGCTCAGAGCCTGCCCTGAGCGCAACGAAGGGGCAGGCTCTGCGGCATTTCCAAAGCTTGGAGTGCGGCAGCAGGGGGACCCCAGGCTCTGCGGTGGGGCTGCCGCTTTGGACGCGCCCGCTTGCTGGCGCGGCGAGAAGGCGGTGCTCCGGAGGAAACCATGCTTCGCTCCCCAAAGCGAGAGCAAGCTCTCGCACTCCATAGGCGGCTGGGTGGCGCAACGAGGCGCCCTCAGCGGATCATCCCTTCACGCGGCTTCGGTCAGGGTTTGACTCTCGGGCGAGAGCGAGACCCCCGCGCGCGAGCACACTGCCGCGGGCCCGCGCAACGACCCACGCCGATTCGTAGGGCTCTGTTGAAAATCTGATTTCCTAGGCGTACAGTGTAGCCACCGATTTCCCTTTACTCTTCGAACCGGAGGTGGCCATGCGCAAGACGCGCTTCATGAGCATGCTTTTTCTCGTCTGGTCGATTGCGTTTTTCTTTGTTCCCGATTTTCGTCAAGGGCTACAAGGTCAATTCTTGGCATTGAATTCGTCGGGCGAGTGGAAGTGGCTGCAGCGCGCCGGAACCATTCCCGCGAGTGAGCTCGCGAAAATCGCCCATGACGCTGAGCAGAGGCGCGATGCTCGTGCGCTGGCGTTTGTCGCCCTGCATGCGCCCGCGGTGCAGGAAGGTGTGCGCTGGGCGGACGAGGCCGTCGCCATTGATCCCAGCTTGACCTGGGTCTACGTCTCCCTGATCCTGCCGGCACTCGACGAGAAGCAGAATCCGCCTGACGTGCACTCGATGATCGCGCGACTCGAAAAATGGGATCCGGACAACGCCGTTCCTTACCTTTTCGAGGGGGTCGTGACCGAGAGGGCAAAGAACATTGCCTTCACGCCAATGCCCGCGGTGCTGAACAGCGTGGCTAACGACACGGAGTGGTGCCAGGCTATGCAGAAGGGCTATGCGGCCCCGCGTTACGACAGTTACATGGTGCGCCGATTCGAGCTGGAGCGGACTTGGCTGCGGCAGAATCACCTGGCTAAGCCAGCGATCGTCCTGCTCTCCACGGCCAGTTATAACATTCCGAATCTGCTGCAAATCCGCGTGTATGCCAACGTGCTGGTGGATAAGTACGGGAAAGAAGCGGAAGACACCGGGCATCTGCCGGAGGCACTCGGCTATTACTGGACGGCCGAGCACTTCGCCGAGCGCATGCGCTTGAGCGGGGTCTCGCTGATTGAGAAGCTCATCGCCGTGGCAGTCCAGAAGATTGCCGAGAAGCGGTTGATCCCGGCACTGCGCAAAGCCGGCCAGACCGATGTCGCGGCGACACTGGAAATGGAAGAGCAGCAACGCGTGCAACAAATTGACACCCTGCGCGGGAAAGACCCCCTGGCCCAGAGCGTCAATTACAATTGGGCAGCCCTGATCGTGGGGTTCTTCGGGGCCCTGGTGGCAGTCTTCAGCTTGCTGACGTTGGTCTGCCTGCTTTACGTCAACGCCAAACGCTGGGTCCGGCCGGAGATTAAGGGCCGGCTTTTCCAATTCCTGACGGGGGCCGAAAACTACATGCCCGTCCTGCTTTTTGTGGCCTGCGCTGGCCTGTACCTCAGCTACTATCCCTATGCTCAGAACTTTCACCACTACATGACGGCCACGGGCGAGATCCACGATTACGAGCCGCTGTTCTACAACGTTTTTCCCAACTACGGTGGTCCGCCGGGTGGCAACGCGCTGCCTGTGGGAAATCCTTTCACGCCTTATGCCTGGTACGCGGTAGTGGGCTTCGTTCTCGCCGTGCTCGCGGCTATCCCTTACCATCGCCGCATGGTTCGCGCCCCGGAGGTGCCCGAGGAAACTCGAACCCAGGCAAACGCAGCGACCAAGTAGTCGGCAGGCGCGGCTGAGGCACACGACGCCATGGCGAGACAGTCCTTCTATCCCTTTCGGTCCGAACGAGCCAAAGCCGAGTATGAGGCTTTCTGTCTGGAGCGGGCCAAGGCGTGGCCAGTCGCCTCCGAGACCATGCTGCTCGACACTGCTTCCGGGCGGACTTTCGTTCGGGCTAGCGGGCGCACCACAAATCCGCCCCTGGTTCTGCTGCCCGGCGCGCGGAGTGGTTCGCTGATGTGGATTCGCCATATCGCGGCTCTATCGGCCCATTACCGTACCTACGCCCTGGACAACATCAACGATGTCGGGTTGAGCGGGTCTCGTCGTGACATTTCGAAGCCGGAGGATTATGTCAATTGGCTGGACGAGGTCTTAACGGTGCTGGTTCCGAAAGAGCCCCTCAGCCTGATGGGCATTTCGTTTGGAGGCTGGCTCGCCGGTCAATATGCGCTCCGATTCCCCGGCCGGCTCCGAAACGTGGTGTTGTTGGCGCCGGGCGGTACCGTGCTACGAACATCTTTTGCCTTTGTCGTCCAGATACTGCTCATTTCCGTACCCATAACAGGGTTTGGCGGACGACTCCGCAGAATATTCGGCTGGTTGTTTCGGGACGCGGTACAAAGCGGCGGCGCCTCTCGGGCGGAGGTCGAACAGGTCATAGAAGACCTGCAAAGGGTCGACCGTCTTTTTAATCTGCCCCGCCCGCCTTGGCCAACCGTCATCGACGACAAGGGGTGGCAAGGCTTCAGCGTGCCTTGCCTGTTCCTGGTCGGGGAGAATGAGAAGATCTACTCTGCCCAAGCAGCCGTCAGGCGACTGAACCGTGTCGCTCCTCAGGTTAAGGCGGAGATCATTCCCGGCGCTGGACACGACTTGACTATCGTGCAGGCCGAGCTCGTAGTCAGCAAGGTGCTTGGGTTCTTGGGTGAACGGGCAGGGGTGGCTGGCGCAGAGCGTAGCTTTGCGGCCAAGGGATAGGACCGAAATCAGGCGGGCAACAAAGCAGTGGCGAGTGACGAGTGACGAGTGAAAAGACAGGAGTCAGCAGCTAGGAGTCAGAATGCAAAAGGGCAGTAGCGATGGGCGAGTGACGAGTGGCGAGTGACAAGTGGAATTCAGGAGCCAGGATTCAGGAGTCAGGACTGAAAACTGAGAACTGACAACTGGCAACGGGAGACCGGACACAGAAGCCAGGAGTCAGGATGCAAAATGGCGCTTGCAGGTGGGCATCTGCGGCGCTAATGTATCACGCAGAAACGCAGGGCTGCGCTCTGCGCCAGCCGGCGAGGGGCGCATGAAATCACCGTAATGGAGGCAACACTCATGAAACCAGTTGGTCTTATCGGTACCGGAGTTCTTCTCCTTCTTCTCGGAAGCATTGTTCCTGCCTACGCACAGCGCGAGCCACAGGAAAAGGAGCAAGGCAAACCGCAACAGGGGCAGCAACATCAGCAGGCGAAACCCGCACAGCAACAGCAGGCGAAACCCGCACAGCAACAGCAAGCGAGACCCGCACAGCAACAGCAAGCGAGACCCGCACAGCAACAGCAAGCGAAACCCGCACAGCAACAGCGTCCGCAGCCGGCTAATAAACCTGCGCAACGACCGCAACAAAGCTTCGGCGGCACCTATCATGGCGGCGTCCAGCCCACCGGCCCCACCATTGGCGGCGTCCACCATAGCGGAGTCCCACAGCACCAAGGGCAGGTGCGCAGCGGTTTCGTCCAGTCTCGCGCCAGTTCGTGGAATAGCGAACACCGTACCTGGCAGCAACGCGGCGGCTACAACGGCTACCGAGTTCCTGATGACCGCTTCAGGCTCTACTTCGGGGGTCAGCACTTCTTCCGCATCAACAGCCTTCCCATGCTCTTCGTCGGCGGATATCCGCGCTTCCAGTACGACGGCTATTGGGTTACGTTCGTTGATCCGTGGCCGGAAACGTGGGCTCCGGACTGGTACGAAACCGACGACGTTTATATCGATTACACCGACGACGGGTACTACGTATATGACCGCATGCACCCGGGCATCGGGATCGCAGTCACGATCTCGTTCTAACATGATGGAAGGGAACTTCGAATCGGCCGGTCGAGGACTGGGGCAAGTTGCTGGGCGATGCCGCTGCGGTCAGCGCCATGCTCGACCGCCTTCTTCACCACGGACACCTACTGAAGTGCGGCCCACGAAGCTGGCGAACGAAAACGGGCTTGCCTAGAGCGGAACAAGCCGGGTAAAACAGCTCCAGCGAAGGCCTCTAGTAGGTGCATCATTCGCTGAGGCGACGTACGCTTGAGCTTTAGTGATTCGATGGAAGCAAAGCGGTTCTTGGTCTCGCGAATCGCGGAGGAAGCGAGGCGCGGGCATCACCCTTTATCAGAAACCGAAGAGAAAATGCTTTACTGGTCGGAAAATTACCCCACGCTGCCTGACATGGCCGAGGTCGGCCAAAAGTTTGAGCGAGAGTACGATTCGGAGAAGTTCGAAGGCAAAATCGCACGGATTAGCAGACGCGCTTATCAGAGAGACAGGAGAGAATCACCCGAGAACGCGAGGCACTGGAGGGAAGCAATAAAGCTCCTGAAAAAAGAGGACCACTACATTTTGGTAATGATCGACCTTCCTCGCTCTGCGGGGGAGATAGTGCGTCTGATTCTGGTTGGCCTGATCGCATCCGCGCTACTGGTAGGATCTATCATTGTGGTGAACACAGTACGCTCCAGTGCCCCTCTGAACCTCCTCCGAGCCGCGTACCTTGTTCTGCTCGCCATAATTCTCTATTTGGGTTTGAGCGACAAGGTAGGAAAGGCCGTCGCGGACTGGTTGGGCGACCGCGTCGAACGGCTGTTCGGGCTGAGGTGATCCTGAGAGCGCCGCAGCGTCCGGCAAGAAGGACCTGCGCCTCGGATACACCTGCATGCGCAAGCACTGACTGTTGCACACAGGCCCTATCACAACTAACCGGCTGAACTCTACCGTCGGACGCTCGCCGGCGCAGTGTTTGCCGAAGAGGATTACAAAATAGTCTTGCATGAACAGGGTGGCTGGCGCAGACATCCGGTTTCTGATGTCTGCGGGGTTCGCGGCAGCGAACCGTAATTGTGTATCGGCCATCGCCCCCATGAGCTTCGCTTCACGAAATCGCAGACCTCCCCGTGCAGAGGTCTGCGCCAGCCGGCCCCGCTTACTTGCCTTCGTAGGCGCGCTGGAGAGCGGCAATATCGAACTTTTTCATTTTGAGGAAAGCCTGCGTCACGCGCGCGATGTTTTCTTTGTCGCCGCTGCCAAGCATTTCGTTCATGAGGGTGGGAGTGATTTGCCATGAAAGTCCGTACTTGTCTTTCAGCCAGCCGCACTGCCCTGCTTTCGGATCTGCGGAGAGTTTCTCCCAGAAGTAGTCGATCTCTTCCTGGTCTTCACAAGGCACGATGAATGAAATGGCTTCGTTGAAAGCAAAATTGTGCTCCAGTGCAGAATCCATAGCCCCGAATTCCTGGCCGAGAAGGGTGAAGGAAGCAAATCTCACGGTACCTTCTTTATCCGGTTCCTCGCCCTGGCCATAACGCGCAAGGATATTTGCCTGCGTACTGCCCCCAGCTTTGGCGGCGCCGGGCGAATTTCTGAACACCGACGTGTAAAAATTAACCGCTTCCTCCGTCTTGCCGCATACGCTGCCCACAAACATGAGCGCCGGGGTAATCCTCTGCGCCATCTCGCGCTCACCCACGAAAATCACCTGCCAGGAAAGTCCGTATTTATCTTCCAACCAGCCAAATCGCTCGCTAAACGGATACGCATCGAGCGGCATGAGGATTTTCCCGCCTTGAGCAAGCCTTTCCCATATTGCGTCGACCTCGCTCTTCGTCCTGCATTTCAGGTGGAATGAAACCGACGGATTGAACTTGAAAAGCGGCCCGGCGCTGATGGCCATAAACGGCTGACCCGAAAGCTCGAACGAGACGACGTCACAATCGCCTGACGGGGTGTTGTGAAGCGTCGTTACGTTCTTGATGGTTGAGTTTGGAATTAAAGCCGCGTAAAGCTCTGCCGCCTCTTTCGCCTCTTTGTTGAACCATAAATGTGGAGTGATTCTTCGCATGAGGTTATTCTATCATTTCTGACACCTTGACCGTGTTTCCAGCCCGGCACCCAGTCTGCCTCGCGCACCGGGCAGAGTAGCGGGAATACTCTTTCCGGTTGCGCGACGTTCGTTTGAGTGTATTCGTGACTTACTCGTTTCGCATTGAATGTAGACATGAATTCCTCCCAGGCGATTTTGCTTGCGTCGAAAAACAAAGCGGCCCGATCGCCGTGTGCGACCGGGCCGGTATTTCTATTTCGTGCTTTCTAAGTTCTCCGATCTGGTGAGTGTGCGCGTGGGGGGCGGTCCGCGAATCGCCGCGGCGGCGCGTATTTGGGATGCGTCCGCAAATGAAAAGGGCGGGCACAAGGCCCGCCCCTACGATAGTTGGCCGGCGGTCATAGACCGCTGCTAAAGCGGCGACTGCCGGCCGAAAATCGCCAATCGGCAATCGTCAATGAATCAATCCGTGCGACGGCTCATTCCGCCGTGGTGGGGTCAATTACCCGCTTGACCTCTGAAATGCGGTTGGCGGGGAAGCCGCCAAGCTCGGCGTGCCGGCGGACGGCATCGGCGTCTGGAGCTATGTAGACGCAATACAGCTTATTGTCAGTCACGAAGCTTTCGACCCACTGAACCTGCGGCCCCATCTGACGAAGCACCCCGCAGGACTTCTGCGAAATCGCCTTCAATTGGTCTGCGGTCAGCTCCCCCGCGCCGGGAATCTCCCGCTCGATAACATACTTTGGCATGGTTGCCTCCTTGTCTAAAATCGAAGATTTAAGATCAATACGAAATTCAGGATTTGGGGCAACCCACCGGCCGCCGAATCTAATATTGCAAATTCCAGATATCAGATCAAGGCCGCAAAAGCAAAAGGGCGGGCACGAGGCCCGCCCCTACAGGAACATGATGGCGATGTAAAATCGCCGCCACGAGATTGCCAATCGGAAATCACCAATCGGCAATCGCCAATGAATTAATCCCGGCGACGACCTACTCTCCCACGCAGTTACCCACGCAGTACCATCGGCCCTGGAGGGCTTAACTTCCGTGTTCGGGATGGGAACGGGTGTGGCCCCTCCGGTAAGATCGCCGGAAAACCTTTTCTGAGCCATCAGCGGTCAGCTATCAGGTCTCAGCAAAATCCGACAAGACGTTTCTTGCTGAGAGCTGACGGCTGAAAGCTGACAGCTTTACTGAATAGCACGGCGTCGGGAAGAGCAGGCAATAGGGATTAGGTGTTAGGAATTAGGGCCAAACCCCAAAATCCTAAATCCTGAATCCTAAATCCTGCTCTCAGGTGCTCAAAACGAAGGCGCATTTGTTGGAAGTCCGTCAGTGCCTCAGTATTTCAGTCGGTCAGTCCAGAGCCGCGTAGGGCGCAGGACTGAAGTACTGAGCAACTGAAGTACTGACGACCTTCTTTTGTGTGTTCAGTAGAAATTATGGTCAAGCCGCGCGGGCATTAGTACCGGTAAGCTGAGCGAGTTACCCCGCTTACACCTCCGGCCTATCAACGTCGTGGTCTTCGACGGCCCTTCAGAGGGATCTCGACGGTTAGCGAAACCGCCTTTCACCCATGGGAGATATAATCTTGGGGCGTGCTTCACGCTTAGATGCTTTCAGCGTTTATCACTTCCAGACTTCGCTACCCAGCCGTGCCACTGGCGTGACAGCTGGTACACAAGAGGTCTGTTCATCCCGGTCCTCTCGTACTAAGGACAACTCCCCTCAAATCTCCTACGCCCACACCAGATAGGGACCGAACTGTCTCGCGACGTTCTGAACCCAGCTCACGTACCGCTTTAATAGGCGAACAGCCTAACCCTTGGAACCTTCTACAGCTCCAGGATGCGATGAGCCGACATCGAGGTGCCAAACCGGAGCGTCGATGTGAACTCTTGGCTCCGATCAGCCTGTTATCCCCGGCGTACCTTTTATCCGTTGAGCGATGGCCCTTCCATGCAGAACCACCGGATCACTAGGTCCCACTTTCGTGCCTGCTTGACTTGTTGGTCTCGCAGTGAGGCGGGCTTATGCCCTTGCACTCGACGGCTGATTTCCAAACAGCCTGAGCCCACCATGGAGCGCCTCCGTTACATTTTAGGAGGCGACCGCCCCAGTCAAACTACCCGCCTAGCCGTGTCCCTCACCCGGATTACGGGCGAAGGTTAGAACCACAGAATCATCAGGGTGGTATCTCACCGTTGGCTCCCCAGAGACCGAGATCCCTGGTTCAAAGCCTCCCACCTATCCTGCGCAGACAAACCCATAGTTCAAGGCTAGGGTATAGTAAAGGTGCACGGGGTCTTTCCGTCTAGGTGCGGGTAACCGGCATCTTCACCGGTACTACAAGTTCGCTGAGTCACTCGTCACGACAGTCGCTCTGTCATTACGCCATTCGTGCAGGTCGGAACTTACCCGACAAGGAATTTCGCTACCTTAGGACCGTTCAGTTGTGTTACGTCTCCGACCTTCGTTTCATCGGAGCGGCGCGGGCATTTCTGCCGCGCTCTCGATGTCGCCATCGAGCTCGGACCATATCATCCCGACGGATCGCCGGGTCTGGCGTATGGTCTCTGAGGATTCTCAAGCCTTTCCAAAACATCCTGATCGGAATATTTGCGTTTTCCGCCATCGTTCATCGTCCGGCGAATGCTCAGGACCTCTTCCACACCCTCGCGGGTGAGGTGTCGACCCTCGCGCATCAACTCGGCGAGCTTCTTGAACTTGGCGAAGTCACGCTGCTTCTTCGCAGAACGAAATTGGAAACGATCGAAGAAAGGAATAACGTTTTCCAGGATCGGAAGGAGATGGTTGACTTCATAATACCAAACTCCGTCCCGCCGCTGCCGCATTGTGCCACATCCCAAGTGACGTTTGAATTGTGCCAGGATCACTTCGTCACGCTGGGAGATGTTGAAGCAGAGCGAGATTTTCCAGGGAAGTCTGTAGTCGTTTCGAGGTCGAAACGACACGTTGAAACTCCCCTCGCCGTCAGCGAAGCCGGCTAAGTACCAGCCTACCTCCGGCGGAACCTCCTTTACATCGAGCATGGCTTTGAATCTTTCCTGCTGATAACCCGCACTCCCTACATTTTCACTGCCGCCTTATTCGGCCCCGTCAGCCTAGCGGCGAGTAGCGGAAGATGCACCGGGCTTCCCAGCAAATAGCCAGATTTGTTCTCGGAACTACAGTGGTCTGTTCTATAGTTACGGCCGCCGTTCACCGGGGCTTCAGTTCAGAGCTTCCGGGGGATTGCTCCCCCATGACCCCTCTCTTTAACCTTCCGGCACCGGGCAGGCGTCAGCCCCTATACGTCGTTTTCGACTTAGCAGAGACCTGTGTTTTTGTTAAACAGTTGCAGAGCGCGCTTCACTGCGACCCCCTCGGGCTTTAAACCCTATCGGGGCACTCCTTCTTCCGAAGTTACGGAGCTAATTTGCCTAGTTCCTTAACGAGTGTTCTCTCAAGCGCCTGTGGATATTCACCTCGTCTACCTGTGTCGGTTTGAGGTACGGTTGCTTCGGAAACTCCTTAGCGGATTTTCTTGGCAGTGTGAAATCGCGAACTTTATCGGGACTAAGTCCCGTCGTCACGCAGGTCAGAGTGGCTTTGAACCGACCCGGTGGACTTGCCGGCCGGATCCCCCTCCCTGCGCAAATCGCCATCCATCAGACGACTCCGCTATCCTTCTGCGTCCCCGCCTCGTAATAACGCTCCCGCTGCAGTCACGGAATATTAACCGTGCGTCCATCAGCTACGCCTTTCGGCCTCGCCTTAGGGACCGACTGACCCTGAGCGGATTAACCTTTCTCAGGAAACCTTAGACTTTCGGCGCGGAGGGTTCCCACCTCCGTTATCGCTACTTATGCCGGCAGGGTCACTTGAGTACCGTCCACGAGCCCTCGCGGTCCCGCTTCAAACTGTACTCAACGCTCCTCTACCAGACCAGAACCATTGACTCATCGGATCATTGAATCATTGCTGCCTGTCCTTCCACCCAACCTGAACGTCTGGTTCAATGGGTCAATGAACAAATGATTCAATGAATCAATGGTTCTGGAATCCGCAGCTTCGGTAAATGGCTTGAGCCCCGTTGAATTATCGGCGCAAAGACGCTCGACCAGTGAGCTGTTACGCTTTCTTTAAAGGATGGCTGCTTCTAAGCCAACCTCCTGGCTGTCTGAGCGACTTCACTTCCTTTCCCACTTAGCCATTGCTTCGGGACCTTAGCTGACGGTCTGGGCTATTTCCCTCTCGACAACGAAGCTTAGCCCCCGCTGTCTGACTCCCGGACTGCACTTCGCGGCATTCGTAGTTTAGTTGGATTTGGTATCCGTTAACGGATCCTAGTCCATCTAGTTCTCTACCGCCGCGAGGCTAATGTCCGAGGCTAGCCCTAAAGCTATTTCGAGGAGAACGAGCTATCACGGAATTTGATTGGCCTTTCACTCCTACCCTCAGTTCATCCGAGCTGTTTTCAACCAACACCGGTTCGGGCCTCCGGCCGCTGTTACGCGGCTTTCACCCTGACCAAGGGTAGATCATCCCGCTTCGCGTCTATTGCCCGCCACTCGTCGCCCTATTCAGACTCGCTTTCGCTACGGCTCGCTCCCCCTCGGGTCGTAACCCTTAGGATCATCGCTTAACCTTGCGACGGACAATAACTAGCCGGCTCATTATGCAATAGGCACGCCGTCAGGCTTGCTCGATCCCCTCTGAGATCTCAAACTTCAAATCTGAAATCTCAGAGGGGACCAAGCGTGGCCCTTCGACTGCTTGTAGGCATACGGTTTCAGGTACTTTTGACTCCCCTCGCAGGGGTTCTTTTCACCTTTCCCTCACGGTACTAGTTCACTATCGGTCGCCAGCACGTATTTAGCCTTACGGGATGGTCCCCGTAGCTTCCCGCGGGGTTTCTCGTGCCCCGCGGTACTCAGGAACGCGCGTTAGAGTCCGGTTAGTTTTCACCTACGTGGCTATCACACCCTATGGCCGACTTTTCCAAGTCGTTCGGCTAACCACCGGATTGGTAACTCTATGGCTCTAAACCGACGCACGCCCTACGACCCCGGACGCTCCGCTCGAATTTCAAATCTCAAATTTCAAATTTGAAATCCGGGTGGAACGCCCGGTTTAGGCTGTTCCGCGTTCGCTCGCCGCTACTAGCGGAATCACGGTTGTTTTATCTTCCTCCAGGTACTGAGATGGTTCACTTCCCTGGGTTGGCTCGCACCCGCCTATGTATTCAGCGGGCCGTTCCCGATGTTGACATCGGGAGGGTTTCCCCATTCGGAAATCCCCGGATCAAAGGGTGCTTCCCCCTCCCCGAGGCTTATCGCAGGTAACCACGTCCTTCTTCGCCGTCTGGCGCCAAGGCATCCACCGTACGCCCTTAGTAGCTTGACCATAAAATCTGCTCAACACACAAGAAAACAGTTCATCAGTTTTTCAGTCTCTCAGTTTATCAGTGCAGAACACGCTAAATGTCCTTACTGACTAGCTGACCAACTGACGTACTGACGCACTGCCTTTTGAGCCAGATTCGCCTTCGCTTCTCTGCCCGGATCCACTCCAGACAGTTTGAGCACTTGTAGACGCCGTACTATTCAGTTTTCAAAGATCGCTGAGTGCCGATGCCTCGCTCGCGCTGGCCTCGACCTCGATCCAGCCTAACTCTCGCGGCCCCTTTTGCCGCATTTCGTCAGGATGCTGGGTTTGGTTCTTTCTCTTGCCCTTCAAAAAAACCAAACTCAGAATCCGGTCTTCACATTTCTAATTCTTCTTGAGCTTTCGCTCCCTCCATGCCAACATGCCAATCGGGAATAGTGGCAATATCCGCTTTCACTAACTTTTTGATTCTAAACAACATTCCGGCTTCGTTCGTAAACGCTACCCACTCTGCCAGTCGCTTCGCTCGCAGAGTCAAACCCTCCAAGCCGCGGACAAACTCAGCCATGTAACTAGCCTAGCGTCATTATTGGCTTTGTCTTTAGGGGATCAAAACAGGCGGGACGCTCTTGCGGGATGGACCCACTTGCTTTAAACCCCTATCCGAAAAACGTTCGCGTATTGACCTCCTGGCTTTTTACAACCGAGACGATGTGAGTGCTTCTTGACCCCACCTTCGTGCTGGCAATCAGTTATACTACACCAATCTGAAAACAAAATGCAAGTCTTTTTTTTGGGTATTTATAAATTTTTTTCATGCCGTCCAGACGCCCTAAAAGAGCCAGTTCCCGCTGGGCCTTTTGGGAGAGCATGGCTCGCCTCATTGGATGACAGCAAGGACCATCGGCAAAGGCCGCAGCTCCCGCTTGAGGGGGTCAATCATCAGCCCCAGAGCCTCCAAAGAAACGCTCCCCAGTAGAACACTGTCATCCGCCTGGCCGAAGATCACAGGGGAGGCGCCGCGACGACCATCAAAGCGAAACAAAACATCGCCGATGCGCCGCGTGATCTTGGAACCGTCCGCTAGCGTGAAAGTGCGCCGTGAATGAGGCTTGATGCCCAGCTTGCGCAGCACGCTTCCAGGTATGACAGAATAAAGCGCGCCTGTCTCAACTAGAAACTCAACACGCACGCGCCGCTTCGGCCTGGCGGGATTCGAAATGTCAGCCTCAAGATACGTGAGACCCATCGGGACCCTCTTCCCGAAAATAGTGTACGATTGTTCGATTATACGGTCAACCGCAGAGAATTTCTGAAGCAGGTTGTCTGTATGCCAGGACCTAAACGCGGTGTACCCCATATAGAGAGGCTTTCGCCATGCCAAAACAGATTCCGGTTGCCGCAAGCTTGTTGCTCCTGCTCGCGTCCGTGGCGGCAGCGCAAACCGCCACTGAAACTCAATCGCCGGCGCCCGCTTCCGCGGCGCCACCGGCCGTCACCGGCCGGGTGATGGAGGCATTCAACTCCCAACTCTCGGGCGCAACTGCCGTGATTTTTCATCAACGCGACAAGGCGGACGGGCCCAGGCTCGGCGAGCTAATCCTCGCCCACAGCGGCGAGGAGGTGGAGTTTGAAACCACCGACGGCAAGCGGCATCGCGCCACGCTCTTCCGCTTGAAAAGTTGTTTTGGGCGCGGGCTCTTGCTTTTTCCCTCGAGCAAAACCAAACTCGCCGAGAACGACGATTTCGTCTTAAGGTTTCCTGGAAGGAATTAATCCTGAATCGGCACAGGACGGCTCAAGGCCGTTGTAACGGCCGTGCTGGCGCAAACCTGATTTGTAGGGGCCGAACGGCGTTCGGCTCAGCGGCGAGCCTCACTCGCCCCTACTGCGCAACGCCACCTTCAAAAAAGCGAAACGTCAGAAAAAAGGGCGAGACCAGCCCATTGGGCCTATTTCGTAGAGTGCCGGCCTGGCAGGCGGTCTTGCCCCCCAGAGCGTTGCCTCCGATAATCATTAAACAACTTTCGCAATTCTTCCGATAGACAATAGAAGCTGTCACGGCTTTCAGGTCTTGAAATGCCCGCCCGTGGTTTCTGTCAGCGGAGCGATTGAGGAGAATGATGCAAACAACACTGGCGATCGCTCGCGATCGGGTTGACTCTCGCGAGACGGTGGATGAAATCACCCCACGCGAGGCTGCGAGCATCGAAGAAGCGCGGGTGGCTGAGCAACTCCTGCAAGATTCTTTCGCAGAGGCATTCAGTATTCAGCAAGCGCTGCTGCCTTCCGGGCCTCTCCGCCTTCCGTTCGTCGAGATCTGGTTCAAGTTCCGGCCGGCGCGCTTGGTCAGCGGCGACTTCCTCGATTATTTCCCGATCGGTTCCCAAAACCATGTCGGACTATATATGGGCGATATCGTGGGCAAAGGACTCGCGGCGGCGCTTTACGGAGCGCTGGCGGTGGGCACGCTGCGCGCGATTCATAAGGAGGGCACATCGCCGGCCGCGGTAATCGAGTTTCTGAATCGTCGTCTGGGTGACCGGCACGTGACGCAGCGTTTCTGCGTGATCCAGTATGCCGTGCTGGACGGGACCTCGCGCCAGCTTCGCTTTGTGAATGCGGGGAACAGCCCTCGTCCCATCCACATCACCGCAGCAGGCTGTCGCGAATTGGGCGACGGGGGCTTTCCTTGCGGGATGTTCAGCGACGTCACCTACGAGGTTTACACCGCGCAACTGAGCGCCGGTGATACCGTCCTCTTCTCGACCGACGGATTAATTGAGGCTGAGGATCGGGCCGGGGAGTCGTTTGGCATTGAGCGGCTGTTCGAAGCGTGTGAAAAGAACCGGCACGAGTCTGCGGATATTCTCCTCGACCGGGTCTTTCAGGCGGTAGATGCCTTTACCGAAACCGACATCCAACACGACGACATGACGGCCGCGGCTCTCCGGCTCACTTGAGCTCAGCCCGCGCACGCAACGCCGTGCCCTCCGGCCAGGTTGAGGACAAAGGGGCAGCGGCGGCTTTACGTCTACGTCGCCGACTTGATTCAACCGCACTTGTGGCAATATGAATTCGCCGCCACCTCTCCGGCTGAGGGCTTTTCATCAACCTGCCAGATTTCTGCCGCGAATTTTTTCTGCAAAAGAGTTATATATACACATCAGAGAATGAACGTCGAGCTGCAAAAGGAGACATCAATGAAGTCACTGACGCGGGCACTATTTTGTTTGATCGCTTTAACCCTGGGCGCAGGCACAAGTGCCGCCCAGGCGAACGCTCATTCGACCATGGCTCCGGGCACGGGAAGTCCGGGTTTCGATAAGCTGAAGACACTGGTTGGCGAGTGGGAGGGCAAGGCGCAGGATGGAGCGCGGGTCAACGTTTCGTATCGGCTGGTCTCGAATGGGACGGCCCTGATGGAGACGCTGCATCCGACCGGCGAATCCGAGATGGTGACCGTCTACACCGCCGATGGCGACCGCGTGGCGGTCACCCACTACTGCAACGCGAATAATCAACCGCACATGAGGACCGCGCCGGTCAGCGGCAATCCGCAAAAGTTCGACTTTCCCTTTGTGAGCGTAACCAACCTGGCCAGCCCCACTGCCGGCCACATGCACCACTTGGCGGTCACACTCACAGACAACGATCACTTTTCGCAGACTTGGACTTGGCGCGAGAACGGCAAGGACAAAACCAATACCTTCTTGTTTTTCCGCAAGAAATAGATCCGACGCGCAGGCCGGGGCAACGCGCCACATCGCCCTCGCGAACCACGAGAAATCCTCATGAGGCGTGGCGCCGCCTATTGAAGGACGAGTTCCTCCTATCCAATCCACCATAGCCACAATGAGCCAAAACTAAGCGTCAGCAACGTCACCGGAAGGCCTACGCGGAAATACATGGGGAAACTGATTTGCGCTTCGCCGCGTGACTGCTCGACGACGATGATGTTGGCCACCGAACCGGTGATCGTCAGGTTGCCGGCGAGCGTGCTGGCCATCGCCAGTATGAGCCAGCCAACATGAGGGTTTGAAAGGCCCGGCACCATCGATTTCAGCAGCATGACCGCAGGGACGTTGCTGACGATATTCGAAAGGCCTGCGACGACGATCGTGAAGATCCCGAAATTGTGCAGATTCAGGAGACGCGCCGCTTCCAACAACTTATTGGTCAGACCGGCCTTCTCGGCGCCGCCCGTAATCAGAAAAAGGCCGATAAAAAAGACGAGCAGCCCCCAGTCGATCTCGTCATAGACTTTTCGCGGGTCCCGGGTTCGAGTGATTAGCATCATCGCGGCCCCGAAGGCCGCGATCATCGGCGGCGGCACGTCCATCAGGAACCCGGCCAGCACTCCAAAAATTACGATGGCAGGCTTGATGAGCTGCGAACGATCGACACTGCGAAGGCCCGCTGGGACTTCCGGCGACGGGTCGCGCACGCCCGCGCGCCTGGCTACGAAATGAAGAACCAGCCAGTCGAGCAATAACCCCACCAGCGCCACAGGTCCGAGGTGCAAGATGAAGTATGTATAGTGGATATCCGAATATGATCCGATGAGGATGTTCTGAGGGTTGCCGGTGATGGTGGCAACGCTGCCGATGTTCGACGCCGTGGCGACAGCCAGCAGGTAAGGCTCGGGCTTAACGCCCATGCGCCGCGTGGTCGCAAGCGCGAACGGCACCATCACCAGGCAGATGATATCGTTCACAAAGAAGGCGGAGAGAACACCGCTGGTGAAGATGACCGTCGGCAGCAGATGATGCGGCCTGAGACGGGTGACGACGAGTTCCGTGATCCAATCGAAAAATCCCGCGAGGTGCAGGTAAGCGACGATAAGCATCATCGAAAAGAGCAACACGAGAGTGCCGAAGTCGATGAACTGAAGGGCGTCGACAGGGTGCAGGACGCCCAGCACGAACATCAGCACCCCGCCGATGACCGCGGCGCCGGGCCGGTCGATCTTCATGCCGGGGAATTTGCCGAGGGCAAAGACCAGGTAACTGGCCAGGAAAACCGCATAGGCGGCGAAGAGGCGAGCGCCTGAAAAAGCTTCAATGGTGACGTGAGGCATCGGAAGAAAAACCCGAAGAGTCGATTCACGGAAGTGTCCTCCTCGGGCCTCGCCGGCGAGGAAGAAACTCCCCGCGCGCGGCCATTCTATATTACGATCTCCCGGAACGCACGGAGCAAACGCCACCCGCAGTCGCTGGCTCCCGGTGGATCACATGGCGAAGCAACGGCTGGCCCCTTCCGCAAACTCGTCAAGAGCCACCGCTGCCACGCCTGCCGCGTTGGGCTTTCGTGCCCATTCCGGATGGGCGGCGCTGGTAGCCATTGCCGGATCGATCAAATCGCCGGCGGTCGTCGCTCGCCGCCGGATCGAACTCGCGGACCCGAAGCTCCCGCGGCCCGTGCAGCCTTATCACATGGCACGCGAGATGGCGCTAGAAGAGGCTGCAGAGTATCTGAAGCGCTTTGCGGAGGATTCCCAGCGGCTCGCCCAACAGGCTCTGCGCGAAGTGATCGACCACTTGCGTGAAGGTGGCTATCGGGTGATCGGGTGCGGCATTCCGACCGGTTCCGGCCGCCTTCCAGGATCACTCGAATCAATTCTCGCATCGCATCCCGCCGTTCACACTGCTGAAGGCGAGCTATTTCGCAAGGTCTTGGCCCGCGCCGGCGAGAAACTTCGGCTGCCCGTTCTCCAAGTGCGTGAACGCGAACTGCTCGAACGGGCCGCGACAGAACTCGACATGTCGGTCAAAGATCTGGAGCGCCAGCTCACGGAACTCGGCCAACCCGTCGGTCCACCCTGGGGTAAGGACCAGAAACTCGCAGCGCTTGTAGCATGGACGGCGCTTGCCGCACAGTAGGCCGAAAGCAGTAGGCAGCAAGCACTGGGCAGAAGGCAGTAGGGCCGAGCGGCGCTCGGCCAAAGCGATGGGCTGAGGGAACAAGCCAGAAGGCAATTGACGCAGAGCGCCGAGAGCGTCTGCCGACCGGCTAAGGGGACGACCAATGAACTCTGTCACACTCCAGAACGAGCAACAAGAAATCCGGCTTCTCGTCAGCAAAATCAACCAAGCGTGGCTGAAAGGCAATCTGGAAGAATTGAAAGAATACTTTCACGACGACATGGTCATCAAGGGTCCTCAGTTCAAGTCGATGGGGACCGGCGGCAAAGAGGCTTGCATCAAGAGCTATGAGGATTTTCTTCGCGCCGCCAAGATACACGACTTCAAAGAGTCAGATATTCAGGTGGATGTCTTCGCATCGACCGCCATCGCCACGTTTGCCTGGGAAATCAAATACGAAATGAAGGGCCAGAACTACCACGAGGCCGGCCACGATGTGTTCGTCTTCATCCGCGATGAAGGAAAGTGGCAGGCCGTCTGGCGGGCAGTGCTATTTTCTCCCGCAAAAGAATAGATAGATCTCATGGTTGCCTCAGTTCAGCTATCTACACTCTTGCACTCAAGCACCTCACCCCCACAACGATGCGCCAACTACCTTGGCTTGCTCTCCAGAGGTTGAGAAGGCGGGGCCGTTGGGGGCGGCGCTGGAACCGCCAGCGCCTGCTGCACCGATGCCGGTAATTTGTCGGCATTGGCGAGCAGCAGGCTCACTTGCCACAGTTGCCGGTCGGAGAGTGAAGCGCCAAAGCCGGGCATCCCGGTGAGACGAATGCCGTTCTTGGCTTTCCAGAATGTCTCGCCCGGAGGGTCGTCGGTCACCATGTCGTCCTTCATCAGAAGCTGCGGCGCATGAGGAAACATGCCCTTGGCGATGATCGGCTCCGGCTGATTGGGCAGTCCGTGGCAAACCGCGCAACTGTCGCGATAGACGCGCGCACCTGCGGCCATCGTGTTCTCGTCCGCAGGCATGGGCGCACTCTTGGGCATCTCCCGCTCCGCCTTGGCGTGAAGGGCCTTCATGGCGATCTTTTCCTCGAACGGAAATGGCGGGTCGGTGGCGGCTACCGGGGCGTAGCCAGAAACCAGGTAAAGCACCACGGCTCCCGTTAGCAAAACAATCCCGACGATCACGCCCAAAATGAATTTTCCCATGAGTGAGTCATCTCCTTCTTCAGGTCAGATTGCGAGCGAGGAATGAGAGCTCCTTCGATCTGCGAGTGGCCATCTTCGGACGCGACCGCCGACGTTACCGCGCCGAAGATTTCAGGAGTTCATCGAGGTACCGCTCCCACACCGCCGCCCAGGTGTGCGTGCCGTGGCCGTGCGTCTGGTCGCTCGCGGGCAGCAGCACAAAACGCCCGTTCTTCACCTTCTTGATTTCCTGCTCGGCGACGCCCAACTCCGGCGGGTTGATGAAGTCATCGGCGGAATTCACATACATCACCGGCGCTGTGATCTTTCCGAGTTGCGGTGAGGGATCGTAGTTGCGCGAAGCGTTCACCTGATAGAGCAAATCGTTCGCGTCGAGCCCGGGCAAGCGCGTCTTGAAGACGTCTTCAAGGAATCTATCCGAGGCGTCGCGCGTGGGAAAATTGTTCTGCATTTGGAGCGGCGCGCTGCCGGCGATCAGCATCAAGTCGAGAGCGGTTCGGAGGGCCGCTGTCGGTTCCGAAGTGTAGTCGCCGCCCTTCCAGTCCGGGTCGCTCTTGATGCCGTCCATCACCATCTTGCGCCAGACGCGGTTGCGCCCGGCAATCTGAACGGGCAGGCAGGCGAGCGGCATCAGCGCATCCATAAAGCCGGGATAAGTCTCGCCCCACACCCAGGAGTGCATGCAGCCCATCGAGGTCCCCATCACGAGGCGCAGATGATTCACGCCCAACCCTTCGGTCACAAGACGATGGTGCGCGGCCACCATGTCGTCGTAGTCATACTGGGGAAACCGGGCGTGCAGGCCGTCCCTCGGCTTGCTCGAATGGCCGTGGCCGATGCCGTCGGGAAGAATGATGAAATAGCGGTTGGTGTCGAGCAATTGGCCGGGGCCAAACAGCACGCCAGCGAATTGCGGCGCCAGAAACTGACGGCCGGAGCCGCCCGTGCCGTGAAGGATCAGAACGGCGTTCGTCACGCGGCCCTGCGCGTCGCGCGCCGCCTGACCTATGGTCATATAGTGCAAACGCAATTCAGGCAGCGTCTCACCGGACTTGAAGTGAAAATCGTGAATGATGAAATCGCCTTCGCGTGGAGCAAGCCCAGCCGCCTGCTGTGCTCGCGGAATTTGTGCCGGGAATGCAAGAAGGAACACAAGCCATAGCAGTGCGCGTCTGGAACGCAGATACATCACGTATGCCTCCTTCGTCATAGAGTGTTTAGTCCAACGGCTTCAGCCAACTTCTTCTGTCGCTCATCGAAGGTCCAGAAGCGTTCTGCCTTCAGCTCGAGCGCAGAGGCGACATGGAGAGTATCAAGGGTGCGAAGTGGCATCCGCGCTCCGTGGCTGCGAGCCAGTTGCGCGCAGAGGTCGAACGCCGACTCTGGCACGGCGATTTCAGTCCACAAGCCGCTGTCGCGGTCGTGTTGAAAGCGTCGATATACAAGGCCGGCCTGGCTACGCGAGGAGATGTTCCTGAAAACCTGTTGCTCGACTGCGTGAGTCCACTCAGCGATGTGAAAAGGAGTCAGCCATATTGCAGGGTGGCTCGCCATCCGTCGGTCGGCCTCTTGAGAGTGTCGATCGGTGACGTACAGTGAAACAAGAAAACTGGAATCGGCGTAGGTGTTCAATATCGCGACTTCCAACGCTCCTCGATCAGCAGGTCTGCCCCAGGAAGGATGCGGTCCCCCCAAATCTCCCGGCGCATGGCCGCCCAATCAGGATACTTGCGAGGTTGCGTCGGCGAGGATTGCGGAACGATACGGGCAATGACGCGGTCTCGTTCACGAAGTTCCACGGTCTTCCCAGCGCGCAGCCAGGCCTTTAGCCGCTTCGTGTCTCTGAGCTGTCGAATGTTGACGCTCGGCATGCAGGAATCGTGACACATGTTGTGCCACATCGTCAATCACAAAAAGCGTGCTGGGGGCTGCGCGCTTGCTTCGATCTTGTTGCAGAACCGCGCAGCCTCGTGCTATTCAATTGGTGCCTGCCCACGGCGTCGGTTAACTAACAATCCAGGAGGATGTCATGAAGCGCGTGCTCGTAGCGATCGTTGTTGTTTTGGCACTACACCCAGTGGAGGCCCAGGACCATCCATCGATGGCGTTGGACAAGCCCGTGGTCATCATGTCCGGCCTGGGCAACCATCACCATCCCATTCGGACGACGAGCGCAGAAGCGCAGGGGTTTTTCGATCAAGGCCTGACGCTTGTCTACGCCTTCAACCACGAAGAGGCGGCGCGGTCATTCCGGCGCGCCGCTGAACTCGATCCGCAAGCCGCCATGCCGTGGTGGGGCGTCGCATTGGCCGTGGGTCCCAATTACAACATGGACGCGGACCCTGACCATGAGAAGGCCGCGTATGACGCCGTCCAGAAAGCGAGAGCACTCGCGGCCAATGGTCCGGCGAACGAGCGGGACTACGTCGATGCGCTGGCGCGGCGTTACTCGAACGATCCGAAAGCCGATCTGAAGAAACTGGCGGTGGAATACAAGGACGCCATGCACGATCTCTCTGCCCGTTATCCGGACGATCTCGACGCGGCCACAATTTATGCCGAAAGCATGATGGACCTGCGGCCGTGGCAGTTGTGGACGCTGGATGGGAAACCTGCCGAGGACACCAACGAAATCATCGCGGTGCTGGAATCAGTCCTGAAGCGCGACCCTCAACATATTGGCGCCAATCATTATTACATTCACGCGGTCGAAGCTTCTCCGCACCCGGAGCGGGCACTGGTGAGCGCGCATCGGCTGGAAACACTGGCGCCGGCGGCGGGCCACTTGGTTCATATGCCGGCGCACATATACGAGCGCACGGGATTTTATGCCGATGCCGCCAAGGCGAACGAGGCCGGAGCAGCGGCTGATCGGGCCTATGTCGACTCGACCGGGCAGCATGACAGCCTCTATGCCATGATGTACTACAGCCATAACCTCCATTTTTTGGCGATGGCCGCTAGCATGCAAGGAAATTTCGCGAGAGCGCGAGCCGCCGGCGAGCAGCTCGCAGCCAATGTGGGCCCGGGCGTGAAGGCCATGCCCATGCTGGAATGGTTTTTGCCGTTCCCCACTTATATGCTGGTGCGATTCAATCGCTGGGACGGTATCGCGAAATTGCCCGCGCCGGATGCTTCCCTGGGTATTGCCACAGCCGCCTGGCACTACGCGAGGGGCATAGCATTTGCAGCAAAGGGCGAAGCCGCGAAAGCGCAGGTGGAACGCCAAGCTCTTGCGGCGGCGACCGAGAAGCAGCCGGCGGACGCGATGTACGGGTACAATTCGGCGCGAATTGTGTTGGGCTTGGCGCTCGAGGTCCTCAAGGCCCGCATCGCCGCCGCTCAAGGCGACCGCAAAGCTTCGATCGAACACTGGCGAAAAGCGGTGGCGATCGAAGACGGGCTCAACTACGACGAGCCCACCGATTGGTATTACCCGGTGCGCGAGTCGCTAGGGGCGGCGCTCTTCCTCGACGGCAATCGAACTGAGGCGGAGAAAGTCTTTCGCGACGATCTTGACCGCAATCCCCGCAACCCGCGCTCGCTCTTCGGCCTGCTTGAGACCTTGAAGGCTGAGAACAAAACGGCGGACGCCGAGTGGGTACGCCAGGAATTCGGTCAAGCTTGGAAGAATGCGGACGTCGAACTGCGGATGAGCGACTTGTAGCCCACAAGCACAAGGCGCAAAGAAGACCCAGCCAACGGACACAGACGTTAAATTTGGTCTATAATTGTCCCCAGAACGCAATTGCAGGAAAGGACACCCAATGAAAACAGTCGTTATGCTGGCCACGTTCAGCCTAGCCACAGTCTGCGGCGCGCCGGCTCAGAATGTTGTGGGCGATTGGCAAGGGACGCTCAAAGCCAACGGCGCCGAGGTGCGTGTCGTGCTTCACGTCACAAAGGCCGAGAACGGCAGTTTGAAGGCCACGATGGACAGCCCGGATCAAATGGCCCTGGGCATTCCTGTCACCTCGATTGAGTCGAGGGACTCAAAGCTGAGTTTCACGGTCGATTCCATTACTCCTCACGGCTCCTATGAAGGCAAGGTCAACGCCGACGGGACCGAGATTTCTGGGGCTTGGACGCAGGGCGATTCACTGCCGCTCGACCTCAAACGCACCGCCGCTCCGAGCAAAACCGAGCACAAGCCGGCCAAGCCATCGGATATCGATGGTGCGTGGTCGGGTGCGCTCGAAACGCCCGGTGGCACACTGCACCTCGTGTTTCACATCACCAACACTGAAGACGGCCTCACGGCGACTATGGACAGCATCGAGCAGAGCGCGAAAGGAATTCCGGTCACCGGCGTAACCCGCGATGGATCGTCACTCAAGATGGAGATGAAGCAGATCGCGGGGGCTTTTGAGGGCAAAATCTCCAAAGACCTCACGAGCATCGACGGCTCGTGGACGCAGGGCGGCGCCAGTCTGCCTTTGCTCCTGAAGCGCGCGAAGGATTGAGTGCGATCGGGCGAGCGGAAGATGTTTCTCTCAGGCGAGCGTCCGGTTTTTCCATGAGACCGATCGGGCCCGGCGGGGAATTCACAGGACTCGGTGTCAATCGTCCTCGACTGTCGCCTTGTGCAAGTCAATAAACCGCTGTAGCATTCGGGCCATGAAGTTTTCCCGTTGCAGCGGGATCCTTCTCCATCCGACTTCGCTCCCGGGCAGGTTCGGGATTGGCGAACTTGGCCCGGAAGCGTATCGGTTCGCAGACTCCCTGGTCCGTGCGGGGCAGCGAATTTGGCAGGTGCTGCCGCTGGGCCCGACCGGCTACGGTGATTCGCCCTATCAATGCTTCTCCGCCTTTGCCGGCAATCCGCTTTTGGTGAGCCTCGATCGGCTGGCCGAAGAGGGCGACCTCTCGCCGGACGATCTCGCAACGCTGCCGCCGTTTCCAACCCGCTGGGTGGACTTCGGCTGGGTGATTCAGTACAAGCGCCCTCTTCTTAGAAAAGCGGCGCAGAACTTTCGCGCCCATGCGTCCTCAGCGCGTCGCGAGGACTATGAAAAGTTCTGCGACGAGAACTCTTCCTGGCTGGACAATTACGCGTTGTTCATCGCTCTGAAAGACGCACACGGCGGCGAGGCGGTGTGGAATAAGTGGGGCCGCGACATCGCCGCGCGTCAGCCTGATGCGCTCGCCTTGTGGAAGAAACGCCTGGCCGACGAGGTCGAGGCCCAGAAATACGCGCAGTCCCAGTTTTTCAAGCAGTGGACGGAGTTGAAGGTCTATTGTCATGCCCGCGAAATTCAGGTGATGGGCGACGTCCCGATCTTCGTCGCCCACGACAGTGCTGACGTCTGGGCCCATCCCGAATTATTTCACCTGGACGCTGACGGCAATCCGGCCGTGCAAGCCGGCGTCCCTCCTGATTACTTCAGCGCCACCGGACAATTGTGGGGCAATCCGCTTTATCGCTGGGAAGTCATGAAGTTGACGGGCTTCTCCTGGTGGATCGAGCGTTTGCGATCGACGCTGAAACTCGTGGACCTCATCAGGATGGATCATTTCCGTGGCTTTGAGGCCTTCTGGGAAGTCCCGGGCAAGGACAAGACCGCCGTCAACGGCCGGTGGGTGAAGGCGCCGGGGCAGGCATTGTTCGAGGCCGTGCAAAAATCACTGAGCGACTTGCCCATCGTTGCCGAAACGCTCGGTGTGATCACGCCTGAGGTCGAGGCGCTTCGCGACGGATTCGGATTTCCCGGCATGGGCATTCTCCAGTTTGCTTTTGGCAAGGATCCTCAGGCGCCTGAGTTCAAGCCGCACAACTATCGCCGCCACTACGTGGTCTATACCGGGACGCACGACAACGACACAACGTTAGGCTGGTGGAACTCGAGCGGCGCCGGCGACAGCACCCGCACGGCCGAGGACGTCCGGGAAGAAAAAGAGTTCGCGCTGAAGTACCTGGCCACCGACGGCCAGGAGATGAACTGGGCCTTCATCCGCGCGCTTCTCGCCTCGGTTGCCAATCTCGCGATATTTCCGCTCCAGGATGTTCTGGGTTTGGGCAGCGAAGCGCGGATGAACATTCCCGCTACAGCGAGCGGCAATTGGCGATGGCGATTTGAATCGGAACAGCTCACGGATGCGATCTGCGAGCGGCTGCGCCAGATAACTGTCATCTATAACCGCCACGGAGACCTCACCACCCGCAAACGGTCGTGATGAACGCGACGCGATGTATCATCGGTCAGACGGGCAGGTATTTTCTATGGAAAAACCCCGATTGAGTTTCTGGCAAATCTGGAACATGAGTTTCGGATTCCTGGGCATCCAGTTTGGCTGGGGACTGCAAATGGCGAACATGAGCGCCATCTATGAATACCTCGGCGCTCGCCCGGACCAGATCCCCATCCTCTGGCTGGCCGCGCCTTTGACCGGCTTGATCGTGCAGCCCATCATCGGCCACATGAGCGACCGCACCTGGAACCGGCTGGGCCGGCGCCGCCCATATTTCCTGGTTGGCGCGCTGCTGGCCTCGGCGGCGCTCATTTTGATGCCTCAATCTTCCGCGCTGTGGATGGCGGCGGGACTGCTCTGGATCATGGATGCTTCCATCAACATCAGCATGGAACCCTTTCGCGCCTTCGTCGCCGACCTGTTGCCCGAAGAGCAGCGCACGCGCGGCTTTGCCATGCAGAGTCTGTTTATCGGACTGGGCGCGGTCGTCGCCTCCGCGCTGCCGTGGATGATGACGAACTTTTTCCATGTCCAGAACGCCATGGCTAACGGCCGCACGATTCCGCTCACGGTGCGACTCTCTTTTTATGTGGGCGCCGCTGCTTTCTTTGGCGCGGTCCTCTGGACAATTCTCAGCACCAAGGAATATCCGCCCGAAGATCCTGAAGCCTTCAGGAAATTGAAGCAGGCAAACGCCGGTTTCTTTGACAACGCGGCTGAGATTTTTCGCTCCATCCGCGACATGCCGCAAACGATGAAGCAGTTGGCGTGGGTGCAACTCTTCACTTGGCTCGGGCTCTTTTGCATGTGGCTTTACTTTCCGGTGGCCGTAGCGCACAACGTCTTCGGCGCCGCGGACGAAACTTCGCCCATCTACACGCATGGCATCGAGTGGGCGGGCATCTGTTTTGGGTTGTATTCCGCCGTCTGCTTCGGCTTCTCCTTCGTGCTGCCGGGATTGGCGCAGAGGCTCGGCCGCAAGGGGACGCACAGCCTGTGCCTCTTGTGCGGCGCGGCTGGGCTGCTTTCAGTTGGCGTCATCCACGACCAATACTTGCTCCTTCTCTCCATGACCGGCGTGGGCATCGCCTGGGCCAGTACCCTGGCGATGCCTTATGCCATTCTCGCGGGCTCGCTGCCGGCGGAGAAGACCGGCGTTTTTATGGGCATTTTCAACTTCTTCATCACTATTCCGGAGATCACCGCATCACTGCTGTTTGGATGGGTGATGTTGCATCTGCTCCATAACAATCGGTTGGCTGCCGTGGTCGCAGGCGGTCTCTTCCTGATTGTCGCCGCCCTGTTGATGTATCGCGTTATAGACGTCGCGACGGCAAAATCGGCCGAGCCTCAGCCTGTGGCGCAAGCCGAGCCGCACAAGGCGATGGCCCGCAGTTAGTGACGCCAAAAATCATCGACCCTCGGCAAATGCAGTATGATAAATCGAAGCGCGGGAGGGTGAAGCGCAATCCCTTCGAGGCGCTATTATAAGAAACGCTCTGGAAGCTGCGCCGGCCTTCAGACCGGTATGTTTGAATAAGCATGACCAGCGAAGTGGTCTCGGGGCGGTACCAACTCGATGAGGTGGTTGGCCACGGCGGCATGGGAGTGGTGTATCGCGCGCAAGACCTCCGGCTGAAACGCACAGTGGCGCTGAAGATGCTTCCCCGTGAGCTGAATGATAATCCCGACCTGGGTCGACGCCTGGCGCAGGAAGCGCGCGCCGCCGCGTGCCTCAGCCATTCGGGCATTGCGACGGTTTACGATTTCGAGGAGCACGCTGGGGGAAGTTTCATAGTCTATGAGTATGTCGAAGGCATCACTCTGCGCTCCCAGATTCGGCCCGGTACTCCAACGGTGGAAATCCTCGAACTGGGAATCCAGCTCGCCGATGCGCTGGCGAGCGCCCACGAACACGGCATCGTCCATCGCGACCTGAAGCCCGAAAACATCATGGTGAAGCAAGAAGGGGGAGCGAGCCGGACCAAGATCCTCGATTTCGGCTTGGCCAAGCTTCATCAGCCGATCAGTTCAGCACCGAAATCGCCCGACACCCCGACCGAGAGCACGCTTGTGAACACGGCTTTGGGGCTTCTGGTCGGCACGGTGAACTACATGTCTCCCGAACAGTTGGAGGGCGAACCCGTCGACGCGCGCGCCGACATCTACACCTTGGGTGTGGTGCTCTACGAAATGGCCACCGGCACTAATCCGTTTGTCGGAAAAACTCCGACTTCGACCATCGCGAATATACTGAAGCAAGAACCTCCTCCCGTGACCGAACGCAATATGGTCGTGCCCGCCGAGTTCGATCGCATCTTGCGAAAATGCTTGCGCAAGGCCCCGGAAGAGCGCTACCAGAGCGCGCGGGAGTTGTTGGTCGACCTGCGCCATCTCCATCACGGGCTGGTCAGCGGGACCGTGAGTTCGATCCCGCCAAGCGGTACGGCGCAACACCCGCATCCTCCCGCGTTGACCATCTCTCGCGGTTCCGCTCGAGGACTGTTTGCCTTCATTCAAGCTGGTTACCTGATCACCTACGCAGTCTTCTTCTATAAGCTTCAGACTGTGGCAGCGATCGGCGCCACGCTCGGATTTCCCGCCTTGGCCACGGGACTCATCCTCGCGGCGCTCTGCGGGATCGCGGTGCGGCTCTACTTGATATCAGCCTCGGGATTCGATTACGCCGATCTGGGCCTCCAGTATCGCCGGCTCTTCCCTGCCGCCCTGCTGATCGACGCATGCTGGGCCGCTGCACCCACTTTGCTGCTGCCCAAGCTGGGTGGGCTGGCGCTGGTTTTCGTCGCCGGCATGGCGTACCTGCCTTTTTCCCAGCGCACGCTGCTTTATACCGCGTACTCGGCCCACGGGGGACGAACGCCAAATTCTAAATTATGAATGATGAATTATGAATTCTAGAAAGACACGCCTGAGTTTGCTTTCCAATAATTCAGAATTCATAATTCATCAATCCGGTGCAGTCCGCTCGGCGAACCAGCGGCATCTCCGCGCGCTCGTTTTCACCTTGGCAGTTGGAGTCATCGCCATTCGCCCGCAGCAAGTTGTGGGCGTCGACCTCAAGCCGGTGACGCTCGACGCTTTCTCCCGCTACGTTCAGGCAACGGAGACACGCATCCAGCGAGAGCTGGCCCGCCCTGACGCCTTCCTCTACATCGAAGGACTTCCCGAGGGCCAGCGCGCGAAGATCTCCAAGCAGCTTCATGACGGCCAAATCTACATGGAGCCGCTCAGCACCGGCGACAATGCCGGCCAAAGCATCGACGTTCCCGACGGACTCATTCATCATTGGATTGGCGATGTGTTCGTACCCGGCGCCACGGTGGCGCAAGCCATCGCGCTCGCTGAGGATTACGATCACCATCAAGGGACGTATCCGGAGGTGGTGCGGTCACGGCTGCTCAAGCGCGAGGGGAACGACTTTCACATTTTCTACCGCCTGAGAAAACACAAAGTGATCACGGCGACGCTCGACACCGAGCATGACGTCCACTACTTTCAGGACGACGCAAAACGCTGGCACAGCGTCTCCATCTCCACACGGATCGCGCAAGTTGATGACCCCGGCAAACCCAACGAGCGCGAAAAGCCCGTCGGGCACGATGACGGATTCTTGTGGCGAATCGATTCCTGGTGGCGATTCGAGCAGAGCGATGGCGGCGTTTACGTTGAGTGCGAGTCCGTCTCGCTCACGCGCGACATTCCCAAGGGCCTCGGTTGGCTGATCGAACCGTTTATCACGTCGATTCCCAAGGAGTCACTTCAAAACACCCTGGGCTCTACTCGTTCCGCGTTGCTCGCACGACTGGCCGCAGGGAAACCGTAAGGCACGCCATGGCACGCCCCAGCAAAACCGGTTGGCAAAGCGTGATTCCTTCTCTCAACCGCAGAATCTGTGATAGGGTGATCCCATCCGCAAGGCGGCACAGCCTCAAAATGCGGGTGGACACTATCCATAAAGGTTGCGGAACGTGAAATCCCTTACGAAGCTTCTGGCTCTTCTCCTCCTGCTGATCTCGCAGGGGCATGCCCAATCGCCAGTCAAAAAAGATTGGATCGCGCTGTTCAACGGCAAAGACCTGAGCGGCTGGAAAAACAATGGCGACGAAAAATGGATCGTCGAGGACGGCACCATTCTCTGCGAAAGCGTCGCCAACAAGTACGGTTACTTGACCACAGAAAAATCCTACCGCGACTTCAAACTGCGCCTGCGATTCAAGCCGGAGGCTGGGGGCAACAGCGGAGTTTTCTTTCGAGCTCACATTGTAGGTATCGATCCCAATCACGGCCCGGATATCGAAGGCATGCAGGCGGAAGTTGATCCTAGCGTCGGGAAACACACCGGGGGCCTCTACGAGAGCGGCGGCCGAGGCTGGGTGGCCATGCCCACCGCCGAGGGCGAGCGCGCACTCAAGCCGGGCGAGTGGAATCTGCTGGAAGTTTCAGCGATCGGCAATCACATCGTGACCCGCCTGAACGGCGTCCAGATTGTCGACTACACGGATCCGTCTGCCAAATTCACCGACGGCGTGATTGGCTTGCAAATTCACACCGGCGGCGGAGTTCGAGTTCGGTGGAAGGATATCGAGATTCAGGAGTTGACAAGAAGTCAGGAGTCAGAAGTCAGGAGTCAGTAGGAAAGACCATGTCTGTCCCCGTGCCGCAGATTCACCTGGTCGGCAAGGAGAGAGTAGTTGCGTTTGAGATTCGCTTCACGTCCGCTGGGATCGCCCAGATTCCCCGTGTCCCGATTGGATGGCACGTAAACGTCGACAACGACCCGTCGTGGAAAACGAAGATATGGGGCACCATACGGGTTGGCGCTGCCGCCGGGTTCGCCAGTTTCTTAAGAGATCTCCTAGTGGTCGAAAAGGACGAATCCCTAGGCCTCCCCTTTTCACGTCCGCGGCGTGGTTCAAGTAACTGAAGACTACGAGAAGTACAGGATCGTCAGGCTTGGCATGAAAGATTTTGTGATCAAAGACGTTGCCGCGACGGGCCTGTGAGCGCTCCCCTTATTGGAGTTGCAGAATGGGTTGGTGGTGTGATAGGCATTGTGCACAACAAAGCACGAAGGTTGCCGCAGGAAGCAGAAATCGGGGAGGGTCTCAAACAATGGAAAACTCGACGAGAAACAAAATCGGGCGACGGGAATTCATGGGCGCGGCGGCAGCCGCCGGCCTGACGATCATCAACCCTCAATTGGTGCGCGGCACGGCGGCCAATTCCGCCGTGCGCGTGGGCTTGCTCGGCTGCGGCGGTCGAGGCACGGAGGACGCCTCAAACCTGGTGGACACGGGCGGCGCGCGAGTGGTGGCGGTGGCGGACCTCTTCAAGGATCAGGCCTTAAGGGCGATGGAACTATTCAACCATGTGGCCGAGGCAAAGGGTTATGCCGGCATCGCTGATACCCAAGTCTTCGTGGGCCCCAGGGCCTTCGAGCAGATCGCGTCCTCGAAGGAAGTGGACGCGGTGGTTCTGACCACGCCGCCTTATTTTCATCCCCAACATTTGGAGGCCATCGTCGCGGCGGGCAAGCACGTTTATTGCGAGAAGCCCGTAGCGGTGGATGTTCATGGGGCCAAGCAGGTGATCGAGATCGGCAAGCGGGCCGAAGGAAAGCTGAGTTTGGATGTGGGTTTTCAGATCCGGAACGCGCCGCCCTTCGTCGAGCTTGCGAAGCGCATTCATGCTGGCGCCCTGGGAACAATCGCCTGCGGCGAGGCCTATTATTACGGCACCACCCTTCAGCGGCCCGAATGGCCCAACGCTTCGCCCGTCGAGCGACGCATCCGCAATTGGGTTTTCGATCGCGTCCTGTCTGGTGACATTATTGTGGAGCAGAATATCCACGTGATTGACGTTTGTAACTGGATGGTGCAGTCGCACCCGGTGAAAGCCGTGGGAGCGGGGGGGCGCAAAGTGCGCTCGGATTCCGGCGACGTCTACGATCACTACAACGTGGTGTTCAGCTACCCGGACGGCGTTCACGTCACGCTCAATTCCACTCAGTTTGACAAAGGCTGGTGGGACGTGAACGAACGATTTTTTGGCAGCAAGGGGGTGTCCGAGTCGCATTACTCGGGCCCTTGCGCCATCTACGGCGACGAGCCCTGGAGCTGGAGCGCGAGCAATCCGACCCCCCAGGAAAAGACGGAGAGCTTTTCCGCTTCTGGCGCGTTCCACGACAACCTCGCTCAAGCCGATCCGGAAAAGAAGAAAGCGTTTATCGAAAGTATCACCAGCGGCCAATTTCATAATCAGGCCGCGGTCGGAGCTGAGTCCGCCCTCACCGCTATGCTGGGACGCACCGCCGCTTATAAAGGCCACGAGGTGACGTGGGACGAACTGCTGAAGTCGAATGAGCATTGGGACTCGGGGATTGATCTGAACAAGCTGGGAACGTAGAGAAGACGGAAGCTAGGAGTCAGTAGCTAGGAGCTAGAAGAGAAGCGCGGTGATTCTAACTTCTAGCTTCCTCAAGGAGAAGCCATGCACAAGTCATCTCGTCGTGATTTCTTGAGAGTGTCGGTTGGCACGGCTTGCGCCGCGAGCATGGGGAATCGCGCCCTGGAGGCGGCAAGTTTGCAAGTCGCCGCTTCCACCACACCGGCCGCGCCTTTGCCCATCAAGAAAGGCGTCTTGCTGGAAATGCTTCCGAAGAACCTGAGCTACTCCGATCGCCTGAAGCTGGTGCGGGACGTGGGCTTCCAGGGCATCCAAGCGAACACCACCCCAGACCCGCGTGTGGCCGAGGAAATCAAAGAGGCCGCCGACGCTGCCGGAATCAAGATCGACTCGGTCATGAATATGGACCACTGGAAATATCCGCTTTCGAGCGCCGATCCTGCTGTTGTCGAGAAGAGCCTGGAAGGAATGAGGACCTCGCTGCACAATGCAAAATTGTGGGGCTGTTACTCGGTCCTTCTGGTGCCCGCTGTGGTCAACGAGGAGACCAGCTATCGCGATGCCTGGAACCGCTCACAGCAGCAAATTCGCAAGCTCATTCCATTAGCTGAGGAATTGAAAGTCGTTATTGCCCTGGAGGAGGTCTGGAACAAGTTTCTGCTCAGCCCCCTGGAGTTCGTGGAATACGTTGACCTGTTCGAGAGCCCGTGGATCAAGGCGTGGTTCGATGTGGGCAATGTCGTGCTCTTCGGATACCCGCAGGATTGGATTCGCACTTTGGGCAAACGCATCGTGGAAGTCCACCTGAAGGATTTCAAGCGCGAGGGCTACCAGTGGGTGAATCTCGGCGAGGGCAGCGTCAACTGGCCGGAGGTTCGCAAAGCGTTTGGGGAAATTGGATACAATGGCTTCGCCATCTGTGAGCTCGAAAGTGGCGACGAAGCCTACCTGCGCGATCTGAGCAAGCGCGTGGACCGTCTGCTGCTGGGCGTGTAGGCTCTCACGGCTACGATGTCCTTGCCTCCGCTCGCGCTCGCTCCAGCAAGTCAGACAAGCCGAGTTCCGCCGCCCACTTTTGTAAGTAGCTCGTGTCCAATCGCGCCGCCTGTGTTTCTAAGATGCCGATCACGTCGTCCCATTGGTTCTCTGAAATCTCGCCTCCTTTTCGGAACCAATCCAGCTTTGACAGCACCGTGTCTTCCGGAGTCTGAATATAGCCCGACAGACCTGTCTCAGGATCGAGCTTTTTCAAAAGGCGGCGCGACAGCACTGTTTCGTTGTAACGATTCCCGCAAACGAAGAAATCCAATTTGAACGTCGTCTGAAAATGGATGATGTTGAACGACGTCCCTCGAGTCAAGGCTTGATCAGTTAGGCCGCGGTCTACAAAGAAATCGCGCGAGAAGGCCTCTACGAAGCCGTCGACCTGCTCGCGTTTCATTTTCACCAGGAGGTCAACATCTTGCGTCTGGCGCGCGCGTGTATAGGTGGAACTCGCGAAAGATCCGACCACCGCATACGGAATATCCAGCTTATCCAGAGTCGAAAGAACTTGGTGAAGGATCTCAAGTAGTCTCTTCATGCTAGCGCAATGTCGGCGGGTCCGGCTCCGGTCCGTAAACTTTGGTGGCGAGCTCGGGGCCGAGAATCAAGGTCGCAAGCCGACGATGCAGTTCCTCCGACCCCGCTGCGGGGAATCGCTCGCGCAGACCTGCCAAGCTCAGCGTCCGGCCGGTCATAATGAGATCTTCGATCAGCCGAAATCTTTGATCCGTTGGCATTGAACGAATGAGTTCCATCTGCACTTTCTCAATTACAGGCGAGGTGTCCGTCAGTCGTTCTGCCATCTCGTCCTTACTGTACCACACGAAAGTGCCACCAGGTATTCGCGTCCTTCAGCATTGGGCGTATGCTATACTCACCCTCAGAAACGCCCTTGGGGCGCAAGTATGAAAACCTGTCCCACTTGCAAGCTCAGCTATCCATCGAGCTCACTCTTTTGCACTGTTGACGGCGCACGGCTCGAGGAAGCGGGGGTGTTGACAGTTGGGACAATCGTTCGCGGCAAGTACCGCATCCTGGCAAAGGTGGGCGAGGGCGGGATGGGGGAAGTCTACAAGGCTCTCCACACCGGCTTTGATGAGCCGCGCGCGCTGAAGATGATGGGCAGTGATTTGATGAAGGATCCGCTATTGGTCGAGCGGTTCAAGCACGAAGCCTTCATCGCGCGAAAGCTTCAGCATCCCAACGTGGTCCGGGTTGACGACATCGATGAGGCGGAAGACGGCCGACCCTTTATCGTCATGGAGTTTATCGAGGGTCAGAGTCTCAAGACAGTGATCGAAACGCTGGGTCATCTTCCTGTTCCGCGCGTTTGTGCGATTGTGAAGCAAGTGGCTGAGGCGCTGGACGCCGCCCATCGATTGGGGATGATTCACCGCGATATCAAGCCCGACAACATCGCCCTCATCGGCGCGAACAAGGGCGGACTCTTGCGCGGTTCGCAAACCGCTCCGGCGGAAACCGCCAAGGTGCTGGACTTCGGAATCGCCAAGCTCAAAGAGGCGCGCGAAGGGAAGCTTACAAGCGTCACACTGACGGGCGCAGGCATGGTGGTTGGCACAGCGCAGTATATGTCACCCGAGCAGGCGGCAGGCAAGCGCGGCGACGAATTGGACGGGCGCTCCGACGTTTACTCGCTCGGAGTTGTGATGTATCAAATGCTGACCGGTGCTCTGCCCTTTAAGGCAAAAACCGCCATCGAGATGGTGATGGCGCACATGCAGACGCCTCCGACACCCATCCACTCGATTCGTCCGGACCTGGCAATCCCCGAGCCGATTGCAGCCCTGGTAATGAGGTGCTTGGAAAAAGATCCGGCGGGGCGGCCTGCCAGCGCGGGCGCGCTGGCGGAAGAAATAGAACGATGGGAGGGGCAGACTGCCGCGGTGCCCAGGAGTGCTGGGGCTGCGCCCCAAGCCGCGAAGAAACCCGGGCCTACGCCAGCCGCGATTCCCCGGCCCCAGGCAGGGCCTCCCGCCGCGCCCTCGAAGGCTGCATCACCCGCTCCAGGACAAACGCCTCCCGCGAAAGCACCGCCTGCTCCCCGGCCCGCAACTCCTCCGCCGGCCGCCGCCTCCTCGATGCCAACCGTCGCGCTGCCTCGACCTAAGCCGGACGTCAGTGCCGCAGCCAGTGTCGCGCCACCGATCGTGGCTATTCCTTCTCCAAAGCCACGCGTCTCAGTGCGTGCGGCGGCTCTGGTCGCCGGACCGTTGGTGGCTGTGCTGGCGATCGCAGGTCTGTACTATCACTTTGCTGGAGCTCGCAAAGGCGCTCGTCCATCATCAACGCAGGCGACAAGCGCGCCAGCGCCGGGCTCGTCGGCGGCGTCAGTCGCGCCGGCGACGCAATCCGTTTCGCCACCAACTTCAGCGACGCCAGCTAATCAGCTTGCGGCGGAACCGCCCAAGCCAGCGGAGAGTGATGCGGAGCGAATGCAGGCCGAGAAGGCTGCACAACAAGCGGCCGCGGCCAAGAAAGCGCAGGAGCAGGCCCGCAAAAGGAAGCAAGCCCTTGACGCCAATCTCCAACAGTTCAACAGCCTGAAGAACCAGAGGAAATACGACGAGGCGCGTGCCTTAGTCACGCCGATTGGCCAGTTGGGGGGCGACACTGAAGGACTGAAGGCCGATCTTGCCTCGGCGGCATCGGTAGAGTTCCGCGATCTGCAAGCGAAACGCAGCGATGCCAATCAGCGAAAGGATATTCAGGCATTGCAAAATCTGGCGAAGAGTTACGAGGACCTTGCCCGGCGCGACTCCGGAGATCCCGCATGGTCGAACCGCACGCGCGACGTTGCTGAAAACCAGATTCCGGAAGAAATAAGGGCACTGACGCCCAGGGCGCCGACGGAGTCTCCCAAGGCCGAGGCGACGAAGGCAACCAAGCAGCCGGACATCAGCCTGATGACCGTTGCCCACTATCCCTTGACCATGCCCTTCAGTTCGAACCAAGTCTACCAGCAATACTTTCTCGACCCCGGGTTCCGCGTGTTGAGTAAGCCGGATCTGTCCAACGTGGCTGCGCCGAACGGACTTGTGGTGACCCTTACTCTCGAGATCAGCCCTGAAGGGCAGCCTGTCAAGTTGACAAAGTGTCTCTCGAGTCCGGCCGCGCTCTGCCAGACGGTGGCCGATGCTCCTGGGTGGAGGTTTTCCAATCCTACGGTGAACAAAAAGCCTGCTCGGGCAATCGTTGGCCTGACGGTTCGTTTCTGATCAGGCCACCGTTTCCGGCCCAGCTTCTCGGCCACAAGAATTCAAACGACAAGGTCTGCCTGCGGGTTCGTGCAGCAGTGTAGATTCCAATCGAAGGTCATACTCTCATTTTCTACCTAGCAAACGAATCCTCGAAGTGAGGACACGGCCCTCCACGCCGCCGAAGGTGAGGAATTGCGGTGAGTCCACGTTACTGTTAACGGCAGTCGGGTTGCGCCGGTTGGTGATATCGTCGCATCCGGCGCGCAGAGACCACTGAAATCCGAACAGATTGAATCGCCGCTCGAACGCGAGGTTCAGTGAGAAATAGTCCGGAAATCGGCGCGAGCCGGGCGGCCCCACCAGTTGCTGGTTCTCATTGTAGAGGCTGAAGGGAAACCCATCACGCCAATCCACAATGTAAGCGAGATCGAACTCGCGCCACAAGGGAAGGAATCCCCACGACTGGAACCGGTTCGGCGTGTCCCAGGAGAACGGTCCACCAGCTTGCTGGCTGAAGAGCGGATTCTCCAGATTGAAATTCAGCACGGCATTCGAGCGCGCGGCGGAGCGCGTGTAAGAAGCAAACACCGAGTGCGCGCCCTTGAACGACCGGCGCAAGGTCACGCCCAGCGCGTCGTACTTGTCGCGCCGCTGATTCTCGAGCTCAAACATTGCGCTCAAGGCACCGGATTGGTTTAATCCCTGGTTGATATAGGTCCAGCCGTTGTGGCCACGCTTCTGGATGAACTCCACTCGGAGATAAGTTGCAGCGGGCAGCTTGCGCTCCACGCCGGCGCTCCAGTTAAGAAATCGCGGTTCCTTGATTCCGCGTTGGACCTGAAACGAAGTTTCAACCGGCGGCGGGATGACAACCGTACCGGTCGGATCGTAGAAATAATCAAGGCGCTGCCCGGTGAGCGGGCTGGTGATAAAGGCGAGGCTCGAAGCGTCATAATAGATTCCGGCGCCTGCCACGATTTTCGTGTTCCCATCGCGCGTGAGCATCCCGCTCGAGGCGAGGCGAGGAGAAATCAGCACGTCGCGCACGATTTCGTCCCAGTCCAACCTCAGCCCGGGTTCAATGACCAGGCGATCCGAGAGTGACCAGCGGTCCTGAGCGTAGCCCGAGGCCTCGGAGTTTTTTCTCCCAAACGACGGGTTGCCAATAAAAGTGACTTTGCGTTCCAGCGTGCCATTTTCGCGGAGAATCGAGTAGTCGCGGCGATTGTAAGACTGATCGTAAGTCACGCGATCGAGGTCAACGCCGAGCTTGAATTCATGACGGCCCGCCCAATGAGCTGGAGGCAGAACAAGATTCGCCATACCCTGAACGCGCACGGAATGATCGGCGGCGGATTCAAAATAATTGCCGCGCGTGCCCTCGGGATAGACAACGTAAGGCTGGTCGCCCTGCGGCGTGAAGCGATCACGAAACCTGCTCAGTGCCACTCCCGTTTCGAGGAGTGTCCCACCCGAGAAATACGCGAGGTCCTTCACGGAAAAAATGTACGCCTCATCGCGCGCATTCAAGGTCGTTTCGAGCGGATCAAAGCGGTCGAGGCCGTAGTTGGGCGAGCCAAAGTGGTTCACGAGAAAACTCGAAGTGAGAATGTTGGACGGCGTGAGGTTTATCTGCGCTTTGGCGAGGTTGCCAAATCTCCACACCGAATTGCGATCGGCGCCCGCGGGCAGCTCCGGCACGACGTTGAGGTCGTATTCGCCTTCCAGGGCGTCCAGAAACCAGGCCTTGCCTTTACGAATCGGCCCCGTGACCATTCCGCGCGGAGTCCAAGCGTTGATGTGGATTCCCTTGCGGCTCTGGAGCGACGGCACGAAATCGGTGCCGGTGAAGCGAAAGCGATCGTCTCCCATACCGGTAGTGAGGCTGAGGATTCCGCCCGAGCCCTTGCCGTACTCCACCGGGTAACGGCTGCCCTGGACATCGACGGAGCGCAGCGCGTCGACGCTCACGCGCACGTTGAAGAAGCCATCCACCGGGTCGGTAATGTTGAAGCCGTCGAGCCGATCGTAAACCTGGCGGGTGGAAGAGCCATTCACGTGGACTTGTCCGAACACGTCTTGAAGCACTCCGGGCAACAGCGGCAGGGCGTAACGAATATCGCGCGTGACGGTGTAAGGCAGGTCGACAATCTCACGGCTGCCCAGGTTTTCGCTCGCGACAGTCTTGGCCGGATCGATTGCGGGAGGCGAGTACGTCACGTTCACGCGTTCGACGTACTCTTGTTGGTGGTTCAGCGTCACCTCCACGCTCTCGGACTCTCCCACGCGGACTTGGTCGTCACTGACCGCGTAGAAACCCTCCTTCTCGACGCGCAGGTGGTGCAAGCCTGAAGCGAGGTTCGTGAATTCACATCGTCCGGCGTCATCGCTTTCGCCGCGGTGGGCCATGCTCCCGTCGGCCGGTTGAAGAATGAGGCGCGCAAAGGGCACCGCGACACCATTTTCATCCACCACCGTGACAAGCAGCTTTGCGGCCTGCTGTTCTTGAGGTTGAGGCCGCCCATCGGCGCACAAGCCGAGTGCGACTTCGACGCCGCAGAGGCAAACAAGAATGATCGAACTCTGACGGTACCAGCGCCTGCGAGACTGCCGCACCAAACGAAGCCTCGAAGCCAATGGATTCAACTCTCGACGGATTCTCACTTCCTTATTTTATTCTCGCTCAGTTCCCAGAGGAACTGTGGAATTCCGGCTCTGCGCCTATCGCTCCGGCTTCAGGACGACAACGCCGAGTGGCGGCAATGTGAGGTCGAGGGAGAACGGCTGGCCGTGCCACTGAACGGGATTCGATCGGCGGCCGGGCGGATTCGTGACGCCGCTTCCGCCGTATTTGGGATCGTCGGTATTCAGGACTTCCCCGTAGAAACATTCTTCCGGAACGCCGACGCGATAACCTAATCGAGGCACGGGAGTGAAGTTGCAGACGAAGACGAGGTGTTGCGCGGGGTCGCGTCCGCGCCGGAGAAAAGCCAGCACAGAATTATCCGCGTCGTTGCAGTCAATCCATTCGAAGCCGCGGTAGTCGAAGTCCACTTCATGAAGCGGCGGTTCGGCGCCATAGAGCCGGTTCAAATCCGCGACGAGCTGATGAAGCCGCAGGTGTGAATCCTCTCCCAGCAGGTGCCAGTCAAGGCTCTCGCTTGATCTCCACTCCCGCCACTGGCCGAACTCCCCGCCCATAAAGAGCAGCTTCTTGCCCGGATGTCCGATCATGTACGCGTAAAGCGCGCGGAGGTTGGCGAAGCGCTGCCACAGATCACCCGGCATTTTGTCGAGCAATGCCCGCTTGCCGTGTACCACCTCGTCGTGCGAGAGGACGAGCACGAAATTCTCGGTGAACGCGTAGAGCAGCGAGAAGGTCAGGTTGTTGTGGTGGAATCGGCGATGGATGGGGTCCTTGGAAAAATAGAGGAGCGTGTCGTGCATCCAGCCCATGTTCCACTTCATGCTGAAGCCGAGGCCGCCGATGTAAGTGGGGCGCGAGACGCCGGTAAACGCGGTGGATTCTTCCGCGATGGTGAGCACGCCCGGGTGATGCCCGTGCGTGAATTCGTTGAACTTCTTGATGAAATCAATCGCGTCGAGATCCTCGTGGCCCCCGTACTGGTTCGGGATCCACTCCCCGGGCTTGCGTGAGTAGTCGAGGTAAAGCATGGACGCCACCGCGTCCACCCGCAAGCCGTCAGCGTGATACTTGTCGAGCCAGAAAAGCGCGCTCGACCAGAGAAAATTGCGGACCTCGTTGCGCCCGTAATTGAAGACTCGCGTGCCCCAGTCCTTGTGCTCGCCGCGGCGCGAGTCTTCATGGTCGTATAGGTTGGTGCCGTCGAATTGTGCCAGGCCGTGGGCGTCGGTGGGGAAATGCGCCGGCACCCAGTCCAGAATCACGCCCAGACCGCGCTGGTGGCACATGTCCACAAAGTACATAAAGTCTTCCGGCGTGCCGTGGCGGCTGGTGGGCGCGAAGTATCCCGTGGTCTGGTAGCCCCAGGATTCATCGAGCGGGTGCTCCATCACCGGCAAAAGCTGCAGGTGCGTGTAGCCCATCGACAGCGCGTAGTCCACCAAATAGTGCGCGAGCTCGCGATAGGTGAGCATCCGGCTGTTCTCTTCCGGCACGCGCCGCCACGAACCCAGATGGACCTCGTAGATCGAGATGGGAGCGTCGAGGGCCTGCCGGAGGTGACGATTCGCCATCCACTCCTGGTCATTCCATTCATAGCGGCTAATGTTGTGCACCACGGACGCCGTCTTCGGCCGGACCTCGGAATAGAAAGCGTACGGGTCGGCTTTCAGTCCGATCGCGCCGCCGACGTGCGACTTGATTTCATACTTGTAGACTTCGCCTTCGCCGAGACCGGGCACGAAGAGTTCCCAAATGCCGGTCCCGCCGCGAATGCGCATCGGATGGCGGCGGCCGTCCCAGCGGTTGAAATCGCCCACCACGCTCACGCGCCGCGCGTTCGGCGCCCAGACCGCGAACGACACACCTTGCACTCCCTCCATCTCGATCACGTGCGCGCCCAGCTTCTCGTACTTCTTGTAATGAGTGCCCTCGCCCATCAGGTGAAGATCAAAGTCAGAGAGTACGGGCGGAAAGCGGTAGGGGTCGTCGAACTCGTGCTCCATACCTCCGGAGGTCTTCATCCGAAGCCGATAAGGAAAAATCTGGCTCTCACCACGAAACACCGCCTCAAAGAATCCGTCGGGATGAATCCGTTCGAGCGGCAGCAAGCGCGCCTCGCCTTGATCCTTTCGCACGACCCAAGCTTCGCCGGCGCCGGGCAGGAAGGCGCGCACCGCGATCGCCGGCTTGCCGTCCACCTCAACCGGCTGTGCACCAAGCACATGATGCGGGTCCGAGTGCTCGGCCTGCACGATCAGGTAAATCTCATCGACCGCGGCCGTCGTTGGATGCAGCAAACGCTTGTGTCTGGGCATGGCGGATATTGTACACGAATGGTCGTTCCGTTGTTCGTGGTCCGTGATTCGTGCTTCTGATTTCCAGTTTCGAGTTTCGAAATTCCAGGTTCCAACCTCCGGTTTCGGCTCTCCAGGTTCCAGTTTCGGATCGGGCCAATCGGGAATAGTGAGAACATCCGTGCGATGTATCTATTCATACTAAAGAACATTCCGGCTTCGTTCGTTGTTCCGAGGCCCCATTTCGAGTTTCGATTTTCGAGTTTCGAGTTTCCGTCCTTCGCAAATCGGGAGTAGTGACGCCGTGCTCCATCCATATTTCTCGAAAATCGGGCCTTTTTTCGCCGCAACCAGTTGGAAACAAGGATCTTAACCTCAATGGGTTCGCTTTGCCTTGAAATGATGTATGTTAAAGAAGAGAAAAGACTTAACCTCAATGGGTTCGGTTGGGTTCGCCTTTTCGTGGTCTCTGCCGTTTGGCCTTGGGGTGATTTGCAGCTTCCGACCGTTCTACCAGGACTCGTCACTGCCGTCGTCCTATACGATGGCGATAATAGCATGCCTCGACATGCCATGTCAAGTGATTTTTTCAGCCCCAATTTCGATTCGTAGGCCTTCTGAGATCCCGAATCCAGGGCTGAGAATCTTGAATCCCGAATCTTGAATCTGCTGTCCGACCCGAACTTGAATTTGAGACTGCCAGACCAGCGCACCCCCACTCGCCCGCCGCAACTCGGAAAGTCAGGTTAGTCGTAATTGTGGCCGCCCGCGAGCTGACGGATTGACATTCACAAAGAACCTGCGCTCCTGAACGAGTGATCCGTGGTCGCGCGATACGCCATCACCTCACCATGAACCTTCGTGGCTCGCAACAGGCGCTCAAAGGGCCCACGGCCACGAAGTTACTGACCGCGGCTGCCGTCTTGTTTTGCTCTTCCGGCCATCTTCGCCAGGAGCCGGCCCATGCTGACGGGAAAGTGGCGGGCCAGAAACAAGGCCATTGCGGTTTTGAAGTCAGGAGTGATGATGGGCTTGGTTGACTGGATCTTTCTCGCCAGCTTCCGTCCGACGCGGGCCGGATCCTCCATCGCCTGGGCGGGAACGCCTAACGGAGCCGCTGATTCGGTGTTTGTGAGCGGTGGATGCACCAGGTTCACCGTGATGCCGTACGGCGCGAGCTCAAGCGCCAGGGTGCGCGTCAGAGCCTCGATAGCTCCTTTGGTCGACGCGTACCCCGTGAGGCCGGGGAATCCCGTGATACCCACACTCGAGCTCACATTGTGGATTATGCCCTTCCCTTGCGCCTTCATCTGGGGCAGAACCGCTCGGATCATTTGCAGGTAGCCGAAGAAGTTGACTTCGAACTCGGTTCGGGTGTCATCCAAGGTTCTCTGGTCGAGGCGAGCGAAAACCGCCCGGCAGGCGTTGTTAACCAGAATGTCGATCGCGCCCCACTCGCGGAGCAGTGATTCCACCGAAGCACTTACTTGCACTCCATCCGTCACGTCGCAACGATAGACGCGCAGGTGGTCAGGGTAAGCAGCTCGGAGGGCCGCCAGATTTTCTACCGACAGGTCGAACGCCGCCACCCTAAAACCATCCTCCAGCAACGACCGGGCCAAGTGAAATCCGATGCCCTTATTGGCGCCGGTGACGAGGACTACAGGTGCCGCCATAAACACCTCTTTCCGCGCGCGGGGCCGGCAATCACGAAAGATGGAGGCGGTTCGCCAATTGTGCGTCGCGGGATTCTGAGCTCGGGTTCATTTCAGCCTAAAGATTCAGTGGCTTCTGGCCATCCACCGGCCGCAAATCCGCCGGCTTGAGACTGGGCAGATAAAGAACGTTGGGAGGAATCCATCGTTTAATGCCACGATCATCCAGCGGCCTGGGGCTCTTCCACTCCTCTCGCTCCCTTGGGGCGGTACGCTTGAACTGCTCGACCACTTTCTGAATCCTCCGGTCACAGGTAACCAGAAAGGTGTGCTCCGGCGTGCCGAGGTAAGCCAATTCGCAAGCCATGGCAATGATGAGGATGTCGAAAGTGCTGAGATGATCTCTCTCGTGCTCGGAAGCCACGTGATGTTCGATGGGGATGATTTCGTCCGCTCCAATCACGTGATAGCGGTTCAAATCGTAGGAATAAAGGGTCCTTCCCCAGTGGACGTCGTCGCGGAAATGTCTCAGGCTGTCCTCGTAATGGTTGTTGTCTAATGCTCCGTCCTTGAAATGGCGTCGCGCGAGAGCATTGAAAACCTCGACAATGCAGAAGTTCGGGATGTAAAGGACTGCCCTCTTGTGGACGGCCTTCTGGTCAACGATGAATCGAACGAGTTTTTCCGTCTTAATATTCCGGGGGGAATAAAGCTCGACAGCGGCGCTGGCATCAAAAAGGTAGGTGAGCATTGTTGCCCCTTCGTCAGAATATCAATTGTCGCAGTTGTCCTGATTCCCTCACACTTTCACGTGATCTCGCCACTCGCTTCTACCCACTCGCCCCTGCTTTGTTCTGCACTTTCCAATAGACCACATACCGCTCGCGCCCCAGCCGGTAGACCGGCACCAGGCTGAGGTCTTGCTTCTGGCCGTCGGTGCGGAAAGTGAGAGCCGGGCCGAGAGCCTCAGTCAGCCAGCCGGCAGGGCTTTTCGAATGGTTAATGATGGTCGGCGCGGCAATCGGATCGCCCTTGGGTACGGGATCGTAGCCCAGGTAGGCCTTGTCTTCCGTCAACCCCGAGTCGCCGAGCCGTCCGGCGAGCACCACCGGGCCGTACATCGCGGCCTGGAGGGTGGGATCGTCAGGCATGGGATGGATGTGAAGGCTCATGGGCAGTTTGAGCTCGACGCGGTCGCCACTCTTCCACACACGGTTGATGGTGACGTAGCTCGACGGGTGTGTCTCGACCGCCAGAGGTTTTCCGTTGAGTGTCACGACTCTGCCGCGCGTCGCCCAATAAGGGATGCGAATGTGAAGCGCCATCTCCACCGGCTGCTTGGCAGTGATGAAGAGCTTCGTTCCCTGATCTTCAGGGAAATTCACGAGTTGCCGCAGTTCGACGCCTTTTCCCGGCCAAATCAAGTCGGAAGCGAGGAAGAGGTTGACGTAGATGCCGTCGCCGTCGTGGAAATAAATCGTGTCGGTGAACTTGGCGAATTCTTCCGCGCCCGTGCCCGTGCAGCACCAGAATGAGTCCCACGGTGAGTTGTAGGATTTCCAGTAGCCCGAGGCCAAGGGGATGTAATAGTGCTTCATCCCTCGGCCATCCTGGGTGCCCAAGCGGTGGTTCGCCAGCACGCGCTCGTAGTAGTCCATGGCGCGAGGGTCGGCGGTCCAGCCGAAGATGTGGCGCGTGAGCTTCATCATGTTGTAGGCGCAGCAGCACTCGACCGTGGTGTTGCTGAGCTCGCCGGCCAGTTTGTCCGGGTCGGTGCGCCAATGCTCCTCGTTGCTGGTTCCACCATTGCAGTAAGTGCGGTGGCCGGTCACCTGGTGCCAGAAATACTCGGCGATGTCGCGATAACGCTGTTCGCCCGTCACCTCATAGCGCCGAGCGGCGCCGATTGCCTGCGGGATATGCGTGTTGGCGTGCAGGCCCTTTAGCTCGTCGCGATGCTGGGCCAGCGGGTCCAGAAATTTCCTCTTCTCGAATTGTCCGGCAAGGTCTAGATACTGCTGCTTGCCCGTCACGGCGTAGAGGCTCGATAGCGATTCGGCCATCCCGCCGAATTCGGTGTCGAGGATTCGCTGCATGTGCTCGTCGTCGATGCCGTGGGCCCACTCGCCCGCCCAGCTTGCCATCCGCTCGGCAGTGTTCAGCGCCTGATCGTTGCCGCAGTAAAGATAGGCATCGAGGTGGCCGGCCATGATCTTGTGGATGGTGTAAAACGGTGCCCAGACCTGACGGCCTTCGCGCAATCGGTCAAATTCCTCTTCCGGAAAGGCGCTCAGGTAGCCGGTGCGAAGAGCGTCCTGGCAGCGCGCGAGTTCAGCCACCATGGCGTTCGCCAGATCCTTGATCCCGCCATCGCCGGTGGAGGCATAGGCCAGGGCGCACGCCGACAAATAGTGGCCGCCGGCAAAATGCCCGCGAAGCTCGCAGTCCGGCTTCTCCCATCCGCCCAGCGGCGTGGCCGAAGAAGGCAGTCCTGCCGTCAAGCGGAACGAGTGCAGCAGCCGGTCTTGGGGCAGCGAGAGCAGCCATCGGTGGTTGACCTGCATCTCGTCGTTGAAAAAGCCGCTCAGAAGACGGACGTGCTCCAAGGGAAACGGCTGTACCTTCCAGGCGACTTTTTCCCGGCTGGAAGGAGTCGCAGAGTTCGATAAGGCCGAACTCTGCTCGGCTTGGCCCTGGGCGACCTGGCTTTCCGCCAGCCGGCCGGGCAACAGAGCGGATGCCGCCGCCGTGGCGGCGGATGACACAAACTGCCTGCGAGTTAGATGTCGAGATGAATTCACGGGCAATCCTCCTCTCAAGGCGGGAATCATATTCTAGCAAAATACTTGGAGACTTCCGCTGTGATATCATCTCGCCATTTTGTAGCGTCGATCCCGCCCGGCGGCATGGACGATGACTGCGGGCGCTAATTGACGCAGAGATCTCGGATGCCGAGGCTTCGCAATGAATGAAGAGGAAAAGATTTTGCTGGCACGGTGGCAATCGCTTGAACAAGGTGATGGACTTCAGCGAGCCCGTTCTATGGCTCGCATTCTGTGGTTCGTAGGCGTCGTAGTCTCGATTTTTTCGGTGCTCGCGACTCTCGTTCCCCCCGCTTGGTGCCAGGACTTGCCCATGGCGCCGGAAGCGCAGGTGATCGACCTCACGCCGAAACCCGGCTATTTCACTGAGCCGTCGGTGGCGGTCAACCCGCACAATCCGCAGCAAGTGGTGGCGGCTTACCAGGACAACGTCCACATCGCGTATTCAGCGGACGCCGGCAAGCACTGGGACAACGCCACCGGAGTCGCGCCGGCGGATTACAGGGTTTCGGGCGACGTGTCCGTTACCTATGACAAGAACGGACGCGCGATTCTGTGTTACATGGCGTTCGATAAGTTGGGGACGATGAACTACTGGGCGCACGGCGCCTCGCGCAGCGGGCTTTTCGTGCGGCGCTCGCTCGACGGCGGCAAGACCTGGGAAGCTCAGGATATTACGATCATCAAGCATCCCACCGAGCCCAACATTCCGTTTGAGGACAAGCCCTATATCGTGGCCGATGATTCGCCGGGCCCCTACGCTGGCAACTTGTATGTGGGCTGGACGCGTTGGACGCTGGAGGATTCTCAGATCCTGCTCTCGCGCTCCACCGACGACGGCAAGACCTGGTCCGAGCCACTCGAAATCGACAAGCACCGGGGCTTGCCGCGCGACGACAACGGGGCGGTGGAAGGGTTTTCCGGCGTCGTTGGGCGCGACAGCACGCTGTACGTGGTTTGGGGCGACGGCGACCACATCGTCTTCACGTCTTCGCGCGACGGTGGCCGCACCTTCGAGACGCCGCGAAATATCATCGAGACCGCACCGATCATGTTCGTGGTCGAGGCTGTCGACCGGTCGAATGGTTTTCCGGTGATCGCCATCGACCCGCGAGACGGCAAGCTTTACGTCACCTGGAGCGATTATCGCAACGGCGGCGTCGATGTCTTTTGCTCGACCTCGACTGACCGCGGGCGCGAGTGGAGCGCGCCGGTGCGCGTGAACTCCGACCCGCTTCATAACGGCGCCGATCATTTCTTTCATTGGCTCGCCGTTGATCCAACGACCGGTGCCGCCTACGTGGTCTTTTACGACCGGCGCGGCGATCCTCTGAACCGGAAGGCGCGCGTCGTGCTGGCTCGCTCGACCGACGGCGGAAAATCTTTTGCCAACTACGCATGGACGCAGAATGATTTCGATCCCGGCCGAGTTTTTATAGGGGATTACACCGGCATCGCTGCTCTCGGCGGGCGCGTCTACGGGGCGTGGACCGAAAAACCGCCGAGTACCTCGCCCTCGCGCGATACCATCATCCGAGTGGGCATAGCGCATTTTCCGGAAGCGCCCTAGTCGCCAGGCGCGCATCGAACGGGAGCGCGGAGCGCCCCCTGCTTAGTGGAGGGTTACACGCCGGGGCGTGACTGCGGTGCCGGCACGAAGCTGGTCGGTGCCTCGCACGGCGACCTCGTCGCCTTCCGTCAGGGCACCGAAGACCTCAATCAGCTTGCCGAAATTGGCCCCCATCTTTACATCCACCCACTCCGTTTGATTGTTGCGAACGCGGATGACGAACGTGCGCTCCAGGTCGCTGCCCACGGCGGATGTCGGCACAAACAGGGTGGAGTATGCCCGGCGCACCGGCCAGGAAACTTCGCTGAACGTGCCGGGTTGAAGCTCGGCGTGCGGGTCCCGGACATCCAATTCCACTGGCATGGTTCGGGTCTTGATGTCCACAGAGTGTGAGATCCTGGCGATCGGTGCCTGGAAAGTTCTTCCGGGAAACGAGGGAACGGTGAAGCTCACTTCAATCCCTTCCGGAATTTCGGCAGCCTCGTACTCCGGAACGGGAACTACCAGGCGATGCCGGTTGAGCGTTTGGATCTGAACGATCGGCGTCATCGCGCCCGGTCCTCCGGAGGGCCCTATGAGCGCACCCGGATGAACATACCGGGTTGTCACCTGCCCATCGAAGGGAGCGGTGATGCTGAGATAAGCCTCAAGCTGTGAGACCGAGCGCAGCGCCGCTTGAGCCGCCTGGGCGCTCTTCTCCAGCGCGCTCACATTGGCCTCGTCTGCCTGCACGGCTTTTTGCGCGACTTCCAGGTCATTCAGCGCAACCACGCCGGGAGTCTTGGCCGCCGCGCTCATTCGCTGGTACGTCGCCTGGTCCGACGCGAGCTTGGCTTGCCCGGCGGACAGTTGCGATTCAGCGCTTTGGAATTTGGATTCGGCTTCCGCCCGCTGTGACACTAGTTCTGGCGCCTCCAACTGCGCAACCTGTTCGCCCTCTTTCACCCGCGAGCCGCGGTCCACCTTGATCCATTTCACAAAGCCAGTCACTTTGGGATAGACGTCCACCACTTCGTAGGGCACGAGCTGAGCCGGGAGCTGGACGGTGGTGTTCAACTTTTGCGAGACCACTCGAGTGACGTCCACTTCGGGCGCTGGCGCTGTCGCTGAAGGCTGACTGGCCGTAGACGCGGCACCGCTTCGATCCTGGCGACAGGCAGCGGAGAGCAGGCAGAGTCCGAGAAGTGCCAACATGGTTCCCTTAAATTTCATAACGATTCCTCGTGCTGTCGCGTTTGTAGGGCCGGGGCTTGCCCCGGCCAAGGCCGACGCTAGCGTCGGCCCTACATTCCCATTCATTAGCGTGTCAGATCGCCGGCTTTCGATTCGCGTAACGGCTTTCCGGATCATCCGGGTCAAGCGAGTTGGACACGGTGCTGGCGCGAGACTGGACCGCGGAAAAAACGAAAGGCAACACCGTCAGGTTAGCCACGGTCGCGGCCAAAAGGCCACCGATCACGGCCCTGCCCAGAGGCGCTGCCGTCTCGGCTCCTTCGCCAATCGCCAGCGCCATCGGAATCATGCCGGCGATCATGGCGAAGCTGGTCATCAGGATGGGGCGCATTCGAGTGGTTGCTCCGCGAATGGCGGCCACCGAGGAAGCCGCTCCTTCCCGGCGATATTGCTCTGCGAAGGTGACCAGCAGAATGGCGTTGGCGGTGGCCACGCCGATCGCCATGATCGCGCCCATGAACGATTCGAGATTCAGCGACGTCCCGGTCAGGAGCAGCATCAGGATTACGCCACTGATCACCGCCGGACTGATGGTGAAGATCACAAACGAGAGTCGCATCGACTGGAAGTTGGCGGCGAGCAGCAGGAAGATCACGCCCACGGCCAGCAACAAGCCGATGCCGAGGTTGCTGAAAGTCTCACGCATGGGAGCGACCTGTCCGCGCACTTCGACCGTGACTCCCCGCGGTGGATTTCCGGCGCGTGCGATCGCCGCGTCGATATTGCGCGCCACCCGGCCCAGGTCTTCACCCGCTGTATTCGCCGAGATGGATAATAACCAAAGGCCGTTGGCGCGGTCGTACTCACCCACCACCGTGCCGTCGGTCACGCTGGCCAGGTCTCCGACCAAGGGATGCTGAGCGTCGCCCTTCATCACCGGGATGCCCTCGACGTCTTGAAGCGAGGTCATTCGCGGCTGAGGGTACTGCACCTGGACCTGGTAAGCCACCCCAGTCTTTGGGTCTGCCCAGTAGTTAGGCGTTGTGAAGCGGCTGGAGGCCGTGGCCTCTGAAAGCGAGCGGGCCACCTGCTCCGCCGTCGCGCCGAGCTGGCCCGCCAGTTCGCGGTCCACTCGCACGTTGATGCTGGGATAATTGAGTGGCTGCTCGATCTTGAGATCCCTCAGCGCCGCCACTTTGCCCATCTCGCCGAGCAACTTCTCCGTGTAGCCTCGGACAGCGGCAAAGTCTGGGCCGGTGACCGCCAACTCGACGGGAGTCGGCGCGCCAAAATTCATGATCTGAGTGACAATGTCTCCCGCCTCGAACGAAAACGAACAGCCCGGAAATTTCGGCGGCAGGATTTGGCGAAGCTTCTCCTCGAAGGTTGCCGTGTCGATGCCGGCCTCGGGCCGCAACGCGACGTTCAGGACCGCCTCGTGCGGGCCGCTCGTCCACAGAAACACGGTATTAATGGGATAGCTCGCGCCTTGTGTGCCGACGTAACCCAAGGTGATGTCCACGTTGCCCGCTCCGGCCGCGGCTTGAATTTCCTCCAGAACGTTGGTCACTAAGCGCGAGGTCTCCTCGGCACGGCTGCCGGTCGGCGCATCGAAGCGCAGGCGAAACCGAGCCGCAGCGGAGCGTGGAAACAATTCCCAGCCGAGCCGGGGTCCGAGAAGCAAAATGATGGCCAAGACGATCACACCGTAGCCCGCGAGTACCAGGACGCGGAACCGCGTCAGCCGCTCCAGAACTGTGCCCCATTTCTCACGCACCCGCTCAAAGATGCTGGTTCGCTCTTTGCCGCCGGAGCCGCCATGACGCTCGCGGAGAATCCATGTTGACATGACGGGCACAAGAGACCCGGAAAGGAAGTACGACGCCGCCATCGCAAACCCTACTGCCAGCGTCAGTGGAACGAACAGTGCCCGCGTAACGCCAGTCATGAAAAACGATGGGACAAATACCGCCAACACCGCCAGCATGGCGAGCAGGCGCGGGATCACAACTTCCTTGCTGGCATCCAGCACCGCCCGTGCCGGCGGGAGGCCTTCCGCCAGGTGGGTGTGGATATTCTCCATCACCACCGTGCCCTCGTCGACCAGCACACCGACAGCGAGGGCCAGGCCTCCCAAGGTCATGATGTTGATTGTCTGCCCGGCTCCCCACAGAGCTACCAGCGCGGATAGCAGCGCAAATGGAATCGTCGTGACCACAATGAGTGAACCGCGCCAGTCACCCAGAAACAGCAGCACCATGAGCCCGGTCAGCACCGCGCCGAGCAATCCTTCACGTACAACCGAGAGCAGCGCGCTCTTGACGTAGCCGGATTGGTCAAATTCATACGTGATGTCGATATCCGAAGGGACCAGTGATTTGAAACGTTGGAGATTCTGTTTAACTTCGTTCACCACGGTCAGCGTCGAGGCATCCGGCCGCTTGGTCACGGGAATGTAAACGGCGCGTCGGCCGTTCACCAACGCGTAGCCGGTGGGAATGTCGGTGCTGTCGGCTACGGTGCCGATGTCGCCCAGGTATACGGTCGGGCCTGCCCCGGCGCGAATCGGGAGATCCAACAAGTTTTGAATGTTCGGAGTGACGGAATCGCTGGCGACGATGCGCAGCAGGCTTCCCGTGCGCACGTTGCCGGCAGGCATGAGGACGTTGCCAGAGTTGATCGCTTTCACGACATCGTCGGGAGACAAGTTGTAGGACCGCAGCCGGTCAGGGTTGACCGTAACCACGATCGTCCGCTGGTTGCCACCAAACGGCGGCGGCGCTGACACGCCCGGCAGCGTGGCGAAGACCGGCCGGACGCGATTGAGCGCCAAATCCTGAATCTCGCCAATGGTGCGCGTCTTGCTCGAGAACACCAGGTAGCCCACCGGCACGGTCCCGGCATCGAAGCGGATCACAAACGGATTTACGGTTCCGTACGGCATGAAGGCGTGAGCGCGGTTTACATAAGCGATGGTTTGCGCCAAGGCCTGGCTCATGTCGGTGTCCGGATGGAAGGTGAGCTTCAGCAGGCCGTTCCCTTGGATCGATTTGTCCTCAACGCTCTCGATGCCGTTGATGTAAAGGAAATGGTACTCGTAGTAGAAGACCAGATATCCTTCCATCTGCGCCGGGCTCATGCCGCCATAGGGCTGCGCAACGTAGATCACCGGCAAGTTGAGATTGGGAAAGATGTCGATTCGCATCCTGAGGACCGCCAGGATGGAACACAGTGCGACGGCGATTACCAGCACCACGACCGTAATAGGCCGCCTCAAAGCGGCGCGAATCAAGCCCATGAGTTGTTTACCAGCTCAAGCTAGTGGCAAGTGGCGAGAAGGGTCTCAGTCGGTCAGTATTTCAGTACGTCAGTCAAGAACGAACTGACCCACTGACGCACTGAAAAACTGAAATACTGTACTCGCCACTGGCCACTCGCCGCATGCCACTGTTTTCACGGCGCGCTGCTGCTCAAGAGTTGCAGGAAGGGTTGCAGGTTGCCTTGCGCGGCTGCCACTCCTTCCAGACCTCGCCAAACGTTGAGTCGCGCCAAGGCGTCATCAATCTCCGCCTGAACCAACAAGGCTTGCGCGTCGGAAATCTCCACGATCGTGGCCAAGCCAGCTTGATAGCGCGCTTTGGCCTGCCTCTCGCTATCTCTCGCCGCTTGGAGTTCGATCGGAGTGTTCTCGGCCACTCTTCGCGCTCCGTCGAGCGCAGCCCGCGCCTGCTCCACCTGGTCGGACAAATCCTGAAGCGTCTGGTCGTAGCGCGCTTCCTCTGCCCTCCGGTTGGCTGCTTCGACCTTCTTCTCGGCACGGATGGAGAAAAAGTCAAAGGCCGGGAAAGCCACGGTGACCCCGGCAGCGTAATTCATTCGCTCAAGACCAAGACCATTCAGCCCGCCCGCAAAAGTCCCGTCCGTATTGGCTCCGCTTCCGCGCCCGGAGATGGCTGCTTGCGCCAGGAAGCGCGGAACGTAGGAACGTTCCAAGGTGCGCTCTCGCGCCTTCGCTTGCTCGACCTGAGCTTGCTGGGCAGTGGCGGCGGGGTGCGAAGTGAGCGGAAGCACAGCAAGGCTTGTATCAAGCGGAGAACCCAACAGCGGACCATGATCGACCTCGACGTTTGTCCCCTTGATCCCGAGAATATCCGCAAAGGCGGCCCGGCTTGCGCGCTCGGCAGTTTGCGCTTGGATCAGCTGAGTCCTGGCCACGGCTAGCTCGGCGTCGGCTCGTGAGGCATCGGCGCCGGGTCGAAGCTGGTTCTCGACGAGCACGTGAACCGACTTCGCAAAAACTTCCCTTCGTTGAACGTTGGCTTTCGAAGTGTTCACCACCTGCTCAGCCGCGAGAAGGGCGAAGAAAGCCTGAGCGGCCGCCGCCTCAACATCAAGGCGCGTCAAATCGGCGCGCGACCGCGCGGCAGTTTCACCGGCGCGTGCCACATCAACCGTTGCCCGCCGATAACCAAAATCAAAAGGCTCCCAGGAGGACAAAACGCCCGCCGCGCTTCCCCAAACGCTCCGGTTTGAGGTGTGCGCCAGCACAGGTCCGGAAATGGGCGATACGACTCCCTGCGGCAACAAAAGGCCGAAAATGTTATTGGCGGTGGCTCGATTTGATTGCCAGAGCGTGTTGACGCTCGGCAGATAAGCCGTGAACGCCAGGCTGACCCCGCCTTGCGCAGCTTGGATGCGCTCCAGCGAGGCCCGCACCGAAGGGTAATGCTCACTGGCGTACTGGATGGCCCGCGCCAGGGTGAAAACTTCCGCTCCAGGGGCGGAAGTCTGCGGTGACATGGTTTGGGCGAACGCTCCGGGCACAATGAGAAAAGAACAAAGTGTGAAAAGTACAGTTCTTTTGGCTGTTCTCACGGTCCACTCGCCTCCGGACTCTATTGCTTTAGTAAGCGACGAACAAGCACAACAGTCGCTATCCACGGCGCTCTTCCAACAGCTCACCGAGTAACTCCTTGACCTTTTCTTTCGCCGCAGCCAGCGCTCTACGCCCCGCGCGTTTGGCCCTGTAGACACGGCGAAACGCCCTGCCCGCCCGTATTTCCCTGGAGTAGAGGTAACCTCTCTTCTCGAGACCGTGCAGCAGCGGGTAAAGAGTTCCCGCGCTCAACTTGTAACCGTGGCGCTGCAACTCTTCGATCATGCCGAGGCCGAAGACCGGTCCCTGGCAGGCGTGATACAGAATGTGAATACGGATCAGCCCCGCACAGATTTCCCGGTCGTGGTTCTGCCTTTCGCTTCTCGCTCGGGGCATACGCTATCTAATTTCGATATCGAAAATCGATTACTTAACATACTTCCAGGTCGCGGGCTGTGTCAATACTCGGATCTCGCCGCGGCCTTCAAAGGGGAAACGTAACATTCTCTATCGCTGCAATCTGTGGTCTCAGTGCGCGGCACCAATTTGGAAGTTCAGGTTTGCGATCTGGTAGGCGTAATCATACTTGGCGCTGGCTTGCTCGATTTCCGCTTGGGTCTGGTTCAACTGCGCCTGGCTCAGTTCGACGATGTTACCCAATCCGAGTTTGTATCGCTCCTGAGAAAGGTCCAAAGCTTGATTGGCTTCATCAAAAAGCTGGCGAGTGAGGTCGAGGCGCTGGTAAGCGGTCTTGGCATTGAGCCACGCCACTCGAACGTCGCGCGCCACGCGATCCTGAAGGTCTCTCAGGTTTTCTACTTCGGCGCGAGCTTTAAGCTCGGCTTCGGCGCGGCGAGCGGAAAACAGGTGGCCGTTGAAGATGGGAATGTTGATGTTCAGCCCGCCCGCGGCGTAATTGTCGCCCAAGGCCGCCTGATGAATCGGAGTCAAGCCCGCCGTCGCCACCGCGCTGACCGTGGGAAACCACAGATCGCGCTCCGCCTTGGCCAATTTCTCCGCGGCTTGCTGACTATAGCGCTGGCTGATCAACTCGGGGCGGTCGCGGAATGCCTGAGTCAGCAAGTCCGCGAAGTCGGCCGGCAGAGCAGGAGGCAGCGGCGTGTCGGCCAAGTCATAACCGCGCTGGTCCGGGAAGCCGAGGGCAGCGGAGAGCGCGGCAAAGGCAGCTTGAGCATCATTCTGTGCCTGGACCAGCAGGAGCCGTGCCTGCTCCAGGTTGACGTTGGCGAAGCTCACGTCAAGGCCGGACTTCAATTTGCTTTTGGCCAGTTCAGTGACTTGATCGGAGACGAGTTGGCGGTCTTTCACGGTCTGCTCCGCGACTTTCAACACGGCTTGCGCCTTCAAGGCGTCGTAATACGCCTTGTCGACTGCAAGCAGCACGTCGGCGCGAGTGGTCTGGATGTTTTCCTGCGCCGCTTGAGCATTGAGGCGCGCGCCCGAGACAAGGTTTTGGGTGCGACCGAAGTCGGTGATCAGTTGGCCCACGGTTACGCCGTTCGCGTAGCGGTTGAAGATGATGGGATTGTTCAAGTAGCCCGCTGCGATGCGGCTGTTATGTTGGGCTCCGGCGCCCGTCAGGCTGCCGAAGGTGAACGGGTAATAGGCGGACTTTTCTTCGCGCGTCACCTGTTCGGCCGCCAGGGCCGAGTAGCGAACGGCGCGAATCTGAGGGTGATTCGTCAGCGCGATGTTCTCCGCTTCCTGGAGCGTGAGCTTCTGGACGGTCTGGGCGCTGGCCGTGAAGCTGCCAAAAGTGATGAGCAATGAAGAAAAGAGAAGGCGACGGAGCCAGATCATTGTGCCTCCAACGGTTCGGATGGAGATGCCTTTCCGGAGCGCTTGCCATAAACCAGCAGGTAGGCGGCGGGAACGATAAAGATGGTGAGCGCCACCGAAACGATGAGCCCGCCGATAATGGCGCGGCCAAGAGAGGCGTAAGCCTCGCTGCCCGTTTCGAGTTTCAAAGCCATGGGAATCAGGCCGAAGACCGTCGCGAGCGAGGTCATGAGAATCGGCCGCAGACGGATGCGGCAACTCGTGACCACGGCGTCGCGCACGGACATCTCCCCTTCGAGATGGTGAGCGAATTCCACGATCAAAATGCTGTTCGAGGTCACGATGCCCACCATCATCACCACGCCCATCAACGACATCACGTTGAGGGTGGTGCCGGTGACCCAGAGGAAGATCAAGACGCCGGTCAGGCCGGTGGGCACGGCGAGCAGAATGAGAAACGGATCGATGAAGGAACGGAACTGGGCCACCAACACCAGGTAAAGCAAGGCGAGCGCCAGGAATAGCCCAAACCCAAAGCTGCGGAACGACTGGCGCATGCCTTGCACCATGCCCCGCATCACCAGATTGACGCCTTCGGGCAGGCGTGTTTGGGCCATCACCTTGTCCACGGCACTGGCTACGCGGCCCAGGTCTTCGGTGGCAGGCGTCACGTAGACGTCGATGACTCGCTGAATCTGATAGTGATCCACCTCCGTCGGCGCCTTGAAGTGCGTCACGTTGACCACCTGGTCGAGGAAAGCCGGCTCATTCGAGGAAGGAGCACGAATGGGAATGCCCTTGAGCGAGAACAGACTATTGATGTCGCTCTCCGGGTACTGAACGGTCAGAAAGTAGTCGTTGCCGGTGCGAGGATCGATCCAGTAGCTGGGCGCGATCATTTGGTTGGAGGTCAGGGCGGTGATAACGTTATCCACCACTTCCTTCTGACTGAGCCCGAGCTCGCCGGCGCGCACCCGGTCCACCTGAAGCTGGAGGGCGGGGTAGTCAATATCTTGCGGGATGTAAACGTCACTGACGCCGCGCAAGTTGCGAATCTTGCGCGCCAGGTCGGTGGCGACGCGATAGGTGGACTGCATGTCCCGGCCGGAGACCTGGAGATCAATAGGGGCGGGGAGGCCTTGGTTCAAGACCGCATCCTGCAAGCCGCCCGATTGGAAGAAGGTGCTGACCTGCGGTAGTTCGTCATCCAGCCGCTTTCGGACTCGGTCCATATATTCGTAGCTGCCAATCTTGTGGTCGTCATTGAGCGCCACTTGGATGGTGGCGGTGTGCGGCCCGGAGTTGCTGGTATAGATGGACGTGAAATCGGGCACCACGCCGATGTTGGAAACCACCAGCTTCAAATCGTGGGGATCAACCATTTGATGGACGACGTCCTCGACCTTGGACACCAACTTTTCTGTCAATTCCACGCGCGTGCCGGTTGGGGCCTTTACATTGACGACGAACTGGCCGGCGTCGCTGCGGGGAAAGAACGCCTCTCCCAGCAGCGGAAATAGGAGCAGGCTCAGCAGAAAGACGCCGAGGATGGCGCCCACAACCCGCCACGGGCGCAGTAAGTATTGGTCGACCTTAGCCTCATACCAGTCCAGCATCCGATGGAATCGCTTGTTAAAGGCCGCATTGAAGCGGGCACCCCACGACGGGCGCACCTGACTGGCATCAGGCAAGAGAGCCTCGGACGTTCCTTCGTGCGGGGCCTCGTGTTGAACGCCCTTGATGAGCTTGGCGCAAAACAGTGGGACCACCGTCATGGCGATGACGTAGGAGGCGAAGAGCGCCAAAACGACCGCCAGAGCGAGGGCGGAGAATAGGAACTTGCTCACTCCGTACAGGAACGTTACGGGGAAGAAAACCACGGCGCTGGCGATGGTGGCGGCCAGGACGGCCATACTGACTTCCTGCCCGCCTTTCTCTGCCGCCACTTCGGGAGGCTCGCCCAGCTCCATGTGGCGGAAAATGTTCTCCAACACGATCACCGAATTGTCAATCAGGCGGGAGAACACAATCGCCAGGCCCGCCAGCACCATGCTGTTGATGGTGCTGCCGCCGAAATAGAGGGCAATGAGAGCAGCCAGCGCGGAGAGCGGAATGGATAGGAACACGGCCGCCGTGCCACGTAGGCTGCCCAGAAATAACAGCACCATCAATCCGGTGAGCAGCAGCCCCGTGCTGCCCTCATGAATCAGGGTGCTGATGGCCTTCTTGACGAATTCCGATTGATCGAACACGACGTTGGTCGCCAGTTGCTTGGGCACATCCACCAGACGCTGAAGCGTGGACTTGACGGCATCCACCACGGCAATCGTATTGGTGTCACCGCCCTGCTTCATGATGGGAAGAAACACGGATCGCTGGCCGCCCACACGCACGATGCCGAGCTGGATGGTGGAAGCGTCCTTGGCCGAACCGACATCCGCCACCGTGACGTACTGGTCTCCCACGGTCTTAAGTGGAACCTTGTTGAGATCAGGCACGCGTTCGATTTCGCTGTTGGTGTAAATGTCGTAGTCGTAAGGGCCGATTTTGGCATCGCCGGCCGGCAGAATCAGGTTGGACTTGTTTACGGCGTCGACCACATCCATCACGCTCAGGCCGTGAGCTTGCAGTTTCAGAGGATCGACATAAACCATGATTTGGCGGTACTTGCCGCCGAAGGGCGGCGGAACCGACGCGCCGTATGCCGTCGCCAACTGGTCGCGCACCGCGTACTGGCCGGTATCGCGGAGTTGTGCCTCCGAAAGTCCCTCGCCCTTCAACGTCACCAGGCACACCGGAAGGCTGGAAGCGTCAAACTTCATCACGACCGGCGGCAGGGTCCCTTTGGGCAAGCGTCCCAGGTCGGCCATGGCCAGGTTGGAGATTTCTGTGGCGTCTGAATCCGCGTTGGTTCCCGGCTGAAAGTAAACCTTGATGATGCTCACTCCTTCGAGAGAGCGCGATTCCATGTGATCGATGCCCGCGCCGAGCGTGAAGAAGCGCTCAAAGCGCCCGGTGATGTCTCCCTCCATTTCCTCCGGAGGCATGCCGCTGTAAAAAGTAGCCACCACCACTTCCGGAATGTTGATGGTCGGGAATAAGTCCACCGGCATGCGCAGGACGCTGGTGAGACCGATCACCACCACAAAAAGGCAGAGCACAATGATGAAATAAGGATTACGAATAGCGAAACGTGACATTAACTGCCTCCCTCCATCTCTTGCGATTCGACTAATTTCGGCGCCACGCGCTGGCCGTCCCGCAACTGGCTTGTGCTGCCGACCACCACCAAATCACCCTCCGAAAGCCCGGAGAGAATCTCAATCTGGCTGTGGGTTTCCATGCCGAGGGTGACCGGCTGAACTTCGATTCGCTTATAGCTATTCACCAAGTACGCGACGGCTTTGTTGCCCTGCCGGGAGATCCCTTGTACGGGAACTACCAAGACGTCGCTCTTCTGCTGAGTGGGGAAGGAAACATAAGCGTACATCCCGGGCACGATTTCGAGCTGAGGATTGGGCACATCCACTTCCGTCATCATCGTGCGTGTGGATGAATCCACCTTGTCCGTGAAGCGAGCAACCGTGCCTTGGAAGGTCCTGTTCAGAGCCTGCACTTCCACGCTCACTTTCTTGCCCAGAATCACCGTCGGCACATCGGCTTCCGGGACCGGGATTTCGAGCCGGAGCAAGCCGTTCTGTGAGAGCTTGACCAGCGGTAACGCCTGCTGCTCGGAGGTGGTGCCAGCGGCCAGCATCGCGCCGGTATCCGCATAACGCGCGGTGATCACTCCATCGAAAGGAGCCGTGATTCTGGTATAGTCGAACAGCGCCTGCACTCGGGCGCGATTCGCCACGGCTTCGTGCCGATGTTCCTGGGCCGCCGCCAGGGCCGCCTGGGCCGCCGCTACCTGTGCTTCTGCCGCTTGATCTTTGCCTTCGGCGTCATCCACTTCTTGCTGCGCGATGAGTTCCGGACGCGCTTTGATGACGCCTTCCAATCGCGAATAACTCAGGTGCGCAACGGTATAGTCGGCTTGGGCGCGCTTCAGTTCGTGTTGAGCTTTTTCCTCCTCCTGCTCGCTCTGCGCCATTGCTGCCGCCGCTTGGTTCAGCTCGTCCTGGAGTTCAGGAACTTCAAGAATGGCCAGCGTCTGACCTTTCTTCACCCTGTCTCCAAAGTCCACATCGATATGCTTCACGTAACCGGGCACTTTGGCGTGGACGTCAATTTCCTGAAACGGTTTGAACTCTGCGGCGATGCGTAGCCCCTCCGAGAGGTTCGTGCGTACCACTTTGGCCACCGCCACGTTCAGGACCGGGCCGGACTCAGCGTCAGTCGTCTCCGCGATGCCGGGCTTCTCGTGCGAGCAGCTCACTGAGGCCAGCAGTGCCACCAGAGCGAGCGCGGCGAGACAGGCATGTGGCGTGTGGCAAGTGGCAAGTGGCAAGTTGAGGATGGTTTTCCTCTTACCGCCTTCCGCACTCCACTTGCCGCTCTCTTTGCAGATTTCAGTAATCATCTCCAACTCCCTTCGTGACTCATCTTGTGCAGTGCGGGCGAAGCCCGCCTTGGACTGGGGTAGCGCCAGCTACCGCCTTTCCCCGTTCGCGATCAAAAGGCGGGAGTTTCGCTCCCGCACTCCAAGGCGCCTGCGGCGCCGGTCACGGGCGAAACTGGTCCTCCCACACGGACTCCTTGACGGCTTCGCGCAGCTCTTCCAAAGACGGACTTGGCGAATCGGTGATCTTGAGGATCTGGCGTTCCAGCGCCGCCACTTTCGCGGCGTATGCCGGAATGTCTCGGGCGATAGACGAGGGTATTCGGATCACCCCGTGCCGGTCGCCGTGCAAGAGGTCGCCCGGCCGAATCGTCAAGCTCCCTACTTCGACGGGCCCTCCAAACTCCAGCATGTGGTAGTAAGCGCGGGACACTGCAACGTTTCCCGCGAAGAAACAAAAACCAATTGACTCCGCGGCCTCCAGGTCCCGCACCGCGCCATTGGTAACCAGCCCCGCGCATCCAAGCGCTTTGTAGATGTGAGCGTGAACTTCGCCAGCGCACGAGCCCCGTCCGGGCTGGCGGTCCAAGTCTTCGATGACGACGATGCGCGGAGCCGGAATGGTGAGCACGTAATTCCACCACTCCGTTCGGTTCGGATACGGCCTTTCGGCCATCGGCGGTTCCGAGGTGCGAATTCGAGCTGTGGCTGCGTACCCTACCATGGGCCCAAGATTGGAAAACACGCAGCGCACGCTCGGATCCATGTAACCTTCGTTGCGCAGTCGAACGTTAAACGAATCGATCGCATCCGCCACTTGACAACTGGTGAGAGATCGCAACTTTTCCAGTTCTTCCTCTGTCAGGATCGCGTCCATCGGCATTCAACTCCCCTCGGAATACTTCGCGCGCCATTCGCCTGGCCTCGTTTGGGGCGGCGAATGACGAGCGATCGGCAGTCTTCCCTATTCATCAGAATCTGGCCCGGCGGTCTTAACGCACTTCGAAATAAGTGTCGAGGGCGCGGGACCGGTGGAGGCTCCATCCATCATCCTGAGCATGATCAGCAACGGTGGCCGTGACCACGCAGGAACCCGTGTTCCTTATGCTGAAGTGCGCTCCCCGGAAACCCTTTTTCTCCTGAACCGTTGCGCAAACCGTCCTTTTCTCACCGCCGTTGTAGACCACAGCATGGGTCGAGCGGTCGTAGATCAAGCCCGGAAGCTCGGCCACGGTTGGTTGCGGGCCACGGTCTCCGCTAGCTTGGTAACCTACCTCATGCGGATACGTGTACTCGACCACCACCCGAGCGCGGCCCGTTTCTTTGTTGACCTCGAAGTGGAAGCCCGCCATCGAGACCGGACGCAAAGGCTCGCTGCCGGTATTCGGTCTGTATTCCGCTGGTACAGTGTCGATCTTGATTCTGGTGTCGGCCGGGGGCGTAGCGGCAAGCCCCGTCGCAAGAACAAAAGGCAGTAAAGCCAGGCGTATCATGTGTCCTCCTATGATTTTTCAACGAGGTTAGGCGCCACGCCCGTCCCGCCTTGCGGGACCGAAAGGCTCAGTCCCGAAGGCCACTGCAAAGCGTGGCGCAGGCCAACTGTTTTTCGACCGCAGGATATCTCAAGAAAAAGCTGTGGGGATTAATCAGGCGGTAGGAGGAGCTCGAAGAGAGGAGTGACGGTAGAATCCTGGGGCCGGAGCGCGCGGCTGGTCGCTCTCGAGCCTCGCGATTGCACCCGGCTGGAGTTCATCGCAACGGACGACGCTATCTAGCACCCGCAGAACTGTCGCGCCCTGTGACGCAGCGCTCCGGTGCTCGTGAATCTTGCAGGTCTTACAGATCCAGTGGGACGCGCTCGACCGCGGCATCGCAAAGCTGTACTTGGCGAGTGCGGAAAGTGAGAAAAGGCTGGCCAGTAGGAGAAGAATGGCTAGCTTCCAAGCAGCAGTGCCGCTCGCCGCCTTTCTCCTAGCGGGCTGTCCAGTCATGGTGTTCTTCTTGTATTCCATCGAGGGCGTGAATTCGGCCATCAGTGGTTCGAAGCCTTATGATACCCCAAGGATGCCCGGAGCACCAGACCTATTTCTCTGGCCAAGCGATTCTGCTCACGGGCAATCATCTTTCCCGGCTGCCAGCATTGATTCTCGACGGTTCGGCAAGAGCGACGCTGACCCGGAGAATTGTTGATTCGTGCTCGCCACGATCGACCCCTTCGGACGATCGCAAAATGGAGTGACGTTGGTCTTCTGGAGGGGCGCTCTCCGGGCGCCGAAAATACGGCGGCCGGCCCGCCCCGACGGGCCGAGGATACCGTTGCTACAACATTGGCTGTCTCTGTAGCGGGAATGTCCGTGCTGTCGGCTACGGTGCTCAAGACGAAAAGGGGTCACCAACTCTTCGATGGTGACCCCCACAGGACCCTGCTAAAAGTCAGATCGGCATCGCAACGATCTACACACCCACGCCCAAACTTCTTATGGCAGGTAGTAGCGAAGCGAGGTAAAGAACATATTCTCGGTGCCCTGCGGCGAGAAGGACGAAGTGCCCGCAGAATTCACGCCAGACCACGTGTTGCGGACAACGTAAGAGTACTGCGGTCCCCACTGAACGGTCCCTTTGGGCCCTTTATAGAAGCGATACCAGAATCCGACCGTCGCTTCGATAAGGTCTCGCGTATTGGCCGTGCAGTTCGCCAGGGAGCCGGGGACAAACCCGCCAGCCCCGCCAACGCCAGTGGGGGTGGAGACCGCCGAGCCAGGAACCGTTTCCGTAGTGCAACCGTCATTACGGAACAAAGGATTTCCGTACCCAGCGGGCTTAGACGTAACGGTATTGAAATAAGATGCGCGAGCGGAAAACTCGGCGCCCAGATTACTGTAAACGTCCAGTTTCTTCCCGTGGAATTCTAGCGTGCCGAGGGTTTGGAGGTTGCGCAGGGGAGCGAGAGTGCCGTCCGGGCGGAGCGTGGCCACCGGCAATCCGCCGGTTCCGTAACGGCCGATACCGTCTCCAGCAAAGACGTGCGCTCCTATGTCCACATGCTTGTTGATGACGGATACGCGCCCATTCGCGCCGATGCCGCCGCCCGTTCTTGAGTCATTGAATGCCGTGGCCGCAGACGGCCCGGTGACTCCGCCACAGGTGCCGGTGGAAGCGGTCGTTGCGCACGGGAAGACGCGGTCGCGTAAAGTATCCAACACGCCGAAAAGCTCAAAGTGGCCCCACTTGGGCTGGACGATTAACTTGCCGACAAAATCGGGGGTTCGGTCAAACGAATAATTCGCTATTGGGCTGTAGAGACCGCCGCTCGATCCGAACTGCCCGGCCAGCCAATTGGCGTTACCGCCGCTTTGAGTGATCGGGGAGAATTGAGCTTCCTCAATTGCGAAGGCCGCCCAGAAGTTGTCATTGAACTTCTTGGCGATGCGAAGGCCATACTGACGCGCCCAACTGAAGCCAATCGTGTACTGCGCATCGATAGTCATGGGCAACGCTTCGGACCGATTATCGGCGCCCTGCTTCGTTTCCGTCACCAGGCCCCACATTTGCCCGCCGGTGAAGGTCCAGCCGCTGTCGAGCGCAAACTTCCCCCAGAATTGCCTCTGGCGGAGGGTATAGCTGTTGCTTTGATTGTCGTTCGAGGTGGTGCCCGCAGACAGAAAATCAGCCTCGTAGTAGCCGCCGATTTTGGCGCTGTCCAATTTGCCCTCGAACAACGAGCCAAATCGCGACTGGCGGCCGCTGGCGTTGAATTCGGACATTTGGTATTGGGATGATCCGGGCATCGGAACAGAATTAAAAGGCGTGTTGACATCGGCGCTCAGCGCATGATCTCGCCACACCGTTTCTGCCGCCATGAACCCAATCGGAGTAATGTTAATTCCCTTGAAGTGGATGGCGTTCGGTGTTTCGGCACCCTGCGGCGGTGCCGCCGCGAGGGCTGAAGGACTTGATGCCGAGGCCGGGACAGCATTGAGGGCGTCTTTTGATCTGGCAGATGTCGGAATGACCGGCGTGACGCTGGCCACCTGACCAACATTCGGAACCTGGGGCGATGCCGGCTCTGCCTTGGACGATACCGGTTGTGCCTTACCCGCAGTTTCGTCCAACCGTTCGAGCATCGCCTTCATCGTCGCCTGGAGCGCTTGAATTTGTTTTTGCTGCTCGGCAATCTGTTGCTTCAACACCGAGACATCATCGCCGGAGCTCGAATCCCTGGGCGCCGTGCTCGTGGTTTGTGAAAACGCTGGAATCGCCATGCTGAGGAGCAGTGTTGTTGCGAGCCCCAGCGCTGTTCTACAAGACTTACTTTTTTGCATTCTCTCCTCCTGAAGTTTAGTGATCTCGTGCTTTCATGGCACTGGATCTCTGCAATTGGTTTAAAGGGAAACGCCGCACAATAAGATTCGATATTTGTGTTAAACGCATGTTAAATCAGAATGACGTTTTGATGACGGCCTGGACGATTCCACATTTTGTGGGGTAAGGAGTTGACGGACGACTGCTTCGGAGCCTGAGGCAAGCTACCAGATCAATTTCAGTCCGAACTGAATCTGGCGAGACGTCGTGGACGCGCTTGTGATCGCCCCAGCCGCTGGCGAAAGAGCACCGACAAGTGCAGTGAATGCGGTCAAATTGGGTGTTTTGAGATTTGCGCGCTTCAAAACGATTCCTAGCAGACTGACACATCGGAAGCCGATGCAAGGTCAACCGGCACAGGAGAGTTCGGCGACTTCGCGGGACGACGTGATCAAGGTACCGGCCAGTCCGTGGAGCGCATCCGGAATACTTTCGGGCGAAGTAATGATCACCCGCTTGCCGCCGCGGTCGAGATAATTCAAGGCAGCCTCGATCTTGGGGCCCATGCTGCCGGCTGGGAACTGGCCCTCGAGCAAGTAGCGGCAGGCTTCTGCGGCGGTCAGATGCTCCAGTGGGCGCTCGTCGGGCGTCCCGTAGTTCAGTGCTACTCGGTCCACGGCGGTTGAAATAAGGAAGAGCTCAGCCTCGAGCTCCCACGCCAGCAGACTGGAAACCCGGTCCTTGTCGATTACCGCTTCAACGCCCGTCAATTGGTCGCGATTGAAAATCACCGGAATTCCCCCGCCGCCACAGGCGATCACCAAGGCGCCGCTCAAAAGCGCCGCTTTAATGGCGGGGAGCTCGATGACCTCCTCCGCTTGGGGCGAAGCCACGACACGCCGGAAGCCTCGGTGGGCGTCTTCCACCATGTGCCATCCGAGCTTGAGACGGCGCTCGACCGCTTCTTCCAGAGTGTAGAAAGGACCGACAGGCTTGGTGGGGAAGTGGAAAGCATCGTCGCGGGGCGAGACCAGGACTTGAGTGATCATTGTGACCACCGGACGCCTTAGTCCGTGACGCTGCAATGTTTCCTGCAAGACCTGCTGGAGGATGTACCCGATGCTGCCTTGCGTCTCCGCCACGCAGGCATCCAGCGGCAGAGGCTCCACTTGGCCGGCGGCCAGCTCGGAACGCAACAAGGCATCGCCCACTTGCGGGCCGTTGCCATGAGTGACCACTACTTGAAAGCCGGCGCTCATCACCGCGGCAATGCCTTCGCAAGTGGCGAGTAGGTTCTTGCGCTGCTCCGCAATGGTGCCCGCCAACGAATTTCCCCCAATTGCGACGACAGCGATGGACATTGAGACTTTCCTCCGCTTTCAGTGCGCTAAGTCGCTAGCCACTAACCCCTAGCCGCAGTCTTTACTAAGAAAGCAGCGCGAGCAAAATCGCCTTTTGTATATGCAATCGGTTTTCCGCTTGGTCGTAAACGATCGACTGCGGCGAGTCGATGACCTCGTCCGTGACCTCCTGCCCGCGGTGTGCCGGCAGGCAATGCATAAATAGCGCGGGCGGCTTGGCCTTGCGCATTAAGTCGGCATTCACCTGGTAGGGCTGAAAGACTTTCTCGCGTGTCTCCGCCTCGTGTTCCTGCCCCATGCTGGTCCAAACATCGGTGTAGACGGCGTCGACGCCAGACACGGCGTCGGCAGGGTCGTGCGTGAGGTAGATGTCGCCCCCTTCGCGCTTAGCATCCGCCACGACAACTGGGTCCGGTTCGTAGCCCGGCGGCGTGCCGATCCTCATGTGTACGCCCAAGCGAGTGGCGCCGTAAATCAAAGAGTGCGCCACGTTGTTCCCATCGCCCACCCAGGCAAGCGTCAGTCCGGGCAAGCGATCTCGGTGTTCGAGCAGCGTCATGTAGTCACCCAGCGCCTGGCAAGGATGCTCAAAGTTGGACAGGCCATTGATCACCGGCACGGTGGCGTTTTCGGCCAATTCCACCAGGGTGCGGTGGGAGAAAACGCGAGCCATGATCCCATCCACCCAGCGCGACAGGTTGCGCGCCACGTCCTTCACCGCCTCACGCTTGCCCAAGCCCACTTCCTGCGGCCCCAGGCAAACCACCCGCCCGCCCAATTCCACCATGGCCAGTTCGAAGGTCACGCGCGTCCGCAGGCTCGGCTTCTCAAAAAGCAAAACCAGCTCTCGTCCGTCCAAAGCATGGCTATAGCGGTCTGGTTTGGCTTTCACGCCCCGAGCCAAGTGGAGAAGGTATTCCGCTTCGTCCGGCTTGAGGTCGTGCATCGAAAGCAGTCCGCGGCCGACCAGGCTGGGCGTGTAGGGAAGTGACCACGTCTCCGCCGGAGAGTGAGGGACAACTTTGAGCGTGCGCATGGGGAACCTCGCTTTTCTTCTCTATACCACTTTCACCCTGGGCGATGTGAAATCGCCGCTACCTCGTGGCGAGCTCGCTGCACGGGACCGCTGGTTGCTTCCTGTTGGCTGGGGGTGGAGCGCAGTGAAGCGCTCCAGGATCTCGCGCAGTCCGGGCTGAGTCCGTTCTTCGATTTCGTATTCCACCCGCAGGCTGGGCTTGTTCAGGTGCAGTAGTTGCGCCAAATCGATGGGCGTGGCCACCAACACCAGGTCGCAGGGAGTGCGATTGATAGTCTCCTCCAGGTCGTGACGCTGCTCCTCGCCATAGCCCATGGCGGGCAGAACATCGCGCAGATGGGGGAAGCGCCGGAACGTGCTCGCAATTGAACCCACCGCGAAAGGACGAGGATCAACTTGACTGGCCGCGCCAAACTTGCGCGCCGCCACCGCGCCTGCTCCGAAAGGCATTTCGCCGTGTGTCACGGTAGGGCCGTCCTCAATCACCAACACGCGCCGCCCCTGAATGCTTTCCGGTTCCTTCACGGTCACGCGCGATTCCGTCTCGATCACCTTTGCTTCTGGATTCACGCGAAGCAGGTTGCTGCGAATCTCCTCCACCTGCGCTCGCGTCGCGCTGTCCACCTTGTTGATGATCAGCACATCGGCGCGACGGAAGTTGACCTCTCCGGGATAGTAGGCTAGCTCGTGCCCGGCCCGAAGAGGATCGGCTACGACGATTTCCAGGTCGGAACGGAAAAACGATGTGTCATTGTTGCCGCCGTCCCAGAGAATGACGTCCGCCTCCTGCTCGGCCTGCCGGAGGATCACCTCGTAGTCCACACCGGCATAGACCACCGTCCCTGCCCGAATATGAGGCTCGTAGTCTTCCCGCTCCTCGATCGTGCAGTTCTGTTCTGTGAGGTCGTTCAAGCTGGCGAAGCGCTGGACCCGCTGGGTGACAAGGTTGCCATAAGGCATCGGATGCCGGACCGCCACCACGCGCCAGCCCAGCCGGCGCAATTCCGCCGCCACGCGCCGCGAGACGGGGCTTTTCCCGCAGCCGGTCCGAACCGCGCAGACTGAGACCACCGGAACAGAAGAGGCCAGTTGTGTGCGCTCCACGCCCAACAGCCAGAAGTCCGCCCCCGCTGCCACCGCCCGCGACGCGAGGTGCATCACTGCTAGGTGCGAGATGTCGCTGTAAGAAAATACAACCGCGTTAATGTCTTCCTCGCGAATCACATGCTCCAGTTCGCCCTCGGCGATGATCGGGATGCCCTTCGCGTAGTGTGGACCTGCAAGTTCGGGCGGATATGTCCGATTTTCAATGTTCGGGATCTGGGTGGCCGTAAACGCCACCACTTCATACGCTGGGTCGTTGCGGAAGACCACGTTGAAATTGTGAAAGTCACGGCCCGCAGCGCCCAAAATTACGATCCTCAGCCTCATCGCTCACCCCCGGAGTGAAGTCTTTTCCCCATTCGAGCAAAGACTATCAAGAGTGCGAAAGGAGGGCAGTGACTCCAATCACCTTGCTCTGTGACCGCCAAAAAGCCAGTGGTAAGTGGCGAGTGGCATGTGACAAGCCAAGAGCCGTGGCAAGGTTAGGGTAGAATGCGCTAAGTTGGGGGATGGAGTTTTAACTCTTGTCCCTTGTCATATGCCACCCGCCACTGCCCCTCGCTTGCCACTCGCTACTTGCCACTCGCCACTGTTCTTTAGTATGTTGGCGTTTGCGGTCACGCTTTGAAGGAGCGCCTGCTTGGCAACAAGCTCTCAGCTACCCATTTTGGACGCCGACAAATCTTCAGCTCGCCGCATCAGCCGCCGGCAGTGGGTCGAGCGAACGCTGAGCGGCGTCACCGCGGCACTTGCCTTCCCTTCCCTCACTGCGTCGCATCCTGTGCACAAGCATCTCTTGAGCGCCTCAACCCTGGATCTGGCCGAGGCGCAGGCCACCAACGCGAACTGGAAGCCCGAGTTTCTTGGCGCCCATCAAGTCGAGACTCTCGCTGCCGTCGCCGAGCGCATCGTGCCCGGCTCATCCCGCGCCCATTCCGCGAGATTCATTAACACTCTGTTGAGCGTGGACACGCACGAAAACCAGCAGCGATTCTTGACTTCACTCGCGGCGATGGAAGGCGAAGCACAAAAGCGGTACGGTCATCCTCTGAAGGATCTGGCGGAGAATCAGCAGAACGAAATCCTGGCCGCCGCTTCCACCGCCGGGTCCGGCCACGAGGCGGAGGCTCCACGCGGCCGGCGACGGCGAGGGTCGATCCAGGGCGGGTCCGGCGGCGAGCAGAAGAAAGACACGTTGCGAGACCACTTTGAGAATATGAAAGGCTGGGTTGTTGGGGCTTATTACTCCTCCGAGGTTGGAATGCGTGAACTGGGCTGGACGGGGGACGTCATGTTCGAGAGCTTTCCCGGATGCGAGCACCCCGGCGGCCACAGCTAATTTTCGATTGCCGATTGCTGATTGTCGATTGGCATCAGAACTATCAGCCGTCGGCCATCAGCGGTCAGCTTCAAGGACTGCCGCCGTCTTCTTCGCTCACTGACCGGTGACGGCTGAGAGCTGAGGGCCTGGGCCAATCGGCAATCGCCAATCGAAAATCGTCAATAAAATGACTCCCACCGAATTCCTCGCCGCGCTGAGCAAGGGCAAACCCGCCGCAGCCTATTTTCTTTGCGGCCCCGACCGGTTTCTCCACGAAGAATGCCGCGCCGCCCTGATTAATTCCATCCCCAGCGAGGCTCGCGAATGGTGCCTGGCGGAAATCGAGTTCGAAGCGGGGCGGCTGGCGCGCGACCTGGAGGGTGCCTGCCAGATGCCGATGCTGGGCGGGCACAGCTACCTGCTTTTCAGCGATGCGGAAGACTTCAAGCAAGCGAGCGACTCCGATGTCGAGGCGCTCCAGCGCTATCTGGGGCGGCCCTCTCCTTTTGCGACGGTGGTATTCATCGCCATCGCGCCCGACCGCAGAAGGAAGCTCATTCAATGCCTCGAGAAAAAGTCGGCGGTCGTGGAAATGCTGCCTCTCTCGCGACGCGACGCTTCGCAGTGGGTGCGTCGCTACCTCGCCAAGGCCGGCGTCGAGATTGACGCGGAACTTGCCGACGCAATTGCCGCCAAGTTCGAAACCAGCGTGGAGAGCCGCGGACAAGCGAATGCCGGCGGCGTGAATCTCCTTTGGGTTCGGACGGAGCTGGAAAAACTTCTTACCGCGAAGCCTGAAGCCAAGCGCCTGGAGCGGACGGACCTGGAATTGATCTCCGGCTTTCGCGAGGAGCACGTCATCGGAAAGCTTCTGAAATCCATCGCCGAACGGCGCTTCGGTCCGGCCCTGGAACACCTTCGCGCCCTGCTGGCCAGCAAAGAATCCGAGATGCTGTTGCTTTGGTGTATCGCCGACCTCTTCCGCCAGGCGCTGCGCGGCCCGGCGGGACGGCAGTTTGGGCGCGGCGGTTGGAATCGCTTCTCCAATCCCTATGCCACAACGGAAATCGCTCAAACCGTGGCGCGCGCGTATTCTCGCGAACAGGTCTTGCAGGCCATCCGCCTGGCTCGCCAAGCGGACCTCGGGATCAAATCCTCCTGGAAAGACTCGAAAATCCTGCTGGAATTTCTGATTTGGCAGATCATCGCCGGCAAGCGGGCTGAGGCCGTGCTGGCTTTCGAACTCCCGTCGCCCGCAGTCGGAGCGTGAGTGCAGGTTATCACCGCCCCGCCCGCTGGCTACTGCCCGCTAGCTTATGCCAACGCGTTGACTCGGCGGCTGAGCCGCGACTTATACCGCGCCGCGGTGTTGCGGTGCAGGATACCCTTGTGGACGGAATGGTCGATCAGCGCCAGCGTGGGACAAAGCGCCGCCTGGGTGGCGGCCTTGTCCTTGGTTGCGAGAGCAGTCCTTAGTTTTCGGATCTGGTGACGAAGTTTGGTGCGATGGGCGCGATTCAGTTCCTCGCGCTTGGCCGTCTGCTTGATGCGCTTCAAAGCGGATTTATGGCTTGCCACAGATTCTCCTTTTAGGCAAAATGCAATACTCTAATTTAACAGAGCCCATCGCGATGGTCAACGGTGAACACGATGAACAATAAGCCGGCGGAAGGCAAGATCGAAACACTTATTGAGGCCGAGAAGATCGCGCAACGCGTGCGCGAGTTGGGCGAGCAGATCTCCAATGATTATCGAGGCCGGCGACTGCACTTGATCGGCATTCTAAAAGGAGCCTGGGTATTCATGGCGGACCTCATTCGTCATGTCGACGTTGAGGTCACCGTAGACTTTCTCGGGATCGCGAGCTACGGCGGCGGCACGAGTTCCTCCGGCCAAGTCAAAATCACCAAGGACCTCGACCACAGCATCGAAGGACTGGAAGTGCTGGCCGTCGAAGACATCCTCGACACCGGCTTGACGTTCACCTACCTGCGGAAGATGCTCTCCGCGCGTAAACCGAAGAGCTTGAAACTGGCGGCGCTGCTCGACAAGGCCTCGCGGCGCCTCTTGCCGGTTTACGCGGACTACGTTGGTTTTACGATCCCGGATTTGTTCGTGGTCGGATACGGACTGGATTACGCCCAACGGTACCGGGACCTTCCCAGCATTTGTGTTCTCCGCCCCACGCCGGAGGACGCGGGTGACCGCGCCGCCGGGCAGCAATGATAGTGGCTGTTGGTTGCTGGCAAGTAGCTAGAGGCGCGTAAGTAAGTCGGTATCTCGGCTCAGCGACACTCGACTTACCCACTCACTGACGTACTGTAAGGACTGGAATACCAGTCGCACAACGAACCCTCCACTGCTCTTTACAATCGCGGCTGTCGGGCACGATAATGCCGGAGTAATCGCTCATGCCCAACGCTGAGTTCTCCACGCCTTTAATGCGCCAGTACAGCCTCATCAAGGAGCGTCATCCGAACGCTCTGCTCTTTTTTCGCCTGGGCGATTTCTACGAACTCTTCTTTGAGGATGCGGTGGTGGCGTCGAAGGAATTGGAAATCACGCTGACCTCACGCAACAAGGAAAAGGGCGTAGCCATTCCGATGTGCGGCGTTCCATACCACGCCGCCGAGGGCTACATTGCCAGGCTCATTCGCAAAGGTTTTCGCGTCGCGATCTGCGACCAGATGGAGGACCCTCGCACGGCGAAGACGTTGGTCAAGCGCGAGGTCACGCGAGTGGTCACGCCGGGCACCGCGACGGACTCGCAAGTGCTCGAGCCGCGGGAGAACAGCTATCTCGCGGCGGTGGCGGAAAAGGGCGGGGCGGTCGGCTTGGCGTTTGCCGATCTTTCCACGGGCGACTTTCGCGCCACGGAATTCTCCGGGGCCGATGCCCGGACGCGATGGCGCGAGGAGCTGGACCGGATGCGTCCTCGCGAGCTCCTGCTTGCTTCGCTGCCCACGCCAGTCGAAGCAGCGCCCTCGGACGGGGCCGCTTCGATCACCCGAACGCCGCTCGACGAATGGATCTTCACCGAAGAATATGGCGGACGCCTTTTGCGCGATCATTTTCGCGTGGCCTCGCTCGCCGGCTACGGCCTGGAGAACCACCCGCTGGCGGTGGCGGCGGCGGGCTCCATCCTTCACTACGTGCGCGAAACACAACGCGGATCGCTCGCTCATCTCGACGGCATCCGGTTTTATGAGCAGCAGGACTCGCTCATCCTCGACCCTGCAACGATGCGCAACCTCGAACTGCTCGAACCGGCGTTCGGGGGGCTGCGCAACTCAACCCTCTTGAGCGCGCTCGACCACTGTGTCACTTCTCTCGGCGCTCGGCTCCTCAAGAATTGGATCTTGCGGCCCTCCATCGACCGGGCCGAAATCGAAAGCCGCCAGCAAGCCGTGGCGGAACTGCTCGACGCCACGATTGGCCGCGAGGAACTGCGTCGCGCGCTCGGACAGATTCAGGACCTCGAGCGGTTGCTCGGGCGGGTAACGCTTGAAACCGCGAACGCGCGAGACCTTCTGGCCATGAAGAATTCGCTCGCGAAACTGCCCGCAATTCGCAAGGGTTTTTCCCATTTCCAAGCAGCCAGGCTGTGCGAACTCCACGCGCAGCTCGATGAACTCGCCGACGTGCGCGACCTCCTCGATAAATCCGTTCACCCCGCGCCCTCGCCGCTGCTCACCGAGGGCGACTTGATCCGCGCGGGCTTCAACGCCGAGCTCGACGAACTGCGCGACCTGAGCCAGAACAGCAAGCAAGTGCTGGCGCAAATCGAGACGCGCGAGCGGGAACGCACCGGCATCGCCTCGCTCAAAGTGCGGTTTAACAACGTGTTCGGCTACTACATTGAAGTCACCAAGCCCAACTTATCGCTCGTGCCTCCGGATTACGACCGCAAGCAAACCCTTGTGAATGCGGAGCGATATACCACTCCAGAGCTGAAGGAGCTGGAAGCGAAGATTCTGGATGCCGAACAAAGAAGCACGTCGCTGGAGCGCGAGCTGTTCGTGGAGATTCGAAATCAAGTCGCCGCCGAGGCACGGCGAATCCGCCAGACCGCCCGGGTGCTCGCCGAGCTGGATGTGGAGGCTTGTTTCGCCCACTTGGCGGCGGAACGCAACTACTGCCGGCCGGAATTTTCCGGCGACGGCGAAGTGATGATTCACGAGGGCCGCCACCCCGTCATCGAGTTGATGAGCACAGAAGCCGAGGCGGGGCGTTTCATTCCCAACGATCTGTATATGAATGGCGGGACGGACCTGATCCTGCTGATTACCGGTCCGAACATGGGCGGGAAATCGACTTACCTGCGCCAGGCCGCGCTCATCGCCTTGATGGCACAGATGGGCAGCTACGTTTCCGCTACGCGCGCCAAGCTTCCCATTTTCGATCGCATTTTCACGCGCATCGGAGCGTCAGACAACCTGGCTCGCGGCCGCTCAACTTTCATGGTGGAGATGACGGAAGCGGCCAGCATCTTGAATACCGCGACGCCCAAGAGCCTGGTGCTGCTCGATGAGATTGGCCGTGGCACCGCAACCTTTGATGGGCTGGCCATCGCCTGGGCGGTGGTTGAGCACCTGCAAATGCGCACGCGGGCCAAAACGCTTTTCGCCACCCATTACCACGAATTGACCGAGCTTGCCGATCTTTTGCCGGGCGTGCGCAATTACCACGTCTCGGTTAAAGAGTCGGGATCGAACATCATTTTTCTGCGCAAGGTCGAGCCGGGCAGCGCGGACAAAAGTTACGGCATCGAAGTGGCGCGCCTGGCGGGATTGCCGCACAACGTCGTGGAGAGAGCTCGGGAAATTCTGGCGAAGCACGAGCAGAACGAGCGCAGCCTGAGCGCGCGCCTCGAGGCGCGCTCCGCCACCGCCGAGACGGGGCCGGTTCAGTTGACCATCTTCACGCCCTTGAACGCAGAAGTCGTCAGGGCCATCGAGAACGCTGACCTCGATAACTTGAAACCGATTGAAGCGCTGAATCTGCTGGCAGAACTGAAGAAACAGATTCAATCCTAGCGCGGCAGGAACGCAACCAATTTTGTTGAAGTGGCGAGTGGCAAGTGGCAAGTGATTTCCGATTGAGGATTGACGCCGCTCATGGGTTCTTTTCCAATCGGCAATCGAAAATCGGCAATCAAACGCTCGGAGTCGATAGCCATGGGCGCCGGTAGACAATCCCTCGGCCAGCTTCTCTTCGTTGGACTGGAAGAGACCAAGTGGACGGCTTCTTGCGAGCGCGTGATTAGTCGCTTTCAGCCCGGCGGCGTGATTCTCACCCAGCGCAACCTCCGAAATCCCGAGCAGACCGCGGAGATGCTCGAGAAGATCGCGCGCACTTTGGACCTCATTCCATTTCTGGCCATCGAAGAAGAAGGTGGGACGGTCGATCCCTTGCGAGCATTTTTCCCTCCCCTGCCCTCACCGCGGCGAGTGGCAGCCAAAGGCCCGGAGAAGGTCGAGCGGATGGGATCGCTTGTGGGCGAGGCGTTGGCGCTCCTTGGCTTCAACCTCAATTTCGCGCCCAGGCTGAACCTGGCGAAGCGATCGGTGAAGCCATCGCTTGACCAGCAAGCGTTCAGCTCCGATCCGCGAACTGTTGCTCGGTGCGGCGAAGCCTTCGTAACCAGGCTCCGGCGTCACAAGGTCGCCGCGTGTGGGAAGCACTTCCCCGGCCTGGGCGCGACGCAATTCAGCGTCAAGGGCGTGTTGCCCCTTGTGGACAAGCCAATGGCGACGCTCTGGCGTGATGACCTTCTTCCTTTTCGCCAGTTGCTTCCTCGGCTTGCCATGGTCAAGTTGAGCTATGCGGCATACAAAGCCTACGATCTTGATTTGCCGATTCCGGCGTCGCATTCCGTGAATGTTCTCGAGGGACTGCTGCGCGTGAAACTCGACTATCGCGGCGTTTCCGTGGTTGATCCCTTTGAATTAATGAGGGAGATGGAAAAGGGGCTTGTCGACCTCCCCGTTGGCGATGAGGGAATAATGATTTTCATGGACGGCGATACTGCCGCGAAATCCATCAGCCTTGGGTGCGATGTGCTGGTGGTAGATTTTCAAAGGAGACTTTTCGAACTCGCCGCAGAGAGTCTGAAGAAATCCCTTGAAGACGGAAGTCTCTCGAAGCGGCGGGTGGACGAAGCGCTGAAGCGCATTCGCCGCGCCAAGAGAGGCTTGCGTCTTCCAAAGGGAAAATTCTCGAAGCGCGATTACGACCGCTTGTGCCGGCGATTCGAAGACTTCAGCAAAGAGTGCCACTCGACGGAGTAACGTATTGCCCGAAAAAACGGCTCCGATAACCCGTTTGGCCGTCGGTCTGATGTCCGGCACATCGATGGACGGCATTGATGCGGCCCTAGTGCGATTGAGCGGAGTCGCAGAGCGGCCTCAGGTTCAGTTGCTGGCTTTCGTCACGCTGCCTTACCCGAGCACGGTACGTGAGAGGCTCTTGTGTGTGGCCGGCGGCGCGCCAACGACCACCGCAGAAATCAGCGAGCTTAATTTCTTGCTGGGCGAATTGTTTGCGACCGCGGCACTCAAGGTTTGTCGTCGCAGCGGCATCTCAGCCAAGCGCCTTTCTGTAATCGGCTCGCACGGTCAGACGATCTATCATCACGGCCAGAAGGCACGATCCGCTCGAACGCGCGACCGAGGATTGTCGCGTTCCGATAGAGCGGCCCGGCCTTCCACGCTTCAGATCGCGTCGCCCGCCGTGCTCGCGGAAAAGACCGGCGCTCCTGTTGTCGCGGATTTCCGAACTGCGGACATCGCCGCAGGAGGGCAGGGCGCGCCCCTGGTGCCCTTGGTGGACTACCTTCTGCTACGCGACGCGCGACTCGGCGGCGTGGCCTTAAACATTGGCGGCATCGCGAATGTCACAGTGATGCCCGCTGGCGCCCACCCCGCCGATGTGATTGGCTTCGATACAGGACCGGGGAACATGGTGATCGACGCGCTGGCGCGGCAATTTACGCGCGGGCGACAGCCATTTGATTCCGGCGGACGCTTGGCGGAGCGGGGCGCGGTTATTGAGCCGGTGCTGAAGGAAGCGCTTCATTTTCCATTCTTTCGAAGAAGGCCGCCGAAGAGCGCGGGACGAGAGCAATTTGGCAGTGAATTCGTAAAGCGCTATTTCCTCAGCACGCGCACCGTCAGCCCCTACGACCTTATCAGGACCGCGACGGAGTTGACCGCAAGGTCGATCGCCGACGCGCTGCGCCGATTCGTTTTCCCCGAGGCGAAAATCCAGCGCCTGATTGTTTCTGGCGGTGGCGCGCACAACCGGCTGCTCGTTCGTCGCCTCCAGGAATTATTGCCACAGGTTTCTGTGCTCCTTTCCGACGAGTTCGGTCTTCCGGTGGACGCAAAGGAAGCGATGGCCTTCGCGTTGCTGGCCGACCGAACCGTGCACGCTCTGCCTGGGAATCTTCCCTCGGTTACTGGCGCCCGCAGAGCAGTCATTCTGGGAACGCTCACGTGGCCATGAGATCGTCGTCGCGCAAGGTTTCCTCCCGAGCAAGAGTCATCCCTTAAAGCCCAAGTACCACAGGTTGACGAGCAGGACTTCCCGCCACGAATGAACGACACGATCGAACGCCGCGGCTTCAATGGGGCTATTCGGAGCCGGAGACCCGAAAGCCGTGATGCCCAATGCCTTGAACATCAGCTTGACGCGGTAAAGATGAAATCCATCGCTCACGGCGATGCAGGTGTTTTTGTGCCTGTTGCGCAGCAACTGGGCTACGGCCTGCACGGTGGCGTGGGTTGTCTCACCGCGATTTTCAGAGAGGACTTTCTCCTCGGCCACGCCCGCCTGCACCAAGTAATCGCGGCCCACTCCCGCTTCTGTAAAGTGCGGATCACCGCCGCTGCCTCCGGAGGTGATTACGATGGGCGCGAGGCCCAGTTCTTCCAACTCAAAAGCGTGGTCGAGACGCGCCTTGAGGACCGGCGAAGGCGCTCCGTTGTATTGGGCCGCCCCGAGCACGACGATAGCGTCTGCCGGTCGGGCCTCGTCCTTGGTCGCTAGCTGGCGAATGCGTTCGAAAAGCGACCACTCTGCCCACGCCGCTCCCACAACGGCGGAGACGAAGACAAAGAGAACTACATATCGAAGTCGCGGCCCACTCAGTCGAGAAACTCCTTCAGTTCAGACTCTGGCACCCCGCCTGGGCGAAGGATGCGAACCCGCTCGCCAAGAAGGTCCACAACCGTAGACGCCGTCTGACCTTGAGTCGGGCCGCCATCCACGATTAGAGGGAGTTCATCTCCCAGTTGTTTTTGCACTTGTTCGGCAGTGGAGCAAGGAGCATTCTGGGTCAAGTTGGCGCTGGTGCCGGTGATGGGGCGGCCGGCCGCGGCAATAATGGCCACGGCCAGGGGAGCGCGCGGCCAGCGGAGTCCGACTTTGCCGGTGTTCGCCGTCACCTTGAGGGGAATCAGCCGCGATGCCGTCACGACCATGGTGAGCGGGCCGGGCCAGAACTTCTCCGCCAAACGGAAGAAAGTGCGCGGAGGATTGAAAGCGAACTCGGCGGCCTGGTCGAGCGAGGCCACTAGCAGAGGCAACGGCCGATCGGCCGTCCGGCCCTTGATGCGGAAGATTTCGCTCACCGCTGCCAGGTTCATGGGATCGGCTCCCAGACCGTAGAACGTGTCGGTCGGAAACGCGACCACCTTGCCGGTGGTAATGAGTCGGGTGGTGTATTCCAGCACGAACTCCATCCGTGAAGCGTCACACGGATCAACTGTGATGATTTCAGCCATGTCACCGCCGGGGGCGAGGCTATCCTTGATCGTGTCGCTGACCGTAACACAAGCTCCGTGCCGGGTCAAGAAGCGAACACACGCGAACAGCAGCTTGGAAGACATCAGCCGCGGCCGCGCGACATTGGCCGTTAAGAGGTAGGCGGCAGACCGGTGCCAAGACCGCGAATCCCACTCTTCGACTTACCCAACAAAAACTCCGCAAGAAAACGTTCCTGCCTCGTTCTCTTCCTGAGCGCGCCATCGAGTGGATGCGCCGATCAAGCCGCGGGTTTATCTCGAACGTGCTGCGGCAAAACTTCAAGTGGGAGAACGGTCATGAAATCAGGAAACGGTCGAACGGGAAAACAAGTACTGTGGTTTGCGGCGCTGTCGGCGCTGGCGCTGCTGGCTTTGGGAGTCGCGGTCGAATGTCTGCCCGTGGCGGGCGAAGACGCTTGGGTGGCCACGTATTCCCATAGCCGCTTCAGCGCCACCATTCCCTATTATGCTGCGGCCGCGGGGCGCGGCGAGCTGACGGTCGAGATCCTGGATCCCGAAGATCGCGTCATCGCGCAAGACAAGCGCGACGTGTGGGTAAGCGAAGGGTCAGGCGTCTGGCAAGAACAACTCCGGCTCGCGAAGCCGATGGCGATCGAAGATCTCGTTTGGCATCGTTTGCGCTATCGTTTTGAATACGCACATTCCGCGAACCAATCCGACGCAGAGCCCTTCGAGGGCACCCAGTCGATTTCGCAGATTCTTCGCACGCCCGTGGTTCACATCCTGGGCCAACAATCGTACCTGGCCGGAAGCCGCGCCGCGGTGCGAGTGATCGCCACCGATTCCAGGAACGAAATTATCTCCGGCGGCGTACTGCGCATCGAGTTGCTCGAAGGTGAAAAGACACCTCGATCTCTTTTCAAGGGCTCGCTCGACCGGCGCGGCACCACGGAAGGACAGTTCCAATTGCCTGTCGGCCTTGTCGGGTCGTTTCAATTGCGTTACAGCGTTGATACGGCCATCGGTTCGACCGAATTCACTCAAAACGTCCGGCTGGAAGACAAGCAGTCGATCCTCCTGACCACCGAGAAACCGATCTACCAACCTGGGCAAACGATCCACGCGCGGGCGCTGGTGCTGGAGCGGGCCGACCATCATGCGGCAGACGGGCGCACGTTGACCTTCGAGGTCGAAGACTCGCGTGGCAACAAGGTCTTCAAGAAAGTCACCGCCACCGACGAGTTTGGTATTGCCTCAGCCGAATTCACTTTGGCCGACGAAGTCAACCTGGGCACTTATCACCTTCGCGCGCTTTTGGGCGATGCCGCGGCCGGCGCGTCGAGTACCGCCGAGTTGGCTGTGAATGTCCAACGGTATGTGCTGCCTAAATTCAAAGTCGCAGTGGAATTCTCTGGCAATCACGGCAAGGCGAGGCACGGCTATCGTCCCGGCGATCGTGTGTTGGGGACGGTTCGCGCCAACTATTTTTTTGGCAAGCCGGTGGCCGATGCTGAGGTCACGATCAAGGCGACCAGCCTGGACGTGGCATTGTTCGAGGCCGGGTCCGTTCAGGGCAAGACCGATCGCGAGGGCACTTATCATTTTGATTTTCGACTTCCATCCTATTTTGCTGGCCGCCCGTTGGACCAAGGTGCAGCCAGGGTACTGGTAGAGGCGAGCGTGAAAGATTCGGCCGCGCATACCGAGACGCGCGGCGAGGCAATCACGGTGGCTCAGGCGCCGATCATCATCACCGCCGTGCCCGAAGGCGGCACCTTGATTCGCAACCTCGAGAACGAAGTCTTCATTCTCACCTGCTACCCGGACGGCTCTCCGGCGAGGACAGAATTGATGGTCCGTGGAACAGGACTCGCCCGCCAGCGCGTGTCGACCGACGATGGCGGCGTGGCCATTGTCAAAATAACGCCCAACAGCAATGGCGTGCCACAGCTCACCATCGATGCCCGCGACAGCGAAGGCAACGAGGCGGAAAAATACGTGGCGCTCGAAACCCGCTCCGGGGAGGACCAAGTCCTGCTGCGAACGGAGCGCGCCGTCTACCGCGCCGGCGATCGCATTCACATGCTGATTTTCTCCACGCGCCGCCAAGGCACGGTCTACGTCGATGTGGTGAAGGACGGACAGACAGTCCTGACGCGGGACCTCGAGGTTGAGAGCGGCTTGGCCACCCTCGACCTGGCCGCAACGTCGGATCTTGCGGGCGCCGTGGACCTGAACGCTTATCAGTTCGGCCAGAACGCAGTGCCCGTCGGCGACCACCGATTGATTTTCGTCCAGCCGGCTGACGACTTGAAGATTGAAACCGTGGCCGACGCGCCCGTCTACCGGCCCGGCCAGGACGCTCGCATTCACTTCCGGGTAACTAATGGGCGTGGGCAAGGCGTCCGCGCGGCGTTGGGCTTGCAGGTGGTGGACGAAGCCGTCTTCGCACTAGCGGAAAAACAACCTGGCTTCGCTAAAGTCTTCTTCTACCTCGAGCAGGAAGTGTTGAAGCCGCGTTACGAAATCCATGCGATCGGAATGCCGGAAATCGTCGAGCCGGTAGAGAAATCCGAAGTCGAACGGCACGATCGCGGGGCGCGCGCTTTATTCGCGGCCACGGAGATCGTGAACGCCAACAAGTTCGAGACCGAATTCGGGCGGACGATTCCGGCCACAAAATACCAAGACTACGCCAACCGTTATCGCGCCAAGTTTTTGGAGCAGGCGCACGAACTGGCGAAGAGACTCAGCTATTACTATGTCGAGCATCCCAATGCTGGTGACCTGGCAAGAGTCGCGCAGCGCTTAGCGCGGAGTGGCGACCTAAACCTCAGCGACGCGTGGGGCTCAGAGCTGCGCTTCGAGCCCAACGCCTGGAACGACGGTCGAGCCATCTACACCCTGTTGGTCAGCGACGGTCCAGACAGGCAGCCGCGCACCGGGGACGACCTGAGCGTTTACCTCGAGGTGCGCAAGCGCCATGGGGTAAGCACTCCGCAAGCGATCGACAAAAGCACGATTCAGGTGGAACTCGAGCAGGGCTTCGGCCCGTTCACTTCGCGCGGCGAAATCATGGCCACTGTAGTCGACAGAACCGGAGTCGCCGTCGAGGGCGCAACGGTTACAGTCCGCGCGAGGGAGAGCGGCATCTTGCGAATCGCGCGCTCCAACGCTCGCGGTGATTTTAGTCTGCGCAATTTGCCGGAGGGAGCGTACGACGTTACCGTCTTGATGGCGGGGTTTGACAGCGTGTCCGCCAAAGACTTGCCCGTTCGTCCTCGGGGTCGGCTCAAACTCTCGGTCGCCTTGCGCAGCGATACCGAAGAAACCGTGGTGACGGTGAATGACTCCTTTGGCGTATTCATCGGACGCGAGACGCAGGAAGTCATGGTCGAGGCGCGCGCGCAGGCCATGGAAGTAGCCGGCGGCGTGTTCGCCGATCGAAGGGCCATTCCCGGGCCCCCTCCGCCACCGATGGCCATGCCAGCCGTCACTCTGAAATCAAAATTGCAGGATGGCGAAAGGAAGGATTTGGATGCGCTGTCGCGCAATACTGCAACGTTAGCCAAAGAAGAGGATTCGGCCGCGCCGCGCGTGCGGTCGTACTTCCCCGAAGCGCTTTACATCAATCCCGAAATCATCACGGACGGCGACGGCCGCGCCTCGATCGTGATTCCACTGGCCGACTCAATAACCACCTGGCGGATGGCGCTCGTGGCCTCGACCCCGCACGGCGCGCTGGGCACCGCAACTTCGAGCCTGAAAGTGTTTCAGGATTTCTTCGTTGATCTCGACCTGCCCGTCGCGCTCACCCAGGGCGACAGCGTTTCAATCCCAGTGGCGGTCTATAACTATTCCGGCGCGGACGGCGACGTGCGGCTGGAATTGAAGCAGGACGAGTGGTTTAGCCTCGCCGATGATGTCGCCGAGAAAACGGTGAAAGTCGACGCTGGCCGCGTCGGCGGTTCGCAGTTCTCGGTGGTCGCCCGCCGCATCGGTAAGTTCAAACTCACACTCACGGCGCGCATGAACGGCGACGCCCGCCGGGCGGACATTGTGGTGCGCGAAATCGAAGTGGTGCCCAACGGGCGCGAGCAAAACCTGGTTTATAACGATCGCCTCGAAAACGTCATCCGTCAGGAAGTGAGTTTTCCGCCCGCGGCCATTCCCGATGCCAGCAAAATTCTCGTGAAGCTCTATCCCGGACCGCTCAGCCAGGTGATTGAAGGCATGGACAGCATTCTGAGCATGCCCGGCGGCTGCTTCGAGCAGACTTCTTCGAGCACCTATCCGGACATTTTGGCGCTCGACTACATGAAACGGACAAAGAAACTGACGCCGGAAATCCACGCCAAAGCCGAGGGGTTTATTTCGAACGGATACCAGCGGCTGCTGACGTTCGAAGTTCCCGGCGGCGGGTTCTCGTGGTTCGGGAACGCGCCCGCCAACAAGATCTTGACGGCCTATGGACTGATGGAATTCTACGACATGTCCAAGGTCCATGATGTAGACCCCAACCTCATCGCGCGCACCGAGAGTTGGCTCGCCGCGCAGCAACAAGACGACGGAAGCTGGAAACCCGATCAACAATTTATCAATGAAGGCGCCACGAACCGCTACAACACCGACGTGCTGCGCATCACCGCGTACCTCGCTTGGTCCCTGGAGAACACGGGTTATCGCGGGCCGGCGGTTGAGCGCGCCAAGACCTACATTGAAAAGCACCTGCGCGGCAAAGAAGACAGCTACACATTGGCGGTGCTGGCGAATTTCGCGGTTGATGGCGGCAAGGACCGTGAATTTATTCGTGAGATGATGGGCCGCCTGCTTGATGCGCGCATCGAAAATGCCGATGAAGCCTGGTGGAATGCGGAAGAAACCGCCGTGTACTCGACTGGTGCGAGCGCCAGCATCGAAACCACCGGCCTCGCTCTCCAGGCGCTGCTGAAATGGGGCGAGAGCGCGAACACGGCGCGCAAGGCCCTGCGGTTTATCACTGCTAAGAAAGACGCGGCTGGCAACTGGGGCACCACGCAGGCCACCATCATGGCGCTCCGAGCTTTGCTGCTGGCCACCGAAAAGGGCTCAGCCGATGTCCGCGGCACGGTCGAAATCGTGCTGAATGGGAAGTCGGTGGAGCAGTTGGTCCTCAATGAAGAAAACAACGATCTGCTCCACCAATTTGTTTTCAAGGACCTCGATCCCAAAGGCGCGAACACCGTGGAAATCAAATTTGCGGGCAAGGGTGGGCTGGCGTACCAGCTCGTAGGCCAGTACTTCCTGCCCTGGGATCAGAAGCCACAGGGCGAACCCATGTCGATTGACGTCGCCTATGACCGTACGCGCCTGGCTCAGGATGATATCGCGACTGCGACTGTGACCGTGAAGAACAACCTGCGCAAGGCCGCCAACATGGTGATGGTGGATGTGGGAATTCCGCCCGGGTTCGATCTGCTCAGCGAGGACCTGGACGATTACCGCGCCCAAAGCGCGAATCGAAAGAGTGGGCGGCTGGAGAAGTTCAGCCTCACCGCGACCCAGGCTATTCTTTACTTTGATTCGTTTGCGCCCGGCGAGACGGTGACGCTCAAATATCGTTTGCGCGCCAAATATCCGATTCGCGCCAAGACCTTCGCCTCACGCGTTTACGAATACTATGCTCCCGACGTGCAGTCGCTGGCGCGGCCCATCCAATTGGAAGTCAAGGCCAGGTAGCCGCTGGAAACACTTTGAATGTCCTATTACGGTGGCGGGTGGGCGAAACGTTTTCCACCCGCCATTTTCTTTTTGCGAGGTGGTATTATTTTGTGCGCGCCCATACAGCGGCATGTCATGGGGCCGGCTGGCTTGTATGGGCTCATACTTGCGCGGTCATTTTAGGAATCCAGAAAGGAGCGGAGACCATGAAACTTCTCAACCTCGACATAACGCGAATCGCTCACGATACGTTTCGAATCGCGGGATCGAAGGTGGTTTACACCGATCCCTTCAAAGTAACGAAGAACGACGAAGCCGACGTGGTTCTTCTGAGCCACGAGCACTTTGACCATCTGAGTCTCGACGACCTGAAGAAGGTGATTCACCCGGGCACCACCATCGTGGCCAGCCCGCTATGCAAAGACGGGCTGAAAGATGTGAAGGTGCGGGAAAAGCATTTTCTCGATCCCAACGGCAGAATTACCATCGGAACCCCGAAGACCGGCGAGGTGATAATCGAAACTCTGCCCGCCTACAATATCAATAAGTTCAAATCGCCAGGCCAGCCGTTTCATCCCAAGGGTGAAAAGCGCCTGAGCTTCATCATCAAAATGGACGGCACCAGCGTCTACTTCGCCGCCGATTCGGATTTCATGCCGGAAATGAAAAATGTGAAGTGCGATATCGCCTTGTTGCCCGTTTCAGGAACTTATGTGATGACGGCGGAGGAAGCCGCGGAAGCAGCGGCGGCCATCCATCCGAAAATCGCCGTCCCCATGCACTACGGAGCCATTGTGGGCAGCAACGCCGACGCGGAGAAATTCAAGTCGCTGGTGAAGAATTGTCAGGTTGAGATCATTTGAAGAAATTGATTCATTGAATCATTGATCCATTGAGTTATTGAAACCGCTCAGGGGCCAATGGATCAATGAAACAATGCGGCAATGAATCAATTTGCGTTGGCCCACGCCAACCCGTCCGCGCCGCGGCCCACGTCGATCAGTTTGTCCACGGACCAAGTTTTCAGGTTAATGACGGCAATCTTCTGGCTCACGTCGCAGGAGACGTAGGCCACGCTGTTGTCCGGTCGGACAAGAACCTCCTGCGGCGCTCGGGGCACATCAATGGTCCGCGCGAGCTTCATTGAATCGAGATCGACCACTCCAACTTTGTTCAGCGTAATCAGGGCGAGAACCAGCCATCGGCCGTCGCGCGTGGGCGCAGTTCCGTAGGCGATGCCGGCAAGTTCCACCCAGGTCTTCACTTGATTTGTCGAGGTGTCGATGACGGCGAGCCTCGGCGCTGTTTGGTCCGCGGTGAAAGCGTACCGGTCGTCGATGGAGAGTGAGATGCGCTGCGCTTCCTTGGAAATCGGGATGACGGCGACGACCTTCTTCGCCTCGAGATCGATAGCGCTCACCGTGCCGGCATGAACGTTTGATGTGTAAGCGCGCTTGCCGTCGCGCGTGATGGCCAGCATGTGGGACTCGGGCTGGCCGGTCGGAATCCGTTCCACAATCTGGTTGGTGCGGGGGTCAATCAAGTCGATGGAGTTTGTCAACTCGGTGGAGATGTACAGCAATCCGTTCTTGGGACCGAACACCGCGCAGTGCGGCCTCACCGGGCGCCCAAAATCAATCGTGTGGATGAGCCGGCGAGAGGCGATATCGATCACAGCCAGAGTTCGACCATCCGTGCCCGGCGAGCCCACGCCGGAATTGCCGTAGATGGGAACGTAGGCCGTGCGGCCGTCGGGCGAGGCAACCACTTCGTGCCCGGTGATTCCTTCTTCCGGCACCACCGCAAGTTGCCGCCCCGCATCCGGATCAACAATTCCGAGGGTGTGCTCGCCTTTGTTGGCAACCAGCAGCAATCCGCGTGCCTTCCCTGCCGTCGTGTCGGCCGCTGCACTGTTCATCACGCCTCCCAGCGTAACTGCCATCACGAGCATGGTAATGAATCGCGCCATGGAATCTTATAGCCTCCAATCCTAGTCCCCCGCGCCTAGCCCTATTCCCTAATTCCTAATTCCTGCTTCTGCCCGCACTCCCCGCACGGGCAGAGCGAGCGAAGATAATCAAAGGCGTAAATGCCCGTCGTGTGCCCGTCGTTCCAAATGATCTGAAGCGCGTAGCGCCCCACCAATTCTGCGCGGCCGGGCTTGAGCGCCTTCACGCCAAACATTGGGAAAGGGCTGCTGCCAGCGGTGGACGGTTTGCCGCCGCAGGTGGCGCAAGGACAGTGATCGCGCAAGTAACGGTAAGGATACACGCTCACATGACCGTCCGACCACTGAACGCTCAGCGTATCATTGCCGGCTTCGAGCTTAATCAACTTGGGTACCACCTGCGTCATCGAAGAAAAAGCCGTCAGCTGTCAGCCGTCAGCGCTCAGCAACCATGAGGCATCGAGGGTTTGCTGATAGCTGAAAGCTGATAGCTGAGCGCTGGCGGCTGCCGGATTCGCGCGATCACTCAATCTTAATCTCTTCCGTCTGCTCGCTCGCTCGCTTCACCTGTTCTGCCAGCGCCAGCGCCACCTCATGAAAGGCTCGGCCGTGCGCAGTGGACTCATCGAGAGCCACCGGCTTGCCGTTGTCGCTCGCGGCGCGAATCGAAACATCCAAGGGAATCTCGCCCAAGAACGGGTAACCCATCTTCTCGGCTGCCGCACGCGCCCCGCCGTGGCCGAAAATCCCCTCGCGATGCCCGCACTGGGGGCAGATGTAGTAGCTCATGTTTTCCACCACGCCCAAAATCGGCACGCGGAGTTTCTGGAACATGGCAATGGCCTTTGATGCGACAGCCAAGGCGAGGTCCTGGGGCGTCGAGACAATCACCGCTCCTGTGAGCGGGATGGTCTGCGACAGGCTGAGTTGGATATCGCCGGTGCCTGGGGGCAAGTCCATCAACAGGTAATCGAGTTCGCCCCAGCGCACCTCGCCCAAGAATTGGCTGACGGTTTTGTGCAGCATCGGGCCGCGCCAGATCACCGCTTCGTCCTTGGGCAGAAAGTAGGCCATGGAAATAATCTTGATGCCGTACTCGACTGGCGGCTCGATTTTGCCGTCCACCACGTGCGGCGCCTCATGGCCACCCATCAGGATGGGGATGCTTGGGCCGTAGACGTCCGTGTCCATCAGTCCGACTCGAGCGCCGGTCCGGTGCAAAGCCACCGCGAGATTTGCAGCCACCGTGGACTTGCCCACTCCGCCCTTGCCGCTCGCGACAGCCACCGTGTACTTCACCTGTGGGATTAGGTTCGACATCTGCGGCATTGGAGCAGCGCCCGGCGCGGTTCCACCCGCCGGTCCTGATGTCACGCGCACCTGGACGTCACTCACGCCCAGCAATTGGACAGCTTGTTTGGCGGTGGCGCCCAATTGCTGCTTCACGGTGCTTGCCGGCGTGGGGAAATGAATGGTGAACGATACACGGCCGTCGCCGACTACGAGGTCTTTGACGAATCCGAGCGAGACGATATCCCGATTCAGGTCGGGATCTCTGACGGAACTTAGCGCGTGAAGGACATCTTGTAAACTAACCGGCATTCTTTCTGTTTCTCCTTATTCATGTGATGCACCGACGCAGGCTTTACGCTCAAGCACTTTTATTCTGCGGACGCCATCACGGGATGTCAAACTCCCGCTTTCTGTCAGGTTTTCTCCTGACTCCTGACTTCTGGCTCCTGACTCCTTCTTATGGTCCCACCCTCCGCGCGATGGCGTGCAGCAGGTCGTACTTGGTCAGAATATCGTAATGACTGTCGCCGAGATTGACAAATACGGCGGGGCAGTCGCGCGTAATGCACGTAGTGATTTGATCGAGCGTGGCCGAGGCTTGGACGACGGGAAAGGATGCGCCCATGGCCTCACGCACGACGAGCTTCTTCAGATCTTTTCCTTCGAGCGCCAGGTTCAAAATCGCGTCTTCGTAGATGGCGCCCACCGGGGAGCCGTTCTCGAAGACCGGCAACTGCGAGAAATCGTACTTCTGCATGCGCTCGAGCGCGGCGGCGATGAAGTCCGATGGCGCCACAGTGACCAATTCCGCCCCCAACCCGAAGCCCTCTTTCGCCTTCACTATTTCTCCGGCCGTCATCGGCACGGGAGATTCCAGATACTGGTTGTCGCGCATCCATTCGTTGTTGTAGACCTTGCTGAGGTTGCGCATGCCCGTATCGGGAATGAGGACCACCATGAAATCTGTTTCGGTCAGCGTCGGCGCCACGCGCGCGGCCGCCGCGATCGCGGTGCCCGCCGATCCGCCCGCGAAGATGCCCTCCGTGCGAGCCAGCCGCCGCGTCCAGAGGAACGACTCCTTGTCGCTCACTTGAACGACGTCGTCGTACACGCTGAAGTCGACGTTGGGCGGCAAGTAGTCCTGCCCGATGCCCTCCACTTTGTACGGCTCACCTTTAATCAGCTTGCCGGTGTGAAAGAAATCGTAGAGCACCGAGCCGACCGGATCCGCGCCGATGATCTTCACCGCCGGATTTCTGCTCTTCAGGTATCGGCCGACTCCGGTGAGTGTTCCACCGGTGCCGATGCCAGCCACGAAGTGAGTGATCTTACCCTCGCTGTCTTCCCAGATTTCGGGACCAGTGGTCTGGAAGTGGATCTCGGAATTGGAAGGGTTCGAGTACTGGTCGGGATGATACGCGTTGGGAATATCGTGCGCGAGTTTTTCCGCCACCGAGTGATAGCTCCGCGGGTCGCTGTGCTCGACGGCGGTGGGGCAAACGATCACATCGGCGCCCAGCGCCTTCAGCAGATCGATCTTCTCCTTGGACTGCTTGTCAGTCATGGTGAAAATGCACTTGTAACCGCGCACCACCGCCACCATGGCCAGGCCCATGCCGGTGTTGCCTGACGTGCCTTCGACGATGGTGCCGCCGGGTTTCAACAAGCCGCGGCGCTCGGCGTCATCGATCATCGCCGCGCCGATGCGGTCTTTCACACTGCCGCCGGGATTCACGAAGTCGCACTTCGCATACACCTGCGCCTTCGTCGCGCTCATAATGCGATTCAGCTTTACGAGCGGCGTGTGGCCGATGGCTTCGAGGATATTGTTGTAGCGCATCGATGCTCCCGGAGGCGCGAGCTTCACATTGGCCCCGCGCGCCGCATGATTATAGCCGATTAAGCTCAGCGGCGCGCGGCATCGCGCGAGTTGGAAGGCGGAAGCCGGAAGTGAGGATGCCTGTTCGTGTTGCTCGCTGCCAGCTTCCGGCCTCTAACGGTTGGAGATATTCCTGGGCATTCGGGCGCCAATGCGTGTATACATGCACGAGGCAAATCCAACGGAAAGGGCGACGATGCGGATCATGAAATCAGTCCGGAGATTTTGTGCGGTGTTGGTTCTCCTCTGCCTTGGGGCGATCGGTCTCCTCGCGGCAGCTCATCGTGGTATTTCGCGGCCAGCGGCGCCGGCTCGCGAGGCGGTCGCGCCTTACGACGTTCTGATCCTGAACGGAAGAATTCTCGACGGCGCCGGCAATCCCTGGTTCAGCGGCGATGTGGCGGTGCGTGGAGAGCGCATCGCTGCCATCGGCAAACTGGGGGACGCCAAGGCGCGGCGCGTGATTGACGCTGCGGGCCTGGTGGTGGCGCCGGGCTTTATTGATATGCTCGGCCAATCGGAGACGTCGCTCCTGATTGACAGCCGCTCGCTCAGCAAGCTCTCGCAAGGCATCACGACGGAGATCACGGGCGAAGGCGGATCGATCGCGCCCCAGACCGAGCGCACCCTTGCGCCGCTTCGGCCGTTCCTCGAGCACTACCACCTCCAGGTTGACTGGACCACGTTGGATGGCTATTTCCGCCGCCTGGAGCGTGACGGGACGCCGATCAATCTCGGCACCTATGTGGGCGCGGCTCAGGTGCGCGAAGCGATCCTCGGCGACGACGATCGCACGCCCACGCCGTCTGAGATGGACCTGATGAAGACCCAGGTGATTCGGGCCATGCGCGACGGCGCCATGGGCCTTTCGACGGCGCTGATTTACCCGCCGGGCCATTATGCAAAGACCGACGAGCTTATCGAGTTGGCGCGCGTGGCCGCTCAGTACGGAGGGATTTACGCCACGCACATGCGCAGCGAAGGGCGCTCCGAGATGGAGGCGCTCGACGAGGCTTTCCGCATCGGCCGTGAGGCGCATCTGCCCGTCGAAATCTTCCACATGAAAGTCAGCGGCAAGTCGCGCTGGGGATCGATGCCGCAGGTGGTCGCCAAAATTCAGGCGGCGCGCGACTCCGGTCTCGACGTCGCCGCCGACATGTACCCCTATCTGGCCGGCGCTACGGCCCTGGCCTCCTGCTTGCCTCCCTGGGTGGCGGATGGCGGCATTGACAAACTCCTCGAGCGACTGCGCGACCCGCAAGTGCGCAAACGAATCACGGAAGAGATGGCGGTTGATCAGCCCGGCTGGGAAAATCTGTACAACGATAGCGGCGGCCCTTCCGGCGTGATGATCTCGTCCGTGTTCAGCCCGGAGCTCGCGAAGTTCACCGGCAAGACTGTCGCGGAGATGGCCGAGGCGCAGGGCAAGCCGCCGCTCGAAGCCATGTTTGATTTTATCCTCGCTGACCGCGGCCAGACTGGCGCGCTGTATTTTATCGCGAGCGAGAACGATCTCCAGGAAGGGCTGAGCCAGCCGTGGACCAGCATCGGACTTGACGCGAATGAACTGTCCCTGGACGGGCCACTCTTCGAGCCGCACGGCCATCCGCGCGCCTTTGGCTCCATGCCGCGTTTCCTCGGCCACTACGTTCGCGACCAGCACATCCTGCGCCTCGAAGAAGCCGTCCGCAAAATCACATCGTTTCCCGCCGAGCGCGAGCATCTCGCGGACCGCGGCCTTCTTAAGCCCGGCTTCTATGCCGACATCACGATCTTCGATCCCGCTACGATCAAAGACAACGCCACATACGAGAATCCCACCGCGCTCTCTGCCGGCGTCGAGTACGTACTGGTGAACGGAGAAGTCGAATACGAGCACGGACGATTGACCGGCGCCAAAGCCGGCCACGCCCTTCGCGGACCGGGATGGGAGGAGACCAGGGAATAGGAGCCAGGATTTAGCAAGGCGCTGAAGATTTGGGGAGAACCTGACTGTGAAGCGTGGCTCGCTCGTTCAATCGCGAAGTGGAGATTCAAGCCCCTGCCAGGCTGCGGAATACAAGAAGTTGTCGAAACCAGGTAGCCCCGAAACTGATGATTGACCCTGTCCCTCGCCAGCCCGCGCCGCCTGTATGCTAGTTTATGTTGACGGATGATGAGCCAAATGAAACAGTCCATCGGTCTAGTCGCGCTGGTTGTTCGCGAGTACGACGAGGCACTTGATTTCTACGTGGGAACTCTCGGTTTTTCCTTGGTTGAGGACACGTACATCCCCGAACAGAACAAGCGGTGGGTTGTGGTTGCGCCTCCCGGTGCGATCGAGTCACGATTACTTCTTGCCCGTGCCGTGGGCGAAGAGCAGTCCAGCCGGATTGGCAATCAAACCGGCGGCCGCGTTTTCCTGTTCCTCAATACCGACGACTTTTGGCGCGACTATCACGCGTACAAGGCAAAAGGTGTCACGTTTGTTCGCGAGCCGAAAGAAGAGAGCTACGGCACCGTTGCAGTCTTCAAGGACCTGTATGGAAACCTCTGGGATCTTCTGCAACTCAGGGGATGACGTGACAAGGCCTCTAACCCCTGAATCGCCGCAACGGGCGAGCGGACTGCCTCTGAGCGCCTGACTCTTTACGTGGAGTTCATAGAATGAACACGATCAAAATCGTCTCTGATTTCGTCGAACGGATCAATGCTCACGACGTCGACGGACTCTGTGCGTTGATGGAAGAGGACCATGTTTTCATCGACGGACTCGGACACTCCGTGACGGGGCGCGAGGCCATGCGGGCCGCGTGGCAAGGCTACTTCGCGATGGTTCCGGATTACTGGATCCGAGTCGAGCGCCTGGTCCAACAAAAAGCTGTGGTGGGCATCTTTGGACGCGCCGGAGGAACCGTCCCCGAGAATGGCCGCCTTCTTGAGGCGAACCGTTGGGAGGTGCCGGCAGCGTGGCAAGCTGTAGTCGGTCTCAGGGGTGTCGCGCTCTGGCAAGTCTTTGCGGATAACGAGCCAATCCGACAGATCATGGCAAGGCTTGTGAACAGGAGTTAGGATTCAGGATTCAGGAGTTAGGATTCAGGACCCTGTGATGATTGCCTGGCCAGGCGCACCAGAGGTTTGATCTTCAACGAACCACTGACCACAGACTTCCGACCACCGACAAGTGACAACTGACAGCCGACCACTACCCGCGGACAACTGACGTCTAGTGCCGTTCCAACTTATTAGACCTATGTTCAACACGTACGTTCTGTTTCGCCCCATAATCGGGACGGCCCCGAGAAGCCAGGTCGAAATAGTTGGAACGGCACTAGCCGAATATTTCCTGCACCGCGGGCAACACGGGGGAATCCAATCAGGCGGAGGTGTAACCATCATGATTGCCATCGCCGGAGCCACCGGCAACACGGGCAGAGTTGTTGCGAAATCGCTTCTGAGACAAGGAAAGAAAGTTCGAGTGATCGGCCGCAGCGCCGAGCGCTTGCAGCCGCTGGCGGCGCAGGGCGCGGAGCCTTTTGTCTGCAATGTTTCCGACCCGGCCAAGTTAACAGAGGCTTTCGCGGGCGCGAGCGCGGTCTACGCGATGATCCCGCCGGATATGGCCGACCCGGACCCTCGTGCCTATCAGGAGCGCGTCACCGACTCGCTGGCCGCGGCGATTGACAAAGCGGGAGTGAAGTATGTGGTCTCGCTGAGCAGCGTGGGCGCGGACAAAGCCGACAAGGTCGGCCCGGTGGTGGGCTTGCATACCATGGAATGGAAGCTGAATCGGATTGCCGGCCTCAACGTGCTGCACTTGCGCCCCGGATATTTTATGGAGAACACTCTCGCACAATTGAAGATCATACAAATGCTGGGCGGCACGGCTGGCCCGCTGCGGCCCGACTTAAAAGTCGCGATGATCGCCACACGCGACATCGGCGAGGTTGCCGCCCAGGAGCTCGCACAACTAGATTTCACGGGGCACGGTACGCGCGAACTTTTGGGGCAGCGCGATATCACCATGACGGAAGTGGCCGCGATTATCGGCAAAGCCATCGGGAACCCTGGGCTCGCCTATATGCAGTTGCCGGACGCTCAGATCAAGTTCGGAATGACTCAGATGGGCATGTCAGAGAGAATGGTCGACTTGCTGCTCGAAATGTCCGCGGCGATGAATTCCGGCTACATGGGACCTTTGGAAAAGCGATCCGCCGTGAACACCACACCGACTTCGTACGAGACCTTTGTGGCGGAGGTGTTTGTGCCTCTGTATCAAGGCAAGGCCGCCGGGGCGTGAGCCGGGCCCCATCGCCAGCAAGAACAAAGCCGCGCCCAGCAACTTCAACCCATGTGAGAATTATGGCCTGCCAGTAATGACGCCAGGCGAATTTAAGGCCGGTGGCGAATGGGCAGCGCCACGCGGTGGAGAAAGAATTCGTTCTCGCTTTTCTCGGCACTGGAAAAACAAAAAAGGCGAGGCGTTTTATGCGCCTCGCCTATTGAAGCTTTAGGGGAATTGGAGTCAAACCTTAGTGCGGTCCAGGCTTCAGTGCTTGCCATGTCCGCCGCCGCTGTTGCTGCTGCGGCCACCGCCGCCTCCACCGCCGGACGATCGACCGCTGCCGCCGCCAGAGGATCGGCCTCCGCCACCATAGCCACCCGATGGCGCAGCGCGATAGCTTCCGCCGCCCGAGCTGCGCTGAGAAGAAACAATCGGTCTACTGCTGCCGAGTGGCGCACGACCATAATCGCTTGATCGAGGCGCTGGTGAGGACCAGCCACCGGATCGCTGCGCCGGAGCGCTTTGGTACTGAGGGGCAGACCTGCTCCAGTTCGATGGCGCAGGCTCAGAGCGTGGCGCCGAGGAGCTGGGCCGAGCAGAAGCAGTCGACCGAGCCCAGTTGGACGGCGCAGGCTGGGAGCGTGGGGCTGAAGAGTTGGAACGGCTCTGCGACGACCCTCCTGGAGTTGTTGCCGGAGCCGGTTGCCGATTGATGCGTTGCCAGCCGCTGTTGCTCGCGGGCGCCGGACGTTGAGCCGGCGCTGCCTGGCGTGGCGCGCTGGGGAATCCCGCCGAGCGGGACGATGGCGCCCGCCCAGTCTGCGGCGCAGGGGAACCAAACCGCTGCCAGCCCATACTGGCGCTTGACCGCGCCCCCGCTTGGGCCGTGGCCGGACTCGTCCCGTTGGGCGCGACCGCGCCGCGGCCGAAAGTTTGAGCGCCCATGCTTCCCCGGACCGCAGGAGGAGCCGTACGATTACCAAATCCGCCCGGGTTGCCGGCTACAGGCTGAGTTCCAGCTTGACCTCTCGTGAAAAAGCGCGTGTTAGTGTTCGCCGCCGCCGGAAGCGCCGCACGGCTGGTGAATTGGCCTGACGGGCTCAGACTCTGGCGCGTCGGGGCAAAGGGCAGGGCGCTATGCACCTGGGTTGCCCCTCGAAACGCCTCCGCGCTTACCGGCGTTCCTTGCCGGACCACCCGGCCACTGCCGAAGTTTTGAGCTGAGGCCACCGTCATACCGCGAAGAACACCGGGATTGTTTCTCGCCGCCTCAATATTTGAGATCCGGGGATAGTGCCCGTTCGCGGCCAGCGGAGGCATCGGCCGGATCACCGGATTGCCGCGGTTGTTGACGTTCGCGATGTTGTTGATGTTCACCGCATTGTATCCGTTACGGAACCCTGACCCCCACCACCGGTACCCACCATCATGCGGGCCGAGCGGCAACCACCCAATCGATCCGAAGCCGCCCCCAAAACCAGATCCAAAACCCAACCCCCAGTGACGGCCGAATCCGAAGAAGGAAACGTACGCCGGCGCCCACATGGGGTAGTATCCGGGATAGACTGGTCCCGGCCACCAGCACCAGGAACTGCCGTAATAAAACCAACGACCATAGTGATACGGCGCCCAGCCCCACGGTTCGTAGGAAACCCAGGTCCATCCGTAGTAAGGCTCCCACACCCAGCGGCCGTCCGCATAGGGAACCCAGTCCGATGACTCATAAGGCTGCCAGACGTCGCCATAACCCGCAACGTCGCGCCATTGGCCATAGCGGTCCAGGTCGCCGGAGCCGGTGTAGTTGCGGTTGGTGTGCTCCCAGCTCTTCGCCTCAAGGACCTGCCGGTCACGATTCTCAATCCACTCGTCAAATTCGTCGCGGGCCGCCGCGTTGTTCACCTGATATTGTGGGTTGTCGGTGCCTTGAATGGCCATGGTCTGGCCCGCTTGCACCTTCTGCGAACCCTGAGCCGTGGAAACTTCGACCTCGCCTCGCCGCACAGTCACCCAAGTTTGCTGCGAGTTGGGATCAACCTGAATCCGATAATTGCCTTCACCGAGCGGCCGGACAGCCACGCTTGGCGTGTCAATTTCCGCCTCAGCTTGACCGCCTCGCAGGACCGAGTACTCCATGAGCCCCTGAGCGAACTGAAGCTGAACTCGCGACCGCGTGAGATCGGCGAGCTTGGCGACGCTGTTCTGGTCGAGCCGCATCAGGTTGGCATAGTCGAACTGAACTTCCGTGCGCGATTGGTCGCCGGTCGATACCGAATCGCCGCCCTGAACAGGCGCGTTAATTGTGGCGCCGGCCCAATCGCCGCCATCGGCGTGCTGCGTCGAGACTTGACCTTGCGCCGCGCTGATGCGCGCCACGGCCGGGCCAGCTTGGTCTTCTGTTCCGCCTTGGGCTTCTGGTCCGGCCTGGGCTTCTGGTCCGGCCTGGGCTTCTGGTCCGGCTTGGGCCTGGGCCTTTGTCGCTCTCGGAACAAACAGAACGCCCAGCGTAATCGCTAAACTTGAAACTATGAATAGGTTTTTCATATTCGATTTGTTTTTCATGGCGCACCACCAATCTTAAGAATCCAGCCTTGACGACAGCAATCGAAATGCCAAAGCCCTGGTGGCGGCAATAATCTATTTAGTTTGTTTGCCTTGGGTTAGAGCGGTCGAAAACCCGGCGCCGAGCACGGTCGCTGCGCCATGGCCATATTGAGCCGACAAGTGGTTGGTTTCAGCCAGCGACACCAAAATCCAAAGCTGCTCGGTCCTCCACCCTGTTGTACGGAAATGCTGGTAATGATGTCATTTGGAATTGGATCCCCTTCGAAACGCTGGTCATTCCCACGACAGCGGGAATCCAGTCCGTCGGCGGCGCATTTCCAATGGTTTGCAGAGTAGATTCCCGCTTTCGCGGGAGTGACTGCACCTGGGAGCGCCCGTGTCTCGCAAATGACACCGCTACCTATCAACGAGAGTGGCCACGATCATAAAGGTCCTCGCGTCTCCAGCCACGCTCAATCTCGTGAGGCTTCCAGGGGCGCTCTGCTGGGATCTCAACTGGCTCCCCCTTGCCTCCCGTCGCCGCTGGCGTGCCGTAGCCTGGTCAAACAGCCTCAGCCGCTCCTCGACACTCCGGCGGTGGGCCCGGGGTTGTGAACTTGTGGGAATCACGAGGATGGCGTCCCCAGCAGGCACCCACTCAAACTCGTCACCGGACCTAATCCCGTACTGATCTGCGATTGCCTTGGGAACGGTCAGTTGCAGTTTGCCGGTCACCTTGGCCATGTCGTCACTCTGACAAGGATGCAGTCATTGTCAAACGCAACGTCCGGGCGTGGGAATCGGGAATTCTTCCAGTGTTTCGCCGCCTTCCAGGTAGTCGAACATCGCCTGGGTAGGCACGCGGGTGGCGGCGGAGAGGTGATACCAGGGTCAGAATTTTCCTTGCATAGATGTATAGACGGTGTATATTGCTAGATGATGGGAAACATGGTGCGAACTCAAATCTTCCTTACCGCAGAGCAACGGCGTCATCTGCGAGCGTGGTCCAGGCTGGAGAAGAAAACGGCGAGCGCCTTGATTCGGACCGCGATCGAGGAGCGATACGTCCACCGCCCCACCCCTGCGGACTTTCGCGCCGCGCTGGACGAGGCGTTTGGGTCGTGGAAGGGACGGAAAAAGTCAAGCATAGCGATGGTTCGCGCCTGGCGTCGCGGAAAACGTCTCAAGAGCCTCTCGGGCTGACAATCTCGTGGCCGTTCATCTCTTGGACACCGACATTCTCATCGACTTCCTGCGCGGTCGTGCGGAGGCTCGCGCCTTCCTGGGCCGATACGAAGCGGCAACCGAGCCACCCGTCATTTCAGTCGTGTCGGTGACCGAATTATGGGCTGGCATGAGGCCGGGTGAGGAGTCCGCTACCGGCGCGCTCTTGTCGGCTCTTAGAAAAATTCCCCTCTCAGAAGAAATTGCCCTCGCCGCTGGAAATATGCTGAGAACCTATCGGCGAAGTCACGGGACTGAACTTGGCGATGCGTTGATTGCCTCGACCGCGGCCGAAATCGACGCCACGCTCATCACCCGCAACGTCAAGCACTATCCCATGCCAGCGGTTACAGTGCTGCGACCCTATTGACGGCAGGATTCTGACCGCCAGGCATCGTGCGGTGAAACGCTCGCGCGCACGCGTAGCGGGATGCGTAGCGCTAGGTCCGTCCTGCTTGGCGGGATTGCGGCTCTTCCGCGTCCGTGTTCGTTCCGGCTTGGCAAAACGCGAGAACCAACGAAATGGAATAGCCGCAGGGCCGGAGAGCGGGTCCTGCGCTTTATTTGCTTTGCTTTGTTTTCATTGCCGCCCGTTCATGGCTCCATTGGGAATGATTGGCAGTTCTCATTCACTATTTTCGTACCAATAGACGCCCAGGGCTCTGCTCCGAGCGCGGCTTGCCATGCCCTGCATAGATATTTACAGCCCTGCTTTTTCTGGTCTAGGTGTACATACGCTTCCCCGGCATACAGGTATGGGGTAGGCCACGTTGGAGTTTTGTCATCTCCTTCTCACACAGGCTTGCTAGGCTTTTCCAGTCCGCTTGTAGTTCCAAATCCTTCATGCGAAGGAATGCGAAATACTCATCCTCGTTCGTGCCTTTATAAAACGAAATATCCCCGGACGATTCCACTTTTTTTGATCCATCAAAAAAGTAAGTGACCTTTGGGGCGTAGGGATTGACCTGAACAGCCCGTAATGATGCTTGGCACGTGTCGGCTGTAGATTTCAGTTTTTCATTTTCGCGCTTAAGTCTGGCGATCTCGTCATCACGATCTTTCGGATGAACCAGACTGGTTTCCCTAGTTTTAAGTTGCGTATTCTTCAGTTCCTCAATCCTTCGTGCCAAGCTTTCGTGGTCGGCATAAACTACCTTGATTATGTTCCATGCGAAGATAGATCCGTAAATGCAAACTATCACGATAGTCGAAGCAACGAGCCCGATAAGGAGATTTTCTTTGGCGCGGGACTTCATGGCTTTTGTACCCCGCACAATCCAAATGACGACGTAGGTGACAGCCTCTGTGATGAGAATCCAAATAATTCCTTGCACCCACCAACCCAAGCCAGTTGTCCCGAGTGCAGCCAAGAACGAATCCCGGCTTTGCGCAAGCAAATTAAGGAAATGATGCCACACGATAGCGGTATACTACCACATTTGCTCAGCAAACTATATTGTTGCCCTAATTAATTACTAGATCGCACGAGTTTCGCCGGTCCACCCTCAGGCGCCGTGGCACGGCCATCCTGTCCCGCAGTGCGGGATGGCCACGGGCGAGCCCCAAAGCAGAGCCTGGGGTCCCCATCCTGTGCCACCGGCCGCGCCGGAGGGAACTTATTCCACTGGCGCGGTGTCACTAAATAGGAAAGGCCCTGTGCGCCTGCCTATGGGCGGGATGGTCTTCCTCAGGTCTTGGTTTATGCGAGGAGCCGTTGCAACAGTCAGCGGTGAGGGCTTCGTAGAATCTTGGCGAGAGCGAGAAGTAACATCGAATACTCCCTTTCCAAGCTCGCTCACTTTGATAGACTCGCACCGGCAATCGAGGGCACTCTGGCGAAGAAAGATGCACAATGCGCCGGATATACGACCCCTGTCTGCCAAAGTGGTTCTTACCTGCCAAAAGCAGAGATGTTTCGTTCGAGGAGCATACACATGAAATGTCGCCTTCCAGTTCGCTTCGCGATCGCATTCTGTCTGCTGTTCTCGCGCCTGTGGGCCGCCGAGCCTCAACTCACCATCTATAACCAAAACTTCGCGGTCGTCCGCGTGCTGATTCCTCTTGATCTCAAGCCGGGGACGAATCAAATCCAATTCACCGACATCACCGCGTACCTGGAGCCGGACTCGGTGATTCTTCGCGACCCGGCAGGCACGCGCACCATTCAGATCCTCGAGCAGAATTACCGCGCCGACCCTGTGTCCGAGCAGCTTCTTCTCTCGCTGAATGAAGGCAAGACTCTCGACTTCATCGTCCAGCGGGGCGACAGGTCAGAGATCGTGCGAGGCAAAATCATCCGCAGTGGCTACGTCCCGCAGGTCTCACCGTATGGGAATAGCTATTACGGGCAAGGCAATGCGGCGCTCGTTCAGCAGCCGATTATAGAGATCGAAGGCAAGCTCCGTTTCGGCCTTCCCGGCACTCCACTCTTCCCGGCTCTGGCCGACGACACGATTCTCAAGCCCACGATCAATTGGGTTCTCGCATCCGACAAGCCGGGCGAGTTGAATGCCGAGTTCAGTTATGTAACGGGGCAGATGAGTTGGAATGCGGACTACAACCTTGTCGCACCCGAGCAGGGCGACGTGCTCGACATGATTGGCTGGGTGACTGTCTACAACCAAACGGGGAAAACATTCGACAATGCTCGAATCAAGTTGATGGCCGGCGACGTCAGCAAGATTCAGCCTCAGGCCATGGACAGGATTCAGGTCTTCGGTCGTATCTCCGCGGGCCCGGCCGGAGGGATGATTGGCGGGCCACCGGTCTCCGAGAAGACTTTTGAAGAATACCATCTCTACGAATTGCATCGCCCCACCACGCTGCACGACCAGGAAACGAAGCAGGTAGAGTTTGTGCGCGCGGCAAGAATCAAGTCGGAGCGCATTTACATATACGACGGGGCGAAAATCGACCAGAGCCAGTACCAGGGGTGGAACGTGGAGACCATTCGACAAAACAGCGAATACGGCACACAATCGAATCCTGACGTTTGGGTGATGAGGGAGTTCATGAATTCGGAGGCGAACCATCTGGGCATGCCGCTGCCGGCGGGCCGGGTGCGATTCTACCGGCAAGATACGGACGGCCAACTGGAATTCACGGGCGAGAATGAGATCAAGCACACGCCGCGCGATGAGACCATTCGCGCCTTCACGGGCAGCGCCTTTGACATTAAGGGCGAGCGCCGCCGAACGGATTATCGCATCGATTACAACGCCCGCTGGCTGGATGAGTCGTTTGAAATCAAGCTGCGCAATCACAAGAAAGAGCCCGTGGAAGTTCGAGTAGTGGAACACCTCTATCGCGGCGCGACGTGGGAAATCACGAAGAAATCCGATACGTTTCTCAAGACGGACAGCAAAACCATCGAGTTTCGCGTGCAGCTAGCGCCGGACGCGGAGAAGACGCTGACATATTCCGCGCATTACACATGGTGAGACGAATGGAAAAATTCATACGGCGTTGGGCGGGCGCCGTGCTTCTCGGATTGCTGCCAGTTTCCGCTCTTGCGGCGCCCCCACTGAAAGTGGACCGGACGAATATCGCCTGGGCGCAACAGGACTCCACGGGCGTGGTCTGGGGAATCGCCGTCTACGGAACTCCCGGCCTTTACCGGTGGGCACAAAGCGGATGGGAAGCGTTCCCCGTTGAGGGAAATCCCGCGGGGGCAACACCGGTCGCCTTGGCGCGCGGGCAGGACGGTTGGATTTACTGCCTATGGAACAGCACAAACGACCTCCATTCAGTTACACGGCAACAGGGTGGCTTATTCGGCCACGTCAGTCAATTCACCGCGCCGCTTACAGATCCTGTTCACCTTTTGTTCGACCCGCGAATGAACCTCTGGATTACCGAACGGGGAGCGCACATCTACCGCGTCAGAGCGGAAGGAACGGCCGAGAGTGCGTATACGATCCCCGACGACCAGTTCCTGGCCCAGAATCTCCCGAGAAATGCGCGTCCGGTCTATGGCCCGGTTGTTGCCACGGCGGATGGGCGCGGCCGTGTGTGGTTCTGGTCGGAGTCTCTGTTCGCGCACACCAACCTTAAGACGATCCAAGGAATCCTGATCTTTGACGGAGAGAAGTTTCAGCACCGTCCCCAATTGGCCGGAGATCCGAATGCGCGGATTTCGATTATCGCGCCTGCGGACGCGCAGCACATGTGGGTTGCGGTTGCGGGTGACCAGATCAATGCCGTCGACATCGACACGCTCGACGCGGTGCCCGCAACGCCGCCCGAACCTCGCGCGTTCCAAACCGTCCAGGACATTTTCCGGGTCGATGACGATACCTATGTGATCGCAGGAGTGCCGAGCCAGGCGGTGCCGGATCCAACCGGAGGCGGGCGCTCCAGCGTGCTATGGCGGCTGAGGAATGGAGAGTGGAAAAAAGCGGTGACCGGTCTCGATGCAGACCTGAGAAGCTTTCCGCGCGCAAGGCGGTATTCTGTTTCGACTCCGGACGGGCTATGGCTGGGGACGTTCGGCAACGGCCCTTGGTTTATCCCGGCGCGCGGCGGCGAGGCCAAGCTCATTGATTGGCATTACGGCTATCCCCTCAACAGGTCAGATTGGCTGTTCAAGCTTTCGGACGGGCGGTTGCTGATGATTGCCCCAGATCAGGGCAGCGCCGCGGTGAAGCCCGCTGAATTGTGGGCTGCGTATCAATCGCCACCCGAGGTCGAAACGATAAACCCTTACCGTGAACTCGCCCAGGACGCTCGCGGCAACGTACTGGGAATTCTCGCCGGCGGCGACAACGCCTTGAGCGATTGGGACGGTCAAAAGTGGATTAAGTATCCGCTTCCCTACGTCATTAAGCCCGAGCAGTTGTCGGTCACGTCATCGGATTCGCTGGGGCGAATTTGGCTTCTTTCCCGCTCGCTTGAAACCCCCGTGGCCATTTTCGATGCCCAGCGCGGATCGTTCGAGACTTTCCCAACCTACGCCGAAGCGCTCCAGGCCCAGCTCCCCCGTCAAAAGGATTTTCATCTGGATACAAAGCTCTTCTTTGTGCCCAGCTTTACGACAGACGGCAGGATTTGTTTTCGCGACAGCCAGACTCGGGTCCGCTACTTCGACGGTGGCCGCTGGCGAAACTGGTCGACCAATGAAATTGCCGCCTCCAATATGGTCGTCTTTGAGGGTCCGCCCTTTTTCGACCGCGCGGGTAACTTGGCCGTCCACGTTCAAGGCAGTACTTGGGAGTTCACAGAGCAAAGAGGGTGGCAGAGCATCGGTTACGAGGCCGGTCTCGGCACCGATCAAGAGGTTAGGAACCCGCGCCCGGTCCCCATGCCTCCCGGTTGCGAGGCGGAACATCCGGAGTCCGTTGTGCAGGACAGGCTTGGGCTTTACTGGCTCACCGCGCATGGCCAGCTCTATCGCGCCATTCAGGGATTATGCTCGCCACAGTTCGCGCCCGATGAACATCAGCCCTTCCTCGATTCACGCAAACTGAGGGATGCGATGATCGACTCGAAAGGAAACGCATTCCTGTCCACCGAGTTCGCTCCCAGCCAGATGGAATACGTGGTCCTGAAAGCGCGGCCACCGCTGGCCCAATCCAGACTGCGCGCGTCCGTTGATAGCGCGGGAACCGTCACGCTTCACTTCTCGACCAACACCAAGGGCGCATCCTGGTTTACCTGGAGAAGGGACGGAGGCCCGTGGACCGCGCCGACGAAACGCACCGAGACAATGATCGACGGGCTTCCCCGAGGCAAGCACCGAATCGAAGCCGCAGCCATGGACGAGCGGCTTCAAATCGACCCCACGCCTGCCGAAACGGATGTGGATATCCACGTGGATACCGAAGCCCAGATCAAAGCGCTCATTCAGAAACTCGCCGATCCCGATTACGCCGTGAGAGAGAAAGCCGTTGCTGCGCTGGTTCTCCAGTCGGACCTCGCCCTTCCTCTGCTTCGATCGGCGCGCGAGAAAGCAGCCCCGGATCAACGATGGTGGATTGACGCCGCGGTTCAACAGATCGAAGAAAACCTGTCCAAGCATAAGACCCCTTGATTCCCGAGCCGCGGCAGAACGGGCTTTGGGCGGGCTCCGGTAGTGGGTCAATTTGAAAATAACGGCGGCTTGAGATACCGAATCGGGACGTTATGAACCCTACGAAGTCACGACCGGATTTTACTGGTTTGTGGGAGATGAATTTCGAGAGAAGCATCCTGCGCGGCGCAGCACCGAAGCGAATCCTGATGAAAATCGAGCACCGAGAACCGCGGCTCATTCAGCAAATTCTCCTCACCAACGCGGGCGGTACGGAGCAGCGGATGACTTTCACGTATGAAACCGACGCTGAAACAACCAACTCGGTTGGCGAGGCCACAGCGCGGACGCACGCTCGATGGGAAGGGATGGAGCTGGTGATTGAGTCTTGGATGAAAACGCCTTCCCGCGAGGTTCATCTTAAGGACCACTGGTCGCTGTCCGCCGATGGCCGGACACTAACGATGGCGCATCGCGATGACGACCTGGCGGGGCAAATATCGGTACTTGAAAAAAGCTCCCAGGCGGACACAACTAGCTTTGACTAATACTACGAATCCAAATTGACCCACCACCAGCACTTCCGATTCCTTGACAAGCGGGGGCGCGCGGGTTAGTTTTGAAGAACCGCTTCCGAGCCTGACCGAGTTGGTGAGCGCGGCGAAACAGTCCGCGGACGTCCACCGCTCCCAAGACGCGGAGACCGAGGTAACCAGTTGGAGGCCCGTAGCTCAGTCTGGTTAGAGCGCTACCTTGACACGGTAGAGGGCGACGGTTCGAGTCCGTCCGGGCCTACCAAATCAGTAGCTTACATCCCTAGGACATTCTACCCTGCCGGGTAGAGGTCTAACCCGCTACTTTCCTCTGGTTAGGAGGATTTACAAGAGGCTCTCGATATGTGACCCAGTGCGTGTGTCACTGAATACGCGTCGTGCTGCGGCCTGCCTCAATGGTGCATCCACGTTGCCGACTTCTTTCGCGCATTGATCAAGCGCTGAAACGAAAGGCGGTCAGCGAGCTTACAATTGCACCTGAAGCAAGGAATGCGTCGTCATTCGAAGTTCTCATCCTTCACTCGGTTGAGTGTGTGCTGTATCAGTGATATATTGCCAACAAATCTGTGCCGTAGAAAGCGGGCGAAGGCAAGTGGCGCCTTCTTTGCGTTGTAGCTTCATCCCTCGGGATTACTTATGACCAAGGGCAATGCTGGGCTAAGGACAACCCTCAGCGACGAAGCTAAATCTCCCTCTGAGCGCGAATCTTCTGACACCCAATTTGAATCGGCCGATCAGACTAAAGGGCTTCCTGGATCACCCCTCGCCGGGCGCCATCGCGGAGCCGACAACACACCCGAGCAGCGTGAGCCAACTCCAGTCTTAGCTCCAGTGGCTGGCTCCGTTTCTGTCGATTGTACTTTCTCACCGAATCAGGTTTTGGCAGGCCGCTACAAGATAGTCCGGTTCATCGCCCGGGGGAACATGGGCGAAGTGTACGAAGCTCAGGACCTTGAACTGCATCAGAATCTGGCGCTGAAAACGGTCCGTCCCGAGATCGCCGGCGACCACGACGCGATTGAGCGGTTTAAACGCGAGATTCGGCTCGCACTCGCGGTCAGCCACCATAATGTCGCACGCGTTTTCGATCTGGGCCGCCACGTGTCTGCGGAAGGGCAGGAAACGCCTTTCCTGACGATGGAGTTTCTGCCCGGTGAGTCATTGGAAGCGCGACTTCGCCGACAGGGACGCATGACTGAGGCCGAGGCGCTGCCCATCGTCCGCCAGATGGCGGCCGGACTGGCTGCCGCTCACAAGTTAAACATCATCCACAGGGATTTCAAGAGTGCCAACGTCGTACTGATATCTTCGCCCGGTGATGAGGGAGGCATACGCGCAGTGGTGGCCGACTTCGGCTTGGCACGCCATGCCCCTTCGCCGGAAGGGAGCGTTGCCCTTTCTATCCCCGGAGTTGTCGTGGGCACGCTGGGCTATATGGCGCCCGAACAATTAACGGCCGGCGAATTTTCATCAGCCTCCGACATATTTGCCCTTGGTGTGGTGCTCTACGAAATGGTGTGCGGCATACGTCCCTTCTTTGCAGACACAGCCCTTGCCATCATAACCAAAACGCTCGAATGTAGACCGGCTTCACCCCGGAGCCATGTTCCCGGCTTGGATACGAAGTGGGAAAAAGCAATTCTGAGATGCCTAGAGCGCGAGCCGAAGGACCGCTTCGGCAGTGCGATTGAATTGGTGAAGGCGCTAGAGGGGGACTCCACGGCGCTTGAGGTAAAGAAACCCCAACCCGTTTGGAGGCTGCCACACCGCTCGATTGTCAGCGCCCTCACCATGGCGCTCATCATGCTCGCTGCCGCAGTAGGCTACCGCGAATATGCTGATCGAGAGTTGTCAAAAGCCATCCACAATGCCGCGCGAACGATTATCGGTTACCGTCCAGCCATCGCTGTCATCGGCTTCAGAAATCTGTCAGCGCGGCCCGACAAGGACTGGATCTCCACGGCCTTGTCCGAGGATCTCACCACCGAGCTCAGTGGAGGACCGAAGCTGCGGACGATTCCCGGTGAGAATATCGCCCGCATGAAGATTGAACTTTCACTGGCTAATGCCGAGAGCTATGCCAGGGATACCCTTGCGCGCATCCGCGCCAATTTGGGAGCTGAGCGAGTGGTTGTGGGCTCCTACCTTGCGGTGGGCAAGGGTCAGATCCGTCTCGATTTGCGGGTTCAAGATGTCAGCACGGGGGAGACGATCGCGGCCTTTTCCGAAACCGGAACGGAGGAAAAACTGCTGGCGCTGATTGCCGACGCTGGTCTCCGCTTGCGGGAAAAGTTGGGCGCGGGTCCGCCCTCCGCCGCCGAGGAAGGCCGGAAATGGACCTCGTTGCCATCCAATCCTGAAGCCGCGCGGCTGTATGCCGAGGGCCTCGCCAAGCTCCGCGTTTTTGACGCACTTGCGGCGCAGGACTCTCTCCAACGCGCTGCAGTGCTTGACCCCCAGCACCCTTTGATTCATTCCGCGCTTGCTGCAGCCGATAAGGCCCTCGGTTACGAAGCGAAGGCGAAGGATGAGGCGAAGGCCGCTTTCGACCATTCAGCAAATCTCCCTCGGGAGGAACGGCTTTTGGTCGAGGGACTGTATTACTCCACAGCACACCAATGGCAACAAGCGATTAACACCTATCAGAAACTCTTCTATTTGTTCTCAGACGACTTGGATAATGGGCTCCGTCTGGCCCAAGCCCAGATAGAGGCTAGCGTTTCGAAGGATGCTTTCGAAACAATTCGATCGCTACGAGAGCTCCCCAGCCCTGCCCGGGACGACCCTCGTATTGATCTGACCGAGGCAGCCGCCGCGATGTCTCAGTCTGACTTCGGTAAGCAACTTAAGCTTTCCGCGGACGCCATCGCCAAAGGACAAAAGCAAGAGGCGCGTCTCCTGGTCGCACGGGCTCGTGAGTCACAGGGCATCGCTTACTGGAAATTGGGTCAGTTGGATAAAGCGCGGTCGGCCTTCAACGGCGCCAAACAGGCGTTTGCTGCGGTCGGTGATCGGGATGCTGTTGCGGACACGCTGAATTACATCGCAAATTTGATTTCTGACCAAGGTGACGTGGCCGGCGCCATGAAGATATACGATCTGGTGTTGGGCGAGTATCGCGACATCGGCGACAAACACGGGATGGCACAGGTATTCAATAACACTGCGTTGTTGCTTTCTCAGCAAGGAGACTTGTCAGGAGCAAAGAGTAACTACGAAAAGGCTCTGCCTATCTACAGAGAGCTTGGCGACAGCGACGACTTGGCGAACGTGGAAGATAATCTCGCTAGCGTCATCATGCAGCAAGGAAACTACGACGAGGCACGAAAATTATACGAGCAAGCCCTGTCGGTTCGCGAGAAGATCGGCAGCGTGGCCGGCGAGGCCACTTCTCTGTATAACATCGGAAATCTGATGCTACTTCAGGGAGATCTCGCCGGAGCAAAAGACAAAACCCAAGAATCGCTTAGTAATTCTCAGGCAATTGAAGATAAAAGCGGTATCGCATACTGCCTCTTTAATCTGGGTGAAGTGCTGAGATTACAAGGCGACCTTGCGGGCGCGCGAAAAGATCACGAACAGGCCGCTGGACTCCGAAAGGAAATTGGCGAGAACGGAACCTATGCGGAGAGTCAGGAAGCCTTGGGCGAACTGGCCCTCGAACAAGGACGTTTCGATGAGGCGAACGCTCTCGCCGCCAAGGCACTGGAAGAATTGCAAAACGAGGGACAGACGGATGGTGCAGCTACAGCGGCGGCCCTCCTTGCTCGCTGCTTTCTGGGACAGCAGAAGATCGCCGAGGCCCAAAAAGCCGTGGCCCGCGCCCAGGCTCTCGCTGCAAAGAGCCAGGATCGAGACGTGCCGCTGAAAGTCAGCATCGCCTCTGCCCGCGTGCGCGCGGCCTCCCGCCAGCCCGCTGAGGCTGGCAAAATTCTTCGCGCTTCGCTCGCCCAAGCTACAAAGCTGGGCTTGCTTCCAGAGCAACTCGATATCCGGCTAGCGGCCGGCGAGATCGAAAGGAAATTCGGGAAGTCTTCTGAGGCCCGCGTGTATCTCGCAAGACTTGAAAAAGAGGCAAGCGCGAAGGGGTTCGGTCTAATCGCCCAGCAAGCTGCTGCCGCGGCGAGCCGGTAGCTTTTGCCGTCAGGTCCCGCCCGGTGGGAGCGCTTTGCCTTCCGCGAGCTTGCTCCCGGCCTCTTCACCGCTTCGTCCAGAAACTCGGAGGGATGAGTGCGGCAGCAAGCTGCTGCACTCCATATTACAGCCCATTACGGGCACCAACCAGATTCTCATTGATACTTCTATTGCTTTGGTGTTAAAAGCATCTCAGCGAAAGCGAACTTTCTCATTGAAATTCTAGTGGGGACGCGATGCCCTCAAAAAGCGAATTTCCCCGACGCGCTTTCTATCCGGCCGTGGCTTTCGTCGCGATACTGCTCGTCTGTTTCGCGCGTATGCTTGTTCGGCACGCGACTCAGATGGCTTCGGCGTTTCCTGGCAATCCGAAATTGAGCGGACATATGAAGCAAGAGGCTGTTCACCCGCTGGAGCACAGGCGGCACTCCGCCCGCAACGCCCCCAAGAACCGCGATAAGAATGGTCCAGTCCTGTTAACGATCCCACCCTCGACGCGTGCGAAGGTAATGACAAATTACGGGAAATTACCTCTCAGCTTCGAGGCTAATGAAGGCCAGACTGATTCCAAAGTGCAGTTCCTCTCGCGGGGCAACGGATATGCAGTATTTCTGGAGGCGAGTGAAGCCACACTCGCGCTACATGAGGTAGCACAGGGTTTTAGCCCGGCGACTCAAGATATGACGCTCAGGTCGGCAGTCGCCACACGAAGGCAGGGCGTGACCGAAGGCTGCCGGCCTTTCGATTCTCTCTTGGCGGCTTATGAAGAGTGGCGCTCCAGGTGCGAACCGTTTGAGGGATTCTTCAACACCAACGTTAGGAGACCCGTAACCGAACCCCTCCAGGAACGATACGGCCGCAACCTGCCCTCGCCCGAGCCCAACTCGACCGTCCTTCGCCTCAAGCTGCTGGGCGCGAATTCTTTAGCGAAGGGTTCGGGCTTGGCCGAACTTCCCGGTAAGAGCAATTATTTCATTGGCAATGATGCCTCGAAATGGCGGACCAATGTCTCGAGCTACGCGAAGGTGCGCTACCAAAACGTCTACCCCGGCACAGATTTGGTTTACTACGGAAACCAGCGTCAGTTGGAGTACGACTTCGTTGTCAAGCCGGGTGCTGATCCCAAAGCAATCAAGGTCTCCATCGAAGGCGCGGATGAAGTTCGAATCGACTCGGCAGGGGACCTGGTCGTTAACACCGCCGACGGCGAAGTCCGGTTCCTTAAGCCGCTCGTTTATCAGACTAAGTCCGCCACGGGCTACTCGGTGCTCGCACGTGCATCGGAGAACGGGCCACGCACGACGGACGAGCTCAATCCTAAGTCGACAATTGAGAATCGCCAGTTCCTCGATGGTCGCTACATTCTGACGGACAACAACCAGATCGTCTTCGACCTTCCCGCCTACGATTCATCCCGGCCTCTCGTCATCGATCCGACTGTCACCTACGCGGCATTCCTTGGCGGCGGCATCGGCTATCCCTATGGCGGTGGCAGCGAGATCGCCGTGGATTCCCAGGGCAATGCGTTTGTCACAGGCGAAACCAGGGACCCCAATTTCCCTACTACGACGGGGGCATATCAGAGATCTCTGACAGCGACAGCGCCCAATGGTAACGCCTTCGTGACCAAGCTGAATCCTTCCTGCACAGCGCTGGTCTATTCGACCTTCCTTGGAGGGAATCAACAAGAATTTGGCATAGCCATTGCGGTGGACGGCTCAGGAAATGCATACGTGACCGGCGCGACTCTTTCAGCCGATTTCCCGACAACGACCATCATCAATCAGTCCTGCCGCCAAGACTCCTTTAACGTCTTCGTAACAGAACTGAACTCTGAGGGCTCAGGACTCGTTTATTCCACTTGTCTGAACGGAAACAACGAGGAGTTCGGTCGGGGTACTACGGTAAACAAATCAACGGGTAAGATCTTCGTCACGGGATTCACGACTTCAACGAATTTCCCGACAAAGAACGCGTACCAGAACGTAAACAACGGCAAGGGATGCGCTTGGAACGCCTTCGTAACCGAACTGGACCCCACCCAGGCCGGCGATGCTTCGCTTATTTATTCCAGCTATCTCGGGGGGAGCACCAATTGCACTCCGTTTGAGGAGAGCATCGGGTTGGACGTGGGTTACGGTGTCGCCCTGGACCCCTCAGGTTATGCCTACGTTGTGGGACAGGCCTTCTCTACCGACTTCCCGACGCTTAACCCGCTTCAGAGCCCCGCGACCGCTTGTATGGGGAGCGCCGGCAGTCCTTTCGTAGCCAAGTTTGACACGACTCAGTCCGGCAGTGCCTCGCTTATCTATTCCACCTGCCTCAGCGGAACGGGCTCAGGATATCTCTCGGACTGGGGTGAGGGCATCGCCGTAGACGCCTCGGGGAACGCCTACGTTACGGGATTGACATCCTCGACGAACTTTCCCACGACGTCGAACGCATTCCAGCTATCAAACAAAGCCCCGGGGAGCCAGGGTGGAAACGCATTCGTGACGGTGCTGGGTTGGAACAGCCCCGCGCTGAGCTTGGTGTATTCCACATACTTGGGCGGCAGCGGCGGCGACAGCGGCTACGGTATCGCTGTAATGCCTTCGGGTGGCGATATTTACGTCACCGGAGGTACCGTCTCGACAGACTTTCCCGTCATGAACGCCTTCCAACCGACGTATGGAGGGAACGGAGACGCCTTCATGACCGAACTCGATCCCAGTCAGCCACCAGCTAATCAACTGGTATTCTCCAGTTATTTTGGAGGCAGCGGAGGCGAGGCTGCCTACGGTGTTACCGTGGATTCATCTGGAAACGCGTACTTCGTTGGCCAGGCAGGCCCGACTAATTTTCTCGTGACAACCAATAACTTCAGTCAGTTCTACGGCAACGGCGAAGGAACATACACAGGCGGGAAACGCAATTATTTCGTACTGCAGATCAGTCCCAGTAATACTGCTCAGGTTGGCGTGTCCCAAATCAGCATCCTGTCATGCGCTGGTT